>NZ_JAJNDA010000003.1 GCF_021026295.1 Actinomycetospora soli
GAGGCGGCGCAGTCCGAGGAGCAGGCGGCGCAGCTCGGACGGCTCGGTGCTCCACCCCGGTATCCCGGTCGACAGCGCGGCTGCCGGGGCGGGATCGGGTGCGGGCGTCGGCGACCGCAGGTTCGCGCCGGGGGAACGGCGGGGCAGGCCGGCGGCGGTGGCGGCCTGCTCCTCCTCCGGCGCGGGTCCGGGGTCCGCCGCGGCCGGCGCGGGGGCCGGGTCGAGCGGCGGGGCGGTGATGATCGGGTAGGGCACCGGGGCGGGGACCTCGGTGGTGTCGTCGTCGACCGGGGACGGCGGGGGCGGCACCACGACGACGGGCGCGAACAGCGACGCGGCCCGCGGCGCGGGGATCGTGGGCGCGGCGGGGGCCGCCGGGACGGGCTCGGCCGGTTCGCGGGCGGCCGGGACCTCCGGGGCGGTCCGCCACGTCCGGGCCTGGCGGACGGTCAGGGGACGCCGCCGGGGGTCCCGCAGGCCGGGCTCGGTGCCGGGTCGGTCCTGCTCCGGGTCGGCCTCGGGCGTCGGCGGGATGTCGGTCGTCGACGGCGTGCCGGTCCCACCGGACGCGTGCAGGTCGCCGTCGTCGTCCCCGTCCGGGATCGGTGACGGCTCACCGGAGACGTCCGGGATGCGCACGGCGCCACTGGCGTCGGCCGGGGCGGCCGGGGCGGCCGGAGGCGGCGGGACCTCCTCGGGCACCAGCAGGGCCGGCCGACCGGCCGGCGGGGCGGACGGCGGCGAGGACGGCGGGAGCGGGGTGGCCGGTCGGCGCTCCGGCAGGAACGCCAGGGCGGGCACGTCGGAGCCGGGGCGGGGGGTGGGCCGGGGCAGGTCGTGGTCGGGGGCCCGTCGGGGTGCCGGCGCGAGGGGCACGGGCGTCCCGGCCGACGGCATCGCGGCCGGCAGGGACCCGGTGGCGGGGCCGTTCGACCGGGGTGCCGCGAGCGGGACGGCGGGCGGGACGGCGGGCGGGGTCGCCGGCGACCGGCGCCGCTCGACGCGGTCGGCGGGCGCGGCCTCCCGGGTGGACCCGGCACTCTCCGCGGGCAGCACCCGGGGGCCCGCAGGCAGGGTTCGCGTGCGCCTCGTGCCGACGCCGGCGAGGGCGCGCCGGGCGAGCGCGAGGTTGCCCTGCTCCCGGTCGATGCGCAGCACCACCCAGACGTCCTCGCCCACGCCGGGGACGGTGCGCACCAGGTGGTGGGCGGACTCCGTCGTCAGGACGACGTCCTCCATCGTGCGCCCGCGTTCGCGCGAGACGTCGGCGATCCGCCGGGCCCAGGTGAGGACGGCGAGGTCCGCGTCGGGCGGGCCGCCGAGCTCCCCGCGGACGTGGTCACCGATCGCGTCCACGACGAGGACGTGGCGGGCGCCGGGGAGGTCTCCGAGCGCGACCAGGGAGTCCGGCAGGGCGGTGACCGCCCCCGGGGTGCCGGTGAGCGGGACCGCGTCGACTGGGGAGGTCCCCCGACCGAGTGCGACCACGCGATTCCTTCGTCGGTCCGATGAACAGGACCGACGCACCGTAGGTTCGCGGTGCGTGAGCGGCAACGAGTCCGAACGGACCAACGACGTCCGATTCATCCGTCTGCCGACGAACGCTGCGTCCCCGGTCCGGGTCGTGCGCACCAGTGCTGGTCCTCGGGCCGGACGCCCTACTCGCTCCGCATCCGGATGAATCCGTGCCGCGCGTTCGGCTACCAGCTAGGCCCGTTCAGGGCAGTCCCACGCGCGCATTCAGCGGTGGGCGCTGGTCCCACCGGCCGTTGGAACACGGTGTCAGGGTTCCGTGAGCATCGGGAAACACCACCGGAACGGAGCAGTGCAGCGCTCAGCGAGCGGGTGGCGTGCACGACACCTCGGCGAGCACCGGGTCGCGCGGGAACCGCAGCTCGGTCCGGGCCGGGGCGCCGACGAGGTTGTCCCAGAACCGTGTCCAGGTCAGCGGCGCCGAGACCGAGTCCCGCAGCTCCACGATCGCCGGGCACCGCAACGCCCGGGCCGCGGCGGCCACGTCCGCACCGGTCGCCGCCCGGCTGTCGACGGCCGCTCCCCCACCGGCCGCGACGAACCACGCGGCGGGGAGGTTCTTGTCGTGGCCGGTGCGCCCGTCGGGGACGTTGGTGGTGTGGGCCGCGAGGGGGTCGGCGAGGCCCACGGTGTCGGTGACCCGCACGTCGAGCGGGTTCAGCGCGCCGGCGGCACCCAGGTTCAGGAACACGAGACCCGAGGGGCTGCCGGGGGCGAGCGGCACGAGGTCCCACTCCGGTCCCGCGGGCCCCGTGCCGCGCGCGAGCAGCGCCACCACCGGCCGCGGAGCGTCCGCCACGAGCGCCGCGCCACCGGCCACGTAGGGGTGGGCGCGGTAGTCGTCGGCGGTGACGGGGTGCGGGTTGCCGAGCAGCTGCGTGTAGAAGCCGCGCTCGTCGGCGATCCCGGACGGCGAGATCCCGTGGTAGTTCGGCCGCGCCGTGGTGCCGACGACGGCCGCCCACACCGCGAGGACCACCAGCGGCAGCACGGTCCGCCGGCGCACCGGCAGGGCCATCACCGGCAGCAGCATCGCGAAGATCGCCGGGAGCAGCATCCGGGCGTGCATGAAGTCGCCGCCGACACGCGTGACGTAGAGCAGCATCGCGAGCCCGCCCAGCACCGGCGCCACGGCCACCGCGACGGTGCCCGCCCGGTCCCAGGCGCGGGTGCGGCGCACGTCCGCCCCGCCCTCCGGCAGGGTGGCCGCGGCGGCGTCCCGACGACGGGCCCACCAGCCCGACCGCGCGACGCGCTGGGCCACCATCAGCAGGGCGGCTGCGGCGAGCACCCCGGCCGGGACGAGGAGCCAGTAGGTCGCCACGGTGTCGCGCAGGTAGGAGTAGCCGCGGCCCCAGCGGGAAACCCCGGCCTCCTTCGCGAGGGCCGTCGACGGCACGAGCAGGCCGTAGTAGCCCGCGCGGAACACCTCGTACGCGAGGGCCGGTGCCACGCAGAGGGCGCCGAGCCCGACGACCCGTCCCGCACCGCGGCGGTCCCGGGGCTGCTCGAGGACGGCGAGCGCGATCCCACCCGCGGCGGCGACGACGGCCAGGTCGGGGCGCACGAGCGGGCCGAGCCCCAGGACGAGCGCGACCGGCCAGGCCGCCCCCGGCCGTCGTCGGGACCCCGCGGCGACGAACAGCCGGGGCTCGCGCTGGGAGCGGCGCACCAGCAGCCACCACGCGAACGCGAGCCAGGAGAAGGACAGACCGGTCTCCAGGCCCGACGTCCCGAAGTCCCAGAACGGCGGCATCGCGAGGACCACGAGCGCCCCGGCGGGCACCACCACGCGGCCGAGTCCGGTCAGCCGGCGGGCCGCGTCCATGCCGAACCCGAGGGCCGCGACCGAGAGCAGGCCGCCGACCACGAGCGCGGCCGGTTCCGGCGGCACGGGCAGCAGGGCGAGGCCGAGCAGCACGACGGTCCAGAGCGTGGAGGTGTTGGTCTCCACCCGCTCGCCGACGTTGAACACGGGGCCGTGGCCCTCGAGGATCTGCCGGACCGTGCGCAGGAAGATCAGGCCGTCGTCGGAGACCCAGCGCCGCTGCCAGACGAGCAGGCCGTAGGCCACGACCGCGAGGGAGAGCGCGACCGCGGTGACCGTCACCGGACGTCGACGCGCCCGCCGGGCGAGGTCGGCCGGCAGGGCGCGGACGCGCGTCGGGGAGGCGGACGCCTGGGCCATCGTGTCGCTCATCGTCCCTCCCCGCGCCGGTGCCAGGACCGGGCCTGCGCGTCGGTCAGGACCGCGACCTGGTCGACGACGACCCGCAGCCGCGCCGCGTCGTCCGGGGCAGCGTCCCACGCCGGGCGGAACGCGGGGTCCAACGCGTCCGGTGCGCCGTCCCACAGTCGCCCGACCAGGTCCGTCAGCAGCCCCCGTTCGGCCTCCTGCGCGCTGAGCCGGACGGGGTCGGACATCACCCAGCGCACCGCGGCCGCCTTGAGCAGGGTCACCTCGGAGCGCGCCCAGCCCGGGACGACGAGGTCGTCGGTCGGCTCCGGGCACTCGCGGCCGGTCGTCGCGATCGTCTCCTCGACCGCCGCGGCCACGAACCGGCCCACGAGCTCGCTGGTGAGGCGCTTGAGCGCGACCTGGGCGGCGAGGCTGCCCGGGGCGTCGAGGTCGGCGACCGCCCGCAGCGGCGGGAACGCCGCGAGCCGGTCCGCCGCGCGGGCCAGCTCGTCGGCCTCGCCGGCGAAGGCCGCGGCCGCCAGGGCGATCAACCCGTCGTCGGGAACGGCGAGGCGGGCGGGGTCGATCCGGGCGGCGAGGATCGCGTCCTCGACGTCGTGGACGGAGTAGGCGACGTCGTCGGACCAGTCCATGACCTGCGCCTCCAGGCAGGCGCGGCGGTCGGTCGGGTCACGGATCCACGCGAAGACCTCGACGTCGTCGGCGTAGACGCCGAACTTCGACCGTCCCCCGGGGCTGCGGCTCCACGGGTACTTCATGCAGGCGTCGAGCGTGGCGCGGGTGAGGTTGAGACCCGAGGCGGGGCCCTCCTCCAGCGTCTTCGGCTCGAGCCGGGTGAGCAGCCGCAGCGTCTGCGCGTTGCCCTCGAACCCGCCGGCCTCGGCCGCGACCGCGTCGAGGGCCCGTTCGCCGTTGTGCCCGAACGGCGGGTGGCCGATGTCGTGGGCGAGGCCCGCGGTGTCGACGACGTCCGGGTCGAGCCCGAGCTCCTCGGCCATCCCCCGGCCGATCTGCGCGACCTCCAGGGAGTGCGTGAGACGCGTCCGCGGCACGCCGGTGATCTCCGCGTCCTCCCCCGGGCCCACCACCTGGGTCTTGCCCGCCAGCCGCCGCAGCGCCGCCGAGTGCAGCACCCGCCCGCGGTCGCGCGCGATCGGCGAGCGCCGGTCCCGGCCGCGCTTGGGCGCCTCGGGTGAGAAGCGCTCGTCCCGACGACGGATGGTCACGGCACCGCCCGTTCCGGCTCCGCTCCGCGGCCCGTCACTGCAGGCCGGGGTCGGAGAAGTCCGACGAGGCGTGCGCGAGGTGGTAGTAGATCAACCCCGCCGTCTCGCGGACGATGTAGAAGACCTGCGTGCGTCGGGTCTGCGACACCGGGCCGCCCTTGGCCGGCGACGTGGTGGCGTCGAGCCCCACGTCCCGGGCCATGGTGCGCGAGCGCAGCGAGTGCCACGGGTCGGACACGATGACCGCCGAGCTCCACCCGCGCTGCCGGGCCACCGAGCCGACGGCCTCGAAGCTGCCCAGGGTGTCGCTGCCCTCGTCGATCGCGAGCACGTCGCGGTTGGGCACGCCGTGCTCGGTGAGCCACCGGTCGCCGCTCTCGGCCTCGGAGAACTGGTCCCCGCGGGCCGCCCCGCCGACCGTGACGATCCGGGGCGCGACGCCCTGCTGGTAGAGCGCGAGGGCGTGCTCCAGCCGGGCCTCGAGCACCGGGGACGGGCGGCCGTCGTACTGGGCGGCGCCGAGCACCAGGATCATGTCGGTCGACGAGCCACCACACGCGCGCCGCCGTCCCGCCGACCAGCAGCAGGGCGATGACCAGCGCGCCGACGACGACCCGCGGCGCCCACGTGAGGGCCGCCCGCGAGCGGCTCACGCCCCGATCTGCCCGCGCCCGGCGGACAGCGCCCCGGGGTCGCGGCCGGACCGGACGGCGAGCACCTCGGCGACGACCGACACCGCGGTCTCGGCGGGGGTGCGGGCCCCGAGGTCGAGCCCGACCGGCCCGTGGATCGTCGCGAGCTGCTCCTCGGTGACGCCCGCGGCGAGCAGCCGCTCGCGGCGCGCGGCCTGGGTGCGGCGCGACCCGAGGGCGCCGAGGAACCCGCGCCCGTGACGCAGGCCCGCGAGCAGGGCCTCGTCGAAGGCCGGGTCGTGGTCGAGCAGCACGAGGACGTCGGCGTCGGTGAACGCCTCGACCGCGGCGGTGGTCTCCGCGACCGTGCCCACCGTGCGGCAGCCCCAGCCGAGGACGCCCGCCTGGGCGGCCAGGGCCTCGCCGAGCGCGCCGGCCCCGACGACCAGCAGGGAGGGCACCGGGACCCAGAGGTCGACGAGCACCTCGGTGCCCGCGAGCTCGGTGCGGTCGGTGGCGGTGGCGCCGCGCCGCAGCAGGCCGGCGAGGTGCTCGGTCGCGGCGGTGTCCAGGGCGCCGGAGCCGAGGGTGCCGTGCCGCTCGGCGAGGTCGCCCCCGACGAGGACCAGCGCGGCGGTGCCGTCGGTGGTCGAGACCAGCGCGGCCGGGACGCCGTCGGCGAAGCCCCGCGCGAGGGCGTGCGCGGCATCGCCGTCGAGGGGGTGCGCGAGGAGCGTGGCGCCGCCCGCGCACGCGAGGCCGGCGGCGACCGCGTCGTCCTCCGCGACGTGCGCCTCCTGCGTGCTCGGGGCGCTCAGGGCCGTGCGGGCCAGCTCCGTGGCGGGCCCCTCGAGGGCGCCCCGGAGCAGGTCCCCCGCCGTGACGATCTCGCCCATCAGCGTGCCGCGCGCGGCCAGGAGCTGCCCGGGTTCGACGGTGCCGAAGCCGTGCCGCGCGAGCACGCGCACGACGCCGACGGGGGCGGCCGGGTCGTCGCCCCCGGCCAGGACCTCACTCAGCTGGGTCACGGGATCCAGCGTAGGTGAGGGGTCCGACGGCCCGGCCGCACCCGTCGTCCCCGACGGGTCAGCAGCCGATGAGCCGCGCGGCGAGGTAGCCCTCGAGCTGGTCGAACGAGACCCGCTCCTGGGTCATCTCGTCGCGGTGGCGCACCGTGGCGGCGCGGTCCTCCATCGAGTCGAAGTCGACGGTGACGCAGAACGGCGTGCCGATCTCGTCCTGGCGCCGGTAGCGGCGGCCGATGGCCCCGGCGTCGTCGAAGTCGACGTTCCAGTGCTGCCGAAGCCGGGCCGCGACGTCGCGCGCGACCGGCGAGAGGTCGGCGTTGCGGCTCAGGGGCAGCACCGCCGCCTTCACCGGCGCGAGGCGCGGGTCGAGCTTGAGCACGGTGCGCTTGTCGACGCCGCCCTTGGCGTTCGGCGCCTCGTCTTCGGTGTAGGCCTCGAGCAGGAACGCCATCATCGGACGGCCGACGCCGGCCGCGGGCTCGATGACGTAGGGCTTGTAGCGGGAGTCGGTCGCCTGGTCGTAGTAGCTCAGGTCGACGCCCGAGTGGTTCGAGTGCGTCGTGAGGTCGAAGTCGGTGCGGTTCGCGATGCCCTCGAGCTCGCCCCACTCCTGGCCGGCGTTGAACCCGAAGCGGTACTCCACGTCCACGGTGCGCTTGGAGTAGTGGGAGAGCTTCTCCTTCGGGTGCTCGTAGTGGCGCAGGTTCTCCCGCGCGATCCCGAGCTCGGTGTACCAGCGGGTCCGCTCGTCGATCCAGTACTGGTGCCACTGCTCGTCGGAGCCCGGCTCGACGAAGAACTCCATCTCCATCTGCTCGAACTCGCGCGTGCGGAAGATGAAGTTGCCCGGCGTGATCTCGTTGCGGAAGCTCTTGCCGACCTGGCCGATGCCGAACGGCGGCTTCTTGCGCGCCGTCGACATGACGTTGGCGAAGTTCACGAAGATCCCCTGCGCGGTCTCCGGGCGCAGGTAGTGCAGGCCCTCCTCGGACTCCACGGGCCCGAGGTAGGTCTTCAGCATCATGTTGAACTCGCGCGGCGGGGTGTACTGGCCGCGGTTGCCGCAGTTCGGGCAGGGCACCGTCGAGAGGTCGAAGTGGACGTGGCCCTCGGCGTCGGTGGACTCGAGCGACGGCCCGCCGGTGCGCTCGGCGAAGTCCTCGGCGAGCTGGTCGGCGCGGAACCGGCGGTGGCAGTTCGTGCACTCCACCAGCGGGTCGGTGAACACGTCGACGTGCCCCGAGGCGACCCACACCTGGCGCGGCAGGATCACGCTCGAGTCGAGGCCGACGACGTCGTCGCGGCCCTGCACCATGTACCGCCACCACTGGCGCTTGATGTTGTCCTTGAGCTCGACGCCCAGGGGGCCGTAGTCCCAGGCCGACCGGGTACCGCCGTAGATCTCGCCCGAGGGGAAGACGAAACCGCGTCGCTTGCACAGATTGACGACGGTCTCGATGCGGGCGCTGCCGGTGGGGGTGGGCACTGAGGACTCTCCTGTTGCTGCTCGCTGGCCCACCCAGCGTATCGAGCGGGTCCGGACCGGCCTCAGCCGAGGATGCTCGGGTGCTCGACGCACCCGCCGTCGGGAAGCCCGGTCAGCCGCCGCTCGAAGGTGGCCTCCTCCGCGGTGGAGGCCGTGGACAGGAACGGGACCACGTGCTCGCGGACGTCGAAGGGCTGCAGCGCGCGCCGGTAGGCGGTGAGGGACTCGAACACGGCCACCAGGACCCACTCCCCCGGCGCCTCGACGGCCCGCGCGACCTCGACCCGCTCGCAGCCGGGCTGCGGGGCCAGAAGCCCGACGGCGCGCCGGGCGCGGTCGAGGAACTCCGCCTCGTCGTCGGGGCGGAAGCGGCAGACCAGGAGCACCGCCGGACCTTATCGACACCGGGTGTCAGTATGGGATTCTGGAGGGCGACGAGCGTCGCCGGAGAGGAGCGCCGTGGCGAACGGACGCGGACGACGGCCCGCGCGGGGCGACCTGCGCCGCCCGCTGCTGCCCGGGACCGGGCCGTTGGCCGGGGTGTCGCCGGTGCTCGTGTTCCTGGTCGTCGCGGTCGTCTTCGGGGCGGGCGTGATCCTCGGCGGGGCCGTCGGCGCGCTGCTGCTCGCGCTGCTGTGCGTCGGGGTCGCGGCGCTGCTCGCCACCACGTGGACCGCGATGTCCCGTCCGGAGCGGCTGGCGCGGGCGCTGGTGCTCGTCGTGCTGGTGCTGGTGACGATCGGGGTGGCGTGGCGATGACGGTCTCCCACGAGGCGCCGACGGTGCCCGACGCCCCCGCGCCGCTGGAGCCGGGCACGCTCGAGGCCGCCGGGGAGCTGCTGCGCGCCCTGGCCGCACCGGTGCGGATCGCGGTCGTCATGCAGCTGCGGGTCTCGCCGCGCTGCGTGCACGAGCTGGTGGACACCCTCGGCGTCACGCAGCCGCTGATCAGCCAGCACCTGCGGGTGCTCAAGGCGGCCGGCGTGGTCCGGGGCGAGCGACGCGGCCGCGAGGTGGTCTACCGGTTGGTGGACGATCACCTGGCCCATATCGTGGTCGACGCCGTCGAACACGTGCAGGAGGACGCATGAGTGCGGGAGACGCAACGCAGCGGAGCTCGACCCATGGTCTCTGAATCACGCCCGACCGTGGTCCCCGGGCAGCGGTCGACCCGGCAGCGCGCGGCGATCGGCGACCTCCTCGACGAGCTCGACGACTTCCGCTCCGCCCAGGACATCCACGAGGAGCTCCGGCGCCGCGGTGAGGGCATCGGCCTGACCACCGTCTACCGCACGCTGCAGGCGCTCGCCGACGCCGGTGAGATCGACGTCCTGCGCACGACGGCGGGCGAGGCCTCCTACCGCCGCTGCTCCGACACCCATCACCACCACCTGGTGTGCCGCGTCTGCGGGCGCACGGTCGAGGTGGAGGGACCCGCCGTCGAGCACTGGGCGGAGAAGGTGGCCGTGGAGCACGGGTTCGCCGAGATCGACCACACGGTGGAGATCATCGGCACCTGTTCGGGCTGCCGTTCCTGACGACGGGTCGCGCCGGCGGCGGGGCCCGGAGACAGCCGTGGCCCACCGCTGACGTCCGGCGTCAGCGGTGGGCCACGGCTGACACCCGGCCCGTGCACACGTGCGCCGTGGCGACCTGCTGACGTCCGGCGTCAGCGGTGGGCCACGACTGCTCTGCGACTACTCCCGGTCGGCGCTCGGACGCCCGGCGGTCTCCCGCTCGGCGCCGCCCGTCGGACCCACCTGCAGCGTGTCGTCGACCCCGTCCGCGTCCGGGCGCCCCGGGGCGTCCGCGGGCACCGGCTCGTCGGACTCGCGGAACGGGTCGCCGTTGCGGCGGACGTCGGCGTAGGTGACGCGCTCGCCTGCCTCGTTCACCGTCGTCCGCCAGGGACCGTCGGCGTCGGCCGGGAACGACTGCACCCGCAGGTAGAAGTCGTCCCCGTGCTTGTCGGTGCCGTAGTCGATCGCCTGCTCGATCACCTCGGTGCCCTTGATCTCGCGCAGCACGACCGGGTCGTGGTTGAGATCGCGGGTGAGGGCGACGCACAGGGCGATCATGATGATCACGAACGGCGCGGCGACCAGGATCGTCAGGTTCTGCAGGCCGGACAGGGCGTCCTCGCCGCCGACCAGCAGCATCACCATCGCGACGAGGCCCATCGTGGCGCCCCAGAAGATGACGACCCACTTCTTCGGCTCGTCGGTGCCGCGCTGCGAGAGCGTGCCGGTGACGATCGACGCGGCGTCCGCGCCGGAGACGAAGAAGATGGCGACCAGCACCATCACCAGGATGCCGGTGACCGTGGCCAGCGGGTAGGCCTGCAGCACCGAGAACAGCTGCGTCTCGGTGTCGGCGCCGGCCGGGTTCAGGCCCGCCTGCTGCTGGGTGATCGCCGTCCCGCCGAAGATCGCGAACCAGAGCAGCGACACGAGGCTCGGCACGAGGATCACGCCGCCGACGAACTGGCGGATCGTGCGGCCGCGGCTGATCTTCGCCAGGAACATGCCGACGAACGGGGTCCAGGAGATCCACCAGGCCCAGTAGAAGACCGTCCACGACGAGAGCCAGTCGAGCATCGGCGCGCCGCCGGTCGCCTCGGTGCGGCCCACCATCTCGAAGAACTCCGAGAAGTAGGCGCCGACCGCGGTGGGCAGCAGGTCGAGGATGATCACCGTCGGGCCGACGACGAACACGAACAGCGCCAGCACGCCGGCCAGCACCATGTTGATGTTCGAGAGCCACTGGATGCCCTTGGCGACGCCCGAGACCGCGGACAGGATGAACGCCGCCGTCAGGACGATGATGATCGGGACGAGCACCTCGTTGCCCGCGTCGGGCAGGAAGCCCGTGGCGTCGAGGCCGCCGCCGATCTGCAGGGCGCCGAGGCCGAGCGAGGCCGCGGAGCCGAACACCGTCGCGAAGATCGCGATGATGTCGATGACCCGGCCGGGCGTGCCGTTGGCGGCCTTCTCGCCGATCAGCGGGATGAAGGCCTGGCTGATGAGCTGGCGACGCCCCTTGCGGAACGTCGAGTACGCGATCGCGAGGCCGACGACGGCGTAGATCGCCCACGGGTGCAGCGTCCAGTGGAACAGCGAGGTGGCCATCGCGGTGCGCAGCGACTCCACCTGGTCCCCGCCGACCACCGACCCCGGCGGCGGGCTGGTGAAGAACGACAGCGGCTCGGCGACGCCGTAGAACATCAGTCCGATGCCCATGCCGGCCGAGAACATCATCGCGATCCACGACACGGTGCGGAACTCGGGCTGCTCGTCCTCTTCACCGAGCTTGATGCGACCGAACTTCGAGAACGCGAGCCAGAGCGCGAACACCACGAAGCCGGTGGCGGCGAGGATGAACAGCCACCCGCCGCCCTTGATCAGCCCGCTGATCATGCCGCTGGACACCGAGCTCAGCGACTCCGTGCTGAGGATGCCCCAGAGCACGAAGACCACGGCCAGCGAGGCGCCGACGCCGAAGACGACCTTGTCGACGGGCACGCCCTTCACGTCGGCGGCCGTTCCACCCTGTTCCTCCGGTGATGTCCCGGGAGGGCTCTCCTGCTGCTGTGTCATACCGGTACGCCCCCCGGCATCCCGGCGGGCGTCCTCCTCTCCGGATGCGACGTCCGGAGCAGCCTACGGGAGGAAAGGGACATACACCGCGCAATCGGGGGAAATCCCGGCGTGACCCGCAGTCAGGAACCACCCGCGAGATCGGCCCGGACCTGCGAGGCCGTTGACACGACGAGCATGAGCAGGGTGCCGAGCGGATCCGCGGCCAGGCCCTCGGCCGGGAACGCGTAGCGCAGGGTCACGTCCCACCCGGCGTCGGTCCGCACGACGCCGAGCGTGCCGAAGAGCCCCTGGCCCGCCCGCTCGGCCATCCGGCGCGGGACGTCGTCGTCGGGGAGGTCCCAGGCGACGACGCAGGTCAGCGAGAGCACGGCGAGGCCCTCGACGAGCTCCACCCCCTGCACCGCGCACGGCACGTCGCCGTGCCGGAAGGAGAGCGCGCCGTCGTCGTCGACGCGGACCTCCACGAACTTCTCGAGTGCCTCGCGGGCGGTGATCAGCAGGGTGGCGGTGGTGGCGGCCTCGCGGCTCACTCAGCTCTCCTCGGCAGGGTCGACCCCGGCGTCGACCCCGGACGCGTCGACGGCGCCACCGTAGCGGCGGTCGCGCGCGGCGTAGATCTCGCAGGCCTGCCAGAGGTGCCGGCGGTCGAAGTCGGGGAACAGCGTGTCGAGGAAGACCATCTCGGCGTACGCGGACTGCCAGAGCAGGAAGTTCGACGTCCGCTGCTCCCCCGAGCTGCGCACGAACAGGTCGACGTCGGGCATGTCCGGCTCGTCGAGGTACCGGGCGAGAGCACGCTCGTCGATCCGCTCCGGGTCGAGCTCGCCGCGCGCGGCCCGTCGCGCCAGCTCCCGCGCGGCCCCGACGATCTCCGCGCGACCGCCGTAGTTGACGCACATGGTGAGGGTGACGACGTCGTTGTCCTTCGTCAGCTCCTCGGCGATCTCGAGCTCCTTGATGACGCTGCGCCACAGCCGCGGCCGCTGACCCGACCAGCGCACCCGCACGCCCATCGCGTGCATCTCGTCGCGCCGGCGCCGGATCACGTCGCGGTTGAACCCGAGCAGGAAGCGGACCTCCTCGGGGCTGCGCCGCCAGTTCTCCGTCGAGAAGGCGTAGGCGCTGATCCACTTGACGCCGACGTCGATGCAGCCGCGCACCACGTCCAGCAGCTGGGCCTCGCCGTGCCGGTGCCCCTCGATCCGCGGCAGCCCGCGCTGGTTGGCCCAGCGACCGTTGCCGTCCATCACGAGCGCGACGTGGTTCGGCACGAGCTCCGCGGGGATCGCCGGCGCCGTGGCGCCCGACGGGTGCGGGGTCGGCGGCATCACCGTGGGGTCGCCCGGACCGCGCAGCCGGGCTCCCGACCGGCCACGGCTCCGTCCGGCGCGCTGGCGCAGGGGGCTCACACGACTCCTTCCGATGCTTCCCGACGACGGGTGTCGTCGGCCTCCTCCGCCGTCGGGACCCCGTCCTCCAGGTCCACCCGGGGGACCGCGCCGCGGCGGTCGACGAGCGGGAGCGAGCGCAGCTGGCGCTCGAGGTGCCACTGCAGGTGGGCGGCCACGAGGCCCGCGGCGTCGCGGCGGGCGTCGGGCGGGCTCTGCTCGGCGGCGGTCCAGTCGCCGTCGCGCAGGGCCTCGAGCAACCGCCAGGTCCACCACGACGGGACGACCGCGCCGCCGGGACGGCAGTCGTCGCACACCGCTCCCCCGGCCGCCACCGCGAAGCGGCGGTGGAACCCGTGCGTCCCGTCGGGGGCGTCGAGGGGCGTCTCGGGCTCGACGCCGCAGCGGGCGCACTCGGTGACGGCGGGCGCGTACCCGGCGATGACCATCGCGCGCAGCAGGTAGGCGTCGAGGACGAGGTGCGGGTCGCGCTGCCCGACGGCGAGGCCGCGCAGGGCGCCGACCAGCAGCAGGAACAGCTCGCGGGCCGGCTCGCCCTCCTCGGGGGTGAGCCGGTCGGCGGTCTCGAGCAGGGCGCAGCCCGCCGTGTACCGGGGGTAGTCCGCGACCAGGTCGCCCCCGAAGGCGTCGACCGTCTGCACCTGCGTGACGATGTCGAGGCTGCGACCGGTGTGCAGCTGCACGTCGACGTGACCGAACGGCTCGAGGCGCGCGCCGAACTTCGAGGTGGTCCGGCGGACGCCCTTCGCGGTGGCGCGGATCTTGCCGTGGTGCTGGGTCAGGAGGGTGACGATCCGGTCGGCCTCACCGAGTTTCTGACACCGCAGCACCACGCCGGTGTCGCGGTAGAGGCCCACGGACCCATCCTGGCACTCCGGTCCGACGGTCGGCGTCGTTCACTCGCTCGGCCCATTGGAGCGTCGACGCCTCCGGTCTACTGTCACGCTCAGTCACATCTGACCCGGGAGGACCCGCCATGACCACTCCGCAGCAGCAGCCCTTCGTCCCCGACCCGACCGCCTACGCCCAACCCCCGGCCCAGCCCGTGGGGTACGGCCCGCCGGTCGCCCACGCGCCGGCCCGGCGCACCAACGTGCTGTCGATCGTGGCGCTCGTCGCGGCGTTCTTCGTGCCGCTCGCCGCGGTGGTCTGCGGGTGGGTGTCGCTGCGCCAGATCGCGCGCAGCGGCGAGAACGGACGTCCGCTGGCGATCACGGCCCTCGTCCTCGGTGGCATCGGCTGTGCGCTGTGGATCCTGTTCTGGGTGCTGATCATCGCCGGCGGAGGCAGCTTCTCGTACTCGTACTCGATCTGAGGCCGGCCGGCGGCTGGTCGGCGGACCCGGCCGGCCCCGGTCCCGAGGTTCACGTCAGACAGGGCCCGCAACCCGCGACGATGCCTGGTGTCACCCTCGATGGCGCCCTAGCGTGGCCCGCGTGGAGATCGCCGGACGGGTCCTCGACGCGCTCGCCTCGACCACGGCGGACGGGCCGCCGCCGGACCTGTTCGCCCCGGACGCCGTCACGTGGCACTCCTTCGACGAGGTCGAGGCCCCGACGGTGCCGGCGACCTTCGACTCGCTGCGTGCGATCCGGGCCGTGGTCCCCGACTTCACGATGGTCGACGTCCGCGCCTACGGCGGGGAGCCGGGCCTGGCGCAGTACGTCGTCACCGGCACGCTGCCCGACGGGTCGCGCCTGCACGCCCCGGCCGCCCTGGTCGTGCACTCCCGCGACGGGCTGGTCACGCGCATCGAGGAGTACGTCGACACCGGTCAGCTGGCGCCGCTGTTCGCGCACCTCGGCTGACCGGCGGTCTCGCGGCTCCGAGGACGGGGCGTCCCTGTCAGTGGATGACAGCAACGACGCTCTCCTGCCACGGGGAGCCGGGTCAGAACCCCAGCTTGCGCAGCTGACGCGGGTCGCGCTGCCAGTCCTTGGCCACCTTGACGAACAGGTCGAGGTGGACCTGCGTGCCCAGCATCTTCTCGATCTGCTGCCGGGAGTTGGTCCCGACCTCCTTGAGCCGCGACCCGCCCCGGCCGATCACGATGGCCTTCTGCGACTGCCGCTCGACGAAGATCTCGGCGCGGATCTTGAGGGTCTTCCCCTCGACCATCTCCTCGACGACGACGGCCAGCGAGTGCGGCAGCTCGTCGCGCACGCCCTCGAGCGCGGCCTCCCGGATGAACTCCGCGATCATCGTGGTCTCGGGCTCGTCGGACAGCTCGCCCTCGGGGTAGAGCGGCGGGCCGGGCGGCATCTGCCCGAGCAGCAGGTCGGTCAGCAGCTCGACCTGCTTCCCCGACACCGCGGACACCGGGACGATCTCGGCGAAGTCGGCGAGCTCCTGCAGCTCCAGCAGGCGCTGGGCGATCACCTCGGGCCGGGCGAGGTCGGTCTTGGTCAGGATCCCGACGACGGGGGTCCGGTCGGCGACCTTGCGCAGCTCCGAGACGATGAACCGGTCGCCCGGCCCCACCGCCTGGTCGGCCGGCGCGCAGAAGCCGATCACGTCGACCTCGGCCCAGGTCGTGCGCACCACGTCGTTGAGCCGCTCCCCCAGCAGGGTCCGCGGCTTGTGCAGCCCCGGGGTGTCGACGAGCACGAGTTGCCCGTCGTCCCGGTGGACGATGCCGCGGATCGCGTGGCGGGTGGTCTGCGGGCGCGACGACGTGATCGCGACCTTCTGCCCCACCAGCGCGTTCGTCAGGGTCGACTTGCCGACGTTCGGGCGGCCCACGAAGCAGGCGAACCCGGAGCGGAAGTCCTCCGGCCAGGGCTGGGTCACGCCGCGTCCTTGCCCTCGAGCCGCGCCACGATCTCGCGCCCGATCGGCAAAGCCGCCGTCGCGGCGGGCGACGGGGCGTTGAGCACGTGCAGTACCCGGATGTCGCCCTCGTCCGCGGTGTCCTCCCTGAACAGGAAGTCGTCCACCAGCGACCCGTCCGGCCGCACCGCCTGGGCCCGCACGCCCGCACGGCGCATGACGTCGTGCGGCGGGTGCAGGTCGGCGGCCGTGGTGCCGGGCAGCATCTTCGAGACCGCCTTCGCCATCGCGGCCTTCGACAGCGAGCGCTGCATCTCGCCGATCCCGTAGCGCCACTGCTTGCCCGCGAGGGCGAGGAAGCCGGGGTCGGTGAGGGTCCCGGCGAGCTCGCGCACCTTCAGCGTCCGCCAGTCGTAGCCCTCCCGGGCGAGCGCCAGGACGGCGTTCGGTCCCACGTGCACGGACCCGTCGACCCCGCGGGTGGCGTGCACCCCGAGGAACGGGAACGCCGGGTCCGGCACCGGGTAGACGAGGCCACGGATGGCGTCGGCCTTCGGCCCGCGCAGGTCGGAGTACTCGCCGCGGAAGGGCACGATGCGCACGCCCGGGTCGAACCCCGAGGCGCGGGCGATCTCGTCCGAGCGTAGGCCCGCGCACACCACGACCTGCCCCGCGAGCAGGTCGCCGCGGTCGGTGCGCACCACGACGTCGGAACGCCGCCGCACCGCCGACCGCACGGCGCGCCCGGTGTGGATCACCGCGCCGCGCGCGACGGCGAGCTCGGCCAGCTTCGCGGTGATCGCCTCGTAGTCGCAGATGCCGGTCGACGGGACGAACAGCCCGGCGACGGCGCTGACGGCGGGCTCGCGCTCGCGCACCCCCGCCGCGTCCAGCTCGTGCACCTCGACGCCGTTGGCCCGCCCGCGGCGCACCAGCTCGGCCATCCGCGGCAGCTCGTCCTCCGAGGTGGCCGCGACGACCTTGCCGCACTCGACGTAGGGCAGGTCGTGCTCCGCGCAGAACGTCTTCGTCTCCGCGCAGCCGGCCACCGCGAGCCGGGCCTTCAGCGAGCCCGGCGCGTAGTAGAGCCCGGAGTGGATGACGTTGGAGTTGCGCCCCGTCTGGTGCCCGGCCAGCGACGACTCGCGCTCGACGAGCGCGACCGACGTGTGCCCGGCGTCGAGCAGGGCCGTGAGCACGGCGAGCCCCACGATCCCGCCGCCGACCACGACGACGTCGTGCCGCGGGCTGGGCCCCGGGACTCCTGACACGTCACCCACGCTGGTCCTCTCCCGTCTCGCCCGCCCGGCGCCCGAGCTCGGCCCCGGTCCGTCGCCCGCTCGCGCTCACGAGCGTGTCGGTCTCGTCCCCGTCGTCCCCGTCGTCCCCGCGCCCGGTGTCGTCGGACTCCTCCGACGGCGGGTGCGGGTCCCACACCAGCACGGACACGATGCGCATCCGGCCCCGATCGTCCTCGCCGCCCTCGGCGCGCAGGCGCAGGCCCCCGACCTCGGCCTCGGCGCCGGGCAGCGGCACCCGCCCGAGCCGCTGAGCGAGCAGGCCGCCGACCGTGTCCACGTCCTCGGCCTCGAACTCGACGCCCGTGGCCTCCTCGAGGTCCTCCACGGGCAGCCGCGCGGACACCCGCAGCGACCCGTCGTCGAGCCGGTCGACGGGGCGGTGCTCCGCCGTGTCGTACTCGTCGGTGATCTCCCCGACGATCTCCTCCAGGATGTCCTCGATCGTCACCAGCCCGGCGATCCCGCCGTACTCGTCGACGACGAGCGCCATGTGGTTGCGGGTGCGCTGCATCTCCCGGAGCAGGTCGTCGACCTGCTTGGAGTCCGGCACGAAGGCCGCCGGTCGCATGATCTCGCCGACCGCGCCGGAGTGGTCCGACGGCGCGTGCTGCGGGTCGTTCTGCCGCGCGGTGGTGAAGCGCACCAGGTCCTTGAGGTACACGACCCCGACCGTGTCGTCGACGTTCTCCCCGATCACCGGGATGCGCGAGTAGCCCGAGCGCAGCGCCAGGGCGAGGGCCTGCCGGACCGACTTGTCCCGCTCGATCCACACCATCTCGGTGCGCGGGACCATCACCTCGCGCACGATCGTGTCGTCGAGCTCGAACACCGACTGGATCATGGAGCGCTCGTCGTCGTCGACGAGCCCGCGGGCCTCGGCCATGTCGACCAGCTCGCGCAGCTCCACCTCCTGGCTGAACGGCCCGTCCCGAAAGCCGCGACCGGGCGTGATCGCGTTGCCGACGAGGATCAGCAGCGAGGCCAGCGGACCGAGCAGCCGGGCGAGGGCGCGGATCGGCACGGCGACGGCGAGCCCCACGCCGTAGGGGTGCTGCAGGCCGATCGTGCGCGGCCCGACCCCGATCAGCACGTAGGACACGACCACGACGACGAGCGCCGCGATCGTCACCGCCCAACCCTCGGAGGACACGAGCTGCAACGCCACGTAGGCGCCGAGCACCGTGGCCACCGCCTCGCAGGTCAGGCGCATCAGGAGCAGGAGGTTGAGGTGGCGCGGCTTGTCCGCGACGACCGCGGCCAGCGACCGCGCGCCCGCCCGGCCCTCCCGCACGAGCCCGTCGACCCGCGCCGGCGACATCGTGGTGATCGCCGAGTCGGCCGCCGCGAACACCCCGGCCAGCGGGACCAGGACGAGCGCGGCGATCAGTTGCCCGATCTGGGCGGCGGTCACGACGGACTCTCGTCCAGGCCCACCGTGCCCAGCAGCTTCGCGTCGGCGGCCCGCTGCCGTTCGCGGGTGAGCCGGTCGCGCTCGGCGCGGGCGCGCTCGGCCACCTCGGCCCGCCAGCCCCCGAGCAGCTCGCCCTGCAGGCCGAACATCTCGGCCTCCTCGTCGGGCTCCGCGTGGTCGTACCCCAGCAGGTGGAGCACGCCGTGCACGGTCAGCAGGTGCAGTTCGTCGTCGAGCGAGTGTCCCGCCGACACCGCCTGGTCCCGCGCGAAGGCCGGGCACAGCACGATGTCGCCGAGCAGGCTCGGCCCGGACGGCGGGGCGTCCGGCCGCTTGGCCGTGTCCAGCTCGTCCATCGGGAAGCTCATGACGTCGGTCGGCCCCGGCAGGTCGAGCCACCGCTCGTGCAGCTCGGCCATCGGCTCGAGCTCCACGAGGAGGATCGACAGCTCGGCGAGGGGGCTCACCCCCATCCGGTCGAGCGCGTAGCGGGCGACGTCGACGATCGGCGCCTCGTCGACGTCGACCCCCGACTCGTTCGCGATCTCGATGCTCATCTAGCGGCCCCGCCGTTCCCGACGGTTCTGCGGCGGGCCGTTGCGCGGGGGCACGGCCTTGGGGCCGCTGTTCTGCCGCGCGTCCCACCGGCCGTAGGCGTCGATGATCTCCGCGACCAGCCGGTGGCGGACCACGTCGGCGCTGGTCAGTTCGCTGAAGTAGACGTCGTCGACGCCGTCGAGGATCTCCCGCACCACGGCCAGCCCGGAGGTCTGGCCCCCGGGGAGGTCGACCTGCGTGACGTCGCCGGTGACGACGATCCGCGAGTCGTACCCGAGCCGCGTCAGGAACATCTTCATCTGTTCCGGCGTGGTGTTCTGGGCCTCGTCGAGGATGATGAACGCATTGTTGAGGCTGCGGCCGCGCATGTAGGCCAGCGGCGCGATCTCGATCGTGCCGGCCGCGAGCAGCTTCGGGACCGCCTCGGTGTCCATCATGTCGTGCAGCGCGTCGTACAGCGGGCGCAGGTACGGGTCGATCTTCTCCGAGAGCGTGCCGGGCAGGAACCCGAGCCGCTCCCCCGCCTCGACGGCGGGGCGGGTGAGGATGATCCGGCTGACCTGCTTGGCCTGCAGCGCCTGCACGGCCTTGGCCATCGCCAGGTACGTCTTGCCGGTGCCGGCCGGGCCGATCCCGAAGACGATGGTGTTGACGTCGATCGCGTCGACGTAGCGCTTCTGGTTGAGCGTCTTGGGCCGGATCGTGCGTCCGCGCCGGGACAGGATGTCCAGGCTCAGCACCTCGGCCGGCGACGCCGACTCCGCGGCGTCGTCGCCGAGCATGCGCACGGTGCGCCGCACGGCGTCGGGGTCGATCTGCTGGCCGCGGCTGGCGAGGACCACCAGCTCGGCGAAGACCCGCTCGGCGAACGCCACGTCGGGCGGCGCGCCGGTGAGGGTCAGCTCGTTGCCGCGGACGTGGACGTCGGCGTCCAGCAGCTCCTCGGCCTCGCGGAGGTTCTCGTCGCGCTTGCCCAACAGCGCGAGCAGCGCGGACTCGGGGACGACGATGCGCGACTCGCCGGACGAGTCGGTGGACGTGGGACTCAGGATGCGTGCTCCCCGTGCGGTGATGCGTGCGTGAACCAGTCTAGACCGCCCCTCCGACACCCAGGTCCAGCGTCGGGCCCGACCAGCGCGACCGCAGCCAGCGGTCGTGCGAGGTCACGACGACGGTGCCCGCCGCCGCGGCGACCGCGGACTCGAGTTCCCCCGCGAGGCGCAGCGAGAGGTGGTTGGTGGGCTCGTCGAGCAGCAGCAGGTCCGGCGCCACGGCGACGGCGATCGCCAGCGACAGCCGCCGCCGCTGCCCGACGCTGAGCGCCCCCACCGCGGTGCCGTGGTCGCGGGGGTGCAGCAGGCCCAGCGATCGCAGCGGCACGGCCTCGGCCACCTCCGCCCCGACCGCCTCGGCGAACGCGTCCCGCGCGGGGAGGTCGTCCCGGGCGAACACCGGGTCCTGGCGCACCAGGGCGACCCGCCGCGCCCCCACCCGCACCCACCCGGCGTCGGGGACGAGGTGCCCGGCGAGCACGTCGAGCAGGGTGGACTTCCCGGTCCCGTTGGGCCCGGTGACCAGCAGTTTCTCCCCGGTCCCGACGTCGAGCCGGGGCAGGTGGAGCCGTCCGGTCACCTGCAGGTCGCGCACCGACACGGTCGCCGCGCCGCCGGTGAGCGGGGCCGCGAACCGGAGGGGTTCCGGCGGCTTCGGCAGGGCCTCGCGCTCGGCCACCTCGAGCCGGCGCTCGGCGTCGTGGACCCGCCGGGCACGGGCACGCTCGACCCCGGCGCCCTTGAACTTCGTGACGAACTTGTCGTTGTCGGTGGGCCCCCGACCCGCGGCGACCGCGCGCAGGTCGACCCGGGTGCGCTCGCGCAGGGCGGCGATCTCCTCCTGCTGGGCGGCGAACGTCTCCTCCCAGCGGCGCCGCGAGTCGGCCCGGGCCACGAGGTAGGCGGTGAACGACCCGCCGAACCGCTGCCCGCCGCGGCCGTCGGTGCCGAGGACCCCGGCGTCGAGGTCGACCAGCTCGGTCGCGACGCGGTCGAGGAACGTCCGGTCGTGGCTCACCGCGACGACGACGCCCGGCAGCTCGACGAGGCTGCGTTCGAGCAGGTCGAGGGCCGCCTCGTCGAGGTGGTTGGTGGGCTCGTCGAGCAGCAGCACCGCCGGCCGCCGCACGAGCGCCGCCGCGAGGGCGAGCCGGGTGCGCTGACCGCCGGAGAGGGTGGCCACCGGACGGTCGCGGTCGAGGTCGGCCACCCCGAGGGTGGCGGCGGTGACCTCGGCGCGCCGGTCGGCGTCCCACGCGTCGTGGGTGACGGCCCACGCGAGCACGGCGTCGTACTCGGCCGCCACGTCGGCGCCGTCCTCGGTCGCCATGCGCGCCGCCAGCTCCTCCAGCCGCCCGACCGCGTCGTGCAGCGGACGGAGCGCGTCGTCGAGCATCCGCCCCACCGTCGACGCATCGGCCCCCGGTTCCTGCGGCAGGTACACGAGGTCCGACGGGACCCCCACCGACCCGGCGTCGGGACGGTCGACCCCCGCGAGCAGGCGCAGCAGCGTGGACTTGCCCGTGCCGTTCTCGCCGATCAGGCCGAGGCGCGTGCCCGGGGCGACGGTGAGGTCGATCCCGTCGAGGACGCGACGAGCGCCGAAGGTCCGGACGAGACCGTGGGCGACGACGGGCTCGAGGCCCGTGATCAGGGCGGGAGACATGACGACACTCCGGACGCGGAGGGCGAGGACCCCGCCGGGCGTGTGCCGCAGCGCGGGTCGAGGCGTCGTCAGAGCTCCATGATGGGACCGACCGTAGCAGCCCCGGCGAGCGCAGGCGCGCGCTTTTCCGGCGTCGCGGCCCGCGCCACCGGTCACCGCAGGAGGCCGAGCACCTCCTCGCGCACCGTCCGCCAGGCGGGCGCGGCCGGGTCGATGAGCTGGAAGTGGTCGACGCCGGGCAGCTCGACCAGGCGCGCCTGGCCACGAGCGGCCGTCGCCGCGGCGACGTAGCGGCGGGACTGGTCGATCGGCACCGTGTCGTCGGCGGTCCCGTGCACCGCCACGACCGGGCACGACGCGGGGACCAGCGCGGCCGGCGAGGCGACGGCGTAGCGCGCGGCCTGGGTGACCGGGTCGCCGCCGAGCAGGTCCTGCGTGGCGGCGCCGCCGAGGTTCTGCTGGGCCGCGGCGACCAGGTCGAGCACGCCGGCCTGCGCGACGACGCCCCGCGGGACGACCACCGGGTCCGCCCCGGGCGCCGGCGCCTGCAGCCGCGAGCGCGAGGCCGCCCACGCCGCGAGGTGCCCGCCGGCGGAGTGGCCGAGGAGCACGACCTTCGTCAGGTCCAGGGAGCGGCCCGCACGGCGGGCGGTCTCCTCGCCCGGCCCGGCGAGCAGGTCCACCGCCGCGGCGACGTCGGCGAGCGTCGTCGGGAAACCGCCGCCGTTGCCGACGCGCCGGTACTCGACGTTCAGCGCCGCGACGTCGGCGTTGGTGAGGTCCACCGCGAGCGGCGTCCCCAGCTCGAGGCCGTACGCCGCGCGCCAGTAGCCGCCGTGGATCACCACGACGACCGGCAGCGGCCCCTCCGGCCCCTCCCCGGGGTCGCCCGGCGGCAGGTGGAGCACCGCGTACTGCGACGGGTCCGGGCCGTAGCGCAGCGGCACCGGCTCGGGGGTGCCCGGGCGCGGCGCCGGCGTCGTCCCGGCGGGGCTCGTCGTGCAGGCCGCGAGCAACCCCGTGAGTCCGAGCAGCCCGAGCAGCGAACGGCGGGCCATCACGCGTCCCACCGACCCGTGCGCAGGCCCAGCGCACCGAGCGCGACGGCCGCCGCGGTCGAGGTCCGCAGCACGTCCGGGCCGAGGCGCACGGGCGTCGCCCCGGCCGCCACGAGCCGCTCCGTCTCGGCCTCGGTCACGCCGCCCTCCGGGCCCACGAGCAGGACGACCTCCTCGCCGAGCGCCACGTCCGCCACCGACACCTCCGCCGTCGCCTCCAGGAGCAGGGCCGTGCTGTGTTCGAGACGTCGGGCGAGCTGGTTCGTCGTCATCGGCTCGGCGACCTCGGGCACCCACGCCCGGCGCGACTGCTTGGCCGCCTCGGTGACGCTCGACCGCCACCGCGCGAGCTGCTTCGCCCCGCGCGGCCCGTCGTCCCACTGGGTCACGCAGCGCTCCGCCCGCCACGGGATGACCGCGTCGATCCCCGCCTCGGTCGCGGTCTCGACGGCGAGCTCCCCGCGGTCGCCCTTCGCCAGGGCCTGGGCCAGCACCAGGCGCGTTCCCGACGGCGGGTCGGTGCGGGTCTCGCGGACCTCCGCGGTCACGTGGCCCTTGCCGACCGCCGTGACCTCCGCGCGCGCCCGCGTCCCGGCACCGTCCCCGACGAGGATCACCTCGCCGGGCGCCACCCGCTTCACGTCGGCCGCGTGCCGGCCCTCGGCGCCCTCGAGGGTGACCACACCCGACGTCGGGACCTCCTCGACGAGGAACAGCGCCGGGCGGCTCCAGTCCGCCCGGCTCACGACGTGGCAGGAAAGCGTCGTTGCTGTCGTCCGGCGTCAGCATCGACGCTTTCCTGCCACGACGGGGTGGACGTCACCGCGTGCGCCCGGCCTTCCGGCGCCCGAACAGCCCGTTGCGGGCCTGGCCCGCGTACTCCGGCTGCTCCTCGCCGCGCAGCGCCGCGAGTTCGCGGAGCAGCTCGGTCTGGCGGGCGTCGAGCTTCTCCGGCACGGCCACGTCGAGGTGCACGAGCAGGTCGCCGCGGCCGTCGGTGCGCCCGGACGAGCGCAACCGCGGCATCCCCTTGCCGCGCAGCGTGTGCACGGTGCCCGGCTGCGTGCCCGGGTCGATGTGCAGCTCCTCGTCGCCCTCGAGCGTGCGCTGGCGCAGCGTCGTGCCGAGCGCCGCGGCCGTCATCGGGAGGCCGACGTGGCAGTGCAGGTCGACACCGTCGCGCTCGAAGTACTCGTGCGGGGCCTCGGTGACCTCGACGTACAGGTTGCCGGCCGGACCACCGCCGGGGCCGACCTCGCCCTGCCCGGCCATCCGGATCCGCATGCCGTCGCCGACGCCCGGGGGCACCTGGACGGTGACCGTGCGCCGCGCGCGGACGCGCCCGTCGCCGGCGCACTGCTGGCACGGGTTCGGGATGATCTCGCCGAGCCCGCGGCACACCGGGCACGGGCGGGCCGTGACGACCTGCCCGATGAAGGAGCGCTGCACGTTCTGGATCTCGCCGCGGCCGCCGCAGGTGTCGCAGGGCACCGGGTGGGACCCGGCCTCCGCGCCGCCGCCCTGGCAGCGCTCGCAGAGCACCGCCGTGTCGACGGTGAGCTCGCGTGCCACCCCGGCGGCGCACTCCTCGAGGGTGAGGTCGATGCGGATCAGGGCGTCCTCGCCGGGCTGCACGCGCCCGCGCGGACCGCGCCCGCCACCACCGCCGGCCGCCCCGAAGAACGCGTCCATGATGTCGCCGAGCCCGCCGAAGCCGGCCCCGCCGAACCCGCCGGCGCCGCCGAAACCACCGCCCGCGGTGGCGTTCGGGTCGCCGCCGAGGTCGACGATGCGGCGCTTCTCCGGGTCGGAGAGCACCTCGTAGGCGCTCTTGACCTGCTGGAAGCGCTCCGCGGCGTCGGGGTTGACGTCGGGGTGGAGCTCTCTGGCGAGCTTCCGGTACGCCCGGCGGATCTCCGCGTCGTCGGCCTCCCGGCTGACGCCGAGGATGTCGTAGTAGTCCGTGGCCACAGTCCGATGTCGTCCTTGATCCGTTGAGTACTGGGGAGCGTTCCGGTCAGCGTCCGCCGACGATCTCGCCGACGTAGCGCGCGACGGCCCGGACCGCCGCGATCGTGCTGGGGTAGTCCATCCGGGTCGGACCGACCACGCCCATCCCACCGAGCGCCGGCGCCGACACGGGGCCGTAGCCGATGGAGACGGTGGAGGTCGCGAACAGGTCCTCGGCCTCGTTCTCCTCACCGATGCGTACCGTGACCTGCGCCGGGTCGCTCGACGCGGCGAGCAGCCGCAGCACCACGACCTGCTCCTCGAGCGCCTCGAGCACGCCCCGCAGCGACGCCGCGTCGGCGCCCTGCCGGGCGAGGTTCGCGGTGCCACCGAGCACGAGCCGCTCCTCGGGGTGCTCCACGAGCGCCTCGACGAGCACGGCGCTCACCGTGGTGACCACCGTCCGCAGGTCGGCGGCCTCCTCGGGCAGGGTCGCGACCGCGGCGGCGGCCGTCGCCAGGGGCTTCCCGACGAGGGCCTGGTTCAACATCGTCCGCAGCCGCGCGACGTCCTCGTCGGACAGGACGTCGCCGAGGTCGACCACCCGCTGGTCCACCCGGCCCGTGTCGGTGATCAGCACGAGCATCAGGCGGGCGGGGGTGAGGCTCACGACCTCGAGGTGGCGCACCGTCGAGCGCGTCAGCGTCGGGTACTGCACCACCGCGACCTGCCGCGTGAGCTGGGCGAGCAGACGCACGCTGCGACGCAGCACGTCGTCGAGGTCGACGGCGCCGTCGAGGAACGTCGCGATGGCCTTCCGCTCGGCCGCCGACAGGGGCTTGACCTGCGCGAGCCGGTCGACGAACAGGCGGTAGCCCTTGTCCGTGGGGATCCGGCCGGCGCTGGTGTGCGGCTGGATGATGTAGCCCTCGTCCTCGAGCGCGGCCATGTCGTTGCGGACCGTCGCGCTGGAGACGCCCAGGTTGTGGCGATCGACGATGCCCTTGCTGCCGACGGGTTCGTTGGTGGCGACGAAGTCCGCGACGATGGCACGCAGGACCGCGACCCGGCGCTCCTCGGCGTTCATCCCGTCGACCTCCTCACGCGTCCGAGAACCCGACACTCCATGGTAGGCGAGACATGGGTGCGAGGTCGGACGGCCGTGAGCGTGGTCGGCTCAGGCTTCCGGGTCGGTCGCGGGACCGGTGCCGGCGGCAGCGGTTCAGCCCACCGCCACCGGGCGCGGCAGTTAGGAGAGCACCCCCTCGAGCGAGCGCACCACCACCTGCGCGGTCTCCGCGGTGTCCGGGTCGGCGAACGGGTTCTCGGCGTGCCCGCGCCACCGGCCCAGTGCGGCGAGGGCCACGGCCCGCAGGTCGCCGGCCCCGGTGTCGTCGGCGACCCCGAGGCGGGCGGTCGGCGCCGGGCCCTGGTCGCCCAGCAGCCGCTCGGCCTCCTCGGTGAGCGCGGTGCCGGCGCGGCCGGGCACGTCGAGCGGCCGGCGCCGCAGGCGGGTCAGCACGTCGAGCTCGACGATCTCGTGGGCGCCCGAGCGCACCCGCTCCACGTGCTCGGCGAGCGCGGCCAGAGCCGCCGGCGCGACGGGCCGCGGCACCCCCGCCCGCGGGACCGGGGAGGGCCGCGGGTCGACCACACCGGTCGTCGGGACGCCGCTGCGGGCCCGGGCGAGGAAGCGCTCGACGGCGAGCAGGGCCGAGCGGGCCTGGAAGACGTCGCGCCGGGCGAGGAACCGGGCCGCGAGGATGTCGCGCAGCTCGTCGAGACCGCTGCGGCGCCCGAGCTCGGTGGCGAGGGCGGCCGAGTCGTCGACCCCGCGGCGCAGCAGGGAGGTGGCGAGCCGGACGCCGAACAGCCCGAAGCGGTCCAGCAGCGCGAGCCGGGTCCCCGACGGCAGGACACCGGAGGCCTGCACGAACCGGTCGGCGGTGAGCAGTTGCGCGTCGAGCTCGGCGCGGTCGAGGCGGGCGAGCGCGCGCAGCGCCGTGAACTCCACCCCGCGCAGGGTGCGGGCGGTCTCCGCGACGAGGCCCGCGACCGTCGTCGTCGTGGCACACCACGGGCGCAGCGCCGGGTCGGTCCGGTAGCGGCGGGCGACCTGCTGGGCGGCCATCACCGCGTCGATGCGCCCGCCACCGACCTCGTCGGCGCGGGAGAGCACCACCAGCGTGCCCGCGGCGCCGACGTTCTCGGCCACACGGTCGCCGTAGGACTCCAGGAACGCGACGTCGGGTTCGTGCAGGTGGCGGACGAGGTGGACGACGCAGTCCACGACGTCCTCGGAGAACTCGCCCCAGACGCTGCGGGTCGCGGGGGAGTCGACGCCGGGCGTGTCGATGAGCGTGACGTCGCGCAGGTGCTGGGTCGGCCAGTCCACGTGCAGGGCGGCGACCCGGGCGAGGTCGAGCCGCTCGGTCTCGATCACGAGCGAGCCGCGGCGGTGCAGAGCGGGCAGCTCGACCGGGTCGTCGTCGCGGCGCGCGCCCCGGTAGGTCACCCCGATGCGGGGGCTGGGTCCGTCGGCGTAGTGGGTCGTGACGCGGGTGCACTCCCCCACCCCGGTCGGCGCGATCTGCTCGCCGACCAGGGCGTTCAACAGCGTCGACTTGCCCGTCTTGATCGACCCGGCGAGCGCGACCCGCAGCGGGCCGCCGAGCCGGGCGCGCTGCGCGGTGAGGGCGCCGACCGCGTGCGGGTCGCCGGCGAAGACCGTGACGGCGTGGTCGAGGACGCCGCGCGTCTCGTCGAGCAGGCGGCTCACCGGACACCTCCGGACGTGAGCTGCCGGTCGTGAGGGGAGGATTCGAGCGCTCTCGTGGCGCGAGGGTTCCCCTCGCGCGGGAGGGCGACCGCGAACCCGGCCCGACACGTCGCCACGCGCCCGGCGAGCAGCTCCACGCGCGCCAGCTCGGCCGTGACGTCGCGCAGCCGCCGGTCCCGACGTCCGCTCTCGACCTCCTGCGCGGCCGCGGCGGCGGTCACGGCCTCCGCCAC
The DNA here is from genome assembly GCF_021026295.1 of Actinomycetospora soli. Lineage (GTDB taxonomy): Bacteria > Actinomycetota > Actinomycetes > Mycobacteriales > Pseudonocardiaceae > Actinomycetospora > Actinomycetospora soli. The sequence goes on from NZ_JAJNDA010000003.1 coordinate 27,891, forward strand.
CGACCGGGCGAGGGACTCGGCCTGCGCGGTGAAGTGGTCGCGCAGGGTGCGCTGGACGTCGCGCAGCAGGTCGCGCGACCGCTTGCTCGCCAGGTGCAGGACCTCGTCCCCGTGGCGGCGCACCGCCTGCTTGGCCTCGGCCCGGCGCCGCTGCAGCGCCCGTTTCCGCTCGTCCCGGATCGTCTTCGACCCGAGCAGGACCCCGGCCCCGACGGAGAACGGGTTGATCAGCGCGAGACCCGACAGCGTCGTCACCATCCCGACCATCAGCACCCCGCCGTACGACCCCCGCATCCCGACGACGAAGCCGTTGGCCCAGCCGATCCGCTCCAGGTCGGGGACCTCGATCCCCGGGACGTCGGGCAGTTCCGCCCGCACGACCATCCCGCCGGGCATCGTCTGCTCCAGCGGCGACTCGGGCGGGGTCGGCGCCACGACCGCGGCGGGCTCCGCCCCGGGCAGCTGCGAGCGCACCGAGCCGCCGGAGATCGCGAAGTGGTCGGCCACCCGCTCGGCGAGCCGCCAGGTGCGCTCCCCGGCCCAGATGAACGTCGTCGTGACCCCTTCCGAGATCTCCTCGGTGAACCACGGCGCGAAGGTGTCCCACGTCGACGCCGGGTCGGCCGCGTCGAGCGCCTCCTCCCCGGCGCGCACCACGTGCCGGATGCGGTCGCGCAGGTCCCAGTCGATGTCGGAGACCAGGTCCGCGACCCCGTCGGCGAGCGTCTGCTGCCAGCGGGCGCTGCGCTCCTTGAGCTCGGCGGCGCGGTCGCGGGCGGCGGACAGCTCCCGGGTCATCTCGGCCGCGGCCTCCGGGTCGGAGAGCCCGATCCGCTCCGCCTCGAGGGCCGCGCCGAACTCGGTGACGGCCTCGGCGACCTGGTCGAGCACCGCGACGGTGTGTCGCGCTCCCGCCGGGTCCGCGACCTCGCCGCGCAGCAGGTCGGCCAGCGCCGGCACGCCGGACTCGGCGAGCAGCTCGTCGTCGCCGACCCGGCGGGCGTGGGCCGCGAGCGTCGCCGACACCGGGACCACCGGCACCCGCCGCAGGTCGTGCGCCCGCAGGTGGCGCAGGTCGAGGTCCCGGACCTCCCGCCAGCGCGGGTGCAGGTCGACCTTGGTGAGCGCGAGGACGACGACGGCGCACTGCCGGTCGGCCGCGCGCAGCAGGGCCAGCTCCGGGGCCGTGAGCTCCCTCGACGCGTCGGTCACGACGACGACCGCGTGCGCGGCCGGGAAGCCCGCCCGGACGGCGAGCCCGCGGGCGGAGCGGGGCCCGCCCTCGCCGGGGGTGTCGACCAGGACGAGCCCGTCGCCGACGAGCCCGTCCGGCAGCTCGACCTCGGCGTGCGACCAGGCCGGGCCGGCGGTGTCGCGCCCGGAGACGGCGGCGGTCAGCTCGGCGGCGGAGACCCGCCGTCGGACCGGGGCCTCGTCCGGACCGTCCGGACCGTCACGCCCGTCGGGGCCGTCCGGACCGTCACCCGCCACCAGCACCGCGGACGGCGCCGGGCCGTGGCGCACGACGGTGGGGAGCCGGGTGGTGACGTCGTCGTGCACCGGGCAGACCGAGGTGCCCGCGAGCGCCGAGACCAGCGCGCTCTTGCCCTGCTTGAAGTCCCCGACGACGAGGACCCGCGCCCCGGGGTCCGCGAGACGGTCGGCCGCGGCGGCGAGGTCGGCCGCGAGGTCGGGGCGGCCGTAGGCCGTGGCGGCCCGGACGGCGAGTGCCGTCACCGCCCGCGCCTCGTCCCGGTCCGGGCCCGTCTCCGGTCCCGGTTCCCCCGCGTCCTGCCCCTCCACGTCGTCCCCCCGCGTCGGTCTCCGCTCCCGGACGTGGCCCTCCTCGGACCAGTCCGTTGGGCCGTTCGGACGACCCTAACGCGCGCGCCCGGCCACACCGGGGCGACGCGGACGCCCGGACGGTGGACAGCGGGACGGCTCGTCGGGGCCGGACACGAGAACAGCCGGGACCCCTGACGTGGAGGGGTCCCGGCTGTTCGGGTCGGGTCGCGGCGGGCGCGGTCGCCACGACCCGTCCCGGGGGCGAGGTGCGGGGGGCAGCCCCCGGGACGTCGTGCTCGGCGCGGGCGCCCCGGACGGGGCGCCCGATCCGTCAGTCGTCGACGCCGTCGTCCACGGCGTCGGCGAGGTCGTCGGCGGTGACGGGGCCGCCGTCGGAGAACACAGAGTCGGAGATCGAGTTGTCGGTCTCCGTGGTGGTCTCCGTGCTGGTCTCGTTGCCGCTGTCGGTGACGGAGTTGTCCGACTCGTCGGTGACCGTGATCGTCTCGGTCTCCGAGTTGTCCGGCGTGGCGTCGCCCTGCGAGGAGGCGGCACCGGAACCGAAATTGGTGGCCGATTCGTCGGTGTTCTCGCCGGCCGCGGTGTCGTTCAGCGAGACGGCCGAGCCGTTGTTCGCGGCGATCGAGCCGCCGACGCTCGCGGCGTCGCCCTCACCGAAGGCCGCGGTGCCGTCGCCGTTCATCATGTTGCCCTCGCCGGCCTGCGAGCCGTCGCCGGTCGCGACCGGGGCGGTGATGTCCTCGCCCGCGGCCACCGCGCCGTCGCCGGAGGCGATCGTCGGGCTGATGTCGAGCGTGGTGGTCACGTCGCCGTTGGCGCGGATGTTCTGCTCGAGGTTGGTCTCGAAGTTCGTGTCGTGCGAGTCGTACGCGTAGTTGTTCGTCACGTACTGGAGCTGCTGGATGACCTTCTCGATCTCCGGCGAGTGCGGCGGGAGGACGGGGCCGGGGATCCAGTGGTGCTCGCCGCCACCGTGGTGGTGGTGCTCCTCGCCGACGACCGCGACGGCCGAGGCGGAGGCGGCGCGGACGTCGTCGTCGTAGCGGGCGGCGACGGCGGCCGGCGCGTGGTCCATGACGAGCGGCAGGGCGTCCCGCACGTCGGCGAAGCACATCCCGTCCAGGCCGGCCGCCGCGAGGGTGGCCTGGGGGTTGGCGTCGAACTCCGCCTGGGTCTGCGGGTCGCGCAGCAGGTCGAGCAGGAACTGCAGCAGGGTCTTGGCCTCGGTCGCCGGCATCGTCGTCTCCATGTGCTCCTTCCGGACCTGTCTGATCCGGCGTTGGGAGCAACGTTAGAAATCCCGAGCCGCCTCGACATCGGTGTTCCCCCCGCGAACCCGATCCGGGGAGGAGGGGGATCCGACCACCCCCCGGGGATCGCGACCCCCGGGTCCCGTTCACCCCACCAGCCCCACCGTTCACCCGACTCTCGACGCCCACTCGGGTGGCGACCCTCAACTGTGACTCTTCTTCCTCCGATTGGCGCAGTATGTTGCGCTTGACGGGGGAGCGCCGGTGTGCGGTCGACCGAGTGATGGGGGAATACGGTGGGTTACGACCTGGGGGTCGACCTGGGCGGGACGACGGTCGTCGCGGCGGTCCTGCGTGACGGCGAGGCCCGCGCGGACGCCGTCGGACTCGGGACCGACGGGTCCCCGAGCATGCCCGCCACCGCCCACCGCGGCAGCGACGGGGTCGTGCGGACCGGGGCGGACGCCGAGCGGCGCGCCGCCCTCGAGCCCGACCGCGCCGTCCGCGACGTCACGGCGCGCCTCGGCGACGACGTCCCCCTGATCGTCGGCGACGAGCCGTGGCGCGCGGACGACGTGGCCGCGGAGATCGTGCTGGCCGCCGTGCGGCGGGTCGCCGCCCTCGAGGGCGGTGCCGCGCGGGCGCTCGCCGTCACGCACCCCGCCGGCTGGGGCTCGCACCGCGAGCGCACGCTGCGCCGGGCGCTGGTCCGGGTCGGGCTGGGACACGCCACGCTCGTGGCCGAGTCGCGGGCGGCCGTGCTCGCCGCGTCCACCTACGGCGGGCTGCGTGCCGGCCGGGTCGCCGCGGTGTACGACCTCGGCGGCCGCCGCTTCCGCGCCGCCGTCATCCGACGCGGCGCGCGCGGCGTGGTCGCCTCCGGCACGGAGGGCGGTGCCGCCGCGCCCGGCACGACGACGACCGAGGTGCTCGCCGACTCCGGCGCCCCGGTCCGCGCCGGGGGCACCGACGTCGACGCGGCCGTCCTCGCGCACGTCCGCGAGGAGCTCGGCGAACCGTTCGACGCGGCGCTCGCCGCCCTCGACGACAACGCCTCCCGCCACGCGCTCGCCACCCTCCAGCGGTCCGCGCGGGTGGCCAAGGAGCGGCTGTCGGCCGACACCGAGGCGCCGCTGCGGGTGACGGTCGGCCCCCTGGACACGACCGTCCGCATCACCCGCGCCGACCTCGAGGCCCGCATCACGCCGCTGGTCGCGGCCACCGTCGACGCCTTCGCCGGGACCCTCGAGGCCGCCGGCGTGACGCCCGACCAGGTCGTCCTCGTCGGCGGCTCGTCCCGCATCCCGCTCGTCGCGCGCCTGCTCGCCGAGGAGCTCGGCCGCCCGGTGCACCCCGAGCTCGACCCCATCACGGTCGTCGCCGAGGGTGCGGCCCTCGCCGCGGCCGGACACGCCGCGGCCCGTCGGCACGAGGCCCTCACCGGCCCCGCCTCCGGTTCCTTCCCGACGACCGGCCCCGCCTCGGGTGCCTTCCCGACGACCGGTCCCGCCTCGGGTGCCTTCCCGACGACCGGTCCCGCCTCGGGTGCCTTCCCGGCGACCGGGCCGGCGTCCGCGCCGTTCGCCGCCACCGCGGCGGGTGTGCGGGAGCGGCGCCGGGTCGAGGCGGAGCGGCGACCGGTCCCGACCGGGGCGTCCGACCGACCCGCGCCGGTCGAGCGGCACGCCGCCGTCGGCGCCGCCATCGCCGCGGGCGCCGCGCTCGGGGCGTCCGCCGCCCGGTCGCGCACCCCGGTCGCGACCTCGGCACCCGCCTCCGGCGACGGCGACTGGGGTCCCCCCTCCGCCCTGCCCGCCACGACCGAGGAGGCACGTCCCGCACGGTCGGGCTCGACGGCGCTCATGGAGCGGCCCCGGACCCCGAACGACGACGTGCCGCGCCCGCCGGTCGCGACCGCCGCCGCGCCGGTCGGCGAGCACGCCCCCCAGGGGGTGTTCCAGCGCTACCGGACGGCGCTGCTCGTGCTCCTGGTCCTCCTCGTGCTGGCCGCCGCGGCCGTGCTCGTGCCGATCCCCGGACTGACGACCGCCCGGACCTCGTCGACCACGACCACCACGCCGGCCCCGACCACGCCGCCGCCCGGACCGACCCCGGCGGCCGCCGCGCCGCTCGTCCCGCTCCCGCCGACCGGGCCGGCGTCCTCCCCCGAGGCTGCACCACCCGCCGACGGGACGACGGAGCAGGAGCAGTCCTCCGACGCCGGGACCACCACCCGCCGACCGGCCACGACGACCCGCTCCTCCCGCACCCCGACCGCGCAGAACGTGCGACCCGCGGGCGGCTCGGCCCCGGTCGCCGCGCCGCAGGCCGTGGGGCCCGCCCCGTCCCCGGCCGCGGTGCAGCCCGCCCGGCCGGCGCAGCCCGCCCCACAGGAGCCCGCCGCGTCGGCGCCCTCCCCCGACGTCGCGAGCCCCGCGGCGCAGGCCCCCGCGGCCACCCCGTCGGCCGCGGACACGCCCGTCGCCTCGGCGCCGAGCAGTGTCGCGCCGACGACCGGGACGCCCTCGTGACTCCCGAGCCCACCGACGGCGCCGCAGCCACCCGGGCCGCGCTCGCTGGCGACTCCGACACCGCCCTGCGACTCGCCGACGTCGCGTTGCGCACCGGTGACGGCGCCGACCGCCTGCTCGGTGCCCGGGTGCTCGCCGCGGTCCTCCCCCAGCGCGGGCTGCTCGCCCGGGCCGCGGAGGTGCACCGATGGCTCGCGCGGCAGGACGCGGCCACTCCGGACGCCGTGGTCAGCCTGCTCGGCACCGGCGCGCTCGACGAGGCGCGCGGCGCGCTCGCCCCCGCGGCCGACGCACTGCCCGGGCTGCGCGACGGCGCCGACACGCTCACCGCCGAGGGGCTGCTCGCCTCGGTCGACGGCCGCGACACGACGGCGGGTACCTCCCTGTCCTTGCTGGTCCGCGCGACGACCTCCCTCGCGGCGACCGGTGAGCGGACCCCGGCCGCCGACTCCCCCGCCGCCCTCGGCGCGCTGCTCGCGCTGCACCGCGGGGAGCCGGAGCTCGCGGACCCGCTGCTCGACCTCGCCGTCGACGCGGACCTCGGCGGCCCCGCCCTGCGCCGTCGGCACCTGCTCCTGCGGGCGTGGTCGGCGATGCTGCGCGACGACGAGGCCGCCGCCCGCGCCGCCCTGGCCGCCGCCGACGACCTGCCGGGCACCCCGGAGCCGCGCGACGCGCTCGTCACCGTGGCCTGCGAGGTCGCCCTCGCCCGCCGGGCCGGCGACACCCGCCGCCTGCTCGACCTGTGGTCGCGCGCCCGGCAGGCCCTCCTGCGCCACCCCGTCGACCTGTACTGCCTGCTGCCCGTCGGCGAACTCGCGATCGCCGCGGCCCGGCTCGGCGAGAGCCGGTGGGTCGACCCGCACCTCGCCGAGGCCACCGCCCTCCTCGCGTCGCTGGGCGACCCGCCCTCGTGGTCGACCTCCTGGCACTGGGCGCGGCTGCACGCGGCCATCACCGCCGACGACCGCGCCGCCGCCGGCGACCACGCGGCCGCCCTCGAGGACGCCGCGCAGACCAACGACCGCGCGGTCGCCCCCGCCCGCGCCGCCCGCGTGTGGCTCGCGGTGCTGGCGGGCGAGATCGACGCCGAGGCGGTCGTCGCGACGGCGACCGCCCTACGTGCGGTCGGCCTCGCCTGGGACGGCGCGCGCCTCGCCGGCGAGGCCGCCATCCGCACCACCGACCGCACCGACTCGGCCACCCTCCTCGCCTGCGCCCGCGCCCTCCAGGCCGGCCGCGTCCCCACGGCGCCCGAGCCCCTTCCCGACGCCGGGTCCTCCCGGGCCGCCGCGGTCACCCGCGCCCGGCGGGAGGCGACGTTGACCGACCGGGAGCGCGACATCGCCGAACTCGTACTGGAGGGCCTCACCTACCGCGAGATCGCCGGGCGCCTGTTCCTCTCGACGAAGACGGTCGAGCACCATGTCGCGCGCATCCGCCGTCGCCTCGGCTCGGAGAGCCGGGCCGAGCTGTTCAGCGAGCTGAAGGTGCTGGTCGCATGTGAGCACTAACGGTCGCTATAGCGACCGTTGGTGCTCACCTGCGCGCAGCGCACCTACACGTCGACCGACGCCGCCTCCGGGTCGCCCGAGGCCCCGCCGCGCACCGGCAGGGTGGCGAACACGGCCGGCGGCTCCGACCACGGCTCGGCGAGGGTGCCTGCCTCGGCGTCGCGGACGGTGTGCCACACCCGGTCCGGGGTGAGCGGCATGTCGACGTGGCGCACCCCGAGGTGGGCGAGCGCGTCCACGACGGCGTTCTGCACCGCCGGCGTCGACCCGATCGTCGCCGCCTCGCCGATCCCCTTCGCCCCGAGCGGGTTGTACGGGGTGGGCGTCTCGGTCGACGCGGCCTCGAACATCGGCAGCTCCGCGGCGGTCGGCAGCAGGTAGGCGGCGAACGAGCCGGTCGTGGGGTTGCCGTCGGCGTCGTAGGAGAAGCCCTCCCACAGCGCCTGCGAGATGCCCTGCACCAGCCCGCCGTGCTGCTGGCCCGCGACGAGGGTCGGGTTGAGCACGCGCCCGCAGTCGTCGACCGCGATGTGCCGGATCGGCGTGACCCGCCCCGTGTCCAGGTCCACCTCGACGACGCTGACGTGCGCGCCGAACGGGTAGGTCGCGCCGGGCTGCGACTCGTCGCGCGCCTCGGCCAGCGACACCCCCTGCTCGTGGGCGGCCGTGGCGACCTCGGCCCACGACAGCGACCGCCCGGGGACGCCCGCCACGCCGACCGACCCGTCGTCGAGAACGGCGATGTCCTCCGGCGCCGCCTCGAACACCGAGGCGACCACCTCGCGAGCCCGCGAGAGGACCGTGTCGGCGGCGACGAGGACGCTGGAGCCGGCCAGCTGCAGCGACCGCGACCCGCCGGTGCCGCCGCCGTGCGGGACGGTGGCGGTGTCGGACTGGACGAAGCGGATGCGCTCCATCGGGATGCCGAGCCGGTCGGAGACGATCATCGCGAACGACGTCGCGTGTCCCTGCCCGTGCCCGGAGGTGCCGACGGCGACCGTGGCCCCGCCGTCGTCGTCGACCGTGACCTTCCCGTACTCCTGCGCGGCGCCACCCGCCGTCACCTCGACGTACACCGCGAGGCCGACGCCCAGCACCACCCGGTCGCCGCGGTCCCGACGACGGGCCTGCTCGGCCCGGAGCTCGTCGTACCCGGCGAGGCGCAGCGCCTCGTCGAGGGGCTTGGCGTAGTCGCCGGAGTCGTAGAGCGAGCCGGTGACGGTCGTGTAGGGGAACTGGTCGGGGGCGAGGAAGTTGCGGCGGCGCAGCTCGGCGGGGTCCATCCCCAGCTCGGCGGCACCCATGTCGACGAGCCGCTCCAGCATCGCCGCGGCCTCGGGGCGACCGGCGCCGCGGAAGGCGCCCATCGGCGTCGTCGTGGTGAGCGCGGCCGCGGCGCCGTACGAGATCGCCGGGATGCGGTAGACGCCCTGGGCCATGTTGCGGGTCGGGCCGAGCGCGAGGGCGCCGCCGAACCCGGCGTAGGCCCCGGCGTCGCCGACGACCCGCGCGCGGAGGCCGACGATCGTCCCGTCGCGGCGCAGCCCGAGCTCGGCGTACTGCACCTGGCCGCGGCCGTGCGGCATCGCGGTGAGGTTCTCGCTGCGGGTCTCGGTCCAGGTCACCGGCCGGCCGAGCCGGCGGGCGAGCTCGATGACCACGGCGTGTTCGGGGGCCATGCCGGCCTTGCCGCCGAAGCCGCCGCCGACGTGCGGGGCGACGACGCGCACCCGCTGCGGGTCCCAGCCCCACTGCGTGGCGACCTGGTCGCGCAGGCCGTGCGGCATCTGGGTGGAGACGTGGACCGTGATGTCGTACGTGTCGTCGCCGGGCTCGGCCGTGACCGAGTTGCCCTCCATCGGCGCGACCGCGAGGCGCTGGTTGACGATGCGCGCCCGGACCACGACCTCGGCGTCGGCGAGCGGGTCCGGGTCGTCGGGGCCGTCGGCGTCGCGCATGCCGGCGGCGAGGTTGGAGCCGAGCTCCTCGAACTGCAGCGGGGCGCCGGCGGCGAGCGCCGCCTCGGGGTCGACGACGGGCTCGAGCGGGTCGTAGTCGACCTCGACGAGCTCGGCGGCGTCGACCGCCTCGGCCGTCGTCGTCGCGACGACCGCCGCCACCATGTCGCCGACGAACCGCACCTTCCCGCGGGCGAGCAGCGGCCGGGCGCAGGCGTCGTTGAGGACCATGAACTGGCGGTGGTCGGGCAGGTCGACGAGGTCCTCGGCGGTCACCACGGCGACGACGCCGGGCGCCTCACGGGCCTTGTCGACGCTCACGCCCTCCAGCCGCGCGTGCGCCAGCGGCGACCGCACGAAGACGACGTGCAGCGCGCCCGGCGGGACGATGTTGTCGACGTAGGTGGCGCGACCGCGGATCAGCTCCGGGTCCTCGACGCGGCGGACGGCGGTTCCGAGAATCGACCCTGGCATGCGCTCGACGCTATGCCTTCGAGTGCGCTCGAACGCAAGGTGCCGGAGGCCCGTGAGTACTTCCGACGGTGATAGCCGTCAGAAGTGCTCACATGCGCAGCACCTTCCCGACCAGCCCCGCCGACGCGCCGACCGCCAACGTCCCGCCCGCACGGCGCAGGCCACCCGCCGTCGTGGTCTCCGCGTCCGTCGCCGACGTCGCGCTCCACACCGTGACGAACAGCAGCCAGCGCATCAGCGTGTAGACGAACAGGAGCAGCCCGACGAGGGCTCCGAGGGTCGCGACCGCGGGCGAGTGCGTGAGCAGCGCCAGGTAGAGGCCGCCGAGCTGCTGCAGGGCCGCGAGCCCGAGCGCCCCGACGGCGGCCGGCAGCAGGACCTCCCGCACCGGACGCCGGGCGCGCGGCAGCTTGGCGAGGCACCAGCCGACCACCACCCAGTTCGCCAGCAGCCCGACCACCAGCGACCCGGCCGTGAGCAGCACCCGCGCCCCGAGGGTGCCGCCGAGTCCGAGCGCCTCGAGGACCTGAGTGCCGATCCGCCCGCTCAGGGCCGCCGAGGCGAACGAGAGCACCATGGCGACGCCGATACCGAGCAGCGTCACCACGTCGGAGAGCACCGTCCGCCACAGCCGCTCCCGCGGTCGCGACTGGCCCAGCATCGCGGTCACCGAGTCGCGGACGTGGGCTATCCAGCTCCAGCCGGAGAACAGCGCGATCGCGAGCGCGAGCACCCCGAGCCGACCGCGCTCGCCCACCACGGTGTGCACCACCCCGCCGACCGCGCCGGAGGCGCCGGCCGGCAGCGCGACCGCGAGTGCGGCGTCGAGTTGGGCGAGGACGACACCGTCGGCGGCGAGCACGAACCCGGTCGCCGCCACCGCGAGCATCAGCAGCGGCACGAGCGCGAGCAGCGTGAAGAAGGTCAGGGCCGCCGCGTGGTGGTTGCCGTCCCGGTCGCGGTAGCGCCCGACCGTGCGGACGAGCCGCCGGACCGACGGCGCCTCGGCCACCCGTCGTCGTGCCGCCCCGATCCGCGTCATGGGGGCCACCCTCGCACCCCGGCCGCGCCCGACGCGGGACCGGTCAGCCCACGATCGCGGGCAGCACCTCGGAGATCCCGCCGCGGAGCACCACGGAGGCGACCGGGTCGTACGGCGTCGGCTCGGCGTTCACGATGATCACCTCGGCGCCGACCGCGCAGGCGACGTCCACCAGGCCGGCCGCCGGGTGCACGCCGAGCGAGGTGCCGATCGCGAGGAACAGGTCGCAGGCCAGCGTCGCGTCGCGGGCGCGGGTGAGCACGTCGACGTCGAGCATCTCGCCGAACATGATCGTGGTGGCCTTGAGGATGCCGCCGCAGTCCACGCAGCGCGGGTCGTCCTCACCGGCCCGCACGCGGTCGCGGGCCTCGGCCATCGGCGCGACCGCGCCGCAGCCCAGGCACACCGTCCCGTGGTTGCTCCCGTGCAGCTCGGCGACCAGGCCCGGGGACGACCCCGCCTTCTGGTGCAGCTCGTCGATGTTCTGGGTGAGCAGCGCGAGGAGGCGGCCCGAGCGCTCGAGCTCGACCAGCGCCTCGTGCGCCCGGCCCGGGACCGCCGCGAACATCGGGTGGTCGAGCCGCTCGCGCCACGCCTCGCGGCGGACCTCGGGATCGTCGCGGTAGTTGTCGATGTTCCAGATCAGCTCGGCCTTCGGGTTCTTCGTCCACACTCCCTCGGGCCCCCGGAAGTCGGGGATCCCGGAGTCGGTGGAGACGCCCGCGCCGGTGAGGACGGTGATCCGCTGCGCCCGGGCGATCAGCTCCCGGGCCCGCTCGATGTCATCCGGCATGCGTGCCACCGTGTCACGCGAGCAGGGCCGCGGCGACCGCGTCCGGGTGCGACAGCGCCGCCAGGTGACCGCCGGGCACCACCTCCGCCTCGACGCCGAGCCGTGCCCGGGCGAGCCGCGCGACGAACGCCGGGGGGAAGAGCCGGTCGTCGCGGGCGGCGAGGACGCGGGTCGGGACGTCGGGCCACCGCTCGAGCGGGTACGGGGCGTCGAAGAGCGCCGCGGACGGCCACGACGGGTCGGTCGGCTCGGGCAGCACCTCGGGGGCCACGTCGTGCAGGAAGGTCACGTCCACGTCGAACCCGGGGCCCGGCACGACGGCGGCCGGGTCGAGTCCCTGCGCGCGTGCGGCCTCCGACGCCGCCGCCGCGTGCCCGGTGGCCTCCCACCACGCCCCGGCGGTCTCCCCCGGCGCCGGGACCATCGGCGCCAGCAGCACCACACCCGCCGTCGGGACGACGGACGCCGCGAGGCCGACGACGAAGGCGCCCATCGACTGTCCGACGAGCACCGCGGGCTCGCCGGTAGGGACCGCCTCGACGCACTCCTCCCAGGTCACGGCGTCGGGCGGCAGCTCGACCGCCACCGCGTCGGGCAGCAGCGGGAGCACGCGGGACCAGGAGGCCGCGCCGCCGCCGGCGCCGTGGACGAGGACGATCCGGCTCACGCGTCGAGTGTCGCGAGGTCCTCCGCCGACAGCGACACCGACCCGGCCGCGACGTTCTCCTCCAGATGCCCGACCGACCGGGTACCGGGGATGACCATCGCCCGCGGCGACCGCGCGAGCACCCACGCGAGACCGACCTGGGACGGGGTCGCCCCGAGCCGCGCGGCCACCTGCTGCACGGCCGGCAGCGACGTCACGTGCGTCTGCCCGGGGAACGCGCCGCCGAGCGGGAAGTACGGGACCCAGGCGACGTCGTGCTCCCGGCAGAGGTCGAGCACGGCCTCGGACGACCGGTCGACCAGCGAGTACGCGTTCTGCACGCAGACGATCCCGGCCGGGAGCGCGTGGCGCAGCTGGTCCGCCGACACGTGCGAGAGCCCGAGCGCGCCGATCAGCCCCTCGTCCCGCAGCGCGGTCAGGGCGGCGAGCTGGTCGTCGAGGTCCACGACCTGGTCGCCCTCGGCGACGAGCCCGGGCGGGGCGTCGGCGCGGCGGAGGTTCACGACGTCGAGCCGACGCCCCGCCGAGTGAGCGCAGGTTCGCCTCCACCTGGGCGCGCAGCTGCTCCGGGCGCTGGGCGAGGCGCAGGTGGATCTCGCCGGTCGCGGGCTCCGCGCCGACCTTGCTGACGACCACCACGTCGTCGCCCGGCGCGAGGGCCGCCCGGATGCGGCGGTTGACCACGCCGTCGCCGTAGAACTCGGCGGTGTCGACGTGGTCGACGCCCAGCTCACGGGTGCGGCGCAGGACGGCGACCGCCTCGTCGTCGGACACGGCGGGCCCGAGGTGCATCGCGCCGTACCCGACGCGCGCGACCTCGTGCTCCCCCAGCTCCGCGGTGCCTCCGGGACGCATGGCTCCACCCCTCGTCCGTCGTGATCCGGAGTAGCCTCCGGTTCCACCGAGGACGCTACACCTGAAACGGAGGCGCCTCCAGATATGCCGCGTGCCGATGCCGCCCGGAACCGCGCCCGCCTGCTCGAGGCGGCCGCCGCCGCGTTCCTGGCCGGAGGTGACCCGACGCTGGAGTGGATCGCCCGCGACGCCGGCGTCGGGATCGGCACGCTCTACCGGCACTTCCCCACCCGCGAGGCGCTCGTCGAGGCGGTCTACCGCGCGGAGCTCGAGAGGCTGTGCCGCGACGTCGACCCCGGCCCGCACGCCGCGACCGCGTTCCGCGCCTGGCTCGACCGCTACGCCGAGTTCGTGCTCACCAAGCGCGGCATGGCCGACACGTTCCGCGCGATGGTCGCCGACGGCTCCCTCGCCCCGCTGCGGACGCGCGAGCACGTCGGCGCGGCCGTCGACACCTTCCTGACGGCGGGTGCGGCCGACGGATCGCTGCGTCCCGGGGTCGCGGCGGACGACGTCGTGACCCTGCTCGTGGGCGTCGTCGTCACGCTCCAGGACGCCGACGACCGTGCGCGGACGGGGCGGCTGCTGGACCTGGTGTGCTCCGCACTCGTGAGCACTAACGGTCGCTATAGCGACCTTTAGTGCTCACGAGCGAAGCACATCACCGCCAGCCGCCAGTCGAACCACGGCCCGGACGTCGCCGCGATCGCACGGGTGAGGTGGTCGTCGAACAGGGCGGCCGAGACGGTGGCCCGGCGCTGCGGCTCCAGTCCCTGCAGCAGCGGTTGCCCGAACGACACGCGGATCGCCGCGGCGACCGCCCGCGCGTAGTCGGCGCCGTCCCCGTACCGGCGCCACAGCGGGTCACCGAGCTCCACGGACTCGAACCGCTCGAGCCCCAGGCCGAGGTCGGCGGTGGACGGGGCGCGCCACTCCGCCTCCGTGCGGTACCACGCCGGGACCACCATCGCGTCCCGCTCCGCCGCATCCAGCACCCCGGACCCGACGAGGACGTCCAGGCCCCGGGCGAGTTCCTCCATCACGGGCTCCGCGCCCGAACGCCGCGGGTGCCCCGAGGCCGCACCGCTGACGACGACGAGCCGCGCCCCGGGCCGCAGCTCGGCCGCCCTCGCCGTCAGGAACGCCGCCCAGTCCGACGCCGCGGCGCGCTCCCACACCGCGGCCTGCTCCCCGGTCGCGACGGTCGGCCAGAACCCGTCCAGGGCGCCCGGGGCCGCCCGCAGCCAGTGCACCGCGATCGAGCTCCACCCGAGCCCGACGGTGCCGGCGGGGAGCAGCTGCTCGTAGAACGACCGCCCGATCGCGGCCGTGTACACGCCCGGCCGCCGGTAGGAGTCCGGGTCCTCGGCCACGGTGCGGAAGAGCGAGGAGAAGTCGTTGTCCGGCAGGTCCGTGTGGACCACCAGCACCGACTGCTCAGCACCCTGCACCCCCTGCAGGGTCTCGACCGCGGCTGCCATCGGCGCCAGCGAGTTCCGGCCCTCCGACGCGCCGTAGTCGACGACGGTGACCGTCCCTTCCGGCCCGGGCGGCGCGGTCCGGGCGGCCTCCCGCAGGAGGTCGAGCGCGAACTCCGCCGACGCGGCCTGGGCCGAGGCATGGGCGTTGTAGCGCCCACCGCCCTCCATCGCCGTCATGTGCGCCCCGCGTCCGTCCGGATCCGTGTCCGGCACGGACCGTACTCACGAGGCCGTGGGCCTCCTCAGGAACGTTCCGGTCGGCTCGCCGACGACCTTGCCGTCGGCGTAGACGGTCCGGCCGCGCAGGAAGGTACGGGTCACGATCGCGCCGATCTCCAGCCCGCGGAAGGGCGTGTACTCCTGGGTGGACTCGGAGTCGGCCGGGTCGACGACCCACGAGCGGTCGGGGTCGACGAGCGCGATGTCGGCGTCGAACCCGGGCGCGAGGTCACCCTTCGTGGCGCCGAGCCCGAAGCGCTGCGCCGGGGCCGTCGAGGTCAGCTCGGCGATCCGCGACAGCGGCAGGCCGCGCTTGAGCCCCTCCCCCACGAGCCCCGGCAGCAGGTACTCGGTGCCGCCGAAGCCGGACTTGGCCGCGAAGACGTCCTCGTGGTCGTCGCCGAACTTGGTCGCCTCCTTGCAGCACGCGTGGTCGGACACGACCCAGGAGACGTCGCCCGCGAGCACGTGCCGCCACAGGGCCTCGACGTCCTCGCGCGGCCGCAGCGGCGGGTTGACCTTGCCGCCCACGCCGTCGGCGGTGTGGATGTCGGCGAGCAGGTGCCCGACCGTCACCTCCCGCCGGAAGTCGACGTGCGGGAACGTCTGCGCCATGAGCATCGCGGCCTCGAGCGCCTTGCCCGACGACAGGTGGAGCAGGTTGATCGTCGGCAGTCCGGTCTCGTGCGCGAGGTACGACGCGATCGTCACGGCGAGCCCCTCGGAGTGCGGCGGCCGCGACGCGCTGTAGGCCTCGAGGCCCGAGAGCCGCCCCTCCTGCTCGACGATCCTCGTGTACGCCGTCATGATCTCGGCGGTCTCGCAGTGCAGCGACAGCGAGATGGCGTCGGCGATGTCCGGCCGGGCCTCCCGCGCGCGCTGGATGCCGCGCATGACGAACTCGAAGTGGGCGATGTCGTAGCGCTCGCCCTCGGGGATCATGAGGAAGTCGTTCTGGTCGTTCGAGCGCCCGTGCAGCCCGTGGCTGCCGTAGAACATGAAGATCTTGAACGACGTGACGCCGTGCTCGTCGACCAGCGCCGGGATCTCGTCGATGTGCCCGGCCTGCATCGGCGCGAGGTGGAAGGCGTAGTCGACGTACGAGCGCCCCTCGGACGCCTCGAGCACCCGCGGGAAGAACTCGGCGTACGGGCCGCCGGTGTTCAGGTAGTACTGCCCGGTGCGCATGTAGGTCAGGGACGTGGTGACGCCGCCCTGCGCGCACGCCCGGCTCTCGGTCGCGGTGTCCTCGGAGAGCGGGTTGTAGATGCCCCAGTGCTGGTGGGCGTCGACCACGCCGGGGAACGCGAGCTGGCCATGCCCGTCGACGACCTCGCGGGCGTCGGTGCCGAGGTCGGGCCCGACGGCGGCGACGCGGCCGCCGTCGACGGCGATGTCGCCGAGCGGGGCGTCGTCGACGCCGGGCCGGACGACGCGGACGTTGCGCAGGATCAGGTCGTGGGTCATGCGGGGACCTCCTGGTGGGTCAGCAGGGACGCGAGGTGGTCGGCGGCGCGGTAGGCCAGGCCGAGGGCGGGGAGCAGGCCGTTGCCGGCCAGGTAGCCGGCGGCGCCGTGGCCGGACATCCCGACCGCGGCGCCCCCGGACGCGTAGAGCGAGCCGAGCGGGCGCCCGGCGGCGTCGAGCACGCGGGCGTCGGCGTCGACGGCGAGCCCGCCCTGGGTGTGGAAGAGCGCGGGGACGATCTCGACGGCGGCGTAGGGCGCCTCGAGCGGGGCGGCGACGCTCCGCCGTCCGACCCGGTCGGCCGCCGACTCCCCCCGCGCGACGGCGGCGGCGTCGGCGATCTCCGCCTCCAGCACACCGGCGTCGACGCCGAGGCGGTCGGCGAGCTCACCGGTCGTCGCGCCCCACCGCACCGCGCCGGCGTCGACGACGTCGCGGTAGTCGGTGAACCCCTGGGTCAGGCCGTCGATGCGGGCGTCGAACACCACCCAGCCGCGGGCGCCGGGACGGGCCGCGAGCATCGCGGCGTACTCCGAGTAGCCGACCGTCTCGTCGGCGAAGCGGCGCCCGTCGGCGTCGACGACGATCGCGCCGTTCATGACGGTGGTCCAGGTCAGCAGGGTGCGCGCGGCGGCGGAGAGCCCGGCGTGGCCCTGGTAGGCGTCGAGGAACCCGGAAGCCGCGCCCAGCTCGCCGCCGAGACGCAGCGCGTCGCCGGTCGAGTACTCGCTGCCGTGGTACGCCGCGTCCGCGATCTCCGGCAGGTGCTGCGCGACGAGCTCCGGTGCGGCGCCGTAGCCGTTGGTCGCGAGCAGGACGGCCGCCGCGGTCAGCTCCTCCGACCCGCCGTCGGGACGGGTCAGGGTGACCCGCCATTCCGAGCGAGGGGCACCCTCGGTCGATCTGACCGACCGAAGGGCACCTTCGCTCGACAGCGGAGACAGCCCCGTCAACCGCGCCGGGCAGAGCAGGTCGATCGACGACGACGCCTCGACCGCCTCGGTGAGGCCGCGCAGCAGCGTGGAGCCGTGGTGGCCGGGCAGCGTGTGGCAGCGCCGCACGGAGTGGCCCGGGTAGTCGACCGCGGCGAGCTCGATCGGCAGGCCGACGTGGTCGGCGAGCCACTCGACGAGCTCCGCCCCGAGGTGCGCCAGGGTCCCGGCGACGGTCGGGTCGGCCTCGCCGTGGGTCTTCGCCGCGACGTCGGCGAGGAAGCGCTCCGGCGAGTCCTCGACGCCCGCGGCGCGCTGGAAGCGGCTGCCGGGCCCCGGGATCATCGCCGTCGACATCGCGGTGTTGTTGCCCCGCCGGAAGTGCGGGTTCGCCTCGGCGACCACCACCTGCCGGCCGTGCTGCGCGGCCCGCAGCGCCCCGGCGAGGCCACCGCCCGCGCCGGCGACGAGCAGGTCGACGTCCGCCATGCTCGACCTCCGTTCCGTTGAGAGAAACGCACCTCGACGGATGCGTCCCGCCTCATGAGAGCAGCTCCACGGCAACGACACAACAACTGCACGCCGTTGACTTGACGGCGCCCCGCCCGACGATGAACCCTGTGTTTCGTCCAGCGGTACGACCTGGAGGTGCAGGTGCCCGAACAGACCGGCGGGACCGAGGCGACGGCCCGCGTGGCGGACGTCCTGCTGTTGTTCGTCGACGGCCCGTCGACCCAGGGGGTCTCGCACATCGCCCGGGAGCTGGGGCTGTCGAAGGCGGTCGTGCACCGCATCCTGACCTCGCTGGCCGGGCGCGGGATGGTCGCGCTGGACCCGGTGAGCCGGGAGTACCGGCTCGGGCCGGCCGCTGCCGCGATCGGGGCACGGGCACTGCGCGAGTCCGACCTGCGCCAGGCCGCGCTCCCCCTGCTGCGCGAGCTGCGGGACGAGACGCGCGAGACCGCCACGCTCTCCACGCCGGTGCCGCACGGCCGGGTCTACCTGGACCAGGTGGTCGGCACGCACGAGATCAAGATGACCGTCGAGCTCGGCCGCCGGTTCCCGCTGCACGCCGGCAGCTCCGGCAAGTGCATGCTCGCGTTCCTCGGCGCGGAGGAGCGCGAGCAGGCGCTGGCCGAGCCCCTCGAGGCGCTCACGCCGGGCACCGTCGTCGACCCCGAGGTCCTGCGCCCCGAGCTCGACCGGATCGTCGCCGCGGGCTACGCGGCGTCGATGGGCGAGCGCCAGGCCGACGCCGGCTCGGTCGCCGCCCCGGTCTTCGGGGTCTCCGGCGACGTGCTCGGCGCCATCTCGGTGTGCGGACCCCGCTACCGCGTCACCGACGAGTTCGTCACCGCGATCGCCCCGCGCGTCGTCGCCGTGGCCGACCGCATCTCCCACCGTCTCGGCGCCGCCCCGCGGCGCCCGGAAAGGACCGCATGACCGCCCTCGCCGGACTCAAGGTCCTCGACGTCGCGACCCTGTTCGCCGGCCCGCTCGCCGCCACCCTGCTCGGCGACCACGGCGCCGACGTGATCAAGGTCGAGCACCCGCGCGGCGACCCGAGCCGCACCCACGGCGCCGCCAAGGACGGCGTCGGCCTGTGGTGGAAGATGCTCGGCCGCAACAAGCGCTCGATCACGCTCGTGCTCTCCACCCCGGAGGGGCAGGAGGTGTTCCGCGAGCTCGCCGCGGACGCCGACGTGATCATCGAGAACTTCCGCCCCGGCACCCTCGAGCGCTGGGGGCTCGGACCCGACGTGCTCCGCGAGCGCAACCCCGGGCTCGTCCTGGCGCGGGTCACCGGCTTCGGCCAGTTCGGCCCCTACGCGTCGCGGCCCGGCTTCGGCACGCTCGCCGAGGCCATGAGCGGGTTCGCCGCGATCACCGGCGAGCCCGACGGCCCGCCCACGTTGCCGCCCTTCGGCCTCGCCGACGGCGTCACCGCCCTGACCACGGCCTTCGCGATCATGACGGCGCTGCGGGCCCGCGAGCAGACCGGGCGCGGCCAGGACGTCGACATGGCGATCATCGAGCCGCTGCTCACCGTGCTCGGCCCGCAGCTCATCGCCTACGACCAGCTCGGCGAGCTGCAGCCCCGCCACGGCAACCGCTCCTCGAACAACGCCCCGCGCAACACCTACCGGTGCGCGGACGGGCGCTGGGTCGCGGTGTCGACGAGCGCGCAGTCGATCGCCGAGCGGGTCATGCGCCTGGTCGGGCGCCCGGAGCTGATCGACGAGCCGTGGTTCGCCGCGGGCTGGTCGCGCGCGCAGCACGCCGACGAGCTCGACGAGGCGGTCGGTACCTGGATCGCGGCCCGCGACCGCGACGAGGTCGTCGCCGCGTTCGAGAAGGCCGAGGCGGCCGTCGCCCCGATCTACACCGCGGCCGACGTGCTCGCCGACCCGCAGTACGACGCGCTCGGCAGCGTCGTCACCGTCGACGACGAGGAGCTCGGCCCGGTCCGCTTCCAGAACGTCCCGTTCCGCCTCTCCGAGACCCCGGGCGCCGTCCGCACCGCCGGCCCGCCGCTCGGCCGGCACACCGCGGAGGTCCTCGCCGAGGTCGGCGTCGACGCGGACCGGCTCGAGGCGCTGCGCGCCGCGGGGGCGGTGTGAACGGGTTCGGGGTCGCCCGGAGCTGGCTGTACGTGCCCGGCCACCGGCCCGACCTCGTCGCGAAGGCCCTCGCCGGCGACGCCGAGGCCGTCGTCGTGGACCTCGAGGACGCCGTGCCGGTGGGCGCGAAGCAGGCCGCGCGGGAGACGCTCGGCATCCTGCGCAGCGCGAAGCCGGTCTGGGTCCGGATGAACCCTCCCGGCGACGCGGTCGGGCGCCTCGATCTCGAGGCGCTCGCCGGGCTGTCGGTCGACGGGGTCCGCGTGCCGAAGGCGACCGACCCCGCCGTCGTGCGGGACGTGGCGCAGGCGCTCGAGACGCCGCTGCACCTGCTGCTGGAGTCCGCGCTCGGCGTCGAGCGGGCCTTCGAGCTGGCGACGGCGCACGAGCTCGTCGTCGGGCTGTCCCTCGGCGAGGCCGACCTCGCGGCCGACCTGCGCGTGCGCGACCGCACCGCGCTGGAGTGGGCGCGCCAGCGGGTGGTGGTCGCGAGCCGGGCGGCGGGCCTCGCGAGCCCGGTCGCGCCGGTGTGGACCGACGTCGCCGACCTGACCGGCCTCGCCGCCGACTCCGCCGCCGCGCGGAACCGCGGCTTCCACGGCCGCTCGGTGATCCACCCGAGCCAGGTGCCGGTGGTGCACCGCGCCTTCACCCCCTCCCCCGACGAGCTCGCCCACGCCCGTGCGCTGCTCGCCTCGCTGGAGGACTCGACCGAGACCGCCTTCCTCGACGCCGACGGCCGCTTCGTCGACCCCGCCGTGGTCGCCGGGGCGCGGGCGCTGCTCGCCCAGAACCAGGAGACGTGATGACCACCGCGACCTCGACCCGCGCCCTGCTCGACGCGATCGCCGGCGGCGTGCGCACCGTCGAGCTCGGGCAGCCGCTGTTCACCGGCATGCCCTGCTCGCCGAACCACCCCGGCTTCCGCATGACGCTCATCCGCCGCCACGGCGACATGGTCCGTCCCGACGGCGGGTCCGCGTCCAACGAGATGATCGTGACCGGCGGCCACGTCGGCACCCACGTCGACGCCCTCTCCCACGTCAGCCACGAGGGCTGCCTGCACGGCGGGGTCGACGCGATGGAGGCCCAGGTCGGCGGGGTGCACCGCGAGCACGGCGCGGAGACGATCCCGCCGATGATCACCCGGGGCGTGCTGCTCGACGTCGCGGCCGCCCGGGGCGTGGACTCGCTCGCCCCGGGCGAGGCCGTGACCGCGGAGGATCTCGCGGCCGCGGGCCCCGAGCCCGGCGCCGGCGACGTCGCCCTGGTGCGCACCGGCTGGGCCCGCCACTTCGGCGACGCCGCGACCTACCTCGGGCAGGCCGACGGCGTGCCCGGCGTCGACGAGAGCGGCGCCCGGTGGCTCGCCGAGCGCGGGGTGGTCGCCGTCGGCGGCGACACCACCGCCTTCGAGTGCATCCCGCCGGGGGCCGGCCACCGCGTGCTGCCGGTGCACCGGGTCCTGCTCGTGGAGCACGGCATCCACATCGTCGAGCACCTCGCCCTGGAGGACGCCCACGACGCCGGCCTCACGGAGTTCCTGTTCGTCATGGCGCCGCTGCGCATCGTCGGCGGCACCGGGTCGCCGGTCCGCCCGGTGGCGGTGGTCGCGTGAGGACCCCCGCCCAGCAGGTCGCCGACCTCGCCGCGAAGGTCGCCCACGAGGGCCTGCCCGACGAGCTGCGCGACGACCTCGCCGCCCGCACCGTCGACCTGCTCGGCAACTGCCTGGGCGCGCGGTCCGAGGAGCCGGGGCGGATCGTCTCGGCGGTCGTCGAGGAGTGGGGCGGTACGGGCGCGGCGACCTCGTTCGCCGACGGCTCGCAGCTCCCCGCCCCGTCGGCCGCCCTGGTCAACGGCACGCTCGCGCACTCCCTCGACTTCGACGACACCCACCTGCCGTCGGTCCTGCACCCGTCGGCGGCCGTGCTGCCCGCGGCGTTCGCGGTGGCGGAGGCGGTCGGGGCGAGCGGGCCGGCCTTCCTCGACGCGGCCGCCGTCGGGGTGGAGCTGACCTGCCGGCTCGGGATGGCCGGGTACGACGCGGAGCTCGGCAACTCGGTGTTCTTCGAGTACGGCCAGCACGCGACCGCGATCTGCGGCGCGGTCGGGGCGGCGGTCGCGGCGGGGATGCTGCGGGGGCTGGACGCCGAGCAGCTGACCTCGACGATCGGGATCGCCGCGTCGATGGGCGCGGGCGTCATCGAGGCCAACCGGACCGGCGGCACCGTCAAGCGGGTGCACTGCGGCTGGGCCGCGCACGCCGGCGTCGCGGCCGCCGACCTCGCCCGCCACGGGCTCACCGGTCCCCCGACCGTCCTCGAGGGCCGCTTCGGCTTCCTGCAGGCGTTCTGCGGCGACCGGGTGCGGATCGACGAGGTCACCGAGGGGCTCGGCGAGCGCTGGGAGACCCTGCGCGTGTTCTACAAGCCCTACCCCTGCAACCACTTCACGCACGCCGGCATCGACGCCGCCCTCGCCCTGCGCGACCGCGGGGTCTCCCCCGACGACGTCGAGCGCCTCGTCCTCGGCATCCCCGCGCCGGTCATGCGCACCATCGCCGAGCCGCCCGCGGAGAAGGCGCACCCGCGCTCGGGCTATCACGCGGCGTTCTCCGGGCCGTACACCGTCGCCGCCGCCCTCACCGGCGACCGCGGCGGACTCGGCGTCTCGCACGCCGACTTCACCGACACCGTGGCCGCCGACCCGGCGCGCCTCGCCCTCGCCGGGCGGGTGGAGTGCGTTCCCGACGACGAGGCCACCGCGGGCTTCCCCCGCGCCTTCCCCGCCGTCCTCACCGCGCACCTGCGCTCGGGCGAGGTGCTCACCGAGCGGGTGCGCGACAACCGGGGCGGGCCCGCACGCCCCCTGTCCGCCGACGAGCACCGCACCAAGTTCGCCATGAACGGCGGGGCGCCGGAACTCGCCGACCGCGTCTGGGAACTGCGCGGCGATTCCTCTCCCCGCGATCTGTCGAACGCCCTCCGTTCCTATCAGCGGAACAATTGACAATCCCACGTCACGAGCCTCACCTGCGCTCTTGACCTGATCTCGTCCGACACGCCATTCTTCACGTCGACGCCACTCGGCATTCGTTCCTTCCAACGGAACGACAAATCCTTCCGGACAGGTGAGGACCGATGCCCACCCGATTTCGCTGGGTCACGATCGCGCTGATCGTCGCTCTCATCGTCATCAACTACATCGACCGCAGTGCGATCTCCTACGCGGTGACGCCGTTCAAGGCCGAGTTCGGGATCACCGACACGCAGTACGGCGTGGTCTCGAGCGTGTTCTCGATCGGCTACGCGGTCTTCGCGTTCCTCTCCGGTCCGCTCGTCGACCGGTTCGGACCGCGCAAGGTGCTCATCACCGCGGTGGCCCTGTTCTCGCTGACCACCGCGCTGATCCCGCTCGCGGGCGGCTTCGTCGGCCTGCTGCTCATCCGCATCGTGCTCGGCGCGGCCGAGGCCCCGGCGTTCCCCGCCGCGACCCGCACGGCCGGCCGCTGGCTGCCCGCCGCCGAGCGCGGTTTCGCCCTCGCCCTCATCGGCGGCGTCGCCGTGTCCGGCAGCCTGCTGATCGCCGGCCCCCTGCTCACGCAGCTCATCGGCGCCGTCGGCTGGCGCGGGATGTTCTGGGTGATCGGCGGGCTGGGCCTGCTCTGGATCGTCGTCGCGGCCGGGCTGCTGCGCAGCACCCCGGAGGACGCCCCGCAGGTCAACGACGCCGAGCGCGCGCTCATCCTCGCGGGCCGCGAGGCCGAGGTGGAGCACGAGACGCCGGGCCGCACCGACTGGGGCGCGATCTTCCGCAACCGCAACCTGTGGATCTGCGCGGTCGGCTACTTCTCGTGGGGCTTCATGTTCTGGGGCTTCATGTACTGGCTGCCGCAGTTCCTCTCCACCTCGTTCGGGCTCTCGCTCAAGGCGGTGGGCGCCTTCGCGATCGCCCCGTGGGCCGCGGGTGTCGTGGGGGCCCTCGTCGGGGGCTTCCTCGTCGACCGGGTCTACAAGCGCACGCAGAGCGTGCGGAGCCGCTACACGATCATGGGTGTCGCGCTGCTGTGCTCCGGCGCCTCGCTGATCCCGGTGTTCCTCGACCCGACCCTCACGGTCGCCCTCATCTCGATCTCGTGCGGCGTGGGCTTCGGCTTCGTCACCGGCGGGATCTGGTGGGTCGCCTCCATCGACGCCGAGCCCCGCCAGCCCGGCACCGCGGCCGGCTTCGCGGACGCCGCCTTCGCGATCTCCGGCGTCATCGCGCCGGTCGCCATGGGCGCGATCGTGCAGAGCACCGGGACGTTCACCAGCGGATTCGTGACGATGTCCGTGCTCGCGCTGATCGGTGCCCTGCTGATGCTGTTCGCCACCCGGGAGCCGGCCCGCGAGGAGCGCGCTGTGCTTCGCACGTGAGCAGAAAAGGTCGCTATAGCGACCTTTTCTGCTCACCTGCGCGCAGCGCACAGCACGACGGCCGGACCGATCGGCGGATCGGGCGGGAGCCGCAGCTCCGCGACGAGCTGCAGCCCCGCCCGCTCGAGCAGGGCGACGAGCTGCTCCGGCCGCCACCGGTGGGTCGTCCACCGCACCGGCACCCCGTACGCCTCGGTGCGCTCGAGGTCGTCGTCGCCGACGTGGGTCGCGATCAGCACCTGCCCACCCGGGACCAGGGCCCGGGCGAACGCGGCGAGGACGTCCGCCAGCACGTCACGCGGCAGGTTGAACAGCGACCACCACCCGAGCAGGCCGCCGTGGGACGCGTCGGGGAGCTCCAGCTCCGTCGCGGACGCCACGGCGAACTCGCACTGCGGGTGCAACCGGCGGGCGTGCTCGACCATCCGCGGCGACAGGTCCACCCCGGTCACGTCGAGGCCGCGTTCCGCGAGGTAGGCCGTGACCAGCCCGGGCCCGCACCCGACGTCGAGGACCGGCCCCCGCCCCGCCACCGAGGCCGCGAACGCGTCCACCGTCGCCCGCAGCCAGGGGTGCGTGCGGATGTCGCCCAGCCCCGTCGACTCGACCATCTCGACGTAGGCGTCGGCCGCCCGGTCGTAGGACTCGCGCACGGCGTCGAGGTCGTCGGGGCGGCGCACGGCTCGGGAGCCTAGACGGGTGCAGCGTGGCGACCTGCTGACGTCCAGTGCGCGCCGTGGGCCACCGCTGACACTCGTCGAGGGTCAGCTCCACCGCGTCGACCGTAGGGGTGGATCGCCGATCCCCGGATGAGCGCGCCGTGGTGCGGGATCCCGGGCGGCGCCAGTCTCGGTGTCAGCCCACCGAGAAGGAGTCACCATGCGGGAGATCACCGTCCCCGACCTCACCGGCCGCCTCGCCGTCGTCACCGGCGGCAGCGACGGCGTCGGCCTCGGCCTGGCCACGCGGCTCGCCGCCGCGGGTGCCGAGGTCCTGCTGCCCGTCCGCAACCCGCGCAAGGGCGAGGCAGCTCGCACCACGATCCGCAGCGCGGTCCCGTCCGCCCGCGTCGGGCTGCGCGAGCTCGACCTGTCCTCGCTGGCCTCCGTCGACGCGCTCTCGGCCACGCTGCGCCGCGAGGGCCGGCCGATCCACCTGCTCGTCAACAACGCCGGCGTCATGACGCCCCCCGACCGCCAGGTCACCGCCGACGGCTTCGAGCTGCAGTTCGGCACCAATCACCTCGGGCACGTCGCGCTCGTCGCGGGCCTGCTGCCGCTGCTGCGGGCCGGGAGCGCCCGCGTGGTGCACCAGATCAGCATCGCGGCGGCCGGCGGGACGATCCACTGGGACGACCTGCAGTGGGAGCGTTCCTACGACGGCATGGCCGCCTACCGCCAGTCGAAGATCGCGTTCGGGCTCTACGGCCTCGAGCTCGAGCGGCGGAGCCGGGCGAACGGCTGGGGTATCACCAGCCTGCTGTCGCACCCCGGTGTGGCGCCGACGAGCCTCCTCGCGGCCCGACCCGAACTCGGCCGCTCGCAGCCGGCGCGGGGTCGTCGCATCATCGGCGCCCTCTCGCGGATCGGTCTCATCGGGACCCCGGAGAGCGCCGGCCTACCGGCGTTGTACGCCGCCACGTCACCCGACGCGGTCGGCGGTCACCTCTACGGACCGTCCGGGCCCGGGCACGTCGGCGGCGGGCCCGGCGAGCAGAAGCTCTACCGGCCGCTGCGCGACGACGCCGAGGCGGCGCGGGTCTGGCAGGTCTCGGAGCAGCTGGTCGGGCGGCTCACGCCGTCCTGAGTCCGAGCGTCGCGAGCGCCGCGTCCGGTCCGTCCCACACGTGCGCGGTCCAGCCGTGCGCGCGGGCGGCCTCGACGTTGGGGGGACGGTCGTCGAAGAACACGCACTCGCCCGGGGTCGTGCCGTAGGCGGCGTCGGCGGCCGCGTAGATCGCCGGGTCCGGCTTGACCAGCCCGACCTCGGCGGAGAACACGAGCGTCTCGAACCCGTCCGACCACGCCGCGTCCCGCACCGTCCGCGCGAGGTGCGCCGGGGCGTTGGAGAGCACGGCGGTGCGCCGACCCGCGAGCGCGGCGAGGAACTCGGCCGATCCCGACGGCAGGTCGGCCCACTTGGTCGCGTCGATGCCGGTCAGCTCGGCGGCGTCGTCGGGGGTGACGGTCACCCCGAGCCGATCGCCCACCGCGGTCCAGTAGGCGAGGTCGGAGCCGCCGAGGTCGAACGCCTGCCTCGGCGGCCCGTAGTAGACCTCCTCCAGCGCCGGGCGGGACACCCCGAGCCGCTCCGCGACGGCGGCCATCACCTGGTCCGAGCGCACGAGGACACCGCCGAGGTCCAGGACGATCACGCTGCCGACCGTAGACGGGTGCCTCGGCCCGCGCCGCCGGAGCCGCCGCACCGGTCCCCCGTCGGCTGCGCCTCGACGGTCGTCGCGGGGAGTCGACCGGCCCCGCTCGCCCTGTCGTCGTGAATCACCGTGACGAGGGCACCCGGGGGCCGTTCACGACGCGAGCAGGTCGGCCAGGTCCGCGGCGCCCGGTACCGACCGGACGTGGACGTGCACCGTGCGACCCAACGGCGGGGCGAGCGGCAGCACGACGACGCCCGCGGGCAGCGGATCCGGCAGGGCGAGCGCGGGCAGCACACCGTGATCCCCGCGGCCGCCATCGCGAGCACCGTCCCGACGTCGCGCACCACGTGCGCCGGCACCCACGACTCCCCGTGCGCGACGTACCCGTCCTCCAGCTGCGGACCGCACGTCCCGCCCGGGTCGGCCACGCCCGCCTCGACCAGCGCCCGGAGGCCGACCGGGCCGCGGCCCACCAGCGGGTGCCGCGCCGGGAGCACCGCGAGGAACGCGTCCTCCCGCTCGAGGTGCGCGTCCGCCCCGGCGAAGTGCTCGGGGCCCCACGTCGACACCGCGAGGTCGACGGTCCCCGCCGCGAACCACGCCGCCAGCTCGTCGTCGTCACCCTGCACCACCCAGACCCGGCCCGGCACCCGCCGCACCACCGCCGGCACGAGCTGCACGGTCGCCGAGTGGACCGCGCCCACCCGCAGGTCGGCCCGCTCCCCGCGCTGCGCCAGCCCCGCCACGGCGTCGAGGTGACCCCGCACCGCCCGGGCGTGGTCGGCGACCTCCCGGCCGGTCGCCGTCAACGTCACGACCGGGCCGCGGTGCGCCACCGGCACCCCGAGCCGCCGTTCCAGGGTCGCGACCGACCGGCTCACCGCCGACTGCGTCCGCCCCAGCGCCGCGGCCGCCCGGGTGAAGCTGCCGTGCTCGGCGAGGGCCAGCACGGCGTCCAGCTGCGCCAGCGCGACGTCCATGAGCACACATCATGCCGGGTAGGAGGCGAAGTCGTTGGACTCATGTCCGGCCCCGGACTTCTCCTATCGGCATGGCCCGCACCCGCGTCGTCCCCGCGCTCGTCCTCCTCTGGCTCTGCTGGGGCTCGTCGTTCCCCGCGATGCGCGTCGTGGTCGAGTCGCTGCCGCCCCTCACCACGTCCGGCGCGGTCTTCCTGACGGCGGGTGTCGTCCTCGCGGTGGTGCACGCCCGCGACCTGCGGCGGGCGCCCCTGCTCGCGCTGCGCCGGGCCGCGCTGGTCGGCGCGTGCCTGCTCGGGGCGCAGGGCCTCGCGGTGGTCGCGGTGGTGCGCGTCCCGGCATCGACGTCGGCGCTGCTCGCGCCGTCGATCCCGCTGTGGCTGGTGGTGCTGCGGGCGGCCCTCGGCGAGCGGGTGGGGGCGCGGGAGCTGGCCTGCCTGGCCGTCGGGCTCGGCGGGGTCGCGGTGATCGTGGTGATCGAGGCGGGCGGGCCGGGGTGGACGCCCTGGGTGCTGCTGGTGCTCGGGACGAGCATCCTGTGGGCCGCCGGGACACTCGTCGCCGCCCGCAGCGTGGTCCTCCCCGCGCCCGGGGCGACCACCGCGGTGCAGCTCGTGACGGGCGGCGCGCTCGTCCTCACCGCCGGCCTGGCGCTCGACCCGGCCCCACCCGGCGTCGGGAACGCCTCCTCGTGGGCGGCCGTGGCGGTGCTCCTCGTGGTCGACTCGCTCGGCGGGTTCGCCCTGTTCACGTGGCTGCTGCGGCACGCGCCGGTGTCGGTGGTCGGCACGTACGCGTACGCGGTGCCGGTGGTCGCCTACCTCGCGGGCGTGCTGGTCCTGGGCGAGCCGTTCCACCCGGTGGTGCTGGTCGGCGCCGCGCTCGTGCTGGGCGCGGTCGCGCTACAGGTGCGTCAGCACGCCCTCGCAGGACCGCACGACCGCGCGGGCGACCTCCGCCGCGGCGCGTGAGGTCAGCGGCGACTCCGCCCGGGTGCGCCACCGGTCGAGCGCCTCGAGGGCCGCGGCGCGGGGGTCGTCGGCGCCGCCGAGCCGGTCGGCCGGGTCGGGACCGTCGCCGCCGAGCAGGCGCTCGGCCTCCGGCTGGGTTTCCGGGGGCATCGTCACCTGCCCCTGGCGCAGCGCCGCGAGCAGGCGCTGCTCGGTGAACTCGTGGGCGCCGGAGAGGACGCGCTCCAGCTCGGCGGCGAGCGCACCGGCGTCGGGACGCGGCGCCCGCGCGAGCACCATCTCGACCGCGAGCAGCGCCGACCGCGCCTTGTGCACGTCGCGGCGCCCGACCACCCGCGACGCGAGCACCTCGCGCAACTCCTCGAGCCCGGAGCGCCGGACCAGCTCCTCGGCCAGCGACACCGAGTCGACCACGCCCCGCCCGGTGCGCGCGCCCCGGCGCAGCACCGTGGTCGCGGTGCGGATGCCGTAGACGCCGAACCGGTCCATCAGCGCGCGCCGCGTGGGCGCGTCGAGCCGCACGCCGTCCGGGTCGGACGCGAGGGCCTCGGCGACGACGGCGGGCGGCTCGGCCGCGCAGAACCGGTCGACCGAGAGCAGCAGCGCGTCGACCTCCGCGCGGGGCGCCCGGGCCAGCGCCCGCAGCGCCGTGAACTCGGCCTGCCGCAGCGTCCGCGCGGTCTCGGCGAGCAGCCCGTCGACCGCGACGACCGTCTGGCACAGGGGCCGCAGCGCCGGGTCGGCGCGGTACGCCCGGGCGACCTGACCCGCCGTCGTGATGGCGTCCAGTCCGCCGCCGCCGATCTCGTCGGCGCGCGAGAGGACCACGACGGTGCCGGACGCGCCCACCGCGCCGAGGCCGCCCGCGCCACCGCGGGCGAGGTCGGCGAACGCCTCGAGGAACCCGACGTCGTTGCGGTGCGCGTGGCGCATCAGGTAGACGACGGCGTCGGCGCCGGAGGGGCGGTCGTCGGGGGTGACGAAGGCGAGTGTGCGCCGCGAGTTCGTCTCGCGGATCGAGTCGAGCCCGGGGGTGTCGACGAGCGTCGTCTCGGCCAGCCCGCGGGAGGGCCAGTCGACGAGCAGCCGCCCCACCCGCGCCGGGTCGACGCCGCGCAGGTCGATCCGCAGACCCTCCCGGTCCTGCGCGAACGGGACGGGGCCGCGGCGCCCGTCGACGTCCTCGCGCGTGACGGTCGGCGAGGGCGCGTCGCGGTACCAGGTGACCAGCCGCGTGCACTCGCCCGCGTCGGTCGCCGCCACCCGCTCCCCCACCAGGGCGTTGAGCAGGGTCGACTTGCCGGCCTTCAGCGTCCCGGCCAGCGCCACGCGCAACGGCTCGTCGAGCCGGGCCCGCGCGTCGTGCAGCACCGCCCGCGCCCAGTCGGTGGCCGGATCCGCGGGCCCACCGCCGTAGAGCCGCTGCGCGTTCCCGACGACGGCCCGGGCCTGGTCGGTCAGCCGGCCGGCGGTCGGCCGGGGGTCCACGTGGCGGGTCACGCCCCGACCAGCCGGGCCGTCCCGACGCTCTCCCGGATTCGGCGCGCCCGCTTCTCCAGGGCGTCGAGCCGCTCGATCTCGGCCTCGACGTCGGCGAGCCGGGCCTGGCGCTTCGCCCCGTCGGCCTCCACCGCCTTCGCGGCCTGCGAGGTCGCGTTGAGGGAGCGCTCGAGCTGCTCGGCGGTGCCCGTGAAGTGGTCGCGCAGGGTCCGCTGGACCTCGCGGAGCATGTCGCGGGAGTTCTTGCCCGCCTGGAAGATCACGTCGTCGACGTGGCGTCGGACCGCCTGCTTGGCCTCGGCCTGACGACGCCTCAGCGCGCGCTTGCGCTCGTCGACCAGCGTCTTCGAGCCGAGCAGCAGGCCCGCGCCGACCGAGAACGGGTTGAGCAGCGCCATCCCCGCGATGGTGGTGAGCATGCCGATCATCAGGACGCCACCGTAGGAGCCGCGCATCCCGATCATCAACGACTGCGAGAGCCCGAACTTCTCGTGGTCCGGCGCGGCCAGCATCCCGACCGGGTCGGCCGCCATCGCCTGCCCCTCCGGCGAGGCCATCGGGGGCAGGACGCCGGCGCCGTCCTCGGCGAAGTGGGTCGCGACCCGCTCCGCGAGCCACCGCGTGCGCTCCTCGGCCCACACCACGTTGGTGGCCACCGCCGCCGACACCTGCTGGTGCAGCCACGGGGCGAACTGTTCCCACGTCTTGGCCGGGTCGGTGTCGTCGAGGGCCGCCTCCGCGTCGGCGGTGACGGTGCGCAGCCGGTCGCGCAGGTCGTACTCGATGTCGGAGACGAGGTCCTGGGTGCCGTCGTTGAGGGTCTGCTGCCAGCGGGCGGCCCGGTCGCGCAGGGCGGCCACGCGGGCCTTGGACCGTTCGAGCTCGTCGTCGATGCGCCGGGCCCGGTCGGGATCGGCCAGGGCGTCACGCTCGGCGCGGAAGCGGGCGGCGAGCTGCTCGCAGACGACGAGCACCTCGTCCGTGGCCATCCGGGTCCGCCGGGCGTGGCGGCCGCCGACGACCTGCTCGCGCAGCAGCTCCCGCACCTCCGGGACGCCGGACTCGGCGAGCAGGGAGGCCTCGTCGTGCAGGGCCAGCACGGCCGACGTGGGCAGGATCGGGATGCGGCGCAGCGACTCGTGGGCGTGGTCGAGGTGGCCGCGGTCGAGGTCGGCGATCCGGCGCCAGTGCGGGTGCAGATCGGTGCGGGTGAGCACCACCGCGACCGTCGGGCACACCGCGGCGGCCGTGCGCACCAGGGCCAGCTCGGGGGCGGTCAGCTCGCGGCCCGCGTCGCAGACCAGCAGCACCGCGTCCGCTCCGGGCAGCTCGGCCATCGTCGAGACCGACGCGGGCGAGGCCAGCCCGCCCGCGCCCGGGGTGTCGACGAGCCGCAGGCCCTCGAGCACGTCGACCGGCAGCGTCGCCTCGGCGTGCGACCAGCCGGCCGCGTTGTCCGGGTTGCCCGCCTCGGTGACGTGCTCGGCGAGCTGGGCCGGGGAGATCGACTGCTGCTCCTGCCCGCCCTCGACGGCGCGGACCAGGGTCACGCCGCGCTGGGTGCCGCGCACGCAGATGGTCGGCACCGTCGTGGCCTTGTGGGCGTCGGTCGGCAGGGCGCGGCCGCCGAGCAGGGCGTTCACCAGCTCGGTCTTGCCGGCCTTGAACTCGCCCATCACCAGCACGCGCGCCCGGTCGTCGGCGACCGACGCGGCCACCGTCGAGAGCCGCTTCTCCAGGTCCGGCCGCCCGTAGGCGGTCGCGGCCTGGCGTGCGGTCTTCACCAGGTCGACCAGGTCCCTGCTCACCGAGCCTCCCAACGCACACGAAGGCCGGGACACGGTCTCGTGTCCCGGCCTCGTCGTCACCCCGGGGACGTTACGCGGCGCGCTCCGACCGTCGCGCCGCTCGTCCCCGGGGCGGGTGTTGCCCCCTGCTCAGACGACTCAGAGAGCGTGGTCGAGCAGGCCGAGGTCCACCGAGTTGTGGTGCACGTCGAGGTTGGTCGACGCGTCGGTGTTGGTGTTGCCCGAGTCGTGGGTCGAGGCGTCGGTGTCGGTGTTGCCCACGTCGTGCTGGTGGTTCGACGAGTCGACGTGGCTCGAGTTGTCCTGGTCCGAGTTGTCGGTGTGCGTCGAGTTGTCGTTGTGCGAGTCGGTGTTCTCGCCGTTGGCGCCCGACACCTGGTTGCCGTCGCCGAAGGCGTTCGAGTTGTTCACCGTGCCGGAGCCGGTGGAGATGACGCCGCCGTCGCCGGTGCCGACGTGGTCGAGCGACGTGGCGTTGCCCGCACCGAAGGCGGTGGTGGAGCCGTCGCCGGAGACCTGGTTGCCGTCACCCACGAAGCTGTGGTCGCCGGTCACGACCGGGGCGTTGTTGTCGCCACCGATGAAGCTGCCGTGCTCACCGACGTTGGTCGTGGTGTTGTCGACGTGGATGTCGGCGTCGTCGCCGGCCCAGATCTTGGTGATGTTGTTGGTCTCGTTGTACGTGTTGTGCGAGTTGTCGACGAAGTTGTAGTTGTTCGTCACGTAGTTCAGGTGCGCGATCGACTGCTCGATCGGCGAGCAGTGCGCGGCCGGGCGGCCCTCGTCGTCGCAGTCGATCGGCTTGCAGTGGTGGTCGTCGTCGTGGTGCTTCGGCTCGGCGTCGTAGCAGTGGTCGTCGTCGCAGTCGTCCTCGTACTGCGCGCACTTCTCGGCGTCGACCTTCTCTAGGACGACCGGGAGGAGCTCCTTGATGTCGTCGACGCAGACGTCGCCGAGGCCGGCGGCGTGCAGGGCGGCCTCCGGGTTGTCGCGGAAGTCGGCGAGCGCCTCGTGGTTGCTCAGCAGGTCCATGAGGAACTCGAGCAGCGTCTTCTCGGCCACGGCCATGGTGTGTGCCCCTGTAGGTCGGAGTGTGAGCGCTGCGGGCCGGACGACCCGAGCGGCGTGGTGAGAACAGTCGTCGTCCGGGGCCGCCCGGCCATCGGGGCTCCCGCCGGGTTCCCGGACCGACCCCCTAGGGGATCCGGGCCCGGTCCCCCGGTCAGCACCCCGGGGTCACGGCACGTGAACCAGCTCCACCATCCGAACGGAGCAGGGTCACTCGTTCGAGCTACGAATGTGTAACGGTCATCGGGATCGGGTCGATGATGCGCACGAGTCAGCGACACGGTGCCGCCCCGTCCGGGCGGCCGGGGCGGATGGAGCTGGGTGTGACGATGGTGGACCCGCGGCACGCGGGAACGGCAGGGCGCGGGACCCCCGTCGCCTACGACCTGGGCATCGACCTGGGCACCACGTTCACCGCCGCCGCCGTCCATCTGGCTCCGGCCCCCGACGTGCGCGTGGTCGGCCTCGACCGCGGCGCCGTCCAGGTCCCCTCCGTGCTCCTCGTCGACGACGACGGGTCCCTGCTCGTCGGCGGCGAGGCCGAGGCCCGCGCCCCGTTCGCGCCGCAGCGCGTGGTCCGCGAGTTCAAGCGTCGTCTGGGCGACGACACCCCGATCGTGGTCGCCGGCGAGGGCTTCTCCGCCGACGGCGTGGCCGCCGAGATGGTGCGCTGGACCGCCGACCGGGTCGCCGAGCAGCAGGGGTGCGCGCCCCGCCGCCTCGCCGTCGCCCACCCCGCAGGCTGGGGTGCCTACCGCCGCCGCGTCTTCACCGAGGCCCTCGCCGAGGTCGGCCTGCACGACGTCGTCCTGCTCACCGAACCCGAGGCCGCCGCCTCCGCGCACGCCGCCGCCGGCCGACTGCCGGTCGGGCGCACCGTCGCCGTGTACGACCTCGGCGGCGGCACCTTCGACGCCGCCGTCGTGCGCGGCGTGCCCGCCTCCCCCGTCGCACCGGTCGGTCTGACCGTGCTCGGCCGCGGCCAGGGCATCGAGGCCCTCGGCGGCATCGACTTCGACGAGGCGCTGTTCTGGCACGTCTGCTCCGAGCTCGGCGGCGCGGTCGCCTCGCTCGACCCGGCCGACCCCGCCACCGTCCGCGCCGTCTCCGGGCTGCGCCGCGCGTGCGTCCTCGCGAAGGAGGCGCTCTCGGTCGACACCGAGGCCGTCGTCGACGTCCGCCTCCCGAACGTCACCACCCGCGTCCGGGTCACCCGCGGCGAGTTCGAGGAGATGATCGCGCCGGCCCTGCGCCAGACGATCGACGTCCTCGGCGAGGTCCTCGACTCCGCTCGCGTCCGCCCCGCCGACCTCGACGGCGTCCTGCTCGTCGGCGGCTCGTCCCGCATCCCGCTGGTCGCGCGCCTGCTCTCCGCCGAGCTCGGCCGCCCGGTGTCGATCGACCCCGACCCGACCACCGTCGTCGCCCGCGGCGCCACCTGGGCCGCCGCGGCCGCCTCCGGCGTCGTCCGCCCGCCCTCCGGCGCCTTCCCGGCCGTCTCCGGTTCCTTCCCCGCCGTGTCGGGCCCCTTCCCGACGCCGGGTCGTGCCCCGATCTCCGGTCCCTTCGAGCGTCCCGAGCCGCGCACCGAGTTCGTCGGTCCGGCCGCGGCCCTGCTCGCCCACGCCGAGGCGGACCCCCGCACCGAGTTCGTCGGCCCGGCCGCGGCGCTCCGTTCCTTCGGCGACGACCCCGTGACCCGCCCCGTGCGCCTGCGCCCGCAGGTCGACGACGAGCCGGTCACCGACACGCTCGGCTCCGGCCTCCCGAGCCGCACCCCGATGCCGACGAGCGCGCTGCCGCCCGCCGCGGTCGCCGCCCCGGCGCCGTGGCCCGGCCCGCTCGCGCCGCCGAGCAAGCCCGACACCCGCAAGCGCCGCCTCGCCATCGGCGCCGGCGCGGCCGGGGTGCTGGTCGTCGCAGGTGTCGTGGCGGTGGCGGTCCCGATGGTCAAGAACACCAATGGCGAGGCCAGCATCGCCGCCACGCCGGCCCCCTCTGCCCCGGCCGCACCGGCCGCCGCCCCTGCCGTCGGCGACGCCGGCACCCTCCCGCCGAACACCCTCGGCGGTGGTGAGCACGCGCGCGGTGCCACGCCCGTAGCCGCCTCGAAGAGCCGCGCTGCTGCGACTCCGGCGGTACCCGCCGCGGTGAAGCCCGTGGCACCCGTCGCGCCCGCCGTCGTGCCGCCGCCCGCGGCCGCCCCGGCACCGGCGCCAGCTCCCGCACCGGTGGTGAACAACCCGCCCCCCGCTCCGGTTCCGTCACAGACCCAGCGGGACGATCCGCCGCCGCAGCCGAAGCCCGACCCTGCTCCCCAGCCCAAGCCGTCGCCTCAGCCCTCGCCGACGCCGGGGAGCTCGACCGCCAATGCTCCGGCTGCGGGTGAGAAGACGGCGCAGGCGTGAGCGCCCCCGAGCTCGAGCGCCCGATGACCACGGATCTCGTCGTCCTCGCGGAGCAGGCCGCCCTGACCGGCGAGCTCGTCGAGGCCGCCCGGTGCGCCGACGAGGTGCTGGCCACCGACGCGCCCGAACGCGACCTCGTCCGCGCCGCGCGCGTGCTCGCCGCGGTACACGCCCACCGCGGGATGCTGACCGACGCCGCGGAGCTCCACGCCTGGGTCGCCGCCGTCGCCCCGGCCGGCGCCTCCCCCGCCGCCGCCGTCGCTCTCGTCGGCACCGGCCGCGAGCTCCCCGACTCCCCCGCCGACCTACGCCGTCCCGCGCCTCCGACCCTCCGGACCGGGGCCGACGGCCTCGTCGGGAAGGCGATCCGCGCGAGCGTGCGGCCCGGCGGGTCGGCGTCGGCGCTGTCCGAGCTGACCCGGGCCGCCGCCATGCTCGAGTGCTGCGCCACCCCGGTGCTGCACGACGACTCCCCGGCCGCCCTCGGCGCCCTGGTCGCCCTGCACCGCGGGGAGCCCGACCTCGCCCGGACCCTCGTCGACCGCGCGATCGCCACCGACCTCGGTGGCGCGCCCTACCGCCGCCGGCACCTGCTGCTGCGCGCGTGGGCGGACATGGCGGGCGGCGACCTGCTCGCGGCCCGTGCCGGGCTCGACGCCGCGAACGCCCGCCCGGAGCCGGTGCACGCGCGGGACGAGCTGGTGGCGGTGGCGCTGGAGGCCGGCCTGGTCCGGCGCGCCGGCGACACCCGCGGCCTGCTCGCCGTGTGGTCCCGCGCGCGCGAGGCGGTGCTGCGGCACGCCGTCGACCTGTGGTCGCTCCTCCCGATCGGCGAGCTCGCCGTCGTGGCCGGACGCCTGGGCCAGCTGGGGTGGCTCGCCCCGCACCTGCAGGCCGGCGACGAGCTGCTCGCCGCTCTCGGCGAGCCGGTGCTCTGGGCCGCGCCGTGGCACTGGTGCGCCTTCCTCGCCGCCGTCGCCGCCGACTCCCCGCCCGCCGCCCAGCGCCACGCCGCCCACCTCGCCGAGGGCGCCGCGGACGTGGCGGCGCAGGCCGGCTCGCTCGCCGTGGTCCTGTCCCGTGCGGCCCGCACCTGGCTGCACGTGCTGGCCGGGGACGTCGACGCCGACGAGGTCACGGCCGTCGCGGGCTCGCTGTCCGAGGCCGGCATGGCCTACGACGGGGCGCGCCTCGCGAAGGAGGCCGCGGTGCGCACCAGCGACAAGCGGGTCCTCGCCGCCATGCTGAACCTCGCCCGGGGCCTGCTCGCCGGGCCCACCGTGCTGCCCAGCGCCGAGGCCGCCGCCCCGGAGCCGGACGCACCCGCCGTCGTGACCCCGTCCCCGCGGCCCGGCGTGCTCTCCGACCGGGAGCGGGAGGTCGCCGAACTGCTCCTCGACGGCCTGACCTACCGCGAGATCGGCGACCGCCTGTTCATCACGGCCAAGACCGTCGAGCACCACGTCCGCGGCATGCGCCAGCGCCTGGGCTCGGAGTCCCGCACCGACCTGTTCGCCGACCTCCGGGCGTCCCTCTCCGGCTGACCCGCTCGACACGCCGTCTCCTGCTGTTCCCGAACTCGATGGAACCGTTCGCGGTCCGGGTCAGTCCGAGCCCATGTGAAGGCCGACCAGTTCATCGCGTCCCGTCACGGCGTCATCACCCGCTCCCAGGCAAAGCAGTGCGGGATGAGCGACGACCAGATCGCCAGGAAGATCGCGAGCGGCGAGTGGATCCGGCGCGCACCCGGTGTCTACTTCGTGACGGCCTGGCCCTGGACGGCCGAGGTGCGGGTACGGATTGCGGCGGAGTGGATCCGCCCCGTCGGGGCGCTGATCGGGATTTCCGCCGCCTGGTGGCTGGGCCTCGGCGTGGTCAACCCGCACCCGATCGTCGTCGCACTGCCGCCGGGGGACTCCCGCCGCGCTCCGAAGGGGCTGTCGGTGGTGCACCGGGACCTGCGGGGCGACCGGCTGCTGCACCGGGATCTCTGGGTGACGACGAAGGCGTTGACGGTGCTCGACGCCGCCGTGGCCCTCGGTCGTGGTGGGCAGGCCTTCCTCGACCGTGTGCTCCAGCAGAAGGTGGTGTCCCTCGACGAGCTCCGGGCGACGCAGTCGCGTCACCTCGGCCGACGAGGGTCGCGGGCCGCCCACGAGCTCCTGGTCCAGGCCGCGGACCGTGCGGCGTCGAAGGCCGAGCGCCTGGTGATCGCCCTCCTCAAGGACGCCGGCATCACCGGGTGGGCGGTGAACCTGGCAGTCACGCTCTCGGACGGGCGCGAGGCGATCATCGACATCGCGTTCGTCGGCGCGAAGTTCGCCCTCGAGATCGACGGTTGGGCGTTCCACTCCGACCCGGAGCGCTTCATCGACCGTCGAGCACGCACCCGGGCGCTGGTCGCCGACGGGTGGGTCGTCGCCGAGGTCGCCTGGCGGGACCTCGTGCAGCGCCCGCAGAAGGTGGTCAACGAGATCCGCCGGACGCTCGCACTCCGCGGCACGCCCTGACCCGGACCAAGATCATCGGAACGTGGAGGATCTGGACGCCACGCGTACGAATCCTCCACGTTCCGATGATCTTGATCGGGTGGGTGACCGAAGGCTGGGTGGGTGGCCGACGACCGGGCGGATGGCCGACGGCCGGGTGGCGCGCGCCAGAAACGGCCGGCGCCGCCGACCGGCCGACCTACAGGTTCTCGATCTCCACCGGCGGGACGTCGACGGCGAGGTCGAACAACCGCGCGTAGAACGCCAGCTCCGCGTCCAGGGCGCGCTTGATGTTCTCGGCGGCGCGGAAGCCGTGCTGCTCCCCGGGGAAGAGCAGGTACGCCACGGGCACGCCCCGGTCCCGCAGCGCCGAGACGATCATCTCCGACTGGTTCGGGGGCACGATCGCGTCCTCCTCGCCCTGGAGCACGATCAGCGGCGTCGAGAACTCGGCGACGTGCGTGAGCGGTGAGCGCTCCACGTACACGTCGCGGGCCTCCGGGTACGGGCCGACCAGCCCGTCGAGGTAGCGCGACTCGAACTTGTGCGTGTCCCGGGCGAGCGCCTCGAGGTCGGCGACCCCGAAGTGGTCGGCTCCCGCGGCGAACGGGGTGTCCGGACGCGCCAGGGCCGCCAGCACCGTGAACCCGCCCGCCGAGCCGCCGCGGATCGCCAGGCGGGCGGGGTCGACCCGGCCCGACGAGGCGAGCGCCCGGGCCGCCGCGAGACAGTCGGCGACGTCGACCAGCCCCCAGGCGCCCTTCAGCTGCTCGCGGTAGGCGCGCCCGTAGCCGGTCGACCCGCCGTAGTTCACGTCGACCACGCCGAACCCGTGGCTCGTCCAGTACTGCAGGCCGACGGCGAGCACCGGGGACGCGGCGCCGGTCGGGCCGCCGTGGATGACGACGAGCAGCGGCGGCGGCCCGGAGACCGGTCCCGACGGCGGGTAGTACAGCGCGTGCGCGTCCCGCGCGCCGCCGTCGGGCGCCACCGACACGAACGTCAGCGGCTCGGGCACCGAGATCGTCGCCGGGTCGAGCCCGAGGTCGCGGGGCGGGCGGAGCGTGGTCACGGCACCGGCCACCGAGACGCGGTGCACGCCGGGTTCGGCCACCGGGCTCCCCGCGATGCACACCACCCCGTCGCCGTCCGCGCGCACGGAGCGGACCGCGCTGAAGCCGGTGTCCAGCTCGGTCAGCTCGCCGTCCGGGGAGCGCACCACGAGCGCGTCGAACCCGTCGGAGGACCGCGCGAACACCACCGACCCGTCGTCGAGCACGGCGTAGCGCGATCCGCCGAGCTGCCAGCCGGGCTCGCCGATCTCCGCCTCGAGCTCCACCAGCGGCTCGACGTGCGTGCCGTCCCAGCGGTAGAGGTTCCACCAGCCGGTGCGGTCGGAGATGAAGGTGAGCGACCCGTCGTCGTGCCAGGCCGGTTCGGAGACCGACTCCCCCGGCCCGCCGGCGATCACCGTGTCGGCCCCGGACGACAGCGACCGCACCGTCAGCACGACGTCGTCCCAGGGCATCGACGGGTGGTCCCACGACAGCCACGCCAGCTGCCCACCGTCGCGCGACAGCCGGGGCGCGGCGACGAAGTCCGGGCCGCTGACCAGCACCTCCGGCTCCGACGGTGCGACCGCCGACAGGCGCACCACCTCGTTGACGACCTCGGTCGCGGGCGCACCCGCCGTCGGGTGGCGCTCGCGGACGCAGACCATCCAGGTCCCGTCGGCGGCCACGTCGCCGTCGGCGTAGCGGTCGCCGCGCGGCGCGGAGGGCTCCGGCGTCAGCACGGTCACCGCGCCGTCGGCCACCCGGCGCAGCCGCTGGTCGGACCAGTCGACGGTGAACACGACGCCGTCGTGGACCCACCAGGCGCCGCCGCCGTACTCGTGCACGGCGGTGCGGGCGTTGGAGCCCTCGGGCAGGAGGTCCCGCACCGTCCCGTCGGGCGCGCGGCGCACGAGCTGCACCCGCCCGCCGTCCGACGCGCGGCCCTCGCCCCAGACGACGCCGTCGCGGTCGGGCACCACCGCGTCGAGGCGGACGGCGGCGGTCACGACGAGGTCCGAGGTCACCGGGATCACGCCGTGCACGGTAGACCGCGGTGCGTCTCGGGATCGGTCAGGTGCAGACCACTGGACGAAAGACGATTACCGTGCCTGGACACCGGGTACGCGGGAAACGAACTGGGCGTACGCCGAGCGCGTAGGGGGAACCGGATGAGCCTGCTCCTGGGAAACCTGCGCGAACTCATCGGCGACCTCTGGCACGACGGCGAGGACCTCGAGCCCGAGCCCGTCGACGTCGTCGACGACGACTACGTGGTCGCCCCGCGGGAGTAGTCACCCGCCCGACGCAGCAGTGCCGCGCGCACCGCGTCGGCCGGCTGCGGCCGCGAGAACAGGTACCCCTGCGCGACGCGGCAGCCCAGCTCGACGAGCGTCGCGGCCGCCTCCTCGCTCTCCACGCCCTCGGCGATGAGGTCGAGCCCGAACGACTCGGCGAGCTTGATGATCGAGCGGACGATGGCGTGGTCGTCGGGGTTGTGCCCGAGGTCCTGGACGAAGCCGCGGTCGATCTTCAGCGTGTTCACCGGGAACGCCTTGAGCTGGGCGAGCGAGCTGTAGCCGGTCCCGAAGTCGTCGATCGCGATCGCGACGCCCATGGCCCGCAGCCCGTGCAGCGTCCGCCGCGCCGCGACGTCGTCGCTGACCACGGCGTGCTCGGTGACCTCCAGGATGAGGTGGCGGCCGTCGAGGCCGTTGCGGTCGAGCACCGCCGCCACCGTCGCCACGAAGTCCATCGCGATCAGCTGCACCGGCGAGATGTTCACCGACACGGCGAACCCGTCCAGGGCCCCGGCCGGGAGCTCCGCGCGCCACGCGGAAAACTGCCGGCACGCCTCGCCGAGCACCCAGTCCCCCAGCTCCCCGGCCAGGTTGGTGGCCTCCGCGACCCCGACGAACAGCTCCGGGGCCACCGGCCCGAGGGTCGGGTGGTTCCAGCGCACGAGGGTCTCCACGCCGACCGGCACGCGTGTGCGCAGGTCGACGATCGGCTGGTAGGCCACGGTCAGCGAGCCGTCGCGGATCGCCGTCAGGAGGTTCATCTCCACCGCCACGCGCACCTGCTCGCGCTTCTCCATCTCGGCGGTGAACACCACGACGTTGTTGCCGCCCCGGCTCTTGGCCACCAGCACGGCCTGGTCGGCCGAGCGCAGCCACTGCGCGAGCGACACGACCGCGGGCTCCATCACGGCGATGCCGACGCTCACCGTGCGCCCGAGCGACTGCCCGCCGAGCTGGATCGGCTGCGAGATCGCCCGCTGCACGCGCTCGGCGAGGGCGACGGCCCGGTCCTCGTCGCACGGGCCGTCGACCGACACGACGAGTTCGTCACCCCCGAGCCGCGCGACGACGTCGACCGGGTCGACCGCGTCGCGCAGCCGCGCGGCGATCTCGACGATGAACCGGTCCCCCGCCTCGTGGCCGAGGAAGTCGTTCATCGCCTTGAGCCGGTCGACGTCGAGGAACAACAGCGCGCGGGTGCCGGGCTCGGCCGCCGCGAGCACGCCCTTGAGGTGGTCCATGAGCGCGCGCCGGTTCGGCAGCCCGGTGAGCTCGTCGTGGTGGGCGATGTGGCGCAGCCGGTCCTCGGCGGCCATCCGGCCCTGCATCTGCGCGATGAGCAGCGCGATCGTCGAGAGCGCCTGCAGCTCCTCGGCGGTCCAGCCGCGGTCGCTGTACTGGAGGAAGCCGAGGATGCCGGTGGTCTTCCCCGCCTCGCGCAGCGGGACGACGGCCAGCGAGGTCGGTGGCGCCCCCGCCCCCTCCCGCACCCGCTCCTGGTACTCCACGGCGTCCGACGGCCGGACGATCATGATCTTCGAGAGGTGCTCGGCGGCGGCGAACACCGGGTCGGCGTCCGCGAACGGGACGACGCCGAGCGGGTCTGGGTCGGGCACGTGCTCGCGCGGCGGCCACTCCGCGATCAGCACGGTGGCGCGGCGGCGTTCGTCGTGGAACCGCACGAAGCTCTGGTCGACGCCGAGGTGCCGGACCATCATCGCCAGCACGGCCTCGGCCGCGTCGTGCAGCCCCGCCGAGTCGACCCCCATCAGGGTCGTCGCGACCGCCGTGACCAACGCGTCCAGCGTCGGCTCGGGGTCGGGATCCGGCTGCTCCACGTACAGAGCGTAACGAATGCTCGGCCATTCAGGCACCACGCCGTCGCTCCCCCCGAGCTCCGCGACCCCACCGTCCGGGTAGGTCAGCCTAGGCCGTCGGCACCTCCTGACCCAGCCCCGCGCGGCCGCCTCCAGCTCGAACGCGAGCTCCAGGAGGGTCGGCTCGTCGCCCCGCCGACCCGCCAGCTGCACGCCCACGGGCAGCGTCCCGTCCCACCCGGCGGGCACGGCGACCGCCGGGGCGCCCGCGACGTTCTGCAGCGGGGTGAACCCGACGTCACGGACCAGGCGCTGCGCCAGCTCGTCGAAGGGCACGGCCGGGTGCAGCCACCCGAGGCGCGGCGTGCGGTGCGCGAGCAGCACGTCGTGGTGCGTGAACTCCTCCGCGTAGGCCAGGGCCCGGAGCCGCCGGAGGAACGCGGGGCGACGCGGACCCGCCGTCGCGAAGTGACGGGCGAGGCCGCGCGTGAGCGGGTCGAGGCGGGACCGGTCGAAGCTCGGCCCGAACGCCGCGCGCCCGTCGGGTGGTCCCACCCCTCGTGGCAGGAAAGCGTCGTTGCTGGCGTCCAGTGACAGGAACGCCACATCGTCGCTGACGTCACGGGGGCACGGCCGCACGTCACACCCGGTCGTCGTGGCGTACCCCGGGGTACCTACGGACCATCGGGGACTCATCGACCCACGCCGTCCCGGAGGGACCCATGGACCCACAGGAACGCTTCGACCGCTTCCGCTCCGCACTCGGCTTCCGCGCCGACCTCGCCGACACGTCCCCGGGGCTCGCGCTGGCCGCCCTCGACGGCGAGCCGATCGACCCGCCCGTGCAGCTGCACGTCGACGCCGCGAGCCTCACCGAGCACCTCGGCGCCCCCGCCGACGACGACCACGAGGCGGCCCGCCTGCAGTCCCTGCTCGCGCAGATCGAGGAGGCCCTCCTGGTGCGCGAGCACGGCGAGGACCACCTCGTCCTCGACGGAGCCGGACTCCGGACGGCGAGCTCGGCACCCTGACACCCTCCGGGTGGCGGCAGAGCCCGATCGGCGTGCTCACCCGGCTCTCCGTGCAGAGCCAGTGCCGGGAAGTCCGGCTTCGTCAGACCTCGGCCGGGGTCACGTCGACCTGCCGGGACACGTCCGCCGGCGCCGCCTTCGACGGGTCGACCAGGATCTTCGTGTCGACCGGACCCGACGACAGGCGCGCGAACGTCTCGGGCACCTCGTCCAGCGAGACGCTCCGCGTGATCATCGGCGCGACGTCCAGCTTCCCGGCGCAGAGCTCGTCGAACACGGCGAAGAACTGGTCCGGCGAGTACATCAGCGAGAAGCGGACGTCGATCTCCTTGAGCACCGCCTCCGTCGGGGAGAAGGAGTCGGTGTTCATGCAGAGCCCGGCGACGACGATCCGCGACGCGGCGGGTGCACCGGCGATCACCTGCTGGATCATCCCCGGCACGCCGACACACTCGAAGGCGACGGTGGGCCGCAGCGGGAGCTGCCCGAGCACCGCGGTCGGCTCGGTCATCCGTTCCGCGTCGTCGGTCGCGGCGACCTCCGCCCACGCGGCGTAGGGCGAGCTCTGCGCCGGGTCCACGACGACGTCGGCGCCCATCCGCCCCGCCAGCTCGCGGCGGGCGGCGGAGAAGTCGGCGGCGACGATCGGGTGCACGCCCCGGCTCCTGAGCACGGCGAGCACCGCGAGGCCGATGGGGCCGCAGCCGACGACGAGCGCGACGTCGTCGGGACCGAGCTGCGCCTTCGCCACCGCCCGGGAGGCGACGGCCAGGGGCTCCGTGAGCGCGGCGACGGCGGTGTCGACGTGGTCGGGCACCGGCATGAGCAGCGGCTCCGAGAGCAGCATCCGCTCCGAGTAACCGCCGGGGATCTCGGGGCCGCAGAAGCCGACGAACGCGGGGGTCTCCCGCAGCAGCGCCGCCATCGACACCACGCGGGTGCCGATCGGCAGCGTCTGCTGCGTGCACGCGCCGTACTCGGAGATCGCACCGACGAACTCGTGGCCGAAGCTGACCGGGCGGGAGAGGTCCATCAGCTCGACGCCGAGGGCGTTGCGGGTGGCGGCGTTGAACTCCGCGCCGTGCGCGGCGCAGTGCAGGTCCGACCCGCACACCCCGCAGGCGAGGACGTCGACGACGACCTCCCCGGGACCGGGCTCGGGGTCGTCGACCTCGGCGACCCGGACCTCCCGGTCCTGCATGAGGACGCTGCGCATCAGGACCGACCCGCGGGCGTGGCCTCGGTGAAGCCGGCCTCGCCGCCCTCGATGTAGTTCGGCGGCGTCGTCGCGAGGGCGTCCACCAGGTGGCGCAGCAGCAGGGTGTCGAGGATCGAGTGGAACGACCCGTCCTCGTTGAAGTTCACGTTCGAGCCGGTGACCCGCACGTAGAGCACGGTGTCCTCGTCGGTGTCGTCGCAGGCGATCAACGTGTGCACCGAGCCGCCGGGCTCGTAGAGGTAGCCCCCGGCCCGCTGCACCTGGTCGGGGTACTCGGCGTAGTACCAGGCGCCGGCCGTCGTCCAGAGGTCGACCGGCCCCGTGTGGTAGTGCATCGGCAGGCTCCTGCCGGGCTCGAGAACGGCCTTGACGACCCACTCGTTGCGCTCCAGGTCGAGCCGGAGCG
Source organism: Actinomycetospora soli (assembly GCF_021026295.1). Classification (GTDB taxonomy): domain Bacteria; phylum Actinomycetota; class Actinomycetes; order Mycobacteriales; family Pseudonocardiaceae; genus Actinomycetospora; species Actinomycetospora soli. The sequence goes on from NZ_JAJNDA010000003.1 coordinate 72,346, forward strand.
GCTTGAAGTGGATGCCCTCGCCCAGCGCGTTCTCGATCAGCTCGACGTCGTGCTCGTTGACGGCCAGCAGCGCCTGCTGCGGCAGCGCGACGATCGGCAGGACCGCACCCGACGTCGTCTTCAGCTCGACCGGGCCCGTGCTCTTCGGCATCTCGTTCTCCTCGATGAGGACGTGGTGGTGTGATGGAGACAACCAGCAGGGGGCGCTGCAGGCTTGACTTTGAGCGACAGCTCTTTGACTCTTCGCGACAATGGACGCGCTCATCCGCTCGGCCTCGCTGCAGGGGTTCGACACCCTCGTCACCGAGCTCGGCGCCGACCCCGCGCCGCTGATGCGCGAGGCCGGCCTGCGCCCCGACCTCGCCACCGACCGCGAGGCCTACCTGCCCTACCGGTCGCTCGCGCACCTCGTCGAGAACGCCTCGCGGGAGCTGCGGTGCCCGGACTTCGGGTTGCGACTCGCGCAGTACCAGGGGATCGAGATCCTGGGAGCGGTCGCGATGATCGCGCGGCACGCGCCCACGGCGGCCGCCGCGATGGTCGGGCTCAACCGGTACACGCAGTTCTACTCGACGGCCTTCGAGGTCGACCTGCAGCCGCTCGACGAGGGCCGGTCGCGATACACCTTCACGATCGTCGCGGCCCGGGTGCCCGAGCGCATCCAGGTCCTCGAGCTCTCGCTCGGGGTGTCGCTGGACCTCTTCCGCATCCTGCTCGGGGACGACTTCCGTCCCCGCCGCGCGCTGCTCCCCCACCCGGCCGTCGCCCCGCCCGCCGTCTACCACGCCTTCTTCGACTGCCCGGTCACGTTCGACGCCGCGGTGTGCGGGTTCGACATCGACCAGGCCCAGCTCGACCGGCCGCGCCGCGGCGACGACCCGGAGGTCCGCCGGCTCGCCGAGCGCTACCTGGAGACGACCGCGGTGCCGGTCGGGGCGGACCTGCACACGCACGTCCACGAGCTCGTCGACCGCCTGCTGCCCACCGGCCAGGCCACGATCGCCACCGTCGCCCAGCACCTCGGCCTGCACCCGCGGACGCTGCAGCGGCGGCTGCGTGACGAGGCGACGACGTTCGAGGCCGTGCTCGACGGGGTGCGCCGCGACCGGGCGGAGCAGTACGTCTGCTGGTCCGAGCGCCCGTTCCCCCAGATCGCGACGATGCTGGGCTACACCGAGCAGAGCACCCTCTCGCGGGCGTGCCGGCGGTGGTTCGGCGTCCCGCCGCAGCGGCTCCGTCGAGCGACGCCGGCCTAGGCGATCCGCGGCTCGGTGCCGTGCAGCGCGTCGGCGATGCGCTGCCGGTGGTTCGAGAACAGCGCGTACTCGTCGAGCCGGTCGGGCTCGACCCAGGCCACGGCCGTCGTCTCCACCCCGTCCGCCCGCGCCTCGCCCCCGACCGGGCGGGCGTGGAAGCAGACCCCGAGGGGCTGGATCGCGCGGCCGTCGTCGAGGAGGGTCACGTGGCGCGGGTCGGTGTAGATCCCGACGAGGCCGGTCACCTCGATCTCGACGCCGGTCTCCTCGCGGGTCTCGCGCACCGCGCACTGCGCGATCGTCTCGTCCAGCTCGAAGATGCCGCCCGGGAGCGCCCAGGTGCCGGTGTCCTCGCGGCGGATCAGCAGCAGTCGTCCCTGCTCGTCGCGCACGGCCGCCGAGGCGCCGGGGATGCGGGTGGTCGCCCGCGGCGCGGCGGGGTCGTCGAAGAAGTCCACGCGGGCCACGGGTGCGATGCTCCCAGGTCGCTCCGGCCCCTACCGCTCGCCCAGCCCCGCGGCGAGCTGGTCGAACATCTCCCCCAGGCTCGCGCGCAGGACGTCCCGGTCGCGGGTGCCGCCGTCGGTCCAGCGCTGCATCACGACCCGCACGCCCGCCATGACGACGGCCGCCGCGAGCGCGGCCCGCAAGCCCACCGACCCGTCGTCGGGAAGGCGCTCCCCGAGCCGCTCCGCGATCACGACGGCGAGCTCGCGCTCGCGGGCGGCGTAGGCCGCCAGCTGGTGCGGCAGCAGCGACGGCGTGCGGCGCATCATCCGCAGGGCGTCGAGCTGGTCGTCGCCGGCGAGCTCGTCGACGTGCTCGACGACGGCCGTGCGCAGCGCGGTCAGCACGCTCTCCGCGGCCGGGCGCTCGCGCACCAGCTCCACCAGCGCGTCGCCGCGGGCGCTGTCCCCCGCGACGACGGCCTCCTCCTTGCTGGAGAAGTAGTTGAAGAAGGTGCGCAGCGAGACGTCGGCGGCGTCGGCGATCTGCTCGATCGTCACGTGCTCGAGGCCGTGCTCGAGCGACAGCGCGACGGCGGCCTCGCTCAGCGCGGCCCGCGTGGCCAGCTTCTTCCGCTCCCGACGACCGAGCTCCACGGTGGTCATCGTGTCACCGCCGACATGACCTCCGTGCTCGCGTCGAGCGCGTGCCGCCCGGTCGCCCCGGCGCCGAGCTGCAGGTCGCGTCGCTGGCGGCCGAGGGTGCCGCCGAGCATCTCGACGTGCGGGGTGCCGCGGTACTGCGCGATCAGCAGGTGCGGTGCGACCTCGTCGTCGACCGGGAGCCGGTAGCGGCCCTCGTCGTCGGCGGTGGCGCGGGCCAGCTGGCGGCCGGTGCGGTCGATCAGGGTGAGCACGGCGCGAGCGGCCGGACGGTCGCCGTCGCGGACGGTGCCCTCGACGAGCGAGGGGGAATCGTCCTCATCCGGGGCGGCCGGCGCCGTGGTCTCGATGTCGATCGTGTCGCGCAGCGGGACCTCGCGCAGGAACAGGATCGCGACGAGCGCGACGAGGGCCAGCGGGGCCGCGACCAGGAACATCAGGGCGACCGAGTCGCCGTAGGCGTTCTCGACGATGCCGCGGATCGGCTCGGGCAGCGTCGCGACGTTCGGGATCTGGCCGCTCGACGACGAGGTGGCCGAGGCGGGGATGCCGACGGCGGTGAGCCCGGAGGTGATGGCCGCGGAGACGTGGCTCGAGAGCAGGGCGCCGAGCGCGGCGACGCCGGCGGCGCCCCCGAGCGAGCGGAAGAACGCGACGGTCGAGCTGGCGGCGCCCATGTCGCGCAGGGCGACCTGGTTCTGGACGGCGAGCACGAGGTTCTGCTGCGTCGCACCGACGCCGACGCCGACCAGCAGCATCGCGACGGCGAGCTCCCAGTACGGGGTGTCCGCGCCCATGACGAGGCCCTGCATGAGCAGGCCGACGACCAGCGAGATGCCGCCGCCGACCAGGAAGCCCTTCCACTTCCCGGTGCGGGAGATGAGCTGCCCGACGATGGTCGAGGCGAGGAAGAGCCCGGCGATCATCGGCAGGGTCAGCAGGCCGGCCTCGGTGGCCGAGGCGCCGCGCGAGAGCTGGAAGAACTGCGAGAGGAACACCGAGGAGCCGAACATTGCGACGCCGACGAACAGCGCGGCGACGGTGGCGAGGGCGACGGTCCGGTTGCGGAAGAGCTGGAGCGGGACGACCGGCTCCTTCGCGCGGTTCTCGACGACGACGGCGAGCACCAGCGCGACGATCCCCACGGCGAGCCACACCAGCGAGGCCCACGAGATCCAGGCGAAGTTCTTGCCGCCGAGCGAGACCCAGACCAGCAGGGCGGAGACACCGCCGGCGACGAGCAGCGCGCCGAGGTAGTCGATGTGCACCTCGCGCTTCTCGGTGGGCACCGTCAGGGTCCGCTGGAGCACGACGAGGGCGATCACGGCGATCGGCACGGTGACGTAGAAGCACCAGCGCCAACCGATGGTGTCGACGATGACGCCGCCGATGAGCGGGCCGCCGACGGTGGCCACGGCCATGATCGCGCCGAGGTAGCCGGAGTACCGGCCGCGCTCACGCGGCGGGATGATCGCGGCGATCACGACCTGCGCCAGGGCGGTCAGACCACCCATGCCCAGGCCCTGCAGGACGCGGAAGCCGATCAGCATCGGCGTCGACGTCGACAGGCCGGCGAGCATCGAGCCGACGATGAAGACGCCGATCGCGAGCTGGACCAGCAGCTTCTTCGAGAACAGGTCGGCGAGCTTGCCCCAGATCGGGGTGGACGCGGTCATCGCCAGCAGCGACGCGGTGACCACCCAGGTGTACTGCGCCTGCGTGCCGCCCAGCTCGCCGATGATCCGGGGCAGGGCGTTGGACACGATCGTCGAGCTGAGGATCGCGACGAACAGGGCCATCAGCAGGCCCGAGAGCGGGATGAGCACGGCGCGCCGGCTGGTGCGCGGCGGTGCGGCTGTCGTCATGGATGTCCGGCCTTCGCGATAGGGGCCGCCACGGCCTGCCCGCGGCGACTCCTTCACGATACGCATTCATGCGTGCCGTGCAACTTTGCGCGCCATGCTGTGATGCACACCGCGCAGGATCACTCCGCGAGGCGCCCCCGCAGCTCGATGGCGATCTCCGACGCGTCGAGGTTCGCGAGGGCCTCCTGCAGGACGTCGGCGTCGACGGTGCCGTCGTCCCGTGCGGTGAGCAGGGCGTCGCGCTGGGCGGCGAGGACGGCGAGCCGGTGGGCGACGGCGGCCGGCGCCGACCCGTCGTCGGGAACGTGGGGCGCCGGGACCGCCTCCGCGGTGCGACGCAGGAGCGCGACGAGCTCGGCCCGGTCGGCCTCGCGCGCCTGCACCACCGCCGGGTCGACGGGCCGGGCGAGTCGGCGCACGAGCGGACCGGTCGTGCCGCCCTGGACGAGCAGCGAGAGGGTCGCGACGGTGAACGCGACGAGCACGAGAACCGAGCGCTGCGGGGCGGTCTCCGGGAGCGTCTGCGCCGCGGCGACCGTGACGGCGCCCCGCATGCCGGCCCAGACGACGACGGCGCCCTCGCGCCACCCGAGCGGCTCGCGCAGGAAGTAGCGGATCGTCGCGAGGCCGCGGGTGATGCGGAGCGCGAACCGTTCGAGCTGGTTCTCCGAGAGCCGGCGTCGGCTGCGGGCGGCGAGCTCCGCCTTGCCCTCGGGGGTGCCCATCCGGTCCTGCATCCGCGTCAGACGGCCCTGCAGCGAGACGTGCTGCCGGGCCCGGGCGGCGAGGGCGCGCAGGAGCGGGGCGACGTAGGCGGCCCGGACGAGCACCGTCAGGACGAGGGCCCCGACCGCGATCAGCACGGCGGTCCCGACCCCCGCGTGGTCCCGCTCGACGGACTCGACGATCGACCGGATCTGCAGGCCCATCGTCAGGAAGACCGCGCCCTCCAGGACCAGCTCGACCGTGCGCCAGTTCTGGGAGTCCGAGAGGCGGTTGCGCGACGACAGGTCGCGCGGGGCCCGGACGCCCGTGACGAGGCCCGCGACGACCGCCGCGACGAGCCCGGACGCCTCGAGCAGCTCGGCGGGCACGGAGGCGAGGAAGGGCACCGCGAAGGAGATGACGGTGCTGACCGTCGGGTCGGTGATCCGGCGACGGGCCAGGAGGGCGAGGCGACCGACGAGCGCCCCGACGACGACCGCGACCGCGACCGAGTACGCGAACGTGCCGAGGGCTCCCCAGAAGGAGAAGGCCGCCGCGGTCGCGACGATCGCCGTGCGCAGGATGACGAGCGCCGTCGCGTCGTTGAGCAGGCTCTCGCCCTCGAGCATCGCGACGACCCGCGCCGAGGTCGGCGTGCGCCTGACGATCGACGTGGCGACGGCGTCGGTGGGGCTGACGATCGCGCCGAGGGCGACGCCCCAGGCGAAGCCGAGGCCGGGCACGACGAGCGCGAAGAACAGTCCGAGCACGAGCGAGCTGCCCACGACGAGGACCACCGACAGGCCGCTGATCGCCGCGAACTCGCGGCGGAAGTTCATGGCCGGCATGGACACCGCGGAGGAGTACAGCAGCGGCGGGAGGACCCCCTCGAGGATCCACTCCGGCTCGATCTCCACGGCGGCGAACAGCGGGAGGAAGCTCGCGCCCACCCCGACCACGACGAGCAGGAGCGGGGCCGCGATCCCGAGGCGGGGACCGAGGACGGCCGCCACCGCGATCACGAGGAAGCCGCTCACCAGGACGACGAGCATCTCCGTCACGCGCGCAGCCTGGCAGCAAGTCGGGCGACGCTGTCGGACCCCGTCGCTACGCTCGCGCCGAATCGGACATCAGGGAGCTCGCATGGACGTGGCGATCGAGGTCGCCGGGCTGGTCAAGCGGTACGGCGGCGTCACCGCCCTCGACGGGGTCGACCTGCAGGTGCCGCGAGGAACCGTGCTCGGGCTGCTCGGCCCGAACGGCGCGGGGAAGACGACGATCGTCCGCATCCTCACCACGCTGCTGCAGCCCGACGCGGGGCGCGCGTCGATCGACGGGGTCGACGTGCTCGCCGAGCCCCGCGAGGTCCGCCGCCGCCTGGGCCTGTCCGGGCAGTACGCGGCGGTCGACGAATACCTGACGGGCTTCGAGAACCTCGACATGATCGGCCGGCTCTACCACCTGGGGCGGCGCCGCAGCCGCGAGCGGGCACGCGAACTGCTGGCGCAGTTCAGCCTCACCGACGCCGGGGACCGGCCCGCGCGGACCTACTCCGGCGGCATGCGACGGCGGCTCGACCTCGCGGGGGCGCTGGTCGCGGCTCCCCCGGTGCTGTTCCTCGACGAGCCCACCACGGGCCTCGACCCGCGGAGCCGCACCGAGATGTGGGGCGTCATCCAGCAGCTCGTCGCGGGCGGCACCACGCTGCTGCTCACCACGCAGTACCTGGAGGAGGCCGACGTCCTGGCCGACGACATCGTGGTCATCGACCACGGCCGCGCCATCGCGCGCGGCACCGCCGACCAGCTCAAGGCCCAGATCGGCGGCGAGCGCCTCGAGCTCACGGTCAGCGACGGGTCCCGCCTCGACGAGGCCGCCCGCCTGGTCACACCGCTCGGGGTCGCCCCGCCGGTCACCGACGAGCACCGCCGGTCCCTGACGATGCCGGTGTCGGGCGGGGTGAAGGCGCTGCGGCAGGCCCTCGACCTGCTGGAGTCCGAGAGCCTCGACGTCGACGACGCCGGGGTCCGCCGCCCGACCCTCGACGACGTGTTCCTCACCCTGACCGGCTCCACCACCGAGGAGGACGCGACGTGAGCACGCTCGACGTCGTGAACGACGCCGCCGTCGTCGCGAAGCGGAACCTCATCAAGATCAAGCGGGTGCCCGACCTGCTGGTCTTCACCACGCTCTCGCCGATCATGTTCGTGCTGCTGTTCGCCTACGTGTTCGGCGGCGCGATCGACCCGACCGGCGGCGGTGCGGCCTACCGCGAGTTCCTCATCGCGGGGATCTTCGCCCAAACCGTCGTGTTCGGGGCGACCAACACCGGCGCGGGCCTGGCCGAGGACGTGAAGAAGGGGATCATCGACCGGTTCCGGTCGCTGCCGATGGCGCCGTCGGCGGTGCTGACCGGGCGCACACTGTCCGACGTCGTGAACAACGTGCTCGTGCTGATCGTCATGTCGATCACGGGGCTGCTCGTCGGGTGGCGCATCAACACGGGGCCGCTCGAGGCGCTGTGGGGCTTCGTGCTGCTGCTCGTCTTCGCCTACGCGATCTCGTGGATCATGGCGTGGCTCGGCCTGCTGATCCCGAGCCCCGAGGTCATCAACAACGCCTCGTTCATCGTGATCTTCCCGCTGACGTTCGTGGCGAACACGTTCGTCCCGCTCGACACGCTGCCGGGGCCGCTGCGGGTGTTCGCGGAGTGGAACCCGGTGTCCGCGGTGACGCAGGCGGCGCGGGAGCTCTTCGGCAACCCCGACCCGAACCCGGCGGCGGCCGTCTCGCAGGCGTGGTCGCTGCAGCACCCGCAGCTCTACACGCTGATCTGGGCCGTGGCCGTCGTCGCGGTGTTCGCGCCGCTCGCGAGCGCGCAGTACCGGCGGGCGGCGAGCCGCTAGCTAGCGCTTCACCGCGGAGATGATCCCGGCGACCAGCAGGCCCACGAGCAGGAGCAGGAGCGCGACCGGGCTGAGGACGCCGAGCAGCACGAGCCCCACGATGATCGCGATCTTCGGCCCGACGCCGAGGGCGCCCCACGCGCCCTTCATCGCGCCGAAGAGCGGGTTCTTGCCCGCCATCAGGGCGTTGCCGGCGCCGAAGATCGCGCCCAGCTTCAGGCCGCCGCCGGACGCCATCTTCTCGACCTGGTCGGAGAGGTCGTCGACCTTGTCGGCGGCGACACCGGCGAGCCGGTCGATCACCGCCACCGCCAACCGCTGGCCGCAGATGCGCAGACGTTCGCCGGCGTTCAGCTCTGCGACGGCGGTGGAGACGGTCATGGAATCGGACGCTATCCGTTGGTGGTCTCCGTGGAACATCCGCCGACTGCCGGTACCTCCACCGCGACCGGCGCAACGGTGTCGGGGTGTCGTGCCAGGGTGTCGGCGTGGGTGAGCGGCCGGACGTCCCCGAGGAGATGGTGGAGCGCATCGACGCCGTCCTGCGCGGGTGGCAGGGCGTGACGCAGGAGCGCGCCTGGGTCGGGACCCGGTGGAGGGTCCGCGGGGCGACCGTCGCGCACGTGTTCGGCGGCGAGGACGGGCTCTTCCGCATCACCTTCCGCGGCGAACCCGACGAGGTCGCGGCGTTCGGACACATGGGCCCGCCCTACTTCACGGTCTCGTGGGGCTCGAACGTGATCGGCCTGGTTCTCGACGAGGACAGCGACTGGGAGGAGCTCGCCGAGCTGCTCCAGGACTCGTACCGCATCCAGGCGCCGGCAGCGTGGTCGCCATAGTTGTTTTTCAGGACCACTGTGTTAGTTTTCCGGCATGGAGACGCTGCTCGACGACCTGGCCATGGTGGAAGGCGCCCGGTGGCACGACGGCCGCCTGTGGTTCGCGCACTGGGGTGTCGGCGAGGTGATCGCGGTCGACCTCGATGGGAAGGCCGAGGTCGTCGCGCCGGGACCGGAGCAGATGGGCTGGGCGTTCGACTGGCTGCCCGACGGGCGGCGCGTCACGACCGCCGAGGACACCGTGACCGTCGACGGGGACGTCCTCCGCGACGGCGGCGGCAACGAGGTCGTCGTCGACCCACAGGGCCGGGTGTACGTGAACGGCTTCGACGGCTCGTTCACCGCCGAGGGCTTCCCCGAGCCCGGCTGGATCGACCTCGTCTCCCCGGACGGAACCTCGCGCCGGGTCGCCGAGGACATCCACTTCCCCAACGGCATGGTGGTGACCCCTGACGGCAGCACTCTCGTGGTCGCCGAGTCGGTCGCCGGGCGGCTCAGCGCCTTCGACATCGCCGCGGACGGCTCGTTGACCGGCCGCCGGGTCTGGGCTGACGGGCTGGGCCCGGACGGCATCGCCATCGACGCCGACGGCGCCATCTGGGCCCAGACCGCCGACACCTTCGCCCACAGCGGCGACCCGTCCGCCCCGGCCGGCGCGGTCGTCCGGGTGCTCGACGGCGGGAAGATCACACACCGTATCGAGACACCGATGCCGTGCTTCGCGTGCGCTGTGGGCGACGGGAAGCTGTTCCTGCTCTGCAACGAGTGGGAGGGCATCGAGAAGGCCGGCGAGGTCCTGGCGCGTCGGTCGTCGCGCGTGTTCGTCGTCGACCTGGACGACGTCCCGCGCGTCTGATCCTCCGAAACCGCCCATGACGGCGGGGTCGGGCGGCTAGCGTGGTCGGTCGTGACCGAGCCTGTGCCGCCCGGGCTGTCCGCGCAGCCCTCACCGGGCCCGCCGCCGTGGTCGCCCGAGCGTCCGCTCCAGGCCTCGGACCCGACCGTCCTCACCACCGGCCAGGTCGTCCCCCGCCAGATGATGCCCGTCGCCGCGACCGGTGACGCCTTCTCGATCGACCTCGCCGCCGCCCCGAGAGCGCTCGAGGACCTCTACGCCGCGCGCGAGGAACTGCAACTGGTCCGCCTCGATGCCGTGCGCCTCGGTCGCGTCGAGCCAGGAACCGCGGACGAGGTCAGTCGCGACGCTGCCACCGTGTTGGGCGCGGTCGCCACCGGCGGGCAAGGCTCATTGCTGCAAGCCATCGACGGGGGCCTCGCGAGGATCGGAAGCCTGATCGACGCACTCGAGACAGAGCTGGCCGATTACCGGGCGGCCGAGCAGGAGAACAGTGGGCGCATGGCGTAGCGCGATCCCGCTGTTCTTCATGGTCGCGCTCGCGGGTTGCGCGTCCAGTTCTCCGCCGCCTCCCCAGGCTCCCATCTCGACCTCACCACGTTACGGGGCACCAACGGTCAGTCGGCCGCTTGACGTGACGACGCCATTCGACGCGCCGTGCCGACAACTGTCTCCAGAGGAGCTCGGAACATTGGGAGTGCGGGACGAAGGATCGGGCCGTAGCTACATGGGCAGCAACCAGTGCAGGTGGACAACTCAGAGCGGCGCCATCCTGAGTCTGTCCGTCGACCGCGATCGAGACCTGCTCGTTGACACCTACCGGGCTCGACTCCTGCCGATCTTCCAGCCGGTGCAGGTCGCCGGCTATCCCGCCGTGCGTCAGCAGACCGCGCCGGAGAACAACATCTGCACCGTCACGATCGGCCTCGGACCGAAGCAGGCTCTCGAAGCCGACTGGACCGGGCTCGGCACCCTGAAGCCCGGCGACCCCGACCCGTGCGAGCGCGCCGAGACCGCCGCCGCGATGGTGATCCGCAAGCTGCCTCCCCAGCGCTGACCGCGCCCCTCGAACCGAGTCATCACGACTCGGTTGCGCGGACCGAACTCGCCCGGCCGGGTCTGAGCCAGAGTGGTCGACGACCGAGCCGGCTCCTCGGCGCCGGACGAAGGCGCGCCCGGCCGCCGGTCGGCTCGAAGATCCCAACCAGCGGAGCGAAGTGCTCGCTCACCGATCACCTCGCGCGGCGCGACGAGATCTTGCAGGCGCGACGTCATGGTGAGCCCGTGCCTCATGGACCGACGCGAGCCCGCCAGCAGACGGAGATGGGCGAGGGCCTCGCCGTCGGGTGCCTCGTCGAGGGCGTCACCGGACTCGACCCGGCCACCGCCGATCAAGCACTCCGTGCAGCCCTCGAGACCTGGCCCTGGGCGACGCGCTACCCCTCGCTCCGCCGGAACCCCGCCGTCCGGGACACCATGCGGACCAGCCCCGGCCGCCGCGGACTCAAGATCGCGCGGTGGGTGTTCTCCCGTGGCCTCGCCGTGCCCCAACTGCGCGACGACGACTGGGACCTGCCGGGCGCCTGCATCCGGCTCGAGGAGGGAACAGACGTGCCGGCCCGGCGATGGCTCGACCTCACGCGAGCCTTCCTCGACCGCGTTCCCGACGCCGCCATCTGGCGCGCACCGGCCGGCACGGGTGAGACCGGGGCGTTCCTCGAGCTCTGATCAGGGGCGGACGGTGTCCGCCTGATCGTCGAACACGAAGGCGTCGAGGCGACGGCCCGCCCGCTGCACGACGCCCGAGCCCCACACCACGGCGCCGAGGAGCACCAGCAGCCCCCCCGACCAGCGCTCCGAGCACGCTGACGACGCCGAGCGGTGGAACCGTGCGCGCGTCGGGCAGGTTCGGCGGCGACACCGTGCTCACGACCACCCGCGACGGGCCCGTCCCCACCGTCTCCGCCGACGTGATCGCCGCTGTCAGCGCCCGGTCGACCACGCCGTCCGCGGTCGCGGCCTCGGCCGGCGTCGCAGCGTGGACGGCGATCGACAGCACCGTCGTGTCGGGCACCGGCGTCACGCGCACCACCTGTCGCAACGCGTCGACCGTGGTCCCGAGCTGGACGGCGGCGGGCGCGAGGACGGTGTCGTCGGTCGCCAACTGGGCGTACGTGTCCATGCGCGCCGCGATGTACTGGTCCTCGGTCGATGCGGCGTCGGACGAGGCGAGCCCGAGCGGACCGTCGGAGACCAGCACCTGCGACGTCGAACTGACCGGGGTGTGGTCGAGATGCAGGTCGGCGAACAACCCGACCGCGGCGCCCACCACCAGCCCCACCAGCACGATCCACCGAGCCCCGCGGACGCTCCGCGCCACACCTGGTCGTTGACCCATGCGAACGATTGTCCGCGCCACGAGTGATCGTCGCGTGAGTCCGGAGCTGCGGCTCTGGGCGTCGAGGCGACGGCGCGCGGGACAGCTGCGGCGTCCGCATCAACCCGGGGAAGCACCCGTGGGCCGATCGCTCACGCCGCGTTCGCCGATGCCCTGCCCTGGCTCGGGCTGCCGACGGGGGCGGGTGCTCCTACGGTGCGATCATGAGCGACACGGACGGGCCGACCGAGACTCCCGGGCTCGCACGACGTCCTCTGCTGCAGGGCTGCCTCGCGGGCGGGGCGTCTCTCGTCGGGCTCGGGGCGATCTCCGCGTGCGGCGGTCCGCAGACCACGCCGACCGTTCCGGCGCCCGGGCCACTGGCCTCGCTGAACGACGTGCCGGTCGGCGGCACCGTCGTCGTGACCAGCCCCAACGGCGCTCCGGTCGCGCTCACCCGACCGAACGCCGGGACCGTCGTCGCGCACAGCGCCGTCTGCACCCACCAGGGCTGCGCGGTCTCCGGACGCGGCCCGACGCTCAGCTGCCCGTGCCACGGGTCGGTGTTCGACGCTGCCACCGGAGCGGTGCAGCAGGGACCGGCGGACCGGCCCCTGCCGGCGATCGCCGTGCAGGTTCAGGGCCAGTCCGTCGTCGTGCTGTAGACCGTCAGTTCTTCTCCGTCAGGGTCACCAGCTTCGTCGACCCGCCGCCCGAGTCCGTGCTGCCACCCGAGTCCTTGCTGCCGGACGAGTCCTTGCTGCCGGACGAGTCCTTGCTGTCGGACGAGCCCTTTACCGACGGCGACTCCTTGGCGCGCGAGGAGTCCTTGCTCGGGGACTGCTCGGTGCTGCTCGACGTCTTCTGCACCGTCGACGAGGACGTCTTCTTCGGTGGTGTGGTCGGCAGGTCGAGCGTCAGGTCCACCTTGTTCGGCGCGTAGGTGAACGAGTAGTACTTCCCGCTCACGCAGAACGTCCGGCCATTCTGGTTGGCCGCGTAGGCGTTCCCGCCCCCGCAGGACACCGATGCCGGTGCCCCGTTCTGCGCGCTCGACGCGGTCGCCGTCGCGTTCTTCCCCGCCCACGCGACGGACCTGTCCTGATCGATCGCTGTCGCCCGCGCGAACGAGTTGTCCCCAGCCGCCGTCGCCTTCGCGGTGCTGCCCTTCGAGGCCGCCGAGCCGGCCACCGAGTTCGCACCCTTCGCCGTCGACGTGGCCGTCGAGTCGGTCGACGCCGCCGCCGCGGCCGCCGACGAGGCTCCCGACGCCGTGGACGTGGCCCTCGAGTCGTTGGCCGCCATGGCGGACGCTAGCGCGGCGTCACCCGACGAGGTGGCCCCGGCCGTCGAGCCGCGCACGGCGGACGTCGCGGCGGCCCCGGAGGCGCTCACGACCCGCGACGTCGCCGTCGACGCCTCGTCCGGCTGACCATCTCCGGTCGCTGCGCTCGACGCGGGGCCACCTCCGATCGTGGTCGCGGTGGCCGACGACCGAGGAATCCCGGTGCCGTCGGACGGCGAGGCGGACGAAGCCCTCGTCTGCTGGGCCTCACCGTTCGCGCCCTGCCCCAGCGGGCCCGCCACCGCCTCGCCCTGTGTGTCGGGACCGCTGGACTCCGAAACGAGGGTGAGGGTCGGCCCCTGGTAGTTCGTACCGGCGATCGTGCCGCCGCCGGCCACGGCGGCCGACTGCGCAAGTCCCGGACCGGTGTAGGCGTATCCCCCGGCCGGGCTCGTCCCGTCACCGATGGCCGTGCTCCTCGCACCGGGGATGTCGACGCAGGACGCCCTCTCAGGGGTAGCGGTGCACGACTCCCCCATCGCGGACAGCGGAGCGCCCATCGTCGCCGTCACGGCCAGCGCGAATGCGCCCAGCCCCATCACAGTCCGGCGTCGGGCCGGATTCCAGGCAGCCATCGGTCGTCCCCCAGCGGATCGTCGTCATCGAAGGGCTCGAGACGTCCCCGCGCGACCTCGGCGCTCGGAGTCTGACGGAGCAGGACCGACGCCGACCTAGGTGAAAGACCTAGGTCTGCGGCGGAGCCAGCTCGTGTCGCTCCGAGAGCCAGTCGACGATCTGCCGGGCCGCGAGCTCGTTGCCCGTCGGTTCGTCCGCAGCGATCGCCCCGCCGAAGTGCGTCCCACGAACCGCAACGTGCATCAGGTCGGATGCCCCCAGGGCCGCCACCATCCGTTGCGAGTCCGCCGGGAACGCCGCCTGGTCGCCGGTGAGCTCGACGAACAGCGTCGGCACCTGCACGCCCGGCGCGCACCGCACGAAGTCGGCGTTCGACGACAGCCCCGACCAGGTCGAGAGCCACGCCTCCGGCGTCGTCAGCCGGCAGAACCCGACCTGCCCGTAGTTGATGAGATCGGGACGGGCGCCGAACAGCGACCCGTACGGCCGGTCGCTCGGATCGATCGACAGGTCGACGCACCGCGGGTCGGCGTCCGTCCGGAACACGGTGATGATCTCCGGCGCCAGGGCGCGGCGACGGTCCGCGGGTGCACCCGTGCGCTTGTGCACAGCGCGCGCCTCGGCCGCTCGGGCCAGCGCCGCGTGGGCCCGCGCGTCGATCCGCGCCACCCGGTCGCGCTGCGCGGCCCGGAACCGCTCGAGGAAGTCGGGCGAGTACGACGAACTCGTGGGCGGCTCGGCGAAGCCGTTGCGCGGGTCGAACGGGTCCAGGTCGGGCACCGCCGCGAGCGGGTCGGTCTCGTCGGCGACCGACGGGTCGATGCACCCGAGCAGCAGCCGCCCCTGCCCCGGGTGCGGTGCGAGGAACACCGCCGCGTCCACCGGCGGCAGGAGAGCCTCACCGAGCTTCGTCGGGCGCCCACCCGGCGTCGTCGCGATCCGCTCGGGACCCGCAAGCCCCGCCTGCTCGACGTAGAACGCGAAGAGCGTGCCGCCACCGGAGTGGCCGAGCGTCACGACCGACTCGAACCCGCGATCGCGCAGGAACGCGAGCCCGGCCGCGACGTCGAGCAGCGCCTGCTCGTGCACGAGCGTCAGGTCGTTGTTGACCGACCGCGTGTGCTGCGTCCACACCGCCGCGCCCGCCTGCAACAGCGGCGGCACGAGCGGGTGGTGCGTGACGTCCTGCCGCGGGTGCATGAGGACCACGACGGTGCGCGCGCCCGGCACCGTCGCGAGCACCCCGCGGACCGACGCGCCGTCGGCCGTCGCCAGCTCGTGCACGCTCGTCGTCGTGACCGCGGGGCGCTCGTCGGCCGCGATGTACCGCCCCGCGCCGAGCCGGGTGGGCGCGCTCATGCCGGGTCGACCTGCAGGGCGTTCTTGTCGTGCTGCACGATCCGCCCGCCGGCGACGCCCGCGATGCAGCTGTACCAGACCGCGTGCCGGCAGCCGGTCGCCCGACGGTCGATGACGATCGAGCCGTCGGAAGTGATCTCGAAGTACGGCCCGACCTTCCCGACCGTCGCGCCGGCCTCCGCGGCCACCTTCGCCACCGTGGTGTTCTCGGGGACGTCGAGGACGTACAGGGCGGTCATACCTGCGCCGCTTCCCAGTCGGCCGCCCGCTCGACGATCAGCTCCGCCTTGCGCGCGAGGAGCTTCCCGAACGACGGGTCCGGCTCGGCCACCACGTCGAGGAGCGCGTCGATCGTCAGGTTCGCGTCGAGGTCCTCCTGCGGCGTCACGGGACGCATCGCGCGGGTGAACTCGACCATGTAGCCGTTGGGGTCGTGCGTGTAGATCGACTCGATCGTCTCGTGCTGGATCTGCATCTCGACCGGCCACGTGGACTCGTCCAGCCGGCGCCGGTACTCCAGCAGGTCGGCCTCGTCGTCGACGTGGATGGCGAGGTGGCGCGAGCGCACGAAGAACTCCGGCACCTCCGGCCCGAAGCCGGCGTAGGCGTCCCCGCGCTCGTGGGTGTGCTGCGGCTCGAGACCGAAGTAGTAGAAGAACGCGATCCGGTCGTCGTTGCCGATGTCGAAGAAGAAGTGGATGAAGTCCGGGTGGTTCTCCGGACCCCAGCCCGCGGCGCAGATCGAGTGCACCACCGGGAAGCCGAGGACGTCGCGGTAGAAGCGGACGGTCCCTGCGGGATCGAACGTCGGGAACGCCGCGTGGTCGACACCGCGGACCTTGTGCTCCAGTGCCATGCCTCAAGCGTAGAAGCTGTCTACGCCAACGTCAATCTTTCGACGGCGTCGTCGTGATGATGCGCTCGAGATAGTCCAGATCCTGTCGGAGCAGGCTCAGCGCAGCCGCCGGGTCGTCGGGCCGCGGGGACTCCGGCAGCCGGTCGGGCGCCTGCGCCACCATCGCGACGGCCATCTCCGCCATCTGCTCGGCGACCTCCTCGGGCGTCTGCGCCCCGCCCGGCCGGAACCACCACGCGACCCAGTTGCACATGCCGATCAGCGCCAGCGCCGTCGTCCGCACCTCGCGCGGCCGGAACTCGCCGCTGCGGATGCCCTGGTCCACGACCCGCGCGAACCCGTCCAGCACCCGTCGCTTCGCGGCCTGGTGGGCGACGGCGAGGTCGTCGGGCAGTTCCGACTCCGAGCGGATGACCAGCTGGAAGCGTGCCGCGTGCCGCGCCTGCTGACCGGCGATCAGCCCGACGAGCTCGCGCAGCTTGGTGGTGGCGTCGAGCTCCCGGCCGGCGATCTCCTCGGTCGCCGCCGCCGGCGCCTCGGTGATCTCGGTGACGAGCCGCGCGAGCAGCTCGTCCTTGTTCTTCACGTAGTAGTAGAGCGACGGCCGGGTCATGCCCATCGCGTCGGCGATGTCCTGCAGGCTCGTGCCCGCGAAGCCGCGCTCGGCGAACAGGCGGGTCGCCTGCTCGTAGATCTGCGCTTCGACCAGTTCCCGACGAGGCCGCCGGGCGGGGGTCCCGTCCGGGGCAGGTTCCGCCGCGCTCATGGCCGGGACGATAGAGGTGCCGCGCTCTGCACACCCCCTCGCCACACGGCCGCGATCGACAGGCTGTCGCCGATCGTCGTGGTCGGGTCGCCGTCGACCAGGAGCAGATCGGCGCGCAGCCCCGGAGCGATCCGTCCCCGGTCGTCGAGGCCGTCCACAGGAACCCTGCGCACCACACACCCGACTCGGCGTCCTAGCGATCCGCCGTCCACCCGTAGGGACCGCCCGGCGGAAGGAACGGAGCGCCACTCTCGAGGCGCGTCTCGTGCAGCCCGAGCCGACCCTCGTGTCCGCGCCTCAGCTCGACCTCGGTCACCAGGTTGTTCTCGCCGTCGTGGACCGTGCTCAGCGCCTCGACGAGGAGCATCACCAGCATGCCGAACGCGTACTCGTCCGGGTCGTCGCCGGTCCACCCCGCCTTGAGCTCCTCCAGGTAGGTCCAGCCGTCGGTGGGCGCGATACGCACACGGGCCGGCTCGGCGAGTTCTCCGCGGTGGATCGTGCCGACGAGGAACTGGTCGGGGCTCTCAGCCGACTGGGCGTCGAGGCCCTCCTGTCGGAGGGCCGTCACCAGCTCGTCGAGCAGGTCGCCTCGGCTCACAACGGCCCACACTGGCGATTACTGGGGAACACGGTGTTGATCCTGTTCGCTCCGTTCTGGGTGTACATGGTGAAGACGACCTGCCGCACCACCTGGTTGGTCCGCAGATTCTTCAGGAACAGCACCCGGGATCGGCAGGTCTGGTCTCCGCGCGCAGGGTACGTCGCGTCCGGGTCCGCAGCGATGGTGCGCATCGCGAGATCGGCGACGTCGCGCCAGTTCTGATGGGTCCCGCCTGCGGCTCCTTCGAAGTCGGACTTGTGCCTCCAGAGGAGATGGCGGTAGCCCCACGTCGGCGCGGGGTTGAAGCGCGGTCCCCCGCACAGCAGCGCCAGCTGTCCGCCAGGGGCGGGAAAGGTCTGCACCGTCTTCTGTTCGTCGGTACCTCGGCCACACGCTCCCCACGGACCGGCCACCTGCGCAGCCGCGAAGGCGGGAGCGCCGAGCAGCAGAGCGACGGCTGCACACACGACGGCGGCCGCTCGCATGACGCCCGACGTCAGTCCCACCAGAACCGCCACAGGGTCTCACCGCTGATGGACTCCGCGTACTCCGAGAGCGGGATCGGGCCGGTCCGGAGCTCGACCTGCGGGTCGACCTGATCGGGACAGAACGCGAAGTGCTCCGCGGCGACCGACGTACATTCCTCGACGCTGCGGGGTGGTCGTGCGACCGAGAGCAGCAGCGTGTCCGGCCCGACGAACGCCACCACGGCTCCGAAGCGCTCCTCCCAGCTCCGCAGGACGGCGGTCGCTCGCGGCAGGTCGCGGTCCCGGTAGTTGCACATCCCGGACCACCGCAGCGCCAGCGGGACGTCGGCGGGGCGCGCCGCGTCGACCACGCCCATGCGCGCGATGCCCTGGGCCGCCCGGGCGAATCGCGTGGCGGACGCGATGGTGGCGTGGTGCCGGGACAGGTCCTGCTGGGAGCCGACCGGCGCGGGGAGCGCCGCGGCCAGAGGCTCGTCGCACGGGCAGTCCGGCAGACACGGCCCCGACCACCACTCGGAGAGCACGGTGTGCGGGTCGAGGTCGACGAGCGCCGGATCCTCGTCGACCGCCGGGAGGCCACAGCGATGGAGCGCCCCGTCGTTCAGCAGGACGGGACACCGGTGTGACGTCCGCGCGTCGCGCAGGAGCCGCCGGTACGACGACGGGTCGGGCTCGTCGAGGAGTTCGAGCAGGTTCGGAACGGTTTCGTGTTCGGTCTTCACACTCGTTCTGACTGACCCCGGCGCCGATCGGTTCCACTTTTCTGCGCCGCCCCCGGGGCCGACGGACGACGCCGCAGAACCGGTGCCACCGGCACCGGTGCTGCGGCATGGTCCGGAGGCCCACGTCACCCGGCGTGAGCGACCTCCGACCGCGCCGTCAGCAGCGACCCGGCGTCGGGAAGTTCCGGTGGCAGGCCGAGCGAGCGGAGCAGGCAGAACGCCCCCGCCGTCGCGGCGGAGAGCACGGGCAGGCCCAGCTCCTGCTCGACGACCGGGATCAGCGGGAGCGACGGCATCTGCACGCAGCAGGAGAGCACCAGCGCGTCCGCGCGCGACAGGTCCAGAGAACGCGCCGCCTCGACGACCCGAGAGCCCGGGATGCACCCGACCTCGGTGTTGTCGCCGACCTCGAGCGCCACCCAGTCGACGATCTCCAGACCCTCGGCCTCGAGATACGCCACGACCTGGCGAGCCAGCGGCTTCATGTACGGCATCACCAGCGCGACCCGCCCCCATGACCGGGCCGCCAGCGCGTCGACCAACGCACCCGCCGAGGACACCAGCCCCGCCGGCAGCCCACGCTCCGCGAGCTGCGCGGCGACCGCCGTCTCCACCCGACGGTGCTCCCCCGGCCCCTGCGCCATCACGGCGACGAGGCAGGCGTAGAGCAGGGCGTCGACGCCGGCGTCGGCGAGCTCGTCGACGCACCGGCCGCGCTGCGCGTTCATGGCGACGAGCTCCTCGGGCGTCACCTTGTGCATGCGCATGCGGCTGCCGTGGAAGGAGAACGTCTCGCTCGGGTGCCGGGCGAGCAGGGCCGGGATCTCGGTCTCGACGGTGACGTTCGAGCTCGGGACGATCATCCCGATGCGGTGGTGGCTCACGGGTTCTCCCCCGACAGGCGTGCGGTGATGTCGGCCGTCATGGCCTTCTTGTCGAGCTTCCCGACCTTCGTGCGCGGCAGGGCCTCCACCAGCTCCACGCGCTCGGGCCACTTGAACTTCGCGACGTCGAGCCGGTGCAGGTGATCCCGGAGGTCCTGCAGCGTCACCGGCGTGCCGTCCGTGGACAGGTAGGCGCAGCCGCGCTCGCCGAGGCGGGGGTCGGGCATCGCGACGAGGGCCGCCTCGACCACGTGCGGGTGCGACAGGAGGAGCAGCTCGACCTCCTCGGCGTTGATCTTCTCGCCGCCGCGGTTGATGAGGTCCTTGATGCGGCCCTCGATGGAGATCGCACGATGCCCGTCGAGCAGACGGACGGCCGCGAGGTCGCCCGTGCGGTAGAAGCCGTCGGACGTGAACGCCTCGGGCCGGTCGATGCCGTAGTAGGCGCGCAGGGTGTACGGGCCCCGGCAGCAGAGCTCACCGACCCCGCCGTCGGGAACCTCCTCCTCGCTCCCCGGCTCGAGGATCCGCACCTCGTCCTCCGGCGAGATCGGCACGCCGACCGTCTCCCGGCGCAGCTCGACGGACGTCCCGCGTGGTGTCACCAGGAACATGCCCTCGGCCATACCGAAGAGCTGCCCCACCCAGGCCCCACCGCGACCCGTCGTCGCGAAGAGTTCCTCGGAGACCTTGGCGCCGGAGAGCAGGACGACGCGCAACGACCGCGCGAGCTGGTCGTAGAGCGGGTGCTCGGGCGCGCGGTAGTGGACGTGGCCGAAGAGCACCGAGGTGGTGCGCTCGGCCACGAGGAGGGGCATCGCGGCGTCGAGGTCGTGGTCGGTGAGGACCAGGCACGCGCCGACGCTGTGTGGAGCGTGCACGCCGCAAACCACGCCGGCGTTGTGGATGACGGGGATGAGGTGGCCGACGCGGTCGTCGGCGGTCCAGCCGAGGACGTCGGCGTAGGCGCGGGCGTTGTACCAGTACTCGGTGTGGTGCCGCGGGATCAGCTTCGGGACGCCCGTGGTGCCGCCGGAGAGCTGGAACACCGCGATGCTGCCCGGGTCGATGCCGCGCTGGATCTCCTCGACGCGCTTGCGGGCCTCGTCGGGATCGATGTCGGCGGCGGGGAGGTCGTCGAGGACGAGGACGTGGTGCATCGTCGGGTGGTCGCGGCCCTGCTCGTGGGCGAACGCCACCAGGTCGATGCCGCGCGTCCCCGCCTCGACGAGGTGCGCGCGAGCCCCGACCGCCCGGCTGATGTGGGCGATCTCGTGGCCGCGGTGGGCAGCGAGGGTCGCGACCGGGACGAGCCCGGCCTTGAGCATCGCGTACCAGGCGACGACGGTCTCGAGCCGGTTCGTCACCTGCACGATCACCGGGTCGCCCGGCCGCAGCCCCAGCTCGGCGAGCCCGACGGCGATGCGGTCGGTCTCGACGTCCAGCTCGGCGTAGGTGCGGCGGCCCTGGGCGGCGACGACGGCGTCGCGGTCGGGATGCGCCAGGGCGACCGTGTGGAACTCGTCGGCGATCGTCTTCGTCCCGAGCAGACTCATCGCAGGGCCACCAGGTGCGTGCGGTCGGCCGCGAGGCCGTCGGCGAAGTCCTCGCGGAACGCCTCCGGACCGGCGACGACGACGAGCGCGGGCGTCCGTCGCCGCAACCGCTCCGCGACCTCGAGCCGGGTGAGGACCGACGGCCGGTCGTCGGCACCGGTCAGCCAGATGACGTCCATCGTCCGCTCCCCCTGCCGCACGGCCTTCTCGACGACGTCCTCACGACCCGACGGCCGGTCGTCGGCGCCGAGGTCGAACACGGTCGCGTCGAGCGCGGCCGGGTCGTCGGCGACGACGCGGGAGTCGAAGCCGCGCGTGCCGACGGTCGGGTCGGCGACCTCCGGTTCCTGGCCGGGTGTCGACGGCCGCAGCGACCGGCTCAGGACCCACTCGGCCAGGGAGTCGACCGTGTCCCGCTGCTGACGTCCAGCGTCAGCGGTGGGCCACGGCTGGCTCGGCGCGCTCCCGGGCGCCGGCTCCACCGTGTCCGGCTGCTGACGTCCAGCGTCAGCGGTGGGCCACGGCTGACCACCAGAAGGCGGCGACTCCCCCGCCCACTGCTGCAGGGCCGCGTCCACGACGTCGGGTGTGCCCGCGGCGAAGCGGTCCAGCGGCACGTTCCCGGCCCGGCTCATGTACGCGACGAGCAGCTGCTCGACCGGCAGCTCCAGGCGCTCCGGGAACGTCTCCCACCAGCGTCGGGAGCGCTCGGCGATGTCCTGCAGCCGCTCCACGGAAGGTCGGCGGGCGGCCTCGTACTCGGTCAGCGCCGTGTCGAGATCGGGGCCGTCCAGGGCGTTCACCAGCGCGATCGCGTCCTCCATCGCCAGCTTCGTCCCCGACCCGACCGAGTAGTGCGCCGTGTGCGCCGCATCCCCGAGCAGCACGGTCCGGTCGTCGTGCCAGCGCGAGCACCGCACCGTCCGGAACTGCAGCCAGCGCGTGCGGTTGCCGATCAGTCGATGCCCGTCGAGATGGCGGGCGAACACGTCCGACAGGTACTCCAACGCCTCGTCGTCCGACGTGTCCGCCGGCACCTCACGGTCGAAGCCGGCCGCCCGCAGCGTCGCGGGATCCGTCTCGACCAGGAACGTGCTCCGGTCGGCCGCATAGGGGTAGGCGTGCGTCACGAACACCCCGTGCTCGGTCCGTTCCGGGGCGAACAACGCGTGCGGCAGCGCCGTGTCGACGCCCGCCCACAGGTACCACCCGCTCCCGACCTCGACGTCCTCGCCGAAGTCGCCGCCCGACCGGGTCGCGCTCCCGACCCCGTCCGCCGCGATCACCAGGTCCGCGTCCAGGTCGTCGACGGTGCGCCGCACCCCGAACTCGAGCTTCACACCGGCGTTCTCGGCATGCCGCTGCAGCACCCGCAGCAGCTCGGCCCGACCGACCGCGACCAGCGACGACACGCTCATCCCGGCCGACCGGTCGCCCACGGTCATCCGCATGTCGTGCGACCAGGCGCCGGCGAGGATGTCGTCGAGCGAGGCGGGGTCGGCCTCGGCGAGCCGGCGCTGCGTCCGCGCGGCGAGCCCGACCCCGAACCCGAACGTCTGGTCCGGTACGCCCTGCTCGTGCACCACGACCTCGCAGTCGGGAGAAGCGAGCTTGATCAGCCGTGCGGCGTAGAGACCACCCGGTCCCCCGCCCAGCACGGCCACTCGGTTCAGCTTCACGACCGCGCGTCCGCGAGCACCCGGCTCGTCCGGGTCACGTCGTCGACGTGGTCGACGGGCACCACCGCCGTCGACACCGCCGTGAAGCACCCCGGGCAGCAGTACTGCCGGAAGTGCACCGCGCCGTCGACGTACTCCCCCGCGTTGTCCACGACCTGCGGGCCCGCGTCGCTGACCGGCCCCTCGTAGCGGACGAGGTCGAGCTCGCCCACCGCGCCGGCCCCGAGCACCGTCGCGCAGTGGACACACGCCACCCGGTCGCCGACCGCGACGAGGTTGTCGTCCAGCCGCCGCGCGTCGGTCAGGTCGACCGTCTCGCGCGTGCCCTCGCTGGTGCCCCGGGCTCGTCGTGCATCCCGGAGTTCCCGACGACGGGTCTCGGTCGCGTCGGCATCGACGGTCCCGTCGACGACGACCACGCCGTACGCCTGCGCGGCGGCCGCCGCGGTCACCTTCTCCTCGCGTATGTCCCGGGCCACGTCCTCGGGCGCGCGGGTGAGCGGGTCGCCGTAGCCCCCGCCGCCCTGCCAGAACATCGTGAACACCTCGCCGGGCGCCACGTACGTCTCGCCGTAGCAGGGCTGCAACTCGGCCGTCCCGCCGATCTCGGACAGATCGCCGGGCAGCTGACCCGCACCGAGCATCGTCGTGACCTCGCTGCCGCGTGCGATGTACTCGACGCCGGTGTTGCCGGGGTAGCCGCCGGCGAGCCCGTTGTTCTGGCTGACCGCCTTGCCGTTGGAGGCGAGGACGAGGCCGATCGGGAAGCTCGTGCCGTGCGGGGTGACCGCCATCGACGCCGAGACCCCGCCCCGACGTCGTCCGGGACCACCCGAGTCGGGCTCCTCCCGCCGCCAGAGCGCGAGGACCGGGTAGAGGAACTCGGTCATCTCGACGTCGGGCACGCGGCCCATCGGGATGCAGAACAGCCCGCCGGTGTCCATGCCGTCGGCCTGCGGCTGGGCGCCGTAGCCGCCGGCCATGGGGTCCATCAGAATGGAGAGGAACGGCGTCGGGACCGCGCCGCGCTGGTCGAGCCCGGCGATGACGGCGGTGTCCCACGTACCGCAGCAGGCCGACTGGACGTGCGCGTCGAGCTCCGGCGCCTGGTCGAGCATCTGCGAGAGGCACTCGGCGACGAGGTTGCCGGTGAGCCACGCCGGTCCGATCGGTCCGCGCCCGACGGCGGCCGGGAAGCTCGCGTTGTTGATCGTGCCTTCCTCGGCGACGAGGTCGAAGCAGCGCATGAGCCCGCCGGCCGACCACGGGATGTCGCCCGCCAGGATCGGCAGCAGGGCAAGCATGACGCCGCCGCGCATGCCGGCGTAGGTGCAGTTCACGACGCCGGACTGCGGGTCGGTGCCGGTGAAGTCGAAGGTCAGGTGGTCGCCGGCCTTGCGCATCTCCACGGTGATCTTGTGCAGGCCGCGGTCGCCGGAGTGGGACTGGTCCTGGTAGCCGGTGGCGCGCCACCTGCCGTCGGGAAGGTCGGTCAGCTTGCCCCGCAGGCGCGACTCGGCGTCGGACATCATCCGCTTCATCACGGCCTTGACCGTGTCGGCGCCGTACTGCTCGATGACGGCGAGGAGGCGGTCGCGGCCGACGGTGTTGGAGCCGATCTCGGCGCGCAGGTCGAGCCCGATCATCATCGGGACGCGGGAGCGGCGGACCCAGACGTCGGCGACGTCCTCCTGCAGCACGCCGTCACGGACGACCTTGATCGGCGGGGTGGGCAGCGACTCGGAGAAGACGTCCTGCGCGGCCGGGGAGAAGGAGCCGAGGCCGACACCGCCGAGGTCGGGCTGGTGGGCGATCGCGGAGGTCCAGCCGAAGAGCTTCCCCTCCCAGAACACGGGCTGGTAGACCATCGCGTCGTTCTGGTGCAGCCCGCCGCCGACCCACGGGTCGTTGGTGAGGAACATGTCGCCCTCGGCGATGCCGGGGTTCGTCGCGCGGTGCTGCAGGGTCCAGTAGATGGCGAGGTCGACGGCGCCGACGAGCATCGTGTTGTAGAGCCCGACCTGCACCTCCTGGCCGAGTTCGTCGGAGACGGCGAAGTCGAAGTCGTTGGCGTCGGTGACGATCGGCGAGCCGGACATGCGCTTGAGCGCCTCGCCCATCTCGTCGGTGACCGACCAGAGGCGGTGCCGGATGACCTCGTAGGTCAGCGGGTCGAGCGCGTCGATCTGCTCCTGGGTGACGGTGTGGATCGGCAGGCTCTCCGGGAGCTGCGCGGCGAGCGTGGCGGGGTCGATCGGGCGGCTCGAGAAGCGCTCGGAGCCGGGGACGGCCATCGTCATGAATCAGGCTCCGGTCTTCTCGGTGCGACGGATGTGGAGGTTGCCGAGCTCGTCGACGGTGCCGGTGCGGCCCTCGGGGACGACCACGGTCGTCGTCGGGACCTCGATGACGGCGGGGCCGGTGATGACGTGGCCGGCGCGCAGTGCGGGGTAGTCGTAGATCGGGGTGTCGACGAAGCCCTGGCCGATCTCGAGGTAGACGGGCCTCGTTCCCGACGACGGGGCCGGTCCGTCTGCTCGGTCGAGCGGCGGGAGCTCCGGGCTGAACGGGAGGACGCCGCGGCCGCGTACGCGGTAGGTGATGGCCTGGATGCCGGCGGCGGAGAAGCCGGTGCCCTTGCCGTAGAGGTCGGCGTACTTCTGCTCGAACCGGTTCGCCGCGTCCTGCATCGCACCGGTGTCGACGGGCCCGTCGGCGACCGGGACCGTGACCTCGGCCAGCTGCATGGCATAGCGCATGTCGATCTCGCGGACGATCTCGACACGGTCGAACTTCAGGCCCTGCCGGTCGAGGCCCTGGCGGACCTGGTCCTCGAGGAGCGCGAAGTTCTTCTCGGCGCGGACGGCGTCGACGGGGAGCTGGGCCGGGTCGGAGAGCTCCTGGGCGAGCGCGATGTCGGACGCGGCGAGGCCGTAGGCGGAGAACGCGGAGGCGACCGGGCCGAGCGGGACGACGACCTCGTTCACGCCGAGGTGCGTCGCGTACTTCGCGCAGAACGCGGGCCCGGAGCCGCCGAAGGCGTAGAGGACGAAGTCGCGCGGGTCGTGCCCGGCCTCGACGACGCTCTTGCGCAGCAGGTCGCCGGTCTGGGCGTTCTGCGCCGCGTGGATAGCGGCCGCGGCGTCCTCGACGGACAACCCGAGCGGATCGGCGACCTTGGCCTTGATGGCCTCCCGCGCCTTCTCCAGGTTCAGCGCCTTGCGACCGCCGAGCAGACCCGTCGTCGGGAGGATGCCGAGGACGAGGTTGGCGTCGGTGTTGGTGGGCTCGGTGCCGCCCTGGTCGTAGCAGGCGGGGCCGGGGACGGCCTGCGCGCTGTGGGGCCCGATGCGGAGGTTGCCGCCGGCGTCGACCCACGCGATCGCGCCGCCGCCCGAGCCGATGGCGTGGACCTTGAGCGTGGGGACGTTGATCGGGTGGTGGTTGATGACGGTGGTGGTGTCGCGCTCGGGCTCGCCGTCGACGATGAGCCCGACGAGGAACGTGGTGCCGCCGACGTCGGTGGAGATGATGTTCCGGTGGCCGAGGCGCTGGCCCAACTGCACGGAGCCGATGACGCCACCCGTGAGGACGGAGCCGACCGTGCTGATCGCCTGCTGCGGGGCCTCGCTCGCGGCGACCGCTCCCCCGTTGGACTGCATGACGAGCAGCGGCCCGCCGAGGCCCTTCTGCTTGAGGCTCGACTCGAGGGTGGCGAGGTAGTCCCGCAGACCGGGCCCGACCTGCGTCGACATGATCGTCGTGGAGTTGCGGGCGAACTCGCGGATGCGGGGGCTGACCTCGCTGGAGAGCGCGACGTAGATGTCGGGGTCGATCTCGGCGACGATCTCGCGGATGCGGCGCTCGTGGGTCGGGTTGCGGAAGGCCCAGAGCAGGGAGACCGCGATGGCCTGGACGCCGTCGGCCCGGAGCTCGGCGACCTGGGTGCGGACCTCGTCCTCGTCGAGGGCGACGATGACGTTGCCGTCGCGGTCGATGCGCTCGGTGACCTCGAGGGCGTGCCGCTTGGGCAGCAGGTAGTGGTCCTTGTCCTGCGCGAGGACGTGCTGCAGCTCGTGCGGCGAGCGACCGAGGTAGCGGCCCTCGACGTTCATGATGAAGATCGAGTCGCGGTGGCCCTTGGTGGTCAGGAACCCGACCTCGGGGACCTTGCGCTGCACCAGGGCGTTCAGGCTCGAGGTGGTGCCGTGGGCGATGTGGTGGGTCTCGGCCAGCATCTCCTCCAGCGACCGCCCGAGCTGCTCGGCCAGCAGCTCCAGGACGTCGAGCACGCCCCGGGAGTAGTCCGGAGGCGTCGACGGGGCCTTCGCGGCGATGACCGAGCCGGAGTCGTCATCCAGCACCGCGTCGGTGAAGGTCCCGCCCACGTCCACGCCGATCACGTAGGCCATGCGCCTGCTCCTCGTTGAAACTCGCTCGTGACCCGCGCCACGACTTTGACGGTCGTGTCGACTATCTGACAAGAGCGAAGGTTCGTCAAGGGCGAGGGGTGGCCGACTCCCGTCGCTCCGTGGGCGTCATGCCGAACGCGTCCTTGAACCGTCGGGAGAAGTGCGCCGGGTCGCGGAAGCCCCACTCCGCGGCGACGGCGGCGATCGTCTTGTGCCTCGCGGCGGGGTGGCCGAGCTCGTCGTGGGCGGCCTCGAGGCGCCGCGTGATGATGAACTGCTCCAGGCTGGTGCCCGAGCGCGCGAAGAGCGCGAACACCTGTCGTCGGGACATGGAGTGGACCGCCGCGATCCGGTCCGAGCCGAGGCCGGGATCGCGGAGGTGCTGGCGGACGTACTCCTGGATGCGCGCCAGGAGCGTCTCGTGGCGGACGGCGCGGGCGTTCGTGTCGTCGCCGGGAGACGAGGCGATGAGCGCCCGGACGAGGTCGATGCTCGCCGCTCCCACCGTGGCGGCCTGGGGGCTCGCGGCGACGCGGTCGGCGACCTGGAACAGGTCGACGACGTGGCGCGCGACGAGGGCGGCGAGCGGCCCGTCCTGGAGCCGCGGGGCGGCCGACCGCAGGGTCTCCGGCGGGAGTCCGAGCACGTCGAGGGGGATCTGGAGCGCCCGGGACGCCCCGGTGGTCGCCCAGGAGAAGGCGAAGGGCGCGGTGAGGTCCACGAGCATCAGTTCGCCGGCGGCGACGTGCCGTCGATGCCCGAACTGCTCGTGTCGCGCCGTGCTCCGTTCCTGCACGGCGAGCGCGACGATCGGCGCGCCGTCGCTGCGGGCCCGGCGCGCGTCGCGGGACATGGCCATGCCGGACGAGGCGCTGCGGAACAGGTGCAGGCGGCCGAGCTGCCAGAGCTCCATCCGGGCGTGGAGGTCGTCGTGCGGCGCGAGCCGGACGGTGGCGGCACTGGCCTCGGCCATCAGCGTCGTCACGCGCTCGGCGCGGTCCTCGACCGGGATGTCCCGGGAGTCGAGCAGGAGCATGGCGTCACTCCTCCGGCCAGCTGCTGCTCACCGAGCGTAGAGCGATGCCTGGCCGGACGGAACGTCGCTCGCCGCAGAATCCGCACTCGGAGGCAAGAAGCCGACATCGAGGGTCAAGAGCGGGGCACTCTGACTACTTATCGTCACGCCATGACCGCTGCGCCCGACACCATCGTCCTCGTCCACGGCTTCTGGGTGACCCCGCGCTCCTGGGAGAACTGGATCGCCCGCTACGAGAGCCGGGGGTACCGGGTGATCGCGCCCGCCTACCCCGGCTTCGAGGTGGAGGTCGAGGCGCTGAACGCCGACCCCTCCCCCGTCGAGGCGATCTCGGCGGCCTCGATCGTCGAGCGGCTCGAGGAGGTCGTCCGGGGGCTGCCGACGCCGCCGATCATCATCGGCCACTCCGCGGGCGGGGCGTTCACGCAGATCCTGCTCGACCACGGGCTCGGCGCGGTCGGCGTCGCCCTGAACTCGGCACCGACCGAGGGCGTGCCGGTCGTGCCGCTCTCGCAGGTCAAGGCCACGTTCCCGGTGCTGAGGAACCCGGCCAACCGGCACCGCGCGATCCGCTACGACTTCGAGCACTGGAACTACGCCTTCACCAACACCTTCCCCGAGGACGAGGCCCGCGCGCTGTACGAGCGGTACGCCGTGCCGGTGTCGGGCAGCATCATTTTCGAGAGCGCGCTGGCCAACTTGACGCCCGGCCACCAGGGCACCTGGGTCGACTACCACAACGAGAACCGCGCGCCGCTGCTGTTCGTCGCCGGCAGCCGCGACAACATCATGCCGCCCAAGGTCCAGTGGTCGAACGCCGCGCACTACAAGGCCACGTCGACGATCACCGACGTCGTCGAGTTCGGCGGTATGCCCCACCTGCTGCCCGCGGCCCCGGGGTGGGAGGAGATCGCGGACCACGTCCTCGCCTGGGCCGTCCGCCACGCGACCGCTCCGCCGACCGTCGTCACCGAGCCCCCGGCGCCCGTGGAGGCGATCACCGTGTGACGGTTGGGGCTCGTGTGTCGACGCTCCGTGCAGCATCATCGACGCGTTCCCGTCGGGAGGCTGACCGGAGGCGCGGGTGCACGTCGAACTGCTGGCTCACCGGGTGGTCGAGCTCGTCGAGGGTGCGACCCTCCCCCACCTCGACCACCGGTCGGTCGTGGCCGCCCTCGCGGCGGTGCTGCTGGGCGCCGGGCTGGTGATCGTGCGCGACTACGCGCTGGACGGCGGCGACCGGCTCCCCCTCCTCGTCGCCGAGCCCTTCCCCCGCGTCGAGGCGTCGCTCGGGGTGGTGCCGGCGCCGTCGGGTGTCGACGATGCCCTCACCGCGCGACTCCTGCGCTACGCCCAGCACCCGGCCGTGGACGGGCTCGTCGTCGTGAATGCCTCCCCGGACCTGATCCCCCGACCTCGGACGCTCGGCGGCGTGCCGGTGCACGCAGCCGTCGCCGGGGCACGTGCCGGCAGTGACCGCTGAGCGGTCCCGCTCGTTCCGAACACGTACGATTCGGGGCCGAGGGGTCATGGCGCGAGGGACGGGGTGAGCGTGGTGGCGTCGAGGACCGGTCCGGTCGCAGGCGACCAGGCGCACGACGAGCACCGCGCGAGCACGCGGCGCCGTGCCCGGGTCGAGCCGCCGCCCGACATCGTGGCCGCTCCCGGCTTCGGCGCCCGCCGCCTCTACCAGGCCTACCTCGCGGCGTGGAACCGCCACGTCGACGCCGTGATCACCGGGCCGCAGTTCGCCGTGCTCTCCGCGGTGCGGGCCTACCCGGACGCCGACCAGACGGCGCTGGCCGGCGCGGCGGCCCTGGACACGTCCACGATGGCCGACGTCTGCCGCCGGCTCGAACGCCGCGGGCTCATCTCCCGGGCGCCGGCACCCCACGACGCCCGCGCCAAGGTCCTCGTCCTCACCGACGAGGGCAACGAGGCCCTGGCCGAGACCTTCCGCCGGACCCGAGCCCTCGACGAGGCCCTGCTCGCCGACTGCCCCGCCGAGCAGCGACCGCATCTCGCCGCCCTGCTCAACGACCTCGGCCAGCAGTGGGAGCAGGTCGCGGAGCGCGACGCGCTGTAGAACGCGCGGCAGGCCCACCGGCGTGACCCGGTCGGGCTAGACGGGCGCCTGCACTCTGTTACATCCGTGTCTCGGGACACAGGAGGATATTGCGTATTCGGATAGTACGTGCTCGGATTTACCCGGTCGGAGGCAACACCACACCGGGAGGGCGGCCAGATGGCGAGCCAGTCGTTCGAGGTCACCATCGTCGGAGGAGGTCTGGGCGGCCTCTGCGCGGCGCTGTCGCTGCGCCAGCGCGGCATGCGCGTCACCGTCGTCGAGGCGGCGCCCGAGCTCGGCGAGATCGGCGCCGGCATCCAGACCGCGCCGAACGCCAGCCGCATCCTCATCGGGCTCGGGCTCCGCGCCCAGCTCGAGGCGATCCGCACCCAGCCCGAGGACCAGGTCCGCCGCCGCTGGGCCGACGGCAGCATCATCGCCCAGCTCCCCCTGGGGCAGCGGGTCATCGACCAGTACGGCGCCCCGTACTGGCACTATCACCGCGCCGACCTGCACCGGGTCCTGCTGGACGCCTGCACCGACCCCGAGGGGCCCGGCCCGGTCGTCGCGCTCCACACGGGCGCGAAGGTCGTCGAACTCGACCGCACCGACTCGACGCGGCCCGTCGCGGTCGCCGAGGACGGCCGCCGCTTCGCCGGCGACGTGCTGGTCGGCGCCGACGGGATCCGCTCCGCGGTCCGCGACCTCGCGGGCTTCGACGACTCGCTCGTCTTCTCCGGCGAGATGGCCTACCGCGCGCTGATCCCCGGCGAACTGGTCGCCGCGGACCCGGCGACCCGCTTCCTCATGGACCGCTACCACTCGACGATCTGGTACGGCCCGGACAAGCACCTCGTGCACTACGTCATCCGTGGCGGGCAGTACCTCAACGTCGTCGCGATCGTGCCGTGCACCGACACCATCGCCGCCGACTGGAGCGGACCCGCCACGCCCGAGCAGCTCGCCGCGGACTTCGCGGACTGGGACGACCGGGTCCCGACGGTGCTCTCGAAGGCGAAGCCCGAGGACGTCTCCCTGTGGGCGATGTACCGGCGCCGACGCGACCCGGTATGGGTCGACGGCCGGGTCGCGCTGCTCGGCGACGCCTGCCACGCGATGCTCCCCTACCAGGCCCAGGGCGCCTCCCAGTCGATGGAGGACGCCGCCGTGCTCGCCGAGGAACTCGGCCGGGTGACCCGCGACGACATCGACGGCGCGCTCGTGCGCTACGTCGACCGCCGCGCCAAGCACGCCGGCATGGTCCAGGACGCCTCGCTGCAGAACATGGCGTTCTACCACCTGCCCGACGGCCCCGAGCAGCGCGAGCGCGACGAGAAGCTGCGTCGTTTCGACGGCGAGTCCGACGTCTCCTACGACTGGCTGTGGAACGGCAGCCCGTTGCGGGACCACGACACCGAGTCCATCCACTACCAGTTCGCCCGCTGATGCGCGGACCGAGCGATCCCCCCACACCACCCGCGACGGGAGCGAACTCCATGCGCACCGGAGACCAGATCGTCCAGGACCTCCCCTGGCGCTGGGGCGTCCAAGGGAAGATCTTCCTCATCGGCGGCCTCGGCTACATGTTCGACGCGTGGGACGTCGCCCTCAACGGGTTCCTCACCCCGCTGATCGGCACCGAGTTCGGGCTCTCCCCGGCCCAGCGCGGACTCGTCGCCACCGCCAACCTCATCGGCATGGCGGTCGGCGCCGTCGCCTGGGGCACGGTGGCCGACCGCATCGGGCGGAAGAAGGCCTTCAGCATCACCCTGCTGATCTTCGCGCTGTTCTCGGTGGTGGGCGCCCTCTCGCCGAACATCGAGATCTTCCTGCTGCTGCGTTTCCTCGCCGGCGTCGGCCTCGGTGGCTGCATCCCGGTCGACTACGCGATCGTCAGCGAGTTCTCGCCGAAGAAGCACCGCGGCCGCGTGCTCGCCGCGATGGACGGGTGGTGGCCGATCGGCGCCACGCTCGCCGGCGTGTCGGCGACGCTGCTCGTCCCCGTCGACGGCAACTGGCGCTGGATGCTCGTCCTGATGATCCTGCCGGCGCTCTTGCTGTTCTGGGTCCGCCGCGGGGTGCCGGAGTCGCCGCTCTACCTCTCCCGCATGGGTCGCGAGGCCGAGGCCCGCCTGGTCATCGACGACATGGTGACCCGGACCGGCGCCACCCCCGAGCCCTACGTCATCCCGGCCCCCGTCGCCGAGGACAAGCGCGGTGGCGCCGCGGCCGCCGCCGTCGACCAGCTGCGCCGCGTCTGGGCGTTCAACCCGACGATCACCGGCGTCGCCTGGTCGCTGTTCATCGCCGTCATGCTCGTCTACTACGCCGCGCTGAGCTGGATGCCCTCGATCCTGCGGGCGCAGGGCTTCGGCGAGATCGCCGCGTTCGCCTCGACCACGCTGATGAACGCGCTCGGCATCGTCGGTGTCGCCATCTCGGTGCTCGTGGTCGACCGATACGGCCGCAAGCGCGTCATCGCGATCGCCGGCCCGCTGGCCTCCGCGACCCTGGTGGCGTTCTCGCTCCTGCTGGGCACGCCGACCCTCGCGGTCGTCGCCATCGGGGCCTTCGGCATGTTCGCGCTGATCGTCATCCCGGTCATGTACGCCTACGTCTCGGAGCTCTACCCCACCGAGCTGCGCGCCTCGGGCTTCGGCTGGGCGTCGTCGTCGAGCCGCGCGATCACCGGTTTCGCCCCGCTGCTGTTCGGCAGCGTGCTCTGGCCGGTGCTGGGTCTGCCGCTGACGTTCACCCTGCTCGGCGTGCTCGTCGTCGGGGCCGTGATCTTCATGTGGATGGGCGCGCCGGAGACGGCGGGCCGCGAGCTCGACCGGATCACCACGGACGTGCCGGACGAGGCGGCCGTGACCGATTCGGAGCGCACGCGCGCCTGACCAGCCCGTTCCGGACGAGGGCACCCGCGGTCGACCGCGGGTGCCCTTCGCCGACTCCCACGACGCACCAGGACAGGAGGCCCGCGACGTGAAGCCCGCCGCGTTCACCTACCACCGCGCGCACGACGTCGCCGACGCCGTCGGCCTGCTCTCCGACCTCGCCGCGGCGGGCGGCGACCCCAAGGTCATCGCGGGCGGACAGAGCCTCATGCCGATGATGACCTTCCGCCTCGCCCGCCCCTCCGCGCTCGTCGACCTCGGCCCGCTGCGCCGGATGCCGTCGATGACGACGATCCGCGCCGAGGGCGACCACCTCACCCTCGGTGCCCTCGTCACCCACCACGCCGTCGAGACCGCTGCGCTGCCCGACGGTTTCGCCGTCCTCGCCCGCGCCATGCGCTGGGTCGGGCACCTGCCCATCCGCAGCCGCGGGACGGTGGCCGGGAGCCTCGTGCACGGCGACGCGACCGCCGAGTGGTGCCTGCTCGCGCTGCTGCTCGACGCCGTCGTCGTCGCCGAGGGCCCGTCCGGGCGCCGCGAGATCCCCGCCGGCGAGCTCTTCCACGGCTTCTACGCCACGGCCGTCGATCACGACGAGGTCGTGGTCGAGGTCCGCTTCACCCGTCCCGCCCCGCACGCCGCGCTGACCGAGTTCGCCCGTCGCCACGGCGACTTCGCGATCGTCGACGCCGCGGTCGCCCTCGACCTCGACGGCGGGTCCGTGACCGGCGGGCGGGTCGTCCTGGGCGGCGTCGCACCCGCTCCCGTGCGGGTGCCCGAGGCGGAGGCGGTGCTCGCTTCCGGTGGCGTGGCCGGCGACGCGCTCTGGGCCGCCGTCGCCGATGCTGCGGCTGCTGCGGTCGACCCTCCGGACGACGCCGCCACCACCGCCGCGTACCGACGACGGCTGACGCGCACGTTGGTCGCGGACGCGTGCCGCGACGCAGCGGGGGGCCTCCGATGACCGCCACCGACGTGCCCGGGCTCGAGGTCCGCACCGCCGAGCCACGGTTCGAGGGACGACGGGGCCGCTGGGTCGGCGCCTCGATCCCGCGCCACGAGGACCCCCGCCTGCTCACCGGGCGCGGCCGCTTCGTCGACGACATCGCCCTGACCGGGATGCTGCACGCGGGCTTCGTCCGCGCGACCGTCGCGCACGCGCGCGTGACGGGGATCGACCTGTCCGCCACCCGCGCGGTCGCGGGCGTCGTCGCCGCCTACGACGCCGCGGACCTGGCGCTCGGCGACATCGTCGCCCTGCTCGACCGGCCCGCCGAGGAGTTCACGCCGACGGCGATGCCGATCCTCGCCAAGGACAAGGTCCGGTTCGTCGGCGAGCCGCTGGCGATCGTCATCGCGCGCGACCCCTACGCCGTCGAGGACGGCATCGAGGCCGCCGTGGTCGAGCACGAGGTCCTCGACGCGATCGTCGACGAGGCGACCGCGCTGCGCGCGAGCACCCGGGTCCACGACGAGGCGCCGGACAACGTCCTGCTCGACGTGTCGATGTTCGACACCCCGGGCGTCGACGAGGCCTTCTCCCATGCTCACGTGACCGTCGAGGTGACCACGCGCAGCGGCCGGCAGAACGCGCTCCCGCTCGAGACGCGGGGCGTCGTCGCGTCGTGGGACGCGCGCGACGACCAGCTGCTCGTCCAGACGTGCACCCAGGTCCCCCACCAGGTCCGCACGCTCGTCGCGCGCTGCCTCGACGTCCCCGAGCGCACCGTCCGCGTCACCGTGCCGGACATGGGCGGCGGCTTCGGCCAGAAGTGCGTGGTGGGCCGCGAGGAGGTCGCCGTGGCGGCCGTCGCGCGGCGGCTGCACCGTCCCGTGAAGTGGATCGAGGACCGTCGCGAGGCGCTGACCGCGGGGTTCCTGGCCCGCGAGCAGACCTACCGCACGCGTGCCGCCTTCGACGCCGACGGGCACATCACCGCGCTCGACGTCGACGTCGTCTGCGACATGGGCGCCTACTCCTGCTACCCCTTCACCGCGGGCATCGAGCCGCTGATGGCGTCCGCGGAGATGCCGAGCGTCTACCGCGTCCCCGCCTACCGCGTGCGCGGCCGGGCGCTGACCAGCAACAAGGCACCGACCGCTCCGTACCGCGGGGTGAGCCGCCCGCAGTACGTGATGGCGATCGAGCGGGTCATGGAGAAGGCCGCACGGGCGCTGGACCTCGACCCGGTCGAGGTGCGCCGACGCAACGTCATCACCGAGTTCCCGTACACCGGCGTCAACGCCGTCACGTACGACCCGGGCACCTACCGCGAGTCCCTCGACCTCGCGGAGGCGACGATCCGGGAGGAGGGCTGGTACGACGTCCGCGCGTCCGACGACCGCGCGATCGGCATCGGCTTCTGCTGCTTCTCCGAGCGCACCGGCTACGGGTCCGAGGCGTTCGCGAAGCGGAAGATGACCGTCGTCCCCGGGTTCGACCTCTCCGAGATCCGGATGGACACCACCGGCGCGGTCGTCGTCACCAGCGGCACGATGAACCACGGCCAGTCCCACGAGACGACGTTCGCGCAGATCGTGGCCGACCGCCTGAGCATCGACGTCGACCGGGTCAAGCTGCGCCAGGGCGACACCGAGCGGATCGCCTACGGCTGGGGGACGTTCGCATCCCGGTCGGTCACGATCGGCGGCTCGGCGGTCGCGCTGGCCTCGGAGCGGCTCGGCGAGCTGCTCTGCCGGGTCGCCGCACACCTGCTCGAGACCCGGCCGGAGAACGTCGCCATGGATGGCGACGGCGGGGTGGTCCAGCTCGACGACCCGACGCGGCGCCTGACCTACGAGGAGATCGCCGACGTCGCCTACCTGCGGAGCCACCTGCTGCCCAAGGACGTCGAACCGGCCCTCACCGCAACGGCGAGCTTCGACGTCCCCGGCGACGGGACGTTCTCGAACGCCACGCACGCCGTGGTCGTCGAGGCGGACCGGGGCACCGGGGCGATCCGCATCCTGCGCTACGTCTGCGTCGAGGACTGCGGGGTGGTGATCCACCCGCAGGTCGTCGACGGGCAGTGCCGCGGCGGGATCGCGCAGGGCATCGCCGGGGCCCTGTTCGAGGAGGTCACCTACGACGAGCACGGCGAGCCGTCGGCGGCGTCGTTCATCGACTACCTCGTGCCCACCGTGACCGAGATCCCCGACGTGTCGATCTCGCACCTCGAGACGCCGTGCGCGTTCACCGAGAACGGGGCGAAGGGCGCCGGTGAGGGCGGCACGATCGGTGCCCCCGCCGCGGTGCTCAACGCCGTCAACGACGCGCTGCGCCACACCGGCGTCGAGCTCGACGTCACCCCGATCCATCCCCGGACCGTGCTGAGTGCTCTGGAGGGCGGGCTGTGAACGATCCGCATCTGCTGTCGCTGACGGTGAACGGCACCGAGGAGGAGGTCCTCGTCGAGCCGCGCCGGACGCTCGCCGACGTCCTGCGCCACGACCTGCGCCTGACCGGCACCCACGTCGGCTGCGAGCACGGGGTGTGCGGGGCGTGCACGGTGCTCGTCGACGACGCCCCGGTGCGCGCCTGCCTGATGTTCGCCGTGCAGGCCGAGGGCGCCGACGTGCGCACGGTGGAGTCGCTGGACGACGGGGTCCGGCTCTCGGACCTGCAGCAGTCGTTCTCCGAGCACCACGCCCTGCAGTGCGGGTTCTGCACGCCCGGGTTCCTCATGCTGGCCGAGGGGGTGCTCGCCGAGTCGCCCGATGCCGAGCGCGAGGAGATCCGCGAGGCGCTCTCGGCGAACCTGTGCCGCTGCACCGGCTACCAGACCATCGTCGACGCGGTGCACGCGACGGCGACGTCCCGACGGGAGACCACCGCGTGATCCTGGACAACCACCTCGCCGTGCCGGCCCCGCCGGACGACGTCTTCGCCCTGCTCAACGACGTCGAGCGGGTCGCGGGCTGCCTGCCCGGCGCCACGCTCGAGGGCCGCGACGGCGAGGCCTACCGCGGGCGCGTGAAGGTCAAGGTCGGCCCGATCAGCGCCGCCTACGCGGGGACGCTGCGGTTCACCGAGGTCGTGCCCGACCGGCGCACGCTGCGCCTGTCGGCGCGGGCCAGCGACGCGCACGGCGCGGGCGACGCGGAGGCCGACGTCGTGCTCTCGGTGGCCGAGGCCGACGGCGGCTCGACCCTCGACCTGCACACCGACCTGCTGATCCGGGGCAAGATCGCGCAGTTCGGGAAGGGCGCGATCACGACGGTCTCGAGCCGCCTGCTCGACCAGTTCGCCCGCAACCTCGCCGGTGAGCTGGCCGACGGCGTCGCGGCCACCCCGGAGCGTGCAACACCGCAGCCCGCCGCCTCGTCGTCGTCGGGCGAGTCCCTCGACGGGCTCGCCATGCTGCTGCCGCCGAACGCCGGGCGATGGGCCGCGCTCGCCGGCGCCGCCGTGGTCGGCGTCGTCCAGGGCTACCTGCTCGGGCGACTGCGCGGCCAGCGGATGCTCATCGAGGAGCTGCGCCGTGACCGCTGAGCCCCTGCACGGCGAGGAGACCGACGCCGTCTACGACCGCGCCGGGTTCGGCGCCCCGGTCCCCCGCGGTCCCCGGCCCGCGCTGGTCGTCGTCGACCTCACGCGCGGCTTCACCGAGCCCGCGTTCCCGTCGGGATCGGACCTGACCGCCCAGGTCGCGGCGACGTCGCGGCTGGTCGCCGCCGCCCGCGCGGGCGGGGTCCCGGTCGTCTGGACCGTCATCAGCTTCTCCCCCGCCGAGGCCGACGGCGACGCGGTCGCCTGGCTGCGCAAGGCGCCGGGGATGCGCGCGTTGCGCGACGGCAGCGCGGCGGTCGACCTCGACCCGCGCCTCGACGCCCGGCCGACCGACCCCGTCGTCGTCAAGAAGGGGGCCTCGGCGTTCCACGGCTCGTCGCTGGCGACGCTACTGACGAGCCTGCGCGTCGACACCGCCGTCGTCTGCGGCGCGACGACGTCCGGCTGCGTGCGCGCGACCGCCGTCGACGCCGTGCAGTCCGGGTTCGACACGCTCGTCGTCGCCGAGGCCTGCGGCGACCGCGCGCGGGGACCGCACGACGCCGCCCTGTTCGACCTGCAGGCGAAGTACGCCGACGTCGTCACCCTCGACGACGCCGTGACCTATCTCGACGACCCCTTCCGGAAGGCCGACCGGTGACCGAACCCACCTCGCAGCGCGTCCTGACCCAGCCCGCGCTGGCCGACCTCGCCGACACCGCGGCCGTGAGCCGCTGGGTCCGGTCCGGGGACGTGCGCCTGCACGTGCTCGATCACGGTCCCGACGACGGGGTCCCGCTGGTGATCGTCCCGGGCATCACGAGCCCGGCGATCGCGATGGACTTCGTCGCCCGCGAACTCACCGACCTGGTGCGTCCGCTGGTGCTCGACGTCCGCGGCCGCGGGCTCTCCGACTCCGGCGACGCCTACGACCTCGACACCTACGCGGCGGACGTCGCCGCCGTGATCGACGGGCTCGGCCTCGAGCGCCCGCTCGTGCTCGGTCACTCGATGGGCGCCCGGATCGCCGCCATGGCCGCCACCCGTCTGGCCCTGCGCGGGTCGGTGCTCGTCGACCCGCCGATGAGCGGGCCGGGCCGCGGCCCCTACCCGACGACGCTCGAGGCGTTCCTGGGCCAGCTCGACCAGGCCCGCCGCGGCACCGACGCCGACGAGGTCGCGCGGTCGTGGCCGCGGTGGCCCCGCCGCGAGCAGGAGCTGCGGGCCCGGTGGATGAGCTCGATCTCGCGCGACGCCGTCATCGCGACGCACGCGGGCTTCGAGTCCGAGGACTTCTTCGCCACCTGGCCCGCGGTGCCCGCCCCGACCGTGCTGATCCACGGCGGTGACAGCCCGGTGGTGACCGCCGCCGGCGCGAAGGAGGCGGCGGAGACCAATCCGCAGGCGTCCGTCGTCGAGGTCCCGGGCACGGGGCACATGGTGTTCTGGGACGACCCCGCGGCCGCGCTCGCCGCGACGCGCGGGGCCCTGCAGTCCCTGCTCTGACCTACGCGGCGCGGGCGACGTCTCCGGGGTCGGCGACGGCCCCGGAGAGCAGCGCGCCGGCGCCCGGCACCCGGGTCTCGAGGCCCAGCGAGGACAGGATCCGGAACGTCGTCGCGGTGGCCGCCGAGAGGACCGGGATGCCGACCTCGTCCTGCACGGCCTCGATGGCCGGCAGGGACGGCATCTGCACGCAGGCCGAGAGCACGAGGGCGTCGGCACCGGTGAGGTCGAGCTTCTTGTAGTGCTCCCGCAGGTCGGCGGGGTCGAGCCGGGCGACCGCGAGGTTGTCGGGGACCTCGAGCGACAGGGAGTCGACGACGTCGATCCCGGCGTCGACGATGTAGTCGGCGACGGCCTGCGTCAGCGGCTTCATGTACGGCGTCACGATCGCCACCCGCTTCGCCCCGAGCGCGGCGATCCCGGACAGCAGCGCCCCCGCGGACGAGACGACCGGCGCCTGCGAACCCTCCGCGCGCAGGGCGGCGGTGATGTCGTCCTCGGCGGTGCAGTGGTAGCCCGGTCCCTGCGCCATGATCGCCACGAGGCAGGCGGTGGCGACGACGTCGGGGCGCGCGTCGGCGAGCTCGGTCGCCGCTCGGGTCGCCTGTGCGTTCATGGCCACGAGCTGCTCGGGCGTCACGTGCTGCATGCGCGCGCGGGCGGCGTGGAAGACGAACCTGTCGTCGGGAAGCACCTGCTCCCGTGCGGCCAGCATGCGCGGGAGCTCGGTCTCCATCGTGAGGTTGGAGCTCGGGACGATCATCCCGACGTGATGGTCGGTCATCGCGTCGCCACCGGCTTCATCTCGGGGATGGTCAGCTCCCCCTGGTCGACGACGAGCTCGTCGTCCAGGTAGAGCGAGTTGCCGCGCATCGGGATGTCGAAGTGGCACGGCGTGTCGTTGGGGCCACCGAGCTCGTTGTTCGGGCCGATCGAGAACATGACGTTGCCGTAGAAGCTGCGCAGCTCCATGCCCATCCCGCCGGGGAACTGGGTGAGCCCGTGCCAGTGGGCGCGCTCGTCGAGGCCCCAGCCGACGTGGCTCATGCCGTAGCCGCGGGGGTCGTCGAAGCTCCGGATGTAGCTCGACAGCAGTTCGGCGTCGAGGCCCCCACGGATGTCGCGGATGAACCCCTGCTCGATCGTCAGGGTCACCGGCGTCTGCACGTAAGTGTTGAACGGCAGCAGCACGTCGCCCGGGGAGAGCACGATCTGCCCGTCGACGCCGTCGTCGGCGCCGCCGGTGAAGACGAACGCGGCCGGCCAGTGGTCCCAGCGGCCGGGGGTGTCGGTGTAGCCGTACTCGCTCATCGTCGGATAGACACCGAGGCGGTAGGTGACGTCGGTGCCCGCGGGGCTGGTGATGCGCATCGACTGCGCCTTCGCCAGCAGGTCGGCGCCGTACTCGACCCGTTCACGCAGCTCGGTGGTCGGCATCAGGCGCGCGAGCAGCTCGGGCGGCTCGACGGCGGTGAGGATGCGCGTGCCGGCGTCCTGGATCGCGAACTGCTCCGGGGAGAAGAGCAGGAACGTGCAGTCGACGAGCATGTCGACCGACTTCAGGGCCTCGACCGCCAGCGGGATGTTCCCCAGTCCCGAGTCGCCCACCGCCCAGGCTCCGGACGCGCTCGCCGGGGGCGGGAGGCGCAGGTGGAAGGTCGCCGCCCCGAGCTGCTGCGCAGCCCACAGGAACGCATCGGCGTACTCCCCGCGCTCGGCGCCGCGGGTCAGCACCGCCACCGTCTCGCCCTCGTGCACCCCGGAGAGCCGCAGCTGCTGCAGGCAGATGTCGTTGAACAGGTTCTGGTCCATGGGTCGACCACCTCCTGCCTCAATCCGAGCACGTACTATCCGAGCACGCAAGGTCTGCAACGGAATCGTCATCGCCGAATCGGACCCTGCCTACGTGCTCCCGCCGCGACGTGACTCCACCCAGTTCTGGTGGTGCTGCTCCCACGCCGGCGCACGCTGCCCGGGGTGCTTCAGCGGCAGCCACCGCGCCGCTCGGCCTCGCGCGCGGACGCGACGTTCGAGTCCGTAGCTCATGTCCCGACGCAGGACGGGGCGCGCAGCGCCGGTCACCGCTGCCAGAACGTCCGCGGCAGGCTGGCCCAACGTCACGACGAGGTCGGCTCCCGACTCCTCGAGTTGGGCCACGATGTCGCCGGCGTCCTCGGCGATCGCCATCCGCACCAATGCGCTGTCACTGGGCCGCTCCGGCAGCGCCGCAGGCGGTAGACCCCTGGCCGCCGCGAACGGCGTGTAGGCGCGCTCCATAGCGGCACCTTGCGACCCTGTTCCGTGCTTGACCAGGTAACGGCGATAGCAGTCCGTGAAGTACGCCTGCTCCGGCGGGATGCCGAGCGGGTCCAGGACGTCGCGCTGGACACCGCGCCCCGAGGTCCCGTTGCCCGACGAGGTGGCGGAGCCCCACGAGCGCTGCCAGCCGACCTGCTCCTTCCACCACTCGACACGATCTGCGGCGTCGGCCCCGTCCCAGAACACCTCAGGCTCGTCGTCGACGGCGAGAGACTGGACGTGCACCTTCCCGTCGGGACGGGCCCAGCGGACGTGGAGCGCGCTCGGATAGACGCCGAGGACGAACACTCGCGCTGAGCCTGCCGCAGCCGGACGCGGTGGGCGGACGGTCGCGGGCCGGCCGAATGGGAAGACTTCGGTCACCCGCCTGATTCTGGAGCCTCGTCCGGCGCGACCCATCAGCCGCCCTCCGACGGCGATGCCATCAGGTCCACGCTGTCTAGGGTGGATGCATTGGGATCTTCGATCGACGCAGCGGCTCTGTCCGGAAAGCACCCTCCCGTCGATGCTGTCCGTCTCAGGGGCCCTCACGGAGCCTGCCAATCGGTTCGGCATGATCGAGCACGCCACTGAACGAGGGGGACGCACAGTGACGGACGACGATGTACGCGACGACTCAACTCCGGACGACGAGTCAACTCCGGACGACGAGCAGCAGAACGGACGAGCGCTCCGGCTGCTCGACCGCGCGATCGATCTCCAGCAACCGCTCGTAGCAGCTCACGTCCGCAAGCTCAGGGAGCGCCACCCCGACGAGTCCACACGTGAGATCTGCAAGAGACTCGAGCGCCAGTACCTCGCGGCAGTCACGGGGTCGGGCGCGGCTGTGGGCGCCGCGGCCGCGGCGCCCGGCGTGGGAACCGCTGCGTCCCTCGCCATGAGCGCGGGCGAGACCGTCACTTCACTCGAGGCGGCAGCGCTCTTCGCGCTGTCCTACGCGGAGGTACACGGCGTCCAGATCGTCGACATCGAACGGCGGCGAACCCTGCTCCTCTCTCTACTTCTCGGCGACGGCGGCTCGACGTTCGTCTCGAAGGCGGCAGGGCGGACCGGCAAGCACTGGGGTCGGCTCCTGGTCGACGCGATCCCCATGACGAAGATCAACCAGGTCAACCGCGTGCTTGGCGGACGATTCATCACGAAGTACGGCCAGAAGCAGGGGATCCTCGTGCTCGGTCGGACCGCGCCCTTCGGCATCGGCGCGGGCATCGGCGCGGCCGGGAACGCCGCCGTCGGGTGGACGGTGGTCAAGGGGGTGCGGCGAGCGTTCGGTGACGTTCCCGAAGGCCCGGAGCACCCGAAGAGCCGTCACTCGAAGGAGTGACCCCGCGACGGACCGCCGGGGGGTGATCGGGCAGCATCGCGAGCGAGATCCACCGAGGGGGTACGGCGTGACGAAGCTGTCGACGGTGCTGGACCAGGTCGACGCCGGGGTGATGCTCCTGCCGGAGTTCCAGCGCGGGTACGTCTGGAACCGGGACCAGGTGCGCGGATTGATGAAGTCGGTGTACCGGGAGTTCCCGGTAGGCGCGCTGCTCGTGTGGGAGACCGAGGTCAGCGCCGATCAGACCCGCGGGGGCGGAGTGTTGGCGCAGGCCGGCGGACAGCGCCACCTACTGCTCGATGGCCAGCAGCGTGTGACGACGCTGTACGGCGTCATCCGCGGCCGCGCGCCCGGCTTCTTCGACGGTGATGCGAGCGCCTTCACCGGTCTGTACTTCAACGTGGAGACCGAGGACTTCGCCTTCTACGCGCCGATGAAGATGAAGAACGACGCCCGCTGGCTCGACGTCACGAATCTTTTCTTGGAGGGCACGGCGCCAGCCATCGGCCGCCTCATGGGCGTGACCACCGACCCGCAGCAACTGTCGGACTATATGGCGCGAGTCGCCCGGCTGCACAACGTCCTGAACCGCGACTTCCACATCGAGCAGATCACCGGTCCGGACAAGACGATCGACGTGGTCGTCGACATCTTCAACCGCGTCAACTCGGGCGGGACGAAGCTCTCGAAGGGCGACCTCGCGCTCGCCCGTATCTGCTCGGAATGGGACCAGGCCCGGCCCTGGATGCGGCACTACCTCGACGAGTGGCGCAAGCGCGACTACGTCTTCAACCTCGATTGGCTCTTGCGAACGGTAACAGCGGTCGCAGTTGGTCGCTCGCAGTTCTCCAACCTTGAAGACGTCTCGGCCGAGCAGTTCGAACACGCCCTCAAGGGCACCCGCGAGCACGTCGACCACCTGCTGGGCGTCGCGGTCGAACGCCTCGGCATCGACCACGACCGCGTGCTCTTCGGCCGCTACGCCTTCCCGGTTCTCGCCCGGGTCCTGAGTCGGCGCGACGACGGACGCTTCCTGGACGGCGTCGAGGCGAACAAGGCGATGGCGTGGTACGTGCAGGCCGCGATCCGTGGGCGGTTCACCGGCCCGACGGAGACGAACCTGAACAAGGATCTCCAGATCGCGGACCGGGAGGGCGTCGACGGCCTCCTCGACTCCTTGCGCAAGCTCCACAAGGGATCGCTCGCCGTGCGCGCCGAGGACTTCGAAGGCGTCGGACGCGGCGCACGGTCCTATCCCCTGCTCTACCTCCTGACGCGCAGTGTCTCCGGCCTCGACCTGGTCGACGGGGCGCCGTTCGCAGGTCGGACGACGTCCCTCCACGTCCAAGAGATCTTCCCGCGCGCCGAGCTGCGGAAGGCCCGCTACAGCACCGGTGAGATCAACGCGATCGCCAACTTCGCGTTCGTCACGCAGGACTCCGGACGTCGGCTCGGGACCCGCCTCCCCGAGGACCACCTTCCGGAGTGTTCGATCGAGGGCCTGCGGGCCCAATGGATCCCGGAGGACCGCACCCTGTGGCGGGTCGACCGCTACCGCGAGTTCCTGGCCGCCCGACGTCAGCTCCTCGCCGAAGCAGCCGACGGATTCCTCGGTGAGCTCGCGGCCGGCACGGCGGCCTGGCCCTCACCTCCCCTGTACGTGTTGGGCCCCGTCGAAGAGGACGAGAAAGGCCCGCGGGCGTCGCAGATCAGGGCGCTCCTCGCCGAGTTCGCCGAGCTCGGGTTCGCGACGCCGGCCGTCGACTGCGAGATCCCCGACCCGGACACTGGACGCACCCTGGCCGTCGCGGAGGCCTTCTGGGCGGACGGGTTGCAGGCGGGACTCGGTAACCCCGTCGTGCTCGAGTTGGACCCTGAGGAGGCCGATCTCGCCCGGCTCTCCGAGCTCGGCTGCGAGGTCTTCACCTCGGTCGACGCGCTGCTCGCGCACGCCCGACGGCGTGGCGAGGTGGCCGGGGGCGACCGCACCGACGAGGGGACGGTGCACGCGAGCACGGAGTCCGAGACCGCGGTCGAGGCGGCCCACGATCAAGAGCCGGAGCCCGAAGCGGAGCCGCCGGTCGAGGGCGAGTTCGGGCGCGCTGT
This sequence comes from Actinomycetospora soli, assembly GCF_021026295.1. Lineage (GTDB taxonomy): Bacteria > Actinomycetota > Actinomycetes > Mycobacteriales > Pseudonocardiaceae > Actinomycetospora > Actinomycetospora soli. Next base: position 117,251 of record NZ_JAJNDA010000003.1, read on the forward strand.
GCAGGCCGTGATCGACCGGTGCACGAAGGAGCTGAGGTACAACCCCCGCTACTTCCGGGTGATGATCTCCCAGCACGGAGCGCTCGGGGCCACTCAGCGGCTGCTCTCGGCACCGGCCGTCAGCGACGGGTTCGTGAAGCTCTGGGAACACCAGCGCCTCGACCTCACCGCGGAGGCTCTCGTGCTCGACCCCCGGTTCGCAGCCCTCTTCACGGATTCGGAGCGGAAGGTGGCACGGGCCCGGCTGGACGATTTCGGCTACTCGGGCGCTGCGTAACCCCTGCGGACGAGGGCGAGGATCAGCTCACGCACAGCGGCGTCGTTCAACACGCGGTGTCCGGTGTCGAGCGCGCTGCGCCGTTCGGCGAACTGCGTGACGAGGTCGGCGATCGCGCGCTGCGGGACAGGCAACCCACGAGTCACGCCCGCCGTGAATCGAGCTGCCCTCGCCCGCATCCGTTGAGCTTCGAGACTAAGCGGAGTCGGCGATATTGAGGCTCTGACGACCGAACTCGCAGGCGTTGGCCAACTCCGCTGGAGCTCGCGACGAGCCTCGTCGAGCTCGCGCCGCTTCCACACCGGCATCGTCGTCGTGCTGCGCGGGATGGCGGCGATCTCGTCGCACACCGCACTCACCTCATCGGCGGCGGGCCGTCGACCGGCGTCAATCTCGCGCAGCAGCGTGTCGACGCGGCGCTCCAACGTGAGGGTCACATGGGAGGTATCGGAGCCACCGACGACGCCGTATCCGCGGACCATTGACCTATTCGGGTGGATCTCCACCCGCCTCGGCGCGACTGGGTCGCGGACGGGGCGCGACAGTGTCAGACCCGTCGCCTACGGTGATCCGCGGCGCCCACCCGTGGTGAGCGCCGGGCCGCGAAGGGGGACCGTGGACGCCGACTCGTCACGCTGGCACGAGATCACGCCGTCGGCGTTCGACCACGAGAAGCGCGCGCTCGAGCACCTCCGAGGGCTGCTCCCTGACCGACAGCCCTTCCAGGTCTGGACGAACTTCACCTTCACCTCGGACCAGGGCCATGTGCGCGAGGTCGACGCGTTGGTCGTCTGCCCGGCCGGCGTCCACCTGATCGAGATCAAGAACTTCCGCGGACGGCTCCATAACCGGGGCTCGATCTGGATGCTCGACGGCGAGATGGGCACGAGCCGAGACAACCCGATCGGCCTGGCCATGCAAAAGGCGAAGGAGCTGCGGTCCCGTCTCCGTGTGGCAGCACGAGCGGAGCGCGTCGACATCCCCTACATCGGTGCGGCCATCTTCCTCGCCGAGCCCGGGATGCGGTGCGAGCTCGACGAGGCGGAGCGACACCACGTGTACGCGCCGAACGATGCCGTCAACGACCTCCCGAAGCTCGGCCGCGACCTCCTGCTTGCCACACCGGGCCATCGCGCCCCGCAGCCCGACTTCTTCCGGCGCGTGCAAGGGCTCCTCGGCAAGGTCGGCATCGCCCGAACACGGCGCAGCGTGACCGTCGGGGTCTGGGAGATCGAGCCTCGCCCGTTCGACTCCGGGCCCACGTGGGGCGACCACCACGCCACCCGTCCCGACATCCCCGGCGACTACCGCCGCATCCGCATCTATCTCTATCAACGCCAGACCGACCAGGAGTCGCGGGAGTCGGTCAAGAACGCGGCCTACCGTGAATACCAGGCGACCCGCGCCATCAGCCACCCCGGCATTCTGGCGCCGAGTGAGGTCCTGGAGCACGAGATGGGTCCGGCGCTGCTCATCGAGCAGCACCGCGACGCCATGCGGCTCGACCACTGGGTCGCGGAGCACAACGACGCCCTGACCCTCCCCCAGCGGCTCGGCCTCATCCGGCAGCTCGCCGAGGCAGTCGGCTACGCCCACGAGCGGCGCCTCGTCCACCGCGCGCTCTCACCGCGCGCGGTGATCGTCCAGCCGGACGGCCGGCTGCGCGTCGGGGAGTGGCAGGTCGCCGAGCGGGGACGATCGTCGACCAAGACCGCGCACCGGGTGCTCGCCACCAGTCACGCCGGCAACCACGTCGAGGCCGCGGCGTCCGGCTACCTCGCGCCCGAGTTCACGAACGGTGCCGACGGCACCGTCGCGATCGACGTCTTCGGTCTCGGTGCTGTCTCCTACCTCCTTCTCACGGGCAAGCCGCCCGCCACGGGGCGCATCCCGCTCATGGAGCGGCTCGCGACCGAGGACGGGCTCCGCCCGTCGACGGACGTCGCGGACCTCCCGCCCGCTCTCGACGAGTTGGTGGCCTTCGCGACGGCGCCGCGGGTCGCGTCGCGGCACAGCGATGTTGACGAGTTCCTCGCCTTCCTGGCCCAGATCGAGGCCGAGAACTCCCCCGCCGTCGAGACCTTCGATCCGCTGGATGCACGAGCAGGCGACGGGTTGCCGGGCGGCTATCGCGTGGTGCGGCCCCTCGGTAGTGGAGCGTCGTCGCGCGGGTTCCTGGTCGAACGCCACGGCCACGAGTCCGTCCTGAAGATCGGTCGCACCGCCGAGGCGGACGAGTGGCTCGTCGGCGAAGCCATTGCCCTCGACGAGCTACGTCACGAGCACGTCGTGGCCCTTCGGCAGGGCATGTTCGCGCTCGGGAACCGCTCAGCCATCGAGCTCTCCTTCGCCGGGGATCGTACGCTGGCGCAGCTCCTCCACGAGGACGGCAGCCCCGACGTGGAGACCGCGGAACGGCTCGGTACTCAGCTCGCCAATGCACTCGCCTACGTGCACGACCACGACACGTTCCACCGGGACATCAAGCCGGACAACGTGGGTCTGCAAGCCCACGCCCGACGCGGCCTGTCAGCGACGCTGTTCGACTTCTCGCTCGCCGGCGCCTCGACCGCCGACGTCCTCGTCGGGACTTACGGGTACCGCGACCCCTTCGTCGGGGGCACCGATCGCCCGACGTTCGACCGGGCGGCCGACCTCTACTCCCTGGCGGTGACGCTGCACGAAGTGCTCACCGGCGAGATGCCGCGGTGGGGAGACGACGGCACCGACCCGCGCTTCGTCGACGAGGTCACGCTGTCGGAGGAGCACTTCCCGGGGGAGCATCGAGCGGCCCTGTCCACGTTCTTCCGCACCGCGCTGCACCGCTCCGCGACGAGTCGTCACCGAAACGCCTCGCACTTCGCGCAAGCGTGGCGGGAGGTCTTCCACGGCCGGCCCGAGGAACCCGAGATCGAGGACGAGACGGCCGAGCGCACGGCGCGTCTCGTCGTCCACGTCGACGCCCTCGCCGAGGTGCGGCGGATGGACCGCACACTTCAAGACGCTGTCCTGGACGCCGTGCGCTCCTTCCCGCGTCGTCTTCCCGCGTTAGTGCCGCCGCCCGGGGCGGCGGATCCGCGCATGCGGACGCTATCCATCTCCGACACCCATAGCGGAGCGGTCCTCGCGCCCGCATCAGAGGGCGACGACCTCTTCCTTCTCCTGCGCGTTCTCCCGCACGACGAAGCGCGTTCCTGGGCCACGAAGCACGGCGTCACGATCAACGGCGTCTCCGGCGCGATCGAGCTACGCGACGTCGTCGAACTCGACCGTCTCGAGGCCGAACTCGAAGCGGCAGCGCACCGTGCCCCCGCTCTCCTGTTCGACAGCATCGACGACGCCGACCTGGAGCGGCTCGGGATCGACGAGCAGGTCCGGGGCGTCGCTCGCAGTCTCACCAACGAGGCCACGCTCCGCACCCTCCAGGGTTACCTCCCTGAGGAACAGTTCAGCGTCCTGCTCGCACTGGCCGCCGGTCGCACGCCCGACGAGGTATGGACCGACATCGTCGCGCCGCGCAGCGCGCCCGATCCGGTTGATCCCGACGACGTCGAAGCTGCGGTCGAACGCACGCAAGGCAAGCTGCTGCGCGTCGACGACACCTCCCTCGGCGACTACCTGGAACGCCCGATCTCCGCGTGGCGAACCTTCCTCCACCCCTCGCAGGAACGCATCGCCTACCGGCCGTCCTTCTGGGGCAGCGCCCAGGTCACCGGCGGTCCAGGCACCGGAAAGACGGTTGCGGCACTGCACCGCGTCAAGTACTTGACGCAGCGCAAGCCGCTGCCTCCGAAGTCAATCCTCGTCACGACGTACACCAACTCGCTCGAGGCCGCGCTCGAACGCGACCTCCGGCAGATGGACCTCACTCTCGACGAGCTCGAGGCGGTGCAGGTCCAGAACATCGACTCGTGGACCCGCAGCATCGTCGAGGATGCGCTCGGCCGCGCCCCAACGATCGTGAAACCGGGGGACTCCAACCAGCGTTGGAAGCGTGCTGCGCAGCGTGCGGGGGTGTCCGAGTCGCCGTCGTTCCTCGAGGCGGAGCTCAAGAACGTCGTACTCGCGCAGCGCCTGGACGACGAGGACGCCTACCTCTCGTGCATCCGCCACGGCCGCGGCCGCCCGGTGCGGCGCGGCGAGCGACGAGGGCTGTGGGCCGCGATGACCGCGTACCAGCAGGGCCTCGCAAGCGACCGGCTCTGGACGTGGGCCGGTCTCGCCGACAAGGCGGCCCAGCTCCTCGAGCACCGGGCGGCGCCACCCTTCCAGCATGTCGTCGTCGATGAGGTACAGGACCTCCACCCCGCGCAGCTCCGCGTCCTGCGCGCCGCCTGCAAGCGAGGAACGGACGACATCTTCCTGACTGGCGACCCCCACCAGCGGATCTGGAGCAACCGGGTTTCGCTGAAGCAGGTCGGGATCAGTGTCGCGAACCGCTCGTTCAAGTTGAAGATCAACTATCGAACCAGTGCCGAGATCCTCGACTGGGCCCTCGGCATCCTGGGACCAGGCGAACACGAGAACTTCGACGGCACACGCGACTCGCTCGCGGAGTACCGCGCGAGCTTCCACGGCCGTCCGCCGGTTCTGGTCGGCTACGACTCCGAGTCCGCCGAAATGGACGCTCTGGCCGACGCTGTCCGTGGGTGGGAGAAGGACGGAGTCGCCGGCGAGGACATCGCCGTGCTCGGCCGCACGCGCGACATCCGAGACCGTGCGCGAGCCGCCCTCGACGCCGCAGGCATATCGACTCGGGGGGTCACCGACGACGCCACCGACGGTCGAGTCTGCTGCGCCACGATGCACGGGGTGAAAGGCCTCGAATTCCGGGCGGTCGTGCTGGTCGGGGTGTCGCAGGACGCCGTGCCAAACCGCTTCGCTGTCACGTCCGAGAGCCAGGACCCCACTCAGCACGAGCAGGACCTGCAGCAGGAGCGGAACGTCTTGTTCGTCGCGGCGACGCGAGCGCGAGAGGAGCTCCGTGTGACGTGGTCAGGCGAGCCCAGCCGTTTCCTCGGTCAGCGCTGACGCCTCAGCTCCGCCCGCATCGTCGTCCGGAGGTCCGCTGAGGACGTGAACACCCGGCATCCAAGCGCCGTCAGACGCGGGATGTCGGCCTCTTCGGGGTCGAGCTCCAGGACGACGGGCTTACCACCGGTGGGGTGGATGCCGTCGGCCCAGAAGAGTTCCGCGATGCAGAGCAGCGCCCCGCCCTCCGGGTCCAGGACCTCCTGGTCCACGGCCGGCTCGACCGCGCCGAGCGAGCGCAGCTCCTCCGTCAGCCGCCGGACCTGGGCACGGCGACTCGCCTCGGACGCGACGTGCCCCGACGGCGGGGTCACGGGCCTCCGCTCCGCCGGCGTCGGCGACATGCGCGACTCGGCCGGGCCACCCGCGAGCTTGGTGTGCCGCGGACGAGGAAGGCTGAAGACCGGGTCCTTCGTTCCGGCCTTGCTCAACCGCCCCGCCACCGACAGGTCGCTGAGCAGGCCGCGCGCCTCCATCTTGGGAACGCCGATCAGGTCTGCGAGCGCCGGAGCAGTCAGCGACCCTCGCGACGCCACGAGGTCAACGACCACACCCCGCACCTCGTCCGTTGTCATCCCGTTGATCGAGACCTCGGGCTCCAGTTCGACGAAAGGAGCCTCATCCTCCGGGGCGCGTGCCACCGGAGCTGATGGTGCCCGCGGCGGATCAGGAGTCTCGACGACGTGTTCAGTGCTCGGACGCGGGGCGGGCTTCGGCGTCGAGGAGGAGGTCGGCGGCGCAGGCGTGGTCGGGTCGGCGACGTCAGGCAGAGCGCCTGCGGACAAGACCTCGAGCACGTCCAGCGGTTCCTCCGCAATCGCGATCGACGAGTCGGTCGTCGGCGCGCGGTCGATCACTCGCACCGGCGTGAGCTCGGCACCGTCGGCGAGCAGGGGACGGATTCCGGCGGCCTCGAGGTCCCGGGCCACCCGACGTCGCACCCCGGCGCGGTCGAGGACATAGCTCGACTCCCGCACTCGGAAAAACCGCCATCCCGCCCGCTTCAGCTCCTGCTCGCGGTCGAGCTCGGCGCGCCGCTCTTCGTCGCTCGCACGGTAGGTGTCCGCATCGCACTCAACCGCGACCCGGCCGCCGGGGCCGGTCACCACGAGGTCCAGACGGCGGCCGTTGATCTCGAGCTGCGGCGTGACGTGGTGCCCTGACCATGCCAGGTCGCGGAAGACGTTCTGCTCCAGCAGCGAGTCGAAGCCGGGCACCCGCTCGTAACGGCTGATCCCCTCCGGCATGGCTGCCAGGGCCTGGTCGTCCGTACTCGTCATGTACTCCAGCAGCGAGCGGCGAAGGTCCTTCCCGCCGAGCTGCTCGACCGACATCGAGTGCACGATCCAGAGCTGGTCCTGAGCACGCGAGGCGGCCACGTTGAACCGCTGGCGGTACATCTCGTTGCTCAGCGCGATGGAGCGGTAATCCGGCGCGAGCACCATCGACAGCCAGATGACGTTGCGCTCGTCGCCCTGGAAGTCAGGCGGGCTGCCGACCCGCAGCTTGCGCTTCGTCCACTCCTCGTCTCCGATGCGGCCCCGCAGCACGTTCTCGATCAACGTGACCTGTGCGTGGCCCTGCAGGACGACGACACCGAAGGTGCGGCCGTCGTAGGCAGGATCGGCTACGCACTGCTCGACGAGGTCCGCGATCACCTCGGCCTCGCGGCGGTTCGCGATCTTCTCGCGTCCGCCCGTCTGCACCGCGTCGGGCACGTGGGTGGCGCGCAGCGGTGGCAGGCGGTCGGCACCGAACTGGCGGAGCGGCACGAGCGGGGCGTCCGCGTAGAACTCGCCCGACGACCATTCGATGATCTCGGGCATGCAGCGGAAGTGCTCCTGCAACCGGATCACCTGTGGGAAGCACGACCGGAGCAGCGAGAACACGCTCGACTTCGAGGTGAACTGGAGCCGCCGGTGCGCCGGGAGGTCGGGCAGCTCGTTGTCGAGGCGGTCGAAGATCGGAGCGAGTGCGCCCATCGTCACCTCGGCCGGGGTGCACTGCTTGTCGTCCCCGACGACGATCATCCGCGGGGCGAGCCAGAGCAGGAATGCGCTCGTCAACTCCGCTTGGCTGGCCTCGTCGACGATGACGACGTCGAACACGTCCTTTTCCGGCGCAACGGAGGCCAGGACCTGCTGGATCGGCATGATCCACGCAGGCACCGCGTGCTGGGCCTCGGTCATGGCCGCCCGCGCGGCCTGCCGGAAGCGCTCGGCGTACTTCCCGGTGCCCTTCCCGACCTGACTCGCCCGCTCCCGGTACATCTGGAGCGCTTGCATCTCCTGGGCCGACATGCCCTCCAGGCACGCCTTCCATGCCTTGTCCGCCGCCAGCTCGGCCGTGACCTGACCCAGGTCGTACGTCGCGGTTGCCAGCTCCCGCTCGAGGGTCTGTTCACGCCCGGGAGCCTGGTGGCGCTCCATCCATGCGGCGGCGCGGGCGCGGGCCCACGCCTGTGGCAGCCGAGCGAGGCGTCCGTCCCAGTGGCTCGCGTCGGACTCATCCCACAGCTCGTCCGCGAGTTGCGGCGCGGCCGCACGCAGCCGGCCCATCAGGTCGTCGCACCGCCGCTGGTCCTGCTGCTCCGACGCCGCGACGTCGAGCGACTCGACAGCCTGTCGGTACCGGTCCGGGTCGGCCGCTCGCCACGCCGCGAGGAGTTCGACGTGCTCCGGGGACCGCTCCCCACCCGCGTCGACGTCCAGAGTGTCCGCGACCGTCGTGATCTCGTGTCGGGCGACACGAGCGCGCCGGGCGTCGGTCACCTGAAGCGCGACCCCCGCCACCCGATGGAGCCCGGCGAGGCTATCGATGCGCGGGCGTCGAGCCGCCGGGAGGGGCGAGAGGAGCCGGCCGATCTCCTGCTGGCACTCCATCACGGCGGAGACGGCGCGACACACATCCGCGGTGTCGGCCATCTGGTCGATGAGATCGGCTCGATAGTTGCTCGGGCGCACACCGATTCCCAGCGGCTCGAAGACCCGGTGCAGGTGGATTGCCGTTTCGACGACGCGCAGGTGCCCGGCGGCGATCCGAGCAGCACCCGGCGAGTCGACCTTGGCGCCATTGACGAGGACGCGGTCGCCGTACGATTCGATCTTCTTCTGCTCGGGACTCTTCATCCACGGCCAGAAGCTCGAACCGTTCTGCTCCTGATCGAGGGCGTACGCCTCGAGGGAGGCTGCGTCCGGAACGGGAACCGTCACGAGGTCGACCGCCACCTCGGCATTCTGCGCCGCGCGGTCACCCTCCTGTGCCTGCGGGATCGACGCGAGCTGCGCGATCGCGCTCTGCCAGGCGTGCCGTCGGCCGCCGCGCAGTTGCTCCTGCGCCATGGCCATGCCCCACTGGCGGTTGCCAGGGCCGTGCTCCAGCTCCGCCAGGGCGTTGCCGACCCGCCGCGCTGCCGGATCCAGCCGAGCGAGCTCGTCGTCGGGAAGGTTCTCGATGTCGGCGACGAGCGCACCCTCCTCCCCCGAGACCGCTCGGTCGCCGCGGTGGAGGGACTCCGCGAGCTGGGCGAGCCGGCTCGCTGCGGGAAGGTCGCCGCGCACCGGCAGCACCTGCCGTCGTCGGGAGCGTCGACTGTCGGTCTCGGAACGCAGCAGGGCCAGGAGCTCGGAGAGCTCAGCAGGGCCGAGTGGCGCGGACTCGGGCACGAGGTCGCGAATCCATGCGTCGTCGGTGCTGGCGAGGAGGGCACGGGCGATCGCCGCCGTCGTTCCGGCGAAACCGGGCGCGACCTCGGGGTGGATCTCGGTCTCGGCGTCGCGCATAGCCTGGATCTCGACGAGGAGTCGCTGCCGCTCGGCCAGGATCGTCGTTCGACGATGAGTGAGGTCCGTGATGCGGCGGCTCGCGCGAGCGGCGTCGAAGGAGGTCTTGGCCGTCGAGATCTTCGTGACGCTGCGCGCGAGGTCCGAGTCGCCGCGCGACGAGGCGTCCGTCATCGAGATGCACAGGTCCTGCATCTGCTGCGGGAGCTTGTCCCGCAGCACCTTGAGGGCCTGCGCCTTCTCACTGGTGACGAGCACGCGCTGACCCTGGGCGAGCAAGCTGGACACCAGGTTCGCGATGGTGTGGGTCTTGCCGGTCCCGGGCGGGCCCTCGACCACGACCCCACTGTCGGAGCCCATGCGGTCGATGATCTGACGCTGGGCGGGGTTCGCCGGCAGGGGGAAGAGCGGGTCAGCGGCAAGGTCGAGCCCAGAGGTCTTCCCGGTGCGTTCGAGCCATCCGAGCCGCACGTCGCTCTCGAGCGGCGCAACGAGTTGCGCCAGGCCGAGTGGGATCGGCGTCTCCTCGTTCTCGAGGGCACGGATGATCGTCGCGTAGTAGTTGCGCAGCGCGTAGCCGCTCCGGGGACGGGCGACGATCGCCGGGGCGTGCGTGACGGTGCTGGTCTGTCCCGTCGGCTCCGCCCAGCCGTCGTCGGCGTCGCAGTGCACGCGCAGGGCACGGCTGCGCCACTCCTTGACGAAGCCGGCCACGGCCGGGTCGATCGCGCTGGCGGCGTCCTCGTCGAGGCGTTCCCGCAGCGTCGGACCGCCGGAGCCGTCGAACCAGTCCTCGCCAGCCAGGATCTCGTCGTCCTCGAGGCGCGGAGGCGCGTCGGTCAGGCTGACGACCATGTCCCCGGTGGTGGACTCGCGGATGAGGTCGACCGGCTGGTTCACGACGTGGATGTGGACGCCGCCCGTGTCGGGGTCAGGCAGGTGGAGGAGGCCCCCGCCGAGGACGATCTCGACCGACTCCGGCCGGTCTTCGGCGACCCGGTGCAGGCGGAACAGCTCGTCGTGGACGGCGGCCCGGGCCCGGCGGACGCGCTCGGCTGCGGCCCAGGTCTCCCACTCACGACGCCACCGCGTGAACCGGTCCCGCTTCTGCGGGACCTCGTCGAGATCGACGATGACGCCGTTGTCGGGTCCGTGGTCGGCGAGCACGGGCTCGGTGAGGTTCCGCTCGCTGACCTGCACCCATCGGTGCAGCTCGGCGGGGATCGCCGGCATCGGCTCGGACGGGACCCGCGGCGCGCGCAGGACCTCGTGCCCCGGCTCGGTCACCTCGTGCACCGCGACGTGCTCGCGTGCGACGCCGAGCCAGACGACGCCATGACATGAGTCGGTGTGGCGCGTCGGCCGGGTCTTCGCGGCGGCGATCGCGCTCAGCACGCGCATCAGTCGCCGGACGCGGTCTCGCAGAGCTGGGTCCCACTCAGGCTGGGAGACAGCAGAAGACACCGGTGACGCACCTTCCCCCGACGGTGATCGCTGGTGATCACCCTAGAACGACGGCGGGCTGTCGGTCATCCGGTTCGTCGACTCGACCGTGCCCGCTGACTGTTCGGGAACGGACGGTGCTGCGTTACGCGGACAGCGAAGGCGCGAGACGCAGGGCGGCGAGCGGTACCACGTCAACTATCGCCGCGACCGTGCTTCGCCGAGAGTTGGGAAGTCCGGGTGAAGCCCGGCGAATCGCCCTGTCTCGTCTCGCCGTCCGCGCTGTTCTCAGACGCGGAGGTGGAGCCATGCGGAAGTTGCGGATCGGACAAGTCGGGGTGGCGCTCACACTGGCAGTCGTCGCCGGCGTGGGTGTCCCAGGAATCGCCGAGGCGAGTCCGGGAGCGCTAGCCGAGCAATTCGTCACGGCAGGAGAGACGAGGGGCGACTACGTCCACTTGTCGAGAACCACGTCGATGCTCGCAGCGTCGGCGCACGGGTGGTGGACCTGGCCTGAGCCGACCGATCTCAAGGCGCGAGTCACCGTGCAGCTACAGGTGAACAGAGGGGGCACGTGGGTCGACGCGGGGCCGCCTGGCAGCGAGGTCACCCGCCCGGGAACAGGCGGGTCCGGCCGTCGCGCCAATGCCTTCGTAGTCTGTGCCACGTCGGTCAACACCGAGTGGAGGAGCGTCGTTGACGTGGACATCATCGGCAGACTCGACAGCCCGAACAAGCTGTACACAGCCTCGCGACCCCTGAATTGCGGGGTGTAGAGAGCGTGGCGGCCCTTCGGGTGGGGTCGATGGCGGTCGGCGTGTTCGGTCACCTCGCCGCGGACGAGTCGCTGTACGCGCGGGACGACGACTGCTACAGCACCTTCTACTCGCTGAGCGGCGTCCTGGGACAGTTGGTCTCGGCGAACGCCAACGACCCGCGTAGCGGACTGTGGGGCATGAACGATGCCGGCGGCCCATGGCTGGGCTCGAGCTCGACTGGGCGCCGGGCGGAGTTCCAGGTCGCGCCTGACGTCGGGTGGGGCCCGGCACTGCCGCTGGAGGCGTTCACGTTCACCGCGCTGGCCTCGGTCGCCCGCTTCGGACCACTCGAACTTCACGGCCTCGAGTACTACGTGCCGATGGAGTCAGTCCAGCCGGCCCCGTCAGAGATCGAGACCGGGAGGGCGTGGTTCGCCACAGCCGACACCGGCACACGGACACGGCTGCGGATCACGATCGACTCCGGCGACTCGCCGGCCGCGCCCGACAACGCCGACGACATCGTGCGCGCGATCGAACGGATCAGCCCGGCTGAGGAGCGCACCGACGTCTCCATCCCGCATGGGCTCGAGCACGTGGACTTCAGCGACCCGGTCCCATGGCGGTGGTGGCTCGGGGAGGGCGTCCCGCACCTCCTGACGTTGCAAGCAACGGCGACCGAGTGGAGCGGCCTGGGCGTCGGGCGGGTGGCGAGACTCATCGTTGAGGCCTGTTCCTCGATTGGAGTCGTCGACCCCATCGGAGTCCGAGTGGTTCGAGAAACGTCCGCTCCTTGATGCGGTCCCGACCTACGACAGGTCGGGACGCTCGCCGTCACGCGGAACGCTGCTTTGCACGAGCTCGAGTCGACGCCCGAAGGCGTGACCTCGCGGCATGTCGTCGCGTTGATGCTGGTGATGGTGATGGACGCGATGGGGGGCACCGTGGCGGAGCGCGAGCCGCAGCACTGGGTGTGGGTGACCGGTCCTGAGTACTACCTCGAGTCGGACGGGGTCACGGAGAACCGAGAGCTCGACCCGGACTCCGACTATGCGACCGACAACTGGTGGACTTGCCACCGCGATACGAAGAAGGACGACCTCGTCGTCCTCTACCGGTCGACAGTCGCCAAGGACATCAAGTACCTCATCCGCGCCACCTCTGATGCGTACACCCTGGCTGACGACCCGGATGCCGAACCTGGCTGGACCTGGGGTTGCGACTTCGAGGTGATCGAGCGGTTCGACCACGGCATCGGCATCGCGGAGCTCCGCTCCGACCCGATCACGGCTCAGTGGCCAGCCCTGCGTGCCGCCTTCGTGCGCAGTGCGTGGTCGGTTCCGCAGGACGTCTGGGACCGGCTCCTGCAGATGGCCGAAGTCACCAGTCATCACGTCGCGCTTCAGATCCGCGTCTCGCTGCAGAGGGCGCTAAAGGAGGCGGAGATCGAGGAGGAGCTGCTGACCTCGCCCGCTCTCCTCCGGAATGTTGGGCTCTCCTTCGACCACCTTCGTAGTCAGGTGAAGTGCCGCGCCAGTGGCTTCGCGGACCTGGTTGGCTACAACCGGTCGGACATGCCGTCTGTCGTGATCGAGCTCAAGAGAGGAAGAGCGAGCCGAGACGCGGTCGCTCAGGTACTCGGCTATCGGGCCAGCCTGCAGAAGGAGTACAAGCCCCGGCGGCACGTTCGCGCTGTGCTGATCGCGGAAGCACTCGACGTCCGAGCGGGCGACCTCGTTGCTGACCACCCTTACCTCGAGTTCATCCCACTCGACGATCTGGACCTGCGGTGCCGACCCGCATCGGTACGGCGTCGGGCCCGCTCATGAATCTCCGTGAGCTCGTCGGTGCGGACCGGCCGTACTGGCAGATCAACCGCGAAGAACGCAACCTCGTCGCGCTGCTGTATGCCGCCCTCCTGCAGGGAGACAACCTCATACGCTTCCTGCGCGCCATAGACGCGAACCTTCCGGTCGAGCCAGAGGTGGTCACCGCGTACGTGGAATACGCGTACCTGCGTGACATCTGGGCCGCCATCGGTCGCGACAACTCGCTCAAGCGGAAGGCGATCACGGAGCTGCTCCGGACGCCGGACGTTCTAGCGCTGCAGAGCGCGACAACCTCCGAGTGGAACGAGCACTTCGGCGTCCGATCCAGAACCGACATCGAGAGCCCCAGCAACTGGGTCGTGAAGCGTTTCGACGAGACGATCGAGTCCAACGCCGATTTCATTGCGACCTGCCGCTTCAAGTGGTGCTTCCGCGCGAAGCCCGACCTGGTCATCCACACGACACATCAACACGCTCTCGTCATCGAGGCCAAGGTCGAGTCGGGCGAAGGCAGCTACCCGGCCACGGCAGCAGAGAAAAGCATCTTCAAGCGGCGCGGACTGCGCCGGGTCTCTCAGACCGAGTTGCAGGAGCACATGATGCGGGAACTGCTCGGCATCGAGGCGCGCCACGTCTTCCTGACCCTTCGCGGTCAACGGCAGCAGCTGAGCTGGAGCGACGCCTTCAAGGCCCTGGATCTCTCCGGTTTGCCGACCTGGGCGCAGCGATGGGTTGAGCGCTACTGACGACGAGATGCTCAACGACAGCGTCGAGCTCAGCCCTCGTCGAGCAGCAAGCCCAGTCGCTCCAGGCAGTCAGAGAGCTCGATCTTCTTGTCCTCACTGAGGTCCGAGCGTTCAACGAGATCGGCCAGCTCCTCGAGGACGTTCTCAACTCGTCGAGGCTGTGCTTCACGCGCTCCCGGCCCACGGAGCGCGAACTCGAAGATCGCCTCCTCGACGTCGCCTACTGAGGGTCCTCGAGCTTCGCCCCACTCGGTCAGCTTCTCGCAGTACAGCTCATAGTCTTGAGGTCGGCGCCACGACCAGATGTCCAGCCTCAGACCCACGTTATCGGCGAGCCACGACCGGACCACGCGGTCGAGGACCGGCGCCGCTGGCTTCACGCCAGCCGCTTCAACTGCGAAGAACAGGAACTTGGTGCCGAAAGCGACGCCGAGATGTTGGACTGGATGGTCGGCCATGGCCCGGAACCCCACTGGCCCTCCCCCAGCGGTCGCCTCCGCATGGACGGCGAGCAGCCGGGCTGGCGCGTCTGCGACGTCCAAGATTCGGCGAGTCCTCCAGGCGCCATAACCTACTCGCCCGAATCCCCAAACCATAGACGCGATGAAAGCGTCGACCACGGTCGTCTCGGTGGCCTCGGCTTGCGCAACGGCGAAGACCTCCAGAACGTCCCCGCGACCGAGAGGGTTGGGCAGACTTTCGACAACTGAGTAGTCCGCGAAGTGCTTCTCCCACGCTTTTTCAGACCACGCAACGGCTCGCTGGCGGTGCCCCTCCCTCCAGAACTCGATGGCGTCGTCAACCGGTTTCGGAACATCAGACATGCGGCGAGAAGGTAGAGCGGTGCCGCACACCACGTCGTCACTCCATCAGTTGCTCCCACCCGCGTCGAGCGCATGACCACCCGGACGGCTCACCCTGCGACGAGCGGCTCGCCGACCCGGGCGTCCCCCAGGAGGAGCCGCCCGTCGCCCGATGTCGTGATCTGACCGCAGAGCGCTTTCGTTCGGCCTCCGCGATCACCAGCATCACCCGTCGGGGGGAGATCCAATGCCGACGACCGTCACCACCACGCCCTACGGCGCGGCGGCCTACAACGCGCTGCGGCGAGCCGTCCACGAGGCCAAGAGCGGAAACCCGCTGGAGCTCGTGACCATCGTGGTCCCGTCCGAGCGCATCGGCGTCGCAGCCAGGCGAGCGCTCGCCCGTGGCGACCACGAGCATCCACCGGGGATCGCCGCCCTCTCGATCCTCACGCTGCGGCGGATCGCTGAGACACGCGCCGCCAACCAGCTCCTCGCCCAGGGCCGGCGGCCACTCACCGGCCCGAGCCTCGCCGATGCAGTTCGCCGCCGACTCTCCGCAGAGCCCGGACCGTTCGCACCCGTCGCTGAGCACATCGGCACCGTCCGCGCTCTCGCCGAGGCGCACCGCACCCTGAAGCCGCACACCGCTGCGACCCTCGATGCCCTCGGGAACGACGAGGTCGTCCGCGGCACAGTCGCCCTTCACCGCGCACTCGCCGCGGACCTCCACACGACTACCTACGACGAGACCGACCTCCTCCGCGCCGCGTCCGACCAGGCTCACGACGGCGGGAAGCTCGTCCTGTTCCTCCCCCAGGACCTCGACCTGCCCGAGCTGACCCTCCTGCAGACGCTGAGCCGCACAGGGGACCTCCACGTCGTCCTCGGTCTCACCAGCCACGAGGACGCCGACGCCGGCCCGCTCGCGGTCGCACGAGCTCTCGGCCACGACCTCCAACCCGACGACGACGCCATCCCCACAGCCGCTCGCGTCCTGCATGCCTCGGACCCCGACGACGAGGTCCGGGCCGTCGTCCGCCGTGTCGCCGAGGACCTCGCAATCTACGAGGGCCATCGCATCGCGGTCCTGCACGCGAGCGCCGATCCCTACGCCCGCCTCCTGCACGAACACCTTCGTCGGGCTGACATCGCCTTCTTCGGGCGCGGTATCCGCCCCGCCGTCGAGACGGCCTACGGCCGCACGGTGTTGCGCCTCCTTGCCCTACCGGACCATGACTTCGCCCGGACCGAGGTCCTCGGCGTCGTCGCAGGCGGTCCCGTTCATCACCGTGATCAGCACGCGCCGAGCAGCGCCTGGGAACGCGTGTCGCGGGCCGCCGGCGTTACTCGCGGCGCGGCGTGGTCGCGCCTCGAGACCTTCGCGAGTCACGCTCGGACGAAGGCCACCGACGAGCGCCAGCGGGAGGCCGCTCGCGAGTGGCTCGCCGCCCGTCACGACCGCGACGCCGACACCGCTGATCAGCTCTTTGCCTTCGTCGCCCACCTGCAGGCCGAACTCAGCCGGCTTGACGACGCCGACACCTGGGCCGACGCCACCTACGCCGTCAGGAACCTCCTCGAGCTTCTCGCCGACGACCTCCCGCCCGAGGACGCCGCAGCTGCGCGCCGCGTCGACGCGACTCTGACCGCCGCCGGGACCGGTTTCACCGCCCCGTCCCGACGACGAGTCATCGAGCTCCTCGAGCTCGAACTCGACGCCGTCCTCGACCGCGTCGGCACGATCGGCGTCGGTGTGCACGTGGGTCCTGTGTCGGAGGGCATCGGCGACGACGTCGACCGCGTCTACGTCCTCGGCGCCGCGGAGGGCCTGCTGCCACCGCGCACCGCCGACGATCCGCTGCTTCCTGACCGAGCGCGCGCTCGCACTCACGGCACGCTCCCCACGACCTCCGAGCGAACCGCCCGCCGACACCGCCACGTCCTCGCCGCGCTCGCGGCCGCGCCTCGAGAAGGCCGGACGATGAGCTTCCCGCGCGGGGATCTCCGCCGGGGTGGCGAGCGGGTCCCCAGCCGATGGCTGCTCCCGACCCTACGCGCGCTCGGCCGCGACCGTGGCCTGCAGGCCACGAAGTGGCGCGAGATCGACCACCGCTTGGAGCCGTCGACCTCGTACCCCGCTGCGCTCCTTACCACCGGCACACCCGCCTCAGCGCAGGAGTGGCGTCAGGTCGCCGCGGTCGCCGGCACTCTCGACGGCGACGAGACCATCACACGCGCCCAACGCCTTCGTCGGGAACGCGCGTCCGAACAGTTCACCGCGTACGACGGCAACCTGGCCGGTGAGGACGTCCCGGACCCGACCGCCAGCGACCGCCTCTCCCCCACCGCCCTCGAGGACTGGGTGCGCTGCCCGCACGCCTACTTCCAATTCCGGCTCCTCGGGGTGGGCCCTGTCGAGGAGCCGGAAGAGGTCGTGCAGATCTCTGCGGTGGAGCGCGGGTTCGTGCTGCATGACGTCTGGGACAAGCTGGTCAACGCCGCCCTCGCCGAGGGCTGGGCACCAGGTCCGGGCGAACCGTGGCCACCGCGAGCCGCTGATCGCCTCGAAGCGCTCGCGGAGTCCGCGTTCGAGGAGGCCGTGGAGCGCGGCGTCACCGGCGCGCGGCTGCTCTGGGACCAGGACCAGCGCACGCTCATGCGCGACCTCACCACGTGGCTGGCCAAGGACGACGAGCGCCGCCTCCGGCTCGACGAAGCCGTCCCCATCGGCGCCGAGTACGCCTTCGGACAAGGGACCACGCCTGCCGTCGGGATCGAGCTCGGTGACGGTCGTCAGTTGCGGCTGCGCGGGACGATCGACCGAGTCGATCGTCGTCGGGACGGTGGCCTGGCCGTGACCGACTACAAGACGGGGCGCGCCGACTCCTACAAGGCGATCACGCCGGACGACCCGACGGATCACGGCCAGCGCCTCCAGCTGCCGGTGTATGCGCTCGCGGCACGGGCGAACTACGGCGACGGCCCGGTGCGCTCCGAGTACTGGTTCACGAGTCTCAAGGGCGGATTCACGCCGATCGGCTACGACGTGACCGACGACGTCCTCGAGGAGACCCGCCGCGTGCTGCGGGTGATCGTCGACAGCATCCGCGACGGCGTCTTCCTCGCGCGGCCGCCGAAGTCCTCCTTCTGGGGTTGTGCATGGTGCGCACCGGACGGGCTGAGTACCGAGCACGTCCGCGAGGTCTGGGACCGCAAGCATTCCGGGGCGGAGCAGCTGCGGGCGATGCTCGGGGAGGGTTCATGACGACGACCGCGGCACTTCCCGACGACGAGGTCCGCAACCGGATCCGCCATGACCTCGACTCGACGCTCTTCGTCGACGCCGGCGCCGGCTCGGGTAAGACCACCGTGCTGGTCGATCGGATCGTGCAGTTGGTCGAGTCCGGGATTCCGCTGCGGCACATCGCCGCGGTGACGTTCACCGAGAAGGCAGCGGCTGAGCTGCGCGACCGGCTGCGGGAGGCGTTGGAGGAGGCCGGTCTCGACCAAGCGGGCCGCGAGTTGGACGGGGCCGCTATCGGGACGTTGCACTCGTTCGCGCGACGCATCCTCTCCGAGCACCCGCTCGCGGTCGGGCTGCCGCCGCTGGTGGACGTGCTCGACGAGGTCGGGTCGCAGGTCGCCGCCGACCGGTGGTGGCGTCAGCTCCAGATCGAGCTGCTCGACGACGACGAGACCGCGCCACTGATCCGGCTCGGCCTCGCCGCCGACATGAAGCTCGACCACCTCCGTGAGCTGGTGATCGAACTCGAGTCGAACTGGGATTTGGTCGAGGAACGACTGGCCGGAGTCGAGCCGCCAACGACGCCGTACGTTGACGTCGGCTCGTACCTGGCGCGAGCACGCGCCCTCCTCGATCGCCGCCGCGAGTGCACTGACCCGTCGGACAAGCTGCTCGCCAGATTCCCGCTGCTCGAGGACTGGGTGCGCCAGGCCGAGGCGACCGACGACGGCGCGCAGCTGCTCGACCTGATCGACGAGATCCCGTCGTCGGGCAATGGCGGGAAGGCTGCCGCGTGGGGCGGGCAGGCAGCGGCCATCAAGGCGGAGTTCAAACAGCTCAGTGAGGACGGCAAGGCCGAGCAGGCGGCCGTCATGAATCGGGTCGTTCGGTGCCTGCTGCCGCGCCTGGGCCGCGAGGTCTTGACGGCGGCCGAGGGTCGCGTCCGCGAGGGGCGACTCCGATTCCACGATCTCCTGGTGCTCGCTCGCCGCCTGGTCCGGCAGTCCTCCTCCGCGCGAAAGGACCTGCAGGAGCGCTACCAGCGCCTCCTGCTCGACGAGGCCCAGGACACCGACCCGATCCAGGTCGAGCTCGCGGTACGCATCGCCGGTGGTGCAGAGGCCGACGGGCTGTGGCCCGACGTCGTCGTACCGCCGGGTTCGCTGTTCTTCGTCGGTGACGGCAAGCAGTCGATCTACCGGTTCCGTCGCGCCGACATCGGCGTCTACCTCGAGACCCAACGCCTCGGCGAGACCGTCGCGCTGACGACCAACTTCCGCTCCTCCCCCGAGGTCCTCGACTGGATCAACGCCGTCTTCGGCCGTCTGATCCAGGACGAGCCCGGCGTGCAGCCCGAGTACCGGGCGCTCGACGTCGACCCGCACCGAGCCGACGGACACGGGGCCGTGACGGTGCTGGGGTCGGAGGCGCATCCCGGCGGCCGCGAGACGACGGCGGACGATCTCCGTCAGGCGGAGGCGCGCGACATCGCCGGGCTGATCGTGACGGCGTTGCGCGAGGGCTGGACGGTCGGTGACCGCAGCACGCGGTGGGCGGAGCGGCCCGTCCGCCCCGATGACATCACGATCCTGCTCCCGACCCGGAACGCGATCTTCGCGATCGAGACCCAGCTCGACGAGGCCGGTATCCCCTACCGCACCGAAGCGGCGTCGATCGTCTACTCGGCGACCGAGGTGCGGGAGCTGATGACGTGTCTGCGCGCGGTCGACGACCCGACCGACGAGCTCGCCGTCGTCGCGACCCTCCGCAGCTCGCTGTTCGGGTGCTCGGACGTGGAGCTGTGGCGATGGCGCCGCGACGACGGGTCGTGGAACCTCTTCGCGCCCCGCCCGGGGTCGGAGCCGGTCGGGCTGGCGCTCGATCAGCTGCGGGATTGGTCACGAGCTCGATCTCGGCTGGCCCCTGCCGAGCTGCTGGACCTGGTGCTGGAGCGACGGCGGGTCCTCGAGGTCGCGGTCGACTCTCCTCGGTACCGCGAGGTCTGGCGCCGGCTGCGGTTCGTCGTGGACCAGGCCCGCGCGTGGTCGGAGGCCGAGCGCGGCTCGCTGCGCGAGTACCTGGCGTGGGCGGCACGGCAGGCCGACGACTCGGTGCGGGTCACCGAGACCGTCCTCCCCGAGACCGACACGCGCACCGTCCGGATCACCACGATCCACGCGTCGAAGGGCCTGCAGTTCGCGTTCGTCATCGTGGGCGGGCTGTGGTCGCCTGGCTATCTGGGTCGGCCGACGGTGCTGTGGCCGTCATCGGGAGGTGTCGAGGTGGCGCTGTCGGCCAAGCTCCGCACGACGGGTTACGCGGACGCCGACGTCGTCGAGAAGGCGATCGAGCACGGCGAGCGCCTTCGCCTGCTGTACGTCGCGTGCACGCGGGCCGAGTCGCGCCTAGCCGTGTCGTTGCACCGCAAGGAGACGCCGCCCGGCAAGGAGGACCCGGCGTGCGTCTCCTCCGAGGTACTGGCCCGGGCGGCCTTCGAGGTCCCGTCCTCGACGTTCTCGACGCCCGGACCGTCGCGCTGGCGCGCCGAGGCCGAGCCGGCTCGGCCCGAGCCGACGCCGTGGGAGTCGTGGAGCTCGGCGCACACGCTCGCGGCGGATCGGTCGGCGGCGCGCGAAGCCGTGTCGGCGACGGCGATCGCCCACGGTGAGGTGTCGTTGCCGTCGTTCCCGCCAGGCCTGGTGAAGGACCCGGTCGACCTCGAGCTTCCGCCCTGGCGCAAGGGTCGCTACGGGGAGGCCTTTGGACGGGCAGTCCACGCCGTGCTGCAGACGATCGACTTGGCGACCGGCGACGGCCTGCGCGAGCTCGCCGAGTCGCAAGGGGCGGCCGAGGGCGTCCTCGACGCGGTGGACGACGTCGAGGCGGCCGTGCGCTCGGCGCTGGCCTCGGCAGTCGTTCAGCGCGCCGCCGCCCGCCCGCACTGGCGGGAAACCTACGTCGGAACCGTCGTCGACGGGACTCTCGTCGAGGGCTACATCGACCTGCTCTACCGCGACGACGACGGCCTCGTCATCGTTGATTTCAAGACCGATGCCAGCATCTCCGCCGAGACACTCGCTGCCTATGAGCGCCAGCTCCAGGTCTACGAGCGGGCGTTGTCCGACTCGACCGGCGAGCAGATGATCCGCTCGATCCTGCTCTTCCCGCATCCCGGCGGTGCCGTCGCCCGAGCAAGGTCGCGTGAGGAAAGGACGGAGCCCCAGTGACCCAACTGTTCATCGTCGACGACGCGCGGGCAACGCCGGCCGAGGCGACGAGCCTGCCCGACTCCGAGCTGAGGGAGCGCGAACACCTTCAGGAGTGGGTCATCACCAACCCGTCGGTACTCGGCGACGACGTCTTGGTGATCACCTCGGAGTACAACCATTGGGTCGCGGAAAGCGATGGGGTGCCGGCCCGCGACCGCCTCGACGTCCTTGGCCTCGACGAAGCCGGACGTCTCGTCGTGGTTGAGCTCAAGCGCGGCGTCGCCACGCGTGACATCCATCTTCAAGCCATCACCTACGCGGCTTTGGTGTCACGCTTCACCCTCGACACTCTCGCCCAAGCGCATGCCGAGTTCCTCACCCGCAGGCTCGATAAGCCCGTCACAGCGGAGGAGGGTCGTTCGCGGATCGTCGACCACGTCAGTGACAATCTCGACCCTGACGTTCTCAAACGTCCGCGCCTGGTCCTCATCGCTTCGTCTTTCCCGAAGCAGGTCACCTCGTCGGTCGTCTGGCTCTCCGAGATGAGCCTGGATATCTCACTGGTCCAAGTCTCGCTGTGGCGGGTGGCAGATCGGCTAGTCGCTGACTTCTCCACCATCTACCCCGTCCCTGAGGTGGAGGAATTCACCCTCGCTCCAGAGCGGGTGAAAGCGGGCGAGGTCACCAAGCGCATCGATCAACGAGCGCGCAGCAAGAATATCGTCCAGCTCCTGGTTGAGTCCGAGTCGATACCTTCGGGGACAAACCTGCGGATCGTCCCCCACGGGACGACGGCAGAGGCTCGCAAGGCGCTTGAGGCTTGGCTGGACGAGGACAGCGCGCGTCGCGTAGCGATCTGGACCGGGGAGTCGCCCAAGGCCATCCGTTGGCTGGGCGATGACTACACACCGACCGGCGTCGCCAACGACGTGCTCGGCCAGACCACGGGGAGCAAGGGAGCGATCCAGGGTCCGGCGTGGTTCGTCCTCGATGACCCGACCTGCCCTGGTGACGTAGACCCTGAGCAGTGGGCCGAGTTCCAGGGCAAGACTCTGGTCGAAATCGCTCAAGCGCTCGGCCTGTACTTGGCCGCCGAACGGCGCGCACCGATCATCGACCGACTTCTCGCTTCCGACGAGCCAGCGGAGGGCCAAGCCCTCACGATCGTCGTGCCGCCCCTCAAGCGGAACGTTGACAGCATCCGCTCCTGGCTCGCCGAGGACTCGAGCCGCGTTTCAGCGACGTGGCGCCAAGATCCCGACACGCAAGTGATCTGGGCCTACGACGGGCAGGCCTGGTCCATGAAGAGACTCGCTAGCGAGATCCTCCGGCTCAGCCTAGGCGTCGAGACCAACAACGTCTGGGGGCCGAACTGGTTCCAGGTCGCGGACGGTCGCACCTTGAGCAAGATTGCAGATATCTAGAGCTTCACCGTCCGCGGCACCTTCACTGAGAGCGAAGCCCAATGATTCAGAACATCTCAGCAGTAGTGACGGCGGTCGGGGTACTGCTCGCTGCGCTGTCGATCCGAGCCGCTCAGCGCCAGAGACTCCGATCCTTCGAGTCGTTCTACGTAGAGCGATACTGGTCCCTCATGGACTCTCTGTCGTTACCGGCGATCAAGCTCGACCCGGACTATAAGCGATGCCCGTCCGACGAGAAAGTCGTCTACTCGTACCTTCGCCTGTGCGAGGACGAATGCGAACTCCGAGAGAAAGGTTGGATAGGAGACGCCACCTGGAAAATCTGGACAGACGGAATGGCGGCTCAATTCGATCGAGAACCGTTCGCACAGACTCTAAAGGAGGTCCGAGATAAGTACGGTAAGACTCAGTACAAGCTGCTTCAAGAACTTCAGGATCAAGAATGGAAAGCTGCCACAATCCACCCCAAGCTCGTACATCGAGTCAGGGCCGGCCTCACCGGGACCTCTGGGGTCTGACTTGCACGAAGGAGAATCGCTAGGTCGTTAGTAGAGCTACGTTCGAGTCTCCTCGTCGTCCTGCTCGGCGGCGATCTGCTCCGCGCGCGTCACCGCCAGCCGTTCCATCTCCAAATCGACTACCTCAGCGGCCAGCTTCTTCTCGGAGACGTCGACCGCCTCGGAACTAGACGCAGCGACCTCGCTACCGCGGGCGTACTCGTCGAACAAGCGCTGTTTCTCGTTCAGAATCTCGACCATCCGCTGATCGACGCTGTCGGTCGTCAGTAGGCGGTGGACTTGGACGCCCCGAAGCTGCCCCATACGGTGTGCACGGGCGATGGCTTGCGTCTCGAGTGAGGGCTTGACCTGCGGTTCGCAGATCACCACGACCGAACCTGCCTGCATGTTCATCCCTGTACCGCCGGCAGTGATCTGCGAGAGCAGTACCGCGTCCGTGCCGGCACGTGCGAACTCGTCGATGATCGCTTGCCGCTTGGTCGCGGGTACGGAGCCGGTCAGCGGTCCCACGACCCGATCGCCTAGGACTTCGGCGACCTCATGTAGGACGTCGCGGAAGTACGAGAAGACGATGACCTTACGACCGTTTGCTGCAGCGTCCTTGGCGATCTCCTGGAGCCGAGCCAGCTTCTCCGAATGCGTGGGTTGCTCGATGAAGGCAACACGGCGCATCCGCATGAAGTTGCGAGCCGCGACCGCCGCCCGGTAGGCCGGCATCTGCCGTGGTGTGAAGCTCCCCCACTCAGGCGTCACGACCAGGTCCGGCAGTTCCTGCAGCACGTCCTCCTGGTTGCGCCGCAGGTACACCGGTGCCAGTTCCGCGCGGTAGCGACGTGAGCTGGCCACCCCGTCGACCTGCGCCAACCGGCGGGCGACCTCCGGTTGAAGGTAGGAAACGAGTTGCTGGAATTCGTCGAGGCGGTTCTCCAGTGGAGTGCCAGTCAGGAACAGCACTCGCTCGGCGCGACGCACCAGGGGCAGCAGAGCCCGCGCGCGCTGGGTCTGCGGATTCTTCAGGTAATGCGCCTCGTCCACCACGACCAGCGGTAGTCGCTCGGGCGCGGGCGGCAGGAGGGGAAGCGTGCCGAAGGTCGTCACCGCCACGCCGCCGCGACGTTGCCAGGTCCTCCACGTCCGTTCTCGATCGCTGCCGTGCACGAGGAACGCCCTGAGTGCGCTGTGGCGGTGCACCTCGCTCGTCCAGTTGACGAGGACCGATGCCGGGCAGACCACGAGATGATGCTTGGCATCGCCGCCGCTGAGATGAGCCATGACCGCAATCGACTGGACCGTCTTCCCCAGGCCCATCTCGTCGCCGAGCAACGTCCGCCGCTGGACCAGCGCATATCGCGCGCCGAAGGACTGGTAGCCGCGCAGCGACACCTTGCCTTCCAACAGCACCTCGTCCAACGGCTGAGCGTGAACTGCCGCCACGATCTCGGCCGGGAGATTGCCAGCTGCCGCTTCCTCGCCGAGGTCGAGGCCGACGATCTGGCCGAGCGTCGTGTAGTAGCCGGCGCTATCCCTCTCGAAGTCGTCCCAGACCTTGTCCGGGGCCGGAGCAGCGTCCGCACGAGGGCTCACCTGCGTCAGCAGGTGCATCAGCCCGCCCTGGTCGATCTCGGATGCTGTGGCCCGAACCTCCATCAGGGTTTTCGTGGGGTTGGACCCGCCGAGCAGCGAAAGTTGCGTGACCTCACTGGGGACGGTGCCGAAGGGCTGGAGGAGCGTCAACGCGTCCTGGAGGTCTTGGCCTCGACCCTCGAGGACTCGGTCGTAGCGGCGCAGCAGATACAGCAAGGTCAGGAGCCGAGTGACGAGCGTGTTCGATCGATCGAGATCGATACGGAACCGCAGATCGTCACGGACGGCCTGGCGCAGTTGCTGCGCCGCGGCGAACAACTGACGAGCTGTGGTCTCGCTGATGCCGTTGACTCGACCGAGCGCTGCCGGGCCAACGCGCAGGACGTCCTCGACGGTCTCGCACCGAGCCTCACTCAAGGACTTGAACCGAACTCGATTCGCAGTTGTCTGCTTCAGAGCGGTTGTCGGCATTTCCGCGAGTTGCCTGCTGACCATCCGGTCCTGTACGGATTCGAACGCCCGCTTGACCTCACTGACGAGCGGAGGGCGGTGGCGGAGCACCGAGGGTGCGAGCCCCACAAAGCGACGGATGGCATCAAGCTGCTCGGCCTTCAGCGATACATGCGGACCACTGGGCGCCGTGAGACCAAGCGCTTTGGCCGCCGCGCTTGCCGCGGCTACGACGTCTGGACGACCGGGCGCAGTCGTGTCGAGAGCTGCCTTCCACGCCTGCGCCACACCGTTCGTCTTGATGTGGTCAAGCATCTTGAGGAGCGTCAAGTACTGCGACTCAGCGTGCTCTCGCGCCTTCTTCGATGAGAAGAGCCCCCGCAGACGCCCTTGAACGACCGGGCGGGCTCCCTCGAGAACAGTCGGGACCCTATTCCGGATCCCCGAGGCGCTGCTGAGCTGCGCCTGCAGAGCTGGGCGGACGTGGGCCTGGGTGGCGACAGTCTCGACGAGGGCACTCGGGCGACCAGACACGGCCAGGGCGATGGCCACCACACCTTGATGCGCGAATCCTTGCCCATCGGATGGAAGCGCCAGCTTCACCCGGGCGCTGTCGACGGCGCGATGTAGTGCCGCATCCTGGTCGTCCGCTACCTCCAGGACCTGCTCGGCGAGCGCGAGGAGAGCCTCGGCTTGCGCGAGAACTGCGCGTGCCGCCTCCCGGTCCTCAACCACGACGACCAGCCACGAGACGCGCCGGGACGACCAGAGCGGTGGCTTCCAGGCGTGGAGGCTCTGCAACAACCTGTTGCTGTGCTGTCAGATCCGACAACCGTCGAGCCAGGCGATCCTCGAGCTCGCGAGCCCTTCGCGCGGCGCTGTCCGGGCGCATGCGGGTTCGGCCCCCACTCCGTTCGGTCTCCGCCAGGCGGTCGGCCTCGTGATCCCAGTGCTCGATCTGCTGGGCGAGGCGGTCGACGACCGCTCGCCGCGTGCGGCCGACCCGGTGCCCGACCGTCGCCGACACCTCCTCCTCGAAGGCCGGCAGTGCGGTCGTGATGGCCCAGGTGCGCGCCGCTTCCTCCAGCCCGTCGGACAACCACGAACTGTCGAGCAAGGAGGCGGCCGCCTCCTGCTCGGAACTCGTAGCCGGTCGATAGGACCGGAGGGCCTGAGGTCCGACATCGACCACGGTGCCGTCCTGTCGGAGCTCGATCACCTCGAAACGGCGGGTGACGGGCACTGGCGGCTCGTGGGAGTCGACGACGGATTGCACGAGCGCGACGAGCAGACGCGCCTCGCCTCGATCCTTGTCGTCCACGAGGAGGCATCCTTGACGTCGCTCAGCCACTGTGTCGTCGAGAACCTGATCGACGAGCGTGTCGAGCAGCGGGTGGCCCGGCCGGACGACGTCTCCGGCAGACGAACCATCTCGGGAGTCGGGCTCGAACCGCACGGACTCATAGCTCCGGGCCGGTCGGACCCGGCCTCGCGCTCGCTCCCTGAGATCGGTGGGGACTCGTTGCACCTCGCAGGTCCCGTCCCTCCGAGCGCTTGCCCGGCCGCCCGCGTGTCGGATGCCGGCGAGGAGGAAGTCGCGGACGTCAGCGGGACGAAGACGTCGTGCTTCTGCCTTCTCCATCTCGCGACGGACTTCTCCGACCGCTGCTGGATCCAGCGTCTCTTGGAGAAGCGCACGCTCGCCGAGCAACTGGCTGAGCCCCTCGGACACCGTGGCGTCCACGGTCTCGCGCAAGCGGGCCCGTACTTCCGGTTGGTCGCCGTACCGCACGGCTTCGAGCAGCATGTCTCGTAGGGGCCGTTCCCGGAAAGCTTCTCCGAGGACGTCGAAGACCTTGCCCGAGAAGACCGACCGCTGCTGCTCCAGCTTCTGCAGCAGAGTCAGGTAGACATCTCCTTCTCGGGTGTCACTAGCGACAAGATTCCACAGGTGGCACACCTCGGCCTGACCGATGCGGTGAATCCGGCCGAATCGCTGTTCGATCCGATTGGGGTTCCACGGCAAGTCGTAGTTGACCATGAGGTGCGCCCGCTGCAGGTTCAGGCCCTCGCCGGCGGCGTCGGTCGCGACGAGGACCTTGACCTGCGCATTCGACGTGAACTCGTGCTGGATGGTTCGCCGCTGGTCGCGAGGAATCCCCCCGTGGATCGACACGACTGCAGACGAGTCACCGATGTGATCGCCTACGCGTTCGACGAGATAGCGGAGCGTATCCCTGTGCTCGGTGAACACGATCAGCTTGGAGAGCTGATGGCCGGATCGGTCACTGGCGTCCTGGTCGAGGATCCTCTTGAGTTCCTGCCACTTGCGGTCGTTGTCCTGGCGTCGCACGTCGGCCGCGATCCGAATGATCCCGTCCAACTCCGCGACCTCGCCGGCAAGCTCCTGACGAGACCGGGCCGCTGTAGCGAGGTCGACGACCTCGTCCTCCAGGCGTTCTTGCTCAGGCCCAGGAACCTCGTCAGCCTCGAGCAGGTCGAGCTTGCCTCCAAGCTCGCCGGGGCGAACCACGGGCTCCTGGAGTTGCTTGTGCAGCCGCTCGCGTCGACGCTGCAGACTGCGCAGGATCGCCTCTGGGCTCGACGCTAGTCGGCGCTGCAGAACGGTCAGGGCAAAGCCGACCGTCCTTCCCCGGGCGGCTTTGCCCTCGGCCTCGAGAGATTGCGCCCGGTCCATCCCGTGGCGGACGTAGTCCGTCACGGCCTCGTACAGCCCCTGTTCCTCGGCCGAGAGCTGATACTCCACCGTGTAGGCCCGACGCTCTGGAAAGAGCGGCTTGCCCTCCATGGTGAGCAGGTCCTCCTTCACCATGCGTCGAACGAGGTCGTCCACCTCGGCCCGCGTTGAGCGCCGGACGTGCCCCGGCTCGAAGCGATCAGGGTCGAGTAGCGCCAGGAAGAGTTCGAAGTCCTCGGGCTTTCCCGCGTGGGGAGTCGCCGTCATGAGCAGGAAGTGCCGCGCCGTGGACTCCAGCAGCCGCCCCAGGTGGTAGCGCTTCGTCGCGTTGACCGCCCCGCCGAAGCGTTGCGCACTCATCCGGTGCGCCTCGTCGACGACCACCAGGTCCCAGGTGGTCGCGCCGAGCGCGGCGAGGTAGTCGTCGTTGCGACTCAGCTGGTCCATCCTCGCGATGAGCAGCGGGTGCTCGTCGAAGACGTTCCCATCCAGGGTCCCGTCGACCAGAGACCGCGTGAGCAACTCGAACCGCAGCTGAAACTTGTCGAACAGCTCGTCCTGCCACTGCTCCACCAAGCTGCCCGGCGCCACCACCAGGCAGCGTTCGAGATCTCCTCGGAGCAGCAGTTCCTTGATGTACAACCCGCACATGATCGTCTTGCCGGCGCCGGGGTCGTCGGCCAAGAGAAAGCGCAGGGGAGTCCGTGGCAAGAGCTCGTCGTAGACCGCTCGGATCTGATGCGGGAGCGGTTGGAGGTTTCCGCCGCTCACCGCCAGCATCTGGTCCAGTGGAGCGTGCTTGAGCCGGAGCGCAGTCGTCCCGAGCAACCACGCCGCCGGGTCAGCGTTGTGTCGGCGCTTGGCCGGAGTGGCAGCGGCGAGCCGCTCCTCGTCCTTCCGGCCGAGCACCTGCTGGCGGGCGGGCCCCTCACCCGGTGGGCGATAGGTCAGCACCAGTCGATTACCGCCGACCCACTCGACAGCCACGACGGTGACGGGCCCGCTCATCGCGATACCGTTCACCAGCACGCCGGTGACGAGCTCCTCGAGCCGCACACGCACCTCCGGACTCGACGGGTGTCTCCTCGCTGGAGATCTGTCGATCAACGGACAGGGCACGTTACCGACGTAAAGGCCCGGCGTCGACGCTCCTTCGGGGCATGCCTCTGCTCGTCTCCCACGCGCCCAACGTGGCGACGACCTGTCGTGACCGTCGACTCAGGTGGGAGCTGTGACCCTGACACGATCGCTCGAGAAGTCGCCCAGGACGTCGAAAGCCCGTCGATCACCGTGATGAGCGGAGGTTGCCGCGAAGGCACTTCGCCTCAGATCTGCTCATCCGATTTACTACCCTTGACGATCTCCAACTTCAGCACGCTCGCGATCGCGTCGCAGTACTCTAGCGTCGTCGAGAACCACTCCTTCCCAACGGCCGCCCCGAAGCTTCTCTCGTGTTCGGCTGCGTCAAGGAGGTGGTGGAAAGATTTCTCTGCCTCTTCGACGCTAGGAGTCTTGTACACGCGAAGCAGCAGAGGGTCCTCCGGCATGCCGGTTTGGCGCGCTTGCGTAAGAATCCTTGACCAAGCAGTGTTATTGGTCCGACCAACCTTCAGCAGACGCCTCTGCGTACCCGGGATGTAGGGGTGGCGCCAATAGTGAGGGTACGTGTACACATAAACACCGGACGCTGAATGCAGGGTCTCGGCGAGCTCCGAAGAGTTCTCCTCCAGCTCCTTGACTTCTTCTGCGACCGCTTCTTCGCTACCTGCCTTCTGTTCCAGTTGAAATAAAACAGCGTTCAGCCACTCGGAGACCTGCTTGTCGTTGGTGGATTTCAGAAGCGTTCGCACGCTCCCTGCGGCCTGACTCGCTACTGATTGAGCTCTTGGTTGCACATCGTTGATCACCGCATTGACGACAGCCCGACGATTTCCAACTGCGCCAGAATTGGCACAAGTGGTGTGCGCCAACAGCTCGGAAGGACCCGCGTCTGGTAGCTTTGCCATGGCCCGATAGACAGATCCGAGTTGACCTGGAGTCGACCACAGGAGGACATGCAATTTCTGCAACAGTTCTACGCTCTGAGATGCACCAAAGTGACAAGGAATAGTCGTCTCGCCGACCACTGAAGGCTGCTTCATTGCATCACTGTCTTCTCCGTCCGGGCCGGAGAAGGAGAACGCGTCGCTCATGCCCGACGCCCCTCTCGTTGTATAACGGCAAGCTCGTCTCGTGCTCTCGTTGCGGCTACGTACGTCAGCGACCGTCGCCGGAGCTCGGTGTCGGCTCGTGCCGAGCCGTCAAGCGATTCCAGCCGGTCCCGTTCCGCCGACGTAGCGCCGGTGTCGGCGAGCACCACCTTCGCGAACTCCGTCCCCTTGGCTCGGTGCATCGTCATCACGGCGACGCGATCCTTCGGCGGCTGCTCCCGCTCGACGTGAGCGGCTGCGACCCCGCGCTCAGCCAAGCCTCGAGCAAGGCGCTCGCAGTGGAACCGGTCCCCCGCCAGCACTGCGATGGAGCTCGGCTCGGTGCCTGCGGAGACCCAGTTCCCGACCTGCTTGGCCACCTCATCGAGCTCGGCCGACAACGAATCCGCAGGCACGATAGTGGGCGCCGGACCCGAGCGTGCAGAGCGGTAACCCGTCGACTCAGGCTGCTCCTCCAGGTCGACGTAGTCCGCGCCCTCCAGGATCGACATCGCGTAGCGGAGGTTCTGGGCCGTCGTCCGGTAGTTCAGGGTCAGCCGCTGCGAGCGCCCCACGACCTTGATGCCGTACCGGCTCAAGACCGTTCGGGGGCCGTAGATGCGCTGGTGTGAGTCCTCGGCGATGAACAGATCGTCGGGTCCGTCGCCGACAACGGCTCGCAACAGCTGCCAGTGCGCCGGTGAGAGATCCTGCCCCTCGTCCACCAACACGTGATCCGCCAACGACCCGGCCGTCTCGAGCCACGCTGCGGCGACGGCAGCTGCCTCCGCGAAGTCCAGCGTGCCCTCGACCCGGTTCTGGGCGCGATACGCCGCGATCAAGGACCACACCGCATCGCGCTTCGCGCGGTCGAGCGCCAACCCGCGACCGGGCCGCCGGACGCGGCGATACCCGGCCTCGCTCGTGACACGGTTCGGCAGCACCACCAGCGCGTACTCGGCGGCGAGGAACGACTCGTGCGCGATCTCAGGTGGCAACGAGGTCGACGCGCCGTCGAGCACCTCTCGCCAGCCCGCCGAGGTGGTCCGGCCGTTCGGCTGGGAGCGGTCCTCCCCCAGCACCGCACGGACCGCGTCTCCGACGTCCGCGCCGGCGGCGCGGATCACCGCCGACGCCAGCGCATCGACACCCGCGACATAGATACCCTCGTCCCCGAGCCCGGTGACCTGCGGGACGCGGGCGTCGAGCTGGGCGAGCCCGTCGCGAAGGGCCCCAGCCAGGTTCGTCGTGAACGTGGTCAGGACGATTCGAGCCTGCGGGTTCCGCCGCGCGAGAGCCCGCGCGCGGTGCACCAGCACGACCGTCTTGCCAGTTCCCGCGCCTCCGGAGAGACGGAACGGGCCGCTGTAGGACTTCTCGACGTACCGCCGCTGCATCGGATGCAGGAAGACCCGCCACGCGCCGAAGTCACCATGATCGATGACCTGACGCAGCTCCTCCTGATCCTCGATGAACGAGAACTGCGCTCGTGCGGCCGGACGCCGCAGCGCCTCGAGCAGGTCCGCTTCCTGGCTTCCCGAGGACGGGTGCGGCTGGTCGAGCTCCAGGCTCTCGACGATCGACTCGATCGACTCGCCAACGGCGAGGCCGATCAACGCCATCCCGATCCAGCCTTCGTGCCTCGCGGCAAGCTCGGTGATCGCATCCTGGTTCGGCGCCGAGAGGGCGTGGTCGGCGATATCGGCGGAGAGGCCGAGGCGGTCGGTCAGCTCGGTGCGAGTTCGGCCCAGCCGGACGAGCAGGGGCTCTGACGGGGCGGGCGCCGGGGACGCCTCAGACGGCGGGGCAGGCTGCGCTGGCGTCGACGGAGCCGCCGGTTCAGAGCCGGCCGGACTGATCGCCGCGGGAGCGGATTCGGACGACAGCGCACTCGGCGCTGGTGCGGTTGCTCCTGCTGAGGCCACACTCGGCGAGGCGGCCTCGATCTGCGGGAGCCCGTTGATCGGGTTCACCGTGAGGCTCACCGAGCGGGCAACCGTGATCGCGTCGTCGTGCGGCCACACACCGTGGATCACGTAATGACGCTCGTTGTTGCCGTCCAGCCGAAACATCACGGCGCGCCAGAACTGGTCGACCCGCCCCGTGCGGACCCGGTCGTCGGCTGAGCCGCCTATGGGCTCGACGTGCAGCCCGGGTGTGGTGTCGTCATGCGACAGCTTCTGCAGGAACGCCATCGCCTTCGACCGCACCGAGCCGTCAAGCTTGACCGGCCACTTCGTCATGATGATCGTCGGCATCTTCACGCCCCCATCTCGACGAGCACGGCTGTGATCTTGTCAGCCTCGGGCTCGACGACGCGCCAGCCTTCCGCCTGAAGGTCTGATCGATCTTCGTCGGGCATGCCAGGTAGCTGGACCGCGAGCAGACGGTCTGGCCAACCCATGTCAACGGGGATGCCCGCCGGGCCTTCATCACCGATAGCAGGAACGGGGAGGCCTCCGTGACGGGCGAGCGTCACGATCAGGTCGCGTTCGATTCCTGGCGCCGCCTTCTCGTACGCCGGACGCCACTCGAGCGGGAGGTCCGGCAACGCTTCGTCCGCGGTCGACGCAACAGCCAGGGACGGAGACGCTGCGCCGACACGGCTCGTCGTGGTGATGACCGTCGGCCAGTCCCGCAGCGCGAGTGCGTTCGACAACCGCAGCCACTCCCGCCAGCCCTCGGCGTGCGAGGCGTCGAGCGCCGCATCGCGGTCGTCGAGTACGAGGGCGCAGGAGAACGTCGAGCCGACCGGCTCGATCACCACCGTGCACGAGCCGAAGCGGCGGACGAAGACGGTCCGTTCTCCCGTCGGCGGATCGGGGAGGCTCGCGGCTGCCAAGGGCGCCGCAGTCGCGAGAGACACCGCCTCTGCGCCGACGGGCATGAACATGGGGACCGCGCGGGCGACGGTCGCGGTGTCTGAGGGAGCAGGCGCCGAGACCCACGCGATGAGCCAGTCGATCGGGCCCTTGCGGAGCATGTCGTACGCGGCGGGCGACGCCATGAAGGGGCCCTGCCCGATCAACTGGCCGACAGTCGCCTCGCTGAACCACGACGGCGACTGGACGGTGTCCTGCTCGGCGGCGAGCACATCAGCAGCCGTCACGGCGAGCACGACGCGGCCGGTGTCGCGGAGGACCTCGCGCTTCGCAGCGTCGTCAGCGAGACGATTGTGGCCCACGGTGGCGTGGAACTGTCGGCCGTCGGTGAAGATCGCCACGGCGGGGACCGTGGTGTCGCTGGTCTGGAGCACGAAGTCGGGCTTGGAGTTCTCCAGATTCACCTGCGGCGTCAGGGTCCACTGGCGTCGCCCACCGGGCAGCGTGAACCGGACGGTGTTGCCGAGGGCTCCGGGCACCTCAGTGACGGTCGCTCCGAGCTTTCGCAGCCGGTCGACGAACAGCGTGCGGAAGCGGCTCTCCAGATGGGACTCCGGGTCCTCGGGAGGCGGGTCCTGGACGATGTCCCAATCGCTGGAGCCGAGCAGCAACGCCAGATGCCGCTCAGCTGAAGCTTGGGACACTCGAGAGACCTGACCGGGCGCCACGAACGGCAGGAGGCAGCGGTGGCAGGCCTGCCGCTCCTCGTGGCGGCACTCGCAGTCCCGAACCTTCTCCCACGCCGTCGTCAGGAGCGCCCGCAAGATTTCCGGGTCCGCGAGCCCGGCGAGATATCCGGTGCCGCCGGGGACCGCGTCGTGCATCAGGATCGCGTCGTGGTTGCCCGACCCGTCGGTCAGCGTCGGGTCGACGACCTGCTCGATACGGATGTGATCGGGGTGGCCCCCGAGCTGTTCGCGCAGCCCTAGCAGCACGGCGGCCGCGAGGCTGGGGGCGGCGAAGTCGTCGCCGATGGTCACGGCGGTCGGAAGGCGAAGCAGCAGGCCTTGAGTGCGAAGCGTCCGAGACAGTGCAACGGTTCGAGTGTGTTCGGCGGTCGCCGTCCGGTGCTGGCACCAGGGCCTGTGTTCGTGCGGCTTGTTCGCCCCGGTATCGGAGTCGAGCTTCCCGCAGCCCTCACACACTCGAAAAAGCGCGCCGTTATGGTCGCCGCCCGCAATCAGCCGGCTCGACCCGTGACCGGGGACCCCGATGTTCAACCACCGGATGTCGAGCGCCCGTACGTAGGTGCACCCCAGCCCGACGCCGTCGACGAACCAGCGCTTCTCGATCTGCGCCGGGTCGACGTCCGCTGCCGTGACGATCCGGAAGACGGTGTTGTTCCGGTCGTCGCGACGGTCGGAGATCATCACCTCGTCGCGGCGGACCTCGGACGTGACGTGGGTCAGCTCCACCACGTCGAGGCGCTGGCCGGTGTCGGCGATGCCGCTGCTTCCGCACCGCGGGCACGACGACGGCGCATCTTCGACGCCCTCGATCTCGATGTCGGTTGCGTGCCCGCACGCCGGGCAGTACACCCACGGTCGGATCGCCACCTGGTCGACGCCGAGGTCGACGGCGTCGATCGTGATCTCGTACCCACGGGCGTAGAACTTCGCGCCGGGTGCAAACTCACGGATCGCTTGTGCTGACGGGCGGGAGAGCTGGGCGTGCTCGGTGTGGAACTTGTTGGTGTCCGGGTGGGTGTAGCTCAGTCCGACGTCGAGCGTGACGCTGTCGTCGAGCAGGGTGTAGTTCGGTAGCAGCCCGTGCTCCTCGAGCACGCCGACCCAGTACTCGCCTCGCAGGTGTCCGAGCTGGCCCTTCGTCAGCTTCACAGCGGTCTGCGCGGACCTCAGCGCCAGCTCGTCGTCCGCCGTCGATGCCGCTGACGCCGCCTTCGTCTCCAGCTCGGGAAGGAGCTTCTCGACGGCGGCCTGACGATGCCTCAGTTCCTCAACCGTCCGCTGCCACCGGCGGCTGGCCCGATGCACGTATGCCGCGAACTCACTGGTCCCTGGGCCATTCGGGATCGCGAGCCAAGCCCGGAGGCCGTCGACGATGGCCTCGGGCAACGAGTCAAACGCGGCCACGAAGCGGTCGACCTGGGCGCCGCCCTCAGCGTGCGCAATGAGGTCCCCGAGGAACGTGCCCGCTTCACTCGATCCAATTGCACCCGGGGCAGTGCGCGGGTGACGGCGTGAAGCGTCGCGCGCGAACTCATCGACCAGGTGTGCGAGGTACTGACGGCGGAGGATCTCCTCGGCCTGCAGGTACGTCGCGGGAGGGCGGACCTCGCCGTTGATGACCGAGAGCGGGTCGCCAAGCCGTGGGAGCTGGTCGCCACGGCCTGTCAGGTAGGCCAGGTCGAGCGCGTTTCCGGTGAGTCGACCTGCTCGTCCGACGCGCTGCAGGTACGCCGCCACGGTTCGAGGCAGCGAGGACAGCATCACCGTCGAAAGGTCACCGATGTCGATGCCCATCTCGAGAGTGGGGGTGGCGACGAGCACGTTCGGAGCCTGCGGGCTCTGCTCGGAGCCCTTGAAGCCGTCCTCGTACTGTCGGCGGGTCTCGTCGTCGAGCAGGCTGGTGTGCTCACGTGCGACGACGCGCCGCATGTCCGGGGACTCGTACAGTCGGCGGTAGAAGTTGCCGCTCACCGTCGAGAGAGCCAGCCGACCGCGGCATCGGACCATGACGCACGGCGCGCCGGTGAGCTGGGCGGCCGTTGCCGGGCCGCCGGGGACGTGGCCGCGACAGGTGTCGCAGACCAGGACGGTGGCGTCCTCGCCGTCGGGCACCGCAGAGACGACCACACCCGCCGTCGGGATGGCATAGACAGCGGCCTGGCTGCGGCTGGTGGTGACCGTCAGGACACCGTCGCGGGCCAGACGCTCGAGGAGCAGCCGCGCCCAGCGGCCACCGTCGTGCGGGCTAACTCCGAGGACGCGTGCGGTCCACTGCGCGTACCAGGATTTCGCGGAGGTGACCGGCTCGAGCCCCTCGGCCTCCCCCCCACCGATACGGGGGTAACCCGGCGACGGTCGGCCCTTCGGAAACGCGGGCATGCCATCGGCTCGTGCCTGCCCGCGGCCACCGGACACGGACCAGCGGTTGCCATCCTCGTACCTATAACGCTCGAACCACGGATGCTCAATCGCGCCCTGCGCACGCATCCGGTCGAGTACGCCACGGACCCAGGCGACTAGGGCCTCGTCAGGAAGCTCGCCGTCGAAGCTGCCCTGCTGCGGTGCGGACGCCAACGCCGCGCGGGCCATGGCCGCGATCTTCGGCGGCAGCCCGGCCTCGACCTCGACGGTGACGGCGCCGGTCAGCTCCAGCGTGCGGCCGGTGCGGGCGTTCAGGCCGAACTCGAGCAGGGCGTCGAGCGCAAGACGCTTGCTCACGCGGCCGCGGACGCTCGCCGGGACCGCGCGCCGGGTCGGGGAAGTCCAGAACGGGGTGAACGACTCGCGGTCTGCGCAGTCTGGAGCGAGGAGCCGGTACCGGCGCACCTGATCGTCGCCGGCGCGGCGGATCACCTCGGTGACCAGCTCGTCGAGCGGGAGGGGTTCGTCTTCGACGGCGGCGCGCAGCACCCCGCGGAGGGTCAGGGTGTGGGAGCGGGCCTGGACGAAGCCGGCGCGGTGGGCGGCGTCCTGGACGGAGTCAGTGAAGACAAGTGCCTTCTTCTCCCCCGCAGCGAGCTGGTGGGAGCCAAACAGCGTGGAGAGCGAGACCGAGAGCAGCGTCGCGATCGCGCTACCGAGGAAGCGGATGCCGTCCTCCTGCCCGCACGCGGGGCAGGTGTCGTGGCGGGCGGCGTCGTCGGCGTCGCGGCCGGTGCTGGTGAGAACGGGGAGGATCCAGCCGTCGCGCAGATCGGGATCGTCCTCGCGGGGCGGGGTGGCGAGCAGCTCGCGGTGCCGGACGGCAAACCAGACGAGACCCTCGGGCGGCGTCTCCCCGGCGTACACCGCCTCCGCGGCTGCGGGTGCGTGTAACAGCGGCCGGAAGCGCCCCTCGCGGCCGGCGTGGTCGCGTCGGATGCTGTCGTCGCTGGTGGCGAGGCCGTCGCCGACCGGCGCGAGCGCGACGCCCCACCCAGATCGCCCACAGGCTCGGCAGAAGATCGCGGGGAACGGCGGGTGCAAGTCGCCGGCGCCCTGGTCACTCGTGGTCGCAGCGGGCGGGCCGTCGTCGCCCCAGCGGAAGCTCGCGGTGGGGTCGGCAGCGCGATCAATGCGAGTCAGCTCGCGCACCCAGAGGTGCGTCTCGATCGACAGGTGGGTTCGCCCCGCGTGCGCCCGGACGTGGCCGAGCGCGGCGATCACGCGGGACAGGAATCGCGTCCATCGGGCGTCGGTCCCGGTGACGGCCAGCTCGGGGGTGGCGGTGGGGCCGAGGATGCGCGCGGGGAGGTCCTCGAGTGCGACGGCGTCGGCGGCTTCGCGGGCCAGCGCCGCTGTGAGCGGGTGGGCCCGGAAGTGGTCAGGTTCCGACCCGCCTTCGTGATAGAGGTGCTTCCCGACCACGGAAGCGAGCTCGGCCCCGTCGGGATCGTCTCCGAGGGCGTCGAGCTCGTCGTTCGCTGCATCGACGTCGATCTCGGAGATGGGGACCGCTCCGGACTGCTCCGTCGCCCACTCGTCGATCGTGAGCCGAGATTCGGTGACGACACCGTCGTCATCGAAGTCCTCACCGAAGACCGTCTTGGCGAAGTCGAGCATGACCTCGGGGTCGCCCTTGTCGCCGAGGGTGGCCGACGTGGCAACGGGGGTGACGAGGCCGAGGGGACGGGCGCGGTCGGCGTCGGTGATGTCGGCCGCGTGTTTGGGCCAATGGCTCTTCAGCGCGAGCCCGAGGCGGCGCAGGAGCATCGCGACGTCGGTGCCCTGGGCGCCGTCGTAGGTGTGAAACTCGTCGAGCACCAGGTAGCGCAAGCTGGTGGCGGACTGTTCCCAGAGCCTCTGGTCCTCGTGGCGCAGCAGGAGCTGGTCAAGCATCTTGTAATTGGTCAGCAGGATGTCGGGCGGGGAGTCGCGGATGATGCCGCGGTCGGTGATCAGCCCACCGGTGGTGACCATCGTGCGCTGCGGGCCCTTCTGCCCGGTGTAGAGCGCGGCGGTGATGCCGTGGAGCTCCTCGTGCCCGGTGATCAGCTTCGTGAGGCGCCCGGCCTGATCGTTGGCCAGCGCATTCATGGGATAGAGAATCAGCGCCTTCGTGCCAGTGACGCCCTCACGGCAAGCGCGGAGCACGTGGTCGAGAATCGGGTGCAAGAACGCCTCGGTCTTACCAGAGCCGGTGCCGGTGGTGACAAGAGTCGGCTGCGGTCGACGGTTGCGCGACGACAGCCTGGCGAAGGCGGTGGCCTGGTGGCCGTACGGAGTCGGGCCCTCGTACCAGTCGAGGGTCTCGCGCCAGCCCTCAGCGGCCGGTCGGAACGGCAGACGAAGCCGAACGTACGGGCCCTTGAACATCCCATACTCGCGGTCTGCGAGGAACCGGTCGAGCGCGTCGCGGGCGTCGGGGTCGGTGAGAGCGAACGTAGTCGTTAAGTAGTCGACTAGCCCTTGTCTGATGTTCGCCGCCTGGACAGTCGGCAGCAGCTCACTCACGAGCGCTCAGCCAGCCGGTGCTCAAAGTGTTCGTAAGCAACGCGCATATCCTTCTCGCGGTCGAGATTCACAAAAGGAAGTTCATACACATAAGTGTTGCCGGCCTGGTTAACCGCCGTCCGCTCCTCCTCAGTGATCCGATCTTCTCTTTTCCGCCAGAGACTGACTACCGAATTCGGCACCAGGCGCCCATTCGCGTCGTATAGGTAGCTCCCCTGGTCGTAGCCGTAGAGGACTGAAAACTGAGTGCGATAGATTGTAGACAGTTCGTCGGCCGTGACTCCAAGCATCAGGGCCACGAGCGCATCGATCTCAACCAGTGCTTGACGCCGGTCCGAAGCGAGTCGAAGAGGCGAGTCGAGCGTCCACTCCTTATGTACCGCAGCTAATGGCCGTCGCCCCTCATATTCAACACCACCGGTCCATCGACACTCCCGGAAAGACTCGTCGAACGTGTTCGCCCACATCGTTGCATACTCCGCTGTCAAACAATTTAGACGGAGGGCCCGAATCCTCAACTCGGGCATAAGTGTCTCGCGTGGCGCAAAGGGAAGTTGGTCGACGATACTGCGAGGGATGCTAGCCTTTGGCGTTGAACGAACGAATAGGTCCGCTAGCAACGATGACATCCAACCGACGACGTCGATTAGAGCTGATTCAGGCTGCCGAGGCAGCCCGGCCGAGTAGACACTCTGAGTGATATAGGTTGAACCTGGGGGGATAATTGCGGGCATCAAGGTGCGCTCGTTGCCCGACCTGGCCGCGCTACGCCACGCGACGCGATAAAAGTCGGCTGACGAGACGGTCTCGCCCGAAACTTCCCATTTCTTATAGCGCTCGCGATATTCTTTTAGCGTTACGCTCCTTTCAAAGCAGGTTGGTGGAACGTAGTCTGCCGGCATCAACTCTAAGTCAACGTATGCCCAGTCATTCTGGCTGCGCATCGTGGCATTTGGAATCTTTACCAATGGCGTCGAAATCCAAATAGCTGGGCCTTGTAAAACTACCTGATCCCAGGTCGTACGCTTGGCCCACCTCTTAGTGAGCCTCCCGCCCGGTTTAGTCTCCGCCGTCCCGTCCCACCCGAGCGCATGGCTCAGCGCCAACGATCCAAGTCGGGAAGAACTGTTGATTTTGTCGAGAACCTTAGCCGTGGACCTATTGACGATGTAGACCATTCGAGCCGACAGGGGGTCTTTACCCTCGAGAAGCTCGGCCCACGTGGATAAGGTGGCCACGGTAACGTCGATTATTCGATTAGCGTGCGGCCTGATA
Organism: Actinomycetospora soli; assembly: GCF_021026295.1. Taxonomy (GTDB): domain Bacteria; phylum Actinomycetota; class Actinomycetes; order Mycobacteriales; family Pseudonocardiaceae; genus Actinomycetospora; species Actinomycetospora soli. The sequence goes on from NZ_JAJNDA010000003.1 coordinate 157,017, forward strand.
TCCCAGCTGCCCGAATCATCTTTCATCCCCGGCTCTTTCCCCTCGCCGTTGTGAACGAGAGACCTATCTATCGTATCGGGGTGGTAAAGATGGCTAGCCTGCATGAAGTGCGGCGCACGCGCGGCGCCATAAACATGCACTCCAAAAAATACTTGGTTTCCGGTTTCGAACAATCTGAGCTCGTTCTTGAACTGCCAATGCCTACGAAGCCTCTGGTAGATAGCACGTCTGTATTCATCTGCATTCTCGTCAGTAAAATGCGACTCTGGATGCACAAACGAGGACACGCCATGGTCCGAGCGAAGACTCCACGCCTGTTCGACGAAGCATCTGTACAGATTAGAGCGAAGACCTCGAAGAAACGGGAAACGCACGCCTGACGCGAGATTCGTGCGGGTTGCCGTCACTCCAACCCACGCAGTCAGGAACGAATCAAGACGCTCTGGATGGCGACCAAAGAATGAATTGATTGACGCGACGTCGTCGGACTGGTCTTCGTTGAGTACCCACCGCGCGTCGAATTCCGCCACCGCCAGCTTCGGCTTCCAATCCGGTCGGACCCATGGCGGGTTACCTATCTGCAGATCGAACCCGCCTCGATCTGCGAAAACCCTAGCGAATTCGAGACTCCAGTGGAAAAAGCCCTGGCGGGAAGCGATCCGTTCACACACAACGAGCCATGGATGACGCTCGAGTACACTTGAGATTGACTCTGCCCCTGCAAAACTTAGCTCTAGCTCCTCAGCTGCGCCAAGTTCGTCCCAGCCGTTGGCCGAAGCCAACGTGAACTGCTCATTTTTACTTGCTCTTCGATAATCGGGATCCCGTCCAAGTAAAGCTTGCAGGCCGGCAATCCACTCATCGAGGGACGGCGGCACAACGGGCTCACCCTTGACTGTCACCGCGGACTCTGCGAGTGGCCAAAACCACAATGCGCACCAGGCGTCCATCACGCGACGGAGTCGCTGGTACGCGCCGGAGATGTCCTTGAGCGAGTGTTCTATCCGTTCCCGCGATACAGCGCCACCCACGGGCAATCCGGAGGCGCCCCAAATTGGAATCGAGCGGCGGATTTCCGACTCCGCGATCGAAAGTCGCCGGTAGGCAATCCGCCAGGTCGCCTCGACTCGGTTACCGAGCTCGACGAGCGCGTCTAGCTGACTCTTAGTCATTCGGCACCTAATATGTGCTCGCCACTGTCTAAGCGCCTCTGCTCTTTCGGGCACAATCGATGCCGTGTCGGCAGCGTCAACCGCCGCCCCCCATCCCTCGGCAGGCACGAGGAAGTGGTGGATGCCTACACCTAGGCTAGAAGCGACTCGACCAGCCTCAATATCATCTTCGAAGGACGTCAACGGCAGATGGCGAGGCACTGCGGTTCGATACGAGGTATTAGCGACCTGCTGCCGCGAGTACACAGCCCGACGCGCGCCGATTAAAGAGTTTCCGCGCCGCAAGTGCAATCCAAACCACGGTGCTGGGAGTCCGGCGACCATCGTGTCGAGCCACAGTGAGATCTCGGCCAACTCCACGGCGGTCGCATTGAGGTCGACGCCGTAAACGTTGTGCAGCGCGAGGTAGGCCTTTACCTCCTGGCGGCGGCGCGGATACTCGTCGGGGTCGATCCGCTTCCCAAGCTCGTCCTGACGCCGGGTGAGGTACTGCTCCGCGAGCTGCCGCACGGCCTCAATGGCGAACGCACCCGAGCCCAGCGCGGGCTCGCAGACGGTCAGCTCGAGAATCTCGGCGGCCGTTGTCCGGACCCCGTCCTGGTCGAGCAGCTCTTCCAGCGCCTGCCCGACGGTGAACCGCGTCAGCACCTCGGGTGTGTAGTACGACGCCGACTGCTGGCGCTCCCGCCCCGCGAGCCGGAACACGAACGAGCCGCTCCGATGCAGGACGGGCTTCGCCTCGCCCGTGACCGGGTCGGTAGTACGGACGAAGTCGGCGGCCGCGATGCCGTCCGCCCGCTCGACCGGCACCACCCACGAGCCCTTCGACGCGTCGCCACCCTTCGCGACCTCGTACAGGTCGGTCTCGGCGAAGAACCCCGTGTACGACATCAGGCCCTCGTACACCGCGCCCAGCTGGTTGATGCCCAACTCGGCATAGGAGATGAAGCCCCTGTCGCGGCCGCGCTTCTCCTTGGAGAGCAGCAGGTGAGCGAGCACCTCCTGCAGCGCTGCGTTGCCGAGCCCGACCGCGTCGATGAACCGGGTCGCCCGCGGCCTGAACAGGTCGGCGCGCAGCGCGTGGAACGTCAGCCCCTCGGCGAAACCGCCGCCGTCCTCGTCGTCCGGTACCGACCCGTCGTCGGGAAGGTGTCCCTGGTCGACGAGCCGGAAGAGCGCCCCAAGCGACTCGTAGAGGTGCGTGCCCGTGCGGGCCTGTGGCGTGACGAGCTCGACCTGCACCAGCTCGCGGAGCCGGTCGAGGCTGTAGCCGGCGTCGTACTCGGGCGCGCCGACCGGCAGCACACCCAGCTCCGGCGACGCCTCGGCGTAGAGCAGGAACAGGATGCGGTAGAGGAAGCGCAGCGACTGCTTCGCCAGCTCGTTGGCCTCGGCCGCCGGCAGCGGATCGAGGCCCTGGTCCCGACGACGGGTCACGACCTCGTTCGCGAGGATCTCGATCGAGAGCCGCACGCCGTCGCGCAGGTCCTTCGAGACGCCGACGGTGTGCTTGACCGACTCCTCGAAGACCCCCGTCCACCAGAGGTTGCCGTCGGCGTCGGGCGCGATCGACTCGTACGACAGGCAGGTGAGGGCCTGGTCGATCTCGCCGCCGCGCTTGGCGTCGTTGCGCTCGCAGACCAGCTGCAGGTCGACGGCGAGGTAGCGACCCTCGGCCCAGCGCTCCTGCTCGGCGAGCACCGCCCAGCGGCCGGCCAGGACGAGGATCAGCTCGGGGGCGGCGTGCTCGTCGACGAACAGCGCCGAGACCAGGCGGGCGACCGAGGTGAACTCGACCTCGTTGTGGTCGACAGGCCCGGCCAGCGTGCGGCCGTCCTTCGCCAGGACGTCCTCGACGGCGACAGCGGGGCGCGCGCGGATGATGTTGAGCGGGGCGCGCTCGGTGATCCCGGGCGCAGAGACCCGGGAGATCGGACCGTCGTCCTTGAGGAGCAGCCCGTGATCCCCGAGCTCCAGGACCTCAAGGATCGTCTCATAGACCTCGGCAGCGAGCTGCACCTCGACATCGGAGCCGGTGTGCTCGGCCAGTGCGGCAAAGCGCTTCTCCAGGTCCTGACGGTGCGCCACGAAGCGCGACCGCGGCGTCGCGCGGTCCTCCTTCGCTTCCTCGTCCCACGATTTACGCCGCGCGAGCACCCGCGCACGGAACGACTGCGACGTCGCGTCGGTGGTGAAGTAGTGCTCGGAGATCCAGCCCTCGCCGACCAGGATCGCGTCACTCACTGCGCCTCCTCAGGCACGACGACCAGCAGCGGACGCACCAGCTGACGGTCGGGGTTCATGGCCTGCGCGAGTTCCTTCTCCTCCGCCACGGAGGCTCGCCTCGTCCTGAGTTCGAGACGCTGGGCTGCCTGGTCGGCCTCCTCCTCCCAGCGGTCGTACCGCCTCGACCACTGCTTCACCCGCTCCGCCACGTCCTGCTTGGCCGCGCCGAAGACCTCGTTCATCTGGTCCTGTGCCTTCCGGACGGAAGGTGCGATGAGTTCCGTGAGCGCGTCGACGTCGGGCACGGGGCCGGGATTAGATCGGGTGGCGTCCCAGCCGAGCTCGCGCAACGCCTCGGCGGCGCTGGCGTGCGGATTGATCAGAGTGAAATCAGTGTCGGCCGGGTCGGGGAACTCCGCCGTCAGCCACGACGCGGCGACGACCTGTCCGCGGCGATTGGTGAGGGTGCCGAGAAGCAGCACGGTCGAGCTATCGACCGTGCCGCGCACCGCGAACACCTCGTTGCGGCCGAGTCCGGCGAGGGCCTGGTCGGCGGCCCAGTCGAGGACGGGGTGCAGGGGGCCCAGAAAATGGGCGTCGGGCCAGTTGGTGCCGGTGGCGTCCTTGAGCGCGTCCTTCAACCGGTCGGTGCCGCGAGCGCGCGTGGTGGCAAGCACCAGCTTCTCGGTGACCCTGCGGTCGGCGAGGTAGCTCTGTGGCAGCACCTCGAGGCGCTGGACCAGGTCCTTCGGCGGGACCAGCTCAGCGGTGCCGAACGTCTGGTCGCGACGCCACGAAACGCCTTTCCGGCTCGGAGAGGCGGTGGGGTCGATGTAGGCCGCGTGGAGGGCATCGTCGAGGTAGGAGACGTCGTCGGGGTAGAGGCCCGTGCCTGGCTTCTCCTGCTGCGGTGGGGGCACCGTGGGCGACGTCTTCCCGAGCTGGAGGAACAAAGCAGTGAGGTCGGTGCCGTGGGCGGCCTGTTCTGGCGTCTTGACGACGTCATCGAGCGTCTTCGTCCCCGCGAGCACCGCGCGGATCTGTTCCTCCTCGGCCTTGACGTCGTACTGCCCCATCAGCGATGCCGCGTCGCCGAGGGCGTGATGAGCCTCGTGCTCCTTATCCATGAGCCGTGACAGGACCCGGACGTCGCCGGCGAAGCCGTCGCTCGTCGTCGGGTCGAGGAGCAGGGCGGTGATCCGCGGCGGGTGCTGCTGGCCGTACCGATCGATGCGGCCGTTGCGCTGCTCGATGCGGATGAGGCTCCATGGGATGTCGAAGTGGATCAGCTCGTGGCACTGGGCGTGCAGATTGACGCCCTCGGAGGCGACGTCGCCGGTGACCAGCACGCGCAGCGGCGTCTGCTCCTGCTTGAACGCTTCGACGATGCGTTGCTGCTCGTCGTCGGGGAGCCCACCGTGTAGAAGGCCGACGGCCTCGTCGGGAACCTTCAGGTCCTTGGCGAGCCGCTCGCGCAACCACCGCAGCGTCGCGACCCGCTCGGAGAAGACGACCGCTCGTGCCGGGGAGCCCTTCCCGACGCCGATCTCGCGGAGGACCTCGAGCAGCTTTGTGTACTTCGCCGACGTCGTGGCCTGCGCGGCGAGGTCGTCAAGCGCGCGGAGGGCGTCGCTTTCCCGGGGCGGGGCCTTCGCCAGGCGGGCCTTGACGGTCTCGCGCAGCGCGGCAGGCGAAGACAGGAACGCCTTCGCGAGCGTCCAAGGGAAGAGGGCTGAGTTCTGCCCCTCGCAGGGTCGTTTGCCGTCGGCTGGCCAGAGCCACACGTCCGCGAGCTCGCGGGCGATCGACTCCTCCGCCGCCGTGGCGGGCACGAGAAGGTTCCGCGGCTCCTGCCTCGGCTTCCAGTCGGCACCGACGACGCTCGCGACCTCGGGGCTGTTGCGGTGGCGACGGATGACGAGATGCTCGATGTCTTTGGCCTGAAGCTCGCCGGTCGGCGGGACCGCGGACGGGTCGAGCAGCCGGACGAGCTCGGCGAAGGAGTCGGCCTTGCCGTTGTGCGGGGTGGCGGAGGCGAGGATCAGCGCCTCGCCGGTGCGGGCGAGAGTGCGCGCGAGCTTGTTGTTCTGCGTCGCGACGTTCGACAAGTTGTGCGACTCGTCGATGACGACGGCGTCCCACCTCTGCTTGCGCAGCGTCGCGTGAAAGCTGTCGCGCTTGAGGGTGTCGATGGAGATGATCGCGCGCTTGAAGTAAGTGAACGGGTTGCGTGTGGCGGGGATCCTCTGCCGAACCCGCTGAATTCCAGCGCTGTCGAGGCGGACGAACGGCAGCGCGAACCGGGTCCACATCTCGTGCTGCATCTGCTCGAGAACGTGTCGCGGGGTGACGATGAGGATGCGGTCGCCCCTTCCCCGCCGGACGAGCTCGGCCAAGATCATACCGATCTCGAGCGTCTTGCCGAGCCCCACCGCGTCGGCGAGTAGAATCCTGGGGCGCAGGTTCGCAGGGTCGAGAGCCTTTCTGACAGCCGCCTGCTGGTAGCTCAGCGCGCTCGCCAGGGCCTCGGTGGAGACGGTGAGCGAGCGGTCACCCAACGGCACCGGCGTCTTTCGGACCGTCGACTCCAGCCAGAGGCGGGCCATCCGGTAGTGCGGGCTGTCGTCGGGGACGACCGTTGCGTCGGCCGGGTCCTTCGGTTCGATCTTGTCCAGGCTCGCGTAGAAGCTCGCCGTGGTGTCGCGGACCAACTCACCGAGGCCCTGAACGTGGACCAGGAGGCCGTCGTTGGTCTCCTCCGTCCGCTGAACGAACCACTCTTCGTCGCGGATGACCACGACCGAGCCGGGTGCGAGTTCCGGGCGAGGCCCGGCATCCGTCGACGTCATGTCCCCCATCTCCGACGTCCTGGAGATCCGTCGACCTCCGGACCTGGCACGCTACCCACGCCGAAGTGGTGCAGTCGATGCACCCGGATGGACGAGCGTCAGTCGCCAGCGGTGCCGGTCAGAGTGCCGGTGAAGGAGCCCTCGGCGGGGTTGTTGGTGCGCGGCGAGAGGGTGACGTAGTAGTACTCCAAGGTCCCGGCCGCCACGGTAGCCGGGCCTCGGCTGGAAACGTTCCAATTCTTCAACGCGTCCTGCGTCGCCGGCACTGAGATCGCCGCGCCGGTGATCGCAGTCCCACGCGGGTTCGACACGCGGATGGTGAATGTGCAGCCCTGCCCGTAGACCGATCCATTCGAGCGTGTCAGCGTCGCCTTCAGCGTGACATCGTTACCCGACGCAGCACCCTCGCATTTCTCCTGATTCGAGTAGCCGGAGTGGGTGGAACCGCTCACCGAGACGATCTGGAAGCCTTCCTGCGCGCCAGGCTCCGAGCCGCCGACCACCGACGTCGCTCCTCCGATGCCCGAAACGATGCTGGTGGCCGCGAACGCGAGGCTCGCCAGCCCCAGCGTGGCGCCAACGCCTACGGCTACCTTGCGAGGACGCGTCATGCTGAGCTTCAAGGGTCACTCCGGTGTGCGCGCGGATCTTGCTGCCGCGCTCATGATCGGTCGGAGCCGGAGCATCGTTACGATCTACTCGAACCGGACGATGACGCCACCGTGCCGTCACCACGGCCGCGTACGATGCTCGTCAAGGAAGGCGGTGACCATGTCGAGCAAGGTCCACTTCCGGGACGTCGTGCCCTACGAGACACCGTCCAGCCTGAACGCACTCAGGGGACCGGCCTCCGGTGTGGTGGAGCTGCCCGTCACCGTGCATTGGGGTCCGCGACGCGCATTCGATCTGAACGATGCAGGGCAGCGTCGCGCTGCCTACCGTGCTCTCGTCCGGGACGGGACGGCCGCAGAGCAGGAGTCCCTCCTGAACTCCGACCTCCTCCGGCGCGAATGGCATGCTCTCGTACTCCCTGACCGCTGCCGCGCGGCGTGGGAGTCGGCTTTCCCCCAGCTCATCGGCGAATAGGAGTGGCCGAGCTCGACCCCGAGAGTCTGCGGCGTCTCGCCTCCATGCTCCTCGGAGTGGTCGGGCCGGAGGGCTTTGCGTTGGCAGGAGCGGGCGCCGTCCGAGAACACGGCTTGACGAGCCGCCCGACACACGATGTCGACCTGTTCGCCTTCTCGACGCTGGAGCCGACCGAGTTCGACGACGCCGTTCTGCGTGCCGAGAACGAGCTTCGCGCTCACGGGTACGTCGTCGTGAGGACCCGATCGTTCCCGCTCTTCGCCCGTCTGCACGTCGTCGACCCAAACGGCAACGACCTGGAGGTCGACTTAGGGGTCAACTGGCGATCGGACACGCCGGTCGTCTCCAGCATCGGCCCGGTGCTCTCCGAGTCCGACGCTGTGGCCGGGAAGCTCTCGGCCGTGTACTCCCGTCGCGAGGTTCGTGACTTCCTCGACCTCGATGCGATTCGGCGGTCAGGTCGATACACCGACGCCGATCTCCTCGCCCTCGGGAAGGAGCACGACGACGGGTTCGACGTCCGGATGTTCGCGGAGAGCCTCTCGACCGTCCGGAGCTTCCTGTCCTCCGAGGCCGAGGAGTACGGATTCGACGCGGCGAGCTTCGCTGACATCCGCGATCGCATCTACGCCTGGGCCGAAGAGCTCCGCAACGGCTGACAGCCTACGCGGCGTCGACCGCCGCGGACGCCAGAACCAGGTGCGGCATCGGGCGAGTGAGTCGCCACGTGATCGAGATGGGGCGCTCGCCGTGGTACTCGACGGCGGTCGCCGTGCCGAGGCAGACGAACGGCGCACCGCCGCCGAAGGCGTCGTTGCGTGCGGCTCGCGTGAAGAGGAGCGCGTGGCTCGTGCCGTCGAGGTAGCGACGGCCGACAACCGACGTGGTCGTCGTGGAGTTCTGGGACTCCCAGTGGAAGAGGTCGGCGGAGATCGGGTAATCGCGATATCGCGTCGACGGGGCGAACTCCTTGTCCTCCTTCCGCAGAGTCACCAGGAGTGCGTCCACGTTGGTCACCTCGCTGTAGACGACCCCTGCCGCCTGACCGCGGGTCTTGCGCGTGCCGTCGGCCCAGCCGATCCCGGCGAGGATCTCGTCGCGGCGATAGGTGCAGTGAGAGCGAAGCTCGACGCCGGGGATGCCGAGATCGCCGGGAACGACGCGAGCCTCGTCAGCGCCCAAGCGCATGAGCGTCATCGCCTCGCGCACGAAGGACGGGTGCTGGCGCAGCGTGTCAAGCGCGTCGTCGATCGACGCGTGACCGCCGAGGTCGGGCCAGACCGTATAGACGAGCATGTGCGCCATCACGCGCTCACTCGCGGACAGGTCGGCGAGGCGCGGTCCGGTCGGCAACATGAGGCGCATGTACGTCGAGGCACGCTCGAGGTCGTCGACGTGCACGAGGCTGCTCACGCGCTTCAGCAGCTCGGCCTCGCGAGGCCCCGGATCCGCCGTTGGGAACCCCGCGTCGCGGCGGAGCGCCGTCCAGCTTTCCCCCGGTCGCCCATAGACGTCCGGCAACTCGTGGCCGCTCTCGCGTAGATAGCCGAGGAGCGACAGGTCGCCGTGGGAGCGGATGTCGTCGACCAGTGCCTTCCGACCGCCACGCAGGCCCTGGTTGACGTTGTCGAGGACCACCTCCTGCGCGACGCGGTCGAGGATGAGCCGGCAGCCGGAGGGCAGGTACGGGAAGCCCTGCTTGATGTCGTCGACGAGACCCTTCCGGCTGGAGCCGGTGAGGGCGCGGTAGCGGACGTCGAAGCGGAACTCGCGGCGGTGTGCTCCGATGAAGTCGAGCACCGTCAGGACGGCCTTGTCTTGAGCGCGGCGGAGCCCACGGCCAAGCTGCTGGAGGAAGATCGTCGCGCTCTGGGTGGGGCGGAGGAAGAGGACGGTGTCGACGAAGGGCAGGTCGACGCCCTCGTTGTAGAGGTCGACGGTGAAGAGGACGGCGACCTTGTGGTCACGGAGGTCGGCGGCGGCCGAGGCGCGGTCGTGCGCTGCGGTTTCGCCCGTGACCGCCCGAGCTGGCACACCCGCCGTCGTGAAGGCTTCTGCCATGTAGCGCGCGTGGGCGACCGAGACGCAGAAGCCGAGGGCGCGCATGCGTCCGACGTCGGTCACGCGGTCGCGGAGTGCGTTGAGCACGATGCGGGTGCGGGCGTCGTTGCCGGTGTAGACGCGGTCGAGGGCGTCGGTGTCGTAGGAGCCGCGCTTCCACTCAATGGACCGCAGGTCCGTGTTGTCGGCGACGCCGAAGTAGTGAAAGGGACAGAGCAGGTCCTGTTCGAGTGCTTCGCCGAGGCCGATCTCGACGGCGACCCGGCCGCCGAAGAAGTCGCGGACGTCGACGCCGTCGGCGCGGTCGGGGGTCGCGGTGAGGCCGAGGAGTTCGGTGCAGTCGAGGCGGTCGAGCAGGGACTTGTACGACGGCGCTTCGGCGTGGTGGAACTCGTCGATGACGGCGACGTCGTAGTGATCCAGGTTGACGTCGCGGAGCGACTGGACGGACGCAAAGACGTGCTTCCACTGCGTCGGGCGCTGGCCGCCCACGAGGAATTCGCCGAAGGTGCCGTTGCCGAGGACCTCGCGGTAGGTACGTCGAGCCTGCTCGAGGAGTTCCTTGCGATGGGCGACGAATAGCAGGGACTTGTCGGCGCCGCCGAGGCGGCGGTAGTCGAGTGCAGCGACGACAGTCTTGCCGGTGCCGGTTGCGGCGACGACGAGGTTGCGGTGGTGGCCGCGGAACCGCTCGGCCTCGAGGGCTTCGAGAATGTGCTCCTGGTGCGGCCGCGGGAGGACATCGAGGCCGGAGAGTTCGAGGATGTTGGCGCTGCCGCCGGCCTGGGCGCCGAGAGCACGGTCGAGGAGGTCGGCGTCGCGGTCGGGGTCGTAGGCGCGGAAGTCGGGGCTGTTCCAGTACGTGTCGAAAGTGGCCTCGAACTTGCGCACGAGGGCCGGGGTCGCGACCGAGGAGATGCGGACGTTCCACTCGAGCCCGTCAACCAGCGCGGACTTCGAGAGGTTCGAGCTGCCGACGTAGCCGGTGTCGAACCCGGAGTCGCGCCGGAAGAGCCAGGCCTTGGCGTGGAGGCGGGTCGCGTCGCTCTCGTAGCGGATGCGGACCTCGGCGCCGTAGCGGCGGATCAGCTCGTCGACGGCGCGGCGTTCGGTGCCGCCGAGGTAGGTCGTGGTGATGACGCGGAGCGGCTTGCCGCGGCGCTTGAGGTCGTCGAGCTGGTCGGTCAGCAGGCGCATCCCGTGCCACTTGACGAAGGCGCACAGCAGGTCGACGCGGTCGGCGGACGCGATCTCGGCCTGGAGCTCGGCGCCGAGGGACGGCTCGTCCTTCGTGTTGGTCAGGAGTGCGGTGTCGGAGAGGGGCATGGCCGGCCTGACCTTGTAGACACCCGGCGCGACGGAGATGGCGAGCAGCTGTTCGAGCTTGGTGATGGCGTCGTCGTCCTGGGCCTGCAGCAGGGTCAGGACCTGGTTGACCACGTCCCGACGACGGGTGTCGTCGCCGTTGGCGCTGAGGGCACGACGGACGACCTCGGCGACGTGACGGGCGAGGACGTCGGGGGCCGCCGCTGCGTCGAGCGGTCGGAAGACCGCGGCATCGTCGGGTAGTGCCTCGAGCCGCCGCTCGAGCCCCGCTGTGCGCAGCGACTCGTACAGCCCCTCGTCCACTCCCCCAGGCACGGCCGCAGCCTGCCACGGTGGCCTCGCCCGTCGACGGGCGAGGTCTGTAACGAGATCTCCACCTGAGCGATGTCCGGTTCAGACCTTGATCGGAGGATCGGTGACCCTCGAGACCCTTCTCGCTCAACCAACTGCGCAAGTCGCAGACCCTCGTCTGACGAGCATCATCGCGGCCGTGGAGGCGGGCGAGGCGTGCCCCGGCGTCATCAACCTGCTGGTCGGGAGCTGGCTTATCCAGGGCCGCCCGGTCAGCTCGGAGACCTTCCTCCAGGCGTCGTTCGACTCCATGTGCCAGTCCGTGCTCGCCGTGAAGCAACCTCGCCGATCACGGATCTCAGAGGCTGAGCGAGTCCAGCGCGCGCAGGAGGCCGTCGCCCCAGGGTTCGCCGCCGTCGAAGCGCCGGAGGCTGACCCCGACACCTTGTGCCTCGTGGACGTCTCCCTGGCCGCCAGCACCGGGCCGTCCCTGCACCCGCCGGCTATCCGCGTGGCGGCGTCGTCTGTCATGGCGTGGTGGATCACGGACTTCGAGGTTCGTGAGGAGAGAGCGCGGGGCACGGGTGTGGGGGTCGGCGTCGGGGTGGAGTTCGTCTACGAGGTCTGATTCGACGCCGAGATCACCTGGACGTGCGCACGCCCGGCTGGTTGCCGAAGCGGCCGCGGCTGTCGGGTGCAGCCGCTACGGTGATGCCGTGACCACGTCGACGTCCCCTCGCCCCGAGCGGCGAGGCTCGCTGGCGCGAGGCGCGTCGCCCGCCTCGATCCGGGCAGCGCTGTTGCCCGAGGACAAGACCGTCTTCGACGCCGCCTACGAAGACGCTCTCGAGAGGGCCCGCCGGGACTATGACCTCGCGGCCCTCCACGACACCCTCGAGAACTGGCGCAGACAGGCCATCGCGCAGTCTGATCCCGAGGCTTTCCGGCTGATGGTCCGTCGCGCGGCAGCGTTCTTCAGCGGCGAACCAGTGCCCTCCGACGAGCCCTTCGCTGTCACCCGAGCCAAGGCTGGCATGTAGCGGGTGTACCGGGTCGAGCCGGTCGGCGAGGACATCGCTGCCGCTATCGATGACCTGCCCGAGCGGTTCCCCGCGGCGTTCGCGGAGCTGCGTGTCGCGTTGGAAGTCGCTCCGTGGAGTGTCGGCGAGCCATACCACCCGGCCAATCCCTCCGGCTCTCGATCCGCCGCCTTCGGACCGGACGAGCGCGGGTTGGTGGTCTTCGCGGTCGAGGACAGAGATCGGCGAGTTGTCTGGCTCTGGTCAGTGCTCGTTGCTCCCGAGGAGTGAGGTCATCTTCTTGCCATGACAGAAGCCGAGAACCTGCACCACGAAGGCTCTCCTGCCCGTCACCCGTTTGCTCCGGGTGCAAGCGAGACCGCGGTTCGAGACGCCCTCCGACCGGAGGATCGGTCACGGTTCGACGACGCTGCCAGGGCAGCCCGCGAGTCGGGAGATGGCGGCGCGGTCGCTCGCACTCTCGAGCAATGGCGGCGCGTGGCCGTCGTGCAGCGCGACCCGGAGCAGTTCGTGCGGATCGCACGGCGCGTCGCCGAGCAGCGAACCGGGCAGCCCAGCCCACCGGACGAGCCTTTGGATGTGACGCGGGCGAAAGCGGGGATGTGAGCTGAGGCGGCGGCCCCGTCAGCCTGCTGGGCAGGTCGGCCCGGGCTCGTAGCCCATCCGACGGCAGGCCTGGGCGTACGTCTCGCCATTGGCGTCGCGCATGCCGCGGTGGTCCTCGACCAGCGTCCGGTCATCGGCTTCCTGGTAGACGCGTACGGGCACCGGACATCGCCCGGTCTGCTCGCCGATCGAATTGATCGTCGCGTTGTCGCGCGGGTCGTTCGTGTAGTCGATGCGGTTCGTGCATCGGCTCGCGTCGACCGAGGCGGTCCTCGACCTGGTGGTCGTCGTCGCCGAACGCTTCGTCGGCGTGGTCGTTGTGGTCGACGGCGGCTCGCTGCTCGACGCCGCGTGTGTCGAGCTCGCGGGTGCCATGGTCCGCGGCGCCGCAGCGACCGTGGCTGAGGGCACCACCGTGTCGGCCCTCGCGATCTGGACGCAGGCGCCGATAGCGATCGCAACAGTGACGGCGACAAGGACTCCTGCCACCCAGCTACGGAGCTCCGTCATGTCGGACCCATCGCGCTCGCAACGGCGTCGGGTTAGCCGAGCCGTGCACGTTCACTCGGGCGGACGCCCTCGCGTGCGGAGCAGTAACGGATCTCTGTGTGTGGCGATGTGTGGGAACAACGGAACTGGTGTCGGGGAGGCGTCATGATCGGCGGGTTGGTGGCTCTGGCCGCGGTGGGTCAGCTGTCGAAGAAGGCTGAGGAGCGACGAAAGGCGGCCGAGGTTGCCGCGCGACGTGAGCGGCGCCGGGCCCAGCCCATCCCGAAGGCGTTCGCCTGGGCCTACTCGGACGAGCAGAAGCGTGACCACGAGCGTTGGGTCTACGAGAGTCGCTCGCCGCGATGCCGAGCGTCAAGGAGCTCACGGACCGCGCCCGCAACTACGACCGGCTCGGGATGCCCGAGTCCGCGAACGCCATGCGGGCTCTCCGCGACATCACCCCGTCGTCGTCTGCCCTCGACCGCATCCGTCGGATGCGCTGACCTACAGGACGGACCTGCCCGGGGCCGTCGTCGGGAAGGTGTCACGCGGCGAGCACCCGGGGCGAAGAGCACAGGGCCGGGGGCTCCCACGCGGTCTCTGTAGACGCCGTCGCTCAGCTGGCCATGCTGTCGAAGTTCTTGGAACCGATCGGCTCCTCGCTCACTCCAAGCGAGTAGAGGAACCGGGAGGTCGAGATGACGACGATCGTGAGAAGAATGGCCGCCACACTGCTGGCGGCGCTGGCAGTGGCGGCGACGTCCGCAGGAGTGGCGCACGCCGACCCGCGCCCCATCTCCGACGAGGAGTACTTCGGCCTGATCCTGCTGCCGCGGGACGAGGACGGCATCGAGGTGCCGGTACGGAACGGCGACCAGACGCTCGGCCACGCGAAAGCGTGCTGGAAGCACAACTTCTGCAGCCTCCGGGCGATCGCTCTCACGATCCAGGGGAGGCAGAACAAGCAGCCGCCCGAGGGGCCGCGCGTGGTGTACGTCGCGCACGCCGTCGGGGGCGGCTTCGACCTCCGGCTCCGCGTCGTGGTCGACACGAGCACCTTCACGCGTCGCGGGACGCCTCCTGACGGCCGCCCTACCGGCGTGGTCACCGCCTACTGCGAGGGGATGGAACGCTGCCCCGACGAACTGAATCGGGCGTGATGCCGGCTCCTAGGGTGTCGCTCGTGCACCTCGTGACCGTGCTCCCCGCCTGGATGATCGCCGACGGCGAGTACGGCGACCTCGCGGTCGGACGTGCGGCCGAGTTCGGCTTCGCGTTGGAGCCGGAGTCAGTGGACGTCGGGGCGTTCCCCCCAGGCTTTGCGCAGTCGGGAGACCGCGTGCCCGTCACGACGATCTCGGGCTCAGTGCTCCGGCCTTCGTCGCAAACGCCGACGATCGTGGACGCGGGGACGCTGATGCCCGTACTGCATGGTGCGGCTCCGTCCGGCGATGGGGTCCTGGCGCGGGGTCGGCTCGTGGTCGAGCCCCTGTTGTGGTCGTCGGACGGTGTCCTCTGGCCACTTCTCCCAGACGGCGTCCGGCTCTGGTCCGTGGACCGAATTCGTGAGGTGGCGACGGACAGCACCGACCTCGACATCAGTCCTGCGGTATCCGAGGTGGATCACGACGCCGTCTACCTGCTCGACCTCAGCAGACCGTGAGTCCAACTCTCACCTGAGCCCCGTTGTCATAGTGCTCACGAGGCGGAGACACCTCGCGCGAAGCCCGTCACGTCCCGGACCGCCTCGGCGTACACCTCCGGCATCGCGTTCTGGAAGAGCAGCTCGCCGACGTGGCACAGGCCGAGGTTGATCTTCCCGACCGACGGGACACCCGCCGCCACCAGCAGCCGGTGGTAGGCGAGGCCCTCGTCGCGCAGGGGGTCGCACTCGTTGACCGAGATGACGTGCGGGGGCAGGCCGCCGAGGTCGGCCGGCTCGGCGCGGGAGGGCCAGCAGGTGGGGTCGTCGACGTTCTCGCCGTCCGGGTCGTAGACCTCTGCGAGCAGCGGGAACAGCGCCCGGTCCAGCCAGTACTTGTCGTTCTCCCACAGCGAGTGCAGCTCCGCGGGCGGTTCGTCCCAGGTGCCCAGGATGTACGGGCACTGCGCGTAAACGCCGGCGATCTCCCCCACCCACCCCTCCCGGCGCGCCTTGATCGCCACCGCGAGGGACAGGTTGGCGCCGCCGGAGTCGCCCGTGACGACGATGCGGGTGCCGCCCAGCTCGGCGAGGTTCGCGTGCACCCAGCGGATGGCCGCGGCGCAGTCGTCGAGTCCGGTCGGGAACGGGTTGGCGCCGGCGGCCCCTCCAGCGTTGCGGTAGTCCACCCCGACGACGACCGCGCCCGCCTTCGCCATCTCGTCGCGCCAGTGCACGTAGAGCGGGCCCGTGGCCGACAGCATCACCATGCCGCCGCCGTGGATCTGGACGATCACCGGCAGCGGCCCGTCGACGCCGTCCGGCCGGTGCACGTGCAGGGCGATCTCGTGCCCGTCCCGGGTCACCGCCCGGACCTCGCGGGACACCCCGTCCACCGGCTTCAGGTCCTGGGCGAGCACAGTGAAGAGGCCCTCGAAGGCCTCCTCGGCCGCGACGCTGAACCCGAGCAGGGTCTCGCGACCGGCGTCCGCGGTGAGCGGATTCGGCGCGGGATGGTCGAGCGCTCCGAGCGCCCCGAACACGGCGACCATCCGGGGATCGGAGCGCGGGTCGGTGCCGAGCGTGAGGGCGGGATCGCCGAGCCGGCCCGGAGGGACGTGCGGGGTGCCCGTGGTCATCGGCTTCTCCTCGGCGAGCGGCTCGACAGTGTCCGAGAAGCGTGGCGCAGCCCGATCGACACCGTCAACGAGCTCGTCGTGCCGCGCGGACCCGTCGAGAAGGCCGAGCCTGGCACCCGAGGCGACATCCGAGAAATCTCGGGCGGTCTGACCCGCGTGGTGCCTACTCTCCCCAACCAGACGACGACCGCGACGCGAGAGCAGGGCCGGGCTCGAGGCGGTCCGGGACGACTCGATCGGCCGGTGCCCTGATCGACCGGCCGCTCCCACGACTCGACCGCCGGCGGCCGCCACCCACCCACGACCTGTCCAGGTCGAGAAGGGCTCCGACATGACCGATGTTCACGACGGGCAGGTGTGGAGCTACCGCACCCGTCCCGGCGAGGAGCACTCGCGCCTGCGCGTGCTGCTGACCGACTCCGATCCGGTGCTCGGTCACATCGTGCACGTCAGCGTCCGCGACGTCGTGATACCGAATTCCTGGTCGGATTCGGGGTACACGACTTGGATCACGCATGTTCCGCTCAGCCAGGAGGCTTTCGAGCGCAGCGCGATCGACCTGCTCGGGACCGACCCCGGCGAGCCCGACCTCGAGGGCTACCGGACGTGGCGTGACGAGAACGGAGGGGTGTTCACCCTCTCGCTCGCCGAAGTCGTCGATCACGTCCAGTACGCCCTGCGCGTGGTTGCTGCTCGCCATGACGAGCCGTGAGCGCTCGATGTCGCGATGGCGGTAGAGCTGCGTCAGGCGCGTCGACCCACGATGGCGAGTAACTCGGCCTGCGGGTCAGTGCTGGACGGCTGGACGGCGGCGTCGAACAGGCCCGGGCCCGTGAGCATGATCGGGCCGGTGCGGAGGTAGGCCAGCGCCGCCCCCACGGCCTCCGGGTCCAGGTGCTCGTCGAGCCGGGCGCCACGGGTGAGGTCCCACTCGTGCACGGTGAGGTCGACGAGCATCTGGACCGCGTACTCCTCGACGGCCAGCCACCCGAACGACGTGTGCACCCGCGCGGCGCTGCCTGACCACGCCGGACGGGACAGCAGGGCGGCGGCGTCCCACGCGCGGACGGGGTCGTCGCCGACCAGGTCGCCGTCGTACCGGTCCCCGACCTCCTCCATCGACTCCCCCGCCAGCACGTGCGGCGCCCACCGGTGCTCGAAGCACATGTGGGCCACGAGGTCGCGCACACTCCACTCCGAGCACGGCGTCGGCGACGACCACCGCTCCGCCGGCACCGCGTGCACCCGCGCGCCGAAGCGGTCCGTGGCGGCGGGGAGGAGCGAGCGGACGTCGTCCATGGCAGGGAACCCTTCCCGACGTCGGGTCGGGCGCGCCAGTCCGTCGTCGGGAAGGTTCAGGGCAGGACGGCGACCGCGTCGACCTCGACCAGGTAGCCCGGCGCGGCGAGGGCCGTGACGCCGATCCAGGTGCTCGGCTGCTGGAACTCGACGCCCACCCTCGCGGCCGCCCGCTCCCTCCCGACGACGAACTGCTCGGCCTTCGTCTCGTCGAGGTCGACGAGGTAGACGACGACCTTCGCGAGGTCGGCCGGCGTCGCGCCGACCGCCTCGAGCGCGGCGTGGATGTTGAGGTAGGCCTGCTCGGCCTGCGCCGCGACGTCGTCAGGACCGACGAGGGTGCCCTCGAGGTCCCACGACACCTGCCCGGCCAGGTAGACGGTGCGCCTGCCCTGGGCGACGGCGACCTGGTGGTGGACGTCGACGCGGTGGACACGGTCGGGGTGGACGAGGTCGACGGGCATCTACGTACTCCTCAGGACGTCGTCGAGGGTCAGCGCGGGGTGGCCGGTGAGCGTGGGGATGTCGTCGGTGTCCGTGGCGAGCTCGCCGGCGGCGATGGCGGTGTAGGTGCTGACCCAGGCGTCGAGCTGCCAGTCGGGGGCCTGCCCGGCGCGGGAGCGGTAGGCGTCGTCGAGGGTCTGGTCCTCGAAGCGGACAGGGCGGCCCTGGTGGCGGCCGATCTTCTCGGCGGCCTCGGCGAGGGTGAGGGCCTCGCGGCCGGTGAGGCGGTAGGTCCGGCCGTCGTGCGGGGCCGGGTCGGCGAGGACGGCGGCCGCGGCGTCGGCGATGTCGTCCTGCGCGACCGCGGCGACCCGCCCCTCCCCCGCCGGGCCGCGGATGACGCCGTCGGCCTCGACGAGCTCGGGGAGGAAGTCGAGGTAGAAGTTGTCGCGCAGCACGATCGGCGTGAGGCCGGAGGCGTGGAGGTGCTCCTCGGTGGCCGCGTGGTCGCGGGCGAGGGTGAACGTCGCCGTGGGCGAGGCCTCGGCGAAGGAGATGTAGACGAGGCGGCTCACGCCCGCGGCTGCGGCGGCGTCGATGAAGGTGCGGTGCTGGTCGACGCGGTCGGGGGTCTCCGAGCCCGACACCATGAGCACGGTCCCGACGCCGGTCAGGGCCTCGCGGACCTGGTCGGGACGGTCGTAGCTGCAGGCGACGACGGTGGCGCCGGGCAGGTCGGGAGCACGGGCAGGAGTGCGCACGGCGAGGCGCTGCGGGATGCCGCGGCCGGCGAGACGACGGGCGATCCGGCCGCCGAGGCGGCCGGTCGCGCCGGTGACGGCGATCGGGAGCTCAGCCATGCGGGATCTTGTACGGGGCGGTCATCCCGCCGTCCACCGGGAGCGCCACGCCGGTGACGTATCGCGCCTCGTCGGAGGCCAGCCAGGCGACGGCGTTCGCGATGTCGGCCGGCTCGACCCAGGAGATCGGCAGGGCGTGCATCCCCTGCATCGATGCGGCCGCCGTGGCGCGATCGGCCCCGGGGACACCCCCGCTGAACAGCTCGTACATCGCCGGTTCTGGATCATGTCCGTGTCCACGTTCGTCGGGTGGACCGTGTTGACCCGGATGCGGTGCGGTGCGAACTCGATCGCCAGCACCTTCATCAGCCCGACGAGGCCGTGCTTGGCGGCGCAGTAGTGCGCGAGGTTCGGGAAGCCGATCAGGCCGGCGACCGAGCTGGTCAGCACGATCGACCCGCCGCGCCCACCGTCGATGATCGCCGGAGCGGCGGCGCGCACGGTGTTGTAGGCACCGGTCAGGTTGATGTCGATCATCTCGCGCCACGTGCGCTCGTCCAGCTGCAACGCCGGCGCGAAGCTCCCGATCCCGGCGTTCGCGACGACGACGTCGAGGCGGCCGAACTGCGCGACGGTCTCGGCCACCGCCTTCTCCAGCGCGGCGAGGTCCCGGACGTCGGCCTGCACGGCGAGGGCCCGTCGTCCCACAGCCTCGACGGCTTTCACGGTCTGCGCGAGCTCGGACGGGTCCGGCATCGGGTAGGGCGCGGAGTCGATCGGCGCGCAGAGGTCCACCACGGCGACGTCGGCGCCCTCCTCCGCGAGCCGGACGGCGTGAGCGCGGCCCTGGCCGCGCGCTCCCCCGGTGATCAGGGCGACCGCACCGATGAGCTTCACGGCAGGACCCGGTCGATCTCCGGCGCGAGCAGCTCGGCGGCGCGCTCCGCGGTGATGACGTCGGCCGGGTCGGGCCGGCTGATCTCGCGCGACGCGGCGTCCTCGTAGACGTGCTCGCCGATGAGGCGCTGACGGTCGTCGTAGGGCCAGACGAACGCGAGGGTGCGGCGCAGCAGGTACATCTCGGCGGGGTCGTCGCCGGCGCGGATGTCGGCGAAGGCGCTGTCGCCGAGCATGGGCGCCGGGACGAAGGCGTTGAACACGACCTCGCCGGAGAAGCCGTGGTCGTTCACCGCGATGTCCTGGTCGGCCACCCACATGACGATCGCGTTCGCCGCCATGAGCGACTCGTAGAACGCGACGACCTGCTCCATCCCGTCGAGGATGATCGACTGCCCGCCCTCGTGGAGGCGGTAGTGCGGGTGCTCGACGGTCATGTCGGGCGCGAGGAGCTCCTGGTAGCGGCCCGCGACCTCGAGCAGGCCGTGCCGTCGGTAGTTCTTGAGGATGGCGCGGTGGCGCGGGTTGTCGACATCCTGGAGCTGCTTCTCCAGCCCCGCGAACATCGTCACGAACTCGTGGTCGTACTTCCCCATGGTGGTTCTCCTCGGTGGTGGTGACCTCACCGAGGTTCAGGTGTGCGGCAGGCGGCGTCCACGACACTTCTCGTCGGCGGCGTGAACCGATCGGTTATCGCCGCAGCTCAAAGGCTCCTAGTGTTGGTGACCTGGCACACTTGTCGCCGTGGACCTCAACCTGCACCTCGTGCGCTACCTGACGGCCGTGGTCGACGAGGGACACTTCGGACGCGCCGCGGCCCGGCTCTACGTGAGCGGTCCGGCGCTGAGCAAGCAGGTGCGGACGCTCGAACGGAAGCTCGGGGTCGACCTCGTCGACCGCAGCGCGCACCCCGTCGTCGCGACGGAGGCCGGGCGTCGCTTCCTCGCCGAGGCGCGGGTCGCCCTCGCAGCGGCGGACCGTGCGGTCGCGGCGGTCGACGCGTACCGCCGGTCGGCCTCCGGCGTGCTCCGGCTCGGGTTCATGACCGCCGCGACCGGCACCCACACCCGCCGCATCCTCGAGGAGATGGAGCGCGAGGTCCCCGACGTCTCCGTCCAGCTCGTGCAGCTGACCTGGCCCGACCAGGCCGAGGCGGTCCGTGCCGGCACCGTCGACGCGTCGCTGGTGCGGCCGCCCGTCGTCGACGGCGAGGGGCTGTGTCTCGACGTGGTCCGCCACGAGCCGCGGGTCGTGGCCCTGTCGGCGCGCCACCGGCTCGCGACGCGGACGTCGGTCGAGCTGTCCGACCTCGACGACGACCCCCACGTCGACGACGACGAGACCGACCGGGTGTGGGTCCGCTGGTGGGCCTGCGACCCGCGACCGAGCGGCCGTCCGGTCCGCTACGGACCGGTGGTGCACACCCTCGACGAGCTGCTCGAGGTCGTCGCCGCGGACCGGGCCGTCGCCATCACCGGCGGCTCCGTGGCCGACAGCTACCGCCACCCCGAGGTGGTGTTCCTGCCCGTTCTCGACGCCGACCCGTGCCCGATCTCGCTCTGCACCCGCGCGGACGACCGCTCCTCCGGGGTCGAGGCGCTGCGCCGGGCGGTCGAGACGTTCCGGCGCTCCTCGGACACGGCCCTCGTGGCCCCGACCTAGTCGAGCGCGCCCGCGAGGCTCTCGAGGCAGGCCGCCCAGCCGGTCCGCATGCCCTCGACGGCGTCGTCGCCGGAGAGGCCCTCGACGGTGAGGTCGAGCCGGGTGCCGCCATCGACGGGGTGCAGCAGCATCGTGCAGCGGGAGCTCTCGTTCATGTCCTCGCCCGAGGTGACGACGTCCATGACGAGGCGCGTGACCGGCTCGAAGACGGCGAAGGTCGCGACCTCCCGGTAGTCGTCGCCGGCGGGTCGGGGGCCGAACCGGATGCGGTAGCCCCCGCCCTGCGCGGCCTCGACCTCGCAGCTCGACACGAGCCACTCCGGGTCGGGGCAGAGCCACCGCTCGAGCAGCTCGGCGCGGGTGAGGGCGCCCCAGACCTTCTCGGGCGGCGCGGGGTAGGTCCGGTCGAGGTCGAACGAGAGCAGCGGGGCGATGGTCATGTCTCCTCCAGGAGGGTGCCGAGCGCGTCCAGCCGGGCCGACCAGAGCGCCTGTTGGTGTGCGGTCCACTCCGCCACGGCGACGAGCGCGTCGTCGCGCAGCCGGCACTCGCGCACGCGACCGCGCTTCACGGTCGACACGAGCCCGGCCTCCTCGAGCACGCGGACGTGCTTGAGGACGGCCGGGAGCGACATCGCCGTCGGCACCGGCAGGGAGCCGACCGGCGCCGGCCCGCGGGCGAGGCGCTCGACGATCGCCAGCCGGGTCGGGTCGCCCAGGGCCGCGAACTGATGGTGAACCACGTGGTTAACTGTTGCGGGTGATCTCCGTGGCGTCAAGGGGCTGAGTCGGCACTGCCTCTGCGGGAGCCGTGTCCGTCGGACACGGATACGCGCAGCACCCGTCGTCGGGAAGGGAGATCACGCCGCCAGGTGGAACGTCTCCGCGAACCGCCCGAGCAGGCGACCAGGACCGTGGAGCACCTCGACGACACCCGTCGAGATCGCGTGCTCCGGGGCGAGCTCGCCGGTGATGACCCGGCGGATGTCCGGCCCCGCCGCGAAGGCGAGGTCGGCGGGACCGCCGCCGCGTGCCACGTCGAGCGACGGGCCGTCGACCCGGATCAGCAGCTCC
Source organism: Actinomycetospora soli (assembly GCF_021026295.1). Classification (GTDB taxonomy): domain Bacteria; phylum Actinomycetota; class Actinomycetes; order Mycobacteriales; family Pseudonocardiaceae; genus Actinomycetospora; species Actinomycetospora soli. The sequence continues at coordinate 179,119 of NZ_JAJNDA010000003.1, forward strand.
ACCTCGCCGAGGTGCGCGGAGTACGCCGTGGCCGGGAACGACGCCGCCACCGGCGCGCGGAAGGCCGACCGGAGAGCGACCGTGAGGGCGTCCGGGGTGATGACCTGCTCGTCCCGCGGCTCCCCCAACGCCTTGAACCCCCAGGCCGAGAGGGCCAGCACGATCGGCTCGAGCTCGCGGCCGTACGGCGTCAGCTCGTAGATGATCACGCGGGACCGGGGCGCCCGACGGATGATCCCGGCCGCCTGCAGCTCCTTGAGCCGGGCCGCGAGGATGTTGGTGGGGATGCGCGGCAGGCCCGCGGCGAGCTCGCCGTTGCGACGGGGCCCGACGAGGAGGTCCCGCACGATCAGCAGCGCCCAGCGCTCCCCGATGAGCTCGATCGCGCGGGTGACCCCGTCGTACTGCCCGTACTCGCGTGGCGCCATCAGGCCTGCTGGTCGGCCAGGTGCGCGTCGGGGCCCTGCGCGGCGGCCTGCGGGTCCATCCAGCCGAACTCGAGGACGTTGCCGTCGGGGTCGGTGAGCTGGCGCTGGTACATGAAGCCGTAGTCCGACGCGTCCCGCGCCTCGGTGCCGCCCGTCGCGAGGCCGGCGGTCACGGCGGCGTCCACGGCCTCCCGGCTCTCGAGGAAGAGCGCGGTCGCGACGGAGACGGTCTCGGCCGGGTTGCCGATCGGCCTGTCGGTGAAGGTCTGGAAGAAGTCGCGGAGCAGCAGCATGAAGAAGTTGTGGTCCTCCTCCACGACGACGCACGCGGCGTTGTGGTCGGTGAACGCCGGGTTGATGCGGAACCCGAGCGACTCGTAGAAGGCCTTCGACCGGTCGAGGTCGGTCACGGGCAGATTGACGAACATCGCGGGCATCGGGGGCTCCCTGGCATCGCCGGTGTGCGGACGGCGATTAGACTTGCAAAAAACAAGTAGCCCCGTCAAGCCCGTTCGTACGTTTGTAGGACCATAGCGTTGCGCGCGTGCGGCACCAGGGCGAAGAGCCGGACGGCCGTCGAGGTCCGCCCGCCGGTGCGCGTGGCCGTGGCGTCGACGAGGGAGAGCTCGTCGACGAGCCGCGGGGCCACCCGCGCGAGGTCCGCGGTCGACGACGCGAACCCGGTGTCGGCCGCCCGCATCGCCGGCTGCAGGCCGGCGACCCACGTCACCCACGGCGCGACGGTGTCGGCCACGAGCGTGCTCCCGCGGGTCATCGCCCCGTGCACGGTCGCGTCCACCCCCGCGGGATCGAGGTACATGAGCAGGCCCTCGGCGAGGACGAGGCGCGGGAGGTCGGCGGGGAAGAGGTCGAACGAGGCGGGGTCGGTCACGTCCGCAGCGACCGCCGTCCGGAGCTCGGGGTACAGCCGGCGCCGCAGGTCGATGACCGGTTCCTGGTCGACGTCGAACCACTGCACGCCCGGCCCCGGGTCGAGACGCAGCACCCGGCTGTCGAGCCCGCACCCCAGGTGCAGCACCACGGCCTCGTCGTGCCGGGCCAGCCACCCGCGCGCGATGTCGTCGATGAGCTTCGCCCGCGCGCAGATCAGCGGGGTGTTGCCGCCGAGGCTCAACCCGAGGTCCGGCGGGTCGTCGACGCGCGCGAGCAGCTCGGCGGCGTACGGGTCGTTCAGGATCGGGCGCTCCGACGCGGCGTCGTGCGCGTGCATCGTCAGCGTCCACAGCATGGTGCGCTGTTCCTGCTGCAGTTCCATGCGCGGGGACTTCCCGACGACGGGTGCGCTCAGCCCTGGCGCTCGGCCAACCACTGCCGCCAGGCGGCCGCCGTCCCCGTGTCGCCGAGCAGGTCGGCGTCGACGGCCAGCGCGCCGCCCGACCGCAGCGTCCACGGGTGCCGCTCCCCCAGCACGCGGCCGGCACGCGCGAACACCTCGGCGTCCACCGACCGCGCCCACACCACGTCACCCGCGCCGCGCAGGACCGCGCCGAACTGGTGCGCGGCGTCGATGGTGCGCGGGTCGTCCTCACCGAACACCCGACGGTGCCGCTCCAGCGACTCCTGGGCGAGCTCCCGCACCAGGTCGATCGCGTCCAGTGCCACCCCGAGGGCGACGATGTTCCGTCCCGTGTCGAGCGTGTGCGGCGCGTCCGGACCGAGCACGTCCCGACGGCGGATATGCACGTCGTCATAGACCCGCAGGGCCTCCTGCAGCTCCCCGACCTGCGCCAATGTCGCCGCCAGACTGCTCGCGGTCGTCAGGGTGCGCGAGTCGTCGACGCCGTGCAGCCGAACCCGCCGCGCCAGCGTGTCGCGGTCGACTGCGAGGGCGAAGTCGGTGTCGCCGAGCTGGGCGACGAGGCCGGCGAAGCGGTCGGCCGCGGCCAGCGTGTCCTCGTGGTCCGGGCCGAGCTCGTCCCGACGGCGGGTCAGCACCTGCTCGAGCAGCGCGTGCGCCTCGTCGATGCGTCCCTCGCGATCGGCCGCGACGGCCGCGTCGAACTGCTCGTCGTCGACGGCCACGCCGGGAGCCTAGGGGCGACTGCAACGGAACACGGCGGCACGGGGTTCCTGTGGACGTGACTCCCGACCCGCTGGCCGCCCTCGACACCGACGGCTTCGCCCGGCTGCCCGGCCTCCTCGACCCGGCCACGTGCCGCGAGCTCGCCGCGATGTTCGACGACGACGCCCGCTTCCGGTCGACCGTCGTCATGGCGCGGCACGCCTTCGGCGAGGGCCGCTACCGGTACTTCGCCGACCCGCTGCCGGACGTGGTCACCGAGCTGCGGACGGGGCTCTACCCGCGGCTCGCGGCGGTCGCGAACCGGTGGGCCGAGGTGCTCGGCGAACCGGGGTTTCCGGCGACCCACGCCGAGTACCGCGCGCGATGCGCGGCGGCCGGCCAGACGAAGCCGACGCCGCTGCTGCTGCGCTACGGGCCGACCGGCTACAACTGCCTGCACCAGGACCTCTACGGCGACCTCGCCTTCCCGCTGCAGGTCCTCGTGATGCTGAGCGAGCCGGACGTCGACTTCACCGGCGGCGAGAGCGTGTTCGTCGAGCAGCGCCCGCGGCAGCAGTCCCGGGCGAGCGTGGTGCGTCCCGGCCTGGGCGACGCGGTCGTGTTCCCGGTGCACCACCGCCCGCGCCGCGGCGCCCGGGGCCATCACCGGGTGCAGATGCGGCACGGGGTGTCGACGGTGCACAGTGGATCGCGGCACGTGCTCGGGGTGATCTTCCACGACGCGGCCTGATCAGAGCTGCGTGAGCACCTGTGGCCCGTCCGCGGTGATCGCGACCGTGTGCTCGACGTGCGCGGCACGGGTGCGGTCGACGGTCCGCAGCGTCCACCCGTCGTCGTCCTCGCGGTACTCGTCGGTGCCGCCGGCGATGAGCATCGGCTCGATGGCGAGCACCAGGCCGGGACGCAGGCGGTAGCCGCGGTTCGGGCGCCCCTCGTTCGGGACGTGCGGGGCCTCGTGCATCTCGCGGCCGATGCCGTGGCCGCCGTGGCCCTCCATCAGCCCGTAGCCGGCGGCGCGCGCGACCGTGCCGATCGCGTACGCGATGTCGCCGATCTTGTTGCCGGGCCGCGCGGCGTCGATGCCGGCCTGGAGGGCGTTCGTCGTGATGTCGATGAGGTGCTGGTCCTCGGCGTCGGGGTCGTCGCCGACGATGAAGCTGATCGCCGCGTCCCCGCTCCAGCCGCGGAGGCGCGCGCCGCAGTCGATGCTGACGAGGTCGCCGGGCTGCAGCGGGTCGGTGCCGGGGATGCCGTGGACGATCGCGTCGTTGACGCTGATGCACGTGACGGCGGGGAACGGCGTCGACGCCGAGCTCGGGCGGTAGTTCAGGAACAAGGGCTCGGCGCCGGCCACGGCGATGACCTCGGCCGCGACGTCGTCGAGCTCCTTCGGCGTGACGCCTGGTCGGGCGGCGGCCCGCGCCGCCTCGAGCGCCTGCGCCGTGATCCGGCCGGCCTCGCGCATCAACTCGATCTCGTGGCGGTTCTTGATCTCGATCATGTCCTGCTCCGACCGCGTGGGATAACTATCCCGGTGTTACTATCACGGTCATGGTGCGCGTGCCGCTGACCCCCGACGAGCGCGAACGAGGGGCCCGCCTGGGCGAGATCCTGCGCACGGCGCGCGGTGCACGGTCGATGACGGACGTGGCCGCGGCGGTCGGGATGCCGGTCGAGACGCTGCGGAAGATCGAGTCGGGCCGCGTGCCCACGCCGGCGTTCTTCACGGTCGCCGCCCTCGCGACGGAGCTCTCACTCCCCCTGGACGAGCTGGTGGCAGCCTGCCGCCCGTCGTCGGTCGCGCGGTCGGCCTAGATCACGAGGTCGAGGTGGGCGTGCAGGGTCGCGCGCGCCTCGTCGACCGTGAAGTGCTGCCCGAGCACGTGCAGGGCCAGCCCCTCGACGAGTGACAGCAGGGCCGTGGCGGCGCGTCGCGGGTCGTCGACCTTGCCGGCATCGGCGATCCACTCCGCGAGACCGTGCCGCATGCGTTCGGTGTCCGCCCGCAGCTCGGCGGCGATCTCCGGCTTCACGGCGGCGTAGGCCTGGAACGCGAGACCGACGTGCGCCTCGAGCGTGCGCTCCTCGTCGAGCGGGAGGAGCTGCTCGAGCAGCGCCTCGACCCGTCGTCGGGAAGAACCGTCCTGCATCGCCGGGTCGACGGCCAGCCGCTGCTCGACGCGGTCGCGCACCGCCCCGAGCGCGAAGACCATCATCTCGTCCTTCGTGCGGAAGTAGTGCTGCACCATCCCGGCGGTCACGCCCGCCTCGGCGGCGACGTGCCGGAGGCTGACGTCGGTCAGACCGCGCTGCGCTGCGACACGCATCAGGGCGTCGGCGAGCAGCGTGCGGCGCTCGTGCGGGTCGACCCTCTTCGGCACGGCGGGGAGCTTGTCACGTTGCGTCTGCACTGTCATCGTCATGACGTTGCGACTGCAATGCCAAGGAGGACGCCGTGCTCGAACTCCCGCTGCCGAGACCCGACCCCATCACTCCCCCGCCGGCGCACGACGAGTTGCGACGGGACCGCCCGGTGGCGCGGGTGTCGACCGTCGCCGGGCCCGCATGGCTCGTGACGTCCGCCGACCTGGCCGTCTCGGCCTTGACGGACCCGCGGTTGAGCCTGACGCCGCCGGGGGTGGACGTGGACGTGCGGGCGTCGCTGTTCCAGGACGGTCCGGCGCACGCCCGGCTGCGTCGCCTCGTGGCCGGTGCCTTCAGACCCGCTCGGATCGCGGAGCTGCGGGGTCGGCTCGACGGGCTGGCGGCGGAGTTCGTGGAGCGGGTGGCGGAGGCCGGGCCGCCCGTCGACCTGGTCGACGTGCTCGCCGCGCCGCTTCCGATCGCGGTGATCGGGGACCTGGTCGGCATCTCCGGACTCGACGAGTTCCGGGTGCTCGTGGACGCGGCGTTGGCTGTGGATCCGATGTCCGGCGACGCGACGGCGTGGGACGAGTTGGGCCTGTTCGTGGGGTCGCTCGTCGCTTCGCGGCGGGCCTCTCCCGGCGACGATCTCCTGGGGGACCTGCTCGCGGTACCCGACGCCGAGGACGGAAGGCTGTCCGACGAGGAGCTCGTCGCGTTGGTGCAGGTACTCGTGGCGGCCGGGGCGCTCACGGTGCGGAACGCGCTGGTGCAGGCAGTGGTGCGGCTGGTGTCGTGCGGGCGGTTTCTCTCGTTGGCGTCCGCGGACGTGTCGGAGGTCGTCGAGGACGTGATCCGACGGTCGGGGGTGGAGCCGTTCCCGCGGTTCGCTCTGACGGATCTCGTGCTGGGCGGCGTGGAGATCGCGGCGGGCTCGATGGTGCTCGTGTCGCTCGAGGCGGCGAACCACGATCCGGCCCGGTCCGCCGGCCACCTGGGTTTCGGGCACGGGCCGCACTACTGCCTTGGCGCCGCGCTGGCGCGGGCGCAGCTGTGTGCGGTGCTGCCGGTGCTCGCGCGGCGGCTGCCGGGGTTGCGGCTGGACGTCCCGGTGGCGTCGATCCCGTGGTTCCGGGGCTTCGTCGACCACGGGCCGGTGGCGCTGCCGGTGAGTTGGTAGAGGCAGCTCCCTACGCCGGAGTGGGTCCGTCGGACCGCGTCGCGGCGACTCGGTTGGTCGTGGGCCCCGGTGCTGCCGGCCTGCTCCGAAGGTCAAGATCTCATCGCGCCGCGCGATGTGGTCGCTGAGCGAGCACATCGCGCGGCAGGTCGAGATCTTGACTGCAGCAGAGGCTTTGGGGCAGTGCGTGACTTCAGCCGCGCAGGGCCTGGAGGCGGTCTACCGATCCGCCGGAGGCCAGTCCGATCAGCCCAGTAACGGCCCCGTCCCACCTTGCAGGAAGCTTGGCGGGCAGATCGAAGAACTCGATCGTCACCGTAGCCCGGGCCCTTCACCGGATGTCTCAAGTTCGACAGCGCGCAGAGCCACGTCCTGGAGCTCCGGAACATCGACGCCGAAGATCATGCGCACAGGACGGTCGTTGGCGAGCAGGGCCGTCCACGAGTTTCGGCTGTTCCAGGCCGCTATAGGGCTGTTCGTTACGCGACCAGGACGAACAGGTCCCACGCGCTGAACGACTCCGGGTCGAAGTCCTCGTCCTGCTCCCCCGGCCGCAGCAACGTGCTCTCGAGAAGCTCTGGCGACGCGCGGAACTCTGCGGACTCGAGAGACGTCATCACGACGACGCGGAACGGGGGCTGGCATATCGATTCCGACGCGGGGCGGTCCGCGTTGACGAAGGCGACGGGCAGCTTGATCGAGAGCATGACGACTGTCGTCTGCTCGTCGAGCAGAAGGATGTATTCCTCGTTGCCGGGCTCCCACGAGAGCCGCAGACTGGCATCGAGCGCGAAAGACTCCGCCCATGCCACGGCGTCAGCCTCGGTCCACCGCCGAGGCCCCGCCGCGCTCTCGCGGAGTTCGAGTAGTGTCGGATCAAGATCGGTCGTCATCAGTGGTTGGAACCTGCCGGAGAGACGTGGACGGTGCCTGATCCGCGTTTATAGACGTTGACCGCGTTGGTCCTCGAGCCGGCCCCTACGTTGCCTCGCGCGTCGACTCCGATTTCCTGCGGCAGTTCCACTCGAGCCCGGTTCGCGGGTTCTCCGGGCTTTCGAGCAGCCCAGAGATCATGTGCGTCTGCGTGCTGCGCGGCGTGGACCGAGAGACGGTCGACGTCGATGTGTTCGTCGAAATAGCTCTTACCAGGGAGCCGAGTGCTGTGCGCGTGGTTCGCGTTCCGCGTCGGGTTCGCTGTGTACTTGCCGTCGGTCACGTTGCCCTGTCCGTCGACGTGGGTCGGCCGGCTCGCGGCCAACCCTCCGGTCGAACAGTTCGTCAACCCCAGCGGGTCCAGCCAGGTGTGCGGGTTGTGGACGTACGTGCTCGGGTTCGGGGCGGGCGCGAGGCCGAGCGGGTCGAGGCTCGCGTAGCGGGCGGTGTCGGGGTCGTAGTGGCGGTGGACGTTGTAGGCGAAGCCGCTCTCGGGGTCGTGATACTGCCCGGGGAAGAGCAGCGGTGTCGACGCGCCGGTCCAGGTCGTGCGGCCCCACAGCGTCCGGGAGGCGGCGCCGGCCACCGAGCCGTCGAGGGCCAGCAGCTCCGTCGGGGCCCCGACGAGGTCGGTGACGATCGCGTAGAAGCGTTCGTCGATCTCGGGCTGGCCCGCGCGGCGGACCCGTTCGCGCTGGCAGACCGGGTGCAGGCCGGCGTGGTCCCACGTGGTCGAGGCGACGCCGTCCGGCGCGTGCGCGACCTCCTCCACGAGCGTCGCCCCGTCCCAGGCGAAGTCGACCTGCCGGTCGGGGCCGATCTTCGAGACCCGCCGACCGAGCGCGTCGTAGACGTAGCGCCAGCGACCGCCGTCCGGGGTGACGAGCCCGACGAGACGGTCGTCCGCGTCCCACTCGTAGTGCCACGACTCGGCCCGCCCCGACAGCCGCCCGCGGGTGCGGCGGACGACCCGGCCCTCGGCGTCGTGGGCGTAGGTCACGCGGCCGGCGCGGACGAGGAGCGTGCCCCGGTACTCGCGGCGCCCGCCCGGCTCCGGGTCCCCGGGCCAGTGCGCCGACGTCTGGTTGCCCGCCGCGTCGTAGGCGTAGCGCTCGCTCCAGCCCTCCCCCGCCACCGCCGTCACGTGCCCGAGCGCGTCCAGGTCGAACGTCCGCGCGCCCGTGCCGGTGACCGCCGCCAGGTACCCGTCGTCGCGGTACCGGTAGCGACGCCGGACCGGGCCGGCCGACACGGCGCCGAGTCCCTGCGGCCCCCACTCGGAGTCCACCGTCACCACCCCGGCCCGACGACGGGTCTCCCGCCCGAGTGCGTCGTGCTCGAAGGCGACGCCCACCCCGGCGTGCAACGACGACACCCGGGACGCGGCGTCGAACGTCCACGTGCTGACCTGACCGGTCGGTGTCTCGCGCCGCACCCGCCGTCCGGAAGGATCGAACGACGACGTGACCGCCCGCCCGTTGACCGCCTCCCGCACCACGCGCCCGCACACGTCGCGCTCGAGAACGAGGTCCACCTCGGGCGTGGTGGCGCGGATCAGGCGCCCGGCCGGGTCGTGGTCGAACGTCGTGAGCACCCCGCCGGCACGCTGCTCGGTGACCTGGCCGAGCAGGTCGTACGCGGTCTCCACCGTCTGCCCGAGGGCGTTGCGGCGCTCGACGACCTGCCCCGCGGCGTCGAGCCGGTAGGTGCGCCGACGCCCGTCGAAGTCGGTCTCCGCCACCACCCGCCCCGCCTCGTCGCGGGTGTAGGACCAGGTCAGACCCTGCGGGTTCCGCACCCCGACCAGCTGCACCTGCGCGTCCCAGACGAACTCGGTGCGCGACCCGTCGGGATCGACGCGCGCGGCGGGCACCTCGAAGTGCGCGCGCTCGAACCGGGTCACGTGCCCGGCCGCGTCGACCGACTCGACGACGTTGCGCTCGCCGTCGTAGACCGTGCGGGCGGTGCGGCCGTCGGGGCTCGTCGTCGACGCGGGCAGGCCCTCCAGCGTCCAGCCGTACCCGGTCCGCTGCCCGACGGCGTCGACCTCGACGACCACGCGACCGAACGCGTCGCGCTCGAAGCGGGTCGTCGCGCCGAGCGGATCGGTCACCTCGACCGGCAGCCCGGCCGCGTCGCAGCGCACGAGTGTGCGGTGGCCGAGCGGGTCGGTCACGGAGGCCAGACCGCCCGATGCGTCGTACCCGAACGACGTCCGTGCTCCCGCCGGGTCGACCACGCCCGTCCGCAGGCCCCGCTCGTCGTAGGCGTGGCGCCACACGGCCCCGTCCGGCTCGACGACCCGGACCGGCAGCCCCCGGGCGTCGCGCTCGATCGTCACCGAGGCCCCGTCGGGACGGACCACCTCGACGAGCGCCCCGGCGTCGTCGTAGCCGAACGTCGTCCGCCGGCCGAGCGGGTCGGTCGTCGAGGTGACCTGGCCGCCGTGACCCCAGGTCCAGCGACGCGCGGCACCGGTCGCGTCGACCGCCCGCACCACGCGCCGGGCGTCGTCGTGGACGTAGTGCGAGCGGTACCCGAGCGCGTCGGTCATCTCGACCACGGACCCGAGGTGGGCCAGGTCGCACGACAGCATCCCGTCGGCGCCGGTCTGGCGGACGACCCGGTCCTGGTCGTCGTACTCGTGCCGGAACCATGTCCCGATCCGGTCGATCCACCCGGTGATGCGCCCCGTCGCGTCGTAGCCGTAGCGGAAGGGCAGATTCGACGAGTTGACGATCGCGGTGAGGTTGCCCGCGGTGTAGCCGAAGCGGACGAGCGCCGAGGGCTCGCCGTCGGGCCCGGCGTCGAGCAGGTCGAGGCCGACGATCCGGTCGAGCGCGGAGTCGACCCGGACCCGGTAGCCCCCGGAGTGCCGCACCTCGACCGGCATGCCGTCGGCGAGGCGTTCGATCGTGATCTCGTGGCCGACGCGGTCGGTGATCCGCGCGAGCCAGCGTTCCTCGCCCTCGCCGGTGAAGTGCAGCGTGCGACCGTGGTCGAGGTCGTCGAGCAGGACGACGCCGTCCTCGGCCCGGGCCGTCCACCGCGGCGTGTGCGTCGAGACCACCGGGACCACACCCGGCGTCGGGAACTCGAGGACGTGCGCGTCGGCGCGGGCGAACCAGACCGCGTCCGCCCCGACCTGCAGGCGCTGGTCCAACGTCGACGCCCAGGACGGTCCGAAGAAGCGACCGGCGCGGTAGTTCGAGACGTGCGTCCGCTCGAGGACCAGCGGCAGCACGCCCGGGAGGTCGACGTCGAGCTCGGGCTGGAAGAGCAGGCCCGACGCCAGGTCGACCGGCTCGGTGTTCGCGGCCTTCGTCTCCGGGACGGCGGGCGACTCCGGGCCGCCCTGCCGCGCCGCCTGCCCGGCCGGTGGCAGGGCCTGGGCCGGTACCTCCGCCGTCCGCACCGCCGCGGCCGCGTCCTTGCCGACGACGGGTGCGACGGCCTCGCCCGCGCGGGTCAGGCCGCCGATGGCCTCCCCCGCCTTCAGCCCGCCCTTGATCCCGGTGGCCGCCCAGCCCGCGAACGGCACCATGGCCGCCGCCGAGAGGCCGGCGTTGAGGTAGTCGCCCTCGGCCGCGTACCAGGCCGCGTTCGCGCCGTCGGCCACCTCGCCGACCACCGGCACGAGGCCCACGACGTCGAGCGCCGCGTGCCCGAGATCGCCCCACGAGAACCCCGACTCCTCCTGCGGGGCCTGAGCCGGAGGGGCCGCCGCGAGCTGCGGCGGAGCTCCGAGCGGGGCACCGGGAGCGCCCGCCGTCCCGCCTCCCGGTGCCCCGCCGGCCGCGCCGGGGACCGGCGCCGTCATCCCCGCCAACTGCGCCTGCGCGCTCTGCACCTGCGTCGTCGCCGCCTGATTGGCCTGCTGCTCACGCCGGACGGCCTGCGCCTGGAGCTGCTCACCCTGCGCGATCTTCGCGTTCGCCGCGTCCACGGCGCCCTGCGCCCCGGTGACCGCGGCGTCCCGCTGCGCCGACGGCGGCCCCGCCGAGACGGTCTGCATCGTGGCGGTGGCCGTCGCGAGCTCGGCCCGCCCCTCGGCGACCAGCCGCTCCCCCTCCGCGAACATCTCCTGCGCCGAGCGCAGCTCCGTGGCGTAGGTGGTCAGCGCCTGACCGGCCAGCCGTGAGACGTCCGCGCCGATGGCGGCCCGGGTGCCGAGCTCGGCGATCCGGCCCGTCGCCGCCGTCGCCGCTCCCCCGGACCAGGCGCTGCCCAGCCCGCCGCCTGCCGCCCGGATGCCCTCGCCGGCGCTGGTGAACTGCTCGGCCGTCGACGTCAGCTGCGACGCCCCGGCCTCCACCGCTCCCGCATCGCCCGGCATGGGCACCTCGACCACCCCCTCCCGCCGGGACGGTAGGGACGTCGTCGGTGCCGTGGGTGCGCTTTGGAGAAAGTTCCCGGGGCGGTGTCGAAGGACGTCGACCTGGTTCGACGCAGGGGTGAGAGACCGGCACCGGGCCGGTCACCAGCCCTCGGAGGCCACCATGTCCGTCCTCACCGCTCCCGCCGCCACCACCCGCACGTCCTCGCTGGTCCTCGGCGGGCTCGCCGCCACGGCCGTCGCGTCGGTCGCGACCTCGGCCGTCGCCGCGGCAGGGCTCGCCGTCGGGATCAGCCTGGACGTCAGCGGCGCCCCCATCCCGGTGCCCGGGTTCGCCTCGCTCACCGCGATCTTCTCCGTGATCGGCCTGGTGCTCGCGCTGGTCCTCGCGCGGACCGCCCGCAGCCCGCGGACAGCGTTCGTCCGCACCACCGTCGTGCTGACCGCGCTGTCCCTCGTGCCGGACGTCATCGCCGACGCCGCCGTCTCCACCCGGCTGCTGCTGATGCTCACCCACCTCGTCGCCGCCGCGATCGTCGTCCCGGTGATCGCCCGCCGCCTCGCCGCGTGAGGTTCCCGACGGCGGGTCGGGCCGGTGCTCCGTCGACGTGCCCTACCGTTCGGGGGCGTGGCCGCTGCCCTGACCGAGGACGACCTCACCGGCATCTCGTCCGACGCGATCTCCTCCGACGACCCCCGGCCGTTCATCGACCAGCTGGTCGCCGCGGTCGACGAGGACCGGCTCGCCGAACCGGACCTCGCGTCCTACGCGCTCGGGCTGGCGGCCGACCTCGCCGACGGCCTGCACGACGGCGAGCTGGCGCTCACGCTCTCGGAGCGTTCGCTCGAGGCGACGCGGGGACTGGACGACGAGCACTGGACCCGCGCTCGGCACGCCGAACTGCTCCTGCGTTTCGGGCGGGAGGACGAGGGCATGCGGGAGCTGCACGCCCTGCGCCCGCAGCTGACCCGGGACGAGATGGCGAGCCTGTACGTCACCGAGGCCCTCACCGAGAACGGGCGCGCCGAGCTCGCGGAGGAGTGGCTGACCTCGGCGCTGACGACCGCGGCGGACATCGTCGAGCGGGCGGGGACGGGCCGCGAGGCCGACGAGGTCCGGGCCGTCGAGAACGCGCTGGCCGTCAAGCGCTTCCACGTCCGCCGGGACCTCGGGCTCCCCCACGACGAGATCGACCGCATCGCCGAGCAGCTCGACGAGGAGAACCCCGACCACGTCTTCTGGCCGGAGAAGGCCCACGCCACGCTGCTCGAGGCGCAGCCCGACGCCGCCGAGGAGCTCGGCGCCACCTGGGACGAGCACCGCGCGATCATCGAGCGCGACCTGCAGGCGAGCGACCCGACCGACCTGCCGTACGTGGAGATCGGCACGCCGGACCTGCTGACCGCGCTGCTGGGCGACGACGAGGACGCGGTGCCGCCGCCCGGACCGGAGCTGGAGTGGCCGCCCGGCCGCAACGACCCGTGCTGGTGCGGCTCGGGCGCCAAGTACAAGAAGTGCTGCTTGCCCCGCGGGCGCGCCTGACTCACGGAGCGCCGAACCACCGCGCGAGGTGGGCGTCGAGGTCGTGCTGGTCGGCGCCGGCCCACGCCACGTGGCCGTCGGGCCGCAGCAGCAGCGAGTCGGGACCGGACCCGTCGTCGGGAAGACGGTCGACGCGCCCGCACCAGGCACCCACGGAGAGCCCGGTCCGGTCGAGCAGCAGCCCGCGGGCCCGGTGCAGGTGTGGGTAGAGCCGGCCGTCGCCGACGGCGACGTCGGGCATGCGGCGGCCGACGCGGTCGTCGGGAGAGCCGAGGTCGTAGCGGATGCCGGTGGCGGCGATCCGGTCGGTGAGGTGGCGGCTGACCCCGGGGAGCTGCCCGACCTCGGTGAGCAGCGTCCGCAACGCCGCCGTCTGCGGGTCCTCGCGCAGGAGCGCGACCATCGCCCGGCAGCTCACGACGACGCCCTCGGCGACCGCGCGACGCTCGGCCCCGTACGTGTCGAGGAGCCCGTCCGGCGCCCACCCGGCGACCGCGGCGGCGAGCGCCCACCCCAGGCCGATCGCGTCCTGGAGACCGAGGTTCAGGCCCTGTCCACCCGTGGGCGGATGGACGTGCGCGGCGTCGCCGGCGAGGAACACGCGGTCGACGCGGTACGTGTCCGCGAGCCGGTCGCCGGTGCCGAAGCGGGACACCCCGCGCGGCGAGTGCACGCCGAGGTCGGTGCCCGCGACCGTGCGCAGCCGGTCGCGGAACGCCTCGAAGGTCGGCGGTGGACCGCCGTCGGAGACCGTCGCGGCCGGCAGTATCACGCGGTGGACGCCGCCCCCGAGCGGGACGACCCCGAAGCGCAGGTGCCGCGATCGGAGTGCGGTGACGACGGGGGTCGGGTCCTCGGTGAGCTCGACGTCGGCGAGGTAGGTGTCAGCCGTGGAGGGCTCGCCGTGGAAGCCGACCCCGAGGGCCGCGCGCACGGTGCTGCGCCCGCCGTCGGCGCCCACGAGGTAGCGGGCGCGCAGGGTCGAGCCGTCGGCGAGGACCGCGGTGACCGCGTCGTCGTCCTGGTGGAGACCCGTGAGCTCGACGCCGCGCCGGACGTCGGCGCCGAGCTCGAGCGCGTGCTCGGTGAGCAGGCGCTCGATCCTCTCCTGCCGGATCGCGAGGCCGTAGGGGTGCGCGGTGTCGAGGTCGTCGGGCCACGGGAGCGGGAGCCCGGCGAACGGGCCGCCGACGCTGAAGCGGGTGGCCTCGGCGTCGAACCGCTCGAGCAGGCCGCGCTGATCGAGGATCTCGACGCTGCGCACGTGCAGGCCCAGCCCACCCGCGCGCCACGTCGGGCTGGCGCGCTTCTCGAGGACGACGACGTGCACCCCGTGGAGCCGCAGCTCGGCGGCCAGCATCGTGCCCGTCGGTCCGGCCCCCACGATCAGCACGTCGATCACGGCCGGAGAGTGTGCGGGCCGGGGGCCGTCTTGTGGCAAGTCCCCCCGCCCGCTATACGTTGAGGTGGTGACGACGACGGTGCGGTCGGTCCAGGTCCGCCCCGTCCTGGCGCCGCTGGACCCGCCGCTGCAGACGGCGAGCGGCGAGGTGCCCACCGCCCCGCTGGTGCTGATCGACGTCGAGGCCTCGGACGGCGTGGTCGGGCACGCGTACCTGTTCTGCTACACGCCGCTGGTGCTGCCCGCGCTCGCGAGCCTGGTCGAGGAGCTGGGCGCCGCCGTGGTCGGGACCTCCGACGCGCCGCGCGCGGTCGAGGCCGACCTGCGCGGCCGGCTGCGGCTGCTGCGCCCGCAGGGGTTGGCGACGATGGCGATCTCGGGGCTCGACATGGCGCTCTGGGACGTGCTCGCCCGGCGGGTCGGGCTCCCCCTGGTGCGGCTGCTCGGCGGCGAACCGCGACCGGTCCGGGCCTACGGCAGCCTGCGGCGCATGGCGCCCGACGACGTGCGGGTCGAGGCGCGCGAGCTGGCCCGGCTGGGATTCGGGGCCTACAAGGTGAAGGTGGGCTCGGCCGGACTCGCCCGCGACCGGGAGGTCATCGCGGCGCTGCGCGAGGCCGTCGGACCGGACGCCGAGCTCGCGGTCGACTTCAACCAGACGCTGCCGGTCCCCGAGGCGATCCGGCGCATCCACGCCCTCGCCGACGAGGGCCTGCTCTGGGTCGAGGAGCCCACCCGCGCCGACGACGCCGCCGGGCACGCCCGCATCCGCGCGGCCGTGTCGACACCGCTCCAGCTCGGCGAGAGCTGGTGGGGCGAGGACGAGATGACGGCGAGCCTGCGGGCGGACGCCGGGGACCACGCGATGTTCGACGTCGCGCGGATCGGCGGCGTGACGGGCTGGCTGCGGGCCGCGCCCGTGGCGCACGCGGCGGGACGGCCGGTCTCGAGCCACTTCTGGCCCGAGATCAGCGCCGCCCTGCTCGCCGTCACGCCGAGCGCATTCCTGGTGGAGTACCTCGACGTGGCCGCCGGAGTGCTCCGCTCCCCCGCCCGCGTCGTCGACGGCGCCGTGGTGCTGCCCGACGAGCCGGGCAGCGGCGTGGCGTGGGACGAGGACGCGGTCGAGGAGTACCGCGCCTGAGTGCTGCGCCGATGAGGGTCACATCAGGCAGACACCCAGGCGTCGGGACCCGCCTGATGTCACCCTCGGGGTGGAGCGCGGGCGGTCAGTCCGTGCTGATCCAGATCCGCACGATGGAGCCCGTCTCGAGCGACGTGCCCGGCTCGGGGTCCTGTCGGCCCACGTGGGCGCGGCCCGCCCCGGTGTGGAACGCGTTCTCCGGGACGGCGAGCAGACCGGCGTCGAGGGCACGGTCGTGCGCCTCGGACACCGGGACGCCCGTCAGTTCGGGCACCTGGGCGGCAGGACGGGACGGCGTGGTGGCGGTGTCGTCGGACATGGGCGACCTCCCGGTGTCGTCGGTGGGTGTGGGATCGGCCGGCATCACGCGGCCGGGTGGGTGGACCGTTCGCGACGGAGCGCGGCCCGTCGCTCGTCCTCGCTCTCGCCACCCCAGATGCCGTACGGCTCCTGGACCGCGTGCGCCCAGCTGCGGCACTCGTCGAGCACGGGGCACGTGGTGCAGACGGCCCGGGCGTCGGCGACGCGCCGGCTGCGCGACGGATCACGTTCACCGTCGGGGTGGAAGAACATCTCCTGGTTCATGTCGCGGCACGCAGCGTGCCGTTGCCAGTCCCAGTGGGCCACCAACGCCGCGGGCAGGCGGGAGACATCAGCCACGACGAGCACCTCCTACAGGACGTCGTAGTACCTGAGGCTACCCCTCGGTAGAGGCCCGAACCGTCACGGCGAGACCGATTTCGCCCGCCTACGGTGAGGGCCGTGCCGAGGTCGTTCGTGAGCTGGTCGTGTGGCAAGGACGCCGCCCGTGCCCTGCACGAGGTGCGTACCGACCAGGAGGTCGGCGGCCTGCTCACGACCGTCACGGACGGCGCGGTGGCGATGAGCCGGGTGCCCGTCGCCTGCCTCCGTGCCCAGGCGGCTTCCCTCGGACTCCCCCTGCGAACCGTCGACCTGCCGTGGCCCTGCCCGAACGAGGTCTACGAGGAGCGCACCGGCGCCGCGCTCGCCGCCCTGCGCGCGGACGGCGTGGACACGGTGGTCTTCGGCGACCTCTTCCTCGACGACGTCCGCGCCTACCGCGAGCGGTCCCTCGACGGCGCCGGACTCCTCCCCCGCTTCCCGCTGTGGAGCCGCCGCACCGACCTCCTCGCCCGGCAGATGCTCGATGGCGGGACGCGGGCGGTGGTGGTGTGCGTCGACCCCGCGCAGGCTCCGCCGGAGATCGTCGGTCGCGCGTGGGACGAACGACTGCTCGACGAGCTCCCGAGCGGGGTCGACCCGTGCGGCGAGAACGGCGAGTTCCACACCTTCGTCACCGACGGGCCGGGGTTCGAGCGCCCGGTCGACGTCGTGCCGGGCGACCCCTACGACCACGACGGCTTCCACTACGTGCCCCTCCGGCTCCGCGGACCGAGCACGGGCTGACCTCCGCCCCCGCCGTTGAAGCGCGGGTTCCAGGGCCAGCGCCCCCGCCCGTCGCACCAGACGAGTTGCAGCGCCTGCAGCCGGCACCCGGGGAACAGGGCGACGACCGTCCCGAGGTGCGCCTCGGGGTGGGGCATCCCGACGATCTCGATCCGGAGGCGGTCGGTGCTGCGGAACCCCTGCCCCGACTCCCACCGCTCGTCGTGGCACAGCACGCCGTGCGCCGTGTCGTTCAGCAGGGCGCCCGCCCGTTCCGGGCGCAGGCCCGTCACCACGAACTCCGGCAGCCCGTGCCGCGCCAGGCCCACGGTGTAGGCCCACTGCGCCCGCGCCTTCTCACCCTCGACGAACTGGATGGCCCAGCCGTACCGCTCGACGAGGTCCATCATCTTCTGCAGCTCCGCGGCCCTGGTCGACCCGTCGCACATCCGGCACATCGCATCCTCCGTCGTTCGAACTCATGTTCGGATGATGCACCAGGGGTCCGACAGTCTCGGCCGGCGACCGACGCTCAGGCGCGGGCGCGCCGCAGACGCAGCAGCCCGACCAGGGCGAACGCCGCGCCCGCCAGCGCGTATCCGGCCACGGGCGCCAGCACGGGAGCAGGCCCGGTGGCCATGACGACGAAGGCGACCCCGACCACGCAGGACAGCCCGCCGCTGACGACCAACGGCCACTGGCCGCGCCGGACCCGTCGTCGGGACAGCGCGACGACGGCCTGTCCCAGGCCCGCGAGCACGGCCCAGGCACCCCAGACCCGCAGCACGCTCGGCACGTCGTGCGTCGCAGCCACCGCGAGGGCCGCGGCCGCGACCGTGCTGAGCGCCGCGTTGGCCACCAGCCCGACGCGCGCCGTCGTGCCGGACCGGCGCGCCTCCAGGCCGACGAGGACGACGTCGGCGAGCGGGTAGAGCGCCAGCAGCACCGCCGCGACCGGCCCGACCCCGGGTGCGAGGACCACGACGGCGACCGCCCACACGACAGCGACGACGACCCGCGCGAGCAGGAGCGGGGCCTGCTCCCGGCCGGCCGACGCCGGAGGTGCGGCGGTGACGGAGACAGCGGTCGACATCGTGACTCCCGAGGTAGAACGACCATTCTTTCTGTCGACAAGCCTGCACCAGCTCGTCGTCTCGCGCAAGACCGATCGTTCTTTCTGCTAACGTCCGGGTCGTGCCGACCACCGAGACGACGCGCTCCGAGGCCCGGGAGCGCCTGCTCACCAGGGCGGGCGAGCTCTTCTACGGGGAGGGCATCCGTGCGGTCGGCGTGGACCGGCTCGTGTCCGAGGCGCGGGTGACCCGGGCGACCTTCTACCGGCACTTCCCGTCGAAGGAGGACCTCGTCCTCACCTATCTGCGCGGCGCCGACGCGCAGGTCCGGCAGCGGGTGCAGGCGGCGACCGAGGGCGCGGCGACGGCGGCCGACGCCCTCCGCGCCATGGCCACGTCCATCGGCGAGGACCTCGCCCGACCGGGGTTCCGCGGGTGCGCATTCCTCCGCGCGGCCGCCGAGTTCCCCGACCCCGCCGATGCGGTGCACCGCGAGGTCGCCGCCCACCGGGCGTGGTTCGTCCGCGCTCTGGAGGACCTCTTCGCCGAGGTCTACCGCGACGAGGGGCCGGGAGCCCGCCCTGCCCGCGCGGCACGGCACTTCCTGATGCTGCGCGACGGCGCCATGAGCGCGGCGTCGATCGACGACGCCGGCGACATCGGGGACACCTTCCGGCGTGGCGTCGAGGGCCTGATCACCGTGGTCCACGTCCCGGGGACCCGGCCGCACCTGCCGGTCTGATCGACGATGCCGGGAAACCTGGCGCTGGGTGCAAGCAGTGACGCCTTGCTTGCACCCGGAGGGTGCACCCTCACAGCAGCCGGGCCACCGCCGCCAGGTCGTCGGGCAGGCCCTGCACCGCGATCTCGTCGACGACCGTCGGCTCCCACCGGTCCAGGTCGCGCCGCACCTTCGCCTCGGGACCGATGAGCGAGACCTGCTCGACCAGCTCCGTCGGGATCGCGGCGGCGGCCTCGTCCTTGCGGTGGTGGAGGTAGAGGTCCTGCACCCGCTCGGCGACGTCGCCGTATCCCATGCGGACGAAGACGTCGTGGTGGAAGTTCGCGCCGCGCGCACCCATGCCGCCCATGTACAGCGCGAGCTCGGGACGGAGCCGGTCCGCGGCGCGCTCGACGTCGTCGTCGAGCACCACGGGCACCGTCGCGATCACCTCGAAGCCCTCGGGGCGACCGCCCGGGCGACGGGAGAACCCGTCGTCGAGAGCCCGCCGGTACTCGGCGTCGAACGCCGGCGCGAAGAACATCGCGAGCCAACCGTCGGCGATCTCGGCCGAGAGCGCGACGTTCCGCGGCCCCTCCGCGCCCAGCAGCACCGGCAGCCCCGACCGGTACGGGTGCAACGACGAACGCAGCGGTTTCCCCAGCTCGGAGCCGGGTGAGGGCAGCGGGAAGAACTCGCCGTCGTTGCGCACCGGGGCCTCGCGGACCAGCACCTGCCGCACCACCGACACGTACTCGCGGGTCCGCGCGAGGGGCCGGGCGTAGGGCACGCCGTGCCAGCCCTCCGACACCTGCGGACCGGAAGCGCCCACGCCGAGCACGACGCGGCCGCCGGAGAGGTGGTCCAGCGTGGTGGCGGCCATCGCCGTGGCCGCCGGCGTGCGGGCCGGGACCTGCGCGACGGCGGTGCCCAGCCGCACCCGCGAGGTCAGCGCCGCGGCGAAGGCCAGCGGGGTGAAGACGTCCGAGCCGTACGCCTCGGCGAACCACACCGACGCGAAGCCGAGCTCGTCGATCTCCCGCAGCCGCGCGGCCAGGTCGGCCGGGGGCGCGCCCGCGAAGTGGCCGAGGTTGACCCCGATCCGCACGGTCAGACCGTCGCGGCGAACAGGTCGGCGTACCGCGCGCGCAGCTTGTACTTGAGGATCTTGCCGCCGACGGTCTCCGGCAGTTCGTCGGTGAACACGACCGCCTTCGGCGTCTCGTAGCCGCCGAGCCGCTCGCGGGCGTGCGCGACGAGTTCCTCGGCCGTCACCTCGGAGCGCGCCACGACGACGGCCGTGACCGCCTCGCCCCACCGCTCGTGCGGGAGCCCGACCACCGCGACCCGTTCGACCGCCGGGTGCGCGTAGAGCGCCGCCTCGACCCGCAGGCTGGACACGTTCTCGCCGCCGGTCTTGACGATGTCCTTGATGCGGTCGACCACCACGCGCAGGCCGTCGTCGTCGAAGGCGGCGCTGTCGCCGGAGTGGAACCAGCCGGTGCGGAACGCCTCGCGGGTCGCCGCCTCGTTCTTGTAGTAGCCGGCGGTGACGGTCGGGGTCCGGTAGACCACCTCCCCCGGTACGCCCGGGCGGTCGCGCAGCGAGACCCCGTCGTCGTCGAACACGTCGGAGGCGAGCAGCGGGCTCGGCAGGCCGACGTAGTTCACGACGGGGGCCGTGGCCGCGTAGGTCTCCGGCCAGCGGCGGGGCCAGAAGCGGTAGCAGGCGATGGCCTCGGTCTGCCCGAAGATGCCGAGGACGACGGGGTCCCCGGCCTGCTGCATCAGGCGGTCGTAGACCTCCGGCGCCAGCGCGCCCCAGCCGTAGACCAGGACGTCGAGGCACGAGACGTCGCGCCCCGCGAACTCGGTGGTCAGAGCCGTGACGAACTGCGGGGATCCGGCCCAGAGCGCCGTGATCCGCTCCTCGGACACGGCCGCGGCGACGTCGGCGGGGACCGGACGGCGCCCCAGGACGAGCGTGCCGCCGGCGACGAACGCGGAGAGCGCGAAGATCAGCTCGCCGACGTGGTAGATCATCGGCAGGTAGGTGCCGACGCGGACCTCGTTCTCCAGTCCGGAGCCGCGCGTGAGCGAGAGCGCGAAGTTCAGCGCCGCGTAGTGGCTCGCCGCGTGGGAGATCATCACGCCCTTGGGCATGGCGGTCGTCCCGGAGGTGAAGAGCATCTCCCAGATGTCGTCGCCGTGGATCTCGACGTCGGGCTCGGTGTCGTCCGCGGCGTCGACGAAGGCGGTGAAGTCCTGGCTCCCCTCGACCGGCCCGCCGCCGATGCCGATCGTGACGCCGGGCGCGAGGCCCGCGTTCCCGAAGGCCTGCGCGGCGCGCGGCCAGGTCTCGGCGTCGACGATCGCGAACCCGGGCTCGGCGTGGGCGATGAGGTGCTCGACGACGTCGGGCGCGAGGTTCGGGTTGAGCGGCATCGCGACGAGGCCGGCCTTCGCGATCCCGACCTTCGCGAGGTAGGCCTCGACCGAGTTCTCGCAGAACAGCAGGACCCGTGCGCCGGGCTCGAGGCCGCGGGCGATCAGGGCGTTGGCCACCCGGTTCGCGGTGCGGTCGGCCTCCCGGTAGGTCACGGCGGCGAACCGTGCGTCGGCGTGGGCGCCCGGGCGGCCGACGATCGCGACCTGGTCCGGGTAGCTCCAGGTGAGCCGCTCGAAGACGTCGCCGACCGAGGTGCGCTCCCACCGGTGCACGGCCCGGCGGCCCCGGAGCGTCGTGACGTCGAACGTGATGGCGTCCAGGTCCACCGGGCCTCCCTGCCGCTGCAGATGTGACGTGCAGCATTCCCAGCAGGTCCGGGTGAACGCAAGCCCCGAGTTATCGGCGATTCACAAAGCGGTCGGGATCGGCACCCGCGGACGGTGCCGCAGCACCGGTGCGGGCGACACCGGTTCCTGCCGCGTGGTCCGCGGCATCGCGTCACGCGGCGTCGCCCCCGGTCACCCCTCGTCGAGCACGGGCGCCGGCGACGTCTGCCCCGACGCCAACACGCTGCGCGCCATCCCGACCAACATCTCGGCGAGCCGGTCGGCCGGGAGTCCGCTGTGGTGGAACAGCACCGCCTGCGTCGTGCCCAGCGCCCCGTGCACCACCACGCGCAGCTCCGCGTCCGAGAGCTCCCGGCGCAGCGGGGCCAGGACGATCACCCACTCCTCGATGTAGTGCCGCTGGGCGCGGCGCAGCCGTCGGAGGTCCTCCTCGGGCAGGTGGTGGGCCTCGCGGTAGTACACCTGCAGCAGCCGGCGGTCCTCGATCGCGAAGCGCACGTGGTTCGCCACGAGCCGCTCGAGGGCGTCGCGGTCGTCCGCGGCCTCGGCCACCGCGGCCGCCGCGCTGCGCTGCATCTCGTCCATCAGCTGCTCGAGCAGCGCGGAGAGCAGGGCCGACTTCGAGCCGAAGTGCCGGTAGATGCCGGACCCGACGATGCCCGCGGCGGCACCGATGTCGGCCATGCCGACCGCGTGGTAGCCGTGCTTCGCGACGAGCTCCGCCGCCGCGGCGAGGATGCGGTCCTTGCGGGCGGGGTCCCGACGACGACGGGTGCCGGTCCCCCCGGTCGCCCCGGGCGACCCGGCCAGCGCCAGGGTCGGCTCCGCCTCGCTCATGTCCGCCTCCCCGAGGGGCTCCGGGCATCTTCCCGCCCACACCCGCGGACGCTACGGTACGCCGCGAGTGAACGGCCAGTCACAACGCGGGGAGTTGGCGTGGACTTCGTGGAGACCGATGAGCACCGTGACCTGCGGGCCGCCGTCGCGCGGGCGTCTGCACCGTTCGGGGGCGACTACTACGTCGACCACGCCCGCCGGGGCGCCGAGTGCACCGAGCTGTGGCACGCGCTGGGCGACGCCGGGTACATCGGCGTCTCCGTCCCCGAGGCGTACGGCGGCGGGGGCGGCGGGATGGTCGAGCTCTCGCTCGTCTGCGAGGAGACCGCCGCGCAGGGCGCGCCGATCCTGCTCCTACTGGTCACCCACGCGATCTCCGCGGCCGTGATCGCCGAGTACGGCACCGAGGAGCAGCGCAAGGAGTGGCTGCCGGGCCTCGCGTCCGGCCGGGAGAAGGTGGTCTTCGCGATCACCGAACCGGGCGCCGGCTCGAACACCCACCGGCTCTCGACCACCGCCCGCCGCGAGGGCGACGAGTGGGTGATCCGCGGCGAGAAGTACTACATCTCCGGGGTCGACGACGCCGAGGCGCTGCTGCTCGTCGCGCGGACCGGGACCGACCCGTCGGGGAAGGCGCAGCTCTCGCTCTTCCTCGTCCCCACCGACGCCCCCGGCCTGCAGAAGGTGCCGCTGCCGGTGGACGTGCTCCTGCCCGAGAAGCAGTTCACGCTGCGGTTCGACGACGTGCGGGTGCCCGCGTCGGCGCTGGTCGGCGACGAGAACCAGGGCTTCAAGCAGGTCTTCCACGGCCTCAACCCGGAGCGCATCACCGGCGCGGCGCTGTGCGTCGGCATCGCCCGGTACGCGCTGGCGAAGGCCGCCCGCTACGCCAACGACCGCCAGGTCTGGGACCGCCCGATCGGCGCCCACCAGGGCGTGGCCCACCCGCTGGCGAAGGCCAGGATCGAGACCGAGCTGGCCGCCCTCATGACGCAGAAGGCCGCCTGGCTGCACGACCGCGGGCTCCCGGCCGGTGAGGCGTCGAACATGGCGAAGTACGCCGCCGCCGAGGCCGCGCTCGCCGCCTGCGACGCCGCGATGCAGACCCACGGCGGCAACGGGGTCTCGCAGGAGTTCGGCCTGCTCCCCTACTGGGGCCTCGCCCGCCTGCTGCGGATCGCGCCGGTGAACCGCGAGATGGTGCTGAACTTCGTGGCGCAGCACAGCCTGGGTCTGCCGAGGTCGTACTGATGGATCTCGAGCGGAACCTCGTCCAGCGGGTCAACGTCGGCGACGCCCTGACCCGCAGCGCCTTCGCACGGCCGGAGCAGCTCGCCGTCGTCGACGGTGACCGTCGGCTGACCTACGCCGCGTTCGACGCGTGGGTGAACCGGCTCGGCCACGGGCTCCTGGCCCGCGGCTACGCGGTCGGCGACGCCCTCGCGCTCGCCGTCGGCAACAGCGCCGAGTTCCTCGCCGTCTACTACGCCTGCGCGAGGACGGGCGTCGTGTGCGTGCCGATCAACCTCGGTTGGCGTCCCGACGAGGTCGCCTACGTGCTCGGGCACTCGCAGGCCCGCGGCGTCGTCGTCGAGAGCCACCTGCTCGAGCCGATCACGACCGCCGTCGGGAAGGTCCCGTCCGTGGCCGACGTGGTCGTGGCGCCCGGGACCGAGCGTGGCGCGCCGCTGACGTCGGACGTCAGCGGTGGGCCACGGCTGACCCTGGCCGACCTCGAGGCGGACGACGACTCCCCCGTCGAGGTCGCGATCGACGACCGGGCGGCGCTGAGCTACCTCTACACCTCGGGCACCACGTCGTTCCCGAAGGGCGTGGTCGGGACGCACCTCGGCATCCACCTCGAGTCGATGTCCGCGGCGCTGGACTCGGGCTGGAGCGCCGCCGACCGGTTCCTCGCGATGATGCCGATGTTCCACACCGCGCAGCTCAACGCGTTCTGCACGCCCGCGGTGACCGTCGGCGCGACGATCCACGTGCACCGCGGCTTCGACCCCGAGCGGTTCCTGACGACGATCGAGTCCGAGCGGATCACGCAGGTCTTCGGGCTGCCGATGATGTACCGCGCGGCGCTGGACCACCCGTCGTTCGCCGACCGCGACCTGAGCTCGCTGACGCGCGCCGTCTATGCCATGGCGCCGATGCCCGAGGCCCAGATCCGCGCCTGCCTCGACGGGTACCGGTGCGACTTCGCGCTGCTGTTCGGCCAGACCGAGATGTCCCCGATCACCACCCTCTTCCGCCCGGAGCACCAGCTCAGCCACGTCGGGTCGGTCGGGACGCCGCTGACCGGCGTGCAGGTGGCGGTCATGGGTCCCGACGGCGGGCTGCTGCCGCCCGGCGAGCAGGGCGAGATCGTCTACCGCGGGCCGTCGACGATGCAGGGCTACCTGCACGACGAGGCCGCCACCGCCACCGCGTTCGCCCACGGCTGGTTCCACTCGGGCGACGTCGGACGGTTCGGCGAGGACGGCGTCCTGTGGTTCGCCGACCGCACGAAGGACGTCATCAAGACCGGCGGCGAGAACGTCGCGTCGCTCGAGGTGGAGCGGGCGGTGTACGACGCCGAGCCGGGCGTCGCCGAGGTCGTCGTGGTCGGGCTGCCGCACGCGCGGTGGAGCGAGGCGATCACGGCCGTCGTCGTGCCGAAGCCGGGCGCGACGATCGACCCCGAGAAGCTCACCGCGGCGCTCAAGGACCGCCTCGACGGCTACAAGGTGCCGAAGGCCGTGATCGTCGAGTCCGAGCTGCCCCGCACCTCGACCGGGAAGATCCAGAAGAACGTCGTCCGGGAGACCCACGCGATGCACTACGGAGGACGCTGACGTGGCCGTCCTGACCAGCCTGCTCGACCCGTCGTCGGAGACCTACGCGTCGAACCGGAAGCAGCAGCTCGAGGTGATCGCCCAGCTCGACGAGCAGCTCGAGCTCGCCGTCGCGGGTGGCGGCGAGCGGTACACCCGGCGGCACCGCGACCGCGGGAAGCTGCCGGTGCGCGAGCGGCTCGCGCTGCTGCTCGACCCGGACTCGCCGTTCCTCGAGCTCTCGCCGCTGGCAGCGTGGGGCACCGACTTCACGGTCGGGGCCTCGGTGCTGACGGGGATCGGGGTCGTCTCGGGCGTCGAGTGCCTCGTCATCGGCCACGACCCGACGGTGCGCGGCGGCGCGATGAACCCGTACTCGCTGCGCAAGACGCTGCGGGCGCTGGAGATCGCGCGGCTCAACCGGCTGCCGGTGATCAACCTGGTGGAGTCCGGTGGGGCGGACCTGCCCACGCAGGCGGACCTGTTCGTCCCGGCGGGGCGCATCTTCCACGAGCTCACCGAGCTGTCGTCGATGGCGATCCCGACCGTGGCGCTGGTGTTCGGCAACTCCACCGCCGGCGGCGCGTACGTGCCCGGTATGTGCGACTACGCCGTGCTCGTCGACCGCGCCGCGAAGGTGTTCCTCGGCGGGCCGCCGCTGGTGAGGATGGCGACCGGGGAGACCGCCGACGACGAGGCGCTCGGCGGCGCCGAGATGCACTCGCGGGTCTCGGGCCTGTCGGACTACTTCGCCACCGACGAGCGCGACGCGATCCGGCTCGGCCGGGAGATCGTGTCGCGGTTCCACTGGCGGAAGCTGGGGCCTCTTCCCGCTGAGAACGCGCCGCCGCGCTACGACCCCGAGGAGATCCTCGGCATCCTGCCGCCCGACCCGAAGGTGCCGTTCGACCCGCGCGAGGTGCTCGCCCGCACCGTCGACGGCTCGGAGTTCGACGAGTACAAGCCGCTCTACGGCACCTCGCTGGTCACCGGGTGGGCGAGCATCCACGGCTATCCGGTCGGGGTCCTCGCGAACCACCGCGGCGTGCTGTTCTCCGAGGAGGCGAAGAAGGCCAGCGAGTTCATCCTGCTCGCCAACCAGACCGACACGCCGTTGATCTTCCTGCAGAACACGACCGGCTACATGGTCGGCACGGACTACGAGCAGGGCGGGATCATCAAGGACGGCGCCAAGATGATCAACGCGGTGACCAACAGCGCCGTGCCGCACCTGACGATCAACATGGCGTCGTCGTTCGGGGCCGGGAATTACGGCATGTCGGGCCGCGCGTACGACCCGCGGCTGATGTTCGCCTGGCCCGGCGCGAAGCTCGCCGTGATGGGCGCGGCGCAGCTCGCGGGCGTCATGTCGATCGTCGGGCGGGCCTCGGCGCAGTCGCAGGGCAAGCCGTTCGACGAGGACGCCGACGCCGCCCGCACCCGGGCGATCGAGGCGCAGATCGAGGCCGAGTCCCACAGCTTCTTCATCTCCGGGAAGCTCTACGACGACGGCATCGTCGATCCCCGCGACACCCGCACCGTCCTCGGCCTGTCGCTCTCGGCCGTCCACTCGAACCCCGTCGCCGGCCGTCGTGGTTACGGCACCTTCCGGATGTGAGAGGGGGTGGCTTCGCCAGGTGAGCACTATCGGTCGCTATAGCGACCGTTAGTGCTCACGTGCGCGGAGCGCACATCATGATCACCAAGCTGCTGGTCGCCAACCGCGGTGAGATCGCCGCGCGCGTCATGCGCACCGCCCAGGCGCTGGGCATCGACACCGTCGCCGTGTACTCCGACCCGGACACCGACGCCCCGTTCGTCGCCCTCGCCGACGAGGCGGTGCGTCTGCCGGGCGCGTCGCCGACCGAGACCTACCTGCGCGCCGACCTCGTGGTCGAGGCCGC
The DNA here is from genome assembly GCF_021026295.1 of Actinomycetospora soli. GTDB lineage: Bacteria > Actinomycetota > Actinomycetes > Mycobacteriales > Pseudonocardiaceae > Actinomycetospora > Actinomycetospora soli. Next base: position 206,053 of record NZ_JAJNDA010000003.1, read on the forward strand.
CCGGGCCACCGGCGCCGACGCGGTGCACCCCGGCTACGGCTTCCTCTCCGAGAACGCCGGCTTCGCGCGCGACTGCGCGGCGGTCGGGCTGACGTTCGTCGGGCCCTCCCCCGACGCGATCGCCTCGATGGGCTCCAAACTCGAGGCGAAGGCGCTGATGGACGCGGCGGGCGTGCCGGTGCTGCCCGGTGCCTTCCTGCCCGAGGGCGCGGAGCTGCCGACCGACCTCGACTTCCCGGTGCTGGTCAAGGCCGCGTTCGGCGGCGGCGGACGCGGCATGCGCATCGTGCGGCGGGCGTCCGACCTGGCCGACGCCGTCGAGGGCGCCCGCCGCGAGGCCGCGTCGGCGTTCGGCGACGGCACCGTGTTCCTCGAGCGGTACGTCGAGGACCCGCGCCACGTCGAGGTGCAGATCGTCGGCGACACCCACGGCGAGGTCGTGCACCTCTTCGAGCGCGAGTGCTCGATCCAGCGGCGCTACCAGAAGATCGTGGAGGAGAGCCCCTCCCCCGCGGTCGACGCGACCCTGCGCGCCGAGCTGGGCGCCGCCGCCGTCGCCGCCGGGAAGGCGATCGGCTACACGGGCGCGGGCACGGTCGAGTTCGTCCTCGACCGCGACGGGCGCTTCTTCTTCCTCGAGGTCAACACCCGGCTGCAGGTCGAGCACCCGGTGACGGAGCTCGTGACCGGCCTGGACCTGGTCGCGCTGCAGCTGCGGATCGCCGAGGGGCACCCGCTGCCGGACGACGCCCGGACGGCCCAGGTCACCGGGCACGCCATCGAGGTCCGGCTCTACGCCGAGGACGTCCCGGCCGGCTACCTGCCCGCGACCGGCACCCTGCACCGGTTCGCGATCCCGACGATGCCCGGGCTGCGGGTCGACGCCGGGGTCGCCGACGGGTCGGTCGTCGGCCCGCACTACGACCCGATGCTCGCCAAGGTCATCGCCCACGGCCCCACGCGGACCGAGGCCGCCCGCACCCTGGCCCGCGCACTCGCCCGCGCGGGCATCCACGGCGTCACCACCAACCGCGACCTGCTCGTCGGCATCCTGCGCGACGAGGAGTTCCTCGCGGGCGGTACCGACACCGGCTACCTCCCGCGCCACCCCGAGCTCCTGACGCCGGGTGCGTCCGCCGGTGAGCGGGTGCGGGCGGTGGCGGCGGCGCTGGCGGCCCAGGCGCAGCACCGCGCGGACGCGCGCGTGCTGCGCGACCTGCCGTCGGGATGGCGCAACGTCGGCGGACCGCCGCAGACCGTCGGGTACACGGCCGGCGACCGGACGCTCGAGGTCGCCTACTCCTTCCGCCGGGCCGGGCTCACCGTCGCGGTCGACGGCGAGCCGCTCGACGTGGGCCTGGTGTCGGCCTCTCCATCGGAGGTGGTGCTGACGCTGGGCGGCGTGCGCCGGACCTACTGGATCCACCGCGCCGCCGGGCGGACGTTCGTCGACGGGCCCGACGGGTCGAGCGCGTTCGACGACGTACCGCGCTTCGCCGACCCGAACGCCGTCGCGCACGCCGGGTCCCTGCTCGCGCCGATGCCGGGCACGGTGGTGCGGGTGCTCGCCACGAGCGGGGAGTCCGTGGCCGCGGGAGCGGCCCTCGTCGTCCTGGAGGCCATGAAGATGGAGCACACGGTCGCGGCGCCGGTCGACGGCGTCGTCACGGTGCACGTGAGCGCAGGTGACCAGGTGGAGACCCGACAGGTGCTGGCGGTCGTCGAATGAACCTCGCGACGTTGCTGCGGCGCGCCGCGGCCGACCACGCCGACCGGGTGGCGCTGCGGCTGGACGCCGCCGAGGTCTCCTACGCGGCGTTCGCCGACCAGGTGGCGCGGTTCGCCGGCTACCTGCGGGCCACCGGCGTCGGCGAGGGCGACCGCGTCGCCGTCCTGGCGCCGAACTGCCTCGAGTATCTCGTCGCGATCGTCGGCAGCTGGCAGGCCGGCGCGGTCGGCGTCCCGCTGAACTACCTCTTCCCGGACGCGCCGCTGCGCCACGCGCTGCTCGACTCGGGCGCGCGGCTCGTCGTCCTGCCGCCGGACGACGTCGTCCGCGTCGAGCGGGTCCTCGGGGAGGACCTCCCGCTCTTCCTGACGACGGGTCGGGAGGGTTCCTTCGCGACCGCGGTCGCCGGGGCGGCGCCGCTCGAGGGCGTGGTGCCGCGTCTGGACGGCGACGACGCGCTGCTGATGTACACGTCGGGGTCGACCGGTGTGCCGAAGGGTGTGCGGCAGACGCACCGCAACATCGCCGCGCAGGTCGACGGCGCGATCGAGGTCTACGCGTTGACCGGCGAGGACCACGTCCTCAACTGCATGCCGATGTTCCACGTGGGCGGCCTGCAGCTCGCGAGCCTGCCGATGCTGCTGCGGGGCGGTCAGATCACCTTCATGCCGCGCTGGGACGTGGTGCGCTGGCTGGAACTGGTGGAGGAGCTGCGCCCGACCTACGGCGGACTGATCTCGACGATGATGATCGACGTCGGGAACCGGACGGTGGACCAGCCGGTCGTCCTGGACTCGTTCCGGGTCTGCATGTTCGGCGGCTCGCGGACCCCGACGGCGGCGATCGGGCGGCTCTCGGAGGGGACCGGGATTCTCGGCACCGAGATCTACGGGCAGACCGAGCAGAGCGGTCTGGTCGTCACCTACCGCGCCGGCGAGACCCGTCGTCCGGACTCGATGGGCCGGGCCCTGGACCAGATCGTGCGGACGCGCCTGGTGCCGGTGGACGGCTCGCCCGACCTCGCGCCCGGCGACCCGGGCGTGGGCGAGCTGTGGGTGCGGGGCGACGCCGTGACGCCCGGGTACTGGGGCGTGGACGCCTCGGAGAAGTTCGTCGACGGCTGGTTCCGCACCGGCGACCTCATGTCCCGGGACGCCGACGGCTACCTCTACTACGTCGACCGGATCGACGACATGATCGTCTCCGGCGGCGAGAACGTGTTCCCGCAGATGGTCGAGGAGCACCTCGCGGGCCACCCCGACCTGGCGGAGGTCGCCGTCATCGGCACCGCCCACGAACGGTGGGTGGAGCAGGTGACGGCCGTGGTGGTGCCGCGTCGCGACGGCGTCACCGTCGAGGCGCTGCACCGGTGGTGCGCCGAGCACCCCGACCTGCAGGGCATGCACCGACCGCGGCGGATCGAGATCGTCGATGCGCTGCCCCGCACCGGCAGCGGCAAGCTGAACCGGCCCGACCTGCGGAGGATGTTCCCGTGAGTGTGGTCTACGAGGTCGACGACGGCGTCGCCTGGTTGACGATCGACCGGCCCGAGGCACGGAACGCGCTGTCGCGGGAGGTCCGCGACGGGCTGTGGGAGGGCACGCGGCGCTTCGTCGACGACGACACCGCGGCGGTGCTGGTGCTGACCGGCGCCGGGGAGAAGGCCTTCTGCGCGGGCGGCGACCTCAAGGAGATGGCGGAGACCTCGCTGGAGATCCCGCCGCCGGACTTCCTGCCGCAGTTCGGGCGCAACATCGACGTGCCGAAGCCGACGATCGCCGCCGTCAACGGGGTCGCCTACGCCGGCGGGTTCCTGCTCGCGCAGCAGTGCGACCTCGTCGTCGCGGCCGAGCACGCGCGGTTCGCGGTGTCGGAGGTGAAGGTCGGGCGCGGGTCGCCGTGGGCGGCGCCGCTGTCGTGGCTGGTGCCGCCGCGGGTGGCGATGGAGATCCTGCTGACCGGCGACCCGCTGGACGCCGCGCGGGCACGCGAGGTGGGGTTGGTGAACCACGTGGTGCCGGCCGCGGAGCTGCGGAACCGGACCCGGGCGCTGGCGCGGACGATCGCGGCGAACGCCCCGTTGTCGGTCCGTGCTGGTAAGCAGACGGCGTACCTCTCCCGGCCCGACGTGTACGAGCGGGCCGAGGAGATCTGGGCGCCGGTCTACCGGTCGGCGGACGCACAGGAGGGGCCGGCGGCGTTCCGCGACAAGCGCGCGCCGGTCTGGACGGGGAGGTAGCACCGATGCCGGTGTCGATGGACGCGCTCGCCGACGACCTCGCGGCCGAGTCCGCCGAGCTGCGGTCCGTGCTGGCCGGGCTGTCCGAGGAGCAGTGGCGCCTCGACACGCCCGCCGAGGGCTGGACGATCCTCGACCAGGTCTCGCACCTGGCGTTCTTCGACGACGTCGCCCTGCGCTCGGCCACCGACCCCGAGGCGTTCGCGGCGGAGAAGGCCGCCATGGACGCGGAGGGCGGGGTCACGCCCGACGCGGTCGTGCTCCGGTACCGGTCGATGCCGGGCGCGGAGATGCTCGCCTGGTTCGACGACGCCCGGGCCCGGCTGATCGCCGCCTTCCGGGAGCTCGACCCGAAGGCCCGGGTGCCGTGGTTCGGGCCGGCGATGAGCGCGGCGTCGTCCCTGACGGCGCGGATCATGGAGACCTGGGCGCACGCGCAGGACGTGTACGACGCGGTGGGCGCGACGCACGCCCCGTCCGACCGGCTGCGGCACGTGGCCCACATCGGCGTCGGCGCGCGGGCGTTCAGCTACGCGGCGCACGGGCTGCCGATGCCCGAGGTGCCGGTCCGGGTGGAGCTCGCGGCGCCCGACGGGTCGACGTGGACGTGGGGCCCGGAGGACGCCCCCGACCGGATCACGGGTCCGGCGGAGGACTTCGCGCTGCTCATCACGCAGCGGCGTCACCGGGACGACCTCTCCCTGACGGTCGTGGGCGAGGCCGCCACGGAGTGGGCGCGGATCGGGCAGGCGTTCGCGGGCGAGGCGGGGACGGGGAGGAAGCCGCGGTGAGCACTCCCATGCGTGAGGGGAACCCTGCCGCCACGAGAGCGCTCGGATCCTTCCCTCACGGCGGGCGCCCGGTGCGGATCGGCAACATCTCGGGGTTCTACGGCGACCGCCTCAACGCGGCGCGGGAGATGCTCGACGGGGGGCCCGTCGACGTCCTGTGCGGCGACTACCTCGCCGAGCTGACGATGCTGATCCTCGCCAAGGCGCAGGCGAAGGACCCCGACGCCGGGTACGCGAAGACGTTCCTGACGCAGATGCGCGACGTGCTCGCCGACTGCGTCGCCCGCGGGGTGAAGGTCGTCTCCAACGCGGGCGGGCTGAACCCGGCCGGGCTGGCGGCGGCGCTGAGCGACCTCGGGACGGGGGCGCGCATCGCGTACGTCGAGGGCGACGACCTCCGGGGGTCGCTCGAGTCGGTCGAGCCACCCGTCGTCGGGAAGCCCGTGTCGGCCAACGCCTACCTGGGCGGGTGGGGCATCGCGGAGGCCCTCGCGGCGGGCGCCGACGTCGTCGTGACCGGCCGGGTCACCGACGCGTCGCTCGTGGTGGGGCCGGCCGCGTGGTGGCACGGGTGGTCGCGCGACGCGTTCGACGCGCTGGCGGGCGCCGTGGTCGCGGGACACGTCATCGAGTGCGGGCCGCAGGCGTGCGGCGGGAACTACGCGTTCCTCGACGAGCTCACCGACCGCCGGTACCCGGGGTTCCCGATCGCGGAGGTGGAGGCCGACGGCTCGTCGGTGATCACGAAGCACCCGGACACGGGCGGGCTGGTGTCGGTCGGCACCGTCACGGCGCAGCTGCTCTACGAGATCGCGGCGCCCGCCTACCTCGGGCCGGACTGCACCACGCACTTCGACACGATCGCGCTGACCCAGGAGGGCGGACACCGCGTGCGCGTCTCCGGGGTGCGCGGATCGGCGCCGCCGGAGACGTTGAAGGTGGCGCTGAACGACGCGGGCGGCTACCGGAACTCGATGACGCTCGTGCTCACCGGGCTGGACATCGAGGCGAAGGCCGCGTTCGCCGAGCAGATGCTCTTCGAGGTGCTGGGTGGGCGGGACCGGTTCGCTGAGGTCGACGTCCGGCTGCTGCGCTTCGACCACCCCGACGCCGCGTCGAACGCCGAGGCCACCGCGCACCTCAAGGTCACGGTGAAGGACCCCGACCCGCGCGTCGTCGGCCGCTCGTTCTCCAACGCGACGATGGAACTCGCCCTCGGCGGCTACGCGGGCTTCCACACCACGACGCCACCGAGTGCCGAGTCGGCGTTCGGCGTCTACCGACCGGCCGCGGTGCCGCGCTCGGCCGTGACGCAGACCGTGGTGCTGCCGGACGGGGAGCGTCGGGTGGTGGTCGACCCGCCCACCTCCGGTGACAGCACGGCGTCGTTGCTGTCGTCCAGTGACAGCAACGACGCTTTCCTGCCACACGGGGTGGAGGGTCCGACCCGCCGTGTGCCCCTCGGAACGGTGGTCGGCGCACGCTCGGGCGACAAGGGCGGGAACGCGAACATCGGGTTGTGGGCCCGGACGGAGGCCGCGCACGTCTGGCTGCAGGACTTCCTGACGCCGGACCGGGTGCGGGACCTGCTCGGTCCGGAGGTCGCCGACCTGGCGATCGAGGTGCACCCGCTGCCGAACCTGCGGGCCGTCAACGTCGTCGTGCACGGCATCCTCGGTGACGGCGTCGCCTCCTCGACCCGGCCCGACCCGCAGGCCAAGGGGCTCGGCGAGTACCTCCGGAGTCGGCTCGTCGACGTGCCGGAGTCCCTGGTGGGGTGATCGGGCGGGAAGATCCTCACCTGCGGAGCGACGTGCTCGCTCAGCGAGCACATCGCTCCGCAGAACAGGATCTCGGCCCCGCGAGGAGGCCCGCCACGGATCACGTGCGAGCGCAGCGGCCCTCCGGGTAGCCGCCTCGCATGTCGCACCCCGACCGTGTTCCCCGCGTGACCCTGACCGACGGCGGGCCGATGCTCGTCGAGGGGCCCGTGGAGCTGGAGACCCCCGACGGCGAGATCGTGCGCTCCGAGCGGCCGGTGGTCGCGGTGTGCACGTGCCGGCGGAGCAAGCGCTTCCCGTTCTGCGACACGAGCCACCGCACGAAGGTGCGTCAGACCAGGGTGCGCAACGACGACGACCCGGCCTCCCAGGACCGCATGAGGTGATCGCCGAGGCGGTCCTCGAGCAGGGTGAGGGCGCGCATCCCGAAGACCACGTCCGGCGCCAGCTCCGGCGAGCGCGCCACGAGGTCGGCCAGCAGACCGCGCCGCACCAGCTGCTCGTGCACCGCGTCGGCCTCGACGTGCTCGACGTAGAAGGCGGTCGCCGCCTCGGAGAGGCCCAGCCGCTGCATCGCCTTGACCAGGCGCGCCGACCCGGGTGACGACGTCACCTCGATCAGCGCGAACTGACCCACCGACGCCCCGCGCCACCGGCGGTGCAGCCCGCACAGCGACATCAGGTTGACCGGCGCGAGCGCCTCGGCGGGCGCCGCCTCGAGGTAGCCGTGGTAGCGGGGGTCGAGGCCGAGCTCGTCCATCATGTCGGCGAAGACCTTCGCGTGCACCCGCTCCGCGCGGCCGCCGCCGAACTCGTCGTGCTCGACGGTCACCAGCGACGCCTTGGCCTGCCCGTCGATGCGCGGGATCACCCACGCCTGCGGGTCGGCCTCCTTGAGGTGGTAGATCGACCGGTGGATCACGTACTCGCGCAGCTGCCAGAGCTGTCCGTCCTTCGCGAGCCGCCACGACGCGCCGTCCCCGTCGACCTGCTCGACGAGCAGCGCCTCGACCTCGGCGTCCACGTCGTCACCGGCGGGCACCTCGGCCTGCAGGGCGTCGAGGAACGTCCGCTCGAGGGAGCGGCGCAGGCGCAGCAGCTCGGGGTCCCACTCGAGCTCGGCGTCGACCTCGGCGAACCCGTGGTAGTGCAGCTCGTACAGGACGTAGAGCGCGAGCTGCAGGTCCTCGCCGTACGGGTCGAGCCCGGGGTCCGACGGCAGGTCGGCCGCGGGACGGCGTCCCGCCAGCACGTCGATGACGGCGGACGAGACGGGTCCACGCGCCGACGGCAGGGCGTCGGCGCGGGCGACGGGCGGGCTGAGGACGTCGGTCACTCGGGTCTCCTCGACGACGGGTCGGTGCGATCGAGCGGCCCGGCTACCCGTCGCCGCACCCCGGATACGCGGCGTGTGCATCACATCGGATCCGACGGTCGGTGCTCGTGACCAGCGGGTAACACCCGCCCATCTCCGTCCCCGGCGGTTGAGTGTGCAGCTGTGCACCGGGGACGCCCGGCCGCCGGTGGTGAACCGGCCGCCGGCACGCGTCCGAGCCGTTCCGTGCCGTCCCCCGTGCCCGCCGAGGAGCATGCGCATGTCGATCTCCCTGCCCACCCCGCGCCCCACCGTGACCGAGCCGGTCGTCCCCGACGTCATCGTCCCGATCCACCGCGCCGACGGGACCCGCGCGCACCTGCCGGTGCTGCGCGGCCCGGGCGTCTACCCCGCGCAGCGCGACACCTGGCTGCTCGCCGACGTCCTCGTGCGGGAGCTGCACGAGTCTCCCCCCGGACGCCGGGTGCTCGAGCTCTGCTCCGGGACGGGCGCGTTGTCGCTGGTCGCGGCCGGGGTGCCGGGGACGGACGTCACCGCCGTCGACGTCTCGCGGCGCGCCCTCGCGAGCGCGTGGGCCAACGGGCGGCGGCTGCGCCGCCGGGTCCGGCTGCACCGGGGCGACCTGGCCGCACCCGTCGTCGGGAAGCAGTACGACCTCGTCGTCTCCAACCCGCCCTACGTCCCGGCCGCGGACGCCGCGCTGCCGACGCGGGGCGCGATGCGCGCCTTCGACGGCGGGCTCGACGGCCGCACCGTGCTCGACCGCGTGATCGACGCGGCCCCGCAGGTCCTCGCCCCCGGCGGGTGCCTGCTGCTCGTGCACTCGGCGATCAACGGGGTGGCCACCTCACTGCAGCGCCTGGCCGCGCACGGTCTCGAGGCCGACGTCGCCGCCCGCTGCGAGCACCCGTTCGGCCCGGTGTTCACGGCGCGGGCGGAGCTGCTCGAGCAGCGCGGCCTCATCGAGCCCGGGCGGCGCACCGAGGAGCTCGTCGTCGTGCGGGCCCGTCGCCCGCTGGCCGCCGCGGCGCTCGAGAGCGCGTAGGACACGACCAGGCCCGTCCGGGTGATCCCGCCGGTGGCGACGACCGTGTCCGACTAGCGTCCGCCGCGTGCTGCGCTTCCTCCGGGACACCCTGATCATCGCCGTGTTCGCCGGGGCCCTGACGTCGTTCGTCCTGCACGAGGCCGCGATCGGCGCGGTCCTCGCCGTCGTCGGCGGCGTCATGATCAGCCTGGCCGCGCGCGGCCACAAGTACATGACGTTCGGCGGGCTGGTCCGCTAGACGCGCCCGACCGCGCCGTAGGCCCCGATCGGCTCGATCCCGGGACGGGGCTCCGGCCAGTCGGTGAGGTCGACGACGCCGGGCGGGACGATCTCGAGCCCGTCGAAGAGCGCCGTGATCTCGGTACGCGAACGCAGGGTCGGCGGCGCGTCGGTGTCGCCGTAGGCGCGGGCCACCGACTCCAGACGGGCGGTGAGCTCCGGGTCGCTGTGGTCGTTGCTCGCGTGGCTCACCGCCAGCACGCTTCCCGACGACAGGTGGCGCAGGTAGGGCGTCAACGTCCCGCCCAGGTCGCCCGGCACGAAGTGCAGGACGGCGAGGGCGAGGAGGGCGACCGGGCGGTCCAGGTCGAGCAGGCCGGCGACCCCGGGGGCGCCGAGGACCGACCGGGCGTCACGCAGGTCGCGCTGGGAGATGCTCACCGTGTCCAGGGGCGCCGTGATCTCCTCGGCGTGCTTGACCGCCACCGCCTCGTTGTCGACGTAGGCGACCCGGACCGCCGGGTCGACGGCGTGGGCGATCTCGTGGACGTTGCCCACCGACGGCACGCCCGAGCCGAGATCGAGGAACTGGTCGATCCCCTGCTCGACGCACCACGTGACCACGCGGCGCATGAAGTCGCGGGTCTCCCACGTCGCGCGGATCGCGTCGGGCCGGCTCGCCACGACCCGCGCCACCGCAGCGCGGTCGACGGCGAAGTTGTGCGCCCCGCCGAGCATGTGGTCGTACATCCGCGCGGCGTTCGCCCGTTCCGGCTCCGACACGGACGCAGCCTAACGAGCGTAGGGTGCCTCCTGCTTGCGCCTAGGGTTCCGTCCGACGCCCGCCCACCCGACCCACAACCAGGGCGATCCGGGGTCTGGACCGAGCGGCGCCACGGCCCACGGCCGACACCTGACGGGAGAGAAACCCCGAGGGCTCCGATCCCGACGCGCCCGCACCCGGAGTGCGGGCCGACGCCCAGGAGCCGCCGGTGTCCCCCGCCGTCATCGCCCTCACCCTGCTCGCCGCCGTCCTGCACGCGACGTGGAACGCGATCGCCCACGGGGTCGCCGACCGCCTCGTCGGGTTCGCGCTCATCGGTCTGTCCTACGTCGTGGTCGGCGGCGGGGCCGCGCTCGTCCTGGGTCCGCCGCCGGCGCACGCCTGGCCGTTCGTGCTCGTGTCCGCCGCGCTCCACGTCGGCTACACGCTGCTGCTCTGGGCGAGCTATCAGCTCGGCGAGTTCAGCCAGGTCTACCCGGTGGCCCGCGGGACGGCGCCGTGGGTCGTCGCGCTGTACGAGGTCGTGTTCGGCGGCGGACTGCCGTGGTCGGAGCTGCTCGGCGTCGTCGTGATCTCCCTCGGGCTGGTGTCGCTGGCCCTCGACGGCGGGCGGCCGACGCGGGCCGCGCTGCCCGCGCTCGGGGCCGCGGTCGCGACCGGCCTGTTCATCGCCGGCTACACCCTGGTCGACGCGGCCGCGGTGGCGACGACGCCGGTCGCGGTCTACGCCGCCTGGATGTTCCTGGTGCAGGGTCCGGTGATGCCCGTACTCGCCCTCGTCCGGCGCGGCCGCGGGCTGCTACGGGTGCCGTGGTCGTCGGTGGCGATCGGTTTCCTCGGCGGGCTCGTGTCGCTCGCGGCGTACGGCCTGGTCCTGGTCGCCCAGACCAGCGGGGCGACGGCGGCGGTCGCGGCGCTGCGGGAGACCTCGATCGTCATCGGCGCCGTGCTCGGCACGCTGTTCCTCGGCGAACGCTTCGGGTGGCGGCGGGCGGTCGCCGCCGCGGTCGTCGTCGTCGGGATCGTGCTGGTGGATCTGTGAGCCCGGTCGGGCACCCCGCGGCGGTGGAACGCTTCGACGGCTGGATCGGCGGGCTCGGCACGGAGTCCGGGCTGCGCTACGTCATCGGACATTGGCCCTCGTCGCCGCTCGGGACCTTCACCGACGTCATGGTCGAGCGGCCCGACGGGCACCGGCTCCTGCTCGCGCCGTCGCCCGCCGTGGAGGAGTTCGTGGCCGCGACGTACACCTTCGACGAGGTGCGCCACGTCCCGGTCGACCTGCGCTCGGTCGGCTCCGAGTTCTTCCTGACGGCGGGTCCGCTCACCGCGCGCTTCGTCCTCGGCGGGCGGTCGCCGCTCGGGGTGCTGCTGCACGCCGTGCCGTGGCGGCTCGCGACCGCGCCGTGGTGGATCGCGACGATCGACGCGATCGCGCGGCGGGTGCTGCCCGGGGTCCGGACCGTCGGCAGCGCGGGCGGCGGGCGCACCGAGTACTACGGGGCCCAGGACCTGCACCGGATCGAGGCGGCGACGACGACGTTCGACGGCGTCGACCAGGGGGCGCTGCGGCCGGTGTCGCCGCCGGTGCGGTTCGGTTTCGGGTCGACGCCGACCGCACCGTCCTGGGTGCGGATCACGACGCTGATCGCGGGCGCCGGGAATTCGACGGAACCGATCGGGGCCGACGGCACTCCAAGGCAGTGAGGGGGCCGTGATCGACGCGGCCCGCAGTCGTGGAGGTCATCGTGGTCCGCTCCGTCGTCGTCGCCGTGCTCGCCCTGCTCGCCGTGCTGGTCGGCGCGCCCCCGGCTCTCGCCGAGCCACCGGAGATCTGCGGCGCGTCCACGCCCGAGGACCAGGTGGTGCGGGTGTTCGCGCGCGGTCCGGAGGCCTCGGGGTCCTCGGCGCTGCTGTGCGGGAACCGCTACTACGGGTTCCGCCGCATCGACTGGTCCGCCGTCTCGCTCGACGCGATCGCCCGGACGCTGGCCGCCCCGGCGTCGTCGACCTACGACGAGCGCAGCGAGACCTGGACGCTGACCGGCGCGGCGGTCGTCGTCGTCACGGCCGCGCACGGCCAGGTGATCACCGCGCGGGCGGCGTGATGGACGTCGTCGAGGAGGTCGGTCTGTGGTGGCCCGCGGCGGACCCGGAGCGGCTCCGGGCGGCCGCAGGTGCGTGGGACCGGGCCGCGGTCGAGCTGGACCGCGCCCGCGAGGTCGGCGGGTCGGCAACGGCGCAGGCGCGGGCGACGTGGGCGGGCGGGGCGGCGGACCGGTTCGCCGCGACCTGGACCGCGCACGAGGCCGCCCTGCGCGACGACGCCGCCGGCTGCCGGGCCCTCGGCGTCGCGCTGACCCGGTTCGCCGAGGCGGTGGAGGACGCGCGGGCGCGGGTCACGGAGCTGGCGGTGACCGCGGGCGCGACGATCGTCGCCGGGGTGGGGCTCGCCTGGCTGACGTTCGGCACCTCCGCCGCCGCCGCCGGCGCGGTGAGCGCGGGACTCGTCGCCGCCGCGACCGCGATCGGCGTGGAGCTCTCGGCGACCGCCGCGGCGATCCTCGGCGGTGTGGTGGTGGGCGCCGTGTTCGGCGCCGTCGAGGCGGCCGCGATCGACCTGGCGGTCGCCCAGCCGCTGCGTGTCGAGGCGTTCGGTCGCGGTGGGTACTCGCTCGACGAGGCCGGGTCCGCCGCCGTGGCGGGCGGGGCGTTCGGGGGCGTGCTCGGCGGGATCGCCCGCGGTCTCGCCGTCCCCTCCCCCGGCCCGGGTCCGGCCGCACCGCGAGGCATCGCCGACGACCTCGGCGCGCTCGACGGCCGCATCTCCGCCGCGCTCGACCCGGCGTCGCGCGGCGCGCTCGGCCCGCTGTTCCGGCCCGGGGTGCACGAGTCGCCCGGCGCGACGTTCTCGCCCGAGCAGGTGCCGACCGCCCGATTGCTGGAGTCCGAGGGCATGAGCGTCCACGCGCGGGCCGACGCCGGCGCGCTGGTGCGCGCCGACGCGGGCGACCGCGGGCGGTTCGTGGAGCTGACGGTCCCCGAGGTGTCGTCGGCGTCCTCGGTGGAGGCGGCGGTACTCGAGGGCAGCGGCCGGCTGGCCCGGCAGGGCGGCGGCGACCTGGTGGTCGACGGCCGCATGATCGCGCTCGACGTCGACGAGGCCGGGAAGGGCCTGCTCGCCGCCGTCCTGCGGGCGAAGGCCGAGAAGCTGGAGCTGCCGACGTCGATCCGGTTCGTGTTCGACGAGGGGAGCATCTTCTGGCCGTGACGCCGCCTCCTCGTGGCAGGAAAGCGTCGTTGCTGTCATCCAGTGGCAGTCACGCCACTTCGTCGAAACCGGCCCACGGACGGCCCCGACGTTCCTACGCTCGGCGTCGTGACTGGCGCATTCGGCACCCGGCCCGAGGATCTCGAGGCGGCGGCGGCGCAGTTCGACGAGGCGGGGCGGATCGCCGTCGAGGCCGCCGCCGCGCTCCGGTCGGCCCTCGCCGGCCTCGGCGACGTGGCCGGCGACGACGAGCAGGGGCGGACGTTCGCGGCGCAGTACGACCCGAAGGCGGCCGAGGGGGTCACCGCCATCGGCCGGGAGGCGACCGGGCTCGGGTCGCTGGGCGGGGCGCTCCGGGCGACCGCGGCCGACTACCGCGCGGGAGATACCGGGGCGCTCGGGCCCGAGGGCTGACCGTCCCGGGTCATCCGCGTCGCTCGACGCAGGCGGGCGGTAAGCCGCGCCGGGCCCCCGAGCCGGCTCAGTCCAGGCGGCCGAGGAAGGCCAGGAGCTGCTCGTTCACGGCGTCCGGGTGCCGGGCCGGGAGCCAGTGACCCGCACCGGGCAGCGTCACGCACTCGAAGCCGCCCGTGAGGTACGCGCCGGACCCGGCCATCTGCGCCTCGCCCAGCGCGATGTCCTCGGCCCCGATCACGCCCAGCACCGGGCAGGTGATCGGCGGCAGGTCGACGGGGTGCTCGTCGACGAAGGTCCGCGGGTCGACGTTGGCGCGGTACCAGGACAGGCCGGCGGTGAGGGCGCCCGGACGGGAGAGGTCGCGGATCTGGGTGCGGACGAGGTCGTCGTCCTCGGTGCCGGGGTGGGCCCAGCGGCGGAGGAAGGACCAGTCGTCGGCGGGGAGGACCTCCTCCGCGACGCCGGGCTCGCGGAACCAGAGCATGTACCAGGACGCGGCGCGCTGGGAGAGCCCCGCGGCCCGGAAGGCGTTGGGGTGCCCGACGGACAGCGCCACGTAGCCGCGCACCGCCTCGCTCGCCATCGCGAGCGCCCAGCCGACCGCGGCCCCGTAGTCGTGGCCCACGACGACGACCGAGTCCACCTCGCGCTCGCGCAGCAGCGCGACCATGTCCGCCACCGACCGGCGGACGCGGTAGGCGGCGACGTCGTCGGGGCGGTCGCTGTCGCCGAAGCCCCGCAGGTCGGGGGCGATGACGCGGTACCCGGCGTCGACGAGGCACGCGATCTGGGCCCGCCAGAGCGTCGCCCGGTCCGGGAAGCCGTGCAGGAGCAGGACCGCCGGGCCCGACCCGACGTCGTACACGGAGAGGGTGACGTCCGGCAGCGCGATCCGGACCGGCTCGGGCAGCTCCATCAGTCTCCCGTCAACGAGATCGCGACGCCGTCGGCGAGCAACCGCCCGTGGCGGGTGAGGACCGCCTGCCCGCGGGCCCAGGACCCGTCGTCGAGAAGGCCGTCCCGGACCGCCTGCTCGGCGGCCGCCCGGCCCGCCTCGTCGAGGACCCCCGCCGGGAGCCCCTCGACCGTGCGCAGGGCCAGGAGCACCTGCTCGACGTGCCGGTCGGCCGGCATGAGCCGCTCGCGCGCCTCGGCGGGCGACTCCCCCGCGGCGAGCTGCTTCGAGTAGCGGGCCGGGTGGCGCACGTTCCACCACCGCACGCCGCCGACGTGGGAGTGCGCGCCCGGGCCGGCACCCCACCAGTCGCCGCCGGACCAGTAGCCGAGGTTGTGCCGGCAGCGGGCCTCGGTCGAGCGGGCCCAGTTCGACACCTCGTACCAGCCGAGGCCGTGGGCGGTGAGGACGTCGTCGACGATCTCGTAGCGGTCGGCGAGGACGTCGTCGTCGGGCATCGGCAGCTCGCCGCGGGCGACGCGCCGGGCGAGCGCGGTGCCGTCCTCGACGATCAGCGAGTAGGCCGAGACGTGGTCGGCGCCGCTGGCGAGCACGGCGTCGAGGGAGCGACGGAGGTCGCCGTCGGTCTCGGTGGGGGTGCCGTAGATCAGGTCGAGGTTGACGTGGCGCAGCCCGGCCTCGAGCGCCGCGCGGGCGACCGTGACGGCCGCGCCCGGGGTGTGGCGGCGGTCGAGCACGGCGAGGACGTGGTCGACGTCGGACTGCATCCCCAGCGAGAGCCGCGTGTACCCGGCGTCGGCGATGGCGGCGAGCAGCTCGGGGGTGGTCGACTCGGGGTTAGCCTCGGTGGTCACCTCGGCGCCGGCTGCGAGACCGAAGGTCGACCGGATCGCGTCGAGGACGGCCGTGAGCCCCTCCGCGCCGAGCAGCGAGGGTGTGCCGCCGCCGAGGAACACCGTGTCGGCGGGCGGGGGCGTGCCGAGGACGCGGGTGGCGAGGTCGAGTTCCTGACGGAGGCCCTCGAGCCAGGACGCGGGCGAGGCGGGGTCGTCGGAGCCGGTCAGCCCCAGGTCGGTGGCGGTATAGGTGTTGAAGTCGCAGTACCCGCAGCGGGTCGCGCAGAACGGGACGTGGACGTAGACGCCGAACGGGCGCGTCCCGAGCCCGTCGAGCGCGGCGGGCGGGAGCGCGCCGTCGGCCGGGGCGGGTTCACCGCCGGGGGGCACGGAGGGCACGCGTCCATTGTGCGCGTGGTGACGACGGGGCTTCCCTGCCATTGGATCCGACAGCAGTCCCACGCAGCACGCCGATAGGGCTTTCCTGCCGTGAGAGGGGGACCCCACACCGGACGCCGGTGGAATCGCGCACCACGACATGGCACGCTCAACGACGTGCGTGCACTGGACCCGATGCTCGTCGGTCGACCCCATGTCGACCTGGGCTACGTGTCGAGCGCGCTCTGCCCGGCGTGCTGAGGCACCGCCGCTGACGCCCACGAGGGCACCCACCACCACGATCGTCAGCAGGCGCGCGCGACCCGCCGTCGGGAACGCGTGTGCCTGCGTCTGTGAGGACGCACCACCGATGACCAGCGCCCCGTCCAGCGAAGGTGCCACGACGCCCGAGCAGTCGTACGCCGAGACCACCTCCGTCGGCATGCGCGGTGACGTGGAGGACAAGCCCGTCAAGGCCGCCCCGAAGCGCGCCCGCAAGGGCAAGGCCGAGGGCCAGTGGGCGCTGGGCTACCGGGAGCCGCTCAACAAGAACGAGCAGTCCAAGAAGGACGACAACCCGCTCAACGTGCGGGCCCGGATCGAGAACATCTACGCCCACCGCGGCTTCGACTCCATCGACCCGGCCGACCTGCGCGGGCGGTTCCGGTGGATGGGTCTCTACACCCAGCGCGCCGAGGGCTTCCCCGGCACGGACACCGGGCACGTCGAGGAGGAGGAGCTCGACGCGTCGTACTTCATGCTCCGGGTCCGCGTCGACGGCGGCGCGCTGACCACCGAGCAGCTGCGCGTCATCGGCGAGATCTCCCAGACCTTCGCGCGCGACACCGCCGACGTCACCGACCGCGAGAACATCCAGTTGCACTGGATCCGCGTCGAGGACGTCCCGGAGATCTGGCGCCGCCTCGAGGGCGTCGGCCTGACGACGACGGAGGCCTGCGGCGACTGCCCGCGCGTCATCCTCGGCTCGCCGGTCGCCGGCATCAGCGCCGACGAGATCATCGACGGCACGTCCGCGATCGACGAGATCGCCGCGAAGTACATCGGTGACCGGTCGCTGTCGAACCTCCCCCGCAAGTTCAAGACCGCGATCTCGGGTCAGCAGGACGTGGCGCACGAGGTCAACGACGTCAGCTTCGTCGGGGTGAACCACCCTGAGCACGGCCCGGGCTTCGACCTGCACGTCGGCGGCGGGCTCTCCACCAACCCGAAGCTCGCCGTCCGCCTCGGCGCGTGGGTGCCGCTCGAGGAGGTGCCGGACGTCTGGCACGCCGTCGTCTCGGTGTTCCGTGACTACGGCTACCGCCGGCTGCGCACCCGCGCCCGGATCAAGTTCCTCATCGCCGACTGGGGCCCCGAGAAGTTCCGGCAGGTCATGGAGGACGAGTACCTGCACCGGAAGATGCTGGACGGTCCCGCCCCCGAGGCCATCGCCGGCACGATCGACCACGTCGGCGTGCACGACCAGGTCGACGGCCGCAAGTACGTCGGCGTCGCCCCTCCCGCGGGGCGGACCTCGGGCTCGACGCTGGTGGGCGTCGCGAAGGCCGCCGAGGACGTCGGGTCCACCCGCATCCGCCTCACGCCGTACCAGAAGATCGTCGTCCTCGACGTCGCCGAGGAGAAGGTCGACACCCTGACGACGGCGCTCGACCACCTCGGGCTGCCGGCGCGCCCGAGCGTCTTCCGCCGCTCGACGATGGCCTGCACCGGCCTGGAGTTCTGCAAGCTCGCGTTCGTCGACACCAAGAACCGGGCCGGTGACCTCGTCACCGAGCTCGAGCAGCTCTGCGCGGACGTCGCGCCGGAGCTCGACACGCCGATCTCGATCCACCTCAACGGCTGCCCGAACTCGTGCGCGCGGGTGCAGGTCGCCGACATCGGTCTCAAGGGCCAGATCGTGAACGACGCCGACGGCAACCCGGCCGCCGGCTTCCAGGTGCACCTCGGCGGCGGGCTCGGCCTCGACTCCGGATTCGGGCGCAAGCTGCGCGGCCACAAGGTCCTCTCGGCCGAGCTCGGCCCCTACGTCGAGCGCCTGGTCCGGGCCTTCGTCTCCGACCGGAACGACGGCGAGCGCTTCGCCCAGTGGGTGCTCCGGGCGGAAGAAAGCCGGCTGCAGTGAGGTTGGCGATCCAGTACTGCCCCTACTGCGGCGAGCAGGACCTGCGCCCCCGGGAGACGCCCGAGAACGCCTGGGAGTGCGCCGACTGCCGCAGCACCTTCGTCGTCTCAGGAGTGGCCGCATGACCAGCATCGAGGACCGGACCCGGGCCGACGCCCTGGCCGCCGGGGAGCGCTTCGCCGCGCTCGAGGGCACGACGGACCACGTCGAGCTCACCCGGCAGATCCTGGCGTGGGCCGCCGAGACGTACGGCGACCGGTTGATCGTGGCGTCGAACATGCAGGACGCCGTGCTGGTGAAGCTCGGCGCCGAGGCCCGCCCCGGCGTCGACGTGCTCTTCCTCGAGACGGGCTACCACTTCGCCGAGACGCTCGGGACCCGCGACGCCGTCGCGCAGGTCTACGGGGTGAACATCGTCGAGGCGCACCCGGAGCGCACCGTCGCCGAGCAGGACGCCGAGTTCGGGAAGAACCTCTTCGCCACCGACCCGGGTGCCTGCTGCGACATGCGCAAGGTCGTGCCCCTGAAGCAGACCCTCGCGCGCTACGACGCCTGGGTGACCGGCGTGCGCCGCGTCGAGGCGCCGACCCGCGCGACCACCCCACTGGTCACGTGGGACGAGAAGCACGGGCTGGCGAAGGTCAACCCGATCGCGCACTGGACCGACGAGCAGATGGACGCCTACATCGCCGAGAACGCGGTGCTGGTGAACCCGCTGGTCGGCGAGGGCTACCCCTCGATCGGCTGTCAGCCGTGCACGGCCAAGCCGGCGCCCGGCGCCGACCCGCGCAGCGGCCGCTGGGCGGGCTTCACCAAGACCGAATGCGGGCTGCACGGATGACGGCGACGCTCCCGACGACGGGTACCGATCAGCTGGACGTCCTCGAGTCCGAGGCGATCCACGTCATGCGCGAGGTCGCCGGCGAGTTCGACCGCCCGGTGATCCTCTTCTCCGGCGGCAAGGACTCCATGCTGCTGGTGCACCTCGCGCACAAGGCGTTCTGGCCCGCGCCGATCCCGTTCCCGGTGCTGCACGTCGACACCGGGCACAACTTCGACGAGGTCATCGCGTTCCGCGACGCCGTCGTCGAGCGGTACGGGCTGACCCTCGAGGTCGCGAGCGTCCAGGACTACATCGACGACGGACGGCTGTCCGAGCGCGCCGACGGCACCCGCAACCCGCTCCAGACGACGCCGCTGCTCAACGCGATCGCCGACCACCGCCACGACGCGGTGTTCGGCGGTGGTCGCCGCGACGAGGAGCGGGCCCGCGCGAAGGAGCGCATCTTCTCGCTGCGCACCGCCTTCGGGGCGTGGGAGCCGTCGCGGCAGCGCCCCGAGCTGTGGAACCTCTACAACGGGCGCCACAAGCCGGGCGAGCACGTGCGCGTGTTCCCGCTGTCGAACTGGACCGAGCTCGACGTCTGGCGCTACATCCAGCGCGAGGAGATCGACCTGCCCTCGATCTACTACGCCCACACCCGCGACGTGTTCGCCCGCGACGGCATGTGGCTGACGTCGGGTCCCTGGGGCGGTCCGCGCGACGGCGAAGAGGTCATCACGAAGACCGTGCGCTACCGCACCGTCGGCGACGGCTCGTGCACGGGCGCGGTCGAGTCGACCGCGACCACGCTCGACGAGGTGCTCGCCGAGGTCCGTGAGTCCCGGCTGACCGAGCGCGGCGCCACCCGCGCCGACGACCGGCTCTCCGAGGCCGCCATGGAAGATCGCAAGAAGGAAGGCTACTTCTGACATGACCGATCTCCTGCGGCTCGCGACGGCGGGCTCGGTCGACGACGGCAAGTCCACGCTCGTCGGTCGGCTGCTCTACGACACCAAGTCGGTCCTGGCCGACCAGCTCGAGGCCGTCGAGCGCGCGTCGAAGAGCGCCGACGGCGAGCCCGACCTGTCGCTGCTGGTCGACGGCCTGCGCTCGGAGCGGGAGCAGGGCATCACGATCGACGTGGCGTACCGCTACTTCGCGACGCCGAGGCGGTCCTTCGTCCTCGCCGACACCCCCGGCCACGTGCAGTACACCCGCAACACCGTCACCGGGGCGTCCACCGCGGCGCTCGCGGTGCTGCTGGTCGACGCGCGGCACGGCGTCGTCGAGCAGACCCGTCGTCACGCCGCGGTCATGGCCCTGCTGCGGGTGCCGCGGCTCGTGCTCGCCGTCAACAAGATCGACCTCGTGGACTACGACGAGTCGACCTACCTGACGATCGCCAAGGAGTTCCGCGACCACACCGCGGCCCTCGGGTACGCCGAGGACGCCGTCGTGACGATCCCGGTGTCGGCGAAGAAGGGCGACAACGTGGTGCTGGAGTCCGAGCGGACTCCCTGGTACGACGGCCCGACGCTGCTCGACCACCTCGAGACCGTGCCGGTCGACGGCCCGGACGACGCGGCGCCGTTCCGCTTCCCGGTGCAGACCGTGATCCGGCCGCGCTCGGCCGAGCACCCCGACTACCGCGGCTACGCGGGCCTGGTCGCGGCCGGCTCGGTGTCGGTGGGCGACGAGGTCGTCGTGCTCCCCGACGGGCAGCGCACCACGGTCGAGGGCATCGACCGGTACACCGCGTCGCTCTCCTCGGCGTCCGCGGGCGACAGCGTGGTGCTGCGGCTGGCGCACGACCTCGGCATCGCCCGCGGCGCCGTGCTCGTGGCGGCCGCGTCGGCACCGGAGCCGGTCACCGAGTTCACCGCGACCCTCGCGTGGCTGCACGACAAGCCGCTCACGCCCGGGCGCCGGCTGCTGGTCAAGCACGGGACGCACACCGTGCAGGCCATGATCACGGCCGTCGAGGACCGGCTGGACATCCAGACCCTCGCCCTCGACGCCGACCCGGGCACGCTCGAGATCAACGACATCGGCCACGTCGCGATCACCGTGGCCGAGCCGCTGCCGCTCGACGACTACGACCGCGTCGCCGCCACCGGGTCGTTTCTGGTCATCGACCCGCAGGCGGGCGACACGCTCGCCGCGGGTCTGGTCGGGCGGCCGCTGGTGACGACGCCGGTGGACGCCTGACCCTGCTGTTGAGCGAAGGGCCCCTTCGGTCGAGTAGGTCGACCGGAGGGGCCCTTCGCTCGTGTCGGGCCCGGGCCGGGTGGTCCGCGAGTGGCACACCACGCAGGTCCGGGCGGCCCGCGACCTGCCCCAGTGACCACTCGCGAAGACCGGGCCGGCCCGCCGTCGGGCACGAGCGAAGGGCCCCCTCGGTCGATCTACTCGACCGAAGGAGCCCTTCGCTCAGAACGACACCGGGATCAGTTGACCTCGTTCAGCTTCCCGGTCGCCACGTCGATGACGAAGCCACGCACCGAGTTCTTGTTCTTGATGAACGGGCTGTCGGTGATCCGCTTGATGGAGTCGCGGACGTCCTGCTCGGCGTCGGGGAACGCGTTCGCGGTCCACGAGGGGCGCTCGCCGGACTCCTTCTCGAGGATGTCGGCGAACTGCTCGTCGGTGAACGTGACCATGCCGCAGTCGGTGTGGTGGATGAGGATGATCTCCTCGGTCCCCAGCAGGTGCTGCGAGATCGCGAGCGAGCGGATGGTGTCGTCGGCGACGATCCCGCCCGCGTTGCGGATGACGTGCGAGTCGCCCTCCCTCAGGCCGAGCGCGCCGTAGGGGTTCACGCGGGCGTCCATGCAGGCGACGACGGCGGTCTTGCGGGCAGGCGGCAGGGGCAGCTCGCCGGGGAAGTTCGCGACGTAGGTCTCGTTGTTCTTCAGGTAGTCGTCGGTGACCGACACGACGGGGTTCCTCTCAGGGGTTCGACCAGGACACGACGGCACGGACCGGCCGCGGAGACACGCGGGGACGGATGCGGGCTCACGCGGCCCGGCGACACCACTGGTCGAACTCCTGCACGCGGCGGCTCGGCCAGAAGGCCATGAGCCCGAAGACCCGGAGGTCACCTGCGCGCATGCGCATCATTCGACCGCACCTGCGGTGAGGGATGCAAGGAACTACGGTGTCCGCGATGACCGGCTGGCTGCTCGTCGTACGCGAGCACATCGACCTGCTGCTGGTCGCCTCCGCGCTGTGTCGGTAGGGACCCGTCCGCTCCCCCACCGACCTCGGAGACCCGTGTGACCAGCACCGTCCAGCCGGCCCCCACCACCCCGCGCCGCGTCGCCCTCGCGAGCGCCGTCGGCACGACCATCGAGTGGTACGACTTCTACCTCTACGCCACCGCGACCGCGCTGGTCTTCAACACGCTGTTCTTCCCCTCCGTCAGCCCCACGGCGGGCACGCTCGCCGCCTTCGCGACCTACGCCGCGGGGTTCGGCGCCCGGCCGATCGGCGCGATCGTCGCCGGACACCTCGGCGACCGGGTGGGGCGCAAGAGCGTGCTGGTCGGGTCGCTGATCGCGATGGGCGTGGCGACGACCCTGATCGGCGTCCTGCCCGGCTACGCGAGCATCGGCGCCCTGGCCCCGACCCTGCTCGTCGTGCTGCGGCTCGTCCAGGGGTTCGCGGTGGGCGCGGAGTGGGGCGGCGCCGCGGTGCTGTCCGCTGAGCACGCACCGCCGCACCGCCGCGGCTGGTACGGCAGCTTCACCCAGATCGGCTCCCCCGCCGGGATGCTGCTCGCGACCGGGTCGCTCTTCCTGGTGCGGGCGACGACCTCCGAGGAGGCCTTCCTGTCCTGGGGCTGGCGGATCCCGTTCCTCGCGAGTGCCGTGCTCGTCGTCGTCGGCCTGGTCATCCGGCTGCGGCTGGAGGACGCACCCGAGTTCACGACGCTGCGCTCCGAGCGCCAGGTCGCGAAGCTGCCGATCGTCGAGGTCCTGCGCACCGCGCCCCGGGCGGTGCTCCTGACGACGGGTCTGCGCCTCTCCCAGATCGGGCTCTACGTCCTGATCACGACCTACGGTCTGACCTACATCACCCAGACCCTCGGCCGCGGCTCGACCGCGGGCCTCACCGCCGTCGTCGTCGTCTCGGCGATCGGGCTCGTGACGACGCCGCTCTGGGCCGTGCTCTCCGACCGGATCGGTCGTCGGCGGCCCTACCTGCTCGGCGCGATCGGCGGGACGGCCGGGCTGGCGCTGTTCTTCCTGGCCGTCGACACCGGGTCGACCGTGCTGATCGTGCTGGCCGCGGTGCTGGCGATCAACGTCGTGCACGACTCCATGTACGGCCCGCAGGCGGCGTGGTTCGCCGAGATGTTCGACGTCCGGGTGCGCTACAGCGGCGCCTCGCTCGGCTACCAGATCGGGTCGGTGCTCTCCGGCGGGTTCGCCCCGCTCGTGGCCGCCTCCCTGCTCATCGCGGGCGACGGCCGGCCGTGGTGGATCGTGCTCGCCTACGCCGGGCTCGCCGTCCTGACGACCGCCGCGGCCCTGCTTGCCCCCGACCCCACCCGTCGTCGGGACGAGGTCCCCGCCGCGTGAGGGGAACCCTCGGACCACAAGAGCGCTCTTGTCCTCCCCTCGCGAACGGAGCAACGCCGTGACAGCCGAACGCGAGGGGAAGAATCGAGCGCTCTTGTGGCACGAGGGTTCCCCTCGCGCGGGGACGCGGGAGCTGCTGAGCTGGATCGCCGCGGGCGCCGCCGAGCGGGAGCTGCGCGACGAGAGCCCGTTCGCGCAGGTGCGGGCGGTCGCGGACGCGGGGCTCGGTGCCCTGGCGCTGCCCGTCGACCAGGGCGGGCACGGCGCGTCGATCCGCGAGCTGCTCGCGTTCGTCATCGACCTCGCCGAGGCGGATCCGATCGTCGCGCACGTGCTGCGCACGCACTACAGCCAGACCCTCGGCTTCGTCCGCGGCGGACACACGCGCTGGCTGGACGAGGTGCGGGCGGGCAAGGTGTTCGGCAACGCCATCTCCGAGACGGGCACGGTCGCCGCCGGCAACCACGACTTCACGACGACGCTCACGGAGACCGCCGACGGCCGGTGGCTCGACGGCGTGAAGTACTACAGCACCGGCACCCTGTACTCCGACTGGATCTCGGTGGCGGCCCGGGTCGAGGGCGACCGGGTCGCGACGGTGCTGGTCCCGACCGACCGCCCGGGCGTCGAGGTCGTCGACGACTGGGACGGCATGGGCCAGTCGCGGACCGGGACGGGGACCACGCGGTTCACCGACGTCGCCGTGGCCGACGACGAGTTCCTGTCCGTACGGTCGCGCCACGAGCCGCGGCCGGCGGCCGACGTGCCGTTCCTCCAGCTCTACCTGCAGGCGCTCATGGCCGGGATCCTGCGCTCGGTCGCGACCGACGCGGCGGCCCTCGTGCGCTCGCGGACCCGCACCTTCGACCACGCGCCCGCGCCGCGGCCCGTCGACGACCCGATCCTGCAGGAGACCGTCGGTCGGCTGGTGTCGACGGCCTGGGTCGCGGAGTCCGCGGTGCTCGCCGCGGCCGACACGGTCCAGGCCGCCGAGGACGCGGTGCGTGCCGGCGAACCGACCGAGGAGGTCGGCCGGGCGGCGTCCGTGGCGGCCAGTGCGGTCAAGGTGCACCTGGACCGGGTGGCGGCCGACGCGGCGACGTCGCTGTTCGACGTCGGCGGCGCGTCGGCCTCCAGCCGGGGGAAGAACCTGGACCGGCACTGGCGCAACATCCGCACGCTGAGCCTGCACAACCCGGCGTCGTACCGGGCCACCGCCCTCGGCCGCCTCGCGATCAGCGGCGAGGACCTCCCCCGCAACGGCTACTTCTGATCGACCACCCGCAGCGTCTGCGCGGGCACGGCCTCGTCCGACCCGACGTACGCCCGGATGTCGTCCAGCCCGTCCCACACGTTCACGTTCATCACCGCGAGGAGCCGGCCGGACCCGTCGAGCCAGGACGCGACGAACTCCCGGCCGGCGACGTCGCCGCTGGTCTCCACCCGGTCGTAGCGACCCTGCGGGGCGTGCCCGACGTACTCCATGCCCAGGTCGAACTGGTCGGAGAAGAAGTACGGCGCGTCGGTGTAGGTGGCGTCGCCGCCGAGCAGTGCGGCCACCGCGGTCGCCGGGTGGGTGGACGCGGCGTTCCAGTGCTCGACGCGCAGGCGCCCGTAGATCGGGTGGTCGTGGGCGGCGATGTCGCCGACCGCGTAGACGTCGGGGTCGCTCGAGCGCAGCGACGCGTCGACCAGCACGCCGTTCTCGACGTCGAGGCCTGCCGCCTCCACGAGCGCGAGCTCCGGCGCCGCGCCCACCCCGATCACCACGGCGTCGGCCGCGACCGTCGAGCCGTCCCCGAGCCGGACCCCGGAGGCGCGCCCGTGCTCGACGACGATCTCGTCCACCTGCGTGTTCGGGCGCAGCTCCACGCCGTTCTCGGTGTGCAGGTCGGCGAACACCTGCGCCATCTCGGACCCGAGGACCTTGAGCAGCGGCAGCTCCTCGTGCTCCAGCACCGTCACCGTGGTGCCGGCGCCGCGCGCGGTCGCCGCGACCTCCAGCCCGATCCAGCCGCCGCCGATGACGACGAGGCGGCGACCCTCCCCGAACTCCTCCCGGATGGCCTCGGAGTCCTCGCGGGTGCGCAGCGTGTGGACGCCGGGCGCGTCGGCGCCGGGCAGGTCGAGCGTGCGGGCGGTCGAGCCCGTGGCGAGGACGAGCTTGTCGTAGTCGAGCGTGGTGCCGTCGGCGAGCGTCACCTGGTGCGCCTTCGGGTCGAGCACGTCGGCCCTGGCCCCGAGACGCAGGTCGATGCGCTGCTCGTCGTACCACTCCTGCGGGTGCAGGACGACGTCGTCGTCGAAGGCGACCGATCCGGCGAGGTAGTCCTTGGACAGCGGCGGGCGGTCGTAGGGCAGCTGCGTCTCGGCCCCGACGAGCGTCACGTCACCGTCGAACCCCTGGTCGCGGAGGGTCTGCGCCGTGGTGGTCCCGGCGAGCCCGGCTCCGATGATCACGATGTGCATGCCCGGGGGGTGCCTGCGGCTCGCGCGGACTAATCCGCGTCAGGACACGGATTAGTCCTCCCGGGGCGGAGCCACCCCCGCATGTGGAGTTCATCGGTCAGCTCAGCACCCGGCACGGTTCGGAGATCCACCCGCCGTCGGGCCCTCTTCTCGACGTCGGGTTCGTGCGGCGCTTCGCGGCCGCGCACGAGGAGGCGGGCTTCGACCGGGTGCTCATCGGGCACAGCGCCTCGTCGCCGGACGGGATGCAGGTCGCGGCCGCGCTCGCCGCGTCGACCGAGCGACTGGGCTTCCTGATCGCGCACCGCCCCGGCTTCGTCGCCCCGACGCTCGCGGCCCGCTCCTTCGCGACGCTCGACGCGTTCGCCGGGCCCGGACGGGTCGCGGTGCACACCATCTCGGGGGGCAGCGACGCCGACCAGGCGCGCGACGGCGACCACCTCGACAAGGAGGGCCGCTACCGGCGCACCGACGAGTACCTCGAGGTGCTGCGCCGGACGTGGGAGGCGGGCGAGCCGTTCGACCACCACGGCGAGTTCTACGACGTCGACGACGCGCAGACCGACGTGCGCCCGGAGCAGCCGATCCCGGTCTTCTTCGGCGGCTCGTCGGAGTCGGCCTACCGCGTCGGCGGGAAACACGCCGACGTCTTCGCGCTGTGGGGCGAGCCGCTCGCCGAGACCGCCGAGCAGATCGCGTCGGTCCACGCCGCGGCCCGGGCGGCAGGGCGGAGCGACCTGCCGGGCATCTCCGTGTCGTTCCGGCCGATCCTCGGCGCCACCGAGGAGCAGGCGTGGGACCGGGCACACGACGTCCTCGACCGGATCGTCGCCGCGGGCGGGGGCGGCGGGTCGTTCACGGGCCGGTCCGCGCACCGGCAGGGCCACGAGACGACGCGCACCAACGTCGGGTCGCAGCGGCTGATGGCCGCCGCCGAGCGCGGCGAGCTCCACGACCGGTGCCTCTGGACGCCGACCGCCGCGGCGAGCGGTGCGGCCGGGAACTCCACGGCCCTCGTCGGGACGCCGGAGACCGTGGCCGCCGCCCTGCTCGACTACGTCGACCTCGGGGTGACGACCTTCCTGCTGCGCGGCTACGACCCGTTCGACGACGTCGCCGCCTACGGGCGGGACCTGCTGCCGCTCGTGCGTTCGGAAGTGGCGTCCCGCGGCTCGGCCGCGTGAGACCGCTTGTGTGATCGCTGCCACAGGCGTAGGGCTGGGCGACGACCCCAGGAGGTGTCCATGACCGAACCGAACCGCTCCACCACCCCCCTGCCCCGACACGACGCCGACGAGCCGACGCGAGCGAGCACCGTGTCCGGGTGGGTGGAGTCCGCCCGCATGTGGGCCCGCGAGCGGGGCCTGCCCGTCCCGCCATCGGGCCCCCTGCCCCGCGGGATCGTCGACCAGTACCGCCGCCGGCAGAGCCGCGAGTAGGGAAGGTTCGACGGTCCCGGTTCGTTGTGCACGACGAAGTCGAGAGAAGGGACCTTCATGGCCACCGAGACCGCGATCCTCGCCGGCGGCTGCTTCTGGGGCGCCCAGGACCTGCTGCGGCGTCGGCCCGGCGTCATCTCCACCCGCGTCGGCTACTCCGGCGGCGACGTCCCGAACGCGACCTACCGCAACCACGGCGACCACGCCGAGGCGGTCGAGGTCGTGTTCGACGACGAGAAGATCTCGTTCCGCGAGATCCTCGAGTTCTTCTTCCAGATCCACGACCCGTCGACGCGCAACCGGCAGGGCAACGACATCGGCCGCAGCTACCGGTCGGCGATCTTCTACACCTCCGACGAGCAGAAGCGCGTCGCCGAGGACACGATCGCCGACGTGGACGCCTCCGGTCTCTGGCCCGGCAAGGTCGTCACCGAGGTCGAGCCGGCCGGTGACTTCTGGGAGGCCGAGCCGGAGCACCAGGACTACCTGATCCGCCAGCCGTGGGGCTACACCTGCCACTGGGTGCGCCCGGACTGGAAGCTCCCGAAGCGCTCGGAGACGTCCGGGTCTGCCCAGGCCTGACGCGCACGTCACCTCGGGTTGTCGGGTTCGTCCGACGACCCGAGGATGAACACCCATGACGGCCGACCACCCGTGCCTGCTCACGCAGCGCCGTCACGTCGACCAGCGGTGCCTCCGGCTCGTGTGCACTCCTCCGTTCTCTGACGCGGATGAGTACCCACGAGCCGGAGGCACCTCCTTTGTCCATCACCGCTCATTGGTTCCTGCCCACCTACGGCGACTCCCGCGGCCTCGTCGGCGGCGGACACGGCATGGCCGCTGCGGCCGCGGGCACGCCCCGCGAGGCGTCGCTCGGCTACCTCGCCCAGATCGCCCGCGCCGCCGAGACCGTCGGCTTCGAGGGTGCGCTCACGCCCACCGGTGCGTGGTGCGAGGACGCGTGGCTCACCACCGCCATGCTCGCCGCCGAGAGCGAGCGCCTGAAGTTCCTCGTCGCGTTCCGTCCCGGCGGCACCTCCCCCACGCTCGCCGCGCAGATGGGCGCCACCTTCCAGCGCCACTCCGGCGGTCGGCTGCTGGTCAACGTCGTCACCGGCGGTGAGCCGTCCGAGCAGCGCGCCTACGGCGACTTCCTCGACAAGGACGACCGCTACACCCGCACCGGCGAGTTCCTCGACGTCGTCCGCCGCCTCTGGGCCGGGGAGGAGGTCACGCTCGAGGGCGAGCAGGTCCATGTCGAGGGCGCGAAGCTCGAGCGCGTCCCGGACCCGGTGCCGCCGATCTACTTCGGTGGGTCGTCCGCCAAGGCCGGCGAGGTCGCGGCGAAGCACGTCGACGTGTACCTGACCTGGGGGGAGCCACCCGAGCAGGTCCAGGAGAAGATCACCTGGATCCGCAAGCTCGCCGCCGAGGAGGGCCGCGAGGTCCGCTTCGGGATCCGGCTGCACGTGATCACCCGCGACACCTCCGACGCCGCCTGGGCGCAGGCCGAGGAGCTGCTGCGCGGCATCCCCGATCACATGATCGAGAACGTCCAGGCCGGGCTGTCGAAGAGCGAGTCGGTCGGCCAGCAGCGCATGCGGTCCCTGCACGACGGCGGGGCCAAGACCGCCGCCGACCTCGAGGTCTCACCCAACCTGTGGGCGGGCGTCGGCCTGGTGCGCGGCGGCGCGGGCACGGCGCTCGTCGGGAGCCACGCCGAGGTCGCCGACCGCATGGCCGAGTACCACGACCTCGGCATCACCGAGTTCGTGCTCTCCGGGCACCCGCACCTCGAGGAGGCCTACTGGGTCGGCGAGGGCCCGCTGGCGGAGCTCGGCCGGCGCGGTCTGTGGACCCCGGCCGCCGGTTCCGAGGCCGCCCGCGCGCTGCACGCCCCCGCCGCGTCCGTGCCGTTCGCCGGGTCCGCCCGATGACCGCGACGGCCGACACCACCGTCCCGTCCGCCGGCAGCCGCGAGGGCCGCACGGTCCTCGCGGCCTCGCTCATCGGCACGACGATCGAGTGGTACGACTTCTTCCTCTTCGCCACCGCCGCCGGGATCGTCTTCCCGCAGCTCTTCTACGGCAACGGCGACCCGACGGTCGCGACCCTGCTCTCGTTCGCCACCTTCGCGATCGGGTTCGTCGCCCGCCCCATCGGCGGGCTGATCTTCGGCCACATCGGCGACCGCGTCGGCCGCCGCAGCACGCTCATCGTGACGATGGCTCTCACCGGGCTCTCCACCGCGGCGATCGGCCTGCTGCCCACGTACGCCGCGATCGGCGTCGCCGCGCCGATCCTGCTCGTGCTGCTCCGTGTCATCCAGGGCATCGCGATCGGCGGCGAGTGGGGCGGCGCCGTGCTCATGGCCGTCGAGTACGCGCCACCGGGGAAGCGCGGCCTCTACGGGGCGACCCCGCAGATCGGCCTCGGGCTGGGCCTCGCACTGGGCACCGGCGCGTTCGCGCTGCTCGGAGCGGTGATGGACGACCAGGCGTTCCTCGACTACGGCTGGCGCATCGCGTTCGTCGCCAGCGTCGTCCTCGTCGTCATCGGGTTCGTCGTCCGGCTCGCCGTGCTCGAGACCCCGGCCTTCCGCCGCATGCAGGAGTCGGCGGAGGTGTCGCGCGTCCCGGTGGTCGACGTCGTGCGCGACCCGGAGTCGCGCCGGAACCTCGGCTTCGGCCTGCTCGCCCGCTGGGCCGAGGGCGCGTCGTTCAACACCTGGGGCGTCTTCGTCCTCACCTACACCGTGTCGACGCTGAAGCTGCCGCGCTCGGAGATGCTGATCGCGGTGACCGTGGCGGCCGTGGTGAGCGCCTTCGTCGTGCTGCTGGCCGGGTTCCTCGGCGACCGCATCGGCCGCGGCCGGGTGTTCGCGATCGGCTGCGCGATCCTCGCCGTCGGGGTGTTCCCGGCCTTCGCGCTGCTCGGGACGGGGTCGACGGTCGTCGTCGGGCTCGTGCTGATCGTGATGCTCGGGATCTCCTACGGGCTGACCAGCGGCGCCGAGTCGACGTTGTTCGCCGAGATCTTCCCGACGCGGACCCGCTACACCGGCATGTCGCTCGCCTTCCAGGGCGGCGGGATCTACGCCTCCGGGCTCACCCCGCTGATCCTCACCTCCCTGCTCGCCCTCGGCGGCGGCGCACCCTGGTACGCGGCGGGCTACCTGTTCGTCGCGGCACTCGTCAGCATCTGGGCCGCGCTGAAGGCCCGGCCGCTCGAGCACCTGTAGGCGAGCGAGCGGCACTGTCGCAGCATCTGTGTGCGCGACAGTGCCGTTCGTTCGCGTCGGAAGCGCCCGTCAGGCCGCCACGGCCCCGACCGCATCGGCGAGCAGCTCGTAGCTGCGCACCCGGTCGGCGTGCTCGGTGGTGATCGTCGTGATCAGCAGTTCGTCCGCGCCGACCGCGTTGACCAGCGTCGACAGGCCCGCCCGGACCGTGCACGGCGAGCCGACGAACTGGGTGTCGACGCGGTCGGCCACCCCGGTGCGCTCGGCGTCCGACCATCGCCGCGCGCGGGCCTGCGCCGGCGTGACGTACGGGTGCGCGCCGCGACCGGTGCGGATGTCGAGGACCCACTGCCCGTAGGGCGCGGCGAGCTCGCGGGCGGCCGCGTCGGAGTCCGCCACGACCACGTCGGCCGAGACCATGACATGGGGCCGATCCAGGCGCTCCGACGGCCGGAACGCCGCGCGGTACGCGGCCACCGTCTCGAGCACCGTCGTCGGCAGCGTGTGGTAGTTGACCGCGAACGGCAGGCCCAGTTCGCCGGCGGTCTGCGCGCTCACCCCCGGGCTGGACCCGAGGATCCACACGTCGAGGTCGGCACCCTCGGCGGGCAACGCGTGCAGCGGCGCCCCGTCGTCGCGAACGGCCGTCCCACGGATGTACGAGAGGATCTCCAGCACCTGCGCGCGGTGGTCGGGCGCGTCGCCGTCGATGCCGAACCGCTCGGCGAGCGAGGCGAACGTCG
Organism: Actinomycetospora soli; assembly: GCF_021026295.1. Lineage (GTDB taxonomy): Bacteria > Actinomycetota > Actinomycetes > Mycobacteriales > Pseudonocardiaceae > Actinomycetospora > Actinomycetospora soli. The sequence goes on from NZ_JAJNDA010000003.1 coordinate 237,239, forward strand.
ACAGGTCCGCCCCGGGCACCCGGCCCGGGCTGGGGATGAGCAGCCCCTCGACGTGGCGTGACGGCGGTGGGGGCGGGGCGTCCGACGCCGGCGCCGACCGCTCCCGGATGCGCGCCAGGATCTTGTGGATGTCGAACCGACCGAGCCCGAGGTCGACCCGGCCGGGGTGGACCGCGGCGACCGTGCCGAACTGCTCGGCGATCTGCAACGGCGGGGTCATCGGCATCTGCACCGCGCCCGACCCCACCCGGATCGCGCGGGTCGCGCTCGCGACCAGCGCGGCGAGCACCGGTGTGGACGACGAGGCGACGCCCGGGTTCAGATGGTGTTCGGCCACCCAGTACCGGCGGTAGCCGGCCGCCTCGGCGACACGGGCGAGGTCGATCGTGTTCCGCAGGGCGTCGGCGGAGGTGCCGCCGGCCGGGACGGGGCCGAGGTCGAGGATCGAGAGCGGGACGGACGAGGGCACGGTGCACCTTCCGGGCGGGCGGGGACGGGGGCCGTCCCCGGACTCACCGCGCTCGCCGTCCGCACCAGATCGACGTGCCGGCGCAGGGTGCCGTGTCGGAGCATCCCGGGTCCCTCTCGCTCGACGCCGTGGTCAGCGCCCGCGCAAGCGGTCCGCGGCGAGCAGGAGCGCGGCGTGCGCCTCCTCCACGTCGGCCGCCGTCAGGTAGGCGCAGGCGATCGTCACGGCGGGCACCGCGTCCGACGGGCCGAGCGTCAGCTGCTCGTCGAGAGCGGCGCGCAAGGTGGTCTCGACGGTGCGGCACCGCGCCCAGCGCTCACGGGCGCCCTCGGAGTCGAGCCCCTGCAACTGCCGGATTCCGGCGGCGACGGCCCGCTCGAGCGGGTCGCGCACGCCGGTCCGGCGGCGGGTGGTGACGGTCGGCGTGGCAGGACGGGACGTGGGCACAGCGGTTCCTCACGGCGGGGCCCCGGAAGGGCCGACGGGTCGGACGGCGAGCTCAGCTCGCCCGACACCCCGCGGAGACGACGCGCAGCAGATCGACGTACGTGCGGCGCACGAGTCGCGATCCGGGTCCCGTCACGTCACTCACTCTGACACGGACGGGGCACCCACCACCAGAGCGACCCCGCGACCTGCGCACGCCGCCCGCCGCTACGACGGGACGACGGTGACCGGGGACGCCGGGGTGGATCCGGTCCGGGCCCGCAGCTCCCCGAGCACGGCGAGCGTGCGCGCCCGTTCCTCCGCCGTCCCGACCGGACTCACGTTGAGGTCGGTCGCCCCGGCGTCGGCGTACTGCGCGAGGCCCGCCGCCAGCGCCGCCTCGTCCCCGACGACCGCGATGTCGCCCGGCGAGGCGAAGCCGTCACGCGCGAGCACGGCGGCGTACGACGGCAGCCGTGCGTAGGCGGCGTAGTCCGCAGCGACCTCGGCGCGCACCCGCTCCGGCTCGTCGGTCAGCGCGACGGGCACCCCGACGACGATCCGCCGCGGCTCCCCCGCCGCCGCTGCCGACAGCCGGGGCACCACGTGCTCGCCGATGGTGCGCGGCCCGGACAGGAACGTGATGGTGCCGGACGTGCGCTCCCCGGCGAGGGCGAGCATCACCGGCCCGAGCGCCCCGAGCAGCAGCGGCACCCGCGGCTCGGCGCCGGGTACGGCGGTGTCGGTCGCGGACGAGCCCACGCCGCTCGAGCCGGGCACCGACCGGTCGTCGAGGATCGGCTCCAGCACGTCGAGGTGCGCGCGCAGCGCCGCCACGGGCCGCTCGAACGGCACCCCGTAGACCTCGAGCAGGCCGGGGTGGCTCACCCCGAGTCCCAGTGCGAGCCGACCGTGCGAACCCGCCTGCACCGTCAGCGCCTGCGCAGCCAGCACCCGCGGGTGGCGTGGCTGCACGACGACGACCGAGGCGCCCAGCTCCACCCGCGACGTCTCCCGGGCCAGCGCCGCGTACGTCGTCAGCGTGTCGAAGCCGTACCCCTGCGGCAGCCACACGGTGTCCAGCCCCGCGTCCTCGACGGCCCGCGCACGGGCCGCGAGTTCGTCGACGAGGTGGTACGCCGTGGCGGGCAGGCCGGCGGCGATGTTCACTCCGATCCGGATCATGCGACCGAGGCTGCGGGGACGACCGCGGCGGAACCAGGAGTCCGACGGTGACAGCCTCGACCCACGCCCGCCGACGGGAGCTCGGACGCTGCGTCCGGTCCTACCGCGAGCTGGTGACGCCGGGCGCGGTCGGGCTGCCCGTCGGCGACCGACGTCGCACCCCGGGCCTGCGCCGCGAGGAGGTCGCGGCGCTCGCCGGGGTCGGGATCAGCTGGTACACGTGGCTCGAGCAGGGCCGGGTCGCCGCGTCCGAGCAGGTCGTCGACGCCGTCGGCCGGGTGCTCGGCATCGACGACGTCGGCCGCGGACACCTCCGGGCACTCGCGCATCCGCCGACCTTGCTCCCGACCGTGCCACCGAGCACGCCGCTCGGGGGCCCGGACGGCCTGCGCCCGCTCCTCGCGAGCTGGTCGAGCCACCCCGCCGTGCTGCTCGACGCGCGCCTCGACGTGGTCGCCGGCAACGAGGCCTGGGCGGACGCGTTCGGTCCGGGCACCGGCCGCTCGGTGCTCGCGGCGCTGCTCGACCGTCCCGACGCCGCCGACCTCCTCACCGCGATCGCCCGCCGCCTTCGCATGGTCGGCAACCTGCTGCCCGACGACGAGCGCATCGCCCGCGTCCGCGACCGCGCCCGCGCCGCCGCCCCCGCCCTGACACCGCTGTGGGAGTGCCGTGCGGTCGGGGCGTTCGGGCGACCGCGGGTATGTCTGGGCGGGGTCGAGCGGGACGCGTACCTGCTCGGTGAGGCGGGCGCCCCCGACGTCGTCGAGGCCTCGGTGCTGGTCCTGCTCCCGGCGCCGTGATCCCGACGCCAGGCCTCATCGCGGCGCGGACGGTCCGGGAGGTCGGCCTCGGATGTCTCCCTGCCCGCTCCCGCCTCGGCGGGTGCGATCCCCGGCGAGTGGTGTCAGGAATCGGGACTCGGGCGTCCGAATCCGCTCCGTCCCGCGATTCCGCCACACGGACCGTGAACGGGACGCCCGGTCCGTGACCGAGCGTGAGTGGCCACGTGCGCTGTGACCCCGGCAACGGTTGACAGATCACGGGTCCGACTTCCTAGAGTCCTCCTCAGCCATCCCGAGCGGCCGAGAGACCTGGCTCCCTGACGCCGCAGCAACCCCCCGCAGCACCGCGGGTGAGGGTGCTCATGCCAGGACCGATGGGAGACCGCATGCGCACGGACCGGGACGTCGTCCTGCGCTGCGAGCACCGCGGGAGCTACCGCCGCCACGTCGACCTGCAGCGGGTCGCGAGCGCGGTCTGTCGGGCCTGACCGCCCCGACAGACCACTCCCCCTCCACCGCAGGAGCGCGGTACCCCCATGTCTTCTTCACCCCTGCCCGTGCACGTCGCCGTCGCCCTCGACGGCGCGGGCTGGCACCCCGCCGCCTGGCGCGAGCCCGGCGCCCGACCCGCCGAGCTGTTCTCCGCCCGCTACTGGACCGACCTCGTGCGGACCGCCGAACGCGGTCTGCTCGACCTGGTCACGATCGAGGACTCCCTCGGGCTGCAGTCGGGCGACCACCTCTCCGAGCCCGAGCGCCGCACCGACCGCGTGCAGGGTCGGCTCGACGCGGAGCTGATCGCCGCGTTCCTCGCGCCGCTGACGAGCCGGATCGGTCTCGTGCCGACGGTCACGACCACGCACACCGAGCCGTTCCACGTCGCCTCGGCGCTCGCGACGCTCGACCATGACTCCCGCGGCCGGGCCGGCTGGCGCGTGCAGACCTCGGTGCGCCCCGACGAGGCGGCCCACTTCGGACGTCGCTCCGTCCCGGGGCTGCGTCGCGGCGAGCTCGACACTCCCGCGGCGCGGGCACTGATCGCCGAGCTGTCCGGCGAGGCCGCGGACGCCATCGAGGTGGTCCGCCGGCTCTGGGACTCCTGGGAGGACGACGCCGAGTCCGCGACGCCGCCAGCGGGAAGTTCCTCGACCGTACGAAACTGCATTACGTCGACTTCGTCGGCGAGCAGTTCTCGGTACGCGGCCCGTCGATCGTGCCGCGGCCGCCGCAGGGCCAGCTGCTCGTCGTCTCGCTCGGCCACGGCGACGAGCCCTACCGGCTCGCGGCGCGGGGCGCCGACGTCCTGTGCGTCACGCCGCACGACGTTGACGAGGCCCGCGGGATCGTCGAGCGGGTCCGGGAGATCGAGGCCGAGGTCGAGCGCCACGACGAGGCGAGCGCAGCGACGAGGGGTCCGCTCGAGCCCCTCCGGGTGCTCGCCGACCTCGTCGTCCTGCTGGCCCCCACCCAGGACGAGGCCGACGAGCGCCTCGCCCGCCTCGACGCGATCGACCCGCTGACCAGCGACGCTGCCGTCCTGGCCACCACTCCGTCCGCCCTCGCGGACCTGCTGGTCGCCTGGCAGGAGGCCGGACTCGACGGCTACCGGCTCCGACCCGCCGTCCTGCCGACCGACCTCGACCGCATCGTCGACGGCCTGGTGCCGGCCCTGCAGCAGCGCGGCGCGTTCCGCACCGCCTACGTCGGGTCCACCCTGCGCGAGCGCTTCGGCCTGCCGCGCCCCACCAGCCGTTACGCCACCGCCGGGAGCTCCGCATGAGCCGCAAGCAGATCGTGCTGGGGGCCTACTTCCCCGGCGTCAACCACGACACCGTGTGGAGCGACCCGGCCTCGGGGAGCCACATCGACTTCGCGTCGTTCGAGCACTGGGCGCGCACCGCGGAGCGCGGGAAGCTCGACCTGCTCTTCCTCGCCGAGGGCCTCCGCATCCGCACCCGCGGCGAGGACTTCTTCGACCAGGACGTGGTCGGGCGCCCGGACACGTTCACCGTGCTCGCCTCCCTGGCCGCCGTCACCTCCCACATCGGGCTCGCGGGCACGATCAACTCGACGTTCAACGAGCCGTACGAGCTGGCCCGGAAGTTCGCCACGCTCGACGTCCTCTCCGGCGGGCGCGCCGCGTGGAACGTCGTGACCAGCTCGGACGCGCCGACCGGCGAGAACTTCCGCCGCGGCGGCTACCTCGGGCACCACCAGCGCTACGAACGGGCGGGCGAGACCCTCACCGCGGTCCGCGCCCTGTGGGACTCGTGGGGGTCGGACGCGGTCGTCGCGGACCCGTCGTCGGGAACGTTCCTGCGCGACGGCCACGTCGGCGACTTCGCCGTGCACGGCAACCAGTTCGACATCGCCGGCCGCTTCACCGTGCCCCGCGGCCCGCAGGGCCACCCGGTGATCCTGCAGGCCGGCGAGTCCCCGGCCGGCCGCGACTTCGCCGCCGCGAACGCCGACGCGATCTTCTCCCGCTACCAGAAGTTCGACGAGGCGCGGGCATTCTACGACGACGTGAAGGCGCGGGTCGCGAAGGCCGGCCGCGACCCCGGAGAGGTGCGGATCCTGCCGTCCGCGGCGGTCGTCCTGGGCGACACCGAGGCCGAGGCGCGCGAGCGGCACGCCGAGATCCACGACCGCCAGGTCGACCCCTGGACCGCGATCGTGCTCGCCGAGATGGTGTGGAACCGCGACCTCTCGGCCTACGACCCGGACGGTCCGGTCCCCGACGTCGAGCCGACGCCGGAGGCCCCGACCTGGATCCGCGGGCGCGCGCCGCTGACCCAGGACGCGCACGCGACCGCGACGTCGTGGCGGGAGATCGCCGAGGCCCGTGGGCTGTCACTGCGCGAGACGGTCAAGCACGTCTTCGACCGGGCCGTGTTCGTCGGCACCCCGGAGCACGTCGCCGACGAGATCGACCGCTACGTCCAGGCCGACGCCTGCGACGGCTTCATCCTCGGCTCCCACGTGAGCCCGACCGGCCTCGACGAGATCGTCGACCGGGTCGTCCCGATCCTCGCCGACCGCGGGGTGTTCCGCACCGACTACGAGGCAGGCACGTTGCGCGAGAACCTCGGGTTGGCCCCGCCCGCCCGCTTCGGCGAGCGTCGTCCGACCGGCTCCGCGGCGGTGGCCTCGTGAAGCGCTCGATCCTCCCGGCGTTCCTGACGGCGGGTCTGCTCACCCTGGCGGCCTGCAGCGGCGGCGCCGGCGGGTCCGGCGAGGACGCCGGTCCGCCGCGCCCGGGTGGCTCGCTGGTCTTCGCGGTGTCCAGTGACGCCGGGTGCGCCGACCCGGCGCAGGTCGCCAGCAACGACTCGATCTACTCGATGCGCCAGATCGTCGACTCGCTCACCGACCAGGACCCGGCGACCGGTGACATCAAGCCGTGGCTGGCGACCTCCTGGTCGCCGAACCCGCAGGCCACCGAGTGGACGTTCCAGCTCCGGCCGGGCGCGACCTTCTCCGACGGCACCCCGGTCGACGGAGGAGCGGTGAAGGCGAACTTCGACCGCGTGCCGTCGCTGGGCGCGCGCGGCACGCTGGCGAAGGGCTACCTCGCCGGCTACCAGGGCACGACCGTGACGAGCCCGACGTCGTTCACGGTGCGCTTCGCCCAGCCCAACGTGCAGTTCCTGCAGGGCACCTCGACGCACAGCCTCGGCCTGCTCTCCCCCGCGAGCGCGGCGCAGACCGACGACCAGCGCTGCGCCGGCGTCGTCGGGTCGGGGCCGTTCGTGCTGCAGTCGTACACGAAGAACCAGGCCACGATCCTGACGAAGCGGACCGGCTACTCCTGGGGCTCGTCGCTGTTCACGCACCCCGGCGAGGCCTACCTCGACCGCGCCGAGTTCCGGGTGGTCCCGGAGTCCGGCGTGCGCACCGGCAGCCTGCAGTCCGGCGAGGTCGACGCGATCGCGAGCATCGGCCCACAGGACGAGGCGCCGCTGTCGGGCGCCGGGATCGACCTGCCGTCGCGGGCGAACCCGGGCATCCCGTTCGGGATCGTGTTCAACCAGGCGACCCCGCTCGGCGCCGACCCGGCCGTCCGCGAGGCCGTCTCGGCGGCGATCAACCGGCAGGAGATCGTCTCGGCCGTCTACACCTCGCAGACGAAGCCGGCGACCTCGGCGCTCGCCTCGACGACGCCGGACTACGCCGACCGGTCCGCGTCGCTCGGGTTCGATCCGGACCGGGCGAACCGGGTGCTCGACGCCGCCGGCTGGGTCCGGGGCGGCGACGGGGTCCGGGCGAAGGCCGGCGCGCGGCTGACCGTGCCCCTGCTCTACGCCCCGGTCATCGCGACGAACCGGCCGGCGCTGGAGCTGCTCCAGCAGCAGCTGCGCGCCGTCGGGATCGACCTCCAGCTGCAGGAGCGGCCGGTGTCCGACACGGCGGCCATCCAGCAGAGCGGCCAGTTCACCGCGGCCTGGTTCAACGTCAGCCGCGCCGACCCGGACATCCTGCGCGCCCAGTTCTCGAGCGCCGGGTCGAACGTCTTCCGCTTCCCGGCGGCTACTCCGGTGGACGGGCTGCTGTCCGCGCAGGCGGGCACGCTCGACCCGGCGCAGCGCACGCAGATCGTGGCGCAGGCCCAGCAGCAGCTCGTCGACCAGCACCTGGTGATCCCGGTCGCCGAGCTGACCACGACGCTCGCCGTCGGGCCGAACGCGCACGACGTCGCCTTCGACGCCTCGTCGCGCATCCAGCTGCACGACACCTGGAAGTCGGCGTCGTCGTGATCTACCTGGCGCGGCGGCTCGGGTTCGCGGTGCTCGTGCTCTGGGCCGCGTACACCGTCTCGTTCGCGGTGCTCTACCTGCTCTCCGACCCCGTGGCGACCCTCGTCGCCCGGGCGTCGGACGGCTCGGCGGTCACCCCGGCCGAGCTGGCGGAACTGACGGCCCGCTACGGGCTCGACCAGCCGCTGCTCGTGCAGTACCTGGACCGGCTGGGGGCCGCGCTCCACGGTGACCTCGGGACGTCCTTCGTCAGCGGGCAACCCGTGGGCCGCACCGTCGCCGAGGCGCTGCCCCCGACCCTGCAGATCGCGACGGCGGGCCTCGTGCTCGCCGTCGTGCTCGGGGCCGGGGTCGCGCTCCTCGCCACCTACACGCGGCGCCGGTGGCTCGCGCACGCCCTCATGGGGCTGCCGTCGCTGGCGGTGTCGCTCCCGGTGTTCTGGGTCGGGCTGATGCTGGTCCAGCTGTTCTCGTTCCAGCTCGGCTGGCTGCCCGCCGTCGGGGCCCGCGGGCCAGAGGCGCTGATCCTGCCCGCGATCACGCTCGCGCTGCCGACGGGCGCGCTGATCGCGCAGGTGCTCGTGAAGAGCATGTCGACGGCGCTCGCCGAGCCCTACGTGACCACCGCACGCGCGAAGGGGGTCGGTCCGCTCGCGGTCCACCTCCGACACGCGCTGGGCAACGCGGCGATCCCGGCGCTGACGGTGCTCGGGTACGTCACCGGCAACCTGCTGGCGGGCACCGTCGTCGTCGAGACCGTCTTCACCCGACCCGGCCTCGGGCGGGTCACGGTCGAGGCCGTCGCCGACCAGGACGTCCCGCTCGTGCAGGGCGTCGTGCTCTTCGCCGCGGTCGTGTTCGTCGTGGTGAACCTCGTGGTCGACCTGATCTATCCCCTGCTCGACCCCCGCGTCACCCAGGCGGTGCCCGCATGACCGACCTCCTCGACCCCCGCACGACGGCCGAGCCGGCACCACCCCCGTCGTCGGGAACGCCTCCCGTCGCGGGACGCGCGCGGCTCGGCCGCTTCCTGCGGCGCCGACCGGGGCTCGTGGTCTCGGTCCTCGTGATCGTGTTCGTGCTGGTCTCGGCGGTCTTCCCGTCCCTGTTCGCGCCCGGCGACCCGACCCTCGCCGTACCCCGCCAGCGCTCGTTGCCGCCGGGGCCCGGACACTGGTTCGGGACCGACTACCTCGGCCGCGACGTGTGGACCCGCGTGGTCCACGGCACCTCCCTCTCGCTGCAGGCGACGCTGACCGCGGTGGCGGTCGCGCTCGTCGTCGGGGGCCTGATCGGGCTGCTGGCGGGATTCGTCGGCGGCTGGGTCGACGAGGTGCTCATGCGCGTCGTCGACGTGCTGCTCGCGATCCCGCCGATCCTGCTGGCGCTCGCGCTGATCGCCGCGCTCGGCTTCGGCACGACGAACGTGGCGATCGCCGTCGGCGTCGCGAGCGTCGCCCAGTTCGCGCGCGTGATGCGGGCGGAGACGCTGCGGGTGCGCGGGACGGTGTACGTGGAGGCGGCGCGGGCGGTCGGGACGCGGTGGTGGGTCTCGCTGGGCCGCCATGTGCTGCCGAACGCCGCGGGCCCGGTGCTGGTCCTCGCGGTGCTGGAGTTCGGGCTCGCGATCCTCGCGGTGTCGTCGCTGTCGTTCCTCGGCTACGGCGCTCCGCCGCCCGCGCCGGAGTGGGGGTCGCTCGTGGCCGAAGGGCGCAACTACCTCGCGACCGCATGGTGGATGTGTGCCATGCCCGGCCTGACGATCGCCGCGACGGTGCTCGCGGTCAACCGCGTCTCGAAGGCGCTCGACGGCGAGTGGGGGCGGGACCGGTGAGCCTGCTGAGCGTGACGGACCTGCAGGTCGACTACCGGGTCGCCGGCGGCACCGTCGACGCCCTGCGCGGGGTCTCGCTGGAGGTGGCGGCGGGCGAGGTCGTGGCCGTCGTCGGGGAGTCCGGCTCGGGGAAGTCGACGCTGGCCCAGGCCGTGATCGGGCTGCTCGCGGCGAACGGCGCGGTGCGCGCGGGCAGTGTCGCGCTCGACGGCGAGGAGCTGCTCGGCCGCTCCGAGAAGGCCCTGCGCGCGGTGCGCGGCGCCCGGATCGGTCTGGTCCCCCAGGACCCGGGCGTCTCGCTCAACCCGGTGCAGAAGGTGGGGACGCAGGTCGCGGAGGTGCTGCGCGTGCACGCCCTGGCCGACCGACGCTCCGCCCCGGCGCGGGCCGTCGAGCTGCTGGAACGGGCGGGCATCCCCGACGCGGTGACGCGCGCGGGCCAGTACCCGCACGAGCTCTCGGGCGGGCTGCGGCAGCGGGCGCTGATCGCCGTGGCCATCGCGGCGTCCCCCGCGCTGCTGATCGCGGACGAGCCGACGAGCGCGCTGGACGCCACCGTCGCGCGGCGCATCCTCGACCACCTCGAGGAGCTGCGGGCCGCGACCGGCAGCGCGCTCCTGCTGGTCACCCACGACCTCGGGGTGGCCGCCGATCGTGCCGACCGCATCGTCGTGATGTCGCAGGGCCGGATCGTCGAGCAGGGGCCGACCGCGGAGATCCTCGAACGGCCGACGCACCCCTACACGCGGGAGCTGCTCGCGGCCGCGCCCGGGCTCGCCGTCGTGGACGCCCTTCCGCCGGTCTCCGCGGCCGGAACGCCGATCGCCGAGGTGCGGGGACTGGTGAAGGACTTCCCGCTGCCGCGGACGCGCGGGTCGTTCCGACGCGAGCACCTGCGGGCGGTCGACGACGTCTCCTTCACGATCGCGCGCGGCGAGACGCTGGCGCTCGTCGGGGAGTCCGGGTCGGGGAAGTCGACGACGGCGCGCCTCCTGCTGCGCCTCGCGGACCCGACGTCGGGACAGGTGTTCCTCGACGGCTCCGACGTCACGACGGTGCGCGGGTCCGCCTGGCGCGACCTGCGACGGCGGGCCCAGCTCGTCTACCAGAACCCCTACGCCTCGCTCGATCCCCGCTTCGCGGTGCGCGAGGTGATCACCGAACCGCTGCGGGCGTTCGGCGTGGGCACGCGCGAGGAGCAGGCGGCGCGGGCGGCCGAGCTCGTCGACCGGGTGGCGCTGCCGGCCGCGATGCTCGACCGGCGGCCCGTGGAGCTCTCCGGCGGGCAGCGGCAGCGCGTCGCGATCGCCCGGGCGCTCGCCCTCTCCCCCGACCTCGTGGTGTGCGACGAGCCCGTGTCGGCGCTCGACGTCTCGGTGCAGGCCCAGGTGCTGGAGCTGCTGCACGAGCTGCAGGAGCGCGACGGGCTCTCGTACCTGTTCATCTCGCACGACCTCGCGGTGGTCCGCCGGGTCGCCCACCGGGTCGGGGTGATGCAGGGCGGGCGGCTCCTGGAGCTCCGGCCCACCGGCGAGCTGTTCGACGACCCGCACCACGAGTACACCCGGACCCTGCTGGGCGCGATCGCCGGTCAGCAGGCGCGGGTGTAGGCACCTGGACCGGACCATGATCACGTCGAGGGGACGGCCATGGCCGTTCCGGAGATCGACATCAGCTACCGACGTCCCCTCGACGTGATCATGGTCCGGCGCCCAGGGTTCATGGATGGACGACGAGCTGCGCGCGGTGATCGACCTCGAGCTCCGGCTGCTCGACCTCGAGGTCCGGCGGTCCCGGGAGCTGGCGGGCCCGCTGATCGACCCGGAGTTCCGCGAGTTCGGCGCGTCGGGCCGGGAGTGGGACCGCGAGTCCGTCCTGGCGGTCGTGTTCGCCGCCGACCACGAGCCGCTGGTCGTCTCCGACGAGGCGGCGGTCCGGCTCGCGGAGGACGTCGTGCTCGTGACCTACCGGACCCGTCGTCGGGAACGGACCACGCTGCGCAGCTCGATCTGGCGGCGGGAGCCCGGCGGGCCGTGGCGGGTGCTCTTCCACCAGGGCACGCCGGTCCCGACACAGATGTAGCGGATCCGGACGCCCAGGCCTCGGATCCGCTACTTCTCCTGGGCACCGTCCTACTCGAGTCCTGCCGGCGCACCGCGATCGACCCCGAGGGAGGGGACCGAGGCGCGGTGGGTCGCGGTCAGCTGTACCAGGTCGGCTGGGGCAACTCGCCGGTCAGCACGAAGCGCCCGACCTCACGGCGCTTGTAGGCGACCGGGTCGTGCAGCGAGTGCGTGCGGACGTTGCGCCAGAACCGGTCGAAGCCCAGGGACGCCCGGGTCGCGCGGGCACCGGTGAGCTCGAAGATCGCGTTGGAGGCGGCCAGCGCGACGTCGGTGGCGACCGCCTTCACGGCCGCCACCCGGACCTCGTGCTCGCCGCGCGCCTGCTCGGTCAGGGCGTCGGGGTCGCGGTGGATCTCCTGCTGCTCGTCCGCGACGGCGTCGGCGAGGGCCTCGGCCGCCCAGAGCTTCGCCGTCAGGTCGCCGTAGCCGTCGACGATGTAGGGCTCGTCGGTGGCGCGCTCCTGCCCGCCGTGCAGCCACGGGCGTGTGGTGGTGCGGGTGTACTCCGCAGCCGTGTCGAGGGCGCCGCGCGCGATCCCCAGGTAGAAGTTGACGAACACCAGCTGGATCACCGGGACGTTCAGGGTGTTGTAGACGCGCGGCTGATAGACCTTGTCGCGGAACCCCGCCGCTGCGGCCCACGGCACCCGCACGCCGTCGATGGTGACCCCGCCGGACTCGGTCAGTCGCTGGCCGACGTTGTCCCAGTCGTCGTGGTAGACGATGCCGTCCTGCTTCGAGGGCACGATCGCGAAGACGTGGGTCTCGGTGCCGGAGATGACGCCCTCGAGGACGGTCACGTCGGAGACGTTGCTGCCGGTCGAGAACGACTTCTTGCCGTGGTAGACGAGCTCGTCGCCCTCGTCGTGGATGACGACGTCGTCGTCGCGCGGGTTCACGGCGCCGCCGAAGAACCACTGCTCGGCCGTCGCCTGCGTCTCGACGGCCTCGATCTGCTCGGGTGTGCCGACCAGCCGCGCCGCCCAGAACCACAGGTAGTGGTAGCCGAGCAGCTGGCCGATCGAGCCGTCGCCCGCGGCGACCTCCCGGGTCACCCGATAGGCCAGCGGCCACTCCTGGCCGCCCCCGCCCTGCGCCACGGGGCCGAGCAACGTGACCAGGCCGGACCGCTTGAGCACGGCCACCTCGTCGTACGGCGTCGCGCCGGCGGCGTCGCGCTCCGCGGCGTCGACCTCCAGGATGCGGCGGACCAGGCGGGCCCGCTCCAGCCACTCGGCGGTCGTGGTCGGGGTGGGCAGGGCCGCGAAGTCGGCGCCGCCGTCGCGGGCGGCGGTCACGAAGGGCTCGAGTACCTCGGTCATGGGGGTCCTTCCAGCGGGATGTGCACGCGACGTCGGCGTGCGCGGGAACGGGCCGCGGGGGGGGGGGAGAAGGCACCCCGGGCCGGGGACGGCGTGCGAGGACGCCGGGAGGGATCGCGCGGAGGACGCGCGAACAGCGGCGCGCTCAGCGGGCGCCGGGGACCGTCGAGGTCAGTGGCGACAGGCGCTGGAGGAGACCAGCAGCAGGTCGACGTGCAGACGCGACGTCAGCAGTGCCGGGATCAGCACCTCGGTCGGTCGGCTCACGGGCCTCACCGAACCGGCACACCGACGGCGTGTCAACGGATCTCCTGCCGGAGAGAGGTCGCGGTCACATCCGCTTTCCTTCGGCTTGCTCCGACGTCGGCCGGATGACGACGATGGCGGCCCGCCGACCCGCCCCGACGAGGTGAGACACGTGCCCGGACGCCTGGTGCGCCGCCTGCACGTCGACCTCCGGCGGCGCTCGAGCGCGGCCTGTCCGCGCCGCTGACCGTCCCGCGACCGGCCCCGGTGGGCCCTCGTCCGCGGCGCGCCGTCGCCCGCCCGGGCGTCGGTTCCCGACCCCTCGACCCCCAGGAGCTCGCCATGGCGGACACCACGTACAGCAAGACCGAGATCGTCGGCACCTCCGAGAAGGGGGTCGACGACGCGATCCGCGGCGCCATCTCCCGCGCCTCGAAGACCCTGCAGGACATCGACTGGTTCGAGGTGACCGAGATCCGCGGCCACGTCGAGAACGGCGAGGTCGGCCACGTGCAGGTCACCCTCAAGGTCGGCTTCGCGCTCACCGACACGAAGTGAGCACCTCCTCCGCGGGCGGCGTTGACCTGCCGCCGCCCGCGGAGGACGGTGGAGGGCGTGCCGCTCCTGACGCGCCGGCGTCACATCGACCTCGAGCGGGTCTGCTCCGCGACCTGAGATGGGCCGCCGTGGCCACCCGTCGTCGAGAACCCCCTGGAGTAGAGCTGTGCCCGTCGAGTTCCTCGGTATCGCCGCCACCCACGACGGGTCGGAGACGGGGGCCCGCAGCGGCCCCGCCTTCGACCCCGAGTACACGTTGCGCCTCGCGCGCGCCCACCGCGACCACGGCTGGGACCGCGTGCTCACCGCCTACGGGTCGGGCAGCCCCGACCCGGCGCAGGCCGCCACCTACATCCTCGACCACGTCGAGGACCTGCAGCTGCTGGTCGCGCACCGACCCAACCTGTCGATCCCCACGTTCGCGGCGAAGACCTTCGCGACGATGGATGCGATCAGCGGGGGCCGCGTCACCGTCCACGTCATCACGGGCGGCAGCGACCACGAGCAGGCCCGCGAGGGCGACCGGCTGTCCAAGGACGAGCGGTACGGCCGCACCCGCGAGTACATGCAGATCCTGAAGCAGGCGTGGACCCGCAGCGAGCCCTGGGACTACGCGGGCGAGCACTACGCCTTCGAGGACTTCGTCGCCGACGTCCGCCCGCTGCAGTCACCCCGGCCGAACCTGAGCTTCGGCGGCTCGTCGGCCGCGGCCTACGCCGTGGGCGGCGCCGAGGCCGACATCTACGCCCTGTGGGGCGAGCCGCTGGCGGACACCGCCGAGCAGATCCGCACCGTGCACGCGGCCGCCCGGGCCGCCGGCCGCACGACGATGCCGCGCATCCAGGTGGCGTTCCGCCCGATCCTCGGCGTCACCGAGGAGGCGGCGTGGGAGAAGGCGTACGCCACCGTGGCGCGGATCGAGGAGCGGACGCAGGGCGGGGCGGTGCCCCTGACCAACCGGCACCGGCTGCAGAACCCGGAGAACGCCGGCTCCCAGCGCCTGCTCGCCGTCGCGACCCGGGGTGAGCGGTTCGACCGCGCGCTGTGGACCGTGACGGCGAAGGCCACCGGGGGCGGCGGGAACTCGACCGCACTCGTCGGGACGCCCGAGACCGTCGCCGCCGCGCTCGTGGACTACTGGGACCTCGGCGTCGACGTCCTCTCGGCGCGCGGATACGACCTGCTCGCCGACGCCGAGGAGTTCGGCCGTGAGGTCATCCCGCTGGTCCGCGCCGAGGTCGCCCGCCGGGAGGCCGAGGGGCGGCCGCGCGGTGTGGACACGCTGACCGCGGCCTGACGCTCAGGCGCGGAGACCGGCGGCGCGCCCGGCGTCGTCGGGACCCCACAGCGTCGTCGACACCTCGCGGCGCACCAGCGGGATCACCTCCTCGGCGAAGCGCGCGAGGACCTCCTGCTGCTCGCCGTGGGGCAGCACGGGGTTGATCGACACCGACTGCAGGTCGTGGCGGTACGCCTTGTGGTAGTCGAGGATCTTCTCGGCCACGCGCTCCGACGTCCCGACGAGCGCCGGCCCGTGCGCGACGGCCTCCTCGATCGTCGTGAACGACATCGTCTTGCCCGTGCGCGGGTCGCCGGCGTGGGCGGCGGCGAGCTTCGCGGCCATGGCCTCGTAGATCGGCCGGTACTGCCGGACCGCCTGCTCGTCGGTCGCCGCGAGGTACAGCCCGCCCGAGCCCGACCCGACGTAGCCGACGGCCGGGTCGTGGCCGTGCTCGGCGAGCTTCTCCCGGTAGCGATCGATGAGCACGAGGTAGGCCTCGCGCGGCTGCAGGGCGTTCGCCGTCATGAGCGGGTCGCCCCAGCGGGCGGCGAGGTCGACGGCGTCGGTGGAGGTCGCCGACCCGTGCCAGATCCGGAACGGGCCGTCGAACGGGCGCGGATGGGTCGTGACGTCGTGCAGGTCGGCGTGGTGCGTGCCCACCCAGTCCACGTGCTCGGAGCGCAGGAGGCGCCGGAGGAGTTCGTAGTTCTCCCGGAGGTACTCGTACTGCTTGCCGATCTCGAGGCCGAACATGCCGAAGTGGCGGTCCTCGTTCCCCTTGCCGACGACGATCTCCAGGCGACCGCCGGAGAGCTGGTCGATCGTCGCGTAGTCCTCCGCGACGCGGACCGGGTCGAGCAGGGAGAGCACCGTCACCCCGGTCGAGAGCAGGATCCGCTCGGTGGCCTGGGCGAGGGCGCCGAGCAGCACGGTCGGCGACGAGGACAGGAAGTCGCCTGCGTGCCGCTCCCCCACGGCGTAGGAGTCGAAGCCGAGCGCCTCGGCGTGCACGGCGGTCCGCACCACCCGGTTCAGGCGCTCGTGCGCCGAGAGGATCTCCCCCGTGACCGGGTGCGGGAGGTGGGGGACGATGTCGAGGACCTGGAACCGCATGGACGTGCCTTCCTGACGACGGCTGTGACTGGGTTCGGGACCTCAGCGACAGCCCTGCGCCGTCACGCGGAGCAGGTCCACGTGACGGCGGCGCGTCAGCACGGGGCGGGGCACGGTTCGAGCGTCAAGCGTCACCCGGTCGGGTGTCAAGCGCTCAGGTCCACCGCCGGAGCAGCCGGGTCTCCACCAGGCCCAGCGCACCGTCGGTCAGCAGGGCCAGCAGGGCGAGCAGCACGAGCGCGAGGCACGGTGCGACCCCGACACAGCGGTCGACCTCGTTCGCGGACCACCGTCCGGACGGTGGTCGCGCTCGTCACCGGTCGCAGCCGGGCAGTCCTTCCCTGGTCCCGACAGCGAGCGGATCCAGGTCCCGCGGGTCCGGCGTCGGCACCCACCGACCGTCGCGCTGCGCGTAGGTCCAGCCCGGTCCGCGCGCGACCAGCTGCGCCACGGCCACGACGAGCCGGTCGACGTCGTCGGCGGTGCCCGCCAGGCCCAGGCTCGCGCGCACGGCGTCGCGGCCGCCGGTGAGGCGGTCGAGCAGCGGGTGGGCGCAGAAGCGGCCGTCGCGCACGCCGATGCCGTGCTCGGCGGACAGGGCCGCGGCGACGAGCCCGGCCGGCAGGGTCTCGACCTCGAACGCCACCACCGCCACCTGGTCCGGCGCGTCGTCGAAGCACTCGAGCAGCCGCACCCCCGGCACGTCGACGAGACCGGCGCGCAGACGGGCGGCGAGCTCGCGCTCGTGCGCCGGGACCGCGCTGTCGATGACGGGCTCGAGCGCCCGGCACGCGGCGGCCAGCGCCACGGCGCCGAGCAGGTTCGGTGTACCGCCCTCGTGGCGCTGCGGGGCGGGCAGCCAGGCGGTGTCGGTCTCCCCGTCGGTCACCGCGACCGACCGGACCGCTCCCCCACCCGCCAGGTGCGCGGGCGCAGCGTCGAGCCAGTCCCGCCGTCCGACGAGGACCCCGGCGCCGTACGGCGCGTACAGCTTGTGGCCGGACAGGGCGAGGTAGTCGGCGCCCAGGGCGGCGAGGTCGACCCGGCGGTGCGGGGCGAGCTGCGCGGCGTCGACGGCGACCCGGGCCCCGGCGGCGTGGGCGATCTCGACGATCGTGGTCAGCGGCAGCGTCTCGCCGGTGACGTTGGAGGCCCCGGTGACGGCGAGGAGGGCCGGCCGGTGGGTCCGGAGGCCGTCGCGCAGGGCGTCGAGCGTGCCGCGCACGGTGTCGCCGGCGGCCACGACGTGGTGCGGGGTGTGCCGCCAGGCGAGCAGCGTCGCGTGGTGCTCGAGGTCGAGGGTGAGCACCGGGCCCGGCACGGCGCGGGCGAGCAGGGCGACCGCGTCGGTGGTGTTGCGGGTGAAGACGACGACGTCGTCGGTCCGGGCACCCACGAACCGCCCGACCGTCGCGCGGGCCGACTCGAGCAGCGATGTGCACACCCGGGACGTGTAGCCCGCGCCGCGGTGGACGCTCGCGTAGTAGGGCAGCACCTCCGCGACGTGGTCGGCGACGGCCTGCAGCGGCGGCGCGCTGGCGGCGGCGTCGAGGTCGGCGTACCGGACGCGGCGCCCGTCGACGAGCGGGACCTCGAGGTCCGCACCGACGGTGAGGGGCAGGGCAGGGCTCAGGACGGCAGTCATGACGGTTCTCCGTGACCGTCGGGGACCCGACGGTTCGGGTCCGCGCTTGCCGGGTCGCGGGTGTCGCGCCGGCCTGGTCATCACCCGGAGCACCCCGCCGCGGAGGAGGGTTGCCGACCAGCGAGCCGGGGCTTGACGCTGGTACTCGTGACCTGGTCGAGGACGCTAACACGGTCGACGACCGCCGCCGACCCCCGTGATCCGCTTCACCGCCGACGGGACCGCCGGCAGCTGGACGTCGCGGACCATGATCACGTCGAGGGGACCGCCATGGCTGTTCCGGAGATCGACATCAGCTCTGAGCGTCCCCTCGACGTGATCATGCTCGGACGGGGATGGCGTCGGACGGTTCCCGCACCCCGGCACGCACGGCCACCGGGAACACCAGCGCCGCCCACACCGCCACGACCACGCTGTCCCACGGCGTCGGGAGCACCCCGAGACCGTCGAACGAGCCGAGACCCGACAGCAGCGTCAGCACCACCAGGTGCAACACGAGCCACGCGCCGCGGCGGAGTTCCTCGAGCAGCGACCCTGTCCGGTCCCGCCGCCACAGCACCACGAACAGCGGCACGCCGATCAACGTCAGCGGCAGTGCCAGGCGCAGGTCGGTGAAGCCCGACCAGTAGACGAACAGCGTCGCGAGCACGAACGACACCGGCGTGATGACCCGCAGCCCCGGGACCCACCCCGAGAGCCGTTCCGGTTCCCGCCGTCGGAACACCTCGGCGGCCACGGCCGCGGCGAGGTAGAGCAGCAGGTACAGCGTGCCCATCACCGAGACGATCGACTGCCATCCGGAGAAGGGCAGCAGGTAGACCACGATGACGGCGAGGTTGAGCAGCAGCGCCCGGCGCGGGACGCCCGACGAGGGGTGCACGGCCATCAGGGCGCGCGGCAGCAGCCGGTTCTTCGCGAGCGCGTAGGTGTGCCGCGCGTCGACGGCGACCCCGACGAACGCCGACCCGCCCGGCGAGACGACCGCGTCGCCGTAGAGCACCGCGGCCAGGAACCCGAGGTTCAGGGCCACCGCGAGCTGCCCGAACGGGGACTCGAAGTTGACCCCCTGCCAGCCGGCGCCGAGGGCGTCGTCGGGAACGGCCCCGAGGAACGCGAGCTGCAGCCCGAGGTAGAGCAGCAGCGCGAGCCCGATGGACCCGAGCACCGCGAGCGGCACCGTGCGCTGCGGGTTGCGGGCCTCGCCGGAGAAGTCGGCCGGCGCCTGGAACCCGTTGAGCGAGTACACGATCCCGCCGCCCGCCAGCGCAGAGAGCACGGCACCCCAGCCGTAGGGCGCGAAGCCGCCGTGGTCGGTGAGGCGGGCGGAGTCGAAGCCGGAGGCGAGCAGGAGCACGACGGTCAGCAGCGGGACGGCCACCTTGACCACGGTCACCGCCGTGTTGACCCGTCCGAACAGCTTCACGCCGAACCAGTTCAGCGCGGTCAGCACCACCGAGAGGACCACGGCGAACAGCACGCCGGGCCCGGTCAGCGCGTCGTCGGCCTAGAGCCACGGCAGGTAGTAGCCCGCGTACTGGACGATCGCGGTGAGCTCGGCGGAGGTCGCGCCGACCGAGAGCAGCACCGAGAACCCGATGACCGTCCCGGTCAGCCGGCCGCTCGCGTAGAGCGGCCAGCGGACGGTGCCGCCGCCCTCGGGCCGGGTCGCGCCCAGCTCCACCATCACCAGCGCGACGAGCGTGACCAGCACGCCCGCGATCAGCCACGCCACGAGGGCCGCGGGCCCCGCGATCTGCGCGGCGTAGAGCGCGGCGAACAGCCAGCCCGAGCCGACGATGTTGGAGAACCCGATGGCGGAGAGCCCGCCCACGCCGAGGTGGCGGCGCAGGCGGCCCTCCTCCGCGGCGACCTCGTCGCCGGCCGTGGTGGACACGGACCGCGGGCTACCCGGTCGCGACGCCCTGGAAGAGCAGCGCGGCGAGTCCGAGTCCGACCGCCAGGTTGAACACGGTCGCGGCCCCGAACACGCCGACCGGACGCCAGCCCGCCTCCCGCAGCGGTCCCGGCCGGAACTCGAGGCCGATCGAGATGAAGGCCAGGGTGAGGAAGAAGTTCCGGAGGGCGTTGACGTCGCTGATCGCGGCCTTGCCGGCGGAGCCGACGAGACCGAGGTAGACGGTCGCGATCACGGAGGCGGCGACGAACCCGAGGACGAACTTCGGGAACCGGTGCCACAGGTCGGCCCAGCGCGGGCGGGCGGAGCCCGCGGTGCGCTCGACCCGGAACGCGAAGTACGCGGTCAGGGCGACCGCGACGAGCCCCATGAGCGCGTTCTGCGTGACCTTGACGATCGTCGCGATCTGCAGCGCGTCCTCGCCGGCGAGCGCGCCCGCCGCACTGACCGCGGCCGTCGTGTCGATGTTGCCGCCGATCCACGCGCCCGCGACGGCGGGCGGGAGCCCGAACAGCGTGGCCAGCCACGGCAGCAGGAAGATCGAGGGCAGGGCGAAGACGATGACGAGGCTCGCCGAGTACGCCAGCTGCTCCTTGCGCGCCTGCACCGCCCCGGCCGCCGCGATCGCCGCGCTGACCCCGCAGATGGACACGGCCGACGCGAGGAGCGCCCGCAGGCGCTGGTCGACGCCGAGCTTCCCGGCGAGCCACCACGTGAACGCGAAGACCGCGCTGACCAGCACGATCGCCTGGATGATCGCAGGCAGGGCGGCGCCGGCGATCACGCCCAGGTCGATCGAGGCGCCGAGCAGCACGAGGCCGGTCTTGATGAAGAACTCGGTGCGGAAGGCGCCGGAGAGCCGGTCGCGCTGCCCGGTCGCGGACAGCACGAGGTTGCCCAGCAGGCCCAGCGCGATGGCGTAGATCGGGTACTCGACGCCCTCGGCGATCCCGGACCAGGCGGTGCCCTCGGCGGCCTCGGGGACCGCCTCGGAGAGCCACGTGACCAGCAGCGCGAGGGCGACGACGAGGACCACGCCGGCCACGGTCCACGGCCAGGTCGCGCGGCCGTCGGGGGTCTGCGGGAGGGGGCGGTCGGCGGCGTCCGCACTGGTGTCGGAGGTGCTCATCAGGGCACCAGCCAGCCGGGGAAGGCGCCGGCGAGGACCAGGACGATCAGCAGCAGACCCACGACGGTCGCTGCCCAGTCCTCGGAGAGGGCGATGGATCGGACTCGGTCGACGCGCGCGTCGGCGGCGTCGTCGTTCTCGGGCACGACGGAACTCCTGACGGGAGTGCGGAAGAGGTGGCGGGGGCGTCAGGAGCGACAGAGCGCCGCGGCCGTGCGGCAGAGATCCACGTGACGACGCCACACGGCCACGAGCACGTGCGGCGAGGCGGACACAGGTGCACTGAAGTGCACGAGCCGGACGGATGTCAACGACGGGTGATCGACCGGGCACCCCGCGCGTGTGATTCCCTGCTCCCCCATGAGGTGGACCTGGCCCCGGCTCGCGGCGCTCGCCGCGGGGCTGTTCCTGACGGCGGGTGCGGTCACCGTCGCGGTGCTCCCCACGACGCCGGGTCCGTCGCCCGCCGCCCCCGTCCTCCCCGCGGCGGGGGCGCCGATCGTGCCGGCGGGCGTCGCCCCGCCGTCCGCCGCGGCCCCGGCCCCGGTCGCCGTCGACGCTCCCGACCCGACCACCACCCGGTCGCAGGCCGCCGCCGCGCCGGACGCCGGACCGCGCGAGGCGTCCCGACCCGACGTCGGGAAGGACCGGCCCGCCGCGGACGACGAGGGGCCCGGGAAGGGCCGTGGGGACGAGAAGGGCAAGGACAAGGGCGGGGACCGGGGCAAGGGGCCGAAGGACGACGGCCGTGGGAAGGGCCACGGGAAGGACCGCTGAGTATTCCCGCAGGCGGGGCGGATGTTGCTCACCTGCACGAACCGCGCCGTCGTGGTTACGGTGGCCGGGTGATCGTGCTCGTCTCGCGCCGGTGGCTCGACGGCGTCGGGTCCCCGCCCGGGCAGTAGGACGTCTCCCCGTCGCATCCGCACCGACAGGGAGGACACCCGGTGGACGCCCCCACCACGACCGCGCTCGACGACCCGCTGCGCGCCGCGCTCGACGGCCCGCAGGCCCACCTGGCCGTGCGCCACGGCGACGCCGTGCGCTACCACCCGGACGTCGCCCCGTTCCTCGCGCCGCCGCGCTCGCCGCAGGAGTGGCGCGACGCGGCCGCGCTCGGGGACGTGATGGTGATCCGCACGGCCGGCCCGCTCGACGTCCCCGACGGGTGGACCCTGGAGCGGGACATCCCCGGGGTGCAGATGGTGCTCGACGACGCCGTCCCGACCCCCACCGCGGCCGACCCGCAGCTCGCGCTGCTCGGCGAGGCGGACGTCGACGCGATGCTCGCCCTCGTCGGGCGCACCCGGCCCGGTCCCTTCGCCCGGCGCACGCGTGAACTGGGCGTCTACCTGGGCATCCGGGACGACATGTTGGGACTCGTCGCCATGGCCGGCGAGCGCATGCACGTCCCGGGCGCCTGTGAGATCAGCGCCGTGTGCACCGACCCCGCCGTGCGGGGGCAGGGTCTGGCGACCCGGCTGGTCCTCGCCGTCGCCGCGGGCGTCCGGGCGCGGGACGAGACGCCGTACCTGCACGCCGCCGCCGAGAACACCACCGCCATCCGGCTCTACGAGCAGCTGGGGTTCCGCCTGCGCGCCCGCCCCTCGTTCGTCGCCGTCCGAGCCCCGGAGGACTCATGACGTTCCACCTCGCCGTCGCACTCCACGACACCGGCTGGCACCCCGCCGCCCCACCGGGCGACGTGCTCGATCCGGACTTCTGGGTGTCGCAGGTCCAGGAGGCCGAGCGGGGCCTGGCCACGCTGGTCACCCTCGAGGACGGGTTCGCGCGGCGCGGGCTCGACTCGGTGCTGATCGCGCTGCGCGCCGGCCCGGCCACCTCGCACGTCGGTGTCGTGCCGACGGTGGTCGCCACGCACACCGAGCCGTTCCACGTCTCGACGCAGATCGCGACGCTGGACTGGGTCACCGCGGGACGCGCCGGCGAGCGGATCAAGGTCTCGGCGGACCCGGCCGAGGCGGCGCTGTTCGGCCGACGCGACCCGAACTCGGAGACCCGCGAGACCCTGTTCGACGAGGCCGCCGACCACGTCGAGGTCCAGCGCCGGCTGTGGGACTCGTGGGAGGACGACGCCGAGATCCGGGACGCGGCCACCAACCGCTTCGTCGACCGGGAGAAGCTGCACTACATCGACTTCGTCGGCTCGCACTTCGCGGTGCGCGGCCCGTCGATCACGCCGCGTCCGCCGCAGGGCCAGCCGATCGTCACCGCTCTGGCGCACGTCGACACGGCGTACCGGCTCGCGGCGCGCTGCGCGGACCTCGTGTTCACCACGCCGGACGGCGTCGGCCGCGACGGGCCCACCGGTGACGCGGCCACGACGCTGCGCGGGGTGCGGTCGGCCGAGGCGGAGATCGGACGCGACCGGCCGACCCAGGTCCTCGGTGACCTGATCGTCTTCCTCGACGACGACGCCACCGCCGCCAGCACCCGCTGGACCCGCCTCGACGGCGAGCGGACGCTGCGCTCCGACGCCGACGTCTTCGCCGGCACCGTCGACCAGCTCGCGACGAAGCTCGAGGGCTGGGCCGCCGCCGGCCTCGACGGGGCGCGCCTGCGACCCGCCGTCGCCGAGCACGACCTCCCCCGCATCACCCGCGACCTCGCCCCGGAGCTGGCCCGCCGGGGCCTGACGCGCACCGCCTACGAGGCGGACACCCTGCGCGGGCTGCTCGGCCTGGAGAAGCCCGCCGACCGCTACGCCGGAGTGCAGTGATGAACCAGCCCGCGAAGAAGCAGATCCACCTCGCCGCGCACTTCCCCGGCGTCAACAACACGACGGTCTGGAGCGACCCGGCGTCGGGCAGCCACATCGAGTTCTCGTCGTTCGAGCACTTCGCCCGCTCCGCCGAGCGCGGCCTGTTCGACTTCCTCTTCCTCGCCGAGGGCCTGCGGCTGCGCGAGCAGGGCGGGAAGATCTACGACCTGGACGTCATGGGGCGCCCGGACAACGTGTCGATCCTGCAGGCGATGGCGGCGGTGACGTCGCACGTCGGGCTGGCCGGCACGGTGAACTCGACGTTCAACGAGCCGCTCGACGTGGCCCGCAAGCTCGCCTCCCTCGACTTCCTCTCGGGCGGTCGGGCCGCGTGGAACGTCGTCACCAGCTGGGACGAGTTCACCGGCGAGAACTTCCGTCGCGGCGGCTACCTCCCGAAGGAGAAGCGCTACCTGCGGGCGAAGGAGATGCTCGACGTCGCCAAGCAGCTCTGGGACACCGACGGCGGCGAGTTCGACATCCACACCGACCAGTTCGACATCACCGGCCGGTTCCCCCTCCCCCGCAGCCCCCAGGGCCACCCGGTGATCATCCAGGCCGGGGACTCCGAGGAGGGCCGCGAGTTCGCCGCGGAGTCCGCCGACGCGATCTTCACCCGGCACGCCGAGAAGCAGGCCGGCATGGAGTTCTACGCCGACGTGAAGGCCCGGCTCGCCAAATTCGGCCGCCGCGAGGAGGACCTCAAGATCCTGCCCGCGGCGACGTTCGTGCTCGGCGACACCGAGGACGAGGCCGCCGAGAACGCCCGGCAGGTCCAGTACCAGCAGGTCTCCCCCGCGACGGCGATCGCGTTCGCCGAGCAGGTGTGGAACCGCGACCTCTCCGACGTCGACCCCGACGGCCCGGTGCCGAGCTTCGACCCGGTCACCGAGAACGACGTCGACTCGGGCCAGCACTTCTCGAAGGGGCGCGCGAGCGTGCGGCAGTACCGTGACCCGGTCGCGACCGCGCAGGAGTGGCGCGAGCTCGGCGAGGCGAAGGGCTGGTCGCTGCGCGAGGTGGTCATCGCGAAGAACGGACGGCACACCTTCGTCGGCACCCCGCAGCGCGTGGCGGACACGATCGACGACTTCGTCCAGTCGAACGCCTCCGACGGGTTCGTCCTCGTCCCGCACATCACGCCGGGCGGGATGGACCCGTTCGTCGACCAGGTCGTGCCCCTGCTGCAGGAGAAGGGCTCGTTCCGCACCTCCTACGAGGGCACGACCCTGCGGGAGAACCTGGGGCTCGCGCCGGCGCGGGCACTGTCGCAGTCATGAACCTGCTCGATCTCGTCGGCGGGACGCCCCTGGTGACCCTGGGGTCCGGCGTGCACGCCAAGCTCGAGTACCTCAACCCGGGCGGGTCGGTGAAGGACCGGGCCGCGCTGTCGATGGTGCTCGACGCCGAGGCGTCCGGCGCCCTGCGTCCCGGCGGCACGATCGTCGAGGGGACCTCGGGCAACACCGGGCTCGGGCTCGCCCAGGTCGCCGCCGCCCGCGGCTACCGCATGGTGTGCGTGCTGCCGGACAAGACCGCCGTCGAGAAGCTCGACGCCCTCCGCGCGTACGGCGCGGAGGTGGTGCTGACGCCGCCGGCGCTGCCGAAGGAGCACCCGGACCACGTCGTCGCGTACGCCGCGCGGATCGCCCGCGAGACCGACGGCGGATGGTGGGCCGACCAGTACGGCAACCCGGCCAACCCGGCGGTCCACGTCCGGACGACGGGTCCGGAGATCTGGGAGGCCACCGAGGGCCGGGTCACGCACTTCGTCGCGACGATCGGTACCGGGGGCACGATCTCCGGGACCGGACGGTTCCTCAAGGAGGCCTCGGACGGGCGCGTGCGGGTGATCGGCGCGGACCCCGTGACCTCGACCTACGGCGGCGGGGACGGCTCGCCGTTCGCGATCGAGGCGGCCGGGCACTACCTGCACCCGCAGACCGTGGACGACCCGTGGCCCGACTCCTACCACCGGGACGTGGTGGACGAGGTCGTGTCGGTGCCGGACCGGGCGTCGATCCACGCCTGCCGGACGCTGGCCCGGACGGAGGGGCTGCTGGTCGGCGGCTCGTCGGGGACGGCCTACGCGGTGGCGTCCTCGGTGACGGGCGACTGCGTCGTCGTCCTGCTGCCGGACTCCGGCCGCGCCTACCTCTCGAAGTACCACTCCGACACGTGGTGCCGACGGCAGGGCTTCCTCGACGGCGAACTGTCGGCGTACGTGTCTCCCGTCGTGTCGGTGCCGGTGGGGACGCCGGCGGCGGAGGCCCGCCGGGTCCTGGAGTCGTCGGGCCAGCCCGCGCTGCCGGTGGTGCTGGCGGGGCGGCCCGACCGGTTCCCGCCGGCCGCCGGTGAGGTGCTGGCGCTGGCCACCGCTGCGGACCTGTCGGGTTCCGGGACGGTGGGGCCCGCAGCGTCTCCGCCGGTGGGGCTCGGCGTGGGCGAGTCGGTGGCCGACGCCCTGGAGCGCTTTCCCGACGGCGGATGTGCGCACCTCGTGCGGGACGGTCGCCTGGCAGGGCTGGTGACGCGAGGTGCGCTCCGCGCAGGTGAGCAGAAAGTGGGGTCATGACCCCACCTTCTGCTCACCTGGCGAAGCCGTACCAAACGCTAGGTCGACGAGTGCCGTGTGTGGTGCACATGGTCCCTGTGCACCACACACGCCGGTTCCCGACCTAGCCTCCCCGACGCGACTGCACCGCCGTTCCGCAGAGGTAGCGGATCCAAGGCCTGGGCGTCCGGATCCGCTACCTCTCCGGGCGGGGCCGTACCTTGCCTGCCGTGACCGAGCGACCCGACAAGCACGACCCGTCGTCGTGCCGCCTCGAGACGCAGGCGGTGCACGGTGGCAACGCCGTCGACCCCAGGACCCGGGCGATCCGCACCCCACTGGTCATGGCGAACTCGTACGCGCTCCCGGAGGACCCGTCGTCGCTGTCGTGGTCCGGCTTCGACACGCCGCTGTACACGCGCAACTCCGGGGTCAACCAGATCGCGCTGCAGCACAAGCTCGCGGCGCTGGAGCGGGCCGAGGACGCGGTCGTGCTCGCGTCGGGGGTCGCGGCGCTGCACGCCGTGTTCTTCAGCCTGCTGCGCACCGGCGACCACGCGGTGATCTCCGACGTGACCTACGAGGCGACGTTCCGGCTGTTCCGCGACATCCTGCCCGCGCGCTACGGCGTGGCGGCGACGTTCGTCGACACGTCCGACCCCGAGGCCGTCCGCGCCGCGATCCGGCCGGAGACGAGGCTCGTGCACACCGAGGTCGTCGCGAACCCGACCACACGCGTGTGCGACGTCCCGGCCGTCGCGGCGATCGCGCACGAGGCCGGCGCGCTGCTCTCGGTGGACTCCACCTTCACGCCGCCCCCGCTGTACCGGCCGCTCGAGCACGGCGCGGACCTCGTCGTGCACTCCCTGACGAAGTTCGTCAACGGGCACGGCGACGCGATGGGCGGCGCCGTCCTCGGCGCGACGGACCTGCTCGACCCGATCCGGGCCGACGTCATGATCGACGTCGGCGGCGTCATCTCGCCGTTCAACGCCTGGCTGATCGCCCGCGGGGCGATCACCCTGCCGCTGCGGCTGCGGCAGCACCTGGCGTCGGCGCAGCGGGTGGCGGAGTTCCTGACGTCGAGGCCCGAGGTCGCCTACGTCGCGTACCCCGGCCTGCCGTCGCACCCGCAGCACGAGCTGGCCCGACGGATGTTCGACGGCGAGCCGCCCGGCGCGGTCATGGCGTTCGCCCTGGACGGCGACGCCGACACCCAGAACCGGTTCGTCGCCGACCTGCGGGTGATCACCTCGGCGGTGTCGGTGGGACACGACGAGTCGCTGATCGTGCACGTCGGGCCGGACGGTCCCCGGGCGGCGCACTGGCCCGAACAGTTCCGCCGGTACGGCCACCTGCGGCTGTCGGTCGGCCTGGAGGACCCGGACGACCTGATAGCCGACCTGGCCGCCGCGCTGGGCTAACGGGCGGGGCGCAGCCGCTCCCAGTTGCCGGAGCCGACGGCGTCCTTCTCGGCGTCGGTCAGGTCGGTCTCCTCGAGGAAGCGGCGCGCGGCTCCGCCGGAGTTGTCGACGTACGGGTGGTCGACCGCCGTCATGACGCGCTCCACCCCGACCAGCTCGATCGTCCACCGCAGCATCCGCGGAACCGTCAGGCCGCTGCCGGTGTAGGAGACGTTCTCGCGGAAGTAGTCGGCGACCGGGCGGCGCAGGTCGGTGCCGAACCGGCCGGACACCGCGGCAATGCGGTCGAGGTAGAAGAGCACGACCTCGCCCCAGTGCCCGATCACCAGCTGCAGATCGGGGTGCCGGTCGAACGTGCCGGCGAGGATCAGGCGCAGGACCTGCATGCCGGTCTCGTAGTGCCAGCCGATCGCGGGCCCGGCGAGGGCGCCGTCGGTGGCCGGGTCGAAGCCCGAGTAGTAGACGTCGCGGATCTCGTCGACGGGCTGGTGGGGGTGCACGTAGATCGGCGCGCCGAGCTCCGCGGCCGCCGCCCAGATCGGCTCGTTGCGGGGGTCGTCCAGGCGGACCGGCCCGGTCCGGCCGTGGATCATCGCGCCGGCGAGCCCCAGCTCGGTCACCGCGCGGCGCAGCTCGGTCGCCGAGGCCTCCGGGTCGGGGGTCGGCAGCGTCGCGAACCCGTCGAAGCGGTCGGGGTGCGCGGCGACGGCGGCGGCGATGGCGTCGTTCGCCCCGCGCGCCAGCGGGACGGCCCGCCCGGCCTCCAGGTTCTGCACGCCCGGAGCGGTGAGCGACAGGACCTGGACGTCGATCCCCTGGTCGTCCATGGCCGCGATGCGCCCCTCGCCGACGTCGAGCAACGCCTCGCCCGCCGTCGCCATCATCGACGCCACGTCCTCCCGGTCCCGGTCCGTGCCGGGGGCGGTCCGCCACGCCTCGGCGACCTCCGGCGTGGCCAGGTGCTCCTCGAGAGCAATGAGCTTGCGCATGCTCACCATCGTGCTCCCGGCGGTGTGCGGTCGCTGCGTGGGTAGGGCCGGCCCCCCTCGGTCCCGGGGGTCCTCCCCGCCGGGTCGGGGGGTCCGCACGATCGTTGCGCCGCCCGGATCGCGACAGGCTTCTCCCATCACCGAGACGGGGTCACCGAGGCCCCGGGACACACCAGGAGCCCCGCGATGACGAGCTACGTCGACCCCCGCACCGTCCACCACCACGCCCACCAGCCGCAGTTCCGGGGTCCGCAGCAGGTCGGCCCGCAGGACTTCCCCGGCCGGCCGTTCCCGGGCCCGGTCCCGCCGCCCGCCGCGCCGCTGCCGCCGAAGCGGCCGATCGCGGGCAGGATCGTCGCCGGGCTCGTCGCGGCCGGCCTGGTCGTCGGCGGTGCCGGCACCTGGTTCGCCCTCTCCGGTGCCTCCTCCCCCGCCGTCCAGGCCACGAGCTTCGCCGGCGCGAACCCGACCACCGACCCCTTCGGCACCGACCACGCCGAGGTCGCCACCGTCGCCGCGTCCGGCGAGCAGAGCGGTGACACCGCCGGCCTCTACGCCGCCACCACCCCGCCCGCCTGCGACAACGCCGCCTTCCTGGCGCAGCTGCAGGCCGACCCCGCGAAGCTCGCCGCCTGGGGCGGCGTGTTCGGCCTCCAGGCCGCCGACGTCCCCGCCTTCGTCGACTCGCTCTCGCCGGTCGTGCTGCGCGCCGCCACCAGCGTCACCGACCACCCGTTCCGCGAGGGCGCCTTCGTCGAGGAGCCGGTCGTCCTGGCCGCCGGCACCGCGGTGCTGGTCAACTCGTACGGCGAGCCCACCGTGAAGTGCTTCAACGGCAACCCGCTCACCCCGGGGGCCGCCACCTCCGGCGCGATCACCGTCGCCCCGACGCAGCAGGTCATCACGCAGTACCGCTTCACCAGCATCGACAACCGCCGCGTCGTCGTCATCGCCGGCAAGCCGGACCCGAAGCCGCACCCCGGGCCGAACCCCGGCGGCGGCACCACGACCACGCCCGCCGAGCCCGACCCGGTGCTCGTCGCCAAGGCCGAGGAGGCGAAGAAGCTCGCCGAGCAGGCCCGCAAGGACGCCACCGACTCCCGGGCGAAGGCCGACGACCTGGCGATCAACGCGAAGGTGTTCCGCTCGGAGGCCGACCGGCTCGCCGGCGTGCGCACCGCGGCCGAGCAGCGGGCCACCGCCGCGAACACCGCAGCCGTGGCCGCGCAGAACGAGCTCGCCGCCGCCCTGCGCGCCTTCCCGCCGAACCCGGCCCGGGTCGCCCAGGCCCACGCCCGCCTCGCTGCGGCCAAGTCGGAGCAGATCGGCGCGGCCACGGCACTGATCAAGGCCGGCAACGACGCCACCAAGGCCGACCAGGAGGCCGACACCGCCGAGAGCCAGCTCAAGAACGCCGAGTCCAAGGCCCGCAACGACGAGAACGTCGCGAAGGCCGCCGAGGAGGCCGCGAAGAAGGCCCAGGAGGAGGCCGCCGCCTCGGCGACCGAGCCGGCGACGAAGCCCGGCGACGAGCCGAAGGACCCGAAGGCCCTCGAGGCCGCGACGGCTCCCGAGGCCGCGACGGCTCCCGACGCACCCGGCGCCGACGAGACGGCTCCGGCCGTGGCCGGCACCGGTGCCGCCACGGGCACCGCGACCTGCCCGGTCGGCACCTCCGCCACCGTCTCGCCGGTGACCGACCCCGCCGCGCAGTGCGCCGCGAAGTCGGCGACGTCGGAGCCCGCCACCACCTCCTCGACCGGCTCGACCGGCTCGACCGGCAGCTCGGAGACCTCCGGGAGCACCGGGAGCACCGGGAGCACCGGGAGCACCGAGGCCGGCTCCTCGGGGTCGAGCTCGACGGAGAGCGCCTCCGAGACCTCGTCGCAGGAGAGCACCGACAACTGATCCCCGCGACACCGGAGCCCGGCCCCACCCCAGGTGGAGCCGGGCTCTCGTCATGATCAGCGAGCACCCTCGGTGGCCCCGGGCCCGGCCCGACCACCGAGGGTGCTCGCTGGTCTTCCCGGCCGGAGGCAGGCGGACGGCGCACCTCCCGGGTTGCAGGACCCCGTCCGGTTCCGCACGATCGGGGGATGCTCCGGGGCTGGCTCCTGACGTGGCGACGCCACGTGGACCTCATGCGCCTCGACGCGACGACCTGTCGGTAGGACACGCCGACCGTCGCCGCCCACCCCAGGAGCCCGTGTGTCCACCACCCTCCCGGGCGCGCCCGCGCGCGCCTCCACACCCGCCGTCGGGAAGCCGCCCGTGGCCCGACGTCGAGAATCCGACGCCTGGAAGCGCTGGATCTCGCCGATCGCGATCCTCGTGATCTGGCAGCTCGCGTCGACGACCGGCCTGCTCGCCGAGGACGAACTCGCCTCCCCGCTGCGCGTGGTGCAGGCGGCGTGGGACGTCACGGTGTCCGGCGAGCTGCCCGAGGGCCTGCTGGTCTCCCTGGTGCGGGTGATCGTCGGGTTCGTCCTCGGCGCGGTCCTCGGCGTGGCCCTCGGCATCTGGTCCGGGCTCTCCCGCTGGGGCGGCCTGCTGATCGACCCGCCTGTGCAGATGCTGCGGACGCTGCCGCACCTGGCGCTGGTCCCGCTGTTCATCCTGTGGTTCGGGGTGCAGGAGACACCGAAGATCCTGCTCGTCGCGCTCGGCGTGCTGTTCCCGATCTACCTGAACGTGCACGCCGGCGTGCGGGGTGTGGACCCGAAGCTGCTCGAGATGGCGCAGGTCTCCGGGTTCGACCGCCGCGAGGTGCTGCGCCACGTCGTCATCCCGGGCGCCCTGCCCTCCGCGCTGACCGGCCTGCGTCTCTCGCTCGGCATCGCATGGCTGTCGCTGGTCGTCGCCGAGACGGTCTCGGCCGACTCCGGGCTCGGCTACCTGATCATGGACGCCCGCGAGTTCCTGCGGACCGACGTGATCGTGGTCGGGCTCGTCGTCTACGCGCTGCTCGGGCTCGGCACGGACGCCCTGGTGCGCCGCGTCGAGAAGCGCGCGCTGCGGTGGCGCGGATGAGCGCCGCGGAGGTCACGGGGCTGGTCCGGGAGTTCGCCGGACGGCGGGTGCTCGACGGTCTCGACGTCACCGTCGGCGCCGGGGAGTTCGTCGCGCTGCTCGGGCGCAGCGGGTCGGGCAAGTCGACGCTGCTGCGGGTGCTCGCGGGCCTCGACGTTCCCGACGTCGGGTCGGTGGCGGTCCCGGGGTCGGTGGCGGTTGCGTTCCAGGAACCGCGCCTGCTGCCGTGGCGCAGCGTGCGGGAGAACGTCGCACTGGGGCTGCCCACCGGGGCCGACGTGGACCGCACGCTCGCCGAGGTCGGGCTGGCCGAGCGCGCCGAGGCGTGGCCGCTCACGCTGTCGGGCGGCGAGGCGCAGCGCGCGTCGCTGGCACGGGCCCTGGTCCGGGAACCGGAGCTGCTGCTGCTCGACGAGCCGTTCGGCGCCCTGGACGCCCTGACCCGGATCGCGATGCACGACCTGGTGCTCGACCTGTGGGGGCGCCACCAGCCCGGGATCCTCCTCGTCACCCACGACGTCGACGAGGCGATCGCCCTCGCCGACCGCGTGCTCGTCCTCGACGGGGGCCGGATCGTCGCCGACCACGCGCCGGGACCGCGGCCGCGTCGGGACACCGGCGCGTTGCGGTCGACGGTGCTGGCCGAGCTCGGGGTGGTCGACGATGCGGCGTAGGGCGTTCCTGCTCGGCGTCGGCTCGGCGGTCGCCCTCGCCGGGTGCTCGTCGGTGCCGATCTCGCGCCCGCCGGTGCAGCCGCCGGCCGACCCGACGGGCGTCGTGCTGCGGGTCGGCGACCAGAAGGGCGGCATCCAGTCCCAGCTCGAGGCGGCGAACGCGCTCGCGGGCCTGCCGTACCGCATCGAGTGGACCACCTTCAGCGCCGGGCCGCCCCTCATCGAGGCAGCCCGGGCCGGGGCGATCGACGTGGGCTACGTCGGGAACACCCCGGTGATCTTCGCGGCGGCCGCGAAGGCCCGCGTCCAGCTCGTGGCCGCAGCCCAGGGCAACGTCGTCAGCGACGCGATCCTCGCACCGCGCGACTCGCCGCTGCGGCGGGTCGAGGACCTGCGTGACAAGCGCATCGCCGTCGGGAAGGGCACCTCCGCGCACGGCCAGCTGCTGCTGTCGCTACGCGCGGCGGGGATGACGATCGACGACGTCGACACCACGTTCCTGCAGCCCGCCGACGCCTACGGTGCCTTCAAGCAGGGGCAGATCGACGCCTGGGCGGTGTGGGACCCGTACACCGCGCAGGCCCAGCTCGAGACCGGCGCGCGCGTGCTCGTCGACGGGACCGGCACCGCCAACGGGTACTCGTTCCAGGTGGCGGGCAACCAGACGCTGGCCGACCCGCGCACCCAGGCCGCCCTCGGCGACTACCTCCGCCGGGTCGACGCCGCCATGCGCTTCTGCGACGCGAACCGACCGGAGCGGGCGCAGTCGTGGAGTGCGGAGACGAAGCTGCCGCTCGCCGTGACGACGACGGCCACGGACCGCGGTCCCGACCTGCCCGTGCCGATGGACGAGAAGCTCGTCGCTTCCCAGCAGGACCTGGCGGACGCGTTCTCCGACGCCGGGGTGATCCCCGGCCGGGTCCGCTTCGCCGACGTGATCGACCGCCGATACGAGTCCGAGAGGGGGTGGGCTACGCCCACGTGAGCACTTTCGGTCGTTATAGCGACCTTTTCTGCTCACCTGCGCGCAGCGCACACCATGATCGTTCCCCACTGGTTCCTGCCGACCTCCGGTGACGCGCGCGGCATCGTCGCGCGCCGCCACGCCGACCGCGGCGACATCGGCGACGCCTCGCGCGGCGCCGACATCGACTACCTCGCGCAGGTCGCGCGGGCCGCCGAGCACCTCGGCTACGTCGGGGTGCTCACGCCCACGGGGTCGTTCTGCGAGGACGCCTGGATCACGACGGCGGCCCTGCTCCGCGAGACCCGCCGACTGCGCTACCTCGTCGCCTTCCGGCCCGGCGTCATCTCGCCCACCCTCGCCGCGCAGCAGGCCTCGACCTACCAGCGCATCTCCGACGGCCGACTGATGCTCAACATCGTCACCGGCGGCGACGCGGTCGAGCAGCAGCGCTTCGGCGACTGGGCCGACCACGACGCCCGCTACGCCCGGACCGACGAGTTCCTGACGGTGCTGCGGGGAGCGTGGGGCGCGGAACCCTTCGACTTCTCCGGGGGGCAGTACCGCGTCGTCGGTGCGTCGACCTACGCCCCGCCGGACCCGACGCCGCCGATCTACTTCGGCGGGTCCTCCGACGCCGCGCTGCCCGTCGCGGCCCGGCACGCGGACGTCTACCTGACCTGGGGCGAACCCCCGGCCGGCGTCGCCGAGAAGATCGGTCGCGTCCGCAAGCTCGCCGACGAGCTCGAGCGCCAGATCCGGTTCGGCATCCGCCTGCACGTGATCAGCCGCGACACCGCCGAGGAGGCGTGGGCGCAGGCGCAACGCCTGCTGGACGCCCTCGACCCGGCGGCGATCGAACGCGCGCAGGCCACGCTGCGGACCAGCCAGTCGGTCGGCCAGCAGCGGATGCTCGCCCTGCACGGCGGGTCCACCGACTCGCTGGAGATCAGCCCCAACCTGTGGGCCGGGATCGGGCTGGTCCGCGGCGGCGCGGGCACGGCCCTCGTCGGGAGCCACGAGCAGGTCGCCGAGCGGATCGCGGAGTACCACGAGCTCGGTATCGACGAGTTCGTGATGTCGGGCTATCCGCACCTCGAGGAGGCCTACCAGTTCGGCGAGGGCGTGCTGCCGCTGCTGCGGTGACCTCCTGGCCGGGCCCTGCACGGAGGTCGCGGATCCGGGGCCTGGGCGTCCGAATCCGCTCCTTCCGGTGCGGAGGCGGCGTCCAGCGCTGTGACGGACCCGCGTCGGTCTCGACATCGGTTGTGCACACCGGGTTGAATGGGCCCCGTGGCCCAGGATCTCGTGCGCCGTCTGCACGTCGACCTGTGTCGCGTCCCGGCGATGGGCTGTCGCCCCGCCGCCGCGCTCGTCTGAGCGCGTCACACCCCGGCGGTCGAACCCGCCGTCCCCCGCGCGCGTACGTCCCGGAGTCGGCGCGCGCCTCCAGCACCCGGTCCGCGTCCGGGCCGGGACTCGTCCGAACCCTCCAGGAGAGACATCAGCATGGCCATCAAGCCCAAGGAGACCGTCGTCCCGTTCGCCGTCCACGGCGAGGGCACCGGCGTCTACCAGACCCTCACCGCCGGCGGCGAGGGCGGCCACGTCTTCCACACCGACGCCTACCCCGCCTTCGGCGGCCAGGACTCGGCCCCGAGCCCGCTGTTCTACGCGCTCGGCGCCCTCACCTCGTGCAACCAGGTCACCGGCAGCCTCGTCGCGAAGGACCTGGGGATCACGGTGACGAGCTGGAACTTCGACATCGTCGGTGACCTCGACACCGCCGTCCTCGTGGGCGGCGCCGAGGGCAACGCCAACTTCGACCGGGTCGAGGTGCGCGCGACGATCGAGACCGACGCGACGGAGGAGCAGTTCGCCCGGCTGGTCTCCGAGACCGAGCGCCGCTGCCCGGTGACGCAGCTGTTCAAGCGCAGCGGCCTGGAGTTCGAGAACAACTGGACCCGCGTCGAGGCGACCGCGACGGTCTGATCCGTACGCGAACGGGCCGTCCGACACGATCGACCGTGACGGGCGGCCCGTTCGTCGTCCCGGCGACGCGCCGAGGCCGCCCGTGTGAACCTCAGGCCCCGCGCCACGGCCCGCACGCACCTCGCTGGGCCCCCACTCATCGACAAGATCCTGTCCGGCGGAGCGATGTGATCGCTGTGCGATCACTTCGCCCCGCACGTCCGGATCTTGCCCGGGGCGGGCGCCCGCTCCTGGGGAGCGCTCAGGTGAGCTTCTCGCGCAGCTCCCGGATGCCGGTGGCGAACACGCCCTCGGCGAAGGTCCGGTTCAGCTCCTCCTCCTGGGCGGCGTCGGCGTCGTACTCGGCGAACCACTCCACGAAGGTCTCGCCGGTGTCGGTGACCGGGCAGACCCGCACCGTCGACAGGTAGCGACGCACCCCGAACGGGTTCGCCCCGGCGAACGTGTAGGTGAGGCTGCGGATCGTGTCGTCGAGCGTGATCAGCCGCTCGTCGAAGGGGTCCCCGCCGGCGGCCATGGTCAGTCGCCGCACCGCTCCGACCTGGCCGTCGACGCCCTCGACGAGCTCGCTGTGGCTCAGGGCCGGGTGCCACGAGGGCAGGTCGTTGAACGCGCGCAGCTGGGCCCAGACCTTCTCGACCGGGGCGGCGACGACTCCACTGGCGTACGGACGCGGCACGGTGGTTCCTCCTGCGGGTGAGTGGATCACCACGCTATAGCGGCCGCGGCCCGGTCCACCAGGACCCGTCGTCAGGACCGGAAGGAGGCGAGGGCGGCGACCAGGCCCGCGAGGGCGCAGAGCACCCCGGGGACGACGACGAGCAGGGTCGGCACCTGCGGCGGGACCAGGACCGCGAGCGCGATCGCGGTGAGCGAGAACCCGAGCGAGAACCGCATCCGCGACAGCCTCGTGCGCTCCCGGGCGAGCAACCACCGGACGTCGCCCACTAGCGCCGCCAGTCGTCGAGGTCCCAGCCGGTGATCTCCTCCAGCCGCGCGACGTCGTCGGCGAACCACGGCAGGGCCGCCGCGCGCTCCTCCGGGTCGAGGCCCGACGAGCGGCCGTGGACGTCGGGGCGCACGTGATGGCGCGGCACCCCGCGCACCACGCCGGTCTCCACGCCGAGGAACGCGCACACGCGGTCGGCCGTGCAGGTCGGCGAGTCCCGCAGCGCGCGGTAGCGCAGGAGCAGGACCTGCTCCGGCGGGAACAGCCCCAGCAGGTGCTCCACCTGTTCCCCGTACCGGCCCTGCGCGACGTAGTGCCAGAAGTGCGCCCAGCCCCCGGCGCGGCGCTCCTCCTCGAGGCGGCACGCCGTGAGGAAGTCGGCCTCCGGTTCGAGGCCCGCCTCGCGCAGGTGCGACCAGTTCGAGTGCGCCCGCTCCACGGGGTCGCGCAGCACCGCGACGAGCTTCGCCCGCGGGACCAGGTCGTGGATGCGCCGCTGGGCCTCGGTGTCGTAGAGGTAGAACACGGTGCCCTCGCCGGTGAGCGACCCGGGCGGGGCGGGGGCGAAGAGTGCCTCGTAGTCCGCCCGCCGCCACACGTGCTCACCCCACGTGGGCACGTCGCCCGGGCCTCCCCCGCCGGTCGGCGGTGGGCCGTCGGTGAGGAAGAACTTCGGTTCCTTCACCTCGGGCAGGAACAGCTGCGGATGCCCCTGCAGCGCCTTGTGCAGCGCGGACGTGCCGCACTTCGGGGCGCCCACGAGCAGGAAGTCCGGGAGGGCCACTAGGTGGCTCCCACCAGGGC
Organism: Actinomycetospora soli; assembly: GCF_021026295.1. Lineage (GTDB taxonomy): Bacteria > Actinomycetota > Actinomycetes > Mycobacteriales > Pseudonocardiaceae > Actinomycetospora > Actinomycetospora soli. Next base: position 274,193 of record NZ_JAJNDA010000003.1, read on the forward strand.
GGGGACCGTCTCGGTCCGCAGCTCGTGCGCGCCGTCGGGCCGGGTGACCTCGTAGTAGAGGCGGTACTCCCCACCGGGCAGGGGCAGCGCGTGCACGTAGCGCAGGCCCTTCCCGACGACGGGTGACTCCGCCGCGGGACCGGAACCCTCGGCGCGGAAGCGCCCGAACCCGCCGTCGGGAAGGGCCGTGGCGACCCCCGTCCGCTCCTCCCAGTTCTCCCCGGCGGTCGCGCGGCCGTCGTAGAGGGCGACGAGGTGATCCCCGAGGTCGACGACGGTGCTGATGCGGACCCCGCGCGCGTCCCACTCCCCCGGCCGCGGCGCGAGCGCGGTGCCCTGCCAGGTCCAGGCGACGCCGTCCGGGCTGGTGGCGTACTCGGTGGTCATGCGGTCGGTGGCGTCGGGATCGTCGAGCGGGTGGACCGACGCCCACAGGTGCCACTGCCCGCCGTGCGACTGCACCACCGGGTCCTTCACGGCGAGCTCGGCGGACCCGGGCAGCACCGTCACCGACGGCGCGCCCGCGAGACCCTCGGGTGTGTCGGCCTCGAGCAGCTCCACCCACCAGTGCTTGGTGCCGGGGGTCGCGCAGCTGATGTACAGCCGCCAACGGCCGGCCGGCGTGACGACGAGCGCCGGGCGCTCCAGTGACTCGGCGTCGAAGCGCTCCTTCTCGATGATCGCGAGCACCTCGAAGTCGACCCCGTCGGTCGAGCGGGCCACGACGTTCGCGTACCCGCGGCCCTCCCCCTCCGGGCGGCGCAGCCGGTAGGCGAGGTACACCGCGCCGTCGTGGCGCAGGGCGCTCGGGGCGCCCGCCCACGTGCCGGGACGCCCGTCGGGCGGGGGGACGACGACGGCGGCCGCGGTGCCGTCGGGCAGCGGGGCGCCGGTCGGGTCGAGGTGGCTCACGCGGACTCCTTCGTCAGGCGGTCGGGTTCGCGCGCCAGGATCCCGCGGCGGACGAGGTGCTCGAGCAGGGCGGTGACCGACTCGTCGACCGTCTGCTCGTGCGTGGGGAGGACGACGTCGGGGCGCTCGGGGACCTCGTAGACGTCGTCGACGCCGGTCAGCCCCGTGATCTCGCCGGCGCGGTGCCGGGCGTAGAGCCCCTTCACGTCCCGCTCCGAGGTCACCTCCACCGGCGTCGAGAGGTGCACCTCGACGTAGGGCACGCCGAGCGCCTCGTGGTCGCCGCGGACCTGCGCGCGGACGTCGGCGTGGGGCGCGATCGACGCCACCAGGACGATGACGCCGTTGCGCGCCAGCAGGCCCGAGACGAACCCGATGCGCCGGATGTTGACGGCCCGGTCCTCGCGGCTGTAGCCGAGCCCCTTGGAGAGGTTCGTGCGGATGACGTCGCCGTCGAGCACCTCGACGCCGCACCGCCCGGTGCGCAGCCGGTCGGCGAGGCCGGCGGCGACGGTCGACTTGCCGGCGCTGGGCAGGCCGGTCAACCAGACGGTGGCGCCCCCGGCGCAGGGGACGGAGGACGGGTGGACGGCAGGACCGGACGACATGGCGGCTCCTGGTTCGCGGACGGACACACGGGTGCCGTCAGCGACAGAGCGCGCTGTCCACCCGCCCGTGGTCCACGTGCCGCCGCCGGGTCAGACCCACGTCTCAGGGTCCCGTCGCGAGGCCGCGGGCCCGCAGGACCCGGAGCTCGGCCGGCCGGAAGAACAGCAGCTCGACCCCGATCCCCACGATGAGGATCAGCAGGATCGCCGCCATCACCGAGGGCATGTCGGAGAGCGACTGCCCCTCGTTGAGGTAGGCGCCCAGACCGAACCCGAGGCTCGGCGACGTCGCGATGATCTCCGCGGCCATGAGCGAGCGCCACGAGAACGCCCAGCCCTGCTTGAGGCCGCCGAGGAACCCGGGCAGGGCCGCGGGCAGCATGATCAGCCGGGCGGACTGCGAGCGGGAGGCGCCCATGGCGAACCCGACCCGCGGCAGCAGCGGCGGCACCTGGTCGATGCCCGACACCAGGCCGTTCGCGATCGAGGGCACCGCGCCCATGAGCACGACGAAGTAGATCGTCGCGTCGGTCAGCCCGAACCACAGGACGGCCGCGGGCACCCAGGCGACCGACGGCAGGCTCTGCAACCCGGTGAGGATCGGGCCGATCGCGGAGCGGACCAGCGGCACGGTGGCCACCAGCAGCCCGAGCGGGGTCGCGACGACGACGGCCAGCAGGAAGCCGAGCACGGCGCGGCTGATCGACGTCCAGATGATGTCGAACGCCCGGCCCTCGGCGAAGTCCTGGCCGATCGTGCCGAACACGGCCTCGGGCGAGGGCAGCTTGAACTCGGGCCAGATCGCCGACGCCCACAGGATCTGCCAGACGACGACGAACAGGACCACCGCGACGATCGGCGGGACGACCCCCGTCAGGAAGCGCTTCCACAGCGGGGTCCGCTGCTCGGTCGGGGTGTCGAGGGCGTCGAGACCCCGTCCGACGTCGATCGCGTCGTCGGTCGGTCCCGGGCGCTCCTCGTCGGTGGCCGTCGTGCTCTCAGCGGCCATGCGCGGAGATCACCTCGCGCAGCTCACCGGTGATGTCGCCGTGCAGTTCCTCGGCGTCGGTGTCGGTCGACGTGGCCCACTCCCGGACCACCCGACCGGGCCGCGAGGACAGCAGCACGACGCGCTCCGCGAGGCGGACGGACTCCCGCACGTCGTGGGTCACGAACAGCACCGTGGTGCCGGTCGCCTCCCAGACGCGCAGCAGCTCGGCCTGCAGCACGTCGCGGGTGATCGCGTCGAGCGCCCCGAACGGCTCGTCCATGAGCAGGACGCCCGCCTCCTCACGGCTCTTCCCCTCCCCGCCCAGGCCGGTTGCCGCGGCGAGGGCCCGGGCCAGGGCGACGCGCTGCCGCATGCCGCCGGAGAGCTCGTGCGGGCGCTTGTCCGCCTGGCCCTCCAGACGCACGAGCGCGAGCAGCTCCTGCGCGCGCTCCCGCCGCTGCGCCCGGCCGATCCCGGCGAGGCGCAGCGGCAGCTCGACGTTGCGGCCCGCGTCCAACCACGGCAGCAGGGCCGCCTCCTGGAACATCACCGCGGGCCGCGCCGACGTCGTCTCGACCGTGCCGCTGGTGGGCCGGTCGAGGCCCGCGACGAGGTTGAGCAGCGTCGACTTGCCACAGCCCGAGGCGCCGAGGAGGCAGACGAACTCCCCCGGCGCGACCGACAGGTCGACCCCGTCGAGGGCGACGACGGCGTCCTGTCCCGTCCCGAAGACCTTGGAGACGCCGCGGACGTCCAGGGCGGGCGGCCCGGTGCGCGGTTCCGGGGCGTGGCGCTCGAGCGTGGCGGTCATGGTGGGAGTCCCTCCGGACTTACTTGGTGTCGAGCCCGGCCGGGTCGACGGTCGGTCGGCCGGCGGCCTGGAGTGCCTCGTTGAGCGGGCCGAGGGCGAAGAGGCCCTTGACGTCGGTGGCGGACTGCGCGGTCCCGGCGGTGACGGCGTTCTGCGCGAGCACCGGGAACGTCGACGCGAGCGGGTCGGGGTTCAGCGACACGTCGCTCCACGCGCGGTCGAGCACGTTCTGCGCGAGCGGCTTGCTGCCCGCCGCCCCGAGCCCGGCGTTCGCGGCGGCCTTCGCGGCGTTCGGGTCGGTCCGCGCGAGGTCCTCCGCGACGACGAGGCCCTTGAGGAACGCGGCGACCGTGCTCGGGTGCTGCTGCACGTAGTCGGTGCGGGCGATGACGACCGTCGTCGGGAACTGCCCGTTCGGCCACAGCGTCTTCTCGTCGAGCAGCGGCGTGGCGCCGCCCTCGAGCACGAAACGCGAGGCGAACGGTTCGGGCAGCCACCCGCCGTCGAGCTGACCCGTGCGGTAGGCGTCGAGCGCGCGGGCGTTGTCGATGTTGACGACCTCGACGGCGCCGGGGCCCGTGCCGGTCGGCAGGTTGTTGTCCTTCAGCCACTTCTTGAGCGCGATGTCCTGCGTGTTCGCGAGCTGCGGGGTGGCGATCTTCCGGCCGAGCAGCTGCTGCGGGCTGGTGATGCCCGGCCGGACGACGAGCTGGGCGCCGCCGGAGGTCGCCCCGGCGATGATGCGGACGCCCTCGGGGTTCTGCTTGTAGGCGTTGATCGCCGGGCCCGACCCGATGAACCCGATGTCGATCGAGTTGCCGAAGAGCGCGCTCGTCTCCTCCGGCCCGGCGTTGAAGGTCTGCGTCGAGAGCTTCGTCTGCCCCAGCTGCTGGGCGAACAGACCGTTCTGCACCCCGATCAGCGCGCCGGCGTGGGTGATGTTCGGGAAGTACCCGAGGCGCAGCTCGGGCGCGGGCCCGGCGTCCGCGGCGGGGGTGCTCGTGGACTCCTCGGCGCGGGAGCAGCCGGCGAGGGCGAGCGCACCGACGACGAGGGCGATGACGACGGCGGGCAGGGTGCGCCGGCGATGACGGGTCACGGGGTGTGGTTCTCCTGAGGGGGCCCCGCGCGGTGTGCGGGGTCGGGCGGGCGGATGTCCGGCGCGCAGCACCCGCGTCCGACCCGCCGTCATCGGGGTGACGGCGGGTGACGCAGGTGGATCAGGAGGACAGACAGGCGCAGCTGTAGACGCGGCCGTAGTCCACGTGGCGGCGGGCCACGAGACGCACGTCGGCTGCTGCGGTCACGGGAGGAAAGCCTGCCATGACCGATCCGTGGAGGCCACCGACGTGATGCGGGTGACCCCCACGGACCTGTTCCACCGGACAGGTCACCGGACTCAGTCGGCGAACGCGGTGCGGTGGCGCTGCAGCTCGGTGCGCAGCAGCGCGAGCGAGCCCGCCACCTCGGCGGCGATCCGCTCGGCCTCGATCTCCCAGCGTCCGGCGCCGGCGTCGACCGCCGAGACCTCGCGCTGGACGACCGCGTCGAGATGGGTGAGGAACGTGGCGACCGCGGCGCCACGGGGGGTGAACGGCACAGGTGTCTCCTGGTGCTCGGACGTGGGAGGAGGGGTCAGGCCGGTTCGGGCGGGTCGACCAGGGAGGTGCGCAGCGCGGACGGCGAGGTGCCCCACTTGGCGAGGATCCGGGCGTAGGTGCCGTCGGCCATGAGGCGCGTGACGGCGGCCTGCACGGCCGGGATCAGCGGGGAGTCCTTCGCCAGGGCGAACCCGACGTCGAGCCGGCGGAACTCGTTGACGAACCGCAGCCGGGGCTGCTGGTCGACGAGGTAGCGCAGGCCGTTGATCGTGCTCATCGTGACGTCGGCGCGCCGCTGGGCGAGTGCGAGACCCGTCGTCGCGCCGTCGGGGTAGCTGCGGACCTCGATGGCCGGTCGACCCGCCTGGCGACATCGCGGCTGGGCCTTCCCGAGGGTGGACTCGAAGGTGGAGCCGGTGAGCACCGAGACCGTGCGCCCGCACAGCTGGACGAGATCGGTGATCGGCGGCTGCGGGTCGTCGGCGCGGACGGCGAAGCCCTGGCCGTCGTTGATGTAGGTCACGAAGCTGACCTGCTTCTTGCGCGCCTCGGTCACCGCGAAGTTGCCGGTGCCGACGTCGAACTTCCCGCTGGTCAGGCCGGGGACGATGCCGTCGAAGGTCGACTCGGTGCGCTGCACGCGCAGGCCGAGGGTCCGGGCGACCGCCTCGGTCATGTCGATGTCCTGACCCGTCGTCGTCACACCGTCGGCGAGGTGGAAGGCGGACGGCGGCGCCGACACGCTCGCCCCGACCGAGAGCACGCCGTCCTGCGCGACCGCGGCGGGCAGCAGCTGCCGGGCCGCCGGGTCGACGGTGATCGACGAGGTGAGGTCCTCGCGCGGGACGCCGGCGTCGGCGTCGTCGAGCGGGGACGCGCAGCCGGCGAGCAGCACGCCGACGAGGGCGAGCACGGCCGCGAGCACGGCACGGGGCATGGGGGTGGTCCTGTCGGGAGTGCCGCAGGGGGACCCGACGCAGCGCACTGCGACGAGGGGTGGGTCCGCTGCGACGGCGGCCGGGCGGCGGCTCAGCGACAGGCGGCGGACCAGCAGCGGCACAGGTCGACGTGCTCACGCGAGACGAGCGTGACGCCGGGTGCCATGGAAGCGACAGAACCACCCGGACCCGACGTGGTCAAGCTCGGTGTGACGGCGCGCGCCCGACTCGACGCGGTCCGTGTCGCCGACGTACCGTCGCGACGTCTGCGTTGAGGGACGCCGGCACCTCCCATGATCCTCTCGTGTCCGGAGTGACCCGATGACGTCCCTCATCGCCCCCGAAGCACCGTCGCCGTCCCCACCGCGCACCGTCGGCTCCCGCCACGTCGGCCGCTGGGTGTGGGCCGTCGTCGTGCTCGTGCTCGTCGTGTGGGCGCTGCGCTCGGTCGCGCTGAACCCGGCCTTCGGCTGGGGCACCGTCGCGCAGTACGTCCTCACGCCCTCGGTGCTGCGCGGGTTGGCGACGACGCTGCTGCTCACGCTCGCGACCACCGTCGTCGGCTTCCTGCTGGGGATCGGGCTCGCGGCGATGCGCCTGTCGGGCAACCCGGTGCTCTCGTCGGTGAGCTGGGCCTACGTGTGGTTGTTCCGGTCGACGCCGCTGCTCGTGCAGCTGCTGTTCTGGTACAACGTCGGCGCCCTGTACCCGCAGCTCTCGCTGGGGATCCCGTTCGGTCCGACGTTCTTCTCGGTCGAGTCGGTGAACCTCGTCAGCGTGCTCGTCGCGGCCCTGCTCGGGCTGATCCTGCACGAGGCCGCCTACGCCGCGGAGATCGTGCGCGGCGGCATCCTGTCGGTCGACGCCGGGCAGTCCGAGGCGGCCGTCTCGCTCGGCATGACCCGCGCCCGCGTGCTGCGCCGGATCGTGCTGCCGCAGGCGATGCGCTCGATCATCCCGGCCACCGGCAACATGGTGATCGGCACGCTGAAGGGCACGTCGATCGTCTCCGTGATCGCGGTGACCGACCTGCTGTACTCGGTGCAGACGATCTACAACCGCACCTACGAGATCATCCCGCTGCTGCTGGTGGCGACGGTCTGGTACGTGATCCTGACGTCGATCCTGTCCGTCGGGCAGTACTACGTGGAGCGGTACTACGCGCGCGGCGCGGAGCGGACGCTGCCGCCCACGCCCCTGCAGCGACTGCGGAGGTGGTTCTCGTGAGCCTGCTGGAGATCCGGGGCCTGACGAAGGCGTTCGCCGGGACGACCGTGCTCGACGGCGTGGACCTCGACGTCGAGGCCGGGTCGGTGACGGTGCTCGTCGGGCCCAGCGGGTCGGGCAAGTCGACCCTGCTGCGCTGCATCAACCACCTCGAGACCCCGGACGCCGGGACGATCGAGGTCGACGGGTCGCTCGTCGCGTACCGCCGGGACGGGGACGTGCTGCGCGAGCTGCCGGAGCGCACGATCGCGGCGCAGCGTCGGCGGATCGGCATGGTGTTCCAGCAGTTCCAGCTCTTCGGGCACATGACGGCGCTGGCGAACGTCGTCGAGGCGCCGATCGGCGTGCTCGGCGTGCCGCGGCGGGAGGCCCTCGAGCGGGGCCGCGCCCTGCTGGCCCGCGTCGGGCTCGCGGGACGCGAGGACGCCTATCCGCGCCAGCTCTCGGGCGGCCAGCAGCAGCGCGTGGCGATCGCCCGGGCGCTGGCGATGGAACCGACGCTCATGCTCTTCGACGAGCCGACCTCCGCCCTCGACCCCGCCCTGGTCGGCGAGGTGCTCGAGGTGCTGCGCGACCTCGCCGCGGGCGGCACGACGATGGTCGTGGTGACGCACGAGATCGCCTTCGCGCGCGAGGTGGCCGACACCGTGGTGGTCCTGCAGGACGGGCGGATCGCACGCTCCGGTCCGCCGTCCGAGGTTCTCGACGACAGGTCGGTGCGCGTGGCGTAGCCCGGCGCCGGCCGGTGCGCCGTCGGCCTGCCGCGCCCTGTCGCGGGCTTCTGCCGACACCCGCCGACCTTGTCGCGCTTAATTCCCACGACACCATGCGCCGCCGACCGCGAGAGCCCGCGACAAGGTGCGACGGTGGTCGCCCACCTGATCCGACCGCCACCCTCGGGTGCCGCTCGGCCTCTGCGCCGGACCCACCCGTCGCGAGTCGTGCGCGCCCGCAACCGCCGCCCGACGTCAGGTCGCCGTGGCCAGCTCCAGCGCCGAGCCGTACGCCTGCACCGCCGCGACCCGGGCGTGCAGCACCCGCAGCCCGGTGTCGGTGAGGCGGAACCGGCGGCGGTCGCCGACGACGCGCCGCAGCAGACGGTTGCGTTCGAGCCGGTGCAGCGAGGTCCACAGCTGGCGCACCGACGGTCGGGGCGTCCGGCGGGCCGTGCGTGCGAGGTGATCGAGGATCTCCTCGCCGGTCCGCGGCGACGCCTCGAGGGCGGCCATGACGAGCGTGTCGCAGCGTTCACGGTCGATCCTGCTCATAGCTCGCAGGGCTGCCCGATCGCGGGCGACGACACGCGTGCGCACCCCGTTCCACCGGCAATCCCCGCCGATGGCACGACAGCAACGCACGCGTGCGGACTACGAACGCGGCCTTCCGGACCACCACGATCCCCTCGGGGGCTTCGGCGGCGCCGCCCCGGCCTACTCGGCCCTCACCCTGCGGGCCGTCCTCGCCGCCTTCGGCGTGCTCTCCTGCGTGGCGGGCGTCGTCGTGATGGCGTGGCTGGGCCTGACGTGGGCAGTCGTCGCCTTCGTCGTCATCGGGGTGATCTGCCTGGTCGACCTGGGGTGGGTGATCCACCGCAAGCGCCGCGGCGAACCGGGATGATCGGGGCATGGCCGACCAGCGCGCCCACCGTGCCCTTCTCGCCGCCGCCCGCCTCGGGGTGCTCGCCACGCTGAAGCGCGACGGGCTCCCCCAGCTCTCCCCCGTCCAGCCGTTCTACGACCCCGACGCCGGCACGCTCCAGGTCTCGATGACCGAGGGCCGCGCGAAGACGGCCAACCTGCGCCGTGACCCGCGCGCGGCGGTGGAGGTGACCGCGCCCGACGGTCGCTCGTGGGCCACCGCGGAGGGCCCGGTCACGCTCGTCGGGCCGGGCACCGACCCGCGCGGCCCGGAGGTCGAGGCACTCGTCGCCTACTACCGCGCCGCCGCCGGCGAGCACCCGGACTGGGACGAGTACCGCGCCACCATGGTCGCGGACCGCCGGGTGCTCATGACGATGACCGTCGAGAAGGTCTACGGCGACAGCATCTGACCGTGCACGCTCCTCACGGGGGCTTCACCCTGATCCTTCGTGAGCATCAGCACCGACCCGGCCACACCGGCCGTCGGGAAGCCGTCCCGGCGGGCCGTGCTGGCGAGCAGCATCGGGAACTACGTCGAGCAGTACGACTTCGGCGTCTACGGCTACCTCGCGCCGATCCTCGCCCCGTTGTTCTTCCCCGACGAGAACCCCGTGGCCGGGCTCCTCGCGACGTACGGCATCTACGCGATCTCGTTCATCATGCGGCCGCTCGGCGGGGCGCTGTTCGGCGTCGTCGGCGACCGCCTCGGGCGGCGGGCGATGCTCTCGCTCACGGTGCTGCTGATCGGCGTGTTCACCGGCCTGATCGGGGCCCTCCCGACGTACGCGAGCGCCGGCATCGCCGCACCGGTGCTGCTGCTCGTGCTGCGGATGCTGCAGGGACTGGCCGCGGGTGGCGAGTACTCCGGCGCCGTCGGGTTCATGGTCGAGCACGCCCCGGCCCACCGGCGGGGGTTCTTCGCGAGCTTCGCGTCGCTCGGGGTCTACCTCGGGCTGATGTCGGGCGCGGCGATGGCGACGCTGCTGACGGCGACGCTGTCCGCGGAGCAGCTCGCCACGTGGGGCTGGCGCATCCCGTTCCTCGTCGCGATCCCGCTCTGCGCGCTCGGTCTGGTGCTCCGGCTCGCCGTCGAGGAGAGCCCGGAGTTCGAGCGGTTCCGGCGCGAGCAGGGCGCGGTCGAGGCCACGCCGTTCCGGACGACGCTGCGGACCCAGTGGCGGGCGATCCTGCTCTACGTCGGGATGACGGTCGGCGGATCGGTGTCCTCCTACAGCGTCATCACCTACCTGCCGCAGCACCTCATCAACGACGTCGGGCTCGACTCCGACGCCGCCTTCGCCACCAGCCTGATCGCGACCGGCGCGCTGCTGGTGACGTTGCCTCTCACCGGCCTGCTCGTCGACGTGGTCGGCCGGAAGCCGGTGCACCTGACGGCGGCGGTGATCTACGTGGTGCTCCCGGCGATCGCCTACACGATCGCCGACGACGGGACCTTCGGCGGCGCCCTGACCGCGCAGCTGCTGTTCATGATCCCGGTGTCGCTGAACTCGGCGGTGGTCACGGTGCTGATCCCGGAGCTCTTCCCGACGAGGGTCCGCGCGACCGCGAGCGGCATCGGCTTCAACGTCTCGTACGGGCTGTTCGGCGGGACCGCTCCCCTGGTCGGCACCGCGCTCGTCGCGGCGACGGGCACGGTCCTGTCGGTCGCCGCCTACGCGAGCGTCGCGGCGCTGGTCAGCCTGCTGGTCTGCGTGTTCTGCTTCCGCGAGACCCGCGACGTCGACCTGCGGACCGCGGCGCCCCGCGCCCGGGGGTGAGGGGTCAGGACCGCGTGTGCAGCAGTCCGCCCAGCACGGTGTGCGCGTAGGCGGCGCCGATCTCGGCGGCCGGGACGGTCGAGGTCTCCGGGTTGAACCACCGGTTCGACCACGCCACCATCCCGAGGATCCCGTAGGCGACCACCCACGGCTGCGTGCTCGCGTGGAAGCTGCCGTCGGCCAGGCCGTCCTCGACGATCGCGACGAGCACGTTCTCGTACCGCTTGTTGTAGCGGGCCATCGTGCGGCCCCACTGCGACCGCGGCGCCAGGGCGCCGAGGTCCTCCTGGATGTAGAGGTACAGGTAGGGGTAGTTGTCGGCGTAGGACACCATCAGCTCGGTGATCAGCGTCCGCAGCTTCTCGGGCGGTGAGCCGCCGGCGGCGAGGATCTCCTCGGCGCGCAGGCAGTTGCGCTCCACCGCGTCGCCGACGGCGGTGTGGAAGAGCTCCTCCTTGCCGCCGACGTAGTAGTAGATCGTCGCCCGGTCCATGCCCACGGCCTCGGCGATGTCGCCGATCTTGGTGCCGCGGAACCCGTGCCGCTTGAACACGTCCCCGGCCGCGCGGACGATCGCGGCCCGCCGCTGCTGGTAGGCCGCGCCGCCCTCGTCGAGCGCCGCGGCCCGTCGTCGGGATATGGCACTCGGCTCGTCCCGTGCCGCCATCCGACCTCCCGCCGTCCCGTCCGCTCAGCGCCAGTAGGGCGCGCGGAGCTCGCGCTTGAGTACCTTGCCAGCCGCGTTGCGCGGCAGGGCCGCCACCACGTCGATCGACGTCGGGCACTTGTAGCGGGCGAGGCGCGTGCGGACGTCGGCGAGCACCTCGTCGACGTCCAGCGTGGTGCCGTAGGCCGGCACGACGACCGCCTTCACCGTCTCGCCCCACCGCTGCGACGGGACGCCGATCACCGCGACGTCCCCGACCGCCGGGTTCGCGGCCAGCGCGTTCTCCACCTCGGCCGGGTAGACGTTCTCGCCGCCGGAGATGATCAGGTCCTTGATGCGGTCGTGCAGGTACAGGTAGCCCTCGGCGTCGCGGTAGGCGGCGTCGCCGGTGCGCAGCCAGCCGTCGGCGTCCGTCGTGGGGTCGTCGCGGTGCCAGTAGCCCGGCGTGTTCTGCCCGGACCGCACGAGGATCTCCCCCACCCCGCCGACCCCGACGTCGTCGCCGCTGACCGGGTCGACCAACCGGATCTCCAGCCACGGCAGCGGGCGGCCGACGGACCGGAGCCGGTGCGTCTCGTGCTCCTCGGGAGCCATGCTCACGACGGTGCCCGCGGTCTCGGTCATGCCGTAGACCGCCATGAACCCGCAGCCCAGCACGGCGATCGCGCGGCGCAGGAGCGCCTCGGTCATCGGGGCCCCGCCGTAGGCGATCCGCTGCAGCGCCGACAGGTCCGCGTTCCCGACGGCGGGTGCGGCCAGGACGGCGGCCACGATCGCCGGCACGGCGAAGGCGTGCGTGACCCGGTGCCGCTCCATCACGGCGACGAGGTGGTCGGGCGTGAGGTCGGAGAGCAGGATCGTGTGCCCGCCCTGGCCGAGCGCGGTCAGCCCGTAGCCGATGCCGCCGATGTGGAACAGCGGGGAGGGCACGAGGTTCACCGTGTCCGGTCCCATGCCGTAGAACTCGCGGCCCATGCGCGGGGTGAACGCGAGGTTGGCGTGCGTTAGCCGGGCACCCTTGGGCAGGCCGGTGGTGCCCGAGCTGTACAGCTGCAGGACGACGTCGTCGGGGGCCGCGTCGTGGCCGACCGGCTCGTCGGCGCCCTCCTCCAGCCAGCTCTCGTAGCGGTCCTCGAGGACCAGCGGACGCCGGTCGTCGGGGACGAGTCCGAGCTGGTCGCGGCCGCAGACCAGCAGCGCCGGCTCGGCGTCGTCGAGGATCGCGCGGACCTCCGGAGCCGCCAGCCGCCAGTTGAGGGCGACCAGCACGACCCCCGCCCGGGCCGCCCCGAACAGCAGCTCGACGTACTCCGGACCGTTGCGGAGCAGCACCGCCATCCGGTTGCCGGGACGCAGGCCCTCGCGGACGAGCGCCTGCGCGACGCGGTGGGCGCGGCGGTCGAGCTCGCCGAAGGTGAGGGTGCGGTCGTCGAGGGTGATCGCCGGCCGGTCGACGCCCAGGGCGGTGACCCGGCTGAGCGTGTCGCCGAGGGTGGCGTCCATCAGCGCGGTCGTCATCAGTAGCTCTTGGGCAGGCCGAGGTTGTGCTGGGCGACGTGGTTGAGCACCATCTCGCGGCTCACGGGCGCCGTGCGGAACATGCGCGCGGCGAACCACAGGTCGGACAGGCCGTACTCGTTGGACAGCCCGTTCCCGCCGTGGGTCTGGATCGCCTGGTCGACCGCCGCGGCCGCGGCCTCGCCTGCGGCGTACTTCGCGACGGTGGACGCGCTGCCGGTCGCCGCCGGGTCCGCGCCCTCGTCGGTCAGCGTCGCCGCGTGCATCGTCATCAGCCGGGCGAGCTGGACCTCGACGAAGCACTTCGCGAGCGGGTGCGAGACGCCCTGGTGGGCGCCGATCGGGGTCGACCAGACGGTGCGGTCGGTGGCGTAGCGGGCCGCCCTCGCGAGCGCGAAGCGCGCGATGCCGTTGGCCTGCGCGGCGGCCGTGACGCGCTCGGGGTTGAGGCCCGCGAACACCTGGCGCAGGCCCGCACCCTCCTCGCCGATCAGGTCGTCGCGGGTGACCCGGACGTCGTCGAAGAAGGTCGTGAACTGGTTCTCCGGGATCTGCAACGCGGAGTCGATGGGCTGGAAGCTCAGGCCCTCGGCGTCGGTGGGGACCAGGAACATCGAGATCGGGTGACGACCCCGCGCGTCGGGCTCCGCACCGCGGGCCACGACGATGACGGCGTCGGCGTCGTCGATGCCCGAGGTCCAGTACTTCTGCCCGCGGATGCGCCACGCGTCGGGGCCGTCGGCGTGCGCGGTCGTCGTGATGTTGTGGGTGTTCGTCCCGGCGTCGGGCTCGGTGATCGCGAAGGCGATGCGCTTCGTGCCGTCGGCGACGCCCGGGAGCCACTGCTCCTTCTGGACCGGCGAGGCGTGTGCGGTGAGCAGCGAGCCCGCGATCGCCGGCGAGATGACCAGCATGAACAGCGGGCACCCCGCCGCCGAGGTCTCCTCGATGACGATCGCCAGGTCGGTCAGGCCCCCGCCCCCGCCGCCGTACTCCTCGGGCAGGTGGACCCCGAGATAACCCGCCTCGCCGAGGTCGCGCCACAGGTCGTCCGGACGGGCGCCCCGCTTCGTCACGTCCTGGAAGTAGCTCCGGCCGTAGCTGCCGACGAGCTTCGCCACGCTCTCGCGCAGCGCCCGGCGCTCGTCGGTGTCGAGGAGCAGGTCGTCCTTCACGATGCCGTCGGCCATGTCGCCTCCTGTTTCAACAGCACTGTTGACGGTAGACGCGGGTTCCGGACCGGTCAATCGGCCCAGCGGTAGAAGCCCTGTCCCGACTTCCGTCCGAGATGCCCCTGCGCGACGAGCCGTTCGAGGATCGCCGGTGCCGCGTAGCGCTCGCCGTAGACGCCGGACAGGTGCCGCGCGATGTCGAGCCGGACGTCCAGGCCCACGACGTCGGAGAGGCGCAGCGGGCCGATCGGATGGCCGTACGCGAGCACGGCCGCCTTGTCGATGTCCTCCGCCGTCGCGACCTCCTCCTCGACCATGCGCATCGCCTCGAACGCGGCGATGTTGTCGAGGCGGCTCGTGGCGAAGCCCGGGACGTCCCGGACGACGATGGACTCCTTGCCGATGGTCGTCGCGTGGTCCTGGGCGGCGATGATCGCCCGTTCGTCGCTGGCGCGGCCACGGACGACCTCGACCAGCGGGAGCGACCACACCGGGTTGAAGAAGTGCATGCCGAGGAAGGCGTGCGGGCGGGCGAGGTGCGTGGCGAGGGAGTCGATCGAGATCGAGCTGGTGTTGGAGGCGAGCAGACGCGGCCCGCGGGCCTCCGCCGCCGTCAGGACCTCGGCCTTGAGCTCCGGCAGCTCGGGGACGGACTCGACGACGAGGTCGAGGCCGGTGGAGAGGTCGCCCACGTCCGGCACCACGTCGAGGAGATCGGGCAGGCGGGCGGCGACGGCCGCGTCGAGCTTGCCGCGCTCGGCACCGGTCCGCGCCCGCGCTGCGAGCTCGCCGATCAACGCGCTCCCGCGACCCTCGTCCGGCTCGACGACCGTGGTGGGCAGACCGGCCGCGGCGAACACGTAGGCGATGCCGCGGCCCATCGTCCCGCCTCCGATGACGGCCACGCTCATGTCGTGCTCCTCCCGATCGCTGCGGCGACCCACGTGATCAGGCCGGCCGTCTGCGGCAGCTCGCCGGCCATGCCGAGGAAGCCGTGGATCATGTCCGGCCAGTCGCGCAGGTCGACGTCGACGCCGGCCTCGCGGAGCCGCGCGGCGTAGGCGAGGCCCTCGTCGTGCAGGGGGTCGAAGCCGGCGACGGCGATGCTCACGGGCGGGAGGCCCTCGACGTCCCGGCCCAGCAGGGGCGCGGCGTCGGGGGTGGGCGCCTGCCCGGCGAGGTAGTGGTCCCAGAACCAGACCATGTCGGCATGGGTGAGCAGGTGACCCTCGTTGTGCGCGGGGTAGCCGGCCGGTCCGGGCGGAGCGAGGGGCGGGTAGACGAGGACCTGCCGGGCGATGGCCGAGCGCAGCCGGCGACCGACCGCGGCGGCGAGGGTGCCGCCCGCGCTGTCGCCCGCGACGACGACGTGGAGCGGGTCCGCCCCGAGCTCGGCCGCATGGCCGATCACCCAGCTCGTGGCGGCCTCGGCGTCGTCGACCGGCCCGGGGAACGGCGTCTCGGGGGCGCGGCGGTACTCGACCGAGACGACGATGGACCGCGCCTGCCGCGCGATCGCCCGGCACGGCCGGTCGGCGTTCGCGACGCTGCCCGTGACCCAGCCGCCGCCGTGGAACCAGACCGTCACGGGCAACGTCGTGCCGGGGTCGGGGTGGTACACGCGGGCGGGGAGCCGGCCGGCGGCACCGTCGACGAGGAGGTCGGTGGTGGCGACGGCGACCTTCTCCCCCTGCATCCAGCGCGACGCCTCGACCGCGTGCCGGGCGGCGAGCACCCCGACCTCGGCGTAGGGCCGCAGGCCGAGCTCGGCGAGCCGGCGGAGCAGGTCGGCGGCCTCGGGGGCGAGCTCGGCGGTCAGCGGTGGCCCACCGCTGACGTCGGACGTGCGCGGTGGGCCACCGCTGACATCGCCGCTGACATCGGGCGCCGTCATCGGGTGAGCGCCCGGTGCACGCCGAGCCGGTCGCGGACGACGTGGCCGGTGAGCGTCCCGTCGGCGGCGACGTCGAGGAGGGCGGCGACGCCGAGCGTCACCTCCCGGGCGCTCGACCCGACGTCGGGAAGGCCTCCCGCATAGATTCCGCGGGCGACGCCGTGGACCGCGACCCGTCGTCCGGCGACGATCAGCGCGTCGACCTCGACGGACGGGTGATCGAGCAGGTCGGCGTGCGTGCGCCCGTCGTCGTACGTGATCCCCGGTCGGGTGGGCGCGCCGGCGTCGAGCCACGCGCGGACGGCCTTCCCGGCGTCGTCGTCGGGGTCGGCCGGCGGCTCGGTCCAGGGCGCGACCATGGGCGGGTCGACCGGGTCGGGGGTGCCGCCGAGCAGCTGGCGGCGCCGGCCGAGGTAGTCCTCCTCGGTGGCGTTGTGCACGAGGACGCCGTGCTCGGCGCGGAAGATCCCGATGCCGCGCCAGGCCGCGGCGCCGCCGCGCGCGGAGGCACCGTGCTCGGTGAAGCGCAGCGCGGCGCGGCCGTCGGTCGTGTAGAGCGCGTCGTGGACGGTGACGGTGAGACCGGGGAAGCGGGCGAGCTGCCCGGTGGTCGCCTCGAGATAGGCGTCGCGACCCGGCATCTGCACCCCGGCGATGTCGATGGCGTACTCCGGCGCCATGATCTGCGGGGGGACGGTCGGGTCCGCACGGTCGAGCCAGTCCACGACGAAGCTCCGCATCAGCGCGCCCATCGGGTGGATGTCCACGGATGACCTCCCTGTCGTCAACCGCAGTGTTGACGAGTGGTCGGGCGATGTCCAGGCTGGCGCGGTGGAGAGCACCGGGGTGCGCACGGAGCGGCCGTCCGACGGGGTCCTGCTGATCACCCTCGACCGACCGGAGCGGCGCAACGCCCTCGACGGGGCGACGAGCCGGTCGATCGCCGCGGCGCTGGACGCGCTCGACGCCGATCCGTCGCTGGCCGTCGGCGTGCTCACCGGGGCCGGCGGGACGTTCTGCAGCGGGATGGACCTGCGCGCCTTCCTCGACGGTGACGCCCCCGAGGTCCCCGGCCGTGGGTTCGGTGGACTCACCCAGGCGCCGCCCGCGAAACCGCTGATCGCCGCGGTCGAGGGGTTCGCCCTGGCCGGCGGGTGCGAGCTGGTGCTGGCGTGCGACCTCGTGGTGGCGGCCTCCGACGCCGTGTTCGGGTTGCCGGAGGTGGGCCTCGGCCTGATCGCCGGGTCCGGCGGGCTGCTGCGGCTCCCACACCGGGTCCCGCGCTCGGTCGCGACGGAGCTGACACTCACCGGGGACCGGTTCGGCGCCGCCGACGCCCACCGCTGGGGACTGGTGAACCGGCTCGTCGACCCCGGGACGGCCGCGGCGGCCGCCGTGGATCTCGCCACGCGGATCGCCCGGAACGCGCCGCTCGCCCTGGCCGCGACGAAGCGGGTGCTCGCAGCCGCCGATCTGCCCGTCGCCGAGGCGTGGGACCGCCAGGAATCGGAACTGGCCGCGATCAAGGCCACGGAGGACGCCCGGGAGGGGGCGCGGGCGTTCGCCGAGAAGCGCACGCCGCGGTGGTCCGGTCGTTGAGGTCCCGTGCGCGTCGTCAACACTTTCGTTGACGACGTCCGGGCACCGACCTAACCTCGGCCCATGCGCCAGGTCGACATGCTCGTGGTGGGCGCCGGCTTCGCCGGGCTCCGCACCCTGCACACCTTCCGGGAGCGCGGGCTCGACGTCGCGGTCGTGGAGGCCAACGACGGCCTGGGCGGCGTCTGGTACGTCAACCGCTATCCCGGAGCGCGCTGCGACGTCGAGAGCTACGACTACTCGCTGTCCTTCTCCCCGGACCTCGAGCAGGAGTGGCGCTGGAGCGAGCGCTACGCCACGCAGCCCGAGATCCTCCGCTACGTCGACCACGTGGCCGAGCGGTTCGACCTCCGCCGCGACGTCCACCTCTCCACCCGGATGACGCGGGCGACCTACGACGAGGACGCCCACCGCTGGCACGTGGAGACCGACCGGGGCGACTGGTCCGCCCGGTACCTCGTCATGGCCACGGGCCAGCTGTCGGTGACCAAGCAGCCCGAGCTCGAGGGCCAGGCGGACTTCCGCGGCCGCATCCTGCACACCGGGGCCTGGCCGCACGACGACGTCGACCTCTCGGGGCAGCGGGTCGGGGTCATCGGCACCGGGTCGTCGGGCACGCAGCTCATCCCCGTCCTCGCCCGCCAGGTCGACCACCTGACGGTCTTCCAGCGCACCCCGAACTTCTCCGTCCCCGCGAACAACGCGCCGATCTCCGACGAGCACGACGCCGAGGTGAAGGCCGGGTACCGCGACCGCCGTGAGCGGGCCCGCCGGTCGCCGTCGGGCCTGGGTTTCCGGCCCAACAAGCAGTCCGCGACCGAGGTCTCCGACCACGAGCGCCGCGCGTTCTACGAGGAGCAGTGGACGACGGCGGGCTTCGGGTTCCTGCTCGCCTACTACGACCTCATGCTCGACGAGGCCGCGAACGACACCGCCGCCGACTTCATCCGCGCGAAGATCGCCGAGAAGGTCGACGACCCGGCGACGGCGGAGCGCCTGATGCCGCGCGGCTACCCGTTCGGCGCGAAGCGCCCCCCGGTCGACTCGGGCTACTTCGAGACCTTCAACCGCGAGGACGTCGACCTGGTCGACCTGCGCGAGACCCCGCTGGACCGGATCACCGAGCGGGGCATCCGGACGACGGCGGGCGAGATCGAGCTGGACACCATCGTCTTCGCCACGGGGTTCGACGCCATGACCGGAGCGCTGCTCCGGCCCGAGATCGTGGGGCGCGGCGGTCGGACGCTGCGGGAGCACTGGAACGCGGGGCCGCGCACCTACCTGGGCGTCGGCGTCGACGGGTTCCCCAACCTGTTCGTCATCGCCGGCCCGGGCAGCCCGTCGCTGCTGTCGAACGTCCTGCTCTCCATCGAGGCGCACGTCGACTGGATCGCGGGGCTCGTCGACCGCGCGGCCGAGCGCGGCGCGGAGGAGGTCGAGGTGTCGGCGCGGGCGGAGGCCGACTGGGTCGACCACGTCAACGAGCGGGCGGCCGCGACCCTCTACCCGCGGGCCGCGTCGTACTACATGGGCGCCGAGGTCCCCGGGAAGCCGCGCGTGTTCATGCCCTACGTGGGCGGGGTGCGGGGCTACCGGCGCATCCTCGAGCAGGTCGCGGCGGACGACTACGAGGGCTTCGTGTTCTCCGGGACCCGGGAGGCCGTCCCCGCGGGCTGACCGACCCGGGCGACGACCGCCACCAGCAGACAGATCCCGACGGCGGCCAGCAGGGCCGCGGTCGGGGACACGCGGTCGATCAGCACGCCCGTCAGCGGTTGGGCGAGCGCGGCGCCGAGCATGATCGCCGAGCCGTGCAGGCCGGTCGCGACCCCGCGGGCGGCGTCCGGGGCGAGCCGCCCCACCGCCTCCGCGGAGGACGACAGGGCCGGCGCGCAGAACGCGCCCGCCGGGATCACGAGGAGCGTCACCAGCCACCACGGCCCGCCGAACGCGACCGGGACCGTCCCGACGGCGAGGGCGGCGAGCAACGTCGAGAGCGCCGGTGGGCGCGCGGCGACGCCGTAGACGAAGCCCCCGACCAGCGAGGCGAGGCACCACACGGTGTTGGCCAGGGCGAACCAGCCGGTCTCCCCGCGGGCCGTGAGCGCGGCGACGACGGCCAGCTCGGTGGCCGTCAGCAGCAGGACCGCGGCGACCGCGCCGGCCAGGGCGGTGACCATCGGTCCGCCGAGCCAGTGCCGCATCGACGGCGGGTCGGTGCGCTCCTCCTCGGCGCGGGTCGGCGGGTCGAGCCACCACAGCGCGGCCGTGGCCAGCACGAAGCCCGCCCCGACCGACCACAGGGCCGCGGTCGACGACAGCGCGAGCACGGCCCCGGTACCGAGCGCCGGGCCCACGATGAACGACACCTCCGCCGACATCGCGTCCAGCGCGAACGCCGGTCGGCGCCGGTCCTCGGGCACCACCGCGCCCAGCGACTGCCGGACGACGGGGAACGCGGGCAGGGCGAGGACGCCCGCGACGAAGGCCGTGGCCGCGAGGAGCCCGACGTCGAGCGCGGGCGCGACACCCCAGAAGACGGCCTCGGACACCCCGCACAGCAGCAGCACCGGGCGCAGGCCGACCCGGTCGATGAGCCGGCCGAGCAGCGGCGCTCCCAGCACCGTCCCGAACGTGACCGCGCCGCCGACCAGGCCCGCCGCGGCGAACCCGCGGTCGAGCCCGACGGCCACGTGGAGCGTGAGCACCACGCCGGTGGCGGTCAGGGGCAGCCGCGCGCCGAACCCCACCGCGTAGAGCGCACGCAGACCCGGCCGGGCGAGCACGTCGCGGTACGCGGTCGTCACGGTCTCCATGGTGGACCCGTTCCGGGAGCCCGCCGTCGTCGCGAAGGGCACACCCGGCCTCCCGGCGGCCCTGCCTCGTGTCCCCCTCGCGGTCGACGTCAGGCCGGCTGTTGCTCCACCGCCGCGGCGACCCGGTCCAGCGTCGCCGCCAGCCCGTCCGCATCGACCACGGGCAGGTAGGGCAGCAGCCGCTCCAGGGTCACGCCCGACCAGTCGTAGGTGTGCGTGACCCGCGTGCTCCCACCGCCGTTGCACGCCTCCAGCCGGTAGCCCCACACCTGCCCGCCGCGGTCGCCGCCGTGGGTCGCGGGCGCCCAGGCGATCTCGGCGTCGGGCTCGAAGGTCACGACGTGGTTGTCGACCACGTAGTCGCCCATGTCGCGGCCGTGCATGTCCATCTCGAAGACGTCGCCGACGCCCGTGACCGGACGGTGGGTCCGCGACCCGCGCACGGTGCCGGAGGCGTCGAGCTCGGAGTGCCGGTCGGGCGTCGTCAGGAGCGCGAAGACCTGGTCGGGACGGGCGTCGACGACGCGGGACGCTTCGAGGCGTGTGTCGGTCACGGCGCGGGGGTGCCTCCGGCCCGTCGGTACGAATCCGCGCGCGGGCACGGAAGTACCCACGGGAGCGGAGCCCACCTCCTCAGTGCGCCGCCCAGATGCCCCCGTCGACGGCGAGCACCGTCCCGGTGACGTACGCCGAGGCGCGCGAGGCGAGGAACACCGCCGCGCCCGCCATGTCGTCGGGCTGCCCGATCCGGCCGAGCACCGAGCGTGCCGCGATCTCGTCGCCGCGCTCCGCGAGCGTCTGGGCCATCATCTTCGACTCGAACGGTCCCGGGGCGATCGCGTTGACGCGGATGTTCCGCGCCCCGAGCTCGGCGGCGAGGACCCGGGTCAGCTGGTGGACGCCGGCCTTGGAGGCCGAGTACGGGTACGTCGGGAGGTCGGTGACCCGCAGGCCGTCGATGCTGCCGACGTTGATCACCGAGGCGGTCCACTCCGCGGAGCCGGAGGCCTCGAGGAGCGGGAGGAAGGCCCTCGTCAGGAAGAACGGAGCCTTGAGGTTGAGGTCGAGGACCTTGTCCCACGCCTCGGCCGGGAACTCCTCGAGCGGCGCGCCCCAGGTGGCGCCGGCGTTGTTGACCAGCACGTGCACGGCGGACTCCCGCTCCCCCACGAGCGCCGCGAGGTGCTTGCACTGCCCCTCGGTCGAGACGTCGGCGGGGATCGACACGACCTCGCCGTGCGGGGAGAGCTCGCGCACCGCGTCGTCGCCGGCGGCGGCCTTGCGCGAGCTGATGTACACGCGGGCCCCGGCGTCGAGCAGGCCGCGGGCGATCATCAGTCCGATGCCGCGGGTCCCGCCGGTCACCACGGCGACCTTGCCGGTCAGGTCGAACAGCTGCACTGGTTCTCCTCCGTCGGATCGACCTCGATGCGGGCGCATCATCCCCGGCGATCAGCGGGATGCACGAGCCGCAGGGACCGGAGCGCGGAGATGTCCGCCAGCGGGTCCCCGTCCACGACGATCACGTCCGCCGCGAGCCCCGGGACGAGACGTCCCGTGACGTCCCCGAGCCCGAGGCGGTCGGCCGAGCGGCACGTCGCGGCCGCGAGCACCTGCGCGGGCGTCCACCCGACCTCGACGTACCAGGTCATGGCCTCGTGGAGGTCGTCGAAGCGGCCCTGTCCCGCGCCGGCGTCGTTCCCGACCAGCACCGGGATGCCGTGCGCGTCGGCCCACCGCTGCCGCTCGCGCGCCTCCGCGCGGTCGGGCCACTCCGGCCAGCCGCGGAACTTCGTCGGGACCGTGACCGCGCCGCTCGCCGCGACCAGCTCCGCCACCGCGTCGTCGGGGTCGCGTCCCCCGCCGGGGGCGTACCAGCCGGCGTGCTCGATGGTGTCCGCGCCGGCGCGCGCGGCCATCGCGATCGACGCCGTGCCGTGCGCGTGCACCGCCACCGGCAGCCCGACCTCCCGGGCGGCCTCGACCACGCGCTGCAGAGTGGGCAGGTCGAACTGCGTGTCGGCGATGCCGGGGCCCGCGGGCGTCATCATCCCGCCGCTCGCCATCACCTTCACGACGTCGAGCCCTGCCGCGGCCCGGGCCGCGACGGCGGCGCGCACATCCTCGGGCTCGACCACGCCGTCCAGGAACCAGCAGTGCCCGCCCGGCGGGGTGAGCGGCGCACCCGCCGTCAGGACGCGCGGACCCGGCACCGCGCCCGTGGCGACGTCGTCGCGGAGCGCGGCGACGAGGCCGTCCCGGTCGCCGAGGTCGCGGACCGTGGTGATGCCCGCGGCGAGCACCGAGGCCGCGTTGGCCCGGATCGTCGCCCGCAGCGCGTCGTGGTCGCCGTCGCGCAGCGGCGGGACCGGGTCGCCGGTGACGTCGAAGGACAGGTGCACGTGGGCGTTGACCAGGCCCGGCAGCACCGTCGCGTCTCCGAACGCGCGGTGCCCGACGTCCGGGTGGGCGGCCACGAGCTCCGCGGTCGGGCCCACCGCGACGATCACGCCCCCGTCGACCAGGACCGCCGCGTGCTCCAGCGGTGGCCGCTCCGCGTCGACGATCACCCGGCGACCGCTGAGGAGCTCCACGTCGGGTCACCCTGCCGTGTCGGGTCGCGCGCATCGTCCGGGTCGGACGCAGGTCACAGATGCCGTCCCCGCTCGATAGGTGCACAATGCAACGGTTGTCGTTGCTCGCCCTAACGATCAGGGGTACGACCCATGACCTCGACCGCCCTCGAGCCGGTGCCCGCGTCCCGGGCCCATCTAGACCACCCCGGCTACAAGTGGCTCGCCCTGTCGAACACCACGCTCGGCGTGCTGATGGCGACGATGAACTCGTCGATCGTCCTCATCTCGCTGCCCGCGATCTTCCGGGGCATCGGCATCAACCCGCTCGAGCCCGGCAACATCAGCTACCTGCTGTGGATGATCATGGGCTACATGCTGGTCACCGCGGTGCTGGTGGTCACGCTGGGCCGGTTCGGCGACATGTACGGGCGCGCGAAGATCTACAACGCCGGCTTCGCGGTGTTCACGGTCGCCTCGATCGCCCTCGCGCTCGACCCCTTCTCCGGGGGCGCCGGCGCGCTGTGGCTGATCCTCATCCGCGTCCTGCAGGGCGTCGGCGGTGCGATGCTCATGGCGAACTCGACGGCGATCCTCACCGACGCCTTCCCCGCCGAGCGGCGCGGCTTCGCGATCGGCACCAACTCGGTCGCCGCGATCGGCGGCTCGTTCATCGGTCTGCTGGTCGGCGGCCTGCTCTCCGAGGTCGACTGGCGCCTGGTGTTCTGGGTCAGCGTCCCGTTCGGCGTGGTCGGCACGATCTGGGCGTACAAGACGCTGCGCGACCCGGCCGGGCGTCGTGAGCACCGGATCGACTGGTGGGGCAACCTGACGTTCGGTGTCGGGCTGATCCTGTTGCTCGTCGGCGTCATCTACGCGATCCAGCCCTACGGCGGGCACGCCGAGGGGTGGACCAACCCGTTCGTCCTCGGCTGCCTCATCGGCGGCGTCGTCGTGCTGGCGATCTTCTGCGTGGTCGAGACCAAGGTCGAGCAGCCGATGTTCCACCTGGAGCTGTTCCGGATCCGGGCGTTCACGTCGGGCCTGGTCGCGACGCTGATGAGCGCGCTCTCCCGCGGTGGCCTGCAGTTCATGCTCATCATCTGGCTGCAGGGCATCTGGCTCCCGCTGCACGGCTACGAGTACGAGCAGACCCCGCTCTGGTCGGCGATCTACATGCTCCCGCTGACGATCGGCTTCCTGATCTCCGCGCCGATCTCCGGCGTGCTCTCCGACCGGTTCGGCGCACGCCTGTTCGCCACCGGCGGCCTCGTCATCGTGGCCCTGACGTTCGTCGGCCTGCTCGTGCTGCCGACGGACTTCGACTACTGGTGGTTCGCGGTCATCCTCTTCGTCAACGGCGTCGGGTCGGGGCTGTTCATCTCCCCCAACATGACCGGGATCATGAACTCGCTGCCCGCCGACCAACGCGGTGCGGGCAGCGGCATGATGTCGACGCTGCAGAACTCCGGCATGGCGCTCTCCATCGGCATCTTCTTCTCGATGCTCATCGCCGGTCTGGCCTCGTCGATGCCCGCGGCCCTCTTCGGCGGGCTGACCGCACAAAACGTGCCGCTGCCCGTCGCCCAGCAGGTCGCGGCGCTGCCGCCGGTCGGCACCCTGTTCGCCGCGTTCCTCGGCTACAACCCGATGGCCGAGATCCTCGGACCGCAGGTGCTCGGGGCGCTGCCGCCGGGCAACGCCGCGACGCTGGTCGGCAAGCAGTTCTTCCCGAACCTCGTCACCGGCGCCTTCCACGACGGCCTCGTGGTCGTCTTCGCGGTCGCGATCGCGGTCTCGCTGGTCGGCGCGATCGCCTCGCTCTTCCGCGGCGGCAAGTACGTGCACGGGCAGGACGACGTGGCCGACCGGGTCGAGCCGGCCGAGGGCGACCCGGCCGGGCCGGCCCTCCCCGCGCCGACCGTGTCGCACGCCGATGACAGGAACGCGTCGTTGCCGGCGTCCAGTGACAGCAATGCGTCACTGCTTGCACCCAGTGCCAGCAACGGCGCACCGTCAGCAGCCGTCCTGACCGGCCGCGTCACCACCGCCGACGGCCGTCCGGTCGGCGCGACCCTGACCGCCACCGACGCGAGCGGCCACCAGATCGGGCGGGCCCGCACCGACTCGGAGGGCGCGTTCACCCTGCGCGCCCGCCCGGGGACGGCGCTGCTCATCTGCTCGGCGCCCGGCCACGCGCCGCGGGCGGAGACGCTCACGATCGGCCTGGGCGGCACGCGGCACGACGTGGTGCTCGAGGCGTCCGCCTGGTAGATCACCGGCGTGCGCTGCGGCGACGGCTCGCAGAGGTGCACCCCGTCGACGTCGAAGATCAGCGGTGGGCCACGGCTGACACCGGCGCCGCCCACGTCCATGATCAGATCGGCGGGGCGGCCATGGCCGATGTCGATCTCTGCGACAGCCACGGCCGTCCCACCGACGTGATCATGACGCGGACCCGCCGTCGGGAAGACCCCTCAGCGGCGCCGGTAGGACGCGCCCCGGTGCTCGTCGGGCAGCCGGTCGCCGCGGCCGAGGAGCTTGTGGCGCAGGGTCCCCGGCTCGTACGACGTCGGGTACACCCCGCGGCGCTGCAGCTCCGGCACCAGGTGGTCCACGACGTCGGAGAACGAGCCCGGCGTGATTGCGTAGGGCAGGTTGAACCCGTCGACGTCGGTCTCCTCGACCCAGCTCTGGAGCTCGTCGGCGACCTCGGCGGGCGACCCGACGACGCGCGGGCCCATGCCGCCGATGCCGCCCCAGCGGGCGATGTCGCGGACCGTCCACTCCTTGCCCGAGGGGTCGGCCTGCTGGAACGAGGCGACGGCGGACTGGATCGCGTTGGACTCGACGTCGCCGATGGGGTCGTCGAGGTCGTAGCGGGAGAGGTCCACGCCCATCCAGCCGGACATGAACACCAGGGCGCCCTCGTCGCTGGAGTACGCGGCGAGTTCGTCGTGCTTGGCGTGGGCCGCCTCCGAGGTCTCGTCGGTGACGACGGTGAGCATCGTGTAGATGCGCGCGCTGTACGGGTCGCGTCCCGCCTCGGCGAGCTGCTTGCGGATGTCGGAGACGGTGCGGGCGAGCACCTCCTTGGTGGGCGCCCCGGTGAAGATCGCCTCGGCGTTCTCCGCGGCGAAGCGCTGCCCGCGCGGCGAGGCGCCCGCCTGGTAGATCACCGGCGTGCGCTGCGGCGACGGCTCGCAGAGGTGCACCCCGTCGACGTCGAAGAACCGCCCGTGGTGGTGGACGTGGTGGATCTTGTCGGGGTCGGTGAACACCCCGCGCTCCGGGTCACGGACGACGGCGTCGTCCTCCCAGGAGCCCTCCCAGAGCTGGTAGAGGACCTCGAGGTACTCGTCCGCGTGGTCGTAGCGCTGGTCGTGGGGCAGCTGGTCGGCCTCCCCCATCGCGCGGGCGGCCGCCGGCAGGTAGCCGGTGACGACGTTCCAGCCGAACCGGCCGTCGGTGAGGTGGTCCAGCGTGGAGGCGCGCCGCGCGAAGGGGTACGGGTGCTCGAACCCGGTCGCGGCGGTGACGCCGAAGCCGAGGTGCTCGGTCACCGCGGCCATGGCCGAGACCAGCATCATCGGGTCGTTGACCGGGATCTGGGCGGCCTGCCGGACCGCGGCCGTGTCGGTGCCGCCGTAGACGTCGTAGGTGCCCAGGACGTCGGCGATGAAGATGCCGTCGAACACGCCACGCTCGAGCAGCTGCGCGAGGCCGGTCCAGTAGCGGATGTCCTTGTAGTCGGCCGACCGGTCGGCCGGGTGCCGCCACAGGCCGGGCGACTGGTGGGCGACACAATTCATGTCGAAGGCGTTGAAGCGGATTCTGCGGGGCACGTCGACGACCCCAGCAGCGGGTCGCGGAATGTGCAATCGCGGGTGGCGAGGGCCACCACTTGTCCGATGCCCGACGCTGTGCGAGATTCAGGGGGCCGAGCCGGCACCCACGGGAGGAGCAGCGTCGTGACCAGCCCCTCCGCCCGTCGTCACCTGCAGCCCGGCCTGGTCTCCCGCCGGCACGTGGACCTGCTGCGCCACGCGTCCGCACTCTGTCGTCGCTGAATTCGTACACGAATTCCCACGAGCGCCCTGCCGAATGGCACGAGCGTCGACGGCGGCTGCCCAGGAAACGGAACGACATGCACATCCGGCGAATCAACGGTGCGATCGGCGCGGAGATCACGGGCCTGCGCCTGCACCCCGATCTCGACGACGCCGACGTCGCGGCCCTGCGCGCCGCGCTGCTCGAGCACAAGGTCGTCTTCCTGCCCGACCAGGGTCATCTCGACGACGCCGCCCACGCGGGCACCGTGCGCCGGCTCGGTCCGCTGACCGGCGCCCACCCGACCATCACCGGGGGTCTGGACGAGGCCGCCGTGCTCCCGGTCGACTCCGGGCGCGGCACGAAGTCCAACGCGTGGCACACCGACGTGACCTTCGTCGACCGGCCGCCGGCCTTCACCACGCTCCGCGCGGTCACCCTGCCCCCGCACGGCGGCGACACCGTCTTCGCCAACACCGCCACCGCCTACGCCCGGCTCCCCGAGCCGCTGCGCGCCCTCGCCGACGACCTGTGGGCCGAGCACACCAACGACTACGACTACGCCACCGCGCACGCCGAGGTCGAGGTCGCCGACGCGTCGGCCGCCTACCACCAGGAGTTCCGGGCCACCGTGTACCGGACCCACCACCCCGTCGTCCGGGTGCACCCCGAGACGCACGAGCGCGTGTTCGTCCTCGGCCAGTTCGCCCAGAAGGTCCTCGGGTGCAACCCCACCGACGGCCGCGCCCTGATCGACCTCTTCCAGCGCCACATCACCCGGCTCGAGAACACCGTGCGCTGGCACTGGTCGCCCGGGGACGTGGCGCTGTGGGACAACCGGTCGACGCAGCACTACGCGGTCGACGACTACGACGACCGGCCGCGGCGCCTGCACCGCATCACGGTCGCCGGGGACGTGCCGGTGAGCGTCCACGGCCAGCCGAGCGTCGCGGTGGCCGGGGACGCCTGGCTCGCGCCCCGGGAGCAGCCGGTGGGCGGTCAGGCCCTGGCGTCCGGCACGTAGCACTCCTGCGCCGGCAGCGGCCGGTAGGACAGCCGCGGCCCGTCGACCGCGATCGCCGTCAGTCCGGCGACCAGGCGGTCGACGTCCGCGCGGGTGTTCTGCAGACCGAGGCTCGCGCGGACGACGCCGTAGCTCGCGAGCCGGTCCCCCGCCGCGATCGCCGCGACGACCCGGGCCTGCTCGGCGTCCTCCGCCCCCACCCACCGACGGACCAGCCGGTGGTTGCAGATCGTCCCGGCGCGCACCTCGACCCCGTGCTCGGCCTCGAGCACCGAGGCGACCAGCGCGTGGTGGCGGCCCTCGACGTGGAAGGGCACGGCCCCGATCCGGTCCTCGGTGCGGTACGACTCCTCCTCGACCGCGAGCCGCACCCCGGGCGTCCCCGCCAGCTGGTGCACCAGGTAGGCGGTGAGTGCGCGCTCGTGCGCCTCCACGGCCGGCCACCCGGTGTCGAGCAGGGCCGTCGCCGCCGCCCCGAGCGCGACGATCCCGGTCGCGTTCCAGGTCCCGGTCTGGTGCCGCTCCCCCGGCGGGGCCCACAGCACCGCGTCGTCGTCGAGCATGTCGATCGAGCCACCGCCCGGGTCGACCGGGGCGCGGTCGAGCAGGGTGCGCGGCAGCGCGAGCACGCCGAGCCCGAACGGCGCGTAGACCTTGTGCGCGGAGAACGCCAGCGCGTCCACGCCCGCGGCCGCCATGTCGATCGCGCGGTGCGGGGCGAGCTGCGCGGCGTCGACGAACAGCAGCGCCCCGGCGTCGTGCGCGAGGCTCGCGAGCGTGACGAGGTCGGGCCGGTGCCCGGTCAGGTTCGACGCCCCCGTCACCGCGACCAGCCGCACCCGCCCCCGCAGCCCGTGCAGGGTCTCGGCGAGGTGCCCCAGGTCGAGCGCCCCGGTGTCGTCGGCCCGCACCTCGACGACCCGCGCCGCGCTCTGCAGCCGCCACGGCAGGTTGTTCGAGGTGTGCTCGATCTCCGAGGTCACGACGACGTCGTCCGGCCCGAGCTCGAGCAGCCGCGCGAGCTGGTTGATCGCCGCGCTGGTGTTGGTGGTGAACAGCAGGTCGTGGTCGGCGGGGGCGCCGAGGAACCGGCGGATCGCCGCGGTCGCCTCCTCGACGAGCTCGACGGTCACCCGCGCCCGCGGTCCGGCCCCCCGGTGCAGCGCGCCGTAGGAGCCGAGCATCGCGGTGACGGCGTCGAGGACCGCCTGCAGCGGCGGGGTCGTCGCGGCGTTGTTGAGCTGCGCGACCGGCACCGACCGGCCGTCGGGAAGGCTTGCGGGACGCCCGGCGTCGTGGACGCGGGGCAGGACGGGGCGGGTCAGCACGGTCACGGGTGAGTCCTCGGGGGATGGCGAGCGTGGGGAGGGTCGGAGGTTCCCGACGGCGGGCCGGGGCGGGACGAGCCCCGCCCGGGTGGCCGGCGGGGGAATCCGGGGACCCGGGCGGGGCGTCGTCACGGCTCCGGCTCAGCCGTCCGCAGAGCCGGGGCCGGCCTGGGCGCCGGTCGGCCCCGCCTGCGACCCGCTCTCGCCGGAGACGTCGGCGAGCAGGGCCAGCGGGGTGACGACGACGCGCAGGACGTCGGGCACGCCG
The DNA here is from genome assembly GCF_021026295.1 of Actinomycetospora soli. Lineage (GTDB taxonomy): Bacteria > Actinomycetota > Actinomycetes > Mycobacteriales > Pseudonocardiaceae > Actinomycetospora > Actinomycetospora soli. The sequence continues at coordinate 303,608 of NZ_JAJNDA010000003.1, forward strand.
AGCGTCGGGTCGGGCAGGGGGGCCGCCACGCCCGGGAGGACGTAGGTGGCGGTGCCGCCGGGCTCCGGGGACAGGTGTCCCCCGGTGCCCTGCGGGTCGGTCGGGGTCGGGGCGGCCGAGGCGAGCCCGGTGCCGCTGACGGCGAGTGCGGCGGCACCGAGGGTGCCGGCGACGAGGCGGGATGCGGTGTTCACGAGAGGTCCTTCCGGGTCGGGGAGCGTCAGCAGCGCGAGTCGGACGGCGTGGGGTTGCCGAGCCCGAAGAGCGGGCGCAGGGCGAGGCCGGCGACGGTGCCGACGATCGCGGTGAGGCCCCAGAGCCAGCCGTGCAGGCTGAAGGAGGCGATGCCGGAGAAGTAGGCGCCGATGTTGCAGCCGCCGGCGAGGCGGGCGCCGTAGCCCATGAGGATGCCGCCGAGCAGGGCCGCGACGACCGTCCTCCACGGGATGGAGCGGTGCAGGACGAACGCGCCGCCGAGCGCGGAGGCGACGAGGGCGCCGGCCATGATGCCGACGTCGAGCACCGAGACGCGGTCGGCGAGGACCGGCCCGGCGAGCGACTTCGCGTTCGCCGGGACCTGGAAGTACGCCCACGAGGCCGGATTCGCGCCGAAGAGCTCGGCGATCTTCGAGCCCCACAGGCCGAAGGCCGACGTCACGCCCCAGGGCGCGCCGGACACGACGAGCACGGCGGCGTTGAGCCCGCCGAGCACGAGCGCGCCGACCCACAGCGGCCAGGAGCCGCGCAGGACGCGCCGCCAGCCGTGGTCGGTGGGCGGCGAGTCGACCGGCGGCGGGTTGCGCCGCCTCGCCACGACGTACGTCAGCGCGACGATGCCGGCCATGGCCAGCAACGACAGCGCGAGCGCACCCGGGAAGCCGAACACGGCGGCGAGGTCGACCGTCGGGCCCTGGGGCACGGTCCTCGTCCAGAACGTGAACGTCGCGATCGAGAGCATCGACCCGAGGACGAAGCCCACGAGCGTGTAGACGATCGAGGACTGGCCGGAGCCGACCGCGAACAGCGTGCCCGAGGCGCACGAGCCGCCGAGCTGCATCCCGACCCCGAACAGGAACGCGCCGACGAACAGCGGGATCCCGACGGGGTTGAGGAAGACGTTCGCCTGCCCGGTCAGGGTGAGGCCGAACGGCACGATGACCGCGAACAGCGTCGTCGCCGTGGCGAGCATGAGCATGTGCGCCCGCAGCGCCGCGCCCTGCCCCACGCCGACCAGCTGGCGCCACGCCCCGGTGAAGCCGAAGCGCGAGTGGAACAGCGTGAAGCCGAGCGCGAGACCGAGTCCGAGGACGCCGGCCATCCGCGGCCCGGCGACGGCCCAGACGGCGACGGCGAGCGCGACCCAGACGACCAGCCCGATCGCGACGACCCGCCGGTTCGCGGGCGGCGCCTCCGGGGCCGGGGTGAACGCGGGCGCGGTCTGGAAGCGCCCGAGGAGACGCCGTGGGGGCGCCTCGCCGAGGGTGGTCATGTCTCCTCCTGCACGGGGGTCACGAGAGCGGTCCGGACATCGGGACGAGCGCGCCGCCGGGCAGCCAGGCCCCGGCGCGGTCCCCGTGGTTCATCCCGGGCATGCCCGGCATGACGTCGATCGTCGCGGCCCCGAACAGGCGGACGTCGCCGTCGGGACGGCCCTGCTCCCGGGCCCACGCGAGGTAGCCCGAGGACGACGGGGCGGCGTCGTCGCTGATGGTGGTGAGCAGCGCGGCGTACCCACGCGGCTCCGCCTCCTGCGGGGTGAAGCCCAGCGGGAGCATCGTCGACGCCCCCGCGGAGAGCACCCCGGAGGTGAGCAGCCACGGCGCGAGGAACACGCCGCCGGTGAACGTCGGCGTCCGCGTCGCCTGCTCGGTGGTCCCGGTCAGCGTGCGCCGGGCCTGCGCCCAGCCGGACGTGACCAGGAGGCCGTCGTCGGGCGTCGGGGCGGCACTGACCGGCAGCCCGATCCGGGCCGCGGTGTCCCGCACGAGGGCGTCGGCGGCCCTCGACCGGGGCGAGTCATCGCCCACCAGGAACAGCGACGGCAGACCGCGACCGCGCAGGTCGGTGACGGCGAGCGTGAGGGCCCGCGCATCGGCCGGCGAGAGCGCCGTCGACGGGCAGGCGACCCCGCGGCCACCGCCGAGCAGGTCGCCGAGCAGCGCGTCCGCGCACTCCGGCCCGTCCGGCCCGGCCAGCACCGCGGGGTCGGCGGGCCCGGTCGGACCGATGACGACGGGGACGGTGGCCGTCCCGCCGGGACCGGTGAGCGTGAGCTCCCTCGTGTCGGCGGGGACGTCGAGCAGCGCCCACCGGCCGGGCGCCCCGTCCCGTGGCGCGAACGTGGCGTCCTGCCCGCCGGCGGCGATCGACCAGCCCGCCCCGGGCATGTCGTGCCCGCCGTGCATCCCGCCCATGGCGCCCATGCTGTGCGACGGCGGGCCGTCGGAGGGAGCCGAGGACAGTCGGATCAGCGTCGGTCCACCCGCCGTCGGCGCCACGAACAGCGCCATCGACTGGCCCGCGACGGTCACCGGCCGCACCAGCAGCCGGCCGGGCTCCGGCGACTGCGGAGAGGTCGGCAGGGCGCCCAGCACCGCGACGGCGGCGAGGCCCAGACCCAGGGCGCCCGCGGCCACGCGGACGAGTTCCCGACGACGGGTCGCGCGGCCCCGTGCCGGCAATGCGTCACTGCTGTCACCGGACGCCAGGGACACCACATCGTGGGTGGCCGGGGTCCCGCCGCCCGACGATGGGGCGCTGCTGTCACTGGGTGCCAGCAGTGACGCATTGCCGGCACCGGAGGTGTGCGCCGCCGCCAGGGACAGGGCGCCGGCCAGCAGGGGCAGCAGGAGCTGGGCCAGGACGACGGGCCCGCGGGCGGTGCCACCGAGCAGGTCGGACACCGTCCACGGCCCCTCGACGACGAGCAGCACGACCCCCAGCGCGGTCGCCGCCGCCGATGCGATCACGGCGTACCGCGAGGCCCGCACGGTGAGCCCGAGCGCGACGACCAGCACGACCGCGGCGAGCAGTTCGAGCACCATCGCCGCGCCCCAGCGCACGATCGCGATCTCGACCGCGACGGCCACCGTCAGCAGCACCGAGGCGACCCGACCCGCCGTCGGGAAGGAGCGCAGGACGAGCACCGCGCCGACGAGCGCGGCATGGGCGAGGGCGGCCCACCAGGCGGCGTCGCCGATCCCGGCGGTGACGGCGGCGGCCGTGATCGCGACGCCGGCGGCCGGCGCGACGACCCGGACGCGGGGCGCGCCCACGAGCACCGGGCCGGCCACGAGGGCCGAGGCGACGACGAGCAGGACGCGGGCGAGGACCGGCCCGACCCCGGCGGCGGAGCCGACGAAGGAGAGGACCACCGGGCTCACGGCGGGGGTGGCGGAGGTGGCGATCAGCCCGACGAGGGCGATCACGGTCGCGAGCCCGAGCAGGCCCGCGATCAGCAGGGTCACCCGGCGTCCCGGAAGGGTGGGCGCCGGGCCCGCTCCGACCCCGTCCTGCGACGGGGTCGGAGCGGGAGCCGAGAGGGTGCTACTTGATGTCACCGTCGGCCGTCACGAACAGCTGGGAGTGCGGCTTCGCGTTGCCGAACGGGCCGTGCGGCCAGTTCGCGCGGTTGAAGTCGACGCACGGCTCGCCCGTGACCTCGTCCTTGAAGTCCCGGTCCAGGCTCATGTCGCCGTCCTTCGCGATGTCCACCATGCAGACGCGGTGGTCGCCGTCGAGGCCGGTGCGGGCCACGAAGTAGTTCGCGGTGGACAGGCGGGTCGGGTTCTCGGTCTCACGGTAGAACCCGTCCTGGCCGAGCTCGAGGTTGTCCAGCGCGCCCCAGTGCGGGCCACCGGCGGTCTCGCCCGGGTTGATCGGCAGGGCGCTGCGCAACGTCGGGCAGCCGGGGCCCGGGTCGGTCTCCTGGGCCGTCGTCTCGATCGAGCAGGTGGCGTTCACGCCCGCGCCGACCAGCTTGGAGATGTCGAGGGCGATGACGCCGCCCGCCGTGCCCTTGTCGTCCTTGCCGAGCGAACCCGGCTGACGACCCATCACCGCGTGGTAGAGCGTCTTGTCGTCCGGGCTCGTCTGCAGCCAGCCACCGTTGAGGCCGGAACCGGTGTCCGCCTTCGGGTCGATCTGCTTGACCGCCGCGGTGAGGTCGTAGACCTCGCGCCACACCGGGTCCTTGGCCGTCATGTCGGCCGTGTAGTAGATCGCCCCGCCCTGCATGGTCATGGCGAACGCGCCCTTGTTGCCCGGCTGGTTGGTCACCGTGGTCTCCATGACCGCACGGTTCTCGTTGTGCAGCGGGTCCTCGGCGCCCGAGCGGGGGCCGACCGGCAGGTACTTCACCGACCTGACCTCGGGGTGGTCCGGGTCGGAGATGTCCCAGGTGCGGACCGTGGTGCGCCGCAGGTTGGGCGACGGCGCCTTGACCGGGTCGAGGATGATCGTCCGCGGCTCGGCGTAGTCACTGGTCACCATGGTCCTCAGGTCCTCGCGGACCTGGATCCCGTGCGGGTTCGCGCAGGTCGGGTTGGACAGCGCCGGCAGGTTGAGGCACTGCTTCGGGTCCTCCGGCGTGGTGGTGGCCGCCGGGGCCTCGACGATCTTCTTCCCGGTCGGGTCGAAGCGGACGACCTCGCCCGGGGCGCCCGCGAAGCCGTTGCCCGAGCGGACCTCGCCGTTCGTGTAGCGGCACGGGCCGGGCGCGATCGGACCGCCCATGTAGGTGCCGTAGGCGTTGCCGTCCTTGGTCACCCAGTAGGCGTCCGGGACCGAGCCGCACGCGGTCTGGGTGGGCAGGCTGATGCCCGACAGGCCCAGGGCCGGCAGCTTCGAGACGTCGAAGACGTAGGTCGCGGCCGTGAACAGGCCTCCCGCGAAGATCTTGTTGCCCTTGTGCCACGCGTACTGCATGTGGTGGGGCTCGTTCTCCACGAGGGGGCCGACGGTCGCGGTGTTGACGACCTTGCCGTAGGTCGGCGAGCCCTTCGTGGCGTCGATGACGGCCATGAAGTCCGGGCCCGGAGCGGCGTTGCGCACCGTGTCCAGGGGCTTGGCGAGCGAACCCGGCAGCTTCTTGACCTGCGGGACCGCGGTGTCGGCGACGTTCTCGTCACCGGCCCACACGACGAGGTACTCGGGGCGGGTGCCGATGCCCCGCGCCGCGTCCTGGGAGGCCTTCAGCGCCGACGGGTCGACGTGGTTCTCCACCCAGTAGTCCTTGCCGTCGGACCCCTGGATCGTCTGGCGCTGCGGGACGATGTCCGCGCTCGCGGTCATGGCGGTGGGGACGACGACGGCGCCGGCGATCACGGCGAGCGCGCCGACGACGGTGGCGATCTTCGCCCGGACCGAGAGCCGGTCCAGGAGGCGACGGTGCCGGCCGCCGCTCACGCGTAGTCCCCCGGTCCGGAGCCGGGGATGATCGCCGTCGAACGCTGCACCGAGTTCAGGAGGCCGTTCAGCGGGACGCCGAGCAGCACGGTCTCCGGCTTCGCCCCGTACTGCGCGCCGACCGGCACCGGCGTCGGGTCGTCGGGGGTGGTGGCGCTGTCGGAGCCGGGGATCGAGGAGAGCCCGCCACCGACGACGGCGGTGAGCGGGTCCGGCCCGAGACCGGCGCCCTCGGTGACGCCGTCGGTGGGCAGCGTGGTGGGGAGCGTCGGGAGCTCGGCGGCGGTGGCCAGGCCCGGGGTGGCGGCGAGGGCGGCGAGCGCCGCCAGTCCGCCGAGCGCGACACGGCGCGCCGCTGGTGTCTTCGGGGACACTGCGAGAACCTCTCTGATCGGGGAACGGGTCGAACACGCGGTGCTCGACGCCACGCCTGCCAGGGAGGACGTCGGGCACCACGGATCCACCCCGCACGCGGCGTCCCGCGTCCGCGTCGTCACACGCGGACGCGGGGCGCCGTTCTCCTGCGGGGAGGGGTCCGGCGGCCGCCGGGACGGGCGAGAGGGCCGCCGGGTCGGGCGTCGGCCGGGAAGAGGAGTCGGGGAACTCAGCCGGCCGACACGGCACACAGCGCGCTCGCCTGCAGACGCAGGTCGACGTGGCGTCGCATCGCGAATCGCCGGGCGGTGTGCATGGGGAGGACTTGACCATGACCTGACGAGCAGGTCAAAACACCGTGAGCACCCGAGCAGCGATCAAACGTTGCAGCCTCAGTGATCTCGGTCACGTCGGGAACCATCGACCTGGGCTGTCCGACATTCGCCCGACCGGCGGAATGTGGCACAGCTCTCACGGCCGTATCCACTCGTTCGAGTGACGTGGACGACCGCGTACGCGCAGGTGTCCGGGCGACTGCGGACCGAGCCCACGAAGATCCGTCGACGAAACCTCGACCGGTGGGGTCAAGCCCGATCGAGGGACGACCGATGGGGTGGTGTGTTCCCGCTCATCGACCACCAGTCCTTCGTCCGTCCGGAGGCTGCCGCTCCCTCGGGTGACACCCGACCGGCGATGATCCCGGCCGCACGCACCCCCTCCTCGGAGCGGGCGGTGCCGGGCTCGCTCTTCGCGCCGACCCAGCAGCGCTCCCCCGAGGCGCCCGGGCTCTCCGTGCTCGTCGTCGACGGCGACGAGCGTCGTCGCGACGCGCTCACCCGCTCCCTCGTCGAGGCCGGGGCCGGCACCGTCCTCGAGTCGTCCTCGGCCGAGGACGCCCGCCGCCGCGCCCGCTCCGGGCCGCCGTGCGAGCTCGCCGTCGTCGACCTGGGGCTCGTCGAGGGCGACGCCCTCGCCCTGATCGCCGAGCTGCGGGCCGACGGCTGGCGTGCGGTCGCGGTCGGCCCCGACGACCACACCGCCGCGCAGGCCGCGTTCGGGGTCGGGGCGCTCGCGTACCTGACGTCGGACTCCGGGGTCTGCCGCGTCGTCGAGCCCGACGCCCCGGTCCCCTCGCCGACCGGCACGGGCACCCGGATCGCGGCCGTCGACGGCGCCCCGCGCGAGCTCTCGCAGCGCGAGGTCCAGGTGCTCCAGCAGGTCGCGGACGGCCACTCCAACTCCGAGATCGGCTCGGAGCTCGGCCTCTCGGCGCTGACCGTCAAGTCCCACCTCTCGCGGATCGGGCGCAAGCTCGGCACCGGCGACCGCGCCCAGATGGTCGCGCTCGCCATGCGCGCCGGCGTGGTGCGCTGACGTCCACCGCCCTCGTGGCAGGACGGCGTCGAGGTCGCCGCGCGGCAGCGACGACGCTTTCCTGCCACCGGGGTGGGGCGGCTAGCGTGCCGCCCCGTGACCGAACTCGTGCACCTCGACGTCGCCGCCGGCCGGGCGACGATCACGCTGGACTCGCCGACCAACCGCAACGCGCTCTCCGCCCAGCTGCGCCGCGAACTGCGTGCGCACCTGGAGACCGCGCTGGCCGACGACGCCGTCCGGGTGGTGGTGCTGACCCACACCGGCACGGTGTTCTGCTCCGGCATGGACCTGCGGGAGTCCCGGGGAGCCGGGTCCGGCGACCAGGGCGTGCAGGAGTTCCCGGCGATCCTGCACCTGCTGTGGACCTCGCCGAAGCCCGTGGTGGCGCGTCTCGCCGGACCGGCGCGCGCCGGCGGGGTCGGCCTCGTCGCAGCGTGCGACATCGCCCTCGCCGCGCGTGCGGGTGACGGGTCGAAGGGCGCGACCTTCGCCTTCAGCGAGGTGCGCATCGGCGTGGTGCCCGCCGTCATCTCGGTCCCGGTGCTGCCGCGCCTGCTCCCCCGGGCCGCGCACGAACTCATGCTCACGGGCGAGGTCTTCGACGCCGACCGGGCGGCCGCCGTCGGGCTCCTCAACGCCGCGGTCGACGCGGACGCGCTGGACGCCGAGGTGGACCGCTACGTCGCGATGCTCGCCCTGGGCGCCCCGACGGCGCTGGCCGCGACCAAGGAGATGCTGCGCCGCACCCCGGAACAGGACATGGCCGCCGACTTCGACGCCATGCTCGCGCTCTCCGCGGAGTTCTTCGCCTCCGAGGAAGGGCAGGAGGGCATGGCGGCGTTCGCGGAGAAGCGTCCTCCCAGGTGGGCTGCGCCCTCGTGAGCACTAACGGTCGCTATAGCAGCCTTTAGTGCTCACGTGCGGAGCACATGGAGGACGAGCACCAGCAGGATCAGGGCGATGAGGGTGCCCGTGACCCACAGCCGGGCGTAGCGGCGGCTCACCGGTCGACGGGGCCGCTGCGGCGCTCGAGCGCCGCGAGGCGCCACGCCACGGTCCGCTCGACGAGGGTGTCCACCAGCGCGGCGAGCCCCCAGCACGCCGGGCCCACCACGCCGACGACGATGATCACCTGGAGCGTGAAGTCGAGCTGGGTGAGCCAGAGCTCGACCCCGTCCCACCAGGTCGCGACGGCGTGCAGCACGACGGCCACGGTACCGGGGCCCCGCGATCGGGCTCCGGGCCGCTCCGTCTCCCGGCGCCCCCGGGCGCGCCCCGATAGGTTCGGCGCATGTTCGCCGTCTACGCGTCCGAGCCCAACGCCGACGATCCGCTCGCCTCCCTCGTCGTGGGTGAGCGTCCCGACCCCGAGGTCCCTGAGGGCTGGGTCCGGGTCAAGGTGGAGGCCGCCAGCCTCAACATGCACGACCTCTGGACGCTGCGCGGCGTCGGCATCAAGCCCGAGCAGTTCCCCATGATCCTGGGCTGCGACGGCGCCGGCACCCTCGACGACGGCACCCCCGTCGTCCTGCACTCGCTCATGGGTGACCCGGACTGGAAGGGCGACGAGACCCTCGACCCGAAGCGCAAGATGCTCACCGAGTGGGCGCAGGGCAGCTTCGCCGACTACGTCGTCGTCCCGCAGCGCAACGCCGTCCCCCGCCCCGAGGGCATGTCGGCCGTCGCCGGCTCGGTCATGGGCACGGCCTGGCTGACCGCCTACCGCATGCTGTTCACCAAGTCCGGCCTGCGCGGCGGCCAGACGATGCTCGTCCAGGGCGCCTCCGGCGGCGTCTCCACCGCCCTGATCGCCCTCGGCCGCGCCGCGGGCATGCAGGTGTGGGTCACCGGACGCACCGAGGAGAAGCGCGAGCTCGCGCTGCGCCTCGGCGCCCACCAGGTGTTCGAGTCGAACGGCAAGCTCCCGGGCAAGGTCCAGGCCGTGTTCGAGACCGTCGGCGAGGCCACCTGGAAGCACTCGGTGCGCTCGCTGGTGCCCGGCGGCACGATCGTCTGCTCCGGCGCCACGTCGGGCAACCAGCCGCCCGCCGAGCTCGCGCAGATGTTCTTCCTGCAGAAGAACCTGGTCGGCTCGACCATGGGCACCCTCGACGAGCTGCGTGACCTGCTCGACTTCGTCGCCACCACCGGCATCACCCCGGAGGTCGGCCAGGAGCTGCCGATGACCGACGCCGAGGCCGGCTTCCGCTCCATGTTCGACGGCGAGACCGCCGGCAAGATCGTCTTCACCCGCTGAACCGCGTCCCGACGACGGGTCCCCCGCGACCCGTCGTCGGGAATGTTTGATCTTTCCGGGCTCCGGGAATGGCTATTACCCAGGGTTGAGCAACCAGTCTTGGTTCGGGCCTGCCGTCTCCGGTGGCCTGTTGCTCCCCCGTCGTGGTTCACACCGCAGCCAGGCGGACCGCATCCATGCGCGTCTGTGAGGTCTGCCCGTGTCCGAGCGCACCAGTGCCTACGACCAGTACGCCCCGCAGCTGGAGGAACTCGCCTCCCTGCCGGCGGACGACCCCCGACGCGACCGGCTCACCGCCGAACTCACCGACGCGTTCCGGCCGGTCGCCCGCAACATCGCGCGTCGCTTCTCGCGCCGCGGCGAGGCCGTCGACGACCTCGAGCAGGTCGCCGCGATCGGCCTGCTGCACGCCCTGCGACGGTTCGACCCGGACCAGGGCCGCGACTTCCTGTCCTACGCGGTCCCGACCATGATGGGCGAGGTCCGCCGCCACTTCCGCGACTCGGCCTGGGCCATCCGCACCCCGCGCGGGGTGAAGGACCGCTACCTGCAGGTCGGCACCGCGTCGACGACGCTCGGCCAGCAGCTCGGGCGCGCCCCCACGGCCACCGAGCTCGCCGAGCACCTCGGGATCGACCGCGAGGAGGTCATCGAGGCGATCTCGGCGCACCACTCGTACCGGCCGGACTCGCTCGACTCGACGCTCACGCAGGGCACCGACACGACGGTCGCCGACGTCCTCGGCCACGACGACCCGGACCTCGCGCACGTCGAGTCGCGGGCCCTCGTGCGGGACCTCGTCGGCACGCTGCCCGAGCGCGAGCGCACGATCCTCGTGCTGCGCTTCGTGCACGAGAAGACGCAGTCGGAGATCGCGGAGCGGCTCTCGATCTCCCAGATGCACGTCTCGCGGCTGCTCTCCCAGACCCTGGAGCGCCTCCGCGAGCGCGCCCGGGTCCGGGACGCGACCTCCGCCGGTCAGTCGTCCGCGGTGATCGCCAAGAGCGCCTGAGCGACCGCGTCGTTCGCGCGGAAGCTGAGGCTGTTCGTGTTCGGCCGGGTGAACGCACCCGGTAGCCGCACCGTGGTGTGCGGCCCGATCGCGAACAGCCGCGGGTGCGGCTCCTGCTCGGGGCCGGTGAGCACCCGGTGGTCGGCGGGGTCCACGGGGACGAGACCCGTGGAGTGCTCGACGACGCCGGAGTAGTCGTCGCCGCGCGAGCAGGCGTTCCAGCTCAGCGTCTCCTCGTCGACGAGTCCGGCCCGCATCAGCGAGCGCAGCATCGGGTCGGAGCTGCGGCGCACGCTGGGTGAGGCGAGCCGGGCGTCGACGAACGTCGTGGCCCGGGTCGGCGGCGCGTCCAGCGCCGCGCCGGTGGCCACGAACGACGGCGTGCTCTCGTCGATCTCCACCGACACGCCCGACCCCAGGAACGTCACGAACCCGGCCCGGTTGAGCGCGAGCAGCTGACGCAGCCGCGGCCCGGGCGGCCCGCTCGCGAGCGACGAGAACAGGTTCTGCCACCAGCCCAGGTCGCGGGCCCGCGACTTCGCGGTGAGCGCGCCACGGCTGGTGAGCTCGACCGACTGCATGTAGGCGCTCAGGATCGCCGTGAAGGCGCCCAGCTCCTCGGTGTGCGTCGGGTCGACGTGTCGCGCGAGGTCGTCGCTGATGTAGGTCCGCAGGAACTTATGCAGCGTGTCGGGGTCGGTCCGCAGCCCGTCGAGCGGCCGGTCGAGCTGCTCGAAGTCGAGCCGGTCGGCCTCGTCCGGCACGTGGTGCTCGACGAGCCGCTCCCGCTCCACCGAGTACCAGTCCACCTCGGCGTAGGCCGCGGCGAAGGTGTCCCAGTCGCCGACGACGCGGTCGGGGTGGCCGTGGAAGAGCTCGTGGTACCAGCCCCAGCCTGCCTCCTTGGCGATGAGCGGCCACGCGTCCTTGCGCAGGCTCACCCCGCCCTGCCGGGCCGCGAGCTCGTCGACCTGGTCCGGCCCGAAGAACCGCGGCAGCGGCGGGCGCGGTCCGATCAGCGTGTACTCGGTCTTCGCGTGGTACGGCACGCCCCGGCCGGAGCCGACGTGCAGCGACACCTCGCGGCCCGACGGGACGTAGACCAGGCGACCGCGCCCGGACCCGTCGTCGGGACCCTCCGGGTCCTCCTCGAAACGGCCGCCGCGACCCTCGAAGAGCAGGACCATGAGGTCGATGAACGCGAGGCCCATCCCGCGCGCGAGCACGGTCTCCCCCGGCGGGATCGTGTCCAGCTCCGAGTCCGACGTCTGCTCGGGCGCGAAGTAGCGCAGCCCGAGGCGCTGCGAGCAGCGCAGCAGGGCGGCCTCGTCGTCGGTCGGGGCGGCGTCGAGGTGGCCGGAGGCGAGGACGACGGCGTCCGCGTGGAGCACGTCACCGTCCTCGAGCCGGACCCGACGCAGGTCGCCGTCGACGAGGCCCGCCGCGCGCTGCTGGTGGACGTGGACGCGGACGCCGTCGGGGGCGGAGGCGAGGACGCGGTCGAGGACGTCCGCGAGGTAGTGGCTCTGCAGCTGCCGGGTGGGGAACGTGGCGCCGGTCAGCGACCGGATCTCCTCGCCGACGCGGCCCTCGGGCTCCGCGTGCGCGTCCCGGACCTCCTCGGCCCACTCGATGAGGCTCGGGCCGGGGACGATCGGGCCGGTGCACGTGACCGAGTCGTCGGTCCACATCGTCACGTCCGCCGCCATGGAGTTCATCCACAGCAGCTCGGACTGCGCCGTGCGCCAGATCCGGCCGGAGCCGGCGGGGTACGGGTCGACGAGGTGGACGTCGAGCGGATGCTCGGCGTCGACCCCCGCGCCGGGCGCGCCGGCGACGAGACGTTCCAGCACCCCGGTCCCGCGTGGTCCGCCACCGACGATCACGACCGAACGCGTCATGTCATCCGACGGTAGGCGCGGGACCGGGTCGCGGCCACCCGATGTGGCGCGGTCTCGTGGGCTGATGTCAGCCGTGGCCCACCGCTGACGCTCATCGTCAGGACGGCGCCACACCCGGGACGACGAAGAGCCCCGTCGCGATGTGCGACGGGGCCCTCCGGGTCGGTGCGGACTAGCGGGTCGGGCGGTCCCGACGCGGGCCGCGCTTCTCCGGACGCGGCGCGGGCGCCGATCCGCCGGCCTCGGAGGCACGGCGCAGGCCCATCGGACGCCCGGCGACGCGGGCCCGCTGGAGCTTCTTGACGACGGGTCCGGGCACGTCGGCGGGCAGCTCGACCAGCGTGTGGTCGGTGCGGATGTCGATGTGCCCGATGTGCGCGGAATCGAGCCCGGCCTCGTTGGCGATGGCCCCCACGATGGCGCCGGGCTTCACGCGCTGGTTGTGACCGACCTCGATGCGGTACGTGTCGGTCGCGGACCCGACGTTCCACGACGAGACCGTGGTCGGGCGCTTGCCCTGGCCCCGCCCCGGCTTGTCGTCACGACCACGCTTGTCCCCGCGGGCGGGGGGCGTGGGCAGCTCGTCGACCAGCAGCGGCTTGCCGCCCTGGACCATCTTGGCCAGCGCCGCGGCCAGCTCGACGGGGTCCACGTCGTGCTCGGCGACGTACTCGTCGATGACGCGACGGAACACCGCGATCGGGTCGCCGCCGTCGTCGTGGCCCGAGAGGGTCGCCGTGATCTTCTCGGCGAACCGGGCCCGCCGGCGGGCGTTGACCTCGTCGGTGCCCGGCACCGACATCTCCTCCGCCTTCTGGCGGGTGGTGTTCTCGATCGCCCGCATCAGCCGGATCTGGCCGCGGGTGACGAACGAGATCGCGTCGCCGGAACGACCCGCGCGCCCGGTGCGACCGATGCGGTGCACGTAGGACTCGGGGTCGGTCGGCAGGTCGTGGTTGACGACGAGGCTGATCCGCTCGACGTCGAGCCCGCGGGCGGCGACGTCGGTGGCGACCAGCACGTCGATCTTCCCGGAGCGCAGGTCGGCGATCGTCTTCTCGCGCTGGACCTGCGACAGGTCGCCCGAGATCGCGACCGACGAGAACCCACGGCGGTTCAGCGCCTCGGTCACGTCGGTGGTGTTCTGGCGGGTGCGCACGAAGACGAGGGCGGCGTCGAAGTCCTCGACCTGCAGGATGCGGGCGAGGGCGTCGGCCTTCTGCCGCTCCGGCACGACGACGTAGCGCTGCCGGGTGTTGGCCGCCGTGGTCGTCTTGCCCTTGATCGACACCTCGGCGGGCGCATTCAGGTGCTTGCGGCTGACCTCGCGGATCGCCGTCGGCATGGTGGCGGAGAACAGCGCCACCTGACGGTCGGCCGGGAGCAGGCCGAAGATGTTCTCGACCTCCTCGAGGAAGCCCATGTTGAGCATCTCGTCGGCCTCGTCGAGCACGAAGTACCCGACGTCGGTGAGGTCGAGGGTGCCCTTCTCGAGGTGGTCGGCGACGCGACCGGGCGTCCCCACGACGATCTGCGCACCCCGGCGCAGCGCCGAGAGCTGCGGGCCGTAGGGGGCGCCGCCGTAGAGCTGCACCACGTGGACGTGCGGCAGCGCCGCGGCGAACGACTCGATGGCCTCGGCCACCTGGATCGCGAGCTCACGGGTGGGGGTGAGGATCAGCGCCTGCGGGGCGCGCACGCTCGCGTCGAGGCGCGAGAGCAGCGGCAGCGCGAAGGCCGCCGTCTTGCCGGTGCCGGTCTGCGCCAGCCCGAGGACGTCGCGGCCCTCGAGGAGCAGCGGGATCGTCTCGGCCTGGATCGGCGTCGGCGTGTGGAAGCCGGACTCGACCAGGGTGGAGACCACCCGGTCGTCGAGGCCGAGGGTGACGAAGCCGTTCACGGCGTCGTCGGCCGACGAGTCGTCGGACTCGTCGAGGAAGGGGTCCAGCGGGAGGTCGGAGTCGGACAGGACAGCAGCGTGGGTCACAGATCTCTTTCAGGGAGGGGTTCGTCGGACGGTGAGAGCTGTCCGCGGACCCGTCACACGCGCGGTCCATCCCAGGCCGACAGCTCGGCACCTACATGACCATCGTACGCGAGCCGCCCCGACCCGCCGTCGGGAAGGGCCTTCCCGACGGCAGGTCGTACGTCACTTCTTGCCGGACTTGGCCTTGTCGACGGCGTTCTGGTCGGTGGACAGCGCGGCGACGAAGGCCTCCTGCGGGACGTCGACCCGCCCGATCGTCTTCATCCGCTTCTTGCCCTCCTTCTGCTTCTCCAGCAGCTTGCGCTTCCGCGTGATGTCGCCGCCGTAGCACTTGGAGAGCACGTCCTTGCGGATCGCGCGGATCGTCTCCCGGGCGATGATGCGTGAGCCGATCGCCGCCTGGATCGGCACCTCGAACTGCTGGCGCGGGATGAGCTCGCGCAGCTTCCCGGCCATCGAGTTGCCGTAGGCGTACGCGGCGTCCTTGTGCACGACCGCGGAGAACGCGTCCACCGGCTCGCCCTGCAGCAGGATGTCGACCTTGACCAGGTCGGCCGGCTGCTCCCCCGCGGGCTCGTAGTTCAGCGAGGCGTAGCCGCGGGTCTTGGACTTCAGCACGTCGAAGAAGTCGAAGATGATCTCGGCGAGCGGCATCGAGTAGCGCAGCTCGACCCGGCTGTCGGACAGGTAGTCCATGCCCTCGAGCGAGCCGCGCCGCGACTGGCAGAGCTCCATGATCGCGCCCACGAAGTCGGCCGGCGCGAGCACCGAGACCTTGGTGACCGGCTCGAAGACCGCCTTGACCTTGCCCTCCGGCCACTCGGCCGGGTTGGTCACCTCGACCTCGCCGCCGTCGTCGAGCTCGACCCGGTAGACGGTGTTCGGCGCGGTGGAGATGAGGTCGAGGCCGTACTCGCGCTCGAGCCGGTCGCGGGTGATCTCGAGGTGCAGCAGGCCGAGGAAGCCGCAGCGGAAGCCGAAGCCCAGCGCCGCCGACGTCTCGGGCTCGTAGGACAGGGCGGCGTCGTTGAGGCGCAGCTTGTCCAGCGCGTCGCGCAGCAGCGGGTAGTCGCTGCCGTCGATGGGATAGAGCCCGGAGAACACCATGGGCTGCGGGTCCTGGTAGCCGCCGAGCGACTCGCCGGCGCCCTTGCGCTCGGTGGTGACCGTGTCGCCGACGCGGGACTGGCGCACGTCCTTCACGCCGGTCATGAGGTAGCCGACCTCGCCGACCCCGAGGCCCTGCGAGGGCTTCTGGTCCGGCGAGATGATCCCGACCTCGAGCAGCTCGTGCACCGCGTTCGTGCTCATCATGCGGATGCGCTCGCGCGGGGTGATCTTGCCGTCGACGACGCGGATGTAGGTGACGACGCCGCGGTAGGTGTCGTAGACCGAGTCGAAGATCATCGCGCGGGCGGGGGCGTCGGCGTCGCCGACCGGGGCCGGGACCCGCCGCACGACCTCGTCGAGCACCGCCGCGACGCCGTCCCCGGTCTTCGCGCTGATGCGCAGCACGTCCTCGGGCTCGCAGCCGATGAGGTGCGCGATCTCGGCGGCGTACTTCTCGGGCTCCGCGGCCGGCAGGTCGATCTTGTTGAGGACCGGGATGATCTCCAGGTCGTGGTCGAGCGCGAGGTAGAGGTTCGCGAGCGTCTGCGCCTCGATGCCCTGCGCGGCGTCCACCAGCAGGATCGCGCCCTCGCAGGCGGCGAGCGAGCGGCTGACCTCGTAGGTGAAGTCGACGTGGCCCGGGGTGTCGATGAGGTGCAGCACGTGGTCGCGCAGCTCGCCGTCGGGACCGGCGGCGCACCACGGCAGGCGCACGTTCTGCGCCTTGATGGTGATGCCGCGCTCGCGCTCGATGTCCATGCGGTCGAGGTACTGCGCGCGGTACGCCCGGTCGCCCAGGACGCCCGTCAGCTGCAGCATCCGGTCGGCCAGCGTGGACTTCCCGTGGTCGATGTGCGCGATGATGCAGAAGTTGCGGATCCGGTCCGGGGGCGTGAACGTCTCGTCGGCGTAGCCCACGGTGCCCGGTCGGCCAGGGGTCTTGGTCGACTGCTGGGTGGTGGTCTCGGTCAACGAGGTCTCGCCTTTCGGTCTTCGGTCGGTCGAGCTCCATCGTCCCACGACACCCCGACGGTCATCGTCGGCGAGGGCCGTTGGTAACCTGGAACCCACTGCGCCGTGCGGGCTGGACGCCTGTTGCGCGCCCGCACGAAGACACCCCAGCGATCAAGAGGTTCGAAAGCCCCGTGGCGAACATCAAGCAGCAGGTCAAGCGTAACCGCAAGAACGAGGAAGCCCGCCAGCGCAACAAGGCGGTCAAGTCCGAGATCAAGACGGCCATCCGCCGCTACCGCGAGACCGTCGAGTCCGGCGACGCCACCGCCGCCGACGAGCGTCGCCGCCACGCCGCGCGCCTGCTCGACAAGGCCGTGAGCAAGGGCGTCATCCACAAGAACCAGGCCGCGAACAAGAAGTCGCGCATGGCGCACCGCGCGGCTGCCTTCACGGTCGACGCGAAGGCCGGCAAGACCCCGGCCTGAGGTCCTTCCCGACGACGGGCGTCCCCATCCCGGGGGCGCCCGTTTCGTCGTTCCGGGGCGACTTCGTCGTGAGTGGCACGTGACGCAGGTCAGCGAGTCTCCCGACCTGCCTGGCTGACCACTCGCGGCGGGGTCAGCGCCGGCGCGCCTGCCCGGCGAGTCCCGCGAGTTCGGACGTGGCGCGTTCGAGGGCGTACGACGCGTCGGCGGCGACCCCCTTGACGTCCGCGTTCACGTCCGCGACCAGCGCCATCGCGCGCGTCAGCCCGGGGGCGTCCCAGCCGCGCGCCTGCCCCATCGCCTTCTTCACCTTGAACGGCGGCATCTTCAGCCGGCTCGCCAGCGCGCCCGGGTCTCCCCGACCGGCGGCCGACACCCGGGCGATGGTGCGCACCGCGTCGGCGAGGGCGTCGGCGACGAGGACGTGGGGCACGCCCGTGTCCAGGGCGTACCGCAACGCCTCCAGCGCGCCCGCGCGGTCGCCCGACACCGCCTTCTCGGCCACCGCGAACCCCGTGACGTCGGCGCGCCCACGGTGGAAGCGCCGCACGGAGTCGGCGTCGACCTGCCCGCCCGAGTCGCTGACCAGCTGCGACGCGGCCGCGGCGAGCTCGCGCAGGTCGGCCCCGACCGCCTCCAGCAGCAGGCTCAGCGCCTCCCCCGTGATGCCGCCACCCGCCTGCCGGATCTCGTTGCGCACGAAGTCGGCCCGCCGGTCGTTCTCCCACGGCTTGAACTTCGCGGCCTCGCTGACGGCCGCGCCCGCCTTCTTCAACCCGTCGACGAGGGCCTTGCCCTTCGCGCCGCCGGGGTGCACGACGACGAGGGCGACCCCGTCCGTCGGCGCCTTCGCGTACCCGACCAGCACGGTGGTCACCTCGGCGTTCGCGTCCTGCGCCGCCTCGAGCACGACCACCCGCGACTCGGCGAACAGCGACGGGCTGACCAGCTCCGCCAGCACGCCCGCGGTGATCTCGTTGGCCCTCAGCGTGCGGACCTCGACGTCCGGGTCCTGACGGCGGGCCGCGGCGGTGGCGGCGGCCACGGCGCGTTCGACCAGCAGGCCCTCGTCGCCGACGACGAGACGCACCGGCACGAGCTCGTCGGCGGGCTTGCTCCGGGCGCGGGGTGGCACGCCCTCATCCTCGCACCGACCCCCGACAGCGTGGTGTGGGCAACGCGTGGAGCAGTGGCCGTCCGTGCTCCGGGTGCCGTAACGTGCCCGTAGCGCGACCGCGGGGCGGAGCCCGGCGGACAATCGAATACGGCTCATCCAGAGGGGTAGAGGGAACGGCCCGACGACACCCCGGCAACCGGCGGCGCCTCCACGTGCGCAAGACCGGTGCCAATTCCGACCCGCGGACCCGCGGGGAAGATGAGGAGATCACTCTTCCATGACCCTGACTGCGCCCGACCAGACGGCGACCGGCTACGACCTCGGCCCGGCCGCCGCCCTCTCGTGTCGCGCCTGCGGCCACCGCACCCCGCTCGCCCCGGAGTTCGCCTGTCCGCAGTGTTTCGGGCCCCTCGAGATCGCGTACGACTTCCCGTCGATCACCCGGGAGGAGATCGAGCGGGGCCCGAAGTCGATCTGGCGGTACAAGAAGCTGCTCCCCGTGCCGAGCACGGTCGAGGCGCACCCGAACATGGACCCCGGGTTCACGCGGCTCATCCGCGCCGACCGGCTGGGCGCCGAGCTCGGCATCCGGAACCTGTGGGTCAAGGACGACACCGGCAACCCGACGCACTCCTTCAAGGACCGTGTCGTGGCCGTGGCGCTCGCCGCCGCCCGTGAGCTCGGCTTCACCGTGCTGGCCTGCCCGTCGACCGGGAACCTCGCCAACGCCACCGCCGCCGCGGCCGCCCGCGCCGGGTGGGACTCCGTCGTGCTGATCCCCTCCTCGCTGGAGCGGGCCAAGGTCCTCATGACCGCGGTGTACGACACCAACCTGCTCGCCGTCGAGGGCAACTACGACGACGTCAACCGGCTCGCCACCGAGCTCGCGTTCGAGCAGGAGGACTGGGCGTTCGTCAACGTCAACGTCCGCCCCTACTACGCCGAGGGCTCCAAGAGCCTGGGCTACGAGATCTCCGAGCAGCTCGGGTGGCGCATCCCCGCGCAGACCGTGATCCCGGTGGCGTCCGGCTCGCAGCTCACGAAGATCGACAAGGCGTACGGCGAGCTGGTCTCCCTCGGGCTCGTCGACGAGGCGGACTGGCGGATCTTCGGGGCGCAGGCCGCCGGCTGCTCGCCGGTGTCGACCGCGTTCCGCGAGGGCACCGACGTCGTGAAGCCGCAGCGCCCCGACACGATCGCCCGCTCGCTCGCGATCGGGAACCCGGCCGACGGGCCCTACGTCCTCGACACCGTCCGCCGCACCGGCGGCGCAGTCACCGACGTGACCGACGACGAGGTCCGCGACGGGATCCGGCTGCTCGCCCGCACCGAGGGCATCTTCGCGGAGACCGCCGGCGGGGTGACCGTGGCGAACGCGAAGAAGCTCGTCGAGTCGGGACAGCTCGACCCCGACGCCGACACCGTCCTGCTCATCACCGGCGACGGCCTCAAGACCCTCGACGCCATCGAGCACCAGGTCGGTCCGAAGGCCACCGTCCCGGCCACGTCGAAGGCCGTGCGCGAGGCCCTCGGCATCTAGCGCCGCCGCGGGTCCGGCAGGGGGTCGCCGCGGGCGACCACCGCCGGACCCCGCGCACCGGGCACGAGCGCGAGGTCCCCGCTCTCGTCGGTCCGGCGCACGAGCGCGCCCGTCCCGGCGAGCAGGCCCACGATCGACGGGTTCGGGTGCCCGTAGGAGTTCCCGCGCCCCACGCTCACCAGCGCCAGCCGCGAGCCGGGCGCCACGAGGAACGCGGGCAGCGACGACCGCGACCCGTGGTGCGGCACCTTCAGCACCTCGGCGTGCAGGTCCGCCCCCGCGGCGAGCAGCGCGTCCTGCGACGCCCGTTCCGCGTCGCCCGGCAGCAGCACCCGCCCCAGCGGCGTGCTCGCGCGCAGCACCAGCGACGTGTCGTTCACCTGCGACCCGTCCTCGCCGTCGACGTGCACGCCCGGGTGCACCGGCCCGAGCACCTCCAGCACCAGCCCCGGCCACCGCAGCACCACGCCCCTCTCCATCCCGACGACGGGTGCTCCCGCCGCCCGCGCCCGCCCCGTCACCTGCGCGAGCGTCCCCGCCGGTTCCCGCACCGGACCGACGGCGACCGCCCCCGTCGACCGGCCCCGCAGCGCCCCCGCCAGCCCGCCGACGTGGTCGACGTGCAGGTGCGAGAGCACGACCAGCGCGAGCGAGTGCACCCCGAGCCGCGCGAGGCAGCGGTCGACCGGTCCCGCGTCGGGCCCGGCGTCGACCAGCACCGCCCGCCCCGGCTCCCCCGTCGCGAGGACGAGCGCGTCCCCCTGGCCGACGTCGCACGCCACCACCGCCCATCCCGGCGGCGGCCACCCGACGGGGACGACCCGGGTCGGCACGAGGACCAGCAGCAGCCCGATAGCCGCGGCCAGCGCGACCAGCCGGACCCGTTGCCACCGCAGCGCGACGGCGGTGAGCACCACCAGACCCGCGAGCACCAGGCCGCCGACGACGCCGCCCGGCCAGCTCACCGTCGCGCCGTCCACACCCGCGCACCGGCGCGCCACCCACACCAGCCACGACACCTCCGGGCCCGCCAGCCACACCGCGGCGTGGGCACCCCACGTCCACCACGGCGCGACGACGGCCGCGGTGACGCCGAGCACGGTCGCGGGGGCGACCACGGGCGCGGCCAGCAGGTTGGCCAGGACGGCCACGAGACTGACCTCGCCCGAGAGCCCGGCCACCACCGGCGCGGTGACCACGTGGGCCGCCACCGGAACCGCCAGCGCCTCCGCGACGCCCGGCGGGATCCGTCGGGCCCGCAGCCCGGTGACCAGCGGCGGCGCGAGCAGCACCAACGCGCCCGTGGCCAGGACCGAGAGGGCGAACCCCGCGTCGGTCGCCAGTCCGGGGTCGACGAGGAGCAGGCCGACCACGGTCGCCGCCAGGGCCGGCAGCACCGACCGCCGACGTCCCAGCGCCAGGGCGAGCAGCACCACCGCGCCCATGGCCGCGGCCCGCAGCACGCTCGGCGACGGCCGTGCGAGCACCACGAACCCGACCAGCGCCACCACTGCGAGCACGGCCGCCGCCCGGGGGCCGACCCGCGCCAGACGCACCAGCAGCAGCACCGCCCCGAGCACGAACGCCACGTTGGAACCGCTGACGGCGGTGAGGTGCGTCAGACCCGCCGTCCGGAAGTCGTCGACGAGGTCCGGCGCGACGCCCGAGGTGTCGCCCACGACCAGTCCGGGCAGCAGGCCCGCCGGGTCCTCGGCGAGGACCGCGCGGGCGGCGTCGCGCAGCCCGGCGCGCAGGTCGCCGGCCGCCACCTGCACCGCCGGCGGCGGCGCGACGTCCCGGGGCGGGCCGCGGGTGCGCAGCACCGCCACCGTGAGGTCGCCCCGCGACGACGCCCCGAGCGACCCGCTCGCGGTCAGCCGCTGCCCCGGGAGGAGCCCGGCCCAGCCCTCGGCGGGGGCGAGCACGACCACCTGCCCCTCCCCCGCCCACCGCCCGCCCCCGGTCTGCGCGGCGACGAGGTCGGCCCGGGCCACGACCCGGGGACCCCCGAGGCCGGACGAGCGCAGGGGCGCCGGGTCGTCGGTGAGGACCATCTCCAGCGTCGCCGCCGAGCCTGCGGCGGCCGCCGCCCGCACCGGGTGGTCCGCGACCTGCCAGGCCGCCGACGACGCCACCCCGCCGACCGCCGCCGCACACGCCCCCGCGGCGACCAGACCCGCCGCCCACCGCCGATCCCGCCGCACGACCCCGACGACGGCCGCGGCGAGCGCCGCGACCGTCACGACGGCGCCCGGCCCCCACCCGACACCGAGCGCCACCAGCGCCGCGCCCCAGGCCGCGAGTGCCGCGGGGACGAGCCGCGCGTCGAGACGGGGCCGCTCCCCGTCCGGCGCGCTCACACCCGCACCAGTTCGCGCAGCGTGCCGAACCGGGCCTCGCCGATGCCCGGGATCTCGCGGAGCTGCTCGACCGCGGAGAACCGGCCGTTCTGCGTCCGCCAGTCGAGGATCTTCTTCGCCGTCACCGGGCCGACCCCCGGCAGTCCGTCGAGCTGCTCGAGCGTCGCCGCGTTCAGGTCCACCTTCCCGTCGGCGGGCGAGGCCGGACCACCCGCCGGAGCTTGCCCCGGTGCCGGAGCGCCCGCCGGGGCCGTGGGCGCGGCAGCAGCGCCCACGACGATCTGCTGCCCGTCCACCACCCGGGCCGCGAGGTTCAGCGGCGTGAGGTCGACCTTCGGCAGCGCTCCGCCCGCTGCGTCGACCGCCTCCCCGACCCGGGCGCCGTCCCGCAGCGTCACCAGTCCCGGCCGCCGCACCTTCCCCGCCACGTGCACCACGACCGGCGCACCCGGCTGCGACGCGGGAACGGAGGCGGAGGCGGAGGCCGAGGGCGACGCCGCCACCACCGGCAGGCCCGGCACGGGTTCGGCCACCGGCCGACCACCCCACACCCCGAGCCCCGTGACGACCGCGGCGACCACGACCACCGCCGCCAACGCGAGCGCGCCCCAGCGACCCGGGTCCCACCGCGCCGCGGTCCACGACGCGGGCAACCAGCGGGCCGGCCCACGCGCCGGCGGATCCCACGCACTCGGCGGCACGGGGTCGGGGAGCGCCTCGTCGTAGACGAGCGACGCCCCGGGCGTCCCCGGGGGCGCCGTCGGCCAGCCCCGCCGCACCGACCCGTCGTCGGGAAGGGCGGCCTGCAGCCGGAGCCGGGGGTCCTGGGTCACCCGCCCGACGCTAGGACCGGTCGGCCGCGTCCTCCCAGGTCAGCGCCTCGGCCTGGGGATCACCGGGGTCCACGGTGCCGCTGTGGACAACCCGGTGGTCCGTCCGGAGCAGCTCGGCCACCGCCTCCCCGACGATCCGGTGCGCCGGCCAGCCCCAGTGGATGCCGTCGGGGTTGCCGTGCCCGCCGAGCACGTGCTCGACGACCAGCGGCGCCACCTCCAGCACCCGCACCTCCGCGTCCGCCGCCCACGCCCGCATCGCGGCGACGTGCGCGGTCCGACCCGTGTGCACCCCGCCGTAGAGCGGGGACCGGTGGACCGACGGCAGCAGCAGCACGACCGGGGCGTGCGGGCGCAGGGTGGTCACGGCGACCCGGATCCGCTCCAGACACCGCACCGTCTCCGCGGGCGGCAGCGCGGTGGGTCGCCCTCCGGTCAGCCGGACGAGCCGCGCGTGTCCGTGCCGGTACGCCCGTCGCGCCCGCGAGGACAGCCACGGCGGCCGCAGGACCGGCATGAGCTCCCGCACGGCCGTCGGGAGCGGCGAGGGCAGGGAGTCCATCCCACCGACCCCGAGCACCACGGCGTCGGCCGTGCGCACGGACGCCCACACCCGCGGATCGGTCCGTGTGGCGGTCCAGGCGTGCCGCGCCGTCCACCCGAGCCCGGCGTGCAGGTCGGCCCGCGTCCCGAGACACGACCCGGCGACCTGCGGCCACAGCCGTGGCTCGTCGACCGGGTGGGCGGTGCGGGGCCCGTGGAAGCTCAACGAGTCCCCGAGCACCAGCAGGCTCACGCCTCGGCGCCCCACCGGACGAGGCGCCAGCGGTCGACCCGGTGCTCCAGGACCGCGGTCCGGCAGTTGCCGAGCGGGGCGAGCGCGCCCCAGTGGTCGGTCGGCAGGCCGAGGAAGCCACAGGTCAGCGCGAGGATGACGCCGCCGTGGGCCACGAGCAGCGCGGTCCCGTCGAGGTCGGCGTCGAGCAGTTCCTGCACCACCGGGAGCGCCCGCTCGTACGCGTCGTGCCGGGACTCGCCCTCCGGCGGGCGGTAGTGCGGGTCGAGGCGCCAGGCGTCCAGCCCGCCGGGCCAGCCCGCGTCCACCTCGTCGTCGACGAGGCCCTGCCAGCGCCCGACGTCGGTCTCGCGCAGCCGCGGCTCCTTGCGGGGCTCGACGTCGAGCCCCTCGGTCGCGGCCGCCGCCGTCTGCCAGGCCCGGGTCTGGTCGGAGGCGACCACGACGACGGGTCCGAGCTCCCGGACGCCGGGTGCGGTCGCGTCGGCCTGCGCCTGCCCGGTCTCGTCGAGCGGCGGGTCGAGCCGCCCCTGCATGCGGCGCTCGGCGTTCCACGCGGTGCGCCCGTGCCGGAGCAGGACGATGCGGTTCAGCACCTCAGCTCACTCGGCGCTGCGCGGCAGCGAGACCTCGGCCGGCAGGTCGATGTGCGGGCAGTCCTTCCAGAGCCGCTCGAGGCCGTAGAAGTCGCGCTCGTCGGAGTGCAGCACGTGCACCACGACGTCGCCGAAGTCCAGGAGCACCCAACGCGCCTCCTGCGTGCCCTCGCGGCGCACGGGCTTGACGTCCTCGCCGCGCAGCTTCTCCTCGACGTTGTCGACGACCGCCTGCACCTGGCGCTCGTTGGGCGCGGAGGCGATGACGAAGCAGTCGGTGAGCGGGAGCCGTTCGGAGACGTCGATGGCGACGACGTCCTGGGCGAGCTTGTCGGCGGCGGCCAGGGCCGCGACCTCGGCCAGGCGGCGCGCGTGATCGGTGGCGGCCATCGCGGTGAGCTTACCGCCGCTGCGGTTTGACCGTCGGTGGTGGCGTTCATACTCCCGTCATGCAGGACGTCGCGAGCACGCAGACCTCGGCGTTCGGGGACGGGCTCGCCCAGGGCCCGGACCTCGAGGCCGCCGCCGAGACCGCCGTCGCCGCGGCCACCGCGCCGCTGCAGGGCCGGCGGCCCGACCTCATGTCGGTGTTCGTCTCGCACCCCGACCCCGACGTCGCGGCGGCGGTGGCACGCCAGGCCATGCAGATCGCCGGGGCCACCACCACGCTGGGCTGCCGCGCCTCCGGAGTGATCGGCGACGGTCGCGGCGTCGAGGACGCGCCCGCGGTCGCCGTGTGGGCGGCCGCGCTGCCCGGGGTGCGGGTCACGCCGTTCCACCTGCAGGCGGCCCGGCACGAGAGCGGCATCTCGGTCGGGGGCATGCCGGTCCCCGCGGAGGACGACGCGGTGGCCGTGCTGCTCGCCGACCCCTTCACGTTCCCCGCCCAGGGCTTCGTCGAGCAGTCGGGCCAGGCGCTGCCCGGGCTGCCCCTGGTCGGCGGCCTCGCCACCGCACCCGTCGGCAGCTCGGCGCTCGGCCCCGCGCGGCCCGGACCGGGCGGCGCGCGCCTCTTCCTCGACGGCGAGGTCCACGAGCGCGGCGCGGTCGGAGTGCTGCTCGGCGGCGACGTCGCGGTGCGCACGCTGGTCAGCCAGGGCTGCCGCCCGATCGGCCCGACGATGACCGTCACGGGCGCGCAGGGCTCGCAGCTCACCTCCCTCGCCGGGCAGCCGGCCTACCGCAAGCTCGAGGAGATCCTGCGCGAGCTCGGCGAGGAGGACTCGGCGCTGGCCATGCGCGGGCTGCACCTCGGCATCGCGATGGACGAGTACGCCGACGAGCACGGCCGCGGCGACTTCCTGGTCCGCGGCGTCGTCGGCGCCGACGAGGAGGCGGGGACGGTCGCCGTCGGGGACGTCGTGGAGGTCGGGCGCACCGTGCGCTTCCACGTCCGCGACGCGTCGACCGCCGGGGAGGACCTCGACGCCCTCATGGCCCTGACCGCCGACGACGCGCCCGCCGGAGGCGCCCTGCTGTTCTCCTGCACCGGTCGGGGACGGGTGATGTTCGGGGAGGACACCTCGCACGACGTCCGGGCGATCCGGCGCGGCCTCGCGCCCCGCGTGGCCGGGTTCTTCGCCGACGGCGAGATCGGGCCCGTCGCCGCGAAGAACCACCTCCACGGCTTCACCGCGTCGGTGCTCGCCTTCGGTTAGCGCTTCTGCGGGTAGATGGTCTCGCCGCGCTCGAGCATCGCCACGTACTCGGCGATGCGCCGGTCGCGGGTGCGGGTGGTCTTCAGCTGCCCGAGCCGGTGGGTGAGCGCGTACCGGTTCTGGCTGGTCAACGTCGCGAACATCGCCGAGGCCGCCGGCGAGGCCGCGATCGCGGCGGCCAGGTCGTCCGGCACGGTCGCGGTCGCCGGCCCCGCGTAGGCGGCGTCCCAACGACCGTCGGACTTCGCGCGCTCGACCTCGGCCAGGCCCGCCGCGTGCATCCGGCCCTCGTCGGTCAGGCGCAGGACGTGCCCCACGTTGCGGGCCGACCACGACGAGCGCGCCCGACGCGGGGTGAACCGCTGGAACGTCGTCCACTCGTCCCGACGGCGGGCCTGCCCGTCGATCCAGCCGAAGCACAGCGCCTCGTCGAGCGCCGTCGCGTGGGTCAGCCGCGTCGGGGGCTCCGGCAACGCCAGCGCCACCTTCTTCGCCAGGACGAGCCACACCCCGCTCGGATCGGTGTACTTCACCCCCAGCCAGGCGCGCCAGGCGTCGGCATCGGGGAGGAGGAGTTCCGGCTGTTCCACGGGTGACATTCTGACGATGCGGCGTCCCTGCCACTGGATGACAGCAACGACGCTTTCCTGCCACGAAGGCGGGGGGCTACCCCAGGTGCTCCAGCCGCGACGGCGAGCCGCCGTTGCGGTAGAGGCCACGCTTGGCGATGTACTGCACCACCCCGTCGGGCACCAGGTACCAGACCGGTTCGCCCTTGCCGACCCGCACGCGGCAGTCGGTCGACGAGATCGCCATCGCGGGCACCTCGATCAACGACACCGCACCCTTCGGCAGGTGGTCGGACACCAGCTCGAACCCGGGACGCGTGACGCCGACGAAGTGCGCGATCTCGAACATCTCGTCCGCGCGGTGCCAGGACAGGATCTGCTCGAGGGCGTCGGCACCGGTGATGAAGTAGAGCTCGTCGTCGGGGAAGACCTCGGCGAGGTCGCGCAGGGTGTCGACGGTGTAGGTGGGCCCGTCCCGGTCGACGTCCACGCGGCTGACCGTGAAGCGCGGGTTCGACGCGGTGGCCACGACCGTCATCAGGTAGCGGTCCTCGGCCGCCGTGACCTGCCCCTTCGACTTCTGCCACGGCTGCCCGGTGGGGACGAAGACCACCTCGTCGAGGTCGAAGCGCAGCGCCGCCTCGCTCGCGGCCACCAGGTGACCGTGGTGGATCGGGTCGAACGTCCCGCCCATCACCCCGACACGCATCAACGCCTCCGTGGAGCTCAGACCGGGAGCAGCCCGCCGACGACGCCGGCGAGCTGGGCCGCCGTGCGGCACTCGTGCATCGGCATGACCCGGCCGTACTCGATCGCCGCCGAGTCACCGGTCCCCCACTGCCGCTGCGGCTCGGGATTCAACCAGTGCGCGTGCCGGGCCCTCGCGACGACGGCGCGCAGGACCCCGAGCGCCGGGTCCTGGTGGTTGGTGCGGGCGTCGCCGAGGACGAGCAGCGCACTGCGGTCGGTCACGGCGTCGGGCCAGCGGTCGGCGAAGCGCTCGAACGCGCGGCCGTAGTCGGAGTGGCCGCTCCACGCGACGAGTCCGCGGCGGGAGTGGACCTCGGTGAGGATGTTCGCGAGGTCGGCCCCCGGGGTGAACAGGTCGGTCACCTCGACGCACCCGTCCACGAAGCAGAAGATCCGGATGCGGGAGAACTGCTCGCGCAGGGCCTGGACCAGCATCATCGTGAAGTGGCTGAAGCCGGCCACGGAACCGGAGACGTCGCAGAGCAGCACCAGCTCGGGGCGGCCCGGCCGCGGCCGGCGGTGCACCAGGTTCACCGGCACGCCGCCGGTCGACATCGAGCGGCGCAGGGTGCGGCGCATGTCGATCGGGCCGCGGTGCGCCCGACGCCGGCGGGCCGCGAGTCGCGTGGCGAGGTGGCGACCGAGCGGGGCGACCCGTCGTCGCAGGTCGGCAAGGGTGTCGGCGCCGGCGGAGAGGAAGTCGGTCTGCTCGGCCTGGCGCCGCACCCCGGTCCGGGCCGCCGCCTCCCGGCCGCGGATCTCGCTGCCGCGCCGGGTCGTCTCGCCCTGCACCATCCGGCGGAACTCGGCGATCCGCGCGCGGGTCTCGCGCCGTGCGACCTCCTCGGCGAACGGGCTGTCGGCGGCGTCGGCCTGACGGCGGCCGCGCAGCTCGGCGAGGACGCGCGCCAGCAGCGTCTCGGGCTTGACGCTGTTCAGCGCCTGGTAGGACGAGAAGCCCGACGGCGGGCCCTGGGCGCCGTCGCGCCCCTGTCCCCCGCTGCCGCCCGAGCCCGGACCGCGACCGGCGCCGAGGGTCCCCAGCCCGTCGACCACCGCGCGGGCGAGTTCGGAGAGGGCGGCCGTGTCGCCGTCGACGAGCAGCTCGGCGAGCAGGTCGCGCAGCGCGTCGATGTCGACCGAGCCGTCCTCGCTGTAGGGCAGCGCGACCTCGCCGAGCGCCGCGCCCTGCCCCAGCGGCCACCACAGCTCGAACAGCGCGTCGAAGGTCTGCCGCTGACCGCTGCGGCGCAGCAGGGCCGCGGCGAGCCCCTCCCGGAGCTGCTCGCGGCGCAGCAGGTCGATCTCCGCCATCACCGCGGCGGCGTCGACGGTCTCCCCGGGGCCGACGTCGACCTGGTGGCGGCGCAGGGCCTGCACGAAGTCGACGAGGTGGGCCGGGAGCCCGCGGTCCGGGGTCGTCGCGGTCATCAGTTCAGCCGCAGTTCCGAGGAGGCCTTGACCAGGTCCGCGCGGTGCTTGAGGACGACGCCGAGGCTCTGGCGGACCGCCTCGTCGTCGAGGGTGTCGAGGCCCAGCGCCACGAGCGTGCGCGCCCAGTCGATCGTCTCCGACACCGACGGCGCCTTGCGCAGCTCCAGCCCGCGCAGCACCCCGATGATGCGGACCAGCTCCTCGGCGAGCGCCTCCCCGAGCTGCGGGACGCGGGAGGCGACGATCCGGCGCTCGAGCTCGGCGTCCGGGAAGTCGAGGTGCAGGAACAGGCAGCGCCGCTTGAGGGCCTCGGACAGCTCGCGGGTGGCGTTCGAGGTGAGCAGCGTGAACGGCTTCTGCGTCGCGGTGATGGTGCCGAGCTCGGGGACGGTCACCTGGAAGTCGCCCAGCACCTCGAGCAGCAGGCCCTCGACCTCGACGTCGGCCTTGTCGGTCTCGTCGACGAGGAGCACCGTCGGCTCGTCGCGGCGGATGGCGGTGAGCAGCGGGCGGGTGAGGAGGAACTCCTCGGAGAACACGTCGTCGCGGGTGGCGTCCCAGTCCTGCCCCTGGCTGGCCTGGATGCGCAGCAGCTGCTTGGCGTGGTTCCACTCGTAGAGCGCGCGGGCCTCGTCGATGCCCTCGTAGCACTGCAGCCGCACGAGCCCCGCGTCGGTCGCCTCGGCCACCGCCCGCGCGAGCTCGGTCTTCCCGACGCCGGCCGGGCCCTCGACCAGCAACGGCTTGCCGAGCCGGTCGGCGAGGAAGACGGTCGTCGCGACGGCGTTCGAGGCGAGGTAGCCCACGTCGCCGAGGCGCGTGACGACGTCGTCGACGGAGTCGAAGAGAGTCGTCCGGCCGGTCGCGTCGCTGCCCACGGACCGCATCCTGCCCGGAGATCGACGAGTTGTCCCCCGCTGATCACGGGTCGCAGGCCACACCCGCCGTCGGGGACGGGCCGTCCGGGGTCACGACGGCGGGTGCTCCCACATCGTCGTGCGGAAGAGGTCGAGGTAGCCGAGCCGCCGGTAGACGCCGTGTCCGTCGTCGCTGGCGATCAGCACCGACGGCAGCTCCGGTGCCACGCCCGCGACCGCGGCGGTCAGGGCCGCGCCGTAGCCGCGGCGGCGCACGACGGAGGCCACCCAGTCCACCTCGACGACGCCGTGGTGGACCGCCGAGCCCGCCGTCGCGACCGGGCGGCCGTCGACGTAGCCGACACGCAGGTGCAGCAGGGACCCGGCGAGGGTGAGGTCGGCGATCGCCGGGGCGCCGACCTCCGCCAACCCGTACGCCTCGACGAGGACCGCCTCGAAGTCGGCGAGGGTCGTCGCGTCGCGCACCGGACGGATCTCCAGCCCGGAGGGCGCGGGCGGGAACGGCGCGGGGACCCGCAGCATGAGCGGCGGGTGACCGACGGGCACCAACCCGGCCAGACCCGGCGTCGGGAAGACGGAGAGCAGGACCCACCACCGGTCCGGCGGGTAGAACGCCCCCGCGGCGTCCAGCACCGCGGTCCACTCGTCGCCGAACAACGGGCGGGTGACGACGACGGCGTTGTCGTAGCCGAAGGGCGAGCGCAGGTCGACCATCCGCGCGCCCGCGGCCCACGCCTGCCGGCCGCCGGTGCGCTCGGCCATGGCCGTGATCCGGTCGGCGTAGGCGAGGACGAACCGGCGGGTGAGGCTGTCCTCCGCCGGCAGTCCGGACTCCCAGCCCGTCGTCAGGACCTCGCTCATCGCCCGAGTGTGGCCCAGGACACATCGATCAGGCGAACGCGCCCGAGTAGGCGTTGAGCGCCGGCTGCCCGCCGAGGTGGGCGTAGAGCACCGTCGAGCCACGGTCGATCTCCCCGCTCGTGACCAGGTCGACCAGCCCGGCCATTGACTTGCCCTCGTAGACCGGATCGAGGATCACGCCCTCCAGGCGGGCGGTGAGCTCGATCGCGGCGCGGGTGGAGTCGACCGGGATGCCGTAGCGCTCGCCGGCCCAGCCCTCGAGGACTGTGACCTCGTCCTCGCGCAGGTCGCGCTCGATGCCGATGAGCTTCGCGGTGTGGCGGGCGATGCGGTCGACCTGGTCGCGGGTCTTCGCGAGGGTCGCGGAGGCGTCGATGCCGATCACCCGGCGCGGCCGGTCGGTGTCCGCGAAGCCGGCGATCATCCCGGCGTGCGTCGAGCCGGTGACGGTGCAGACGACGATCGTGTCGAAGAAGACGCCGAGCGCCGCCTCCTGCTCCTCGACCTCGCGGGCCCACTGCGCGAACCCGAGGCCGCCCAGCGGGTGCTCCGAGGCCCCGGCGGGGATGCCGTAGGGGACGCCGCCCGCGTCGCGGACCTCCTGGAGCGCACGCTCGTAGGAGTCGCGCAGCCCGATGTCGAAGCCCGCCGGGTCCAGGCGGACGTCCGCGCCGAGGATGCGCGAGAGCAGGATGTTCCCGACCTTGTCGTTCACGCTGTCCGGCCAGTCGACCCAGCGCTCCTGGACGAGGCGGGCCTTCAGCCCGAGCTTCGCGGCGACCGCCGCGACCTGACGCGTGTGGTTGGACTGCACGCCGCCGATGGAGACGAGCGTGTCGGCGCCGCTCGCGAGCACGTCCGGGACGATGTACTCCAGCTTGCGGGTCTTGTTCCCGCCGTAGGCGAGGCCGGAGTTGACGTCCTCGCGCTTGGCCCAGACGTCCGCGCCTCCGAGGTGGGCGGTGAGCCGGTCGAGGCGGTGGACGGGGCTCGGACCGAAGAGCAGCGGGTGGCGGTCGAAGTCGTCGAGGGACACGGCGGTCTCCTAGGTGAGGGTGAGCCAGTTGGCGCGGGCCTCCCGGCCCGCCTCGTCGGCGTCGCCGGCCCGCAGGAGCTCGACGATCCGGGCGTGCTGGGCGACCGACGCGCGGCCGGTCAGGGACGCGAACCGCGTCCGCTCCATGCGGCGCAGCAGGGGCGTGACCTGGTCGAGGGTGTCGTGCAGCGCCCGGTTGGCGGCGACCTCGACGGGGACGCCGTGGAAGGCGTCGTCGGCGGCGACGGCGGCGTCGACGTCGTCGTCGTGCAGCGCCCGCTCGAACCGCTCGTTCGCGGCGGTCATGGCGCGCAGGTGCTCCTCGGTGAGGTGCGGGGCGGCGGACCGGGTGGCGAGCTCGTGCATCGCCGCGGCGACCTGGGCGGCGTCCCGCGCGGCCCGCTGGTCGAGCGGGCTGACGACGGTGGAACTGCCCGGCTTCACGACGACGAGGCCCGCGAGTTCCAGCCGGGCGATCGCCTCGCGGACGGGGGTGCGGCTGACGCCGAGCCACCGGCAGAGCTCGGCGTCGTGCAGGCGCTCCCCCGGTTCCAGCGTGCCCTCGACGATCGCGGCCCGCAGCCGGGCGAACACCTGGTCGCGCAGCGTGGTGCGTGCGGTCGCGGCGTCGGAGCTGGGTACCGGCATGCGATATATTGCATTCCAGATATGGCGGGATGTCAAGGACCGGCCCACGCTGTCGGACCCCTGTGCTTTCGTGGAGCCATGACCACCGCAGCCACCGATCTCCGGGCGGACGCCGAGGCCACCCTGCAGCGCCTGGCCGGGCCCGACGCCCGGCTGCGGGAGGACCAGTGGCGGGCGATCGAGGCGCTCGTCGCGCACGGGCGGCGGGCGCTGGTGGTGCAGCGCACCGGGTGGGGCAAGTCGGCGGTCTACTTCGTGGCCACGGCGCTGCTGCGGGCGCGCGGGAAGGGCCCGACGGTGATCGTCAGCCCGCTGCTCGCGCTGATGCGCAACCAGATCGAGGCGGCCGAGCGCGCGGGGATCCGGGCCGTGACGGTCAACTCGGCGAACACCGACGACTGGCAGGCCGTGTACGGCGAGGTCCGCGCCGGCGAGGTCGACGTGCTGCTCGTCAGCCCGGAACGGCTGAACAACCCGGAGTTCCGCGACCAGGTGCTCCCCGAGCTCTCGCGCACCGCGGGGCTGCTCGTGGTCGACGAGGCGCACTGCATCTCCGACTGGGGGCACGACTTCCGACCCGACTACCGGCGGCTCCGCACGTTGATCTCGGAGCTGCCCGACGGCGTGCCGGTCCTCGCCACCACGGCGACGGCGAACGACCGGGTCACCACCGACGTGGCCGACCAGCTCGGCGTCAGCGGCCAGGGCGACGGTGCGCTCGTGGTGCGCGGCGAGCTGGACCGCGAGTCGCTGCACCTCAACGTGCTGTCGCTGGCGAAGGGCGCCGACCGCTTCGCGTGGCTCGCGCAGCACCTCGACGAGCTCCCGGGCTCGGGGATCGTCTACACGCTCACGGTCAGCGCCGCCGACGAGCTCGCCGCGTTCCTGCGCGAGCGCGGCCACGCCGTCACCGCCTACACCGGGAAGACCGACCCGGCCGACCGCGAGCGCGCGGAGGACGACCTGCTGGCGAACCGGGTCAAGGCGCTCGTCGCCACGTCGGCGCTCGGGATGGGCTTCGACAAGCCCGACCTCGGCTTCGTCGTCCACCTCGGGGCACCGCAGTCGCCGGTCGCGTACTACCAGCAGATCGGCCGTGCCGGCCGTGGCGTGGAGCGCGCGGAGGTGCTCCTGCTGCCCGGGCCGGAGGACCGCGACATCTGGGCCTACTTCGCCTCGCTGGCCTTCCCCGGGGAGCCGCAGGTGCGGGTGGCGCTGTCGGTGCTCGGCGACGCGGGGCGCCCGCTGTCCACCGCCGCCCTGGAGCCGCGCGTCGAGCTGTCCCGCGGGCGCCTCGAGATGATGCTGAAGGTCCTCGACACCGACGGCGCGGTGAAGCGGGTGAAGGGTGGCTGGGAGGCCACCGGGCAGCCCTGGGAGTACGACGGCAAGCGCTACCTCGGCCTCGCGAAGGCGCGGCGCGCCGAGCAGCAGGCGATGCTCGACTACATCACCACCGACGGCTGCCGGATGGAGTTCCTGCGTCGCCAGCTCGACGACCCCGGCGCGCGCCCGTGCGGGCGGTGCGACAACTGCACCGGGAGGCACTACGACCCGTCGGTCGGCGAGGACGTCCGGGTGCAGGCCCAGGAGGTGCTCGACCGGCCGGGGGTGCCGCTCGCGCCCCGCAAGCAGTGGCCGAGCGGGATGGACGCCCTGGACGTCCCGCTCAAGGGGAAGATCAAGCCGGAGGAGGCCGCCGAGGAGGGCCGCGCCATCGGGCGGCTCACCGACGTCGGGTGGGGGCCGCGGCTGCGGCCGCTGCTGCGCGGCGACGACCTGGTGCCCGACGCGGTGGTGGACGCCGCCGTGGAGGTCCTCAAGGGGTGGGGCTGGTCGCAGCGGCCCAGCGGGATCGTGTGGCTGCCCAGCCGGGGCCGCCCGGCGCTCGTGGAGAGCTTCGCGCAGCGCATCGCGTCGATCGGCCGCCTGCCGCTGGTCGGGGCCCTCGCCGACGACGCGCCGCCGGTCTACTCCGACCCGGAGGACGACAGTGAGCCGGAGCCGCCGAACTCCGCCCAGCGCCTCGCCGAGGTGTACCGGCGGCTGTCCGTGCCCGACGGGCTCGACCCGGCCGCGCTGCAGGCGGGACCGGTGCTGCTGATCGACGACGTGTCCGACTCGGGCTGGACGCTCACCGTCGCGGCGATGCTGCTGCGCCGCGCGGGCGCCCCGGCGGTGCTGCCGCTGACCCTGGCGACGACGAACTGACGCGCCGGCGCCCGGTCTCTATCGTCAGCGCATGCGCGCCCGGACCCCGCTCCGCATCGTCGGCGTCGTCGCCGCCCTGCTCGGCCTGCTGTTCGCCCTGCAGGGCCTCGGCCTGGTCGGCGGCAGCTTCATGACCGGGCAGCGGCTCTGGCTGGTCATCGGGATCGTGCTCGTCGTCCTCGGGCTCCTCGTGGCGTCCGGCGGGCTGTTCCGCCGCGGCCCGCGCCGCTGAGGCGGCCCCTAGTCGTCCGGGCGCAGGATGCCGCGCTGGTAGGCCCGCACCAGCCGGCGCGGCACGCGGATCTCGCGCCCGTCGACCGTGATCGGCACGAGGTCCGGGGCCTCGGCCTTCCACTGCGAGCGGCGGGCGTGGGTGTTGGCGCGGGACATCCGACGCTTCGGGACAGCCATGCACGAGATGATAACCGTTACCAACAACGCCGGTCGGCGCGAGTGTCACGTGAGGCATGCCGAGCCACTCGCGAAGCTGCCCGGTGCACCGCTCGCGGCGGACGCAGACACCCCTCCCGGACACTGGACGGCACTCGATCATTCGGTGAGAGTGACCGGGCACCTGCACGGCCGGAGGAAAGGGACGACGTGGACACCCGCGCCAACACCGTGGACGGCGTCCTGCGCCGTAGCGCCCGCCGCACGCCCGACCGTCCGGCGCTGGTCTTCGACGACCGGACGTGGACCTACCGCGAGCTCGACGAGGCCACCACCCGCACGGCCGCCTGGCTGCGCGGGCTCGGCGTGGGCCAGGGCGACCGCGTCGCCACCTACGGCCGCAACTCCGACGCCTACGTGCTCAGCTTCCTCGGTGCCGCCCGCCTCGGCGCGGTGCACGTGCCCGTCAACTACGCGCTCACCGGCGAGGAGCTCGCGTACCTCGTCGACCAGTCCGGCTCGAAGGTCCTGATCGTCGACCCCGCGCTCGCCGGCCACGTCGACGCCCTCGACCGCCGGCCCGACCAGGTCGTCCCGATGCGGGACGCCCCCGGCAGCCTGCTCGACGCCGCGCGGACCGGGGCGGTGCCCGAGCTCGACGTCACCGTCGACGACGGCGACCTCGTCCAGCTGCTCTACACGAGCGGCACGACGTCGAAGCCCAAGGGCGCGATGATGACCCACCGCGGCCTCGTCCACCACTACGTCTCCTGCATCCACGCGCTGACGCTGGAGCAGGGCGACGACCCGCTGGTCTGCATGCCGATCTACCACTCGGCGGGCATGCACGTGTTCACGCTGCCCTACCTCGCGGTCGGCGCGACGGTGCGGATGATGGAGGCCCCGGACGTCCCGGAGATCCTCCGCCGCGTGGAGGCCGAGCGCATCGGGTCGCTGTTCCTCGCCCCCACGGTGTGGGTGCCGGCCGTGAACCACGCCGACTTCGCGACGCGGGACCTCTCCAGCCTCCGCAAGGCCCACTACGGCGCGTCGATCATGCCCGGCCCGATCCTCGCGCGGCTGCGCGAGCGACTGCCGGAGCTCGGCGTCTACAACTGCTTCGGCCAGTCCGAGATCGGACCGCTCGCCACCGTCCTGCAGCCCGAGGAGCACGACGAGCGCCCGGAGTCCTGCGGGCGGCCGGTCCTGTTCGTCGAGCTGCGGGTGATCGACGAGAACGGCGACGACGTCGCCCCCGGCGAGTCGGGCGAGGTCGTGTACCGCTCGCCCCAGCTCTGCGAGGGCTACTGGGACAAGCCCGAGGAGACCGCGGAGGCGTTCCGGGATGGCTGGTTCCACTCCGGCGACCTCGTCCGCATCGACGAGCAGGGCTTCATCACCGTCGTCGACCGGATCAAGGACGTCATCAACACCGGCGGCATCCTCGTCGCGTCCCGCGAGGTGGAGGACGCGCTCTACACCCACGAGGCGGTCGCCGAGGTCGCCGTGATCGGGACGCCCGACGACCGGTGGATCGAGGCGGTCACGGCGTTCGTCGTGCTGCGCCCCGAGCACGCCGACGGGTTCGAGCCGGCCGCCCTCGTCGAGCACGCACGGGGCCGGCTCGCGAAGTACAAGGTGCCGAAGTCCGTGCACCTGATCGAGGAACTGCCGCGCAACCAGTCGGGCAAGCTCCTCAAGCGGGTCCTGCGGGACACGGTGTGACGGCGCCCGCGGCCCGCCGCGGGAACTGGTTCACCCGTGGTGGCTGGTGGTTCCTCGTCCACGTGCTGAGCCTGGGCGTGCTGGCGGCGGTGCCCTTCACCCACGCCGCCACGGTCAGCCGCCGTCGGGCGCACGCCGCGCTCGCCGCCGCCGTCACCGTCGGCACGGTGCTCTGGATCGTGCTGGCCGCCTCGGCTCCGCGCGACAGCACGGGCCGCGCGTACGGCCCGGTCAACGCGATCGCGGCCCTGGTCTTCTTCCTCCTCCTGGTCGGCGGGGTCGCCGCTCTCATCGTGCTCCGACGGCAGGTCTACGGCGCGGGCGCACCGGCCACCGACCCCGCCCTCGCCCGGGCGCTCGCGGGACGGCAGCGCCGCACCGAGGCGCGGCGCCTGGTCGCCGAGGACCCCCTGCTCGCCCGCGAGCTACGCATCGGCCGCCCGGACCTGCCGCGCGAGTACGACGACGGCGGGCTCGTCGACCTCAACGCGGCCCCGGCCCCGGCCATCGCCGACGTCTGCGGACTCGACCCCACCCACGCGGGACGCATCGTGCAGGCCCGCCAGGCCGCGGGGCGGTTCGGGTCCGTCGAGGACGTCTTCTCCTGGACCGAGCTCCCCGTGGAGACGTGGGACCGCATACGTGATCGCGCCGTGACGCTCTGAGCGACACGCCGGTACCCGGGACCACGCGACCCGGATGAGTGACTCCTGAGAGCGTTTCGTACGGTCGGGGGATCGACCTCACGAGCCTCCCCGCCCGTCGTCGGGGAACCGGACTGCGCACGGCGGTCCTCGACCTGCGCGACGCCGCCACCGCGATCCCCCGGACCGTCGCCGTCCCGGTGGCGGTCGGGCTGTCGACGGCGCTCGCGACCGTGCTCGCCCTCGCCCTGCGGATCGGGCTGGTCACGCTGCCGGGGCTCGGCGGCGGGCTGATCGGCGCCGGGGACAACGGGGACGCGTTCCGGCTGTTCTGCACCGCGGGCCTCACCCCGGACACCCCGTCCCGGGTCTCGCTCTGGCGGGGCGTGGTGGTCACCGCCTTCACCTCCGGCGCCCAGCCCTGCACCGCCGCGCCGTCCTCGTCGGCGTTCCTGCTGGGCCTGGTGGTCCCGGGCGGTCCGGCGACGTGGTCCCTGACCGCCTACGCGTGGCTGCTCGCGGGCCTCGCCGCCGGCGTCGTCGGGATCGGGGCGGCGACCCTGGCCACGGTGCGCCCGTGGCGGGCGGTGCTCGTGGTGGTCCCGCTGGTCGGGCTGCTCGGCGTCTCGTGGTGGACGCGCTTCCTGGTCTCGCTCTACGCCGAGCCGACCGCGCTGGTGGCCGCCGTCGCGGTCCTCGTCGGGCTGCTCGTCGTCGCCGGGACCCGGCCCGAGCACCGGAACCAGCGCCTCGTCGCCCTCGCGCTGCTCGGGCTCGGGGGGCTCCTCGGGGCGACCTCGAAGCCCGGGTTCGTGCCGATCGGCCTGGTCGCCGCGGCCTGCGCCGCGCTGGTGGTCGTCCGGTCGCGGTCCCGACGGCAGGTGTGGCGGCTCGCCGGGCCGCTGGTCGCGGTGGCGCTGCTGGCCGGATCCGCGTACCCGGTGAGCGCCGCGATCGAGGGCCAGGAGCGCACGTACGCGCCGGTCAACGCCCACAACCTGATCTTCACCGCGGTCATGCCCGAGGTCGGGCCGGACGTCGTCGTCCCGGCCCTGGGCCTGCCTCCCGGCGCGGCCGCCCACTCCGGCGAGGGCTACTACTGGGCCGGCGGCCTCGGCATCCCGGGCTGGGCGACGGCCGTCGGCGACCGGCCCGACGAGGCCCGCGCCACCGCCCGCACGCTGCTGCTCGAGCACCCCGGGGCGTTCGCGACGATGGTCGGGCGCGGCCTCACCGCCACCCTGCGGCCCCAGCTGACCTACCTGCCGTCGGAACCCTTCGGCACCGCTCCCGAGCACTTCGAGGGCCGGACGGTCTACCCCGAGGCGGGCCCGCAGACGAGCCTGCTCGTCCGGTGGCTGGACGCCATCCCGCTCGGCTGGCTGCCGCTCGCCCTCGTCGTCACGGCGCTCGCGGCGGCCGCCGCGACGGTGCTCCCCCGGGTGCGGCGGGGCGACCCGCTGGTCGTCGGGCTGGTCCGCGTCGCCGGCGCGGCGGCGCTGCTCGGGCTCGGCATCGTCACCCTCGCGGTCGCCGGCGACGGCTACTACGAGCTCTCCAAGCACGTCTGGCTCGGCTCGTACCTGTTCCTGACGGCGGGTGTCACCGGTCTGGCTGCCGTGGTCGCCGCGGCGACGGCCCGGTTCCGCCGCCGCGCCTGACGCCTCAGGACCGGACGTAGGTCCGGGTCCCGATGATCGTCGTCCCGGCCGGCAACTGCGCCATCCCGGGGTTCGGCCCGTCGGGTCCGCCCTTGTCGATCTGGTACTGCAGCAGGGCGTTGCTGGCCGCGGCGTCGGCGAAGAACAGGTCGATGCGGTACGTCGCGGTGTCGGGGTCGAACTGGCGGCCGAGGTAGTACTGCCCGCAGTCGAAGGTCTCGTCGGTGCGGGTGACGCACGGCTTGTCCTGCGGGAAGAAACGCCCGGTGCCCGGGTCGAACGTGGTCGCCCACAGCAGGGTGCCCTCGGGCAGCCCGTTGTAGCTGCCGCCCGTGCGGAAGGTCTTCGGCACCGTGGTGGTGACGGGATCGAGGATCGTCGCGGAGGCCGGCTCCCGCGGCCCGGGCCACGTCGCCAGGGCCACCGCGCCCAGCGCCACACCGGCGCCGAGCAGCAGGGAGACCACGGCGACGAGCGCCACCGGCACCCGACGTCGGGAGGACGGTGCGGGCTGCGGCGCCGGAGCGGGCCGCTCGGGCGCGACGACGGCGCGCGGCGCCGCCTCGGCCGCCCAGGGCGGCGGGTCCGCGGTCACCGCCTCGCCGGCGCGACGACGGGTCTCGAGGTCGTGCAGGTGCGCCCAGTAGGCGCTCCACGACTCGACCTCGTCGTCGTCCGCCCCGGCCGCCCGCAGCACCGCCCGCACGAGCGGCAGGTCGGGGAACGTCTCCCCGCGCAGCGCCTTCGCGAGGGCCGAGCGGCTCAGTCGGACGTTCTCCGGGAACCGCGCGAGGATCGTGTCGAGCGTCGGTTCCCCGAGTTCGGTCAGTGCGGCGCGCAGCCAGTGCGCCAGCTCCCGGCGCGG
Source organism: Actinomycetospora soli (assembly GCF_021026295.1). Lineage (GTDB taxonomy): Bacteria > Actinomycetota > Actinomycetes > Mycobacteriales > Pseudonocardiaceae > Actinomycetospora > Actinomycetospora soli. The sequence goes on from NZ_JAJNDA010000003.1 coordinate 343,044, forward strand.
TGTGCCGTCGCGTTCCACCCGTGTGGGCCGCCGTCCCGGTTCCCCCCGTCGCGGCCCCTCCCCCTGCTCCCCCATGGGTTGTCACTATGCCGCACGCGTGGGAGAGAAATACCTGGTCGGGCGGGCCTTCGTGTCGACCTTTTCGGCGCGGGTGGCGCGCGACCCGATCTTCTCGGTATCTCTGTGCGGGACGGCGCGAGGGGGGACGGGCCGTCAACCGTGGCCGGCTCCGGCCGGCCACGGCCGCTGGGGGGGAGCGGCCGGGCACCACGGTGCCCGGCCGTGGCCCGCGTCAGGCGGGCTGGGGCACCGCGTCCGACCCCGACTCCTCGGTGCGCTCCTCCAGCAGACCCTCCTGGGCGGCGACGAGCGTCGGCACCGTGATCTGCCCGGCGACGTTCGTGGCGGTCCGCATCATGTCCATGATCGGGTCGATCCCGATGATCACCGCGATGCCGGCCGCGATCACCGCGGGCGGCATGCCCACGGCGGCCAGGGTCAGCGTGAGCATGGTGAACCAGCCGGTGGTCCCCGCCGTCGCGAGGGCCCCGAAGACGGCCACCGCGGCGATCACCACGTACTGCCACACCGCGAGCGGCATCCCGGCGAGGTGCGCGATGAAGATGGTGGCGAGCGCCGGGTACACGGCGGCGCAGCCGTCCATCTTCGTGGTCGAGCCCAGCGGCACCGCGAAGCCCGCGTAGTTGCGCTCGACGCCGAGGTCGATCGCGGCCTGGCGGGAGAAGGGCAGCGAGGCGCCCGAGGAGCGGGAGACGAAGGCGAACTGCAGGGTCGGCCAGGTCACGCCGAAGAAGCGGCGCGGGCCGATGCCGGCGACGAGGCGCAGCAGCACCGGGTAGACGACGAACAGCACCAGTGCGCACCCGAGGTAGACGGTGCCGATCAGGCCGAAGAGCGAGCCGACCACGCCGCTGCCGTACGTCGCGAACGCGTTGCCGATGAGGCCGAGCACGCCGATGGGGGCGAGCACGATGATGCCGCGGATGACGGTCAGGACGATCTCGAAGGCCGACCGCGAGAACGCGACGAACGGCTCGGCCTTCTCCCCGAGGGCGTAGGCGGCCGCGCCCACGAGCAGCGCCGCCACGACCACCTGGAGGACGTTGTTCTCGGCGAACGCCGCGAGCGGATTGGCCGGCACGAGATCGGTGAGGAAGGCGCTCCAGGAGCCGGCCGTGCGGCCCTCGACCTTCGCGAGGTCGGCGGGGTCGGCGGTCAGCGACAGACCCTCGCCCGGGCGGAACACCAGGCCGATCGCGAGGCCGACGACCACGGCGATGAGCGACGTGCCGGCGAACCAGGCGACGGTGCGCCCGCCCAGCCGGGCCGCGGTGCGGCCGCCGCCGAGGTCCCGGAGGCTGACGATGCCCACGACGATCGCGAGGAACACCAGCGGCGCCACCGTGAACTGCAGCAGGTTCGTGAACACGGTGCCGATGGTGTCGAGCGTCGAGGCGAGCCAGTCGGCCCCGGAGACGCGGGCCACGATCCCGAGCAGGGCGCCGAGCACGAGCCCGGCGAGGGTGAGGAGGGCGAACACGCGGGGCGCCTTCCAGGCGCGTGCGGCTCGGACGACGAGGGACAACGGGGTTCCTTTGCGGACGACGGGTCGGGACGGGGTCAGGGGCGACAGCCGCTGACCACCCGACGGCCCAGGTCGATGACCCGCCGTCGCACCAGGTACGTACCTCTCCCGCGCACGAGCACCACAACGCCCGCGTCGCGCACGGTGTTCCTGCCGTGTGGCGACTACCTCAGCCCGACGGCCGTGGACGCCGGGACCACCACGAACTGCCGCAGCACGAGGTCGGTGAACACCACCGGGCCGCGCGGGCCGGGCACGTGGTCGACGTTGATGCCGGTCTCGGGCACGCGGCGCAGCTTGAACCCGTCGAGGAGGCGGGTGGTGGCGTTCCAGAAGGCGCCGGTGCCCGCGTAGGTGTCGAGGAACGTGCGCGCCGCCGCCTCGTCCGCGGAGACCACGGTGGCCGCCAGCCCCGAGGTCTCGCGGTTGGCGATCGCGGCGGCGTCGGCCGGTCCGGACGCGGGCGCCACCGTCACCGTCGCCTCGTGCCCGTCGTCGAGGGCCCACTCGTGCCCGAGGGCGTGCTCGTGCGGCGGCAGCGAGGCGGTGACCCCGGCGTCGGCGAGCAGCTTGACCAGGATCGGCGTCACCGTGTCCCACTGCGGGGCGTCCACGAGCAGCAGGTTCAGCCGGTTGCACACCCCGAGCCGGTCGACCGAATCCGTGACGAGCTTCGCCGCCAGGTCGGGATCGGCCGCCCGGTCGACGTAGAGGACCCCGCCACCGTCGGCGTGGGCGAGCGTCCGCACCCCGTGCTGCGCCGCCTCCAGGCCCAGCGACCGGGTGGTCTCCCCCGAGCCACGGAGGATCACCAGCGGGATCAGGCCCGGGCGGCGCACCAGTTCGACCGCGCACTCCCGGCTCGCGTCGCCGACCAGCGTCACCGCGTCCGCCGGCAGCCCGGCCGCCGCGAGGGCCGGCCCCACGACGTCCGCCATCAGCGCGCTCGCCGACGCCAGCGCCGCGCCGCCGGTGCGCAGCACGCCCGCGTTCCGCGACTTGACCAGCTGCGAGGCCACGTCGACCACCACGTTCGGGCGGGCCTCGAAGTTCGCGCCGATCACCCCGACCGGTCGGCGCCGCTCGATCAGCCGCAGCCCGTCCGGGCGCTCCTCGACCACCGTGTCCCGGGGCGGCACCGGCACGTCGGCGAGGATGCGCAGCGACTCGGCCATCGTCGCCAGCCGCCCCTCGTCGAGGCGCAGCCGGTCGAGCAGGGCGCCCGTCATCCCGGCGTCCTGCGCGGCGGCGAGGTCGGCGGCGTTCGCGACGGCGAGCGTGGGGGCCTTCGACACGAGCAGGTCGGCCATCCCCCGCAGCGCGGTGGCGATCTGCGCGTCGTCCGCGGCCGCCATCGCCGGTGCGGCGGCGGCCGCGCGCTCGCCGCAGTCGGTCACGATGTCGGCGGGAGTGCTCATCGGCCCAGTATGCCGATCTCGGCACGGCGGTTTCCCGACGGCGGGTCGGGTCGGGTGGGGCGTCAGCCGTGGGCCACGGCTGACACCTGACGTCAGCCGTGTGCCACCGCTGACATCCCGGGCCGCCCCTAGACCTGCGCCGCCGACTCCGGCACGTCCCGGCGCCCGACCGGCACCAGGTCGTCGGCGTGCACGACCTCGCGGCGGTGCTCCGGCGCCAGGTCGCGGGTCTTGCGACCGACGAGCTCCGGCATCTCCTCGGAGTCGAACGCCACGACCCCGCGGGCGACCGTCTCGCCCCGGGGCCCGACGAGGTCGACCACGTCCCCGGCCTCGAAGTCGCCGTCCGACCCGGTGATGCCCGCCGCGAGCAGGGAGCGCCGCCGCGCGGCCGGCCCGGACGTGATGGCCTGCACCGCCCCGTCGTCGAGATGCAGGCGCCCGTGCGAACCGGCCATGTGCCGCAGCCAGAAGCGGCGCGCGGACAGGCGCGGCCCGGTGGGGGCGAACACGGTGCCGACGTCGCCCGGCCCGAGGGCCGCGGCGGCGTGCGCGGCGCCCGCGACGAGGACCGGCACCCCGGCGCCGGAGGCGAGGTCGGCCGCCGCGAGCTTGGAGGCCATCCCGCCCGTGCCGACCGACGAGGCGCCCGGCTTCGCGACCCGCACCGCGGCGAGGTCGGCCATCCCGTGCACCTCGTCGATCATCACCGCGCCCGGGACGCGCGGGTCGTCGTCGTAGACGCCCTCGACGTCGGAGAGCAGTACGAGCGCGTCCGCCCCGACGATGTGCGCGACGAGCGCGGCGAGCCGGTCGTTGTCGCCGAACCGGATCTCGTCGGTGGCCACGGTGTCGTTCTCGTTGACCACCGGGACCACGCCGAGCCCGAGCAGCCGCTCGAACGTCCGCTGCGCGTTCCGGTACGGCGCGCGGCGGACCACGTCGTGGCTGGTCAGCAGGACCTGGCCGACCACCCGCTCGTGGCGCGCGAAGGCGTCCGCGTAGGCCCGGGTGAGGTGGAGCTGGCCGACCGAGGCGGCCGCCTGCTGGGTGGCGAGGTCACGGGGACGGCGGGCGAGCCCGAGCGGCGACAGCCCGGCCGCGATCGCGCCGGAGGACACGAGGATCACCTGGGTCCCGGTCGCCGCCCGCTCCGCGACCGCGTCGACGAGCGCGTCGAGCCGCGAGACGTCGAGCCCGCCGGAGACGCTGGTCAGCGACGACGAGCCGACCTTGACGACCAGCCGCCGCGCCTCCTGCACCACGGCGCGGGCGGAGCCGTTCCCCGTCGCTCCGCTCACTCCTCGTCCCACCCGTAGGAGTCTCCGCCGTCGGCCCACGACGCGACGCCGAGTTCGGTGTCGTCCCGGTGCCGGCGGCGCTCCGACCGGGCGGCCTTGCGCTCGGCCGCCGACGACCGCTCGGCCCGGCCGACGTTGTCCAGGCGCGCGTCGGTCCCGCGGTTGCCGGACTGCACCGGACCGCCGAGCGCCGCCACCCCGGCCGGTGTGGACGGCTCCCAGTCGAAGGTGTGCACCCCGATGGTGACCATGTCCCCCGCCGAGGCGCCGGCCTCCGCGAGGGCCTCCTCCACGCCCAGCTTGGCGAGCCGGTCCGCGAGGTAGCCGACGGCCTCGTCGTTGGCGAAGTCGGTCTGGCGCACCCAGCGCTCGGGCTTCTCGCCGCGCACCAGCCACGCCGGCCCCTCCACGGGGTCGACGGAGGTGTCGGCGACGACGGTGAATCCGGCGTCGTCGACCGCCTTCGGGCGCAGCACCACACGCGGCGGGACGGTGACGAGCGCGGTCCGGCGCGCCTCCTCGACGGCCCCCGCCATGAGGAAGGTGAGCTCCCGCAGGCCGGTGTGCGCGGCGGTCGAGATCTCGACGACGGGCCAGCCGAACGCCTCGACGTCCGGCCGCACCAGCTCGGCGAGGTCCGCCGCGTCGGGCACGTCCATCTTGTTCAGTGCGACGATCCGCGGCCGCTCCGAGAGGTCGGTGCCCAGCGCCGGGGTGTACGCGGCGAGCTCGGCCTCGAGCGCGCGGATGTCGGACACCGGGTCCCGGTCGGTCTCGAAGGTCGCGCAGTCGACGACGTGCACGAGCACCGAGCACCGCTCGATGTGCCGCAGGAAGTCCAGGCCGAGGCCCTTGCCGCCGGAGGCGCCGGGGATGAGGCCCGGCACGTCCGCGACGGTGAAGGTGGTGTCCCCGGCGCTGACGACGCCGAGGTGGGGCGTCAGCGTGGTGAACGGGTAGTCGGCGATCTTGGGCCGGGCGGCGGACAGCGCGGAGACCAGCGACGACTTGCCGGCGCTCGGGAAGCCCAGCAGCCCGACGTCGGCCATCGACCGCAGCTCGAGCACGAGGTCGCGGGAGTCCCCGGGCTCGCCGAGCAGCGCGAACCCGGGCGCCTTGCGGGTCGGGCCGGCGAGCGCGGCGTTGCCCAGGCCTCCACGGCCGCCCGCCACGGCCACGAAGCGCATGCCGGGGACGTTGAGGTCGCCCAGCACCTCACCGTCGGGCGACATCACGACGGTGCCCTCGGGCACGGCGAGCTCGACGTCCTCGGCGTTCGCGCCGTTGCGGAACGCGCCCATGCCGGGACGGCCGTTGCCGGCGACGGCGTGCGGCCGGTGGTGGAAGTCCAGGAGCGTGTGCACCCCCGGGTCCGCGACCAGCACGACGTCGCCGCCGCGCCCGCCGTTGCCCCCGTCCGGGCCGCCGAGCGGGACGAACTTCTCGCGGCGGATCGAGGCGCAGCCGTGCCCACCGGAACCGGCGGTCACGTGGAGCGTCACGCGGTCGACGAAACGAGCCATGATGCCTTCCTGACACAGACGAAGGGGCGGACCCGATTCGGGCCCGCCCCTCGCCTGGTGTGCTGCTGCTGGAAGAGGCTCAGGCCTCGACCGGCACGATGTTGACGTTCTTGCGCCCACCCTTGGTGCCGAAGGTGACGGCGCCCGGGATCAGGGCGAACAGCGTGTCGTCCCCGCCGCGGCCGACGCCGACGCCGGGGTGGAACTTGGTGCCGCGCTGGCGGACGAGGATCTCGCCGGCCTTGACGACCTGGCCGCCGAAGCGCTTGACCCCGAGCCGCTGGGCGTTGGAGTCGCGACCGTTGCGGGAGCTGGATGCACCCTTCTTGTGAGCCATGTGTTCCGCTCCCCTACTTCGAGATGCCGGTGATCTCGACCTGGCTGTAGCGCTGACGGTGGCCGACGCGCCGCTTGTAGCCGGTCTTGTTCTTGTACTTCATGATCTTGATCTTCGGGCCCTTGACCTCACCGCGGACGGTGCCGGTGATCGACACCTTCGCCAGGTCGTCGGCCGAGGACAGGACGGTCGAACCGTCGACGACGAGCACGGGCTGCAGGTCGACCGAGTCGCCGTCCAGCAGCTCCACGTCGAGGACGTCGCCGACCGCGACCTTGTACTGCTTGCCGCCGGTCTTCACGATCGCGTACATCTCGGACGCAGGCTCCTGTCGTACTGGACGTTCTGTCTGGGTCGGGAGGCCCGCCCTCCGGGGCGCCTCACCGTGTGCCGACGTGGTCCACCCCGGCACTGCTCGCTCCACGATACCCGCCCGGTCCGGCTCCCCCGTGGTCGGGGTCGCCGGACCGGCCTCGTGGGATCAGTTCCCGCCGACCGCCACGGGCGGCCCCGCGGGACGGGACGCGCCCCGCCGCCGCTGCCGCTTCGGGGCGGGCTCCGCGTTCCCGACGGCGGGTGCGGTCCCGTCGGGACCGCCGGCGGCGGCCTCGTCGGACTCGATCGACGCCACCGAGACGGTGGACGCCGACGACGTGGAGGCGTCGGCCTCCGCCGCCGCGGGCCGCGGCGGCGCCATGGCCCCGATCCGGCCGGTGATGAACGGCTCCTCCGGCTGGTCGGGCTCCTCCGACGCCGGGCCGGCGGCCACGACGGGCCCGACGGGCCCGGCGGGCTCGGCCGGCTCCACGGGCTCCCCGGAGCGCTCCGAGTCCCCGGCAGCGGCCTCGCCGGCCGGTTCCGGGGTGCCCGTCGACTCCTCGGCGAGGTCGGCCTCGAGCGCGACCTCCGGCTCCTCGGCCACGTCCTCGGTCGCCGCCGACGACGCCACGGTCACGCCGCCCGTGTCGGTCGTGTCGCCCGCGGTCCCGTCGGTCGCCGCCGACTCCTCGGCCAGGTCGGCCTCCAGGGCGACCTCGGGGGCGTCCGCGTCCTCGGCGGTCGCCTCCGCGTCCGGCGTCACCGCCGTGGTGGTCCCGGTGGTCTCCTCGACGGACCCGGTGGACTCCTCGGCGAGCTCGGCCTCGAGCTCCACCTCGGGCTCCTCCGCGTCGTCCGCCGCGGACGAGCGGCGGGCCGCCACGTCGGCGGGGCTCGGCACCGGGCCCTCGTGGCCGTTCGCGCTCGCGACGACGGTGTTCGGCGTCCCGCCCTCGGACGAGGCGCCGCGGCGACCCCGTCCCCGGCGGCGACCCGAGCCCGACCCGTTCGAGCCGTTCGCCCCGGCGGACCCGTTCGAGGTCCCGGCCTCGGGCGCCGGCGCCGCGGCGGCCTTCGTGGACTCGTGGGTGTGGCCGGTGCCGCTCACACCCGTGACCGGCTCGGTCTGCACGATCACACCGCGGCCCTTGCAGTGCTCGCAGACCGTGGAGAACTCGTCGAGCAGGCCCTGACCGACGCGCTTGCGGGTCATCTGCACCAGGCCGAGGGAGGTGACCTCGGCGACCTGGTGGCGGGTGCGGTCGCGGCCCAGGCACTCGGTGAGCCGGCGCAGCACCAGGTCGCGGTTCGACTCCAGGACCATGTCGATGAAGTCGATGACGATCATGCCGCCGATGTCGCGCAGCCGGAGCTGGCGCACGACCTCCTCGGCGGCCTCGAGGTTGTTGCGGGTCACCGTCTCCTCGAGGTTGCCCCCGGAGCCGGTGAACTTGCCGGTGTTGACGTCGACCACCGTCATGGCCTCGGTGCGGTCGATCACCAGCGTGCCGCCCGAGGGCAGCCAGACCTTGCGGTCGAGGGCCTTCATCAGCTGCTCGTCGATCCGGTAGGCGCTGAACACGTCCTCGGGTCCGATGTGGCGCGACAGGCGCGGCACCAGCTCGGGGGCGACGTGCGAGATGTAGCCCTCGAGGGTCTCCCAGGCCTGCTCGCCCGAGATGACCAGCGAGGAGAAGTCCTCGTTGAACATGTCGCGCACGACCCGGATCAGCAGGTCGGGCTCCTCGTGCACGAGCGAGGGCGCCTTCGGGCCGGACTTCTTGCCGTTCTTGCCCTTGCCCTCGGCCGCCTCCCGGCCGGTCTGCTCGATGACCTCCCACTGCGCCGCCAGGCGACGCACGTCGGCCTCGAGCTCGGCCTCCTCGATGCCCTCCGCGGCCGTGCGGATGATGACCCCGGCCTCGTCGGGGACGATCCGCTTGAGGATCTCCTTGAGGCGCTTGCGCTCCGGCTCGGGCAGCTTGCGGCTGATGCCGGTGGCGCCGCCGCCGGGGACGTAGACGAGGAAGCGGCCGGGCAGGCTGATCTGCGTCGTGAGGCGCGCGCCCTTGTGGCCGACCGGGTCCTTGGTCACCTGGACCAGCACCGCGTCGCCCGAGGAGAGGGCGTGCTCGATCTTGCGCTGCTTGCCGTCGAGCCCGGCGGCGTCCCAGTTGACCTCGCCCGCGTAGAGCACCGCGTTGCGCCCGCGGCCGATGTCGACGAACGCCGCCTCCATCGAGGGCAGCACGTTCTGCACGCGGCCGAGGTAGACGTTGCCGACCATCGAGTTCTGGCCGCTGCCCGCGACGAAGTGCTCGACGAGCACGCCGTCCTCGAGGACGCCGATCTGGTTCCGGTCGGCCTGCTGGCGCACGACCATGGTCCGCTCGACGGCCTCGCGACGGGCCAGGAACTCCGATTCCGAGAGGATCGAGGGGCGACGCCGCCCGGCCTCGCGGCCGTCGCGACGACGCTGCCGCTTGGCCTCGAGGCGGGTGGAGCCCTTGACGCCCTTGACCTCGTCGTCGCTGGAGCGGCGCGGCTCCTTGTCGGCCTTGTCGGCCTTGTCCGCCTTCTCCGCCTTCTCGCGGACGTGGGTGACGGTGTTCGGCGGGTCGTCGTTCGACGATGCGGCGTCCGACGAGTCGTCCGACCCGCGGCGGCGACGCCGACGACGACGGCGCGAGGAGCCCGACTCCGAGGAGTCGTCGGACGAGGTGTCGCCCTGGTCCTCGGCGTCGTCGGAGTCCTGGTCGTCGGTGTCCTCGCCGTCCTCGGAGTCCTCGGACTCGTCGGTCGCGTCGTCGTCGCCGTTCGCCTCGTCGCCACCCCGCCCGCGGCCACGACCACGGCGGCCGCGACGACGGCGGCGGCGCCCGGAGTCGTCGTCGGACTCGGAGTCGGTGCCGTCGGCGGCCGGGCCGGACCCGGTGGAGGTGTCCTCGTCGGTCGACTCGTCGGGCGTCGCGCGGTCCTCGCCCGGCTCGCCCTGACCCGGCGTCACGACCCCGGCGGACCGGCTGCCACGGCGCCGGCGACGGCCGCCGCCGGACTCGGCCTCGTCGGTGTCGCCGCCGCCCCGGGCGGGGGTGGCCGCGTCGGGCGCGAGGAAGAGCGCCGCCGGGGCCGCGGGGGCGGCCGTGATCGCCCCGGTGACCCGCGGCTCGGCGTCCGCCGCCGGGTCGTCGAGGGTCAGGTCGGCGGGGATGTCGGGGAGCGTCTCCGGCTGGACCGTGGCCTCGGAGGCCTCGGCGGCGTCCGCCACGGCCTCGGCGGGCGGCGGCTCGCTGGGGAAGAAGTACTCGACGACCTGGGAGACGGTCGCGCGGTCGACGCTGGACTGGGCGCTGCGCGCGGCGACCTCGAGCCGGGCGAGCAGCGCGAGCACCTCACGGCTCGACGAGCCGACCAGCCGCGCGAGGGCGTGGACCCGCAGCTTCTCGGGGAGCGCGGCGAGCGCCGCCTCGTCGGGTCGACCCGGACTGCCCGACGCGGTGTCGGCGGGCTGTGATGACGCCTCGGGGTGTGCGTCGTTCTCGGACATGCAACTCCTTCGGCCCCCGGGCGCGACCTCGCGGTCGCGGCCACACGAGGGCATCGCGTGGTCTCGCCTGGCGGCGGCCGTCCGACGGACGGGCGACCCCCGGGAATCTCCGGGACGTGTCCACCCGGGACGGGGTCAGCGACCGATCGGGTCGCGGTCCGCCTCGAGCGGGTCGAGCAGCGCTCCGTCGTCGTCGAGCCGGCCCTGCGCCGTCCTCGTCGACCTGACGGGGACGGGCGGCTCCAGCCCGGCGACGATACGCAGCGCGCTCACCACGTCGTCGGGTCGTACAGCCGGCGTGGTGTGCCGTACGACCGCCGACAGTGTCCCACACACCGCCGAGCGCGCATGCGTTCGGCGGTCGGTGTCCCGCGTTCCGCGCGTCGGCTCCGCTCCGCTGCGCACCGCCGTGTCCGCCGACGGGCGTGTCGTCCGCGTGTCGTCCCCTGTCGCTTCATCGTTCGGGTGACGCTCGTCGTGCGCGTCCGTGACGTCGTCGACGGCATCCCGCGACGGTTCCGCCGGCGGGTCCTCGACGACCAGCGACACGAGCGCCGAGCGGACGTCGAGGGTCCGCGGACCGTTCTTGGTCATCCGCTCGACCTCGACGACGTCGGAGTCCAGCAGCGCCGCCACGGCGTCACCGAGGTCGGCCGGGGCCACCCCGGGCAGCTCGATCCGCCAGGACGAGCCGTCGATCCGGTCGGCGAGGGCGCCCGGCCCGGACCGCACGACGTCCAGGACGACGAGGCCCTCCGGCAGCACCGCCCCGACCTCGCGGGCGACCGCCGCGGGGTCCAGGTCGACGGTCAGCCCGATCTCGACGAACTCGGCCTCGCTCGCCGCGCCCGTCGGCGACGCCCCGATCCACGACAGGCGCGGGTGCGGGCTGAACCCCTGGGACAGCGAGACGGGCACGCCCGCGCGGCGCAGCGCCCACTCCATCGCCCGGGCGACGTCGCGGTGGGAGCTGAACCGGGCGCGGCCGCGCTTCGCGAACCGCATCCGCACCTTCGCCACGGTCGGCGCCGATGGGTGCGCGGCCTCGCCCTTGTAGCTCATCGCGGGTCCTGCCCCGTCGCTCCGCCCGCCCCGGACAGCCTCGGGTTGTGCACCGGCGTCGAGGTCCGGGTCTCCACCGGCGTCAGCGGCAGCATCCGGCCCGGGGCCATCTCCCCCGCCGTCGGGCCGATCTGGATCTCGGTGCCCATCTGCGGGCAGACGCCGCAGTCGAAGCACGGCGTCCAGCGGCAGTCGTCCTGCTCCCGGGAGTCCAGCGCGTCCTGCCAGTCGTCCCAGAGCCAGCCCCGGTCCAGACCGGAGTCGAGGTGGTCCCAGGGCAGGACCTCGTGCTCGTCGCGCTCGCGGGTGGTGAACCAGAACAGGTCCACCCCCTGCGACGGGAGCTGCTGGGCGGCCGCGGTCTCCCAGCGCTCGAACGAGAAGTACTCGCTCCAGCCGTCGAAGTGCCCGCCGTCGCGCCAGACCGCCTCGATCACGCGCCCGACCCGGCGGTCGCCGCGGGAGAGCAGTCCCTCGATCAGCGAGGGCTGCCCGTCGTGGTAGCGCAGGCCGACGTTGCGGCCCAGCGACCGGTCGGAGTTGATCGCCTCGCGGAGCTTGCGCAGCCGGTCGTCGACGACCTCGGGCGCGGTCTGCGCCGCCCACTGGAACGGGGTGTGCGGCTTGGGCACGAAGGCGCCGATCGACACCGTGGCCCGCACGTCCCCGCGGCCGGCCGCCTTGCGCCCGGTGCGGACGACTTCGTGGGCCATGGCCGCGATCTGCAGCACGTCCTCGTCGGTCTCGGTGGGCAGACCGCACATGAAGTACAGCTTCACCTGGCGCCAGCCGTGCTCGTAGGCCGTCGCCACGGTGGCGATGAGCTCCTCTTCGGAGACCATCTTGTTGATCACCCGGCGGAGCCGCTCCGAGCCGCCCTCGGGCGCGAAGGTCAGCCCCGACCGCCGTCCGGAGCGGGTCAGCTCCTCGGCGAGGTCGACGTTGAAGGCGTCCACGCGGGTGGAGGGCAGCGAGAGGCCCGTGCCGGTGCCCTCGTAGCGGTCGGCGAGGCCCTTCGCGATCTCGCCGATCTCCGAGTGGTCGGCGCTGGACAGCGAGAGCAGGCCCACCTCGGAGTAGCCCGACGCGGCGAGCCCGGACTCGACCATCTCCGAGACGCCCTGCTTGGAGCGCTCGCGCACCGGCCGCGTGATCATCCCGGCCTGGCAGAACCGGCAGCCGCGCGTGCAGCCGCGGAAGATCTCCACGCTCATCCGCTCGTGGACGGTCTCCGCCATCGGGACGAGCGGCTTCTTCGGGTACGGCCAGTCGTCGAGGTCGCTGGTGGTGCGCTTGTGGATGCGCTCCGGCGCCGCCGGCGAGGTCGGTCGCACGGCGGCGATGGAGCCGTCGTCGTGGTAGTCGACGGCGTAGAGCGCGGGGACGTAGACGCCCGGGACGCCGGCGAGCCGCTCGAGCGTCTCGTGGCGCGAGAGGCCCTCCGCCTTCGCCGCCCGGACGACGTCGGTGATGTCCCCGACGACCTCCTCGCCGTCCCCGAGCGCGACGAGGTCGACGAAGTCGGCGATCGGCTCCGGGTTGAAGGCGGCGTGGCCGCCCGCGAGCACGAGCGGGTGCTCGGCGGACCGGTCGGCGGCGTGCAGGGGCACGCCGGCGAGGTCGAGGATCTCGAGCAGGTTCGTGTAGCCGAGCTCGGTCGCGAACGAGACGCCGAGGACGTCGAACGCCGCGACGGGGCGGTGCGCGTCCACCGTGAACTGCGGGACGCCGTGCTCGCGCATCAGCGCGGCGAGGTCCGGCCACACCGCGTACGTGCGCTCGGCCAGGGCGTCCGGGCGCTCGTTGAGGACCTCGTAGAGGATCATGAGGCCCTGGTTCGGGAGGCCGACCTCGTAGGCGTCGGGGTAGCAGAGCGCCCAGTGGACGTCGGCGTCCTCCCACGGCGTCACCGTCGCGTTGCGCTCACCGCCGACGTACTGCACGGGCTTGCGCACCCGGGGCAGCAGCGGCTCGAGCCGGTCGTACACCGACTCCGGCGCGGTCGACAGATCGAGGGACATGGTTCTCCAGGGTAAACGTGACCGTGAACCGCCCTGCGCGCGCGGGCGAACGATCTCCCGTGACCGGCACCGAGCGCGTCGTCCGCTCCGGCGACCTGCGGATCTGCACGACGACGACGGGCTCGCCCGACGATCCGGCCGTCCTGCTGATCATGGGCCTCGGGCTGAGCTACGACTGGTGGCGCGAGGACTTCTGCGCGGCGCTCGCCGCCCGCGGCCGGTACGTCGTCCGGTTCGACAACCGCGACGTCGGCCGCTCCTCCCACGTCACCGGGGCCGGCATCTCGCCGTGGGGCTTCCTGACGCGGCGCGCCCGCCCGGTCTACTCGCTGGGCGACATGGCCGACGACGCGGCGGCGGTGATCGCCGAGCTCGTGCCCGCCGGCCGGGCGCACGTCGTGGGGGCGTCCCTGGGCGCGATGGTGGCCCAGGAGGTCGCGATCCGGCACCCGGACCGGACCCTGTCCCTGACGTCGATCATGGGCCGCCCCGGCGACGGCCGGACCGGGAAGGTCTCGTGGCGCCGGGTCCCCGACTTCCTGCGGCCGCCCGCGTCCGACCCCGTCGAGGACATGGTCCGCACGTTCCGCCGCATCGGGTCCACGACCCGCACCGCGGAGGACGACGAGGACGTGCGCGTGACGATGCGCCGCGCCGCCGGCCGGGAGGCGACGGTGGCGCACGACGGGCAGGGCGGCGGTCGTCAGCTCGCCGCGTGCGTGGGCGAGCGCGACCGCACGGCCGACCTGCACGGACTGCGGATGCCCGCGCTCGTGATCCACGGGGCCGCGGACACGGTCATCCGTCCCGACGGTGGCCGGGCCACCGCCGCCGCCATCCCCGGCGCCGAGCTGCTCGAGCTGCCGGGGATGGGTCACGACCTCGCGCGGGCCTCGTGGCCCGCCGTCGTGGACGGGATCGTCCGGGTCTCCGGGATCAGCCGAACCAGAGCTTGATCTCGCGCTCGGCCGACTCCGGCGAGTCCGAACCGTGCACGATGTTCGAGCCGGTCTCGAGCGCCAGGTCCCCGCGCAGCGAGCCGGGCGTGGCCTTCTCCACCGGGTCGGTGCCGCCCGCGATCTGCCGGAACGCGGCGATCGCCCGCGGGCCCTCGACGACCATCGCGGCGACCGGACCGGAGGTGATGAACTCGATGAGCTCCCCGAAGAAGGGGCGCTCGGCGTGCTCGGCGTAGTGCTGCTCGGCCACCGACCGCTCGACGTTCTTCAGCTCCAGCGAGACCAGCCGCAGGCCCTTGCGCTCGATGCGCGAGACGACCTCACCGACCAGTCCGCGCTGCACGCCGTCCGGCTTCACCAGCACCAGGGTGCGCTCGTCGGACACGGCGCTCCTCTCTGTTCACTCTCGACTGTCCGCGACGAGCCTACTGAGACCGCCGTCGCACGTTCCGTCCGGCTCCGGCGGGGGCGGGAGCCGCAGGGGGCGCGGCATCCCCAGCCGTGGTTCCGGGTCCCATCGCTCGTAGGCACGCGAGACCCAGCGCACCACGTCGTCGGCGGCCACGCGGGCGCCGGGCCGGATCACCTCCCACCCGATCGCCCGTGCCCGCGCCCACCCGTCGCGGTCCCCGCCCAGCCCGACGCGGGCCTCCGGCCAGGCCAGGGCGAGACGCGCGACGAGGCCGCCGTCGGTGTCGAGCAGGCGCTGCTCGACCACCGGGACGGGCAGGCCACGCGCGAGGAGCCGCACCCGGCGTCGGGACGCCTCGTCGTCCGGGCTCCGCGGATCGACCCACGCGAGCACCGGTTCCACGGCCCGGACCTCGCGATCCCCGCGATGGGCGGCAGCGACGGCACGGACGTCGTCGGGAGCGAGGCCGGTGCGCCGGGTGAGCGCGTCGAGGGCGACGACCGCCTCGCCGCGCGGGAGCCATCGGGCGAGGTCGTAGGCGGCGCGCGCGGGGGTGGAGGAGCGGAGCCCCCCGCGGTGCTCGGTGAGCTCCTCCGGAGGCAGGTCGAGACGGTGCAGGCGCACGCCCGGGCAGGACCGCCGGCCACCCGGACCGACGGCGAGATCGACGGTGACGTCGAGCGGGTCGTCCGGGGAGCCCCACAGCGCCGCGGCCGCCGTCCCCAGGACCACCGCACGAGGGTGGAGGAGCGCCGCGCCCGCCGCACGCACCGCCATGGTGACGACGGTGTCGCGACCCACCGACACGCCCGGGAAGAGCGATGTGAAGCGGCCGTCGACGACGTGATGACGCGTGAACGCCCCGGAGGCGATCAGGTCGGCATGGCGGAAGGGTCTGCTGGTGTCCACACCGGCTCGGACTCCGCCGCGGGCGGCACGGTTCCACCCTGTTCGGGCTGCTAGGCAGTTGATCATGTCGAGCGCGACGTCGCGGATGTCGCACTCGGCATGATCATCTGCCTAGCGGGTCCGGCAGGGGATCCTCGGGGACGCGCTGCTCGACGTCGTCGAGGTCGAGCGCGTCGACATCGACCTCGACCTCGATCGCGGTCCGCCGGGCACGCCGGACCTCACGCGTCTTGTCCCGCGAGCGCTGGGCGCGACGGGCACGGTTGTCGGACCCCATCACCCCACCCTCGCAGGTCAACGGGACGCGAACCAGGCCTCCTGCCGACGGATCACCTCGCGGCGCATCCAGAGCATCAGGCCCCAGACCAGGCAGAAGATCAGCCCGAGGACGCCCAGCGAGGGTGAGAGCACCCAGCCCAGGAGCATCAGGACCTGCAGCCCGACGGCGAACGCCAGACCCCACGGCCTCAGGATCACCACGCAGCCGACCACCATGCCGACGGTCAGCACGATCACGAGCACGAGTTTCGCCGCGGTGATGCCGCCCTCGACGTAGTTCATCACCGGCAGCACGAGCGGCACCGCGATGGCCTCGAGGACCAGGCACGCCGACGCCGGCCCGCGGAAGGCCCGACGGGGGTCCGGCGGGCGCAGCGGCTCGTCCGGGGTCTCCTCCGGGGCGGTCATGCGGGCTCCCGTCCGAGCAGCGTGCGGGCCTCGCCGGCCGCGACCACGGAGCCGATGACGAGGACACCGCCGCCGGCGGTCGCCCCGTCGTCGGAGGTCTCCTCGGACATCGAGATCGCGGTCTCGAGGGCCGCGTCCATCCGGGTCTCGACGACGACGCGCTCGGACCCGAAGCGGGCGACCGCGAGCGCCCCCAGCCGGTCGGGGTCCATCGCCCGGGGCGAGGACATCCCGGTCACGACGATCTCGTCGAGGATCGGCTCCAGTGCGGCGAGGATCCCGTCGGCGTCCTTGTCCCCCATGATCGCGACGACGCCGACGAGGCGCCGGAAGGAGAACTCGGCCTTGACCGCGGCGGCCGCCGCGGCCGCGCCGTGCGGGTTGTGGGCCGCGTCCACGACCACGGTCGGCGCCGAGCGCAGCCGCTCCAGCCGGCCGGGCACGCGGACGGCGGCGAAGGCGTCCCGCACCGCCTCGAGGTCCAGGCGGCGCGAGGATCCGGCCCCGAAGAAGGCCTCGACCGCGGCCAGCGCGAGCGCGGCGTTGCCGGCCTGGTGCTCGCCGAACAGCGGCAGGTAGATGTCGTCGTACTCGCCGCCGAGGCCCTGCAGACGCAGCTGCTGGCCGCCGACCGCGACGGAGCGCTCCAGGACCCCGAACTCGATCCCCGAGCGCGCGACCTCGGCGTCGACCTCCACCGCCCGCTCGAGCAGCACCTGCGCGACCTCGGGCGTCTGCTGCGCGAGCAGCGCCACCGAGCCCGGCTTGATGATGCCCGCCTTCTCCCGGGCGATCCCGAGGATGTCCGAGCCGAGGTAGTCCTGGTGGTCGAGCCCGATCGGGGTGATCGCGGCGACGGCCGCGTCGGCGACGTTGGTGGCGTCCCAGGACCCGCCGAGGCCGGTCTCGATCACGCCGACGTCGACCGGCGCGTCCGCGAAGGCCGCGAACGCCATCGCGGTGAGCACCTCGAACTTCGAGCAGTGCACGCCGTCCACGCCGTCCCGGGCCCGGTCGACCACCCCGACGTACGGCGCGATCTCCTGCCACGTCTCGACGTAGCGCCGGGCGGAGATCGGGCGCCCGTCGAGGGCGATCCGCTCGGTGACCCGCTGCAGGTGGGGGCTGGTGTACCGGCCGGTCCGCGGACCGATCCGGGTCAGCAGCGCGTCGATCATGCGGGTCACGGACGACTTGCCGTTGGTGCCCGCGACGTGGACGACCGGGTAGGAGCGTTGCGGCTCGCCGAGGACGTCGCACAGCGCGCGGATCCGGTCGAGCGAGGGCGCGATCCGCGTCTCCGGCCATCGCTGGTCGAGCTGGGCCTCGACCTCGCGCAGCGCCGCGAGGTCCTCGGCGGTGTCGTGCTCGGCCGCGGGCACGGCGTCCGGGTCGGGCCCGGTGCGGACCATGGCGTCCGCCAGGGCGCCGCCGCCCGCCGTCGTGTCACCGCCCGCGGCGGCGAGGAGCTGGGCGATCTCGTCCGGGTCGGTGTCGCCCGCGGCGTCCGTGTCGTCGCCGCCGAAGGTGTGGGGCTCGTAGCGCATCGAACCCGATCCTACGGCGCGGTCAGAACAGGGCCGGAATCTTGATCACGAGCTGGTAGACCCCGTAGAGGAACGGGATCAGCACCCACAGCCAGGCCAGCACCATCAGCACCGACCGGGACCCCGTCGCCTGGCTCATCGCGCCGCCTCCTCGTGCACCCGGTCGTCGGTGCGGACGTAGTGCTTCGGGTCGACCGGCCGGATGAGCTCGTTCGAGATGAACCCGACGACCAGCAGACCGATCATGATCATGAAGGACACGCTGTACTTGCCCGGCCCGGGGACGTCGCCCTGGGCGTCGACGATCGCGTTGACCACCAGGGGCCCGAGCACCCCGGCCGCCGACCACGCCGTCAGGAGCCGGCCGTGGATCGCGCCGACCTGGTAGGTGCCGAAGAGGTCCTTCAGGTAGGCGGGCACCGTCGCGAACCCGGCGCCGTAGAAGGACAGGATGAGCAGCGAGGCGATGAGGAAGACGATCTTGTTGCCCTCGCCGATCGTCAGGATGACCAGGTAGAGCAGCGCGCCGACGCCGAGGTACATCCGGTAGATGTTCTTGCGGCCGATGACGTCCGAGGCCGACGACCACACGAACCGGCCGAGCATGTTGGCCAGCGACAGGATCGAGACGAACGCGCCCGCGGCCGCGGCGATCACCGTCGCCGGGCCGGTCTCGGCGAAGAAGTCCTGGTAGATCGGGTTGGCCCGCTCCAGCAGCCCGATGCCGGCCGTGACGTTGAAGCACAGCACGACCCAGAGGAACCAGAACTGCGGCAGCTTGATCGCCGTCGCCGCCGACACCGCGACCTCGTCGCTCGCCGCCTGCTTCGACTGCTGCGGCGGGTTCGGCGGCGTCCAGTCGTCGGCGGGCACGCGGACGAGCAGCCAGCCCACCGACATGAAGATCGCGTAGCCGATGCCCATGACGAGGAAGGTCGCGCCCAGTCCGCCGGGCGTGGTGCCGAACGCCGCGAGCAGGTTGGTCTCGATCGGCGCGGCGATGAGCGCGCCGCCGCCGAAGCCCATGATGGCGATGCCGGTGGCCATGCCGGGACGGTCCGCGAACCACTTCATCAGCGTGGAGACCGGCGAGATGTAGCCGATGCCGAGGCCGATGCCGCCGAAGAAGCCGTAGCCGATCACGACCAGCCAGAACTGGGACAGGAAGAGCCCGACGGCCGAGATGAGGAAGCCGGCCGAGAAGAAGCACATCGACACGAACATCGCCCAGCGCGGACCGCGCCGTTCGACGGTGGTGCCACCGAAGGCCGCCGACAGGCCGAGCATGACGATCGCGAGCTGGAAGGGCAGCGCCGTCGCCGTGCCGGAGAGGTCGAGCCCCTCACCCAGCCCGGTCTTCAGGTTGCTCCACGCGTAGGCCTGACCGATGGAGAGGTGCACGGCGAGGGCCGCGGGCGGGACGAGCCAGCGGCTCCACCCCGGCGGTGCGACGATGGCCGAGCGGTCCAGGAATCCCAACGCGACCTCCACTGTGCGCAACCGAGTGTGATCGGTGTGTGACCGCTGCACTATCGCACCGGTGGGGACAATCAGCCATTCGGGACGAAGGAGGTGGTTCCGGTGGGCAGGGTGACCGTCCGTCGACCCGTGGTCCGGGTCCGGGAGCGCGGGGTGTCCCGCCGTCCGGACGCGCTCGCGGCGGAGGAACCGCTCGAGATCCGCATCGAGGGGAAGCCGCTGGCGGTGACGATGCGGACGCCGGGGCACGACGTCGAGCTCGCCCACGGCTTCCTGCTGACCGAGGGCGTGATCACCTCGGCCGACGACATCGCCACGGCGCGCTACTGCGACTCGGTCGACGACACCGGCCGCAACACCTACAACGTGCTCGACCTCGCGCTCGCGCCCGGCGTCGCACCGCCGGACGACTCCGTCGAGCGCCGCTTCTACACGACCTCGAGCTGCGGGGTGTGCGGGAAGGCCTCGCTCGACGCGGTCCGCACCCGCACCGCCTTCTCCCCCGCCGACGACCCGGTGACGATCGACGCCGACGTGCTCTTCGGACTCCCCGACGCCCTGCGCGCCGCGCAGAAGGTCTTCGACTCCACGGGGGGCCTGCACGGGGCCGGGCTCTTCCGGGCCGACGGGACGCTGCTCGCGGTCCGGGAGGACGTGGGCCGGCACAACGCGGTGGACAAGGTCGTCGGGCACGCCCTGCTCTCCGGGGCCGTCCCCGCCGCCGGTACCGTGCTGATGGTCTCGGGGCGCGCGTCGTTCGAGCTGACCCAGAAGGCCGTCATGGCCGGCATCCCGGCCCTGGCCGCCGTGTCGGCACCGTCGTCGCTCGCCGCCGAGATGGCCGAGGACGCGGGCATGACCCTGGTCGGCTTCCTCCGTGGCCGCTCGATGAACATCTACGCCGGGGCGTCCCGGATCACGGGGATCGACGAGGATCCCCGGTAACGTCACCCGGCGCCACGATCGATACCGCGGACGAGCGGTGCCGAGACATGAACGGGGGCGCAGCGTGTCGGGGCAGGGACGCCGGGTGAGCCGTCGACGGCTCCTGCTCGGTGGTGGAGCGGTGGTCGGCGCCGGTGCGCTGGCCGCCGGCGCGGCGAGCCTCGCGGGGGTCGTCGAGACGCCAGCGCCGATCCCGCAGCGCGTCCCCGCCGTCCCGCGGCCCCCGCGCACGCCCGACGCCGCCACGACCGTCGAGTGGGTCACCTCGAGGGCACGGAACCGCTCGGTGCGCCTCGTCATCTCCTCCCCCGCGGGCGTCGACCGGCGGCGGCTGCCCGTCGCGGTCGGCCTGCACGGGCTCGGCGGCAACGCGCTCTGGTGGGGCGACCCCGGCATGCGTCGCGCCCTGGGCATCGCCTGGGCGTCCGGGGTGCCGCCGTTCGCGATCGCCGCCCTCGACGGCGGGGACAACTACTGGCACCCGTTCCGCGTCGGCGACGACCCGATGCGGATGCTGCTCGAGGAACTGCCGGCCTGGCTCGGGCAGCGCGGGATGTCGGGCGTGCCCGCCCTCGCCACCGGGGTCTCGATGGGCGGCGCCGGGTCGCTCATGTACGCGCGGGCCCGCGCCCGGATGCAGGCGCCGGTGAAAGCGGTCGCCGCGATGTCGCCGGGCCTGTTCACCGACTGGGCCGTCGCCGCGCGGCGGCCGTTCGCGGGCGTCGCCGACTGGGAGGCGAACGACCCGCTGCGCTTCTACCCGGAACTTGCCGGCACCCCGACCGGCATGTGGTGCGGCGACCGGGACTCGTTCGCCGACGCCGTCCGGCGCTACATCGCGCTGGCCCGTCCGCAGTACTCGCGGATCAGCCCCGGGGCGCACACCGGCTCGTACTACGCGACGATCCTGCCGCAGGTCATCGCGTTCCTGGGCCAGCACGTCGCGCCCTCGACCCTGCCGTTCGGCCCCGTCTCGTCGAACTCGGCCTACCCGCACCTGTAGCGCCCGACCGCCCGGCGCCGAGGTGCACACCAGGCAGGTTCCGGTGCCCTCCGGCATGCGTGGCTGACCACTGGCGCGAGCGGGCCCGGACCCGCCGCTCCCCGAGTGGTACACAGCGCAGGAATCCGGGGCCACGAACCTGCGTGGTGTACCAGTCGCGGAAGTGAGCCCGAGAACACGAACGGGCCGTCCGTCACCGACGAGCGTGACGGACGGCCCGTTCGTGGGCGTCGAGGATCAGGCCGACTTGTCGCGGCGCTCCCGGCGGGCCGGCTGACGGGGGACGATCGTCGGGTTGACGTTCTCCTTCACCGTCTGCTCGGTGACGACCACCTTCGCCACGTCGTCGCGGCTCGGGATGTCGTACATGACCGGGTTGAGGACCTCTTCCATGATCGCCCGCAGACCACGCGCGCCGGTACCGCGCAGGATGGCCTGGTCGGCGATCGCCTCGAGGGCCTCGGGATTGAACTCGAGCTCGACCCCGTCCATCTCGAACAGCTTCTGGTACTGCTTCACCAGCGCGTTGCGCGGCTCGGTGAGGATCTGCACCAGGCTGGGCTTGTCGAGGTTCGACACCGACGCCATCACCGGCACGCGACCGATGAACTCGGGGATCAGACCGAACTTGATGAGGTCCTCGGGCATGGTGTCGGCGAACGACTCGGCGGACTCCATCTCGGCCTTCGACCGGATGTCCGCCCCGAAGCCGAGGCCGCCGCGGCCGACCCGCTCGGCGATGATCTTCTCGAGACCGGCGAACGCCCCCGCCACGATGAACAGCACGTTCGTCGTGTCGATCTGGATGAACTCCTGGTGCGGGTGCTTGCGCCCGCCCTGCGGGGGCACGCTCGCCGTGGTGCCCTCGAGGATCTTCAGGAGCGCCTGCTGCACGCCCTCGCCGGAGACGTCGCGCGTGATCGACGGGTTCTCCGACTTCCGCGCGATCTTGTCGACCTCGTCGATGTAGATGATGCCGGTCTCGGCCCGCTTGACGTCGTAGTCCGCGGCCTGGATCAGCTTCAGCAGGATGTTCTCGACGTCCTCGCCCACGTAGCCGGCCTCGGTCAGCGCCGTGGCGTCGGCGATCGCGAACGGCACGTTCAGCAGCTTCGCGAGCGTCTGCGCGAGGTAGGTCTTGCCGCAGCCCGTGGGGCCGAGCATGAGGATGTTCGACTTCGCCAGCTCGACGGTGTCGTCGTTGCGGGAGTTCTCCCGGTTCTTCTCCCCCGCCTGCACCCGCTTGTAGTGGTTGTAGACGGCGACCGAGAGCGTCTTCTTCGTGTCGTCCTGACCGATGACGTACTGGTCGAGGAACTCGTGGATCTCGGTGGGCTTCGGGAGCTCGTCGAGCTTGACCTCACCGGCCTCGGCGAGCTCCTCCTCGATGATCTCGTTGCAGAGGTCGATGCACTCGTCGCAGATGTACACGCCGGGACCGGCGATGAGCTTCTTGACCTGCTTCTGGCTCTTCCCGCAGAACGAGCACTTCAGCAGGTCCCCGCCGTCACCGATGCGTGCCATCGCAGCAGACCCCGTGTCCCATCCGGCGCACCCGGACGGTGCGCGCTGTCGTGATTGACCGTACCCGTCCACTCCGCCACGGCGGGAGGCTTCGGGGTGCGGCGATCCTGCTGGTCGAGTGCGCGGGACGGGCGGCGACGCGCCGTCCCGGCCGGGCGACGCGGTGGGCGGTCCGTCGGGACCACCCACCGCGGAGCGCTACCGGTTCGCCGAGAGCTTCCGGCTCGCGACGACGTCGTCGATGATCCCGTACTCCTTGGCCTCGTCGGCCGTCAGGATCTTGTCGCGCTCGATGTCCGCGCGAACCTGCTCCGCGGTGCGGTTGGTGTGGTTCGCGAGGGTGGTCTCGAGCAGCCGGCGCATGCGGGTGATCTCGTTGGCCTGGATCTCCAGGTCGGAGGCCTGCCCGTAGAAGCCCTCGGTGGCCGGCTGGTGGATCATGACGCGCGCGTTCGGCACGGCCAGGCGCTTGCCCGGGGCACCGGCGGCGAGCACGACCGCCGCGGCCGACGCGGCCTGCCCGAGGCAGACCGTGGCGATGTCGGGCCGGACGTACTGCATGGTGTCGTAGATCGCCATGAGCGCGGTGAACGATCCGCCCGGCGAGTTGATGTACATGGTGATGTCGCGGTCCGGGTCGTTGGACTCCAGGAACAGCAACTGCGCCATGACGTCGTTCGCGGACGCGTCGTCGATCTGCACCCCGAGGAAGATGATGCGTTCCTCGAAGAGCTTGTTGTAGGGGTTGGACTCCTTGACGCCGTAGCTCGTCCGCTCGACGAACGACGGGAGGATGTAGCGGGCCTCCGGCGACGCCGAGGCACGCCCACCCGGAACGTGAAGCTCACTCATGGTGCGTCTCCTCAGGCGCTGGTGCCGTTGCCGTTCGAGCCCGCGTCGCTCGCCCGGGTGACCACGTGGTCGATGAAGCCGTACTCCTTGGCCTCGTACGGGTCGAACCAGCGGTCACGGTCGGAGTCGGCGGTGATCTGCTCGAAGGTCTGCCCGGTGTGCTCCGCGATCAGCTCGGCGAGCTGACGCTTGAGCTTGCGCAGCGACTCCGCACGGATCGTGATGTCGGTTTCCGTGCCGCCGAGGCCACCCGACGGCTGGTGCATCATGATCTGCGCGTGCGGGAGCGCGAAGCGCTTGCCCGGGGCACCGGCCGAGAGCAGGAACTGCCCCATGGAGGCCGCGAGGCCCATGGCCACGGTGGACACGTCGGGCTCGATCCACTGCATGGTGTCGTAGATCGCCATGCCCGCGGAGACCGAGCCGCCCGGCGAGTTGATGTACAGGCGGATGTCGGACTTGGGGTCCTCCGCCGACAGCAGGAGGAGCTGTGCGGAGATCTGGTTCGCGATCGCGTCGTTGACCTCCTGGCCGAGAACGACGATGCGCTCCCGGAGAAGGCGCTCGTAGACCGAGTCGTTGAGCGTCATCGACCCGCCGGCGGAACGCATGACCGCCCCGGACGGGTCGGAGAGGTGCTGGCTCACCTGTCCCTGCTTTCCTTGGGTTTGGGGTACTTGACGCAGCGCTGCCACCGACCCTAACGATCGAGAGGTCCCCGATCGTCCGTCACGGGCCCGTGTTCGCTGTGGGCACACGGACCCGCGACGACCGTGGTGTCAGCTCTTCGCGGGAGCGCCCTCGACGACCGCGTCCTCGTCCTGGTCGGACCCCGACGCGGCGGTGGCGGTCTCGTCGGCCACCTCGGCGGCGTCGGCGGCCTCGTCGCCCTCCTCGGGCGTCGACGTGCCGAACAGCTCCGAGAGGTCGACCGGCTCGCCGTCCGGGCCGAGCACGGTGGCGGCCTGGACCACGGAGGCCAGGGCCTTGCCGCGGCGCACGTCGGCGAAGATCGCGCCGAGCTGGTTGGCCTGCTGCGCCTGCTGGATGTACTGCTCGGGGCTGATGCCGAAGCGCTGGGCCTGCATGAAGATGCGCTCCATCAGCTCCTGCTGGTCGACCTGGATCTCGCCCTTCTCGGCGACCTCGTCCAGCAGCAGCTGCGTCCGCACGGCCTGCTCGGCCGCGGTGCGCAGCTCGGCGTCGAACTCCTCCCGGGTCTGCCCCTGGGACTCGACGTAGGCGGTGAGCTTGTCCTCGTCGTGGTCGAACTCGTGGACCGCCTCGTGCGCGCGGACCTCGACCTCGGAGGTGACGACGCCCTCGGGCGCCGGGATGTCGGCCGCCTCGAGCAGCGCCTCGAGCACCTTGTCCCGCGCCTGCCCGGCCTGCTCCATCTTCTTGACGCGGCCGTGGCGCTCGCGCAGGTCGGCCTTCAGCTCGTCGAGCGTGTCGAACTCGCTGGCGAGCTGGGCGAACTCGTCGTCGGCCTCGGGGAGCTGGCGCTCCTTGACCTGGGACACCGTGACGGTGACCTCGGCCTCCTCCCCGGCGTGGTCGCCGGCGACGAGCTTCGTCGTGAAGGTCTTGGTGTCCCCGGCGGACATGCCCTCGAGCGCGTCGTCGAGGCCCTCGATGAGCTGACCGGACCCGACCTGGTGGCTCATCCCGGAGGTCTGCGCCTCCTCGACGGCCTCGCCGTTCACGGTCGCGGCGAGGTCGATCACCACGAAGTCGTCCTTCGCGGCGGGGCGCTGGACGCCGGTGAGCGTGCCGAAGCGGGCCTGCAGGCCCTTCAGCTGGTCGTCCACGTCCTCGTCGGTGACCTCGGCGGCGTCGACCGACACCGAGATCGTCGAGAAGTCCGGCAGGGTGATCTCGGGCCGGACGTCGACCTCGGCGGTGAAGGCGATCTTGTCGCCGTCGTCGATCGAGGTGACCTCGATCTCCGGCTGCCCCAGCGGGTTGAGCTCCGCCTCGCCGACGGCCTCGCCGTACTTCTGCGGGACGGCCGTGTTCACGACCTCCTCGAGCACGACGCCGCGGCCGAGCCGCTGGTCGAGGATGCGGGCGGGAGCCTTGCCCGGGCGGAAGCCGGGCACGCGGACCTGCTGGGCGATCTTCTTGTACGCCTGGTCGAAGGTCGGCTTGAGCTCGTCGAACGGCACCTCGACGGCGAGACGGACGCGCGTCGGCGACAGGTGCTCGACGGTGGACTTCACAGCTCGTTCTCCTCCGGGCGGGACTTCTGAGATCGCGACCCGGGGGCGTACGACGGTGACCCGTACGGGCCTCGACGTCGACACCCGCCCGGGCGTTGTCCGCGAGTCTAGACGTGCCCCCCGACATCGCGGGGTGGCGGCCCTGACCAGCGCCGATGTCACCGCGCACGCGCGCGACGACCGATAGGGTGGCGCGGTGACCGAGTTCGCCCTGGGCCTGGCCGCGCTCGGCCGACCGACCTACGTCAACGTCGGTCGCGACGGGGTGCACCGCAGCGTCGACGAGCTGCGGGCGCTCGCGCACGCCACCCTCGACGCCGCGTGGGCGGCCGGGGTCCGGCGGGTCGACGCCGCGCGGTCCTACGGGCGCGCGGAGGAGTTCCTCGCCGGGTGGCTCGCGACCGACGCCGCCCGCCGTCGGGACTGCGTGGTCTCGAGCAAGTGGGGCTACCGCTACACCGCGGGCTGGGACCCGGACGCCAAGGTCCACGAGGTGAAGGAGCACACGCTCGCCCACCTCCGCTCCCAGTGGGCCGAGACCCGCGCGGTGCTCGGCGTCCCCGACCTCTACCAGGTGCACTCGCTCACCACGGACTCCCCGCTGTTCGACGACGGGCCGTTGCAGGCGGCGCTGGCCGAACTGCGCGACGACGGGGTCCGCCTCGGGTTCTCGACGTCGGGTCCGGACCAGCCGGACGCGGTCCGGCGCGGCCTGGCCCTCGAGGTGGGCGGCGCTCCCCTGTTCACCGCCGTGCAGTCGACGTGGAACCTGCTCGAGACCTCGGTCGGCCCGGCCCTGGCCGATGCGCACGACGCGGGCGCGCTGGTGCTCGTGAAGGAGGGCGTCGCGAACGGCCGGCTGGTGGTCGACCCGCCGGCGCCGCTCGGGCGGGTCGCCGCGACGCACGGCGTGGGCGCGGACGCGGTGGCGCTGGCCGCGATCGCCGCGCAGCCGTGGGCCGACGTCGTGCTGTGCGGGGCGGCCGGTCCCGGGCAGCTGCGGTCCAACCTCGCGCCGGTGTCGCTCACCGACGACGACCTCGCCGCCCTGGACGCGCTCGCGACGCCCGCCGGGGAGTACTGGACCGCGCGGCGCGCGATGGCCTGGGTCTGACCCCCGTCGGTCGCACACGGATCTCCTCTGCGACCGTCGGGGCCGCAACGGAGTCGTCCCCGGGAGAGGTGACATCGCGATGGGCAGGTTGCGACGGGCCGGACACGCGGTCGAGCGGGTGCTGACCGTGTTCGACGCGCTGGCGGGCTACGGCACGAAGCGCCGGCGGCCGGCGAGGCGCCGCTGAGCCACGGGCCGGGCGGGGCACACCCCGCCCGGTCCCCCGAGATCCCGGCGTCGATGTCGGTGGAGTCGGGCACACTCCCGGCGACCACGTGATCACCGGGGAGGGACCGACGGTGCCCGGCATCGGCTCGTACGACTTCAGGAACACCTACCGGCACGGGTTCGCGCGCGTCGCCGCCGCCACGCTGCGCACGTCGCTCGCCGACCCGCCCGCGAACGCCGAGGCGGTCGTCGCGATGGCCCGGACCTGTCACGACGACGGGGCGGCGCTGGTCGTCTTCCCGGAGCTGACGCTCTCCGGGTACTCGATCGAGGACCTGCTGCTGCAGGACACGCTGCTCGACGCGGTCGAGGACGCACTCGCGACGGTGGCCGAGCGGACCGCGGAGCTCGCCCCGGTGCTCGTCGTCGGCGCCCCGCTGCGCCACCGGCACCGGATGTACAACTGCGCGGTCGTGCTGCACCGCAGCCGCGTGCTCGGCGTCGCCCCCAAGTCCTTCCTGCCGACCTACCGCGAGTTCTACGAGCGTCGCCAGGCCGCCGCGGGCGACGACCAGCGCGGCACGATCCGGCTGCTCGGCGCCGACGTGCCCTTCGGGCCGGATCTGCTCTTCGCGGCGACCGACGTGCCGGGGTTCGTGCTGCACGCGGAGATCTGCGAGGACATGTTCGTCCCGGTGCCGCCGAGCGCCGAGGCCGCCCTCGCGGGCGCCACGGTGCTCGCGAACCTCAGCGGCAGCCCCATCACCGTCGGTCGCGCGGACGACCGTCAGCTGCTCGCCCGGTCCGCGTCCGCGCGGTGCGCCGCCGCGTACGTCTACGCCGCGGCGGGCGAGGGCGAGTCGACCACCGACCTCGCCTGGGACGGGCAGACCTCGATCCACGAGTTCGGGCGGCTGCTCGCCGAGACGCAGCGCTTCCCGCAGGGGCAGCAGCACGCGGTCGCCGACGTCGACCTCGACCTGCTGCGCTCCGAGCGCCTGCGCACGGGCACGTTCGACGACAACCGCCGCGCGCACGCGGACCGCCTCGCCGACTGGCGCACCGTCGAGTTCGCCCTCGAGCCCCGCGACGGCGACCTCGGCCTGCGGCGCGAGGTCGAGCGCTTCCCGTTCGTGCCCGCCGACCCGTCCCGGCTCGAGCAGGACTGCTACGAGGCCTACTCGATCCAGGTCTCCGGGCTCGAGCAGCGGCTGCGCGCGATCGGCGAGCCGAAGATCGTGATCGGCGTGTCCGGCGGGCTGGACTCGACCCACGCCCTGATCGTGGCCGCCCGCGCCCTCGACCGCGCCGGCCGGCCGCGCAGCGACATCCTCGCCTTCACGCTGCCCGGCTTCGCCACGGGCGAGCGCACGAAGGGCAACGCGCAGCGGCTGTGCGAGGCCCTGGGCGTCACGTTCGCCGAGATCGACATCACCGAGACCGCGCGGCTGATGCTCCGCAACCTCGACCACCCGTTCTCGCAGGGCGAGCCGGTCTACGACGTGACCTTCGAGAACGTGCAGGCCGGGCTGCGCACCGACTACCTGTTCCGGGCGGCCAACCAGCGCGGCGGCATCGTGCTCGGCACCGGGGACCTCTCCGAGATCGCGCTGGGATGGTCGACCTACGGCGTCGGCGACCAGATGTCGCACTACAACGTCAACGGCGGCGTGCCGAAGACGCTGATGCAGCACCTCATCCGGTGGGTGATCTCCTCGGGCCAGTTCTCCGACGAGGTCGGCGAGGTGCTGGCGTCGGTGCTCGACACCGAGATCACCCCCGAGCTGGTGCCCGCCACCGAGGACGCCCCGGTGCAGTCGAGCGAGCAGAAGATCGGCCCGTACAACCTGCAGGACTTCACGCTCTTCCAGATCCTGCGGCACGGGTCGCGGCCCTCGAAGGTCGCCTTCCTCGCCTGGCACGCCTGGCACGACGCCGCGCTCGGCGACTGGCCCGCCGGGTTCCCCGACGACGACCGCGTGGCCTACGACCTGCCCGAGATCCGCCACTGGCTCGAGGTCTTCGCGCAGCGCTTCTTCCAGTTCGCGCAGTTCAAGCGCTCCGCGGTGCCGAACGGTCCGAAGGTCTCCGCGGGCGGCGCACTCTCGCCGCGCGGCGACTGGCGCGCCCCCTCGGACTCGTCGGCCCGCATCTGGTCGGACGAGATCGCCCGGGAGGTCCCCGAGAACTGGCCCGGCTGAACCCGACTTTCGTCGGTGCCGCCGCCGACGGTCGGGGGCGGTGCGGAGGGGCCGGGGCCGGCCAGGCTCGACGGCATGACCGCAGAGCAGATCCCGCCCCGGACCGCCGCCGCGGCGTCACACGCCCCCGGCACCGACGTGGTCGGTCGCCGCATCGTCGGACTGATCGTCGACGTCGCCGTGCTCGGCGCCGTCGGCTACGTCCTCACGCAGGTGCTCGAGGCGGTGTTCACCGACCCGGCCTACGGCGGCATGTCCCCGGCCGGCCGCATCCTCGCGATCGTGCTGGGCATCGCGTTCTGGCTCGCGGCCTTCGTCGCGGTCCCGACGGCCACGGGCGGCAGCACCCTCGGGATGCGCCTCGCCGGCGTCCGGGCGGTCCGCGCCGTCGACGGCGGCGCCCCGAGCGCGGTGGCGCACCTCCTGCGGATGATCTGCCTGATCGTCGACGGCGCCGTGTCCGGTCTGGTCGGATTCGTCATCATCCTGAACTCGAGGAACCGCCGCCGCCTCGGTGACATGGTCGCCGGGACCCTGGTCGTCCGGAGCTGACCATGACCACCGACCCGACCGTGCCCCGGCAGCGCCCGCCGCGGGCCGACGAGCCGTCCACGATCACCACGCCGGGCACGCGCATCGAGTCGCTCGACGTGCTCCGCGGTGTCGCCCTCTGCGGGATCCTGGTGATCAACGTCTACCAGCAGCTGGTGTGGCTGCGCGGCGACCCCTCGGCGCGAGGCGTGTACCCCGTCGCGATCGACCTGATCTTCTACGAGCGGTTCCTGCCGATCTTCGCGCTGCTCTTCGGCGTCGGGTTCGGACTGTTCCTCGAGCGCGCTGCCCGCCGAAC
The DNA here is from genome assembly GCF_021026295.1 of Actinomycetospora soli. Classification (GTDB taxonomy): domain Bacteria; phylum Actinomycetota; class Actinomycetes; order Mycobacteriales; family Pseudonocardiaceae; genus Actinomycetospora; species Actinomycetospora soli. The sequence goes on from NZ_JAJNDA010000003.1 coordinate 373,049, forward strand.
CGGCCGGCCGCGGGTGGTCCTCACCCGCCGGCTCGCGGTGCTGCTCGTCATCGGTGGTGTCCACCAGTTCTTCCACATCGGGGAGGCCCTCTTCCCCTACGCCCTGGTCGGGCTGGTGGTCCTGATCCCGCTGTCGTTCCTGTCGCCGCGGGCGTGCCTCGGCGCCGGGATCGTCCTGCTCGTCCTCCTCCCCCAGGTCCAGACCAGCTACGGCATGGTCGTCGGACTGCTGGCCGTCGGGTTCGGCCTGGCCCGGGTGGGGGCGCCGGAGGGCCTGGCGCGCCATCCGGGGCGGATCGCCGTCGCGTTCGTGATCAGCGCTGTCGTCGTGGGCGCCTGGACCGCCGCGAAGGTCGCCGGGGTCGCCCTGCCCGCGGTCAGCGTCCTCGGGGGCGCTCTCGGCGGGAACCTCCTGCAGGCCGCGGCCGCCGTGGCCGGCGCGATCGCGTACTCCTGCCTGGTGCTGCTCCTGCTGCGCACGCCCGTCGGCCCCGCGCTCGACGCCGTCTTCGCGCCGCTGGGACGCATGGCGTTGACGAACTACCTGTCCGCCACGGTCCTGTTCCTCGTCCTCGGACCGCTGCTGGGCATCGACTCCCTCGCCGACGCCCCGGCCATCGCCGGGCTGACGCTGGGCATCCTCGTCGTGCAGGTCGTCTGGAGCCGCCTCTGGCTGCGACGATTCGCCTACGGCCCGGTGGAGTGGGGGTGGCGGTGCCTGACCTGGGGACGGCGTGCGCCGCTGCGACGCGGGGCGTGAAGCCCGCCGACGTGGCCGTCGCGCTGGCGTTCGGACTCTGGAGCGTCGGCCTCGTCGTCCTGTTCCCCCCGCCCCGGCACCCGCTCGTGCCGTGGTCGGACGCCCTCGCGCTCGTCCTGACCGCCGTGCTGACGGTGGTGCTGGTGTTCCGCCGGGCCCGCCCGATGCTCGTCGCGGTCCTGACGGCGGGTCTCACGCTCGTCCTCACCGGGAACTGGTTCGTCTACGGCGCGATCTACGCCGCCGGCGCGCACCTGCACCGCCGGGCGCACCTGTGGTGGGTGGTGCCGATGCTGTTCGGCGCCTCCTTCGTCAGCGAGCAGGGGTGGATCGGGTTCCGCGTCAACGACCACGCGTTCCTGCTGTTCGCCTCGGTCCTCGTCGCCCTGGCCGGGCTGTACGTCGGCACGCGCCGGGAACTGATTGCGGCCGCGCACGAGCGCGCCGACCGCGCCGAGGAGACCGCCCGCGCCGAGGAGCGGGCCCGGCTCGCCGCCGAGATGCACGACGTCGTCACCCACCGGGTCAACCTCATGGTCCTGCAGGCCGGCGCGCTGCAGGCCACGACGACCGACCCCGTCGTCGGGCGGGCGGCCGAGGACCTGCGGCGCTCCGGGCGGGTGGCGCTGGCCGAGCTGCGCGACCTCGTCGGGGTCCTGCGCTCCGGCGGGCCGGCGACGTCGGGCTCCCCCACCGCGCCCGCGCAGGTCGACCACGACGCGGTCCGCACGCTCGTCGAGGAGTCCCGCGCGGTCGGGCTCGACGTCACCTGCACCGAGCACGGCGACCCGTCGTCGCTGACCCCCACCGTGGCGCGCACGCTGGTCCGGGTCGTGCAGGAGGCGCTGAGCAACGCGCGCAAGCACGCCCGGGGCGCGCGGGTGACGGTCGAGGTCTCCTACGACGACGGCGCGCGGGTGGCGGTGGTCGACGCCGGCGGGGAGCCCGACCCGGAGCTCGCGACGTCGGGCGGCGGCGCGGGGCTGGACGGGTTGCGACGCCGGGTCGCGATGGTCGGCGGCACGCTGCAGGCCGGTCCCGAGGCGTCCGGGTTCGCCGTGCGGGCCCGGCTCCCGGCCTACGTCCCGACCGGGGCGTGAGACGCTCCCGGACGTGCCGGTCCGGGTCCTCGTCGTCGATGACGAGCCGATGGTGTGCGCCCACCTGCGCACGATCCTCGACGCGTCGGACGAGATCGAGGTGGTGGGCACCGCCGCCGACGGCGCGGAGGCCGTGGACGAGGCGGTCCGGCACCGACCCGACGTCGTGCTGCTGGACCTGCGGATGCCCGGCGTCGACGGGTTCGCCGCGTTGCCGGAGCTCGTCGCGGCACGGGCGGCGGTGGTCGTCCTGACCACCTTCGACGCCGACGACGCCGTCCTGCGCGCGCTCGGTGCCGGCGCCTCGGGCTTCCTGCTCAAGTCGACCGAGCCGACCGACCTGGTGCGCCTCGTGCAGGTCGCCGCGGAGGGGCACTCGGTGCTCTCCCCCGAGGCGACCGCACGGCTGGTCCACGCCTCCGCCGCCCCGTCGCAGGCCCGTACCCGCGCGGCGGAGCGGCTGGCGGTGCTCTCCGAACGGGAGACCGAGGTGGTCGCGGCGATCGGGGCCGGGCTCTCGAACGCCGAGATCGGCGGCCGGCTCTTCCTGTCCGAGGCGACCGTCAAGGGCTACGTCTCGGCGGTGATGCGCAAGCTCGACTGCGACAACCGCACGCAGGTGGGGCTGCTCGCCTACGCCGCGGGCCTCACCGGGTAGGCCCCGCGGCGCAGGCGGTCGGCGGTGCTACTGGCGCTGGGCGAGGCCCTTGAGGCACCACGCGCCCTGCGCCTGGCCGAGCACGATCTCCGACGGCAGGGCCTGGCTCTGGCCCTGGAAGGTGAGCTCGAGGTCGACCGGCGTGCGGGCCTCGGTGTCGATCACCGTCGTGGTCGGGCCGGAGGGCCGGACGGAGCCGATGAGCTGCAGCACCTGCGGGGACAGCTGCGAAACGGAGTTGCCGTCGGGGCCCTTGCAGGAGACCTGCTCGAGGCCGGGCGCGTCCTTCGCCGCGAGGGCGGTGACGACCTGGTTCGCGGTGTCCTCGGGGTTCCCGGGGCCGCCGAGGTAGCCCGGGTAGACGAAGGCGCCGAGCAGCAGGGCGACGATCGCCCCCAGGACGAGACCACCCGCCGTCCCGAAGGCGAGGCCCTTGCGGAGCTCGCGCTTGTAGGCGCGGTCCTCGGCGTCGGCCCAGTCGTCGTCGGACCCCGTCGCGTCCTTCTCGGGCGCGCTGTGGCGGCCCTCGTCGGTCGCGTCCTCCCCGGTCGCGCCGTCGGTCGTCCCGCCGGGCAGCGTCGCGGCGGCCACGGTGTCGCCGGGCTGCGGCTCCCCGCCGTCGCCGTCCCCGGACGTCCCGACGGCGGGTGCGGTCGCGTCGTCGGCGTCGGTGCGCCCGGCGGGCGTGGTCTCCGACGTCGTCGAGGTGCGCTCGACCTCCGCGTCCGTCTCGCCGACGCTCGTGCGTCCCTCGGTCATCGCGGGTCCTGCTCCCCTGCTCGACGGTAGGCGGCACGGGCACGTGCCGTGACCCGACGATGCCTCATCGGCTCGCACGCACTCCCGGCGGGGCCGGTGCACCGCGCGCCCGTGGGTACCGTCCCGTGTCGGGACACGGACCAGTGCACACAGGGCGGAGCCACCTCCATGGACCCGAAGACGACGTTGCAGCGGTACCTGACGCAGGCGCGCGACGCCGTCGTCTGGAAGCTGGAGGGGCTGGGCGAGTACGACGTCCGCCGGCCGCTCACCCCCACCGGCACCAACCTGCTCGGGCTGGTCAAGCACCTCGCGATCGTCGAGTCGGGGTACCTCGGTGAGGTCTTCGACCGGCCGTTCGCCGAGACCGCCGGGTGGTTCGAGGCGCACCCGGAGCCGGAGGCGGACCTGTGGGCGCCGGCCGAGGAGTCCCGCGCGGACGTCCTCGGGCTCTACGCCCGCGCCGCGGCCCACTCCGACGCGACGATCGAGGCGCTGGACCTCGACGCCCCGGGCCGGGTCCCGCACTGGCCCGAGGAGCGGGCCACCGTCACGCTGCACCAGGTCCTGGTGCACCTGATCGCGGAGACGAACCGGCACGGAGGGCACGCCGACATCGTCCGCGAGCTCGTCGACGGGGCGGCCGGGCTGCGCCGCGACCAGGACAACCTCGGTGGCCTCGCCGCGGCGCAGCGCCTGGGCCACGTGGCCCGGCTCGAGCGCAGCGCGCGGCGGGCCGCCGGACTCACCGGCTGAGGCGCGCCTCGAGCTCGGCCGCGTCCGCGACGAACCACAGGTCGCGCCCCTGGTTGGCCTCGCGGGTCCAGTCCGCGACGGGCCCGGCCGTCGTCGTCGGCTCCCCGAGGACGACGAGCCGGACGCCGTACTGCACGAACTTCTGCGTGATCGCGCCCGCCACCCCCGTGCGCAGCACGAAGAAGTCGGGCGCGAGCCGCCCGACGGGCACGACCACGGTGTGCGCGCCCGCCCCGAACGCGTCGCCGAGGACGTCGAGCGCCGCGCGCTCGCCGTCGAGCAGCGGCCCGTCGTCGGGAAGGGTCAGCACGGTGTCCACGGGCGCCGATCCCAGCGGCGTCCGGCGCCCCCGGCAACCGATTTCAGCCCGAGGTGGCTTCGAGCTCCTCCGCGTCGACGAAGGCGGGCATCGTCGGGACGCTCCGGTCGACGACCACCGGGTTCGGCGCGCGGTTGATCAGCAGCCGCATGACGTCGGGCCGCGAGTAGTGACCGACCGGGTCGGCGGCCGACTTCGCGATCGCGATGAGCGAGAAGTCGAGGTCGGCGACGACCATGCCCTCCTCCGTCTCGGCCAGGTTCTCCCCCAGCGGCGAGCCCTCGGGGCCGAAGATGCGCGCGAACCCGCCGCCCTGCAGCAGGAGCTGCCGCTTGACCTCGGTGTCGCAGAAGAGGTCGTGCGCGGCCTGTCCGACCACGGCGCACGGAGCGACGACGAAGGTCTGCCCCTCCACCGCGTAGACCAGGCTCGCGGCGTTGTTGACCTCCGGGCCGAGCGCCTGCGCCGCGCCGCGGTAGACCGAGAAGCTCGGCCACGCGCCGACGTGGATCTGCTCGTTCATGCTGTACATCGCGTACTTGGTGAGCGGCTGGAAGTGCTCCCAGCAGTTCAGGGCGCCGACGCGGCCGAGGGCGGTGTCGTGGACCTGGATGTCGCTGCCGTCGCCCTCGCCGAACACGGAACGCTCGACGTGGGTCGGCTTGAGCTTGCGGCGCACGCTGACGACCTGGCCGGTGTCGGAGATCAGCGCCTGCGACATGTAGAGGCTGCCGCCGGCCCGCTCGGAGAACCCGAACACCACGTGGATCCCGTGCTGCTTCGCGGCGGCCGCGATGCGCGCCATGTGCTCGCCGTCGCGGGTCATCGAGTTCTCCGCGTAGCGCGGCACGAACGGCATGCCCATGGCGGGCGCGTCGAGCCAGATCCACCACGGGTAGCCGGGGATGAACGTCTCCGGGAACGTCACCAGCTGGGCGCCGCGCGCCGCGGCGTCCGCGATGTAGCTCGCCATGTGCTCGACACCGGCGTCCAGGTCCAGCCAGCGCGGCTCGGCCTGGACCGCGGCGGCACGTACCACGTGGGTCATGGGATCTCCTCGTCGTCTCGGGAGCGGCTCGTCCCCGGAGCGTGGCGGGGTCGGGCGGGCCCGGGATGACGATCCGTGCCGTCAGGTCTCGCGATCCGTGCCGTCCCGGTCGCGCCAGGCCGCGGGGCTCGTCCCGACGACCGCGCGGAAGGCCCGGTGGAACTGCGCCGGCCCCGCGAAACCGCACCGGTCGGCGACGACGGCGACGGGCGTCGGTCCTCCCCGCAGCAGCGCCTTCGCGCGCCGCACCCGCTCGTGGCGGACGAGCTCGGTCAGCGTCGTGCCCTCGGCGGCGAGCACGCGGAACAGGGTCCGCCGCGAGATGTGGCAGGCGGCGGCGACGCGGTCGGCGGTCGCGTCGGGGTCGAGGGCGACGCGGGCGACGACCGCGCGGACCCGCTCCCGCAACGCCGCGTCACCGGGCTCGGCGTGCCCGTCGGCGGCGAGCCCGAGCGCGAACTCGAGCAGCCCGAGGGCGTGCGGGGCGAGGCCCGCGACGGGGTGCCCGACGTCCTGCTGCCGGGCCAGCCCGACGAAGAAGTCGGTGACGAGCCGCGCGGGACCGACGCCGTCCAGGGCGCGGGCGGTGCAGCCGCGGGCCCGGCCCGACGGGATCGCCGACTTCGGCACCTGCACGACGAGCTGGCGGAAGGCCCCGTCGAAGTCGAGCGTGTAGGGCCGGGTGCTGTCGTAGAACGCCATCGCGCCCGGCTGCAGGGCGGCGATCCGCCCGTCCTGCCCGACGCGGCCGCACCCCTCGATCTGGATGCTGGCGAGCAGGTACTCCTCCTGGCTGCGCCGGACCAGCTCCCGGGTGCGGTCGACGCGCTGGGCGTCGGCGTCGACGGTGGAGAGCTCGACGTCGTCGAGGGCGTGGTGGGTGATCGCCCCGCGGAACGCGCCCCGGTGCCGCGGCCGGGCCGAGAGCTGGACGAAGGCGTCGCAGATCGAGTCGCGCCAGTAGTCGAAGGCCAGGTCCGGATCCACCGCGGCCGTGGACCACACGGCGTCGGCCGGGGTCGGACCCATGGCCGGGATCGAACAACGCTTCCGCGCGCGTGTCCAGCGTCACCGTGGCGACGACGGGTGCGTGCGCCGGGAGACGCGGGCTGCGCTGCTGAACCCCGCCGCCCGGCGCGACCCGACGTTCGGACCGCCCGGCGGAGCGGTTCGACCCGCCGTCAGTACGGGCGGGGCAGCAGCCGCGGGGTGGTCGCGGCGTACCCGGCGTAGCCCGGGAGGTCGCGGCGCAGCAGGGCGTCCTCCGCGTCCATCCGGTGGCGGTAGGCGGTGCCGACGGCGGCGAGGGTGAGCAGCGGGGCGAGCGCGTTGCGGGCACTCGTGGCGGCGCCGAGCCAGAGCAGGAGCACGCTCGCGTAGCCGGGGTGGCGCACGTGGCGGTACGGCCCGGTCCGGACGACGGGCTGGTCGGGGACGACCCGCAGCGCGTGCGCGTAGTGGCCGCGCAGGGCGCGCATCGCCCACACCCGCAGGCCGATGCCGCCGGCCTGGACGACGAGCCCCGCCGGGCCGCACCAGCGCGGCAGCCGCACCCCGTCGGCGAGCAGCGGGCTCGCGGCGATCACGCCGGCGGAGAAGACGTACGCCCGCGTGAGCTCGCCGATCCCCGCCTGGTGCTGCGGCTCGCCCCGGTCGTCACCGGTGACGGGCGGCCGGAGCCGCTCGACGGCCCACATGCCGCCGAAGGCGCCACCCACACCGAGCGCCGCCCAGAGGGTGTCGGTGACCGTGCGGTGCATGCGGCGGAGCCTAGGCACGCGACGCCGAGATCCGATCGAGCGGAGCGATGTGCTCGCTCAGCGATCACCTCGCTCGGCGGGTCCGGATCTTCTGGTCGTGCGTGGTCGGGATGGCGGGATTCGACCCCACGGCCCCTCGCTCCCGAAGTGCATGTTCCAGGCGTACATCAGTCCGAGACCGTCCGTCGAGCAGGGCAGGAGGAGCAGCCGGACCGGATCGCACGGCCCCGGTCGGTGCAGTTCTGGTGCACCTCGGGCGAGACGCCCGGCGGGATCAGCTCGCCTGGACGTTGGCGCGGCCGGCGAGCTCGGAGAGCAGACCGAGGAGGGCTTGCCGGTCGTGGCCGTCGACGCCGAGCGCCTCGGCCCGGTCCATGAACCGGTGGGTCACCTCGGGCAGCGGGGTGCTGCTCTGCTGGCTGACCCACAGCAGACACTCGAACGCACGCTCGGCGCTGACGTTGAAGGCCGCCATCAGCACACCGACCGCTTCGTCGTCACGAGTGGCGAAGGCCGACGAGCCCGGAGGTCGACGAGGCGCTCCTCGATGGCCTCGGCACGCTGCTGCGCCACCAGAGCCTCTTCGGCCCGCTCGGACGGCTCTCGGTTGATCGCCGCGGCGACCCACTCCACCGAGGGCTCGGCCTCTGGTCCGTCGAGGAAGTCGAGTAACGAGCACTCGGCGGGTTCGGTCACAGCGCAGTCTCCCTGTACGCGTGTGCGGTCGCAGGCACGCCTCCCGGACCTGCCGGGAGCGTCCGGACTCCGACCGTCCGGAAGGGAGTTTAGCAATACGCTTGTGCGCAATCGATGCGTCAGAAGGCGAAGCGTTATCGGCCGGCGTTGTGGACGCAGACGAAAAGGACCTCGGGGACCTCGGACACGAGTGCTCCTCGAGCTCGGGCAGCGGCGATCAGCCGCTCTCGGGCGAATCGTTCAGCCAGGACGGCCACGTGATCGTTGGTCTTCGCGGTGGCGGCGAGCAGGGGGCGGGACTCGACCAGGCAGGCCGCGACCGTCTCGTGGGAGAAGACCCCGGCGTACTGCTCGGTGAGGGCGTCATCGATTCGGGCCAGGTGGTGATCGGCGGACAGCAGGCTGAGGGCCTCGACGTCGCGGCGTGGCGGGAGCACGGGGCTCGTCGGGGCCGGGACTCGGTGACGGGTCGGGGAGGACGGGCTCGTGGCTCATCCTCATGGCCCTGTCCGGACCTGGTCACCTACGGGACGGGGCGGGAAGAGTCGTCGGCGCAGCCACAGCGAGACGTAGACGAGGGCGACGAGCACCGGGACCTCGATGAGCGGGCCGACCACCCCCGCGAGGGCCTGGCCGGAGGTGGCGCCGAAGGTCGCGATCGCCACGGCGATGGCCAGCTCGAAGTTGTTGCCCGCCGCGGTGAACGCCAGCGTGGTGGTCCGGCCGTAGCCCAGGCCGACGGCGCGCCCCAGGACGTAGGACCCGGCCCACATCACCGCGAAGTAGATCAGCAGCGGCAGCGCGATCCGGACGACGTCGAGCGGTCGGGAGGTGATGGCCTCACCCTGCAGCGCGAACAGGATGACGATGGTGAACAGCAGCCCGTAGAGCGCGAACGGCCCGATGCGGGGCAGGAACGTCGCCTCGTACCAGTCGCGGCCCTTGGCGCGTTCCCCGAGCCGACGGGTGAGGTAGCCGGCGAGCAGCGGGATGCCGAGGAAGATCAGCACGGAGCGGACGATCGCCCACGGGGAGACGTCCAGACCGGCCGTCGGGAGCCCGAGCCAGCCGGGGAGCACGGAGAGGTAGAACCAGCCCAGCGCGCCGAAGGCGAGGACCTGGAACACCGAGTTGAGGGCGACGAGGACGGCGGCGGCCTCGCGGTCGCCGCAGGCGAGGTCGTTCCAGATGATGACCATGGCGATGCAGCGGGCGAGCCCGACGATGATCAGCCCGGTGCGGTACTCGGGCAGGTCCGGGAGCAGCAGCCAGGCCAGGGCGAACATCAGGGCCGGGCCGATCAGCCAGTTCAGCACCAGCGAGGAGACCAGCAGGCGGCGGTCGCCGGTGACGGTGCCGAGGCGGTCGTAGCGGACCTTCGCGAGCACCGGGTACATCATCACGAGCAGGCCGAGGGCGATCGGCAGCGAGACCCCGTCGACCGCGACCGCGCCGAGAGCCTGCCCGAGCCCGGGGACCAGTCGCCCTGCGAGCAGCCCGACCGCCATCGCGGCGAGAATCCAGACCGGCAGGAACCGGTCGAGGGTGGAGAGCTTCCCGACGACCCCGGCCTCGGCCTGGTCGCTGGTCTCGGTGGCGTTGAACGCGCTCACGCCTCCACCACCGGCAGCACCGGACGCTCGCCCGGCGCGGCTGCACCAGCGGGGTCGGCGGGGACGAGGACGGTGGCGACCTGGGCGAGCAGCTCGGGCCGCACCCGGTAGTAGACCCAGGTGCCGCGGCGCTCACCGGTGATCAGACCCGCCTCGCGCAGCACCTTGAGGTGATGGGAGATCGTGGGGCCGGTCAGGTCGAAGACGTCGGTCAGGTCGCACACGCACGCCTCGCCGCCGACGTGGGAGGCGATCAGCGAGAGCAGCCGCAGACGCACCGGGTCGCCCATCGCCTTGAACACCCGCGCCAGTTCGGTGGACTGGTCGGCTGTCAACGGCTGCCGGGCCAGCGGTGAGCAGCATCCGACGACGTCGGCGAGCTGGGCGAGGACCCGCTCCCCCGCCTCTTGCTTTGACATGCGTCTACCTTGACGTCGGTCTACACAGCGCGCAAGGTCTGAATCGACAGCCATCGAGACAGCGGCAGGATCAGGAGAACAAGCGATGTCCCGCGTCCAGCTCGCCCTCCGCGTGTCCGACCTCGAGGGGTCGATCCGCTTCTACAGCCGGCTCTTCGGCGCCGAGCCGGCCAAGCGCCGCCCCGGCTACGCGAACTTCGCCATCACCGAGCCCCCGCTCAAGCTCGTCCTGCTCGAAGGCGACCCGGACCGCCCCACCGTGATGGATCACCTCGGCGTCGAGGTCGAGACCACCGCCGAGGTCGATGACGCCACCGCCCGCCTCGACGAGCTCGGCCTGTTCACCCAGGTCGAGGCCGACACCACCTGCTGCTACGCCCGCCAGGACAAGGTCTGGGTCCACGGCCCCGGCCACGAGCCCTGGGAGGTCTACACCGTCAAGGAGGACTCCCAGGACTACGGCCACGACGGCATCGTCACCCAGCCCATGGGCTCGGGCGCAACGGCCGACGGCCGGGCCGCGTGTTGCTCCGACGCGAGCGCGGCAACCGCCGCGTCCTGATCGTCGGGACGAGTCGGCGGCACCTCCGCAGGCCGTTGCGCGCGCCGCGGGCTCATCCCCGGCTGCACCTCCCGTGCTGCCTGTTCAGGAACGCCCCGGACCGGCCGCCGCTGCCGAACTCGCGCGAGAGCTTCTCGCTCCCCTGGGCGCTCGCTGGGCGCACACCCAGCACGTCTCCCGGAGGGCCGAGGAGCTGTCGCCCGCCGTGCCGGCCGAGGAGCGGGACCTCCTGGTTGTCGCCGCCTGGTGGCACGACCGCACCGGGCGGTCGAGAAGCAGTGCTGCTCCGTCGGGCGCTGCCGTGGCCGGCACCCGCGGTACGTCAGGTGCACGACGTCCACGCGGTGCTCCGCAACGCCCTCGGCCACGCATCGCGACTGGAGCTGGTGCCTCGCAACCGTCGCGAAGCTCGTCGAGGTCAGGACGCCTCGCGACGAGGTCGGCAAGGGACTGCCGGTGGAGCAGGCCCGCGCGTTCCTCGCCCGCCTACGTGGTCGCGGCGACGCTCGGGCTGTGCCGCGGTCAGGTGCTCGGGCTGCGCTGGTCGGACATCGACCCCGACGCCGCGACCCCTGACCGTCGAGCAGACCGTGCAGCGAGTGAAGGACCGCCTGACCATCGACGGCGCCGATGACGACAGCTCCGAAGCCACGATTCCGCGGCCCGAGGTCACCCGACGCGCCCTGCCCCGCACAGCGCAAGCGTCAGGCCGTGGAGCGGGCGGCAGCCGTGGAGTCCGGATGACCATGACGATGTCCGCGCACAAGAACCTCGACGCCATCGACCGGGACGCTGAGCAGTGAGCCGTTGCCGTACGACTGTCGTCAGCGAGGCCCTCGACGCCGGCCGACCGTCCGCGTCCGTGCTGGTCGTGCGTGGTCGGGGTGGCGGGATTCGAACCCACGGCCCCTCGCTCCCAAAGCGAGTGCGCTACCAAGCTGCGCCACACCCCGTCTGCGCCGAGTGTAGGGCGCCCGTGCGCCGCGCCTCACGCGAGTTCGACGACGCCGACTCCGGGGGGTCACCCCGGGGCGTCGGTCGGCGGTCGGTGGCGCCGCCGTGCGGGCGCCACCGGCTCCTCGACGGCCGGGCAGCGGTCGCCGCTCCGGCCGGAGTTCGTCGTGCTGGGTCGTGCTGGGTCGTGCTCGACGGGCCGTGCGGACGTCGTCGTCCGCACCCGTCGTCGTGCTGGGTCGTGCTCGGGTCAGTCGAGCCCGCGGACGATGTGGTCCTCGTCCATGTCGATGACCCTGGTGTCGCGCTCCGTGTCCATGCTCCGGTCCTTTCCGGTCGCTCTCATCGGCCTACGCGGCCATGGTTCACGCGTCGCCGGACCTACCGTGAAGTACCAGGTGAGCGTCACACATCAGCAACGTGTGCCGGCACCATCGCGTCCGTCGACCGCGCTTGTGTACCCGTTCACACTGCGTTCAGCCAAGGGCTAAACCGTGACAGAGCGTCTACTGAACGATCCAGTAACCCGAAGTTCACACCGGCGGGCAACCGCCTGGACGGAGCAGCGTCTCCGGGGTACGCCCGGCAGCGTGGCGCCGTTCGGGTATCGGCTACGGTGGTCACGGTCCGGGGTGCCGGACCGTCGCGGGCGTAGCTCAATGGTAGAGCCCCAGTCTTCCAAACTGGCTACGCGGGTTCGATTCCCGTCGCCCGCTCCAGGCCACCTCGCGGGGTCCGCGAACACGACTGCTGCGGACGTGTACCGTCGGTCGCGTTGCAGTCTCGTTTTCCTCGCCGTGCGCGGTGCCGTGGATCATGTGACAACGGCCCCGGTCAGCATCGCTGGAGGAACGTCTCCCGCGCGAGTGCGCCGGCGTCGGGCAATGCCCGCGGACAGATCGCCCGCGGGGAGCTCGACCCTGAAAGAGGATTCGTGGCTGAAGGAACGGTCAAGTGGTTCAACGCGGAGAAGGGCTTCGGCTTCATCGCGCCTGACGACGGTGGCAAGGACGTCTTCGTCCACTACTCGGCGATCACCGGCGGCGGCTTCCGCTCGCTCGACGAGAACCAGCGCGTGAGCTTCGAGTCCAGCCAGGGCGCGAAGGGCCCGCAGGCGGACCAGGTGCAGGCGCTCTAGCTCGCACCGACCCGGTCGGGCGCCGCCACACCCGGCGCCGCCGCCCGACCCGCCGGGGCTGTGGACCCACGCCTCATACCCGTGGGACCACAGCCCCTCCGTCGTCTCCGGAGGTCTCCGGAGGTCTCAGGCCTCCGACACGAACCGCCGGAACGCCCGCGCGGCCAGCTCGTCCGCGTGCTGCGTCGCCGCGATGTCCGGGAAGAACACGTCGAACCCGTGCGGGAGCCCCGGCAGCACGTGCAGCTCCGTGGGGACACCGGAGCGCAGCAGCCGCCAGGCGTAGTCGACCACCTCGTCGCGCAGCGGGTCGTTCTGCCCCACCAGGATCGCCGCCGGGCACAGGCCCGTCAGGTCCTCCGTGCGGTTGGGCACGATGTACGGCGTCGGCGGACCGAGGTTCGCCATCACCTGCGCGATCGCCTCCTCCGGGATCACCGGCAGGCCCTCGCGACGCGAGGCGTGCGCGGGCAGCACCCGGTCGTCGGTGTTCGGGTACAGCGCGAGCTGCAGGGCGGGCGCGGTGTCGCCGCGGTCGCGGGCCAGCTGCGCGAGCGCGAGCGTCAGCATCCCCCCGCCGCTCGAACCCGTGACGGCGAGCCGGCGCGGGTCGACGTCGTAGGCCTCGGGGTGCTCGGTCGTATGACGGAGGACCGAGTACGCGTCGTCGAGGATGGTCGCGGGCGGGTGGTCGGGCGCCATCCGGAAGTCGACGCTCACCCCGACGGCACCGGTGTCGCGCGTGAGCGCCACGCACCGGCGGTGCTCGGTGTTGAGACTCCCGAACGACAGCCCGCCGCCGTGGAACAGCACGTACCCCGGCCGGTTCGGATGCGGCTGCGCGGGCCGGTAGACGCGTACGCCGACCTCGTGGTCGCCCGCGGTGTTCGGCACCGTCGCGTGCGTCCAGTGGACGTCCGGCTCGGGCGCGGGGTCGGGTCCCGGGTCGCGCAGTACCGCGAGCACGGCCGGATCGGAGAGGTCGCCGCGCCCCGACGGGAACGCCGCCATCCGGTCACGCAGTTCCGGGTCCCACCACGTCATGCCCCGTGCCTTCCCCGACCGGCGGGGCGGCCACACCCGCCGTCAGGACGACAGCACCTCGTCGAGGCGCTCGTAGCCCTGGACGACGCCCTCCTCCATCCCGGAGGCGAGCATCGCGTCGCGCCCCTCGAACGATCCGCACAGCGAGAAGCCCTCGATGCGGCACCGGCCGCCGGGGAGCTCGGTGAACGTCATGGTCTCCAGCGCCACCTGGTCGGCGAACGGGACGTAGGCGAAGGTCTGGACGATGCGCTCGTCGAGACGGATCTCGTGGAACGAACCGAGGAAGTGGTGCTCGGTCCCGTCCTCCCCGACGTGGGTGTAGGCGTAGCCCCCGCCGGTCTGCGCGTCCCAGCGCTGCACGGTCATCGTCAGGCGCCGCGGGCCGAGCCACTGCACGACGAGCTCCGGGTCGACGTGGGCGCGGAAGACCGCGGACACGGAGGCGTCGAACTCGCGGGTGATGCGGATGGCCGGGACGGTGGGGTCGGCCTCGATGGTGGTGGCCAGGGTGGTGTTCACGGGTTCCTCCGGAGGACGTCGTCGAGCCGCTGGTACCGGAGCTCGGCCCGGCGGCGGTAGGTGTCGATCCAGCCCGTCAGCAGGTCGAACACGTCGACCTCGAGGTGCGCCCAGCGTTGCTGGCCGTCCCGTCGGCGGCTGATCAGGCCGGCCGTCTCGAGCACCCGCAGGTGCTTGGAGACGGCCTGCAGGCTCACGTCGTGGTGGGACGCGAGCTCCGTGACGGTCATGTCGTCGGCGGTGAGGCGGGCGACGATGTCCCGTCGGATCGGGTCGGCCAGGGCGGCGAACGCTCGGGAGAGCTCGTCGTCCACGCCCGGCTCCGGTCCTTGTATTCAACCTCTCGGTTGAGTACGAATTTAGGACCAACGAATGCGGTACGTCAACGACGAATCGTGCGAGATGCGGGAATCACGAATCGTTACGGAACTCGATCAACTTCACCCGAAGGAACCAGGCGTCACCTGGTCGAGCGCGTCGAGGGGCCGTTCGCCACACGTGAAGCCGCCGTCAGGCGGCATCCGAGGCACCGATCGGTTCACTGAGGGTCCGTTCATCGAACGCACCCGAGATGAGAGCTCTTCTCAGGTTCAGGAGAGAGTCCCGTCCGTACAACGACGGCCCGGGCGGAAGGACACGCACCGGACCGCCGTGCCACCCCACCGGAAGGAGCTCTCTTGAGCAGCAGGACCAGCAGGATCGCGGCCACCACGATGCTCGCGGGCGTCGGCGTCGCCGCCATGGCCGGGTCGGCCAACGCCACCGAGTCGCACTCCCACGGCTCCGAGCACGTCAGCGGGCACACGACCCAGCACCACGGCGGAGGCCTCGTCGGCGGGCTGGTCGGCGCGGGCGGCCAGCTGCTCGGCGGGGTCACCGACCTCGTCGGCGGCGTGGTCACCGGCGTGGACGGCGTGGCCGGTCCGCTCGTCGGCGGCGTGACCACCGGCCTGTTCGGCTCGGCGGGCTGACGACCCCCGGCCGACCCCCGGACGGCCGGACCCGTCGTCGGAGCTGGGGAGCACCGGCGACGCGATGACGGTGCGACCGCTGCGCGTCGGGGCGCGGAGGAGCACCGGTGACGCGGGGCGGGTGGGTGATGCTGGAACCATCACCCACCCGCTCCGCCGATCCTCCCGCACGGGGGAGACTGTCGGCCATGTCCGGCAGTCGGGCCGCCGCGAAGGCGCGCACCCACGAGAACCTCCTGGACGCGGCGGCGACGGTGTTCGCCGAGCGCGGCTACGGTGCCGCGTCGGTCGAGGAGATCGCCCGGACCGCCGGCACCTCCGTGGGTTCGGTGTACGCGCACTTCACCAGCAAGGAGAAGCTCTTCGTCGCCCTCATGGAGCGGCGCTCCGACCGCGAGTTCGCCGAGGCGCAGGCCGAGCTCGCCGAGGGCTTCGAGGCCGCCGTCCCGGCCCTGAACCGGCGGCTGCTCGCCGAGGCCGACTCCGACCACCTCGCCGAGCTGGGCGCCGAGGCCTGGCTCTACGCGCTGCGCTCCTCCGCGTTCGGCGCGGAGCTCGCCGCCCACCACGAGCGGGTGCACGGCGTCATCACCGCGATGGTCGCGCAGGAGCGCACGCGCCGCGGGACCACGTTCGCGCTGTCCGACGCCGAGGTCGGCACCGTCGCCTCGGCGCTGGCCCGGGGCCTCGTGCAGCACCGCCGCCTGAGCCCCGGCTCGGTGCCCGACGACCTGTTCGGGCGCACCCTCACCGCTCTGCTGGCGGGTCTGGAGGCTCCTGCGTCCGTGCCGGCATCGGGTCCGGACGGTCCGGCGTCAGCCGACGCATGAGGTGGCAGCCCGCGATCGTCACCACGGTGCCGAACGCGATGCCGCCGAACTGCCCGCCGGAGAACTCCATGGTCACGTCGCCGACCCCGATGACGATGCCCGCGGCCAGCGGGACGAGCACCTCGGGGCGGGAGAAGTCGACCCGGTTCTCCACCCAGATGCGGGCGCCGAGCAGCCCGATCATCCCGTAGAGCACCACCGTGATGCCGCCCAGCACACCGCCCGGGGTGGCCGCGACGACCGCGCCGAACTTGGGGCAGAAACCGATCAGCACGGCGACCACCGCCGCCACCCAGTAGGCCGCCGTCGAGTACACGCGGGTCGCGGCCATGACGCCGATGTTCTCCGCGTACGTGGTGGTCGGGGAGCCGCCCACCCCGCCCGCGACCGCGGTCGCGATGCCGTCCGCGGCGAGCGCCCGGCCCAGGTAGGGGTCCAGGTCCTCCCGCGTCATCGATGCGACCGCCTTGACGTGCCCGGTGTTCTCCGCGATCAGGGCGACGACCACCGGGACGACGAGCAGGATCGCCGAGGCGCTGAACGCGGGCAGGTGCAGCCCGGGCGCGTCGGGGGTGCCCAGCGGCAGCCCGATCCACGGGGCGTCGGCGACCTTCGAGAAGTCCAGCCGGAGGTGGGTGGACACCACCCCGGACGCGTCCGGCGCGGTGATCGGGCCCAGGACGGCGTCGAGGACCATCGACAGGACGTAGCCGACGACGAGGCCGACGAGCACGGCGAGGCGTCCCAGCATCCCGCGGGCGGCGACCGCCACCACCATGACGACGAGCATGGTCACCAGGGCCACGCCCTGGTCCTGCGGCCAGTACGTCCCCGCGACGACGGGGGCGAGGTTGAAGCCGATCAGCAGCACGACCGCGCCGGTGACGGCGGGCGGGAGGATCGCCGAGATGACGCGGGCGCCGCCGAGGTGCACCGCGAGCCCGACGAGCGCGAGGACCACGCCGGTCACGGCGATCGCACCGGTGACCTCGGCGCTCGTGCCCCCGTCCGCCCGGACCGCGGCGACCACGCCGACGAACGACGCGCTCGTCCCGAGGTAGCTCGGCACGCGCCCGCGCGTCATCAGCAGGAACAGCATCGTCGCGAGCCCGGAGAGCAGGATCGCGAGGTTCGGGTCCAGGCCCATGAGCACGGGGAAGACGAACGTCGCCCCGAACATGGCGAGGACGTGCTGCATCCCGAGCCCGACGGTGCGGCCCCAGCTCATCCGCTCGTCGGGCCGCACCACCTCCCCCGGCCCGGGGGCACGGCCGTCGCCGTGCACCGTCCAGCGCAGGGTTCTCGTCACGCGCCACTCCTGTCGGTGCGTCCGAGCCGCTCGGCGACGTCGGCGCGCGGCGGGGGTTCCAGTGGGGGCAGGACGGTGCGCTCGGCGTCGACGCCGAGCCCGTCCAGCAGGAACGCGCGGTAGCGGTCCCAGACCTGCGGGTCGACCTCGCTCGAGAAGGGCGCCGCGATCGCCGCGAGCATGTGCGCCACCGACGGGATGTCGCGCGCCTCCAGGTCGGAGCGCACGACGCCCTGCTCCTTGGCGCGCTCCACGAGGTCGTGCAGCCGGCCGACGAACTGCAGGACGATCTCCGGGGTGAACGCGCCCGCGTCCTTGGCCGCCCGCAGGATGCCCCGCCGGTGCACGAACGCGCGCGCGATGCCCTCCACGAGCTCCGCGATCCCCCGGGCCGGGTCCGTCTCGGCCTCGACGCGGGCGAACAGCGGCTCGACGGCCTCCGCGAAGTACTCCGCGAACACCGCCGTGACCAGCTCGTCGCGGCCGCCGAAGCGCCGGTAGAGCGTCGACGGTCCGACCCCCGCGCGCCGCGCGACCTCCTCGAGCGGCACGTCGGGGCCGACCTCCTCGAACGCCTCCCGCGCCGCGGCCACGATGGCGCGGTGGTTGCGGGCGGCGTCCGCGCGCAACGGTCGGGAGGACAGCTCGGTCACGGGCGGGGACGCTAGCAGCGCGACGTCGCGATCCGGACGTGTCGCACACGACCGGACCGCAGACGACTCCTCACTCCCGGCCCCGTGGTCGAGCTCCGCCGCGCTACGTCCCCTCGATCGACAGGGCGCCCGACGGGCACGACCCCACCGCGTTGCGGGCGGCTTCGGCGTCGGCGCCCTCCGGGGTCTCCTGCAGCACGACGACGATCGCGTCGTCGTCCTGGTCGAAGACGTTCTCGGCGGCGAGCACGCAGTTGCCCGCCCCGATGCAGACGTCGCGGTCGGCTCGGATCTTCATGGTTCCCCTCCGGTGGTGGACGAAAGGACGGCTGATCTCACCAGGAGACCGGCAGGTGCCGCAGCCCGTAGACCACGGCGGCCGACCGGAACTCCGGGTCCCCGGCCACGGCCAGCGACGGGAAGCGCCGCAGCAGGGCCGGGAAGGCGGTGGCCATCTCCATGCGCGCGAGCGGCGCCCCGAGACAGTGGTGCACGCCGTGGCCGAACGCCACGTGCGGTGCGGCGGCCCGCCCGACGTCGAGCCGCTCGGGGTCCTCCACGAGCGCGCGGTCGCGGTCGGCGGCGGGCAGCGAGACGACGACGAAGTCGCCCTCGGCCAGCGCGGTCCCCGCGACCTCGGTGTCGCGCGTCACCCGCCGCGGTACGCCCGAGTGCACCACCGACAGGTAGCGCATGAGCTCCTCGACGGCGGGCGCGGTGGCGGTGGGGTCCGCGCGGACGGCGGCGGCCTGCTCGGGGTGCTCGAGCAGGGCGAGGGTGCCGAGGGCGAGCATGTTCGCCGTGGTCTCGTGGCCGGCGATGAGCAGCAGCGACGCCACACCGACCAGCTCCGCGCGGCTGAACTCCGCGCCGTGCTCGCGCACGAGCATGCCGAGCATGTCCTCGCCCGGGTCGGCGCTCGCCCGGTCGACCAGCGTGCCCATGTAGGCCCGCGACTCGGCCGCCACCGCACCGCGCTCGGCGAGCGGGCGCGTCAGGTCGAGCTGGATCGCGGCGCGACGGTGGAACTCGCCGCGGTCGGCGTAGGGCACGCCGAGCAGCTCGCAGATCACCAGGCTCGGGATCGGGAGCGCGAACGCCTCGACGAGGTCGGCGGGCGACCCGGCCCGCTCCATCGCGTCGAGGTGCTCGTCGACGATCTGTTCGATCCGCGGCTGGAGCCGGCGGATCCGCCGCACGGTGAACTCGCCCGTGAGCATCCGGCGCAGGCGGGTGTGGTCCGGCGGGTCGAGGGTGAGCAGGTTGCCCGCGCGCTGGTCGTCGTCGGACCCCGGCAGGGCCGGCATCCCGGCGCTGGAGAACCGGGTCGCGTCGCCGAGGACCTCCCGCACGTCCTCGTAGCGTGTCGCGAGCCACGCGTGCAGACCCAGCGGCGTGGTGACGCGTTCGAGCCCGGGCTGCTCCCGCAGCTCCGCCATCCGCGACGGCGGGTCGTACCGGTCGCGCTGCATGTGGAGCGGGAGGGAGATCGCAGCGGCCATGCGCCCGACGTTAGCACCGGAAACGGTAGCCGCCTGTCAGATACGTCGGGGGTCCGGGCGGGCACCCCGACGCATGAGCCGCACCGTCCTCGTCACCGGCGCCTCCCGGGGCCTCGGCACCGAGATCGCCCGCCAGTTGGCCGCCGCCGGCTGCACCGTCGTCGCCGGCACCCGCGACCCCGCCGACGGCGAGCGGGTCGCCGCCGAACTCGGCGTGCGGTCCGTGCCCCTCGACGTCACCGACCCCACCTCGGTGACCGCCGCCGTGGACTGGATCCACGAGCACCTCGGCCGGCTCGACGCGCTGGTGAACAACGCCGCGGTCAACTTCGACTCCGGCGCCGACCCGCTCACCGAGGACCTGGACGTGGTCGACGGGGCGTGGCGCACCAACGTGCTCGCGGTCTGGCGGCTGATCCAGGCCGCCGCGCCGTTGCTGCGCGAGGGGACCGAACCCGTCGTCGTGAACGTGACGAGCGAGCTGGGGTCGCTGGCCCGGATGCGGGCGCACTCCCCCGCGTACTCGGTGTCCAAGGCCGCGCTCAACGCAACGACGCGGGTGTTCGCCGACGCGCTCGCACCCGTCGTCGTGCAGTCGGTCTCCCCCGGCTGGACCGCGACCGACATGGGCGGCCGCGGTGGCCGCCCGGTCTCCGACGGCGCCGCGGGCATCGTCGCCGCCGTCCTGCGGCCCACGGTGCACCCGAGCGGCTCCTTCCTCGCCGACGGGCGCACCGTGCCCTGGTGAGTCACCCGGCGACGGCGCACTCCTTCGCCGCGGCCACGAAGTGCGCGACCGCAGGCGAGTGGTCGCTACGCCGGTACGCCACCTGCAGCGCGACCTGCGGGACGTCGCCGTCCAGCGGCAGGAACACCACCCCCGGCGGACGCAGGTTCGCGTAGTAGGACGGCTGCAGCGACACCCCGAGGCCGGCGGCGACGAGCCCGAGCTGGGTCTCGATGTCGGCGCCCTCGGCGACGATGCGCGGGCTGAACCCGTGGCCGAGGCAGTAGCTGACGATGATGTCGAAGAACGCGCGGCCCAGCGGCCGTGGCCAGAGCACGAAGTCCTCGTCGGCGAGCCGGGCCGGGTCGACGGTCGGGCCGCCGGCGAGCCGGTGGTCCGAGGGGACCGCGCACAGCAGCGGCTCGGCGACGAGGTGCTCCACCGCGACCGCCTCGGTCGGCTGCGCGGCCCGCACCAGCCCGACGTCGAGACGGTGGTCGGCGATCGCCACGAGCTGCGCGGAGGTGTCGTGCTGGCTCACCTCGAGCTGCAGGTCGGGGAACCGGGCGCGCACCGACCGCAGGATCCGCGGCGCGATCGACGCGAGCGCGGTGCCCACCGACCCGACCGTCAGCAGCCCCACCGCCCCGCGCGCCGCCTGCGTCACCAGCGACTGCGCCCGCTCGGCCTCGTAGAGCACCCGGGGCGCCGCCTCGAAGAGCACCCGGCCGGCCGCGGTGAGCTCGGTGGCGCGGCTGGACCGGTCGAACAGCGCGGCCCCGAGGCTCTTCTCCAGCGCACGGATCTGCTGCGAGAGCGCCGGCTGGCTCACGTGCAGGCGTCGGGCGGCCCGACTGAAGTGCAGCTCCGAGGCCACCGCGAGGAAGGCCCGCAGTTGTCGGAGCTCGAGGTCCATGGCGTCGATGGTGCACGAGGCGAACCCGACACGGCGGCGCCGACGCGGCCGCACGGATCCATAAGTCGCGCCTTCTGACATGAGTCGGGTTGCCGATCGGACGACGCCACCACCGCCCGCGGTCGGCTTGCAGGGTGGGGGTCGGCCCGTTGCACCCGACCCGGGAGCGCCGCATGAGCTCCGAGTACCGCGTGATCGTCGTCGGGTGCGGTGGCCCGGGCAGCGCCGCGCTCTACTGGGCGGCCCGCGCCGCGGGCGGGCGCGACGGGGCGGTGCTCGGACTGGAGGCCGGTCGCGCCGGTGGCCCCGACCGCAGCCTCGTGCTCGGCCGCACCCAGGCGCTGGACGTGCACGCCGCCCTCGCGCCCGCGGCGCTCGACACCTGGCACGACGTGGAGCGGGTGTCCGGACAGCAGCTCGCGGCCTCCACCGGCGAGCTCGTCGTGGCCGACCCCGGCACCCGCTCGGACGCCGTGGACGTGCTCGACGGCTACCGCGCCGTCGCCGCCCGCCACGGCACCGCACTCGAGGAGCTCGACGCGCGCGCCGTGCACGCCCGATGGCCGCAGGTCCGCCTCGCGGGTGGCGAGCGCGCGATCCACCACCGCGACGCCGGCGTGCTCGACGCCCGTCGTGCCGCCGCCGTGCACCTGGCCCTCGCGCGCGGCCAGGGCGCGCGGTACCGGGAGAACACCCCGGTGCGCGCGATCCGCCCGGCCGGCGGCCACGTCGACGTGCTCACCGACGACGCGGTCCACCGCGCCGACCAGGTCGTCGTCACCGCCGACGCCCTCGCGGCCGACCTGCTCGCCGACCTCGGCCGCCCGCTCCCGCTCGTCGCCCGCCACGAGCAGGTCACGCGCTACGCCACGGCCGACCTGCTCGACCACTCCCCCGGTCCGTTCCCCGTGGTGCGCTGGCACGGCGCGGAGGACCTCGTGGCCTACCCGGTGCACGGCGCGATCGCGACGACGCTCGACCAGGAACTCGACGGCGCGCCCTCCTTCGAGGCGGACGCGCTGCACCGCAAGCGCCGCGAGGAGTTCCTCGCCGAGCACCTGCCGCGCTTCGGCGGCCCGGAGCTGTCCAGCACGCACGGCGCCTCCACGCTCGCCCCCGACGGCCACCTCGTCGTCGACACCGTGCCCGAGGCGCCCGCCGTGCACGTGGCGGTGGGCACCGGCCACGCGGCCGCCTACGCCTCGCTGCTGGGGCGGGTGCTCGCGGAGTTCGCGACGGCGGGTCGCTCCCGCTTCCCGGTCGACGCCTTCACCCTCGACCGGCCCGCCCTGCTCGACGCCGACTTCGAGCGCCGCTTCGGGTTCTGACCCCGGGTTCCGGTCAGGACAACAGCTCGAACGTCACGCGCGGCGCCGCCGGGTCGCCCGTCATCGCGTGCACCACCTCCCGCGCCTGGTCCTCGACGGGCGCGTCGGAGAGTGCCTCGAGGTAGCGCCGGTGGCACACCAGGGAGGCCACCGCGCGCTCGACGTGCCCGGTGACGTCGACCTCGTGGCTCGGGGCCGGCGACGCCGCGACCGCCACGTGACGCACCGCGTGCGCGGGCCCGTCGTCGGGAAAGATCCAGCGGGTCCCGGCGTCGGCGACGGCGTCGATCGCCGCCCGCCCCACGGCGCGGTGGTCGGCGGAGTTCCAGCCGCCGCCCCCGGGCCAGCGCTCGTGGTGGTTCATGGTCACGACGACGTCGGGCCGGACGTCGCGGACCACGCGGGCGATCTCGCGCCGGAGCGCGACGGACTCGACCACGGTGCCGTCCGCGTGGTCGAGGAACCGCACGTCGTGCACCCCCACCGCCGCGGCCGACGCCCGTTCCTCGGCCTCCCGGGCAGGGCCGGCCTCGGCGGGCGGCAGGGTCGCGATCCCCGCCTCCCCGCGGGTCACGAGCAGGTAGGTGACGGTGCGGCCGGCCGCGGTCCACGCGGCGATGGCGGCGGAGACGCCGTACTCGAGGTCGTCGGGGTGGGCCGCGACGGCGAGGGCGTGGGACCAGTCGTCGGGGAAGCTCTCCATGCCCCGGAGCCTGCACCCTGAACCACGGTCGAGGTCCAGACCGGACGTTTCGGACACGCTGCGTAACGATCTCCCTTCCCCGGGTAGTGGGTCCTCCATGACCGGGACCCGTGGGACGACACGCGCGGACACGGGCCTGCGCAAGGACCTCGGGTTCTGGTCGCTGCTCGCGGCCGGCCTGGGCAGCGTGATCGGATCCGGCTGGCTGTTCTCCTCGCTGTACGCCGCGCAGGACGCGGGGCCCGCGGCGATGCTCGCGTGGGTGATCGGCGGTGCGCTGATGCTGTGCGTCGCGCTCGTGTTCGCCGAGCTGGGGATGGCCAAGCCGGAGTCCGGCGGGCTCGTCCGCTACCCGATGTACAGCCACGGCGGGCTCGCGGCCGGGATCGTCGGGTGGGCGAACTGGGTCAGCTACGTCGGCAACCCGCCCACCGAGGCGGCGGGCGTGGTGCAGTACGCGGCCGCGTACCTGCCCGGGGTGTACGAGGGGGAGCAGCTCACCGGGGCGGGCGTGGCGCTGGCGGTCGTGCTCATGGCGGGCTTCGTCGCGCTGAACTGGTTCGGCGTCCGGCTCTTCGCCCGCTCCAACACGATCATCACGGCGATCAAGATCCTGATCCCGGTGACGACGGTGGTCCTGCTCGTCGCGAGCGGGTTCGACTCCTCGAACCTCACCGACCACGGGGGCTTCGCGCCCTACGGGTGGAGCGGGGCGCTGGGGTCGATCGCGACGGCGGGCATGGTCTTCGCCTACACCGGCTTCCGCAACGTCGTGGAGCTCTCCGGCGAGGCCCGCGACCCCCGCCGCACCGTCCCCCGGGCTCTCATCACGACGATCCTCGTGACGATCGTGCTCTACCTCGGCCTGCAGCTCGCCTTCCTCGGCGCCGTCCCCGCGCCGGCACTGCTCGGCGGTTGGCACGGGGTGAACTTCGACTCGCCCTTCGCCGACCTCGCGATGGTCCTCGGGCTGACGTGGCTGTCCTGGACGCTGATCGCCGACTCGATGATCTCGCCGTCCGGCTCGGGGATCGTGTTCACCGCCGCGAACGCCCGCAACGTCTTCGGCCTCGCGAAGAACGGGTTCTTCCCGTCCGCCCTGACCGCGCTGAACGCCCGTGGTGTGCCGGCGCGGGCGCTGGCGCTGAACTTCGTCGTCGGCCTGGCCTACCTGCTGCCGTTGCCGAGCTGGCACTCGATCATCTCGGTGACCGGCTCGATCGCCGCCTTCACCTTCCAGATCGGGTCGGTCTCATTGATCGCCTTCCGGCGCTCCGGGCTGACACGGCGCGACACACGGCTGCGCGGCATGACCGTCGTGGCTCCGGTCGCGTTCGTCGTCTCCTCGCTGATCATCTTCTGGGTGGCCTGGCCGAAGCTGCGCATCGCGATGGCCATCACCGTGATCGGCGTGCTCGTCTACGTGGTGGTGTGGCTGCGCTCCGGGCGCCCGGCCGGCCAGCTCGCGGGCGGCTGGTGGCTCGTGGTCTACCTGGCCGGGATCACGCTGCTCTCCGCGCTCGGGAGCTTCGACGGCGCCGGCCTGATCCCGGCGCCGTGGGACAGCGTGGTCGTCGCGGTGTTCGCGCTGGCGATCTACGCGTGGGGCGTGCGCAGCGGGGTGGCGCACATGCTCGCCCGGCCGGAGATGGTGCGGGACCTGCGCGCGGAGGCCGACGCCGACCGCGGTGACGCCCCCGAGGTCACAGCCGCGCGCTGAGGCTCGGCGGGGCGACGTGCCGGTACGCGTCGGTGACCAGCGCGCGCAGCTCGTCGTCGTCGAGGGCGTCCTCGCCGTCGAGGTCCAGCCGCAGCCCGACCCAGCCCCGGTGCCCGACGTAGGGCGGCCGGAAGAACCGGGTGGGCTCGTCGTCGATCAGCTGCGCGGCGACGCCGGGCGGGGCGGCGGCCCAGAGCGCGACGTGCGGGTCGCCGTGGTGGTGGTCGGCGAACATGACGAACGTCCTCTTCCCGCGCACGAACCAGCAGGGCGTGCCGTGGCTCGGCCGCTCGACCACCTCGGGCAGCGCGAGGCAGGCGGCCCGGACGCGCTCCAGCAGCGGCTCCATGCCCGCTAGAACAGCAGAGCACCCACCAGGAGCGACAGGATGAACGCACCCAGCACCACCATGGTGACGATCTTCGTCCACGGCGCGTGGGTCGTGGTGGTGGCGCCCTCGCGCTCGTCGTCCTGCACGGCCTGCTCCTCGACTCGCCCGTTTCGTCCGGTTCCGAGGCTACCGGGCCGTCGGACCGTTCCGCCTCCAGGTCGGCGAGTGCCGTGTGCCTAGCTCGCCCGACGCCGTCCCGGCTCGGCCACGGCGTGGCGGGCCGCGGCGCCGCGCGGCACCTCCACCGCGGGTGCGTCGGCGACCGCCGCGTGCCGCCCACCCGCGGGCTCGGGCACCGGGCCGCGCGGAGCGGGGGCCCACGACTCGGGGGCGGGTTCCGCGGGCACGACCCGGCCGCCGAAGGTCATGCCGCCGCCGAACGGCGCAGTCGCCTCGGTCGCGGAGGGCGCGGGGGCTTCTCGACGGCGGGTCGGTGCCGGCGGGTCCTCCGGGCGGCGGGTGGCGCGGTCCTCCGGGCGGCGCGTGGCGCGGTCCGCCCGCGCGACCGGCTCGTCCCCGCGCGTCGTGCCGGGACGCCCGGGCGGCCGCTCGGGCGTCGGCCGGCGCTCGGGAGCCGCAGGACGCTCGGGTGCGGCGGAGCGCTCGGGCGCCGCGGAGCGCTCGGGCGTCCGCTCGGTCGGCGCCGGGCGCTCGCGGTCCTCGGCCGCGGTGCGGCGCGCGTGGGCGGAGCGGCGGACGGAGGCGGCGGGCGTGGCGGTGGGCTCCCCGGCCGGGGCCTCGGCGGGGGCCGGGGCGGGGCGGGGCGCGCTCGTCGCCCGCTCGGCGGACCGTACGGGCCCCGCGGCCGGCGTCGGGGCCGGCCGCTCCTCGCTGGGGACCTGCCGCGGCGACGGGACGACGCTGCGCGGGGCGGGCGTCGGGGTGCGGGGCACGGCCGCAGCGCGCGACTCGTCCTCCAGCCGCCGGCCGCCGGCCCCGGCCGGCCGCGGGGTCGTCGGGGCCGGTTCGTCCGGCACGGACCGGTGGCTGCCGGTGGCGGCGCGGGCGGCCGAGCGGTGGCTCCCGGGACGGGTGGTGCCCTCGTCCCCGGCGGACCGGTCGCGGGCGTCCGGGCGGGGGCGGACACGGCCGTCGCGGATCGCGACCGTCTCCGCGGTCAGCGACGTGGCGCGGCGCTCGGCCGCGGCCACCGCACCGGGCGGCACGGCCACGGGACGGGAGGCCGAGTCGGCGAGGGCCACCGCGCGCACGGCGTGGCGGGAGGTGACCGCGACCGTGGTGGTGCGCTCCTCCGCAGCGCGCGACGGGCGCCACGAGGGGTCCGGCCGCGGAGCCGAGGCGATCCGCTCCCCCGTGGGCGTGGGCCGCGGCCGGTCCGCGGTCCGCCGCGGCGACGGGACCGGTGCGGCGACCGTGGTGGTGCGCTCCTCCGCCGTGGCGGCGGGCCGCGGCGTGAAGCTCGGCCGGACCGCGAGGGTCGGGGCGGCAGCCGGGGTGGCCACGGGATCGGTCGGCTCCCCGACCTCCGTCACCGCCTCCGCCTCGTCGCGACGCCGCGGGCGGGCGGGCCGCACGGGCACCGGCACGAACGGCACCGGGTCGACCGGCGGGCGGGCGGCCGCAGTGACGGCCTGGCGTCGCGCCCGCGCGCGGGAGCCGACCGCGGAGGCGAGGAAGGCGAGGCCGACGACGGTCCAGAACACGACGACCGCGACCTGGTACCAGGGCGTCGGGGAGGAGAACAGCGCGACCTGCACACCGGCGGCGGCCAGCGAGACGAGCGCGAGCACCGCCGCCGTCGAGGGACGGGTGGTCAGCTGCCACACCGGCCGTCCGGGACGGGTCCGCAGACGCACTACGGAACGCACAGGGCGACCTCCTCGGATGTCACCCGGTCGAGTGACCCCGCCGTTATAGCACCTCGATCAGCCCGTGTTCTGACAGGACGGGCACCAGAACAGGTTCCGGGCGACGTGCGTGCTCCGGACGATCTCGGTGCCGCACAGGAGGCACGGTCGGCCGTCCCGCCGGTAGACGTAGACGGATCGGTCCTGCGCGAGGTCCGCGTGCTCCGGACGGAGGGTGCGGATGGAACCGCGCTTCACCCCGTCGCGCAGGAGTTCCCCCAGGTCGTCCCACACGGCGAGGAACCGGTGGCGCCCGAGGGCCCGCCCCTCGAGCAGCGGGTCGAGCCCGTGCCGGAACAGCACCTCGGCCCGGTAGACGTTGCCGACGCCGGCGATGACGGCCTGGTCCATGAGCAGCGTCGCGATCGGCGCGCGCGACCTCGAGACCCGCGCCCAGACCTTCTCGGGGTCCGCGTCGGGCCGCAACGGGTCCGCGCCGAGGCGCGCGTGGAGCGCCTCCACCTCACTCTCGGTGAGGACCTCGCAGGCCGTGGCGCCCCGGAGGTCGGCGAAGTGGGTCGGCCCGACCATCCGCATCCGGACCTGCCCGCGCGGCTCCGGGACCCCGTCGTCCGGCACGGGGCTCATCGAGAACTTCCCGTAGAGCCCCAGGTGCACGTGGACGACGAGGTCCGCCTCGTAGACGTGGAAGAGGTGCTTGCCGTGCGCGTCGACGTCGCGCAGCACGCGCCCGTCGACGAGTTCCGCACCGGCGGTGAACCGGCCCTGCGGGGACCAGACCGTGAGCGGTTTCCCGCGGAACCGGCGGCGGTGGACGTCCGCCAGCCGCCGGATCGTGTGGCCCTCAGGCACCCGTGATGTGCCCGGTCTTCTCGTACTCGGCGAGCATGTCGATGCGGCGCTGGTGGCGGCCGCCCTCGAACTCCGTCGCGAGGAAGGTCGAGACGATCGTCGTCGCCTCCTCGGCCGTGTGCATGCGCGCGCCGACCGCGACCACCTGGGCGTCGTTGTGCCGCCGCGCGAGCTCCGCGGTCTCCGTGTCGTACGCGAGCGCCGCGCGGATCCCGGTGACCTTGTTCGCGGCGATCTGCTCGCCGTTGCCCGAGCCGCCGATGACGATGCCGAGCGACCCCGGGTCGGCGAGCACGCGCTCGCCGGTGGCGGTGCAGTAGGGCGGGTAGTCGTCGGCGGCGTCGTACTCCGCCGGCCCGACGTCGACCACCTCGTGCCCGGCGTCGGTCAACGCCGAACGCAGGTGGGCCTTGAGCTCGAAGCCGGCGTGGTCGGAGCCGATGTAGACGCGCACGGTGGCCGAGTCTCCCAGCCCCCTACCCGTTCCCGACGGCGGGTACGGCCCGTTCGGGGGAACGTCACGACGACGACCCGTGAAACATCCCCGTGACACGACCGATCTAGCGTGCTCACCCATGGCGGAGGAGCGGGCGGGTTCCGGCGGTGCGGGCAACGTCGTGCTCGGTGTCGAGGAGGAGTTCCACCTCGTCGACCTGGACGCCCGGTGCGCCGTGCCGCGGGTGCCCGAGATGCTCGACGAGCTCGCCGCGCTCGACGCGGACGCGTTCGCGGCCGAGCTCAAGCCCTCCATCATCGAGACGAACTCCGACCCGACGTCGAGCCTGACCGATCTGCGGGCCGACCTGGTGCGGCTGCGTCGGATGCTGTCGTCGCTGGCCGAGGAGCGGGGGCTCGGGATCGTCGGCGCGGGCAGCGTTCCCCTGGTGTGCGGCTCGCCGTCGGACATCACGCCGAATCCGCGCTACGAGCGGATGCGCGACGAGTACCAGATGCTCGTCTTCGAGCAGCAGATCTGCGGCACGCAGGTGCACGTCGACGTCCCCGACCGGGACACGGCCGTGGCGGTCATGCAGCACTCCGCG
This sequence comes from Actinomycetospora soli, assembly GCF_021026295.1. Classification (GTDB taxonomy): domain Bacteria; phylum Actinomycetota; class Actinomycetes; order Mycobacteriales; family Pseudonocardiaceae; genus Actinomycetospora; species Actinomycetospora soli. The sequence continues at coordinate 401,931 of NZ_JAJNDA010000003.1, forward strand.
CCGTGGCTGCCGGTCCTGCTCGCGCTGTCCGCCTCGAGCCCGTTCTGGGACGGCGAGGACACCGGCTACGCCAGCTCGCGCACCCTCGCCTGGCACCGCTGGCCGACGGCGGGTCCGCCCGCCCCGCTGCGCGACGCCGCGGAGTACGACGCCCTGATCGACGACCTGGTGCGCTCCGGGACGATGTCCGACCCCGGCATGGTGTATTTCGACATGCGCCCCTCCGCGCACCAGAAGACCGTCGAGCTGCGCATCTGCGACGCCTCCCCCACCGTCGACGGCGTCGTCCTCATCGCCGGCCTGGCCCGCGCGCTGACCACGCACGGGGTGCGGGCGCACCAGGAGGGTCGGCCGCAGCCGGCCTACCGCCCCGAACTGTTGCGGGCGGCGTCGTGGCGCGCGGCGCGCTCCGGCGTGGAGGGCGACCTGGTCGACGTGCCCGGCCGCGAGCTGGTCCCGCCGTCGCGTGCGGTGCGGATGCTGCTCGACCACCTGCGCGACGACCTCGAGGACGCGGGCGACTGGGACGTCGTCTCGGACCTCGCCCTCGAGGCGCTCGCCCGCGGGTCGAGCGCGGCCCGGCAGCGGCAGCGGTTCGCGCGTACCGGGACCTTCGAGGGCGTCGTCGACATGCTCGTCGGCGAGACCCGCGGCGAGCCGCAGGTCGAGATCGCGACCCCCGTCCCCGAGGTGGCCGCTCCGGTCCTGCTCGGCGCCTACCACCCGCCGTCGTACGACGAGGCCGTGGACACCGACGGGCACGTGCGCCCGACCTACGCGTGGATGGTCTCCGCCCTGGAGCGCATCGGTCCGGGCGGTCTGCTCGCCCACGAGAAGAGCCGGGACGCCGAGCAGCGGGCGCGGTCGATGTTCTTCCCGCAGCCCGACGACCCCGAGCGGCTCTTCCCGCTCGACCTCATCCCGCGGCTGATCACCCGGCAGGACTGGGAGTCGCTCTCCGCGGGGCTCGTCCAGCGGGCGCGCACCCTGGAGGCGCTGCTGCAGGACCTGCACGGCGAGCGGGCCGCCCTGGCCGACGGGATCCTGCCGCGGGCGGCGCTGCGCTGGCTGCCCGAGCCGGGCGACGCGTCGTCGATGATCCCGGCGGGGACCACCCGCGCGCTGATCAGCGGGCTGGACGTGGTGTGCGACGGCGAGGGCCGGTGGAAGGTCCTCGAGGACAACCTGCGCATCCCGTCGGGGATCGCCTACGCGATGGCCGACCGGCGCGTGGTGCGCTCCGTGCTGCCCGAGCTCCAGGCCCCCGAGGGCGTGGTGGACTCGGACGCGGGGCCGCTGATGCTGCGGGACGCGTTGCTCTCGTGCGCCCCGGCGGCCGCGGGCGACGAGCCGTCGCTGGTGGTGCTCACCGAGGGCCCGCACGACTCGGCGTACTTCGAGCACGCGATGCTCGCCGAGGAGATGGGTGTCCCGCTGCTGGAGCCCTCGGGCATCCGGGTGACCGACGACGGGACGCTCACCGTCGCGGTCACGGGCCGGCGCATCGACGTGGCGTACCGCCGCATCGACGAGGAGAAGCTCTACGCCGCGCCGGACGCGGACGGGCGCACGCTGCGCGACCCGCTGCAGGCCGCGGTGCGCGAGAACCGCTTCGCCCTGCTCAACACGCCGGGCAACGGGCTGGTCGACGACAAGGCCGTCTACCCGTACGTCCGCGCACTGACCGAGTTCTACCTCGGCGAGAAGGCGCTGCTCGACGACGTCACGACGTACTCCTGCGCGGAGCCCGACCAGCTCGAGCACGTGCTCGCCCACCTCGACACGCTGGTGCTCAAGCCGGTCGACGGCTACGGCGGGGCGGGCATCGTCATCGGGCGGGACGCCTCGGAGCGCGAGCTCGCCGAGGCCGCGGCCGACCTGCGGGCGAACCCGGCGAGCTACGTCGCGCAGGAGACCATCGAGATCTCCACGCACCCGACGTTCACCGGTGTCGACCTCGCGCCCCGGGTGGTCGACCTCCGCGCGTTCGTGGTGCTCGGCGCGTCCCCGGCGGTCCTGCCGACGCCCCTGACACGAGTCGCGCCGGCCGGGAGCCTCGTGGTCAACTCGTCGCGCGGAGGCGGCTCGAAGGACACGTGGCTCCTGCGCTGACCGGGAGACGCCGCGGGGCGGAGCCCGCCCCGGAGACCCTGGTCCCGCCCTGGAAGGAGTCGTCGCATGTGCGGCATCGCCGGTGAGTTCCGGTTCGACGGGAGCGCGGCGCAGGTCGGGGCGGTGCTGGCGATGGCGCAGGTCCTCGAGCCGCGCGGTCCCGACGGCTGGGGCGTCGTCGGGCACGGCCCGCTCGCCCTGGCGCACCAGCGCCTGGAGATCATCGACCTGACCGAGACCGGCGCCCAGCCGATGGTCGACGCCGAGCTCGGGCTGACCGCCGTGTTCAACGGCTGCATCTACAACTACCCGGAGCTCCGCGAGGAGCTCGGGCGCGAGGGGTACCGGTTCTTCTCCACCTCGGACACCGAGGTGATCATCAAGGCCTTCCACCGCTGGGGGCAGCGGTGCGTCGAGCACTTCAAGGGCATGTTCGCGTTCGCCATCGCCGACCGGGCCACGGGACGCCTCACGCTGGGCCGCGACCGGCTCGGGATCAAGCCGCTCTACGTCGCCCCGGTGTCGGGGGCGCTGCGCTTCGCGTCGTCCCTGCCCGCCCTGCTCGCGCCCGGGGGCGTCGACACGTCGATCGACACCGTGGCGCTGCACCACTACATGAGCTTCCACGCGGTGGTGCCCGCCCCGCGGACGATCCTCGCCGGGGTCCGCAAGCTCCCGCCCGCCGTCGTGCGGACCGTGGAGCCGGACGGCTCGTCGAGCGACTGGACCTACTGGGTGCCCGAGTTCGTGCGCGGCACGACCGAGCGCACCGAGGCCGAGTGGGCCGAGGTGGCGCTGGAGTCGCTGCGCACCGCGGTGCGCCGGCGCATGGTCGCCGACGTCCCGGTGGGCGTGCTGCTCTCCGGCGGCATCGACTCCTCGATCGTGGTCGCCCTGCTCGCCGAGGAGGGCCAGAAGGACCTCAAGACCTACTCCATCGGCTTCGAGTCCGAGGGCGGGCAGCGCGGCGACGAGTTCGACTACTCGGACCTGGTCGCCGAGACCTACGGCACCGACCACACGCGCATCGAGGTGCCGAAGGTCGAGACCGACGAGGCGCTGCCCGGCGCGGTCGCGGCGATGTCCGAGCCCATGACCAGCCACGACGTCGTCGCGTTCTACCTGCTCTCCCGCGAGGTCTCGAAGACGATCAAGGTGGTGCAGTCCGGGCAGGGCGCCGACGAGGTGCTCGGCGGCTACGACTGGTACCCGCCGATCGCACAGGTCGGCCGCGACGGCGCCGTCGACGCCTACCACCGGGCGTTCTTCGACCGGCCCTCCGCCGAGATCGCCGACCTGGTCGCCCCGGAGTTCCTGACGGCGGGCGACCCGTCGCTCGATCTCGTCCGGGAGCACTTCGCGCGCCGCGGCGCGGACGAGGCGGTCGACGCCGCGCTGCGGCTCGACACCACGGTGATGCTCGTGGACGACCCGGTGAAGCGCGTCGACAACATGACGATGGCCTGGGGCCTCGAGGCGCGCGTGCCGTTCCTCGACCACGACTTCGTCGACACCATGGGCGCCTGCCCGCCGGCGTACAAGATGGCCGACGGCGGGAAGGGCGTGCTCAAGGCGGCTGCCCGCGGGGTGCTGCCCGACGAGATCATCGACCGCCGCAAGGGCTACTTCCCGGTTCCCGCGATCCGGCAGCTCTCCGGCCCGGTGCTCGAGCGGGTGACCGCGGCCCTGACCGACCCGGCGGCGAGGCGTCGCGGCCTGTTCCGGGCCGATGCCGTGGCCACCATGCTCGACGACCCCAACTCCGGGCGCACCAACCTCGGCGCGAACGCACTGTGGCAGGTCGCACTCCTGGAGATGTGGCTGCAGGCCCACGAGATCGACTGACGTAGGTTCGGCTCTCGCCCCTGTGGCAGGAAAGCGTCGTTGCTGTCACCCAGTGGCAGGGACGCCACATCGTCGAGGACGGAACCGGGAGGTCGGCAGCGGTGGACGAGTGGATCGGCGCCACCCGATGCTGGTCGCCCAGCCCGTCGCCCGACGGCACCACGATCGCGTTCGTCTGGGACGGCGACGGCCGACCCGCCGTCCGGATGCACGAGCGCCGGACCGGCGCCGAGTGGTCGCTGGACACCGGGGACGACCTGGTCTCGACGGTGCGCTGGTCCCCCGACGGGCGCTGGCTCGCGGTGGAGGCGGCCGCCGACGGCGGGGAGCGCACGAACGTCTTCGTCGTCCGGCCCGACGGCACCGGGATGCGGGCGGTCCGCGGGGTCGGTGACGACGACCGCGGCGCGGTCTCGCTCGACCGCTGGACCCACACCGGCTCGGTCCTCGCGGTCACCGAGTCCGACATCGACACGACGACCGCGTGGCTGGTCGACGTCGACACCGACCTGCGGCAGCGTCTCGGCTCCGGCCACGCGCTGCAGATCCTCGACGTCTCCCGCGACCGCCGCCGGGTCCTGCTGCGTCGCGGACGCCGCGGGACGCGCCACGTCGGGATCGTCGACCTCGACGGCACCGAGGGCTGGCACGAGATCGACAGCGGCCGCGGCCCGGGCGGTCCGCCCGGGGCCGTCGAGCACCCCGTCGCGATCACCCGCGACTCGTCGGTCGTGGCGGCCCGGTTCACCCCCGACGGCACGCGCATGCTCATCCTCACCGACGGCGGGCGGGAACGGGCCGCGCTGGTGAGCGTGGACGTCGCCACCGACGCGCGACCGATGTTCCCCGAGGTCCTCGCCGAGCGGGACGACGCCGAGCTCGAGCAGTTCGCGCTCACCGAGGACGCCGGGACCGCGGCGCTGGTGTGGAACGTCATGGGGCGCAGCGAGGTCGACCTGCTCGACCTCGCGACCGGCAAGCCCGCGCACTACGCCCCGCCCGGCGACGTCGTCACCTCCGCGGTGTTCAGCCACGACGACGACTCGCTCGTGCTCGGCATCCAGTCGCCCTCGGTGCCGGCGGCGGTGTGGTGCCACGAGCTGTCGTCGCAGACCACCGCGCTGATCTGCCCGCCGGAGGAGCCGCGCGCGGCGGTCGTGCACCCGACCCTCGAGACGGTGACGACGCCGGACGGCCTCGCCCTGCCCGGCTGGCTGTACCGCCCGCCCGGCACGGTCGGCCCGATGCCGACGCTGATCTACCTGCACGGCGGGCCGGAGGCGCAGGAGCGGCCGGTGTTCACGCCGCTCTACCAGGTCCTGCTGCAGCACGGGATCGCCGTGTACGCCGCCAACGTCCGCGGCTCGTCCGGCTTCGGCCGGTCGTTCGTCAACGCCGACAACGGCGCCGGCCGGTTCGCCGCGATCCGCGACGTCGCGTCCTGCGTCGAGCACCTCGTCGAGGCCGGCATCGCCGACCCCGCCCGCGTCGGCGTGATGGGTCGCTCCTACGGCGGCTACCTGACCCTCGCGGCGCTGGTGAACCACCCGGAGCTGTTCGCGGTCGGCGTCGACGTCTGCGGCATGGCCGACTTCGAGACCTTCTTCGCCCGCACCGAGCCCTGGATCGCCGACGCCGCCGTCGGCGAGTACGGGCACCCGATCCACGACCGCAACCTGCTCCGCGAGCTCTCCCCCGTCCACCGCATGTCCCGGCTCGCGGCGCCGCTGCTCGTGGTCCATGGCCGCTACGACACCAACGTCCCCGTCCACGAGGCCGAGCTCGCCGTGCACGGCGCGAAGGCGGCGGGCGTCGACGTGCGCTACCTGCTCTTCGACGACGAGGGCCACGAGATCCAGCGCCTCGACAACCGCCGCACGTTCGTCCACGCCGTCACCGAGTGGTTGACCACGCACTTCGGCCTCACCACCCCCGCGCGAGGGGAACCCTCGCGCCACTAGAGCGCTCGGATCCTCCCCTCACGCGGCACGGCGGGGCCCGGGCCGAACACGTCCGGACTTCCCGACGACGGGTCGCTCCCCCAGGGCCGGACCGTCACCTCCCCCGTCGGGGACGGGTCGACGAACGGCTCGGGCAGCCACGGCTCCAGCGGCAGCGGATCGGCGGCGTACGGGTCCCACGTGGAGGCCGGCACGGGTCGCAGCGCCCGGACGGGGGCGAGCGGCGGGAAGGGGGTGTGCCCACCCGCAGGCTTCGGCGCCTCGCCCCGCGGCACCTCCCGCCCCGGCACCTCCCCCCGTGGCACCTCCCCCCGTCGCACCTCTCCTCGTGGCACCTCCCGTCGTGGCAGGAAAGCGTCGTTGCTGCCGCCTGGTGACAGCAACGACGCTTTCCTGCCACGAGGGGAGAGCCGCCCGACGAGCGCGGCCACGTCCACGAGGAGCGGCCCGGTCCAGTGCTCCTCGAGCCCCCGGAGCCGCCACGTGCCGAGGCCGAGGACGAGGCCGAACACGACGTGCCCGAGGAACGACAGGGTCACCGTGACCGGCGTCAGCGAGAACATCAACTGCTGGCCGCGCGGGAGGAGCACCGTCGCCATGAGCCCGCCCCAGGTGGGCCCGACCGCGAAGAGCACCGCGACGCCGACGGTCCAGCGCGGGCCGAGGCGGCGCAGGCCGGTGGCGGCGGTGAGGGTCACGAAGACGACGCCGAGCCCGCCGCCGTCGCCCGCGTAGCGCCAGGCGTAGCCCGCGACGCCGCCGAGGACCTGTTCGGACGGGTCGACGTCGAGCAGCCAGGTGCCCATGGTCGGGATGAAGTCGTCCCACCAGCCCAGCAGCGCGACGGTGTCGAGCCGGAACACGTCGTAGACGAAGGTCGCGACGAGCCCCCACCGCAGCCCGTCGAGCACGAGCCGGTCCTCCGGTGCCGGACGGAACACCGCGAGCAGCACGAGCACCACGGCCGCCGGGACGATGACGATCCCCGCCGACACGTGCATCGGCACCAGTCCGCCGACGTGCGCGGTGATCGACAGCAGCGGCAGCGCGGCGAGCACGAGGTGGGCCACCACCCTCGGCTTCACCGGTGCCCTCCGCCGTGCGCGACGCCGGCGTCCTGGTGGCCGGCCATCGCGGCCGCGAAGTTCTTCGTGACGGCGAGCTCGTCGCTGCGGCCGCGGGGCCCGGAGCTCGCCGTGTCGTCGTCGGCGCCCTGCTCGCAGCGCTGCGCGGAGTTGATGCAGTCGGCCCCGGCCTGCGCGCGCGCCTCGGTGGACAGGTACTCCAGCAGGGCGTGGTCGGTCACCGGGTCGTGCTGCTGCTCGGGGAAGCTGTCGATCGCGAACGAGCGGCCGGGCGGCTGGTCGTAGGAGACGGTGATCCGCAGCGCCGGGACGGGGATCAGGTCGTCGGAGCACTCGCCGGTCTCGTCGGGGTACTGCAGGTGGCTGACGAAGTCCGCCGACGACAGGTCCTCGCCGTTCCAGCAGCTCGGGAAGTCGTACACCCGCTGCAGCTGCGAGTCCTGCGGGCAGATCGGGTAGCGCTCGGTGAGCCGGTCGGCGAACCCGGAGCAGGTGAACTTCGAGTTCGACCCCTCGCCCGTGCTGCCCGCCTTCGCCGATCCGGTGATCAGCTGCATGTTCAGCGGCATCGGCTCCGTGCGCTGCGTGCCGTGCCCGTGGAACGTGTAGTCGACCGACGCCGGCACCACGAACGACCCGACGTTCCCGTCCAGGCTCCCCCCGTCCATCCCGACGTCGGGTCCGACGCCCTCGAGGTCGCGCAGCACCGGCCAGAAGATCGGCGACCGGTCGCCGTTCGTGCAGGTCGTCTCCGCCTGCTCGAGCGCGTCCTGGTTCTCCGACGAGGCCGCGTTGGTCGACTCGTTGCCCGCGTAGTCGTGGGTGTGCTGGGCGCCGTTGCGCTTGCCGGGGGCGACGATGAAGTTGTCCGAGTTGTGGTGGTCGGAGAGCGGGCAGGAGAACGAGTAGCTGCCGCCGGAGAAGTCCCCGCCGTTCTTGATGTTGCCGTTCGGCTCGACGTCCTCGATCGACACGTACTCCTGCGCCGACGCCCGCCCGATCTGGTCGCGGCCCTCGAAGCCGCCGTCGCCCGCGACGGCGCCGCCGGCGTCCTTCTCGCCGCCGGCGTCCTTATCACCGCCGGAGCCCTCGTCACCGCCGGAGCCCTCGTCGCCGCCGGCGTCCTCGTCGCCGCCCGAGTCCTCGTCCCCGCCCGAGCCCTTATCGCCACCGGACTTCTCGTCCGAGTCGTCGCCGGACCCGCCGTCGTCGTCGGACTCCGCGATCAGCACCACCCCGACCGCCGCGGCCGCCTGACGCGCGACGGCGCCGATCGCCCCGGCCAGACCCAGCGGCACCCCGATCCCGAAGATCAGCACGAGCGCGACGAACACGGCGACGAGCTCCGCACGCCGCCGGGCCCCGGGCGTCATCCGACGCATCGCCCACCTCCGCGGGCGGACGCTAGAGAAGCGCGTCCGCCCGTGGGTGCGCTTTGGAGAAACTCGCGCCTCCGAGGTGCACACCACGCAGGTTCACCGGCACGAGGACCTGCCCCACGTCCCTCTCGCGCGCCGGTCCGGCGACACCTCCCGGAGAACCGATGCCCACCCGCACCGGATCCACAGCACGACCCACAGAGCCGGATCACCCGCCGTCACCTTCCGGACACGCACCGTCCGCGTGCCCACTCGCGCCCCGACCCCGCGCTCACCACACTGACCCCGTGCGACCCGGAGTCACGGCCCGTCTGGTCGCCCTCGTGATCCTGGCGGCGACGGCGGCCGTGACCCTGATCAGCCAGCGCCCACCCGCCCCGCTCCCCGCCGACGCCCCGCCCACCGCGTTCAGCGCCGAACGCGCCCTCCCCCTCGTCGCCGATCTCGCCCGGGAACCCCGCCCGCTCGGCAGTGCCGCGAACGCGCGGGTCCGCGACGACCTCGCCGCCCGCCTCACGGCGCTGGGCCTGACCACCGCGGTGCGCGACGGCAACGTCGTCGCCACCCTCCCCGGCGCCGCACCGACCGGGCAGGTCGTCCTCTCCGCGCACCACGACTCCGTCCCGCAGGGACCCGGAGCCGCCGACGACGCCGCGGGAGTCGCCTCGATCCTCGAGACGGTCCGCGCGTTGCGCACCGGGCCACCGCTGCGCAACGACCTCACCGTCCTGCTCACCGACGGCGAGGAGGCGGGCCTCCTGGGCATGCGCCGGTGGGTGCGCACCGAGCTGCCACGGGCGCCGATCGTCGTGCTCAACCAGGAAGCCCGTGGGGTCACCGGACCGGCGCTGCTGTTCCGCACCTCCCCCGGCAACGCCGGGCTCGTGGAGGCCATGCGGGCGGTGCCCCACCCCGCGGGCGACTCCGGCCTCGTCGCGATCTTCCGGCTGCTGCCGAACGACACCGACCTGTCCGTGGTCCTCGGGGCCGGCCGGCCGGGGATCGACTCGGCGTTCATCGAGGGACCGGAGAAGTACCACACGGCTGCCGACTCCCCCGCGAACCTCGACCCGCGCAGCGTCCAGAGCCAGGGCGGCACCCTGCTCGCCCTGGCCCGCGAGCTCGGCGGCACCGACCTCGCTCCGCTGGACCCGACGGCGAGCGGCCTGCCCGCACGGCCGGACGCCGTCTACTTCCCGCTCGGCGACCTCCTCGTGACCTACCCGGTCGCGTGGGAATGGCCGCTCGCGCTCCTCGCCGTCGCGGGCCTCGTCGCGGTCACCCTGGCCGCCCGCCACCGCGGCCGGACGACGGCCCGCGGAGCCCTCCTCGCCGTCGTGACGAGCCCCCTCCCGCTCGTCGTCGCCGCCGCGCTCGCCGTCGGCCTCTGGCAGGTCCTGCTCGTGCTCCGGCCCGCGTACGCCGACACCGGCCCGTTCCTCGACCGCCCCGGGCCCTACCAGGTGGCGACCGGCGCCCTCGCCGTGCTCGCGGTCCTCGCCTGGTACCTCCCCGTCCGACGACGGGTCGGACGGACCGCCGCGACCGTCGGGGCCGCGGGCCTGCTCGCCGCCCTCGGTGTGCTCACCGCCGCGACCGTCCCCGGCGCGTCGTTCCTCGTCACGTGGCCCGCGCTCGGGCTCGTCGCCGGCCTCGCGGTCGCGGTCGCCCTCCGCGACGGGGACGTCGCGACGACGACGGCGGGTGCGGTCGCCGCCGTCCCCGCCGTCGTGTTCCTCGCGCCGTTCGCGGTCGCGTCGTTCGGCATCGGCGGGGTCGCCACGCCGGTGCCGGCCGTCGCGTTCGCGCTGCTCGGACTGTCGGTCGCGGCGGTCCTGGACCCGTCGACCCGGGACCGCCGCGACGCCGTCCTGCCGGCGACCGCCCTCACGGCGGCGGTCGCGGCGACGGCCGCCGGCCTGCTGACCGGCTAGAGCTGGATCGACTTCACCTCGAGGAACTCCTCCAGCCCGTAGCGCCCGAGCTCGCGGCCCGTGCCGGACTGCTTGTAGCCGCCGAAGGGCGCGAGCGGGTTGAAGGCCCCGCCGTTGACGTCGACCTGGCCGGTCCGCATCCGCCGCGCCACCTCCACGCCGCGCTCCTGCGTCCCGGCGAACACCGCTCCGGCCAGCCCGTAGATCGTGTTGTTCGCGATCGAGACGGCCTCGTCGACGTCGGAGTAGGGCAGCACCGAGAGCACCGGGCCGAAGATCTCCTCCTGGGCGATCGTCATGTCCGGCCGCACGCCGGAGAAGATCGTCGGCCGCACGTACGCGCCGGTGTCGAGCCCGTCGGGGCGACTCGGACCGCCCACGGCCAGCTCCGCGCCCTCCTCGACGCCCCGCGCGATGTAGCTCTCCACCCGCGAACGCTGGGTCTCCGAGGACATCGGTCCGATCCGCGTCGACTCGTCGGTCGGGTCGCCCACCGTGTACTTCGCGGAGGCGGCGACCAGCTGCTCGACGACCTGGTCGTGCAGCGACTCCGGCACCAGCAGGCGGGTCCACGCGGTGCAGGTCTGGCCGCCGTTGATGAAGCAGTTGCCGAGCCCGACCTTGACCGCCTTCGTCAGGTCGGCGTCGTCGAGCACGATGTTGGCCGACTTGCCGCCGAGCTCGAGTGCGACCCGCTTGATCGTGCCGGCGGCCACCTCCTGCACGCGCCGCCCGGCCCCGACCGACCCCGTGAACGACACCATGTCCACACCCGGGTGCGCGGCCAGCGCCTCGCCGGCCTCGGGACCGGTGCCGTGCACGACGTTGAGCACCCCGGCCGGCAGCCCCGCCTCGGCGGTGATCTCGGCGAGCATCCCCGCGGTCAGCGGCGCGACCTCCGACGGCTTGAGCACCACGGTGCACCCGGCCACCAGCGCCGGCGCGACCTTCGCGACGACCTGGTGCAGCGGGTAGTTCCACGGCGTGATGGCGCCGACCACCCCGGCCGGCTCGCGCACCACGAGCGAGTTGCCGATCTCCTCCGACCACGCGAAGTCCTCGGCGAGCGCCGCGACGCCCTTGGAGGTGGCCATCGGCATCCCCAGCTGTACGGAGCGGGCGAACGCGATCGGCGACCCCATCTCGGCCGTGATCGAGCGGGCCAGCTCCTCGTGCCGGTTCTTGATGCCCTCGCGGATGCGCAGCACCATCGCGGCGCGGTCGGCCACCGGCACCCGCGACCAGGAGACGAACGCCTGCCGCGCGGCGAGCACCGCCGCGTCGACCTCCGCCGCCCCGCCGCGCGGCACCTCGGCCAGCACCGAGCCGTCGGCCGGGTTCACCACCTCGATGCTGCCGGCGCCCCCGCCGGTCCGCGCCCCGTCGATCCAGTGGTCGGTCAGCGTGCCGATGCTCGCGCTCATGCCCCCGATCCTTCCTGACGCCGGGTCGCGCTGCCGGTCACGCGTGACGGTTTCCGTGCCCGGTATGTGATACACCGAGTCCGGGACACAGCACCGCCACCGTCGACCCCGAGGGATCCGCCGCATGCGCACCGCCCTGACCGAGCTCCTGGGCGTCGAGCACCCGCTCGTCGGCTTCAACCGCTCCCCCGCCGTGGTCGCCGCGGTCACCAACGCCGGCGGCTTCGGCGTGCTGGCCGCGAGCATGTACACGCCGGCCGAGCTGGACGCGCAGCTGCGGTGGATCTCCGAGCAGGTCGACGGACGCCCGTACGGCGTCGACCTGCTGGTGCCCGAGAAGTTCGCGGTCGGCGACCCCGACCAGCTCGTGGCGAGCCTGCGCGCCCAGATCCCCGACGCCCACCGCGCCTTCGTGGACGCGCTGCTCGACGAGCACGGCGTGCCGGCCACGGAGCACGACCCGCTCGACGACACGAGCGACGAGATCGCCGCGGCGATCAACCCGGCGGGCGCCGAGGCGCTGCTCGACGTCGCGTTCTCGCACCGGATCGGGATGGTGGCCAACGCGCTCGGCCCGCCCCCGGCCGACCTCGTCGAGCGCGCGCACGGCGCGGGCGTCGTGGTCGCCTCGCTCGTCGGGCAGCGCAAGCACGCCGAGCGGCAGCTCGCGGCGGGTGTCGACGTCCTCGTCGCGCAGGGCACGGAGGCCGGCGGGCACACCGGGACGGTGGCGACGACGGTGCTGACGCCCGAGGTCGTCGAGGTCGCGGGCGACCGCCCGGTGCTCGCCGCGGGCGGCATCGCGACCGGCGACCAGATGGCCGCCGCCCTCGCGCTCGGCGCCGCCGGGGTGTGGTGCGGCTCGGTGTGGCTCGGCAGCCACGAGGACATCACGCCGCTCCCGGTCAAGGAGAAGTTCCTCGCCGCCGGGAGCAGCGACACCCTGCGCTCGCGGACGATCACCGGCAAGCCCGCCCGGCAGCTCCGGTCGGCCTGGCACGACGCCTGGGACCGCCCCGACGCCCCCGAGCCGCTCCCGCTGCCCCTGCAGCCGATGCTCGTCGGCCGGATCTGGGACCGCGTGCACGACGCGGCCGCCGCCGGCCACCCCGGCGCGATCGCCCTGGACACCTACTTCATCGGGCAGGTCGTCGGCGGGTTCACCGAGCTCCGCGGCGCCGGCGAGATCACCCGGGACATGGTCGACGGTTGCCGGCGTCGCCTGCGCGCCCTCGGCGAGCTGGCCGCGTCGTGAGCGGACCCGGCACCGACCGCACCCCCGTCGTCGTCGGGGTCGGGCAGTCCTCCGAGCGCCTGGACGACCCCGGCTTCCGCGGGCTCAGCCCGGTCGAGCTCGGGGCCGAGGCGGCCCGGCGGGCGTTCGCCGACACCGGCTCGGACCCCGCCGCGGTCGCGGCGCGCGCCGACCTCGTCGCCGCCGTGCGCCAGTTCGAGGCCTCGGCACCCGGAGCGGTGGCGCCGCTCGGCGCGTCCGACAACGTGCCACGGTCGATCGCGGCCCGGGTGGGCGCCGACCCGCGCGTCGCGGTCCTGGGCGTCGTGGGCGGGCAGACCCCGCAGTCGCTGGTCACCGAGGCCGCGGGGCGGATCGCCGCCGGCGAGGTCGACGTCGCGCTGGTCGTGGGGGCCGAGGCGATGTCGACGGCGCGCCACCTGCTCACGAAGGTCGCCGAGGACGAGCGCCCCGACTGGAGCGAACAGGTCGGCGGGCAGCTCGACGACCGCGGGCTCGGCCTGGAGACGTTCATCGTCCCGGAGCAGGTCGAGCACGAGATCCTGGCGCCGGTGGTGCAGTACGCGCTGTTCGAGCACGCGCGGCGCGCCCGGCTCGGCGCCGACCGCGAGTCCTACCGCCGCGACATGGCGGAGCTGTTCGCACCGTTGTCGGCGGTCGCCGCGACCAACCCGCACGCCGCGGCGCCCACCGCCCGCAGCGCGGACGAGCTCGCCACCGCCACGGGCGACAACCGCCCGATCACGGACCCCTACCTGCGCTATCTCGTGTCGCGCGACCAGGTCAACCAGGGCGCGGCGGTCGTGCTCGCCGCGACGGACACGGCACGCGGGCTGGGCGTCCCCGAGGACCGGTGGGTGCACCTGCACGGGCACGCGGACCTCCTCGAGCCGCCGCTGCTCGAGCGCGCCGACCTCGGGGCGAGCCCGGCCGCCGCGACCGCGGTGCGCCGCGCGCTCGACCTGGCGGGCATCACGATCGACGACCTCGCGACGATCGACCTCTACAGCTGCTTCCCCATCGCCGTCCGGGTCGTCACCGACGCCCTCGGCCTCGCCGCGGACGACCCGCGGGGCCTGACGGTGACCGGCGGCCTGCCGTTCTTCGGCGGGCCGGGCAACGACTACTCGCTGCACGCCATCGCGGACACCGTCACCGCGCTGCGGGCCCGGCCGGGCACGTTCGGCCTGGTCGGCGCGAACGGCGGCGCGATCCACAAGTACTCCGCCGGGGTGTACTCCACCCGCCCCGCCCCGTGGCGCGACGGCGACGACGCCGCCGCCCAGGCCGAGGTCGACGCGGTCCACGCCCGTGAGGCCCCGGGCACGGTGGCGCGCGCCGACGGCACGGCCACCGTCGAGACCTACACCGTCGAGTACCACCGCGACGGACGTCCGCGGGGAGTCGCGGTGGTCGGGCGCACGGGCGCGGACGGGCGCCGGTTCCTCGCCCGCGTCGACCCGAAGGACACGGCCACCCTCGAGGCGTTCGCGACGACGGACCCGCTCGGCCGGGCGGTCACGGTCACGTCCACCGAGGGCGGCAACCGGGTCACGACGTGAGCCGGTTCACCGGGCGGCGCTTCGGGCAGCCGCACCGATGGCCGACTTCACCTCCACCACCACCGTCGACGCCTCCCCCGACGACCTCTTCGCGTTCCTGTCGGACGTCGGGAACCTGCCGCGCTACTTCGCCCGCATGACCTCCGCCGAGTCGACGGGCGGGAACGCCGTCCGGACCTCGGCGGAACTGCCCGACGGTTCCCACGTCGAGGGCGAGGCGTGGTTCGACGTCGACCCGGAGGCCCAGCACATCGCCTGGGGCGCCGAGGGGTCGAACGACTACCACGGCCACCTCGACGTGCGGCCCGCCGAGCACGGCGCGACCGTCGAGGTGCACATCCACACCGGCCGCGTCGAGCCGGGCGACCACGAGGTCCAGAACGGCGTCGACGAGACCCTCGACCGGATCCGGACCCTCGTCGAGGAGCAGCACGTGGCGGGCTGACCCGCCGCCCGACGACGGGAGCCGCCGCGGCACCCGTCGTCGGGAAGGGATCAGTCGAAGGAGAGCTCGGTGTCGCGGGTGCGCTTGAGCTCGTAGAAGTACTCGTAGCCCGCGAGGAGCTTGGCGCCGTCCCAGACCTGGCCGGCCTGCTCGCCCTTGGGGATGCGGGTCATCACCGGGCCGAAGAACGCGGAGCCCTCGACGTGGATGACGGGCGTCCCGACGTCCATGCCGACCGGGTCCATGCCCTCGTGGTGGGACTTCTTCAGGGCGTCGTCGTAGTCGGTGGAGGTCGCGGCCTCGGCGAGCTCGGCCTCGAGACCGACCTCGGACAGCGACTTCGCGATGACGTCGTCGAAGTCCTTGTTGCCCTCGTTGTGGATCTTCGTGCCCATCGCGGTGTACAGCGGGGCGAGGATCTCGTCGCCGTGCTTCTGGGCGGCGGCGATGCAGACGCGGACGGGCTTCCAGCCCTCCTCCATCATCGCCTGGTACTTCTCGTCGAGGTCGCGGCCGGAGTTGAGGACCGACAGGCTCATGACGTGCCAGGCGACCTCGATGTCGCGGACCTTCTCGACCTCGAGGACCCAGCGCGAGGTGATCCACGCGAAGGGGCAGAGCGGGTCGAACCAGAAATCGACGCGTGCCTTCTCACTGCTCATGGCTGCAGGCTTCCCTCGATCGACGACAGGTATCCGGGGCAACGGTCCAAGCCTCAAGTGTCTTCCCCCGCTGCGCCGCGGCCCCGCGGATAGGGTGCGGGGGTGGCTGCTCCGAACCTGACCAGGGACGACGCGCGGACCCGCGCCGAGGCCCTCGAGGTCGACTCGTACTCGATCGCCCTCGACCTGACCGACGGCACCGACAGGCCCGGGGAGTCGACGTTCCGGTCGACCACCACGGTGCGCTTCCGGTCCACGACGCCGGGGACGGCGAGCTGGATCGACATCGTCGCCGCGGGCGTGCGCAGCGCGACGCTGAACGGGGTCGCCCTCGACGTCTCGGGCTACGACGAGGAGAAGGGCATCGAGCTGCCCGACCTCGCCGCCGACAACGAGCTCGTCGTCGACGCCGACTGCCGGTACATGAACACCGGCGAGGGCCTGCACCGCTTCGTCGACCCCGTCGACGGCGCCGTCTACCTCTACAGCCAGTTCGAGACGGCGGACGCGAAGCGGATGTTCGCCTGCTTCGACCAGCCCGACCTCAAGGCGACGATCACGCTCACCGCGCTCGCCGCACCCGACTGGCACGTGATCTCCAACGGCGCGCTGTCCACGACGACGACGCTGGACACCGGCGCGGTCCATCACGCGTTCGACACCACCGCGCGGATCTCGACCTACCTGGTCGCGCTGATCGCCGGGCCGTACGCGCGCTGGACCGACACCTACACCGACGAGCACGGCGAGATCCCGCTCGGCATCTACTGCCGGGCCTCGCTCGCCGAGCACATGGACGCCGACCGGCTGTTCACCGAGACCAAGCAGGGCTTCGGCTTCTACCACCGCAACTTCGGGGTGCCCTACCCCTTCGCGAAGTACGACCAGCTCTTCGTGCCCGAGTTCAACGCGGGCGCGATGGAGAACGTCGGCGCCGTGACGTTCCTCGAGGACTACGTCTTCCGCAGCCGTGTCACCCGCTACCTCTACGAGCGCCGCGCCGAGACCGTGCTGCACGAGATGGCGCACATGTGGTTCGGCGACCTGGTCACCATGCGCTGGTGGGACGACCTGTGGCTCAACGAGTCGTTCGCCACCTGGGCGTCCGTGGTCAGCCAGGCCGAGGCCACCGAGTACCGCAACGCGTGGACCACGTTCGCGAACGTCGAGAAGTCGTGGGCCTACCGGCAGGACCAGCTGCCCTCGACCCACCCCATCGCCGCCGACATCCCCGACCTGCAGGCCGTCGAGGTCAACTTCGACGGCATCACCTACGCCAAGGGCGCGTCGGTGCTCAAGCAGCTCGTGGCCTACGTCGGGCAGGACGAGTTCCTCGCCGGGCTGCGGCTCTACTTCTCCCGCCACGCCTACGGCAACGCCACGTTCGACGACCTGCTCGGCGCCCTGACCGAGTCCAGCGGCCGTGACCTCTCGGGCTGGTCGGCGGAGTGGCTCCGGACGACGGGGCTGAACTCGCTCTCGCCGTCGTTCACCGTCGGGGCCGACGGCACGTACTCCGGGTTCGCCGTGCTCCAGGGCGGCGCGAAGCCCGGCGCCGGCGAGACCCGCACGCACCGCATCGCCGTCGGGATCTACTCCCCCGACGAGGCCGGCCGGCTCGTCCGGGTGCACCGCACCGAGCTCGACGTCACCGGCGAGCGGACCGAGGTCCCGGAGCTGGTGGGGGTGCCCGCGGGCGCGCTCGTGCTGGTCAACGACGACGACCTGACCTACTGCACGATGCGCCTCGACGAGCGCTCGCTGACGACGCTCGTCTCGAGCATCGGCGACGTCGCCGAGCCGTTGCCCCGCACGCTGTGCTGGTCGGCGGCGTGGGAGATGACCCGCGAGGCCGAGCTGCGCGCCCGCGACTTCGTCGCGCTCGTGGTCGGCGGGATCTCGGCCGAGACCGAGGTCGGCGTCGTGCAGCGGCTCCTGCTGCAGGCCCAGACCGCGCTGGCGTCCTACGCCGACCCGCAGTGGGCGGTGGAGGAGGGATGGCCGTCGTTCGTGGCGACGCTGCTCGACCTCGCCCGCACCGCCGAGGCCGGCTCGGACCACCAGCTCGCGATCGTCAACGCGCTGTCCGGCTCGGTGCTCACCCCGGAGGCGCTCACGGCGCTGGCGGGCTGGCGCGACGGGACCGCGCCGCTCGAGGGCCTCACGGTCGACACCGACCTGCGGTGGCGCCTGCTGCACGCCCTCGTGGCGCACGGGACGGCGGGCGAGGCCGAGATCGAGGCCGAGCTGGCGCGGGACAACACCGCGACCGGGCTGCGCATGGCCGAGCGGGCCCGCGCGCTGGTGCCGACGCCCGAGGCCAAGGCCCGGGCGTGGGAGCGCGCGGTCCACGACGACACGCTGCCCAACGCCATCAACATGGCGATCATCATGGGCTTCTCGCACCCGGCGCAGGGCGCGCTGCTCACCGACTACCGCGAGAAGTACTTCGCGTCCGTCGACGAGGTGTGGGGCCGGCGCTCGAGCGAGCAGGCGCAGCCGATGGTGCAGGGCCTGTTCCCGTCCTGGGCCGTCGAGCAGGCCACCGTCGAGGCGGCCGACCGCTGGCTCGCCGACGAGCACCCGTCGGCCCTGCGCCGCCTCGTCACCGAGGGGCGCGCCGGGATCGTCCGGGCCCTGGCGGCGCGGCAGGCCGACGCCGGGTGACCACCCCGCGCCGCTGACGGCTGAGGGAGCGCGAGGAACGAGCGCTCCCTCAGCGTCGGCTCGGCGCGACCGACTAGTGCTTGGACCCCGCGTGGTCGCCGAGGACGCGCAGACCCTCGACGATGCCGCCGACCAGGTCGGACTCGGTGAACGACGAGACCATCGCCATCACGCCGAGCTTGGCGCCGCGGTCGTCGACGCGGCGGACGGACTCCTCGCCGGTGACGACCTCGACGACCCGCTCCCCGGGCGACACCGCGATGAGCACCGCCTCGTCGGCCTGCTCGCCGAGCGCGGCGTGCAGCTCCTCGGCGCGCTCGCGGGAGCGGGGGCCGAGCTCGCCGACCCACACGCTGAACAGCAGCCCGGTCTCGGCCGAGGTGCGGGTGAGCGCCTCGTCGATCCGGGAGAGCTGCGAGGACGAGAACGGGACGCGCTGGTCGTCCGCGAGGATCTCGGTGGCCTCGGAGATGCGGCCGGAGGCGGTCGGGACCCGGGCGTGCCCGTAGACCGGGTCCTCGATCAGCCCGGTCTCGTTGATCATCGGCGTCTCGCCGGGGCGCGCCTGCGGGCGCGCGACTTCACCAGGTGCCACGTGCGCCTCCTCGGGCGGTGCGGGTCGCGGTGGCGCCGACGGCCTCCACGGTCGGCTCCGGCAGGCCGGTCCCCTTCGGGTTGCCGATCCACCACAGCGGCTCGTGCGGCCAGTCCTCGCCGGAACGGTACGACGACGCCTGGCCCTTCCGGCGGATCATCGTCACGGCGAAGATCAACAGCAGCGCGACGACCGGGATCACCACGTAGATCAGGATCGTCTCGATCGGTCTCACGCGCCGAACCGTAGTGGAAAGCAGCTCCGACGTCGTGTCGTAGGTGCCCTCACCACACCGGAGGACGGCGATCCGCCCACGGCATCGCCGCCTCGAGCTCCGCCCCGAGGGCCAGCAGCAGGTCCTCCTCGCCCCGGCGTCCCCGCAGCGTGACCCCGACCGGCAGCGTCAGCCCGTCCACCTCGGGCCACCCCGTGGGCAGGCCGAGCGCGGGTTCGCCGGTCAGGTTCGCGATGGCCGTCCACGGCGTGAACGCCACCTGCCGGGCGAAGTCGACCTCCGGTCCGTCCGCGGTGAACCACCCGACGGGGCGCGGCGGCAGCGCCACCGACGGGGTCAGCACGGCGTCGAGGCCCGTGCGCGCCGCGACGATCCGCCGGGTCGCCACCTGCACCGTCTGCAGCGCGCCGAGCGCGGCGATCCCCGGCACCTCCCGACCCCGCGCCCGCAGCGACCGGGTGAGCGGTTGCAGCCGGTGCTCGTCGGCCGGGTCCACGGGGTCGGCGAGCGCCAGCGTCGCCCAGAGCGTGAGGAAGGCGCCGACCACCTCGTCGGGCAGCCGCACGTCGACCGGCTCCACCGTGTGCCCGAGCGACTCCAGCGCCCGGGCGGTGTCCTCCGCGGCGGCCACGCACACGGGGTCGACGGCGGCGCCCGTCCACACCGGTCCGAGCAGCCCCGACAGGTCGCCGTAGGGCACGGTGGTGCACAGCCCGATCCGCCGGCGCGGTGCGGGGCCCCGGCGCACCGCCGCGAGGTAGCCGCCGTCGGGCGGGCTCCCCGGCGCGAACGGCTCCCCCGGCCACGCCCGGTCGCCGCACAGCGCGTCGAGCAGCGCGGCGGCGTCCGTGACGGTCCGCGCGAGCGGACCGGCCACCGACAGTCCCGCCGGGTCGCCACCGGCCGGCCCGGCCGGGACGCGGCCGCGGGTCGTCTTCAGGCCGACCAGCCCGCACACCGACGCCGGGATGCGGATCGACCCACCCCCGTCGGAGCCCTGCGCGACCGGCACCACGCCCGCGGCGACCGCGGCGGCCGCCCCGCCCGACGAGCCGCCCGCCGAGCGGGTCGGGTCCCAGGGAGTCACCGCGGGCGGCGCCTGCGCCGGCTCGGTGTAGCAGGGCAGCCCGAACTCGGGCACCGCGGTCTTGCCGAGGCTCACGGTGCCGGCGGCCCGCAGCAGCTCGACGAGGTCGTCGTCGACCGCCGGGACCCGGTCGCGGAAGATGACCGACCCGCGACCGGTGCGCACCCCCGCCGTCGCCGTGAGGTCCTTGATCGCCGTCGGGACCCCGCGGAGCGTTCCCGACGACGGGTCGGGTCCGGTCCGGCCCTCGTCGAGCGCACGGGCGGCGTCGCGGGCCCGGTCGGCGGTGAGGACGGCGAACGCGCCCAGGCGCGCGCCGAGGGTCTCGGCGCGCGCGAGGGCGTGGTCGACGACCTCGAGCGCGGACGCGTCCCCGCGCCGCACCGCGTCCGCCGTCTCCAGTGCGGTCAGCTCGTGCAGATCGCTCACGTCGGCCGATCATGCACCACGTCGACCGGCCGGGCCGCGCTGCGCCGCGCCAGCCCGCGGCACGTCCGTGCCCGTTCCGGGGCCTACGCCGCGCTCTCCCCGAGGTAGGGCAGCCACTGCGGGTCCGCGTCGACCAGGCCCGCGAGGAGCCGCCAGTGGCGGCCCCGCGGGGCGGTCGGCATCGTGCGCAGCGGCCAGCCGAGCTCGGCGAGCAGCTTGTCGGCCTTCTTGTGGTTGCACCGCGCGCAGCAGGCCACGCAGTTCTCCCACGTGTGTGTGCCGCCGCGGCTGCGGGGCACCACGTGGTCGATGGTCTCCGCCTTGCCGGAGCAGTAGGCGCAGCGGAACCGGTCGCGGTGCATGAGCGCCGCCCGCGTCAGCGGGACGCGCGCCCGGTAGGGCACCCGCACGAACACCCGGAGCCGGATCACCGACGGGACCTCGACGGCACCCGTCGCGGAGTGCAGGACGAGCCCGGAGGAGTCGCCGTGCACCACGTCGGCCTTGCCGCACACCAGCAGGACGATCGCGCGGCGCAGCGGGAGGGCCGTCAGCGGTTCGTACGTCGCGTTGAGGAGCAGGACCCGGCGGCGACCCAGGAAGGGAGCGGGAGCGACCGGCGCCGGGGGCAGGGCCGTGACGGGGGCCGCGAGGGCCCCGGCGGCGTCGAGGTCGGGAGGGTCGGTCCGCAGGCTCGGTCCGCCGACCCCGCTGACCAGCGGCGTCACGGTCCTGGGTTGTCGTTCGGCCACACGACCACCTCCCACCGGGATGTGGGCACAGTCGACCACATCCGGGGGCGTCGTGCACCTGTGATAATGGATCGTTCACCGGCCGGATCCGTCGTGACCGAGATCCGCGGCGGTCCGTATCGTGCCGGGGCGTGCTGTTCTCCTCCGGCATGATCGAGCAGACCCCGACCCCGACCCCGACGCCGTCGCCCGGCCCCACCTCCTCGGTGGTCCCCGAGGTCCCGGTCGACGCACCGTCGTGCGCCGCTGACGCCGGCTCGCTGTGCGCGCGCGTCTTCCAGTACACGCACGCGTCGTGGCTCTCGCGCTCGGCGGACGCCATCGTGTCCCACGCGCTGACGACCATCGTGATCATCTTGGTCGCGGTGGTGCTGCGCTCCGCGGTGCACCGCGCGATCCGCCGGGTCGTCGACGGCGCCAGCAGCGGCCGCGTGCCGCGGCTGCTGCGCCCGCTGCGCGACCGGGCGGCCGCGAGCCTGCGCGAGTCCGCGCCGCAGATGATCGAGCGGCGCTCGCAGCGGGCGCAGGCGATCGGCTCGGTGCTGCGTTCGTTCGTCACGCTCGTGATCTACGGGGTCGCGTTCACGCTGATCCTGGGCGAGTTCGGCGTGAACCTCGCGCCGATCATCGCCTCCGCCGGCATCCTCGGCGTCGCGATCGGGTTCGGCGCCCAGAACCTCGTCCGGGACTTCCTGTCCGGCATCTTCATGATGCTCGAGGACCAGTACGGGGTCGGCGACGTCGTCGACCTCGGCGAGGCCACCGGCACCGTCGAGGCGGTCGGCCTGCGGGTCACGACGCTGCGGGACATCGCCGGGACCGTCTGGTACGTCCGCAACGGCGAGGTGCTGCGCGTCGGGAACTCCAGCCAGGGCTACTCGGTGGCGGTCGTCGACATCCCGGTGGGGCACTCCGCCGACGTCGACGACACCTCCGAGCTCGCGCAGCGCGCCGCCACCGAGGAGTGCACCGAGCCCGACATCGCCGCGAAGGTGCTGGCGCCGCCGGAGATGCTCGGGGTGCAGTCGGTGACCGCGGAGGGCATCCTGCTGCGCCTCACCGTCCGGACCCGCCCCGGCGAGCAGTGGGCCGTGCAGCGCGCGGTGGCCGGCGCGGTGAAGTCCGCGTTCGACGACGCCGGGGTGCCGGCGCCCACCCCGTTCGGCGCGGGCCGGAACGCGGCCACGACCCACGGGTCGGCCCGCCCGTGAGCGCCGCCGGTGGGCGCGCTCGTGAGACGGTGGGACCGTGAGCAGTCCCCAGACCTTCTACGACGCGGTCGGCGGCCACGAGACGTTCCACCGGATCGTGCACCGCTTCTACGAGCAGGTGGCCGACGACCCGGTGCTGCGCCCGCTGTACCCCGAGGAGGACCTCGGTCCCGCCGAGGACCGGCTCCGCCTCTTCCTCGAGCAGTACTGGGGCGGTCCGCAGACCTACTCGCAGCAGCGCGGCCACCCGCGCCTGCGGATGCGCCACGCCCCGTTCCCGATCGGGCCGCTCGAGCGCGACGCCTGGCTGCGCTGCATGAAGGTGGCGGTCGACGAGGAGAACCTCGAGCCCGAGCGGCACCGCCAGATCTGGGAGTACATGGAGATGGCGGCCATGAGCATGATGAACAAGGCGTTCTGAGCCCTCGCGCGGGACGACGCCGCGCGTGGGGGCCGACCGGGCGGGGAACACCGGCTGACGATGACCGAGAACCCGCTCCAGAACGTCTCCTTCCCCTCCAACAGCCGCACCGCCCACGGCTACCTGGCGCTCCCCGAGTCCGGCTCGGGGCCCGGCGTCGTGGTGATCCAGGAGTGGTGGGGACTCACCTCCCACATCGCGGACGTGACCAACCGCCTCGCCGCGGAGGGCTTCGTCGCGCTCGCGCCCGACCTCTACGGCGGCACCACCACCCACGACTCCGACGAGGCCGGGGAGCTCATGCAGGAGCTCCCGGTGCAGCAGGCCGCGACCGACCTCGCGGGCGCCGTGGACTACCTGCTCGACCACGAGGCCGTCGTCGGCCGGAAGGTCGGCGCCGTCGGGTTCTGCATGGGCGGCGGCTTCGTCCTCGTCCTCGCCGCCCAGCAGGGCGACAAGATCGGCGCCGCCGTGCCGTTCTACGGGGTGCTCGGGGAGGACTACCCCAGCTTCGCCGACCTCTCCGCGCCGCTGCTCGGCCACTTCGGCGAGCAGGACGAGATGGCCGGCCCCGACGCCGTGAAGGCGCTCGCCGACCGGATCGAGGCCGAGTCGGGCCACCGCCCCGACTTCCGGCTCTACCCCGCCGGGCACGCCTTCTTCAACGACGAGAACCACATGGGCACCTACGACCCCGAGCAGGCCACCATCGCCTGGAACGAGACGCTGAACTTCCTGCGCTCGACCCTGCGCTGAGGCCGACCGGGTCTACAGCAGCGGCAGCTGCGCGCGGCGGCGCCGGACCACGGCGCCGCCGCGCGCGTCCAGCCGCAGCCAGCCGCCGTCGGTCGACACCCGCACCACGTCCTCCCCGCCGGCGCCCGGGCCGACGAAGCCCATCCCCGACAGCGCGAAGACGCACCGCATCGGCACGCGCACCTCGAGGCCCGACGCGTCGTCGGTCACCGTGAGCACGACCTGGTCGAGCAGCGCCGCCGACGGCCGCCCGGACGGGTCCGCGGCCCGCGCCGCGGCCACGCCCTTCTCCGCGAGCCCGTCCACCACCTCCGACGGCACCTCGCCCACCACCTGCCAGCGCGCGTCGGGACGCAGCGGCGGCAGCGGGCCGCGCCACCGCTCGTCCACCGTGGTCCCGGGTTCCACCGACGGGCCGCCCGCGACGGCGAGCGCGGCCAGCAGGTCCGAGCCCACGACGGTGACGTCGGCGGGCTCCAGCGTGCCGGGCGCGCTGCGCGTGACGAGCGCGTCGAACGGCGTCGGCGCGTACGCCTCGACCGCGGCGCGCTCGCCCGGCCGCGCCCGCAGCCGGACCACCACGGCGGCGTCCAGCCGCACCGCCCGGCCGACGAACCCGGCGAGGTCGTCGCGCTGCGCGGCGTCCGGGATCGAGAGGGTGGCCCGGGTCCCGATCACGACCCGACCTCGTACCGCTCGAGGAACGTGCGCTCGTCGGCCGTGAGCCGACGGGGGCGCGCGGCGGCGAGGTCGTAGGGCACGAGCTGGGTGTCGGCGGTGACCGCCGGCTTCGGGTCCCAGCCGGTCCCGTCGTCGTCGGGAAGCAGCAGTTCGTAGCCGACCGTGAACGACGCCGTGCGCACCGAGTGCGCCCACATCCGCGCCCGCACCCCGCGCCGCGTCCACGGGATCGGGCGCCGGTAGCGGACGTCGACGTGGGCCACCAGCAGCCCGGCCTCGAACGCCGCGACGCCCTCACGGGCGGCGGTGTCGAAGAGCAACGCGGTCCGGGCGTCCTCGAGCAGCGTGACGACCTTGGCGTGGTTGACGTGCTGGTACGGGTCCTGGTCGGACCAGCGCACCGGCACGTCGACGTCGTAGGTCGCGCTCATCGCACCATGCTCCGGATCTGGCGGGCGGCCACGGACACCGTGGTCAGGTCGGTTCGTCCGGAGCGGGCGATCTCGGCCAGGGACGTGCGCGCACGCATCAGCCGCGAGGCGTTCGCCTGCTCCCAGTGCGCGATCTTCTCATCCGCCGACTCGGTGTTGTCGGTGTCGGCGAGCACGTCCAGGGTCACCGCGCGCAGCGAGGAGTACAGCTCGTCGCGCAGCGAGAGCCGCGCCAGCGCGTCCCACCGGTCCCGGCGCGACAGCGACGCCACCACCGTGAGCAGCCGGTCGATGCCGAGGTGGTCGGAGATCGCGTAGTAGAGCTCCGCCACGGCCCGCAGGTCGTCCGGATCGTCGTCGTGGTCGGCCTCCGCGATCTCGGTGATCTCGGTGACGTCGAGCAGCCCGAACCCGTAGAGCCCGCCCACCACACGGCCGGCCAGCTCCTCCGGCGCCCCGAGCGCGACGACCGCGTCCACCTGCTCGGCGAGCCCCTCGGCCTCGGAGCCGCGCAGCAGCGACGCGACCTGCGGCCCCAGGCTCCCGACGACGGGTGAGAACCGGTGGATCTCCGCGCCCATCGCCAGCGGCTGCGGCCGGTGCGTCAGCAGCCAGCGCGACGCCCGGTCGAGGATGCGCCGGGAGGCGAGCGTCAGCCGGTCGGCCGCCTCGGTGGGGAGGCCCGCCGCGGTCGCGTCGGCGACGTCCGCGGCGAGGGTGTCGAGCCCGAACACGCGCGTCGCGATCTGGTAGGCGCGGACCGCGTCCGCCGGGGTCGCCGACACCTCGGCGACCAGCCGGTGCACGTAGGACAGACCCCCACCGTCGACGACCTCGTTGGCCACCATGGTCGTCACGATGCGCCGGCGCAGCGGGTGCGCGGCGATCGCCGCCGGATAGGTCGAGGCCAGCACCGGCGGGAAGTAGGACGGCAGACGGCGGGTGAAGATCTCGGCGTCGGGCAGGTCGTCCTCGGCGAGCGCCTCGGTCAGGTCGAGCTTGACGTGCGCCATGAGCTGCGCGAGCTCGGGGCCCGTGAGCCCCTCCCCCGCCTGACGCCGGGCCTCGAAGCCCTCCGCGTCGGGCAGCACGTCGAGCTCGCGGTCGATGCGGCCCCGGGCCTCCAGGTCGGTCACCTGGGCCTCGTGGACGTTGACCATGTCCGGGGCGTGGGCGCGCGCGACGCCCAGCACGTCGTTCTGCGCCACGTTGTCGGCGAGGACGAGTGCGGCGACGTCCTCGGTCGTCGCGGCGATCTGCTCGTCGCGGCGTTCCTCGGCGAGCTCCCCGCGCTCCACGAGCGAGTCGAGCAGGATCTTGATGTTGACCTCGTGGTCGGAGCAGTCGACGCCCGCGGAGTTGTCGATGGCGTCGGTGTTGACGCGGCCGCCGGCGCGGGCGTACTCGATGCGCCCGCGCTGGGTCAGGCCGAGGTTGCCGCCCTCGCCGACGACCTTCACCCGCAGCTCGTCGCCGTTCACCCGCACCGCGTCGTTGCCCTTGTCGCCCGCGTCGGCGTGGGTCTCCTCGGTGGCTTTGACGTAGGTGCCGATGCCGCCGTTCCACAGCAGGTCGACCGGGGCCCGCAGGATGGCCCGCATCAACGACGGCGGGTCGAGCGACTCGGTGCTCTCCAGCCCCAGCGCGGCGGCGACCTGCTCGGAGACGGGGATCCGCTTCTGCGTCCGGGGGTACACGCCGCCCCCGGCGCTGATCAGCGACTCGTCGTAGTCCGCCCAGGAGGAGCGGGGCAGCTCGAAGAGGCGGCGGCGCTCGGCGAACGACGTGGCGGGGTCGGGGTCCGGGTCGAGGAACACGTGGCGGTGGTCGAACGCGGCGACGATGCGCAGGTGCGGCGAGAGCAGCATGCCGTTGCCGAAGACGTCGCCGGACATGTCGCCGACTCCGACGACGCTGACCTCGTCGGTCGCGATGTCCCGGCCGAGCTCGCGGAAGTGGCGGCGGACCGACTCCCAGGCGCCGCGGGCGGTGATGCCCATGGCCTTGTGGTCGTAACCGACCGAGCCGCCGGAGGCGAAGGCGTCGCCGAGCCAGAACCCGCGGGTGGTCGCGACGTCGTTGGCGATGTCGGAGAACGTGGCCGTGCCCTTGTCGGCGGCGACGACGAGGTAGGTGTCGTCGCCGTCGTAGCGCACGATCCGCTCCGGCGTGACCGACGCCGAGTCCGCGGCGTGCCCCTGCCGGTCGTCGACGAGGTCGAGCAGGGCACCGATGAACAGGCGGTAGCAGGCCACACCCTCGGCACGCTGCGCGTCGCGGTCGACCCCGGCGTCACCGGTGGCGGCGGGCGGGCGCTTCACGACGAACCCGCCCTTCGCCCCGACCGGGACGATGACGGCGTTCTTCACCGCCTGCGCCTTCACCAGGCCGAGGATCTCGGTGCGGTAGTCCTGCAGCCGGTCCGACCAGCGCAGGCCGCCGCGGGCGATCGGTCCGAACCGCAGGTGGACGCCCTCGACACGGTTGGAGTGCACGAACGTCTCGATGGCCGGCCGCGGCTCGGGCACGCCCGGCACGCGGGCGGGGTCGAGCTTGAACGCCATGACGTCGCGCGGGGCGCCGTCGTCGTCGCGCAGGAAGTAGTTCGAGCGCAGCGTGCCGCGGACCAGGCCGAGCAGCGCGCGCAGGATCCGGTCGGCGTCGAGGCTCGTCACGGCGTCGATCGCGCCCTCGACCCGGGCGTCGAGCTCGGCGACGCGGGTCTCGCGGTCGTCCGCCTGCTCGGGGTCGAACTTCGCCTCGAACAGCCGGACGAGCCCGACCGCCACGTCGGTGTGTGCGGCGACGACGTCGGTGATGTAGCTCTGGCCGTAGGTGCTGGCGATCTGCCGCTGGTACCGGGCGAGGGCGCGCAGCAGGCCCGCCTGCCGCCAGCTCAGCCCGGCGGTGAGCACGAGGGCGTTGAACCCGTCGGTCCCGACGCGGCCGCGCCAGATCTCGGTGAACGCCTCGGCCGCACGGCGGGTGAGGTCCTCGTCCTGCGCGGCGTCGGCGCCGAGCCGCATTCGCAGACCGAAGTCGTTGATCCACGCGGGCCGCCCGTCGCTGCGGCGGACCTCGTAGGGGCGTTCGTCGACGACCTCCACGCCCAGCGACTGCAGCACCGGCAGCACGGTCGACAGCGTGATCCGGCGGTCGACCAGGTACAGCTTCAGCCGCCGGTCGCCGCTCTCCGGGTCGATGTCGTCCCCGTCCGGCCGGTAGAGCCGGACCGCGAGGTCGTCGGGACCGCGGAGACCGTCGAGCACCAGGAGGTCCGCGACGCCGCGCTCGGGCGGGAAGTCCTCCTGGTAGGCCTGGCTGAACGGCTCGCCGACCGCGGCGATCGCCGCGCGCTCCCGGGGGCCGGCGGCCGCCCGCAGGCGGTCGTCCCAGGTCCGCGCGGCCTCGGCGAGCTCGTCGGTGAGGGCGGCGACGTCGGGCCGGACGGGCTCGCGCTGTCCGGTGTGCACGGTGACGTGCAGGAGCGCGAGCTGGTCCTCGGTGACCCGAGCGGTGTACTCGATGTCGGCGCCCTCGAGGCGGTCCAGCAGCAGCTGCTGCATCCGCAGGCGGGCGTCGGTCGTGTACCGGTCCCGGGGCAGGTAGACCATCGCCGAGAAGTAGCGGCCCCAGCGGTCGCGGCGCAGGAACAGCCGCACCCGTCGTCGTTCGGCGAGCGCGAGCACCCCGGAGACGGTCTCGCTGAGCGAGGCGCGGTCGGTGCAGAGCAGCTCCGCGCGCGGGTAGGTCTGGAGCACCTCGAGCATCTGCCGGCCCGACCACGACTCGACCGGCAGGTCACTGCTGCTCACCACGTCCGTGACGCGGCGCGAGACCACGGGGATGCGCGTGACGTCGGCGCTGCGTGCAGCGACCGACAGGACCCCGAGGAACCGGTGCTCGCCGACGACGCGGCCGTCCTCGTAGACCTTGACCCCGACGTAGAGGGGGTGGACGGGGGCGTGGACCGTGGAGCGCGCGCCGGCGCGGGTGAGGACGAGCAGGACCCCCTCCTCGTCGACGGTCTCCTCGCGCTCGGCGAGGTCGGGCCCCGCGGTGAGGGTGCGCGTGTACTCGGTGTCGCGCCGCAGGATGCCGAGCCCGGCGCTGTCCGGTGCCTCGGTCGCCGGGCGGTAGCGGTGCCCGAGGAAGGTGAGGTTGCCGTCGGCGAACCAGCGCAGCAGCGCGACCGTCTCGGTCGTGCGGTACTCCGCGACGGGCGGTGGTGTCCGCTCCAGGTCGGCGGCCAGGTGGAGGGCGCGCTCGACCATCCGCTGGCCGTCCTCCACGACGTCGCGCACGTCGCCGAGCACCGCGGACAGCCGTTCGTGCAGGTCGCGGGCCAGTTCCCGGACGGACTCCGAGCTCGCGTCCGCCTCGAGCTCGAGGTTCATCCACGACTCGGCGACCGTTCCCGACGGCGGGTGGTTCGGGTCGGCGTGCGGGCACACCTCGAGGAGCGCGCCGTCGGCGTCACGACGGACCACGACCACGGGGTGCACCACGCGGTGCACGGCTGCGCCGGTGCGCGACAGCTCGGCCACGACGGAGTCGATGAGGAACGGCATGTCCTCGGTGACGACGAGGACGGAGACCCGGTCCGGGTCCGGGGCCGGCAACCCCGGCGTCGCCTCGGCGCCGGCGCCGAGCACCGCAGTGACGGGGCGGCCGGGGACGCGGAGGCGAGCCAGGCTGCGGTGGGCCCGGACCGCTCCGAGCGCCTCCTGCGGGTCCTCCCCGATCTCGCCCGGCCCGACCCGCGCGAAGTACAACGCAGCCAGCTCGCCCAGGGGCTCGTCGTCGAGGGCGCGGGCCGCCGCGCGGAGACCGTCCGGATCGAGCACAGGTGACGTCGTCGTGCCCGTCATCGTCGGGTCACCGCCGACGGCGGAGGAACGGGTCCACACCACGGCGTGAGCACGCCGGTCACTGTATCGGCGACGTGTCGGCGTAGGGGCATCCGCCGAGTGGCGGTCCGTGGCATCCGTCCGCGGAGCGAGCGGCGGAGATGGCCGGCTCCGATGGTGCCTGGTGTGTCTCTCGAGTCGCCGGCGCCTGCTCGGCTTGGCGAGGTGTACAAGAGGCAGGGATCGATGCCGCAGATCCTGCGTGGTGTGCACCTCGGGACAGGACCGACTGACCGACACTGGTCGGCCTCACCGCCGCGAGGTGTGCGTGAGGCAGGGATAGCGACCCGGGATGCTGCGTGGTGTGCCCCTGATGTGGGCGGTGGGGCCGGTCGGCCTGTTGTTGTGTCTGGTGGTGGAGACACGAAAGCCCCCCGGACGTGTGTCTGGGGGGCTTGGGTGTGTGGGGGTGGTTGGGTGTTCCGGCGGTGTCCTACTCTCCCACGACCTGGCGGTCGCAGTACCATCGGCGCTGGAGGGCTTAGCTTCCGGGTTCGGGATGGGACCGGGCGTTTCCCCTCCGCTGTGGC
>NZ_JAJNDA010000040.1 GCF_021026295.1 Actinomycetospora soli
CCGCGTGAGCTTCCCGCCCTTCGACATCCGCTGCCTCCCGGTAGTGATGGCCCGACCCGAACCCGAACCAACACCAGGAGCACCCCGATGACCGAGCCCGGATCAACCGCTACCGGCACTTACTAGGGCGATCCAGCGCCGGTCCGGCCGCGAATGTGCACAGGCCGGACGAACGCGCACCAGAAGGCACGATCCGGATTGCAGTACGACTCCCCCACTCTCGAGAAGGAGCACTGACGTGGACGGCATGACCATGACCATGGGCGCCAACCTGCCCGCGTGGGTCGGACCGCTGGCCTGGACCTACGTCGTCCTGTCGATCGTCTCGGCTGTGATCATCACCGTCGACATCGTCGTCCGGGGACGTGGACGGACCTCGAGGGCCATGGCCGTCGTGTGGCCGATCACCGCGCTCTACCTGGGGCCCTTCGCGCTGCCGGCCTACGTCCGGTACGGGCGGGCGACGGCGAGCGCGACCACAGGGCGGGACGGCACGGCGACCCTGCACCTCGGCCTGCCCGGCGGTGCGGCCTCCGTGGTCGCGCACCTGATCGGCGTGCCGCTCGTCCTGGTGACCGGATGGACCATCGCCGGGCTCGACATGTGGGCGATGATCGCGGTGATCGCCGTCCTCGCCCTGGGGCTGCTGTTCCTGTTCGAGTACACCTCCCGGGCGGCCGTGGGTGCACTCGGCCGCGGCCGGAACACCCTGCTCCGCGCGGGCGCCGTCGCCCTCGCCACCATCGTCGCGTTCGACCTCGGGATGGTCGGGTGGATGGTCGTGCTCCACCTCGGCGCGCTCATGCCGCCGGCGGACGACGTCAGCTTCGTCTTCCTCATGCAGATCGGCGTCGTGATCGGGCTGGCCACCGCCTTCCCTCTGATCAGCGCCCTCGCGCGTCGCGTGAACGCGACAGCCGCCCACTGACTCCGTTCCTCGGTCTCGCCCCGTGCCCGGCGCGGGCGAACAGCCAAGCACTGTCAGCTTGCTGCAGGGGTGTGCGCACCGGGAGCGACGCTCCCGGTACCGTCGGTGACATCCCGACGTGATCATGCGTGAGCAGGGACCGATCAGTGCGAGGAGGCCCCCGGTGGAGGCTGCGTTGGCGAACTCCCGAGTCGCCCCGCGCTGGCCCGCCGTTATCGCTGCCGCGCTGACGCTCGCCACGGCGGTCACCTTCGACGTCCTCGGCGAGGCCGAGGCCGTGCACACGCTGTGGGTCGGGCTTGCCGCGCTCGCTGTCGCCTCGGCCCGCCTGCTGCGCTGGGGACAGCAACACCGCGTCCTGGTCGCGGCCCTGAGCGCGCTGGTGGTCGGCCAGCCGGCCGTGCACCTGGCCGACGAGGCGTGGCACCAGCAGGTCGTCGCGCTGGGCGAGGGCCAGCACCAAGCCACCCACGTCGTCCTTCTCGTGATCCATCTCGGGATCGCCGGCCTCGTCGCGGCCGGGGTGTCGGTCTCGGACATCCTGCTTCTGGCGCTCGCCGAGACGCTGACGGCGACCGTGCGCGTGCTGGCCTCGCTCCTCCCCCTCCCGGTCCGCCACCGCGCACCTCGAGCCTGTGTGGTCACCCTGGGCCCGGTCGGTGAGCTCAGCGACTGGGTTGATTACGCGGTCCGCCGAGGGCCGCCCCGCGTGGCGATCGCCGGGGACTGACGAGGCGCCGCTGCGGCAGGCGCCCACAGGCGACCCCGGCGGATGCCACGCGGCTGCTCCCCCGCCGCCGTCGCCCATGTCTCGCCCTTGCCGCTACGCACGCGCGGTGACCCCGCGGGGTGCCTCGCGCACCCTTCCCCGCGCGCTCTCGTCCCTCCGGCTCTGTCCGTCGACCGGAGCGTTTCGTGCGGTGCGGCTGTCTTGGAAGGCTCCCCGTGATCCACGAGTCAGTCGTCGACGCCATCGGCCACACGCCGCTGGTCAAGCTGTCCCGCTGCTTCCCCCAAGCCGACCTCGAGGTTCTCGCGAAGCTCGAGATGCTCAACCCGTGCGGCTCGATGAAGGACCGTCCCGCCCGGCGGATCGTCGAGCACGGCCTGGCCACCGGCGACCTCGTTCCCGGCATGCGTCTGGTCGAGAGCACCTCGGGCAATCTCGGTGTCGCCCTGGCCGCTGTCGCCCGCGTCCACGGGTTGAAGTTCACCGCCGTCGTCGACCCGAACACGACCACCGCGAATCTCGATCTCCTCGCCGTCCACGGCGCCGAGGTCGACATGGTCACCGAGCTCGACTCTTCTGGCGGCTACCTCCACACCCGAATCGGCCGCGCCCGCGAACTCGCTGCTTCCCCCGGCACTGTCTGGGTCAACCAGTACGCCAACACCCACAACCCGGCCGCCTACCGCGACACCCTGGCCGTCGAGATCCTCGACGCGGTCGAGGGACCTATCGACGTCCTCGTCGCCGCAGTCTCGACCACCGGCTCGCTGCAGGGCATCGCGCGCCGCCTGCGCACCCGCCACCCGGGCATCCGGATCGTCGCGGTCGACGCCGTGGGCTCGGTCATCTTCGGCGGACGCCCCGGCCCCCGGAGCATCCCGGGCTTCGGCGCCAGCCGCGTCCCGGAGCTGCTCTCCCGCGACGAGATCGACCAGGTCGTGCCGATCGACGAGGACGCGACGAAGGCTGGGTGCCGCCGCCTCGTCGACACCGAGTCGATCCTCGCGGGCGGCTCCAGCGGCGCTGTCATCGCCGCGATCCAACGGCTCTCCCGGGAACGGGACCGGCCGGCCGGCCGGCCGCTCCGGGTCGTCACCGTGCTCCCCGACCGCGGCGAACGCTACCTCGACCAGATCTACGGACCGCTCATCGACCGCAGCAACCCGAGCCCCTGGTGGGCCGAGGATCTGCCGTCCTTCTCCGAAGAGGTCGAGCCGGAAGGGCCGGTCGCGGCGGGCCGGCGATGAACATGCCGCTCCTCGAGTACCTGCCGACCCGACCGATACGCCGTCCCCCCGAGCGGAGCGCCTCCACCCGCTTGGCGCCACCGCCCGGCGGAGACGGAACGTCCACCGGGAGGCATCGTCGAGCACCCGAACCGACCCGTCACAACGGGCCGTTGCTGTGGGTCGGGCAGGCGGTCAACACGACCGGGTTGATGATGCTCGTCCCGGTCATGCCGTTCTACGTCGAGCAACTCGGCGTTCAGGGAACTGCGGCCGCCTCGACGTGGGCCGGGGTCGCCATCGCAGCGCCGGCGTTGGCCCTGACGGCGGTCACCCCGCTGTGGGGCAGGGTGGGCGACCGCATCGGCCGCAAGTGGATGGTGGTGCGCGCGCTCCTGGGCCTGGCCCTCGCAATGGTGGTGATGGCGTTTGCGTCGAGTCCCCTCCTCCTCGTCGTCGGACGCCTGCTTCAGGGCACGCTTGGTGGCGTCGTCGAAGCCGCCGCAGCGTTCGTCGGAGCCGTGGGCCCCCGCAAGGGTCGGGGCGAGGCGCTCGGAAAGTCCTTCAGCGCGACGGCGACGGGCTCCCTACTCGGGCCCTTGGTCGGCGGCGCCCTAGTCGGCAGCTCCGCTCTTCCGCAGTTCATGCTCGTGGTCGCCGGATGCGCGGCCGTCGCGGCCGCCGGATGCGCAGTCGGGCTACGTGAGCCCACGCCACAGGAAGATCAACCGACGCCTGCGGACTCGCACCGGGGGCAGGCCCGCGCATCAAGAGTCCGGTGGCGGTCGCTGCCGTCATCCGCAGCCGTCGCCGGCGCAGCGGCGTGCGCCTACTTCGCGATCTACGGGTTGATCCCCGTGTTCGCGGCACGAATTCAGGAGCTCGAGCCCGCACGCGCGGGCGAGTGGGTCGGAGCTCTGCACGCGACGATGTGGGGTGCCAGCCTCGCCGCCTCGACCTGGTGGGGCCGACGCAACGACCGGCTCGACCGGCCGATGGCGACCTTTGCTCTGGCCGCGACCGGATGCGCGATCGCCATCGCCTGCCAGGCGGTGATCACCGAGGCATGGTTGTTGGTGGGGCCACGTCTCCTGCTCGGAGTCTGTTTCGCCGCGATCGCACAATCGCTGTTCCTGCACGTCGGGCACCACGCGCACGAGGCCCGGCGCAGCGCCATGGTGGGGACCGCGAACAGCTTCCTGCTCCTCGGCCAGTCCTTGGGACCGCTGCTGGCCGGACCCGCGCTCGCGCTCACGCCTCCCTCGGCCGCCATCGTTGCGCTGGGCCTCGTCGGCGCCGTGGGCGCGCTGCTCGCGGCACGCGTAGCCCGCACACGGCCGGCAACGTCTCTCTGATCGCGCTTTCGAGTCTTCCGTGTTCTGTACCCCTCAGGTACAGACGCCGAGGCAACGCAGGAAACGGCATGTCTGCCCGAGGAGGACGACATCATCTCCGACATCGCCAGCTCGGCGTCGTGACTGGACGAGGCGAGTGAGCTCGGCGACCGCGCTCACTGGCGCGATCGGGAGCTCTGGGGACTGGTCGCTCCGGCGCAGCGCCTGACAGCGCGTCAGCGGATGGTCGATCGGCGCGCCGTCACACCAGCCAGTGGGTGGGGTTGGTGGGGTCGAAGGTGCGGGCGGCGTCGATGTAGGGGTCCATGGAGGCGCGGGAGCGCCAGCGGCCGTGGCGTTGGACGTCGCGCTCCGGGACGCCCGCGGCGATGGCCTCGGTGGCGAACCCGCGGCGCAGGCTGTGCCCGCCCCACAGCTCGGCGTCCTCGAGCCCGGCCGCGGTAGCGCGGCGTTTGACGATCTCGGCGACGCTGTTGCGGTGCAGTCCGCCGGCGCGGGGCCGGCGGCCGTAGCGGTCGATGCCGCGCCAGGCGGGGCCCTCGAGGATGCCGTGGGAGCCGAGCAGGTCCCGCCAGCGGATCCAGGCGGCACCGGCGTCGAGCAGCGTCGATTCACCACTGCCCTCCCCCACGGAGGCCTCAGGGGACGGTGCGGCGATGCCGATCGTGACACCGGTGCCGTGCTGGTCGGTCTTGGAGCGGGCCAGGTGCACGGAGAGGCCCTGCTCGGAGGGATGCAGGTCGGTCATCTGCAGCCGGGCGAGGTCGTCAGTTCGAAGGGCGGCCTTCCACCCGATCAGCAGCAGGGCATGGTCGCGGGCGTCGGCCAGCACCTCCTCGGGCCTCAGCAGCCGCAGGACCTCGACGAGCGGTTCTCGCCGGGCGGCGGCGCGGCGGCGGGTGGGGGCGACGCCGGGGTGGCGGCGGATGCCGGTGATCGTTCGCCGCACCGCTTCGGCCTGGACGGGGTTGTCGAGCTGCGCGGTCTGGTGAACCACCGAGATCGCGGCCAGGTAGCCGGACAACGTGCCTGGTCGCAGACCTTCCCGTTCGCACACCTGCCCGGCCACCACCGAGCTCGATGGGTCGGCTGTCACTTGCTGAAGACGACTGCACTAATTCGCGGAGTCAGGTGCACTGCCCGGTGTCCTGGCGGCTCCGGGCGGTGATAGAGGAGGACCGTCCTGTCCTCGGAGTCGCCCTCAGAATCGCGGTGTTCGCGGGGGCCATGAGCTGCTCAAGCCTTCTTGCGGCCGCTTCTGGACTCGCCACGCACGCAGCCTCTGGATATTTGCGGTTCGATACTTCATCTGCCTACTCGAGCGTTGTTGGCGATCCGATGAAGCGGTCGACGATGGTCGCGATGAGTGTGGCGACCTCGTCGTTGGGGTGGAGCGGGAGGACGATGTGGCTGATGGCCAGTCGTGTGGCCGTCTCGGCCGCGTGGCGGGCGGTGTCCGGGTCGACGTCGGGGCGCGCGGTCAGGATTGCTCCGGCGAGTCGTTGGCGGGCGGCGTTGATGACCGGGCCGGCGTCGCTGGTGAGCAGGGGTAGCAGTTCGTCGCGGCCTTCGGCGGTGAGGACGGCCTTGAGCAGTGGGTCGGCTGCGGCTGTTTCGAGGGTGTAGAGCACGGCCGCGCGCCATTGCCCGATGACGTCGTCGGCTTGGGTGAGGGCGTCCTCGACACCGGCGAGGAACTGTTCGGTGAGTCGTAGGACGAGGGCCTGGGCGAGTCCGTGCTTGTTGGTGAACGCGTTGTAGAGGGTCTGGCGGCTGACGCCGACGCGAGCGGCGACGGTCTGCATCTGGAGGCCGTCCCACCCGTGGGCGGCCACTTCCTCGGCGGCAGCGGACAAGGCGGCCTCGATGGTCTGTCGTCGTCCGCTGTCGTCCGGAGCCCTCACATCTGTGGAGTCTACTGATCTCGTCCAGAACTGGACACGAGGCGACTGTGCGTCTTGACACGTGGCGGCGCTGCGCCCATGGTGCGCTTATGGCTGATGTCCACTGGTGGGCCGTCCGAGTTCAGGTCCCTGGCTACCGCACCGCCGAGAGTTGGGTCGCCCGGTGAGCTCGGCCGCTGGGGCAGCCCGAGAAGCCGACGCCGCGTTGGAGCAGGGGTTGCTCGAGGTCCTCCTCAGCGATCACGGTGCGGCCGGGCCCTACGAGGCGTATCGGTGGCTGCGGGAGCGGGCGCCGCGGTTGCGGACCGGGTCCGGGCTGGTCGTCCTCTCCGGTTACGAGGACTGCGCGGCGGCGTTGCGGGATCGTGCGCTGGGCAAGGCCGACGAGTCGCTGGGCTTCGCCCTCGCGGCCGTGCCCGAGCAGCTGCAGCGCCGGGCGCTGCGGCGCTTCCGGCGCACCATGCTGTTCCGCAATCCCCCCGATCACGGACGTCTGCGCCGCCTCGTGGCGCAGGTATTCACCCCCCGCCACGTCGAGGAGCTCCGCCCGTCGGTCGTCGCGCGCATCGACGAGCTGCTCGACGGCTGGGCGGGTCGCGACGAGGTCGATGCGGTCGCCGACCTCGCGTTGCCGCTGCCGGTGGGCGTGATCGGCGATCTGCTGGGCGTGCCGGGATCGGACCTGGTGGCGACCGCACCGCGGGTGCGCGCTCTGGTGGCACCGCTGGAGCCCAGCGCCGACGTCGATGCCGTCCGCGAGGCCGCCGAGGCCGAGGACGAGCTGGCGGCCTACTTCGCCGACCTGCTCGAGGTGAAACGACGACGCCCGGATGACGACCTGCTCAGCCGGCTCGCGACCGCTCACGGCGACGACCGCCTCGACGACGACGAGATGGTCGGTACGGCGATCCTGCTCTTCGCCGCCGGTTTCGAGACGACCACCAACCTGGTGGGCAACGGCTTGGCCGCGCTGCTCGCGGCACCCGAGCAACGTCACCGCCTCGCCGGAGACCCCGGTCTGGTCGCGACCGCGGTCGATGAGCTGCTGCGATTCGACGCCCCGGTGCAGACCGACGGTCGCACCGCTCTCGCCGACACCCGTATCGGCGATCTGGACATCCCCGCCGGGCAGGTGGTGCTGCTCCTGCTCGGCGCCGCCAATCATGACCCTGCGGTCTTCACTCGACCGTCCGAGCTGGACGTGGGCCGGCGGGAGGCCCCACCGCTCTCGTTCGGGGGCGGCCTCCATTTCTGCCTGGGCGCCTCATTGGCCCGGCTGGAAGCCGCCGAGTTGTTCCCCCGGCTCCTGTCCCGCTTCCCCCACCTGACTCCCGCAGGGCCGCCGCGATGGCGACGCGCCCTGTCCTTCCGTGGACTCGACCAGCTTCCGCTGCGCCCAGGACGCGAAGATCCCGGCCGCGGATCGCTTGACTCGCCCGCGGCGGCGGTGGCGCGGTGACCGCGACGCTCACCCACTCCGTGTGGGACACCGAGGAACGCCGCGAGCTGCGGGCCCTGGTCCGCCGCTTCACCGAGCGGGAGATCGTCCCGTCGCTGCCGGAGTGGGAGGACGCCGGCGCGATGCCGCGGGAGCTGCACCGGCGGGCCGGGGAGCTGGGCCTGCTGGCGCTCGGCTTCCCGGAGGGCGCAGGCGGGGAGGGCGGGCACCTCGACTCGGCGATCGCCACCGAGGAGCTGATCCTCGCGGGCGGGTCGAGCGGGGTGGTCGCGGGCCTGTTCACCCACGGCATCGCCGCACCGCACATCGCGCTGCACGGCTCGCCGGAGCTGGTCGACCGCTTCGTGCGCCCGACCCTGCGCGGCGAGCTCATCGGCTCGCTCGGCATCACCGAGCCGGGCACCGGTTCGGACGTCGCCGCCGTCACCACCCGCGCCGTGCGCGACGGCGACGACTACGTGGTGACCGGAGCGAAGACCTTCATCACCTCCGGTACCCGCGCGGACTTCGTGACGACGGCGGTGCGCACCGGCGGCCCCGGCCATCGCGGGATCTCGCTGCTGGTCATCGAGACCGCCCGCCCCGGCGTGCACCGCACCGCGCTGCGCAAGATGGGCTGGCACTGCTCCGACACCGCCACGATCTCGCTCGACGAGGTCCGGGTCCCGGCGTCGAACCTCGTCGGGGCGGAGGGCAGCGGCTTCCGCCAGATCATGGAGCGGTTCGGGTCCGAGCGGCTCTCGCTCGCGGTCCAGGCGGCCGCCACCGCCCAGCGCTGCGTCGACCTGACGATCGCCTGGGCGCGGCAGCGCGAGACGTTCGGGGCGCCGCTGGCGACGCGGCAGGTCGTCCGGCACCGGATCGCTCAGATGGCGCGCCGGGCGACGGTCGCCCGGGTCTACGTGCGTGACGTGTTCCTGCGCTGGGAGGCCGGCGACGACGTCGTCACCGAGCTCGCGATGGCCAAGAACCAGGCCGTCGAGGCGTGCGACTGGGTGGTCGACCAGGCCGTCCAGCTCCACGGCGGTGCGGGCTACCTGCACGGGGTCGAGGTCGAGCGGCACTACCGCGACGCCCGCATCCTGGGCATCGGCGGCGGGACGAACGAGATCATGGACGAGGTCATCGCGTCGCGACTGGGGCTGGACGGCTGATGGTCACCTTCACCGAGGAGCACACCGCGTTCCGGAAGTCCGTCCGGGCGTTCGTCGAACGGGAGATCGACCCGTACGTCGACGCCTGGGAACGCGACGGCCGAATGCCCACCCACGAGCTGTTCGGCAAGCTCGGCGCGCTCGGCTGGCTGGGCCTCGAGTACGACGAGGCCTACGGCGGCCAGGGCGCCGACCACCGGTTCGCGGTGGTCCTCGCCGAGGAGATCGGGCGCTGCGACGCGGCCGGGGTCGGCATGGCGATCGCGGTGCAGACCGACATGGCGACGCCGTCGCTGCACCGCTTCGGCTCCGAGGACCTCAAGGCGCGCTACCTCGCGCCGGCGATCCGCGGCGAGATGGTCGCGGCGATCGCGGTGACCGAGCCCGACGCCGGGTCCGACGTCGCCGGCCTGCGCACCCGCGCCACCCGCGACGGGGACGACTGGGTCATCGACGGCGCCAAGCTCTACATCACCAACGGCGTCCAGGCCGACTGGCTGTGCCTGCTCGCCCGCACCTCCGACGAGGGCGGGGCGCGCGGGATGAGCCAGATCGTGGTGCCGACCGACACGCCGGGCCTGCGGGTCTCGCGGAAGCTCGACAAGCTCGGCAACCGCTGCTCGGACACCGCCGAGCTCGCCTTCGACGGCGTGCGGGTGCCGGTGGCGAACACGATCGGCACGATCGGTCGCGGCTTCCAGCAGCAGATGGCCCAGTTCCAGAACGAGCGGATGGTCGCCTGCTACGGACGGGTCGGGGCGTGCGAGCGCGCCCTGGACCGCACGCGCGACTACCTGAAGCAGCGCCGCGCCTTCGGCGGCACACTGATGGACAACCAGTACCTCGCCTACCAGCTCGCCGAGCTCTACGCGCGCGTCGACCTGTGCCGGCACTACAACTACGCCTGCGCCGAGGCCTACGAGCGGGGCGAGGACACCTCCCGGTTCGCGACGATCGCCAAGCTCGCGATCGGGCGGCTCTGCGAGGACGTCGCGCGCACCTGCCTGCAGTACCACGGCGGGATCGGCTACATGGAGGAGACGTGGACCGCCCGCTTCCTCCGTGACATGCGGATCACCTCCATCGGCGGCGGCGCCGACGAGGTGATGCTGCGCGTCATCGCCACGATGCACGGGATGTAGGGCGCTCACGGGGCTGCCCGGCCTCGCACCCGAGCCAGACTCGCGCAAGCAGAAATGGACACGCCTAGCATCTGCGTCTTGACGTTGACCCCGTTCACGTCCAGTATTCTTGTTCGACAGTCGTACTCTCGACCGAGGTTCGCGCGACGAGGGAGTCAGCGATGACCGAACACGTCACCCGCTCAGCCAGCGGCAATCCCGACCGTGCCTACGACGACGTGGACATCTCCTCCCGAGCGTTTTGGTCGACCTCGGCCGACGTGCGGGAGAAGACGTTCGCGCTGCTGCGCGAGCGGGGCACGGTCACCTGGCACCCGCCGTTCCAGGAGCAGCTGCTCGAGGACGAGCAGGACTTCGGGTTCTGGGCAGTCACCCGCTACGACGATCTCGTGGAGGTGACCAAGCGGCACCAGGACTTCCTGTCCGGGCCGGGCATTCTCATGGAGAACCTGCCGGCCGAGTTCGTCGAAGCCGGCCAGTCGATCATCGGGATGGACCCGCCCCGGCACACCAAGCTGCGTCGCCTGGTGGCGGCCGCCTTCACTCCCAAGCAGATGCGCCGGATCAACGACCGCATCCAGGCCAATGCGGTGAAGGTCGTCGACAACCTGATCGAGGCGTTGGAGCGCGACGGCGGCCGGACCGATTTCGTCGCCGAGTGCGCCGAGCTCCTGCCGATGCACAACATCAACGACATCATGGGTGTGCCCGACGGGCAGCGGCAGGAAGCCGCCCACCACATGAAGGTCGGGACCAGCTGGAACGACCCCGAGCTCGTCGGCGAGACCCGCGAAGAGGTCTTCACCGCGCTGTTCCAGGCGATGGCCTACATGCACACCCTGGCCGCGGAGCTGACCGGCCAGCGGCGGGAACACCCCACCGAGGACCTGATCACAGCCCTCGCGCAGGCCGAGATCGACGGGGAGCAGCTCACCGACCACGAGATCGGCGCGTTCTTCGTGCTGCTCACCATCGCCGGCAACGACACCACTCGGCAATCGACCAGCCACGGGTTGCTCGGGCTGACCGAGTTCCCCGAGCAGCGTTCGTGGTTGTTGGCCGACCTCGAGGGGCGGATGCCCGACGCGGTCGAGGAGATGGTGCGCTGGGCGACGCCGATCATGACCTTCCGGCGCACTGCGGCCCGCGACTGCGAGCTGGCCGGCCAGCAGATCACCGCGGGCGACAAGGTGGTCATGTTCTACAGCTCGGCCAACCGGGACGAGACCCGGATCGAGCGCCCCCACGAGTTCGATCTCTCCCGCCACCCGAACCCGCACATCAGCTTCGGCGGCGGCGGCATCCACCACTGCCTGGGCAACCAGCTCGCGCGGTTCCAGCTCAAGGCGCTGTTCACCGAGCTGCTCACCCGCGTGCCCGACCTCGTCGTCGGGGAGCCCGAACTGACCCCGGGCAACTTCTTCAACGTCGTCAAGCGCCTGCCCTGCTGGCGCCAGGGCTGATCGTCTCCCGATCCCCCCTTTTCGAGAGAGGGCCACCTCCCTGGAGGGAGGGGATGTCTCGAGGGGGAGAGGGGAGGAGGCGGTCCCGTGCCCCTCTCCCGTTCGGGCGATGGGACCGCTCTTCCCACCATGCTTTCCGAGTTCCGACGGTTCGACCGAGGGGTTCTGTCGTTATGGGTGTTTTCGCTGACGAAGCCGAGGTCTACGAGTACCTGGGCGGCATCTTCGAGGTCGCGACGAAGAAGGACGGGTTGGCCGACAAGCTGGCCGCGTCCGGTGTCGTGCTGCGGGTGTATTACACCGATCCGGAGGCCGTGGTGACCGTGGACATGGAGTCGCGGTCGGTGGAGACCGGGTCCGCGTCCACGGCGACCCCGACGGTGGAGCTGCACATGACCGCGGACACCGGCAACCGCTTCTGGCTGGGCAAGGTCAACCTGGCGATGGCGATGGCGAAGGGCACCGTGCGGGCCAAGGGACCGGTCCCGAAGCTGCTCAAGCTCATCCCGACCGCCAAGGAGCTGTTTCCCGAGTATCGCGCGATGGTCGCCGAACGCGGCCGCCACGACCTTCTCGAAGCCTGACACCCAAGACGCAGAGGGGAACCCGTGAAGACCAAGGCCGCAGTGCTCTGGGAGCTCGGAGGCAAGTGGGAGGTCGAAGAGGTCGATCTCGACCCTCCCGGCGCCGGGGAGGTGCTGGTGAAACTCGCCGCCAGCGGCTTGTGCCACTCCGATGAGCACCTCGTCACCGGCGACCTGCCGTTCCCGCTGCCGGTCGTCGGCGGCCACGAGGGTGCGGGCACGGTCGTCGAGGTCGGCAGCGGGGTCCTCGACATCGAGCCCGGCGACTCGGTCGTCCTCACCTTCCTGCCCTCGTGCGGACGGTGCTCCTACTGCGTGCGAGGCAAGACCAACCTCTGCGACCTCGGGGCCGCGCTGATGATGGGACCCCAACTCGACGGGACCCACCGATTCCACGCCCGCGGTGAGGACCTGGGCCAGATGTGCCTGCTCGGGACGTTCTCCGAGTACACCGTGGTCCCCACCGCGTCGGTGGTGAAGGTCGACCAGGGCACCGCCCTGGACAAAGCCGCCCTCGTCGGATGCGGTATCCCCACCGGCTACGGCAGCGCCGTGCGCACCGCGGAGGTTCGGGCCGGAGACACCGTGGTGGTGCTGGGCGCCGGCGGGATCGGCATGAACGCCGTCCAGGGCGCCCGCATCGCCGGGGCCCGCTACGTCGTCGCGGTCGACCCGGTGCCCTACAAGCGGGACCGCGCCATGGAGTTCGGCGCCACCCACGTCGCCGAGTCGGCCGACGCCGCCTGGGAGGTCGTCAGCAGACTGACCCGGGGGCAGCTCGCCGAGGCCTGCATCATCGCCACCGACGTCGCCGAAGGCTCCTACATCGCGCCGGCCCTGGCGCTGGTCGGGAAGGGCGGGCGGGTCGTCGTCACCGCCATCGGCCACCCGGAGGAGGAGACCATGACCGGGTCCCTGCTCGAGCTGACCCTCTACGAGAAGCAAATCCGCGGCGCCCTCTACGGGTCGTCCAACGCCCAGCACGACGTCCCGCGACTGCTGGAGCTCTACAACACCGGCCTGCTCAAACTCGACGAACTCATCACCCAGGAATACACCCTCGAAGACATCAATCAGGGCTACGAGGACATGCGAGAAGGCCGAAACATCCGCGGCCTCATCCGGTACTAAGCCAGGAACCGGCGAGAGAAGGACACGATGCTCGAAGTTCGGGTCGACTACAACCGCTGCACCGGGCACGGACTCTGCGAGCTGGAGGCCGAGGACGTCTTCGAAGTCGGCAGCGACGGCGTGGTGCACGTCCAGACCGACCACCCCGGCGAGGAGCACCGCGAGCAGATCAAGTCGGCCGCGGCGGTGTGTCCCACCGCCGCGCTGACTCTGCTGGGATGACCGAACCGCGAACCACGAGCACACCTCGACGGAGGCCGGGCATGGCGCGCTCAGCGACCGAGACCGATCCCGACCACGGATCGCCGCCGGCGGCGGGGGCCCGGGAGTTGACCCCGCACAGCGACCAATGCCTGGGCTGCGGCCCCGGCAACCCGGCCGGGATCGCCATGCGCGTCTTCCGTGAGGACGACGCCGTCTACTGCGACGTCGCCTTCGCCGACCGGCACGTCGGCGCACCCGGGCTCGCGCACGGCGGGGCGGTCGCGACCGCCTGCGACGACCTGTTCGGGTTCCTGCTCTACGTGGTCGGCGAGCCGGCCGTCACCGGCTCCCTGCAGGTCGACTACCACTCCCCCGCCGTCCTCGGCACCACCTACCGCATCCGGGCCCGACTCGAGCGCCGCGACGGCCGACGCCTGCACATGCACGCCACCGGCACCGACCCCAGCGACCGGCTCTGCTTCGAGGCCCGCGCCGTGTTCATCGTCGTCCCGCTCGCCCACTTCCAGCGCTACGGCTCCCCCGAGTCGATCACCCACGTCTTCGCCAACGCCTCGCCCGCACCGGCTGCGGACAGCAACGAACCCGACCCCGTGAAAGGTCAGCCCCCTCCATGACGACGACGGACGCGCACAGCTGGATCGGGGTCGAGGGCTACCCGCACCGCATGGCCGGGCACTGCGGCTCCGGGGCGCTGCGCGACCTGCTCGAGTGGGCCGGTCTTTCCTGGAGCGGCGAACCACTCAGCGAAGGCACCGTCTTCGGGCTCGGCGGCTCCCTGAGCTTCAGCTACCTGCGGGGACCAGGACTCGGCTCCCCGTTCTACCTCGTCGGCCGCGGCAGCGGGCTCACCGAGTCCCTGACTGCGCGCCTGGGCA
This sequence comes from Actinomycetospora soli, assembly GCF_021026295.1. Classification (GTDB taxonomy): domain Bacteria; phylum Actinomycetota; class Actinomycetes; order Mycobacteriales; family Pseudonocardiaceae; genus Actinomycetospora; species Actinomycetospora soli. The sequence goes on from NZ_JAJNDA010000040.1 coordinate 14,177, forward strand.
TCGCCGGGGCCGCCCAGGACACCGACGACCCCGACGAGGGCCGCGCCTGGCTGCATCGCGAACTCGACGCCGGCCGACCCCTGCTGTGCTGGGCGGACATGAGCGAGCTGCCCTACCTGCGGGTCCGCATGCAGATGAGCCGCCACGACATCGTCGTCACCGGCTACGAACCCGACGGCCACCAGGTCCGCGTGATCGACAACGACCGCGCCGAACCGCAGATCATCCCCGCCGCGGCCCTGGCTGCCGCCCGCAGCTCCACCGGCTTCCCCACCCCGACCCGACACACCTGCTACCCGATGCGCTTCCCCGACTCCCTGCCCGACCAGCGCGTCGCGGCCGCGAGCGCCTGCGCGCACGCCGCACAGTCCATGACCACCCCCGCCGACGACGACACCGTCACGACCCCCGGCGCGCACGCCGCCGGCCACGGACTCGACGGCGTCGCCACCTTCCTCGCCGACCTCGAGGCCTGGCCCGACGTCCTCGCCCGCACCGCGGAGACATCCGAGCAGGACCTGCACACCGCCCTGATCACCCTCGCCGTGTTCATCGAGAAAGCCGGAACCGGCGGCGGCCTGTTCCGCCGCCTCCAAGCACAGTTCCTCGCCGAACTCACCGACCTCGACGAGCGCGCCCGCCCCGCCGCCACGATCTACGACGAGCTCGCCGGTACCTGGTCAGCGCTCGCCGCCCGCGCCGGCGACAAGACCGCGTCCGCGACCACCCGCTGGCGCGACGTCCGAGACCGCGCCCGCCGCCTGCCAGAACTCGAGACCGACGGCGCACATCACCTCCGCGACCTCGCACGGGCCCTCACCGCCTGAGCACTCGCCGACCCACGCGGGGCCGGGGAACCGACCAGCCACCGCAGAGCCGAGGTCACCGACCACGTCGGCCGGCCACCGTTCACCCGCCCGCAAGCCAGGAATCGCCCCCTCTCGGCGGCCCGAGCCCTGTGGCGGACCAGGCACGGACAGGCCGACGAGGACACCGACGTCGATCGGGCGGCCACCAGCTGGCCCCCGACCGATCCCGCGCACGGTTGGCTCGTCGTGCGGCTCGAGTCCGGAGGAGTCGCGCGGCCCGATCTACTTCCATGGACACGGTTCTTCTGCATGTCCAGTCTTGACGGCAGCCTGGCCGCGAAGCATTCTGATGGCAGCCGCCTGCAGATGGCCCCGGGGCACGTCGCGTGCAGCCGCGCCCCCGTTCGACCCCCCTCAAATTCGTCGCACGAGACACCGCAGCAGGAGCCCACATGACCACGCTCACCCAGCATGCACGGCGCGCCGTTCGCGAACGGATGTCCTCGGCGCTGCTCGCGCCGCTACCGTCCGCGATCGATCGCCGCCTGCTCGACCGGGTGCGTCAGGCACCGGGCACGCCCCTCGCCGCGCCGCCGCCAGATTCGGGCCTGTCACCCGTTCCCGGCGATCAGGGCCTCCCGGGGCTCGGCCGCACGCTGGAGTACATCCGCTTCGGCTCCGCGTTCACCCGCGCGCGATTCGAGCGGTACGGCCCGGTCTCCTGGTCGGGTTTCCTGGGGGAGCAGGTCGTCCAGGTCGCCGGACCGGAGGCGACGCACACCGTGCTTACCAACGCCGACAAGGCCTTCTCGCAGGAGGGCTGGCGTTTCCTGATCGACAACTTCTTCCACCGCGGACTGATGCTCCTGGACTTCGACGAGCACCGCTTCCACCGCCGGGTGATGCAGGAAGCGTTCACCGCTGAACGCCTGAGGGGCTACACCGACGAGACCGTCGCCTGCGTGCGAGAGACGGTGCCGACGTGGCGGCAGGACGCGCCCATTCGGCTCTACCCTGCACTCAAGAGCCTCACGCTCGACGTCGCCACCCGGGTATTCATGAACGAGCGTCCCGGGCACGAGGCCGAGGAAGTCAACAAGGCCTTCGTGGACTGCGTTCGAGCTGCGAGCAGCATCGTGAAATGGGATGTCCCGGGCACGCGGTGGCACGCGGGCCTGCGCGGTCGCCGCGTCCTCGAACAGTATTTCCGGGCGAACGTCGCCGCCAAACGAGCCAGCGGCGGGGCGGACCTGTTCTCGGCGCTGTGCCAGGCCCGGACACCGGACGGTGAGACGTTCTCCGACGACGACGTCGTCAACCACATGATCTTCCTCATGATGGCAGCCCACGACACGTCCACCATCACGAGCTCCGCCGTCGCCTATCTGCTCGGCGCGAACCCGCAGTGGCAGGAACGGGCGCGCGCCGAGTCACTCGCCCTCGGAGACACCCCGCCCGACCGCGCAGCCCTGGAATCACTGGACACGCTCAATCGCGTGATCAAGGAATCCCTGCGACTGGTCGCGCCGGTGCCGGTGGTGATGCGCCGCACCGTGGCCGACACCGCCGTCTGCGGACGCTACATACCGGCCGGGCAACTCATCATGGTGGCCGGAGCGGTCAACCACTTCGATACGTCGTGCTGGAGCGAACCCGACACGTTCGACCCCGACCGCTTCGCGGAGCCCCGACGCGAGGACAAGACCCACCGCGACGCGTGGCTGCCCTTCGGCGGCGGCGTGCACAAGTGCATCGGCATGATCTTCGGGAGCCTCGAGGTGACCGCGATCATGCACGAGATGCTGCGCGCCCACCGGTGGAGCGTCGACCCCACATACCGCCCACGCTGGGACAACACCTCCCTCCCGGTCCCCGCCGACGGGCTGCCCCTGCGCCTGCGCCCACTGCACTGATCACCCCAATCGCCGCCGGCAACGACCCCTGGAGCAGCTACGTGACCCGCTCACCGTGGATGGACACCGACCTGGACGACTTCCGCGCCATGGCGCGGACGTTCTGCGAGAAGGAACTGGCCCCTCACCAGGAGCGCTGGGCCGCCCAGAAACAGGTCGACCGCGACCTGTGGACCCGCGCCGGCGAAGTCGGCCTGCTCTGCCTCTCGATTCCAGAGGAGTACGGCGGCGGAGGCGGAACCTTCGCCCACGAGGCGGTCCTTCTCGAGGAGCAGACCGCCGCCGGCGACAGCTGCTGGGGAGTCGCCCTGCACAACGCGATCGTCGCGCACTACGTGCTCGCCTACGGCACCGAGAGCCAGAAACGCTCCTGGTTGCCGAAGCTCGCCACCGGCGAATGGGTCGGCGCGATCGCCATGACCGAACCCGGCACGGGATCCGACCTGCAGAACATCACCACCCGGGCGCGCCGCGACGGCGAGGACTACGTCGTCTCCGGCTCCAAGACCTTCATCACCAACGGAGCTCAGGCCGACTTCGTGCTCGTCGCAGCGAAGACCGACCCTGACGCCGGCGCCCAAGGCGTCTCCCTGGTCGCAGTGGAGACCGCGCGAACCGGATTCAGCCGGGGCCGGGTCCTCGAGAAGGTCGGAATGAAGGGCCAGGACACCGCCGAGCTGAACTTCGCCGACGTCCTTGTGCCCGCAGGGAACCTCCTCGGCGAAGCAGAAGGCCAAGGCTTCGTCCAGCTCATGCAGCAGCTGCCCCAAGAACGTCTCCTCATCGGCATCACCTCGGTGGCGGTCATGGAGAGGGCTCTCGCGGAGACTCTCGCCTACACCAAGGAGCGGACCGCGTTCGGACGGGCGGTGTTCAACTTCCAGAACACCCGATTCACCCTCGCCGAGGCCGCGACCGAGGCCCGCATCTGCCGAGTCTTCCTCGACGACTGCATCCTCAAGCACCTCGACGGACAACTCGACATCCCGACAGTGGCGATGCTCAAGTGGTGGACCAGCGACCGGGCCATGCACGTCGTCGACCAGTGCGTCCAGTTGTTCGGAGGCTACGGGTACATGGCCGAGTACCCCATCGCCCGCCTGTGGACGGACCAGCGGGTGCAGCGAATCTACGGCGGCACCAACGAGATCATGAAGGAGATCATCTCGCGCACCCTCTGAACAGGTACGGCCCGCGGTCGTGACCCAGCACGGGCTGCGTCAGGATGGGCGAGTGCATGCCCAGGGAACGGCGGGGACCTACGGAGGGCGCAGCGCCGAGGCGCGCCGGATCGAACGCCGACTGCGCCTGCTGGCCGCCGCTCGTGAGGTCTGGGGCACGGACGGCTGGGCCGCGGTCACGATGCGCGGCGTGTGCGGACGCGCCGGACTCGTCGACCGGTACTTCTACGAGAACTTCTCCGATCGTGACGCTCTCCTGGGCACAGTGTGGGACCAGGAGCGGGACGCACTGATCTCCCAAGTCCGCGCGGCGTTCGTCGTCAACGCCGGCCGCGATCTCGTCGGTGCGCTCCGCACCGTCATCGGCGCCGTGGTCGAGCACCTGCGCAGCGACCCGGTGTGCGCGCGCATCGTGCTCGGCGACCACGCCGGTAGCGCGGTGCTCGAGCCTCGGCGCCGGAAGATGCTGCGCACCGTCGCAGACCTCTTGGTCGACACCGCTGGCCCACATCTGCCGCCCACGACCGACCCGGCCCGGCTCCGCATGAGTACCTTGCTGGGCGTCGGAGGGTTCGCTGAGATCGTCGCGGCCTGGAACGCCGGCGAACTCGACGTCGACGCCTCGGACATCACAGAACACGCCACGATGGTCGCCGCGCTGCTCGTCGAGGGCCACCAACCACGAGGGTAGGCCGCCGCGCCTGCCCAATGTCGGAAGTTCCGAGCCCGGAGCCCTACGTAGAGACGCGGGTTGTCGCTCTACGAAGCTACGGTTGGGATCGAGGTCCCTCGCGACCGCGACTCGAGCTTCGACCCGGTCATCGTCGGCAAGCGTCAGCGGCGCCTGGACGGCATCGACGAGATCGTCCTGTCGCTGACCGCTCGGGGCCTGACCACCGGCGGAGTCAGCGCCCACTTCGAGGAGGTCTACGGGGCCAAGGTCTCCAAGGACACCATCTCCAGGATCACCGACAAGGTCCTCGAAGACCTCGCCGAGTGGGGAGAACCGGCCGCTGGATGCAGCCAATCGCTATGTCAGCCAGTGGGTGGGGTTGGTGGGGTCGAAGGTGCGGGCGGCGTCGATGTAGGAGTCCATGGAGGCGCGGGAGCGCCAGCGGCCGTGGCGTTGGACGTCGCGTTCGGGGACGCCGGCGGCGATGGCTTCGGTGGCGAACCCGCGGCGCAGGCTGTGTCCGCCCCACAGCTGCGCGTCGTCGAGGCCGGCGGCGTTGGCGCGGCGTTTGATGATCTCGGCGATCGAGTTGCGGTGCAGCCCGCCGGCGCGGGGGCGGCGGCCGTAGCGGTCGATCCCGCGCCAGGCGGGGCCTTCGAGGATGCCGTGGGAGCCGAGGAGGTCCCGCCAGCGGGTCCAGGCGGCACCGGCGTCGAGCAGCGTCGACTCGTCGCTCCCCTCCCCTACCGTCGCCTCGGGTGACGGGGCGGCGATGCCGAGCGTGGTGCCGGCGCCGTGCTGGTCGGTCTTGGAGCGGGCCAGGTGGACCGAGAGGCCCTGCTCGGAGGGGTGCAGGTCGGCCATCTGCAGGCGGGCGAGGTCGTCGGTGCGCAGCGCCGCCTTCCACCCGACCAGCAACAGGGCGTGGTCGCGGGCGTCCGCGAGCACCTCCTCCGGCTTCAGCAGGCGCAGCACCTCGACCAGCGGCTCCCGGCGGGCGGCGGCGCGACGACGGGTCGGGGCGACGCCGGGGTGGCGCCGGATCCCGGTGATGGTGCGGCGCACGGCTTCGGCCTGGACGGGGTTGTCAACCTGGGCGGTCTGGTGCACCACCGAGATCGCCGCCAGATACCCGGACAACGTCCCTGGTCGCAGGCCCTCCCGCTCACACACCTGCCCGGCCACCACCGAGCTCGACGGATCGGCCGGGGTGGCCGGTCGCCAGATCGGGGCGAGGTCGGCCAGGAACCGGGCGACGGTGAGCGGGTCTGCCGGCAGCGCCCGCTCCCCCGCCGCCTGACACCACGACTCGAACCGGCGCCACTGCCGCTCGTAGGCCGACCAGGTGTTCGCCGCCCGGGCACCGCGGGCGTAGGACTCGGCGCGGGCGGTGAGCTCGTCGCGATGCTCGACGAGCTCCCCGGAATCGTCCTGAGAGAGCTCTGCGGCGGTCACCGGACCAGCGTCTCAGCCCCGGAAAGCCTCCGTCAGGAAGGCGCGCCGCGCCAACCGGGCAGATACGGCGGTTGTGCACGGTTGGCTCCCGCACGCGGCCGTCACCCCAGCAGCAGCGACTCCAGTGCGCTCCGGCGGTCGCCCTCGATGGGCACGGTCTTCTCGCTCGTACGGTCGATGAACACCTGCGTGAAGGTGCCCTCGAAGAACAGCTCCCCGTCGGCGCGGCGCATCCCGACCTCGAACCGCACGCTCGAGGTCCCGAGCTCACCGACGCGGAGCCCGACCGAGACGACGTCGGGAAATCCGGCCTGCGCCCGGTACTCGCAGTGCACCTGCTTGACCAGCCCGACGGTGTCGCCGTGGTGGGGATCGAGGCAGCCGTGCTCGATCATCCAGCGATTCACGACGCTGTCCATGATGTCGTGGTGCACCACGTTGTTGAGGTGCCCGTAGGCGTCGTCGTCGTTCCACCGGGTGGTGACGTCCTGCCAGTGGACGTAGTCGTCGTCGCTCACGCGGCCGATGTTCGGCGTTCGGCCATCGTCCGCAAACCACCTCCCGCGCGGGACGTCATTCGACCGACGCCTCCAGCCACTGCTCCTCGAGCTGCTCGCGCTCGGCGATCAGCGCCCGGAGCTCGGCGTCGAGGTCGAGCAGGCGGGTCGGGTCGTTGGCCGCGTCGGCGAGCAGCGTGTGCAGCTGCTTCTCGCGCGTGTCCAGCTTCTCGATCCGCCGCTCGATGCGCTGGATCTCCTTGCGGGCCGCACGCCTGTCCGCCTCCGACGAGCCGCCCGCTCCGCCGTGAGGGGAGGATCCGAGCGTTCTCGTGGCCTGAGGGTTCCCCTCACGCCGGGGGGCCGCGCCCGCCGTCTCCAGCTGCTGGTCCCGCCGGCGCAGGTACTCCTCGATCCCGCCGGGCAGGTCGGTGATCCGGCCGTCGCCGAAGAGCGCCACCACGCGGTCACACACCCGCTCGGTCAGGTAACGGTCGTGGCTGACGACGACGAGCGTGCCCGCCCAGCCGTCGAGGATGTCCTCGAGCTGCTGGAGGGTGTCCACGTCGAGGTCGTTCGTGGGCTCGTCGAGCATGAGGACGTTCGGCTCGGTCATCAGCAGGCGCACCAGCTGCAGGCGCCGGCGCTCGCCGCCGGAGAGGTCGGAGACCGGCGTCCACTGCTGCGCGGCCGTGAACCCGAACCGCTCGGCCAGCGCCGACGCGGTGTGCTCCCGTCCCCCGACGAACACCCGCTCCGCGACGTCCTCCACCGCCTGCAGCACCCGTCGGTGCAACGGCAGGTCGGAGAGGTCCTGCGAGAGGTGCGCCAGGCGCACGGTGGTGCCTTGGACCCGGTCCCCGCCGTCGAGGGCACGCTCGCCCGCGAGCGCGCGGAGCAGCGTCGTCTTGCCCGAGCCGTTGATCCCGACGATGCCGACCCGGTCGCCCGGGCCGATCCGCCAGGTCTGCCGGTCGACGATCGTGCGCGGCGGCTCGCTGGGCACCGTCAACGAGGCGTCCTCGAGCTCGATCACCGTGCGCCCGAGCCGGTGGCGGGCCATCGTCACCAGCTCGACCTGGTTGCGCGGCTCGGGGACGTCGGCGATCAGCGCCTCGGCGGCCTCGATGCGGTACCTCGGCTTGGACGTCCGCGCGGGCGGGCCGCGCCGCAGCCAGGCCAGTTCCTTGCGCGCGAGGTTGCGGCGGCGCTGCTCGGCCGCGTCGGCCAGCCGGGTCCGCTCGGCGCGGGCGTAGATCCAGTCGTTGTAGCCGCCCTCGAACTGCTCGACGCGGCCGTCGACGACCTCCCAGGTGCGGGAGGCGACGGTGTCCAGGAACCAGCGGTCGTGCGTCACGACGACGAGCGCGGTGCGCCGGGCCAGCAGGTGCGCGGCGAGCCAGCGCACGCCCTCGACGTCGAGGTGGTTGGTCGGCTCGTCGAGCACCAGCAGGTCGAGGTCCTGCACGAGCGCCGCGGCGAGCGCGATCCGCTGCCGCTCGCCGCCGGACAGGCCCTCGACGGAGGCGTCGAGCCCCCGGCCGCCGCCCGGCCTCAGGCCCTCGATGACGGTGCGGGAGCGGGCGTCCGCGGCCCACTCGTGATCGGGCACCTCGCCGCCGAGCACCGAGGCCCGCACGGTGGCGCCGGTCGGCTGCGACTGCTGGGTCACCGACGCCATCCGCAACCCGCGCACCGGGCTGACCCGCCCGTCGTCGGGAAGGAGACGCCCCGCGAGGATCGAGATCAGCGTCGACTTGCCCCCGCCGTTGCGCCCGACGACGCCGATCCGGTCGCCGGTCTCGACGCCGAGGGACACGCCGTCGAGCACGGGCTTCGGGCCGCCGAAGGAGATGGCGACGTTCTCGAGGTTGACCAGGTTGGGCACGGAGGCGCCTTTCAGGCGTACATGTTGGGGCCGGGATCCGGCGCGGGCGGGCCGCCGGGGCCGCGGGGCGGGCGGGCCGGGTCGCCGTCGACCACCCGCGCGCCGGGCACCGGACCGTGGGCGACGCGGACCGTGCGACACACCCCGGCGCCGGACAGCTCGGCGGCCACCCGCACCGCGGAGGGGCCGTCGGCGCACAGGAACACGCACGTCGGGCCGGAGCCGGAGACGACCCCGGCCAGGGCACCGGCCGACACGCCGGCCCGCAGCGTGCGCCGCAGCCCCGGGTCCAGGCTGACCGCCGCGGCCTGCAGGTCGTTGCCGAGCAGCAGCGCGAGCGACCGGGCCTCGCCGGACGCGACTGCCTCGAGCACCGGCTCGACGCTGCCGACCCGCTTGACCGGGCTCTCGGGCGTGGCCGCCGCCCGCAGCCGGTCCAGCTCGCCGAAGACGGTCGGGGTCGACAGCCCGTGGTCGGAGAGCGCGACCACCCAGTGGAAGGTGTGCCGCGAGAGGACCGGCACGAGGTTCTCGCCCCGACCGGTGCCGAGGGCCGTGCCGCCGTGCAGCGCGAAGGCGACGTCGCTGCCGACCCGGGCGGCGACCTCCATCAGCGCCTCCCGGCCCAGCTCGAGCCGCCACAGCGTCGACAGCGCGAGCAGGGTGCCCGCGGCGTCGGCGCTGCCCCCGGCCATCCCGCCCGCGACCGGGATCGCCTTGCGGATCCCGATCCGGACGTCGGGCTCCCGTCCCGCGACCTCGGCCAGGGCCTCGGCCGCCTTCCAGGCCAGGTTCGAGCCGTCGACGGGGATCGCCGCGCGGTCGGCCTCGGACACGTCGCCGAGCAGCTCGACGCCGGGCGCACCGGCGCCGATGCGGTCGACCGCCCGCCCCGCGTGGGTCGACACCACCGACACCTCGTCGACGAGGTTCAACGCCTGGAACACGGTGACGAGGTCGTGGTAGCCGTCGGCGCGCGAGTCGCCCACCGCGAGGTGGAGGTTGATCTTGGCCGGGACGCGGACGGTCACCGGGGGCCCGACGGCGGAGAGCACCCGACCAGGGTACGGAAGGCCCGCGGCCGGTTGCCTACGACCGGTCCCGGCCGGGAACCTCCCGGAACGGACACACGTTGGTGGGTTCGAGACCCCGGGATCCCCCGGGCCGCCCCGACACGAGGAGCCATGGACCCCAGTCACAGTCCCGACACCACCTGTCGTCGTCCTGACCAGGTGGTGGCCCACCGATGATCGGCACGATCCTCGGCATCCTCCTCGGCGTGGTGGTGGTCGTCCTCATCACCGCCGCGACCGGGTACTTCGTGGCGCAGGAGTTCGGCTACATGGCCGTCGACCGCGCCCGGCTGCGGGCCCGCGCCGCCGACGGCGACGCCGGCGCCGTGCGGGCGCTGGACATCACGCGCCGCACCTCGTTCATGCTCTCCGGCGCCCAGCTCGGCATCACCGTCACCGGCCTCCTCGTCGGGTACGTGGCCGAGCCGCTCATCGGTGACGGCGTGGGGCAGCTGCTCGGCGTCGCCGGCGTCCCGACCGCCGTCGGCGTCGCGATCGGCACCGTGTTCGCCCTGCTGCTCTCCACCGTGGTGCAGATGGTGTTCGGCGAGCTGTTCCCGAAGAACCTCGCGATCGCCCGGCCCGAGCCGGTCGCCCGCGCGCTCGCCCTCTCCACGAAGATCTACCTCGGCCTGTTCGGCTGGCTCATCCGGCTCTTCGACGCCGCCTCGAACGCGCTGCTCAAGGCGTTGCGGATCGAGCCGGTGCACGACGTCGAGCACTCCGCCACGCCGCGCGACCTCGAGGCGATCATCGACGACTCGCGCGACTCCGGGGACCTGCGCCCCGACCTCGCGGCGCTGCTGGACCGCTCGGTCGACTTCTCCGAGCGCACCGCGCGCGCCGCGATGATCCCGCGGCCGCGGGTCTCCTGGGTCCGCGCCGACGACACCGTCTCCGAGCTGACGCGCGTCATGGTCGGCGGGCACTCCCGCTACCCGGTCCTCGGCACGCCGCCGGACGTCGACGGCGACGCCGCCGGCACGGCACCGGACCTCGTCGGCGTCGTCTGCCTGCGCGACGTGCTCGCCTGGACCGGCTCCACCGACGCGCCGGTCTCCGAGCTCATGCGCGCCCCGGTCCTGGTCCCCTCGACGCTGCCGCTGCCGCAGGTCCTCGAGCAGTTGCGCGCCGAGGGCGAGGAGCTCGCCTGCGTCCTCGACGAGTACGGCGACCTCGCCGGCGTCATCACCGTCGAGGACGTCGCGGAGGAGCTCGTCGGCGAGATCACCGACGAGCACGACCCCGCGGACGCCGACCGCGCCCTCCCCGCCGGCGACGGCTGGGTGGTGCCGGGCGACCGGCACGTCGACGAGGTGTCCCGCCTCATCGACGCCGAGCTGCCCACCGGCGAGTACCAGACCGTCGCGGGCCTCGTCGTCGCCGAGCTCGCACGCCTGCCCGAGCCCGGGGACACCGTCGAGGTCACGATCGCCGACGACGACCCCGACGAACCCGACCGGACCCTGCGCGCCACCGTGCGGGCCGTCGACCGACGCGTCCCCTCCGAGGTCCACCTGCAGTGGCTCCCGGTCCCCGTCCCGGCCGACCAGGAGGTCTCCCGATGAGCGTCACGGCGATCGTCGTGTCGGTCCTGCTGATCGTCGCGTCGGCGTTCTTCGTCGCCGTCGAGTTCGCCCTCGTCGCGGCGCGGACCTACCGGCTCGAGGAGGAGGCGGCGCGCAGCGCGTCCGCCCGGGCGGCCCTGCGCAGCGCCCGCGACCTCTCGCTGCTGCTCGCCGGGTCGCAGCTCGGCATCACGCTCTGTGTGCTCGGCCTCGGCGCCGTGACGAAGCCCGCGGTCGACGAGGCACTGAACCCGCTGCTCACCGGCTGGGGCGTCCCGGCGGCCGTGGCGGGCGTGGCGTCATTCGTGATCTCGCTCGTCGTCGTGACCTTCCTGCACCTGGTGGTCGGCGAGATGGCCCCCAAGTCGTGGGCCATCGCCCACCCGGAGCGCTCGGCGATGCTGCTCGCCCTGCCCATGCGCGCGTTCATGGTCGTCACCCGGCCGCTGCTCGTGGTGCTCAACGGGGCCGCCAACCGCTGCCTCAAGGCCCTCGGCGTGGAGCCGGTGGACGAGATGGCCGGCGGCCGCGGGCCCGACGACCTGCGCGAGCTCGTCGACCACTCCGCGGAGACCGGCGCCCTCGACCCGGAACGGCGCGACCAGCTGCTCGCCGCGCTCGAACTCGAGCGCACGCCGGTGCGCGAGCTGGCGCGGGAGCCGGTCGGGGTCTCGGCCGACGACGACGTCACCGCCGTCCAGGCCCTCTCCCGCGACAGCGGGCACCTGCGCCTCGTGGTGTCCGACGGCGGGCGTCCCGTCGGCTACGTGCACGTGCGGGACACGCTGACCCGTCCGGCGTCGACCACGGCCCGGGAGGTCATGCGCCCGGTGCTGCGTCTCGACGCGGACACCCTGCTGCACGCCGCGGTCAACACCATGCGCGAGCAGCGGGCGCACCTGGCGCTGGTGGAGTCGGAGGGCCGCTCGCTCGGGCTGCTGACGCTCTCCGACCTCGTCGAGCGGCTGCTGCCGACGCCGGCCTGACACCGCCTCCGCCGAGCGGACGGCCCTCTCGCGTGTCTCGGGAGGGCCGTTCGACACCGGGGTGGCCCGCGCTCTGGGTGCTGCCGTGACCCAAGATCTCGCCGCGCGGAGCGATGTGGTCGCTGAGCGATCACC
>NZ_JAJNDA010000041.1 GCF_021026295.1 Actinomycetospora soli
TCACGCAACCGGTCCTCATACATGCGCACCGCACGAGCCCGGGTCTCCGGGTCGAACTTCCGAGGTGGGGCCACAGCAGCAGTCTCCTTGCTACATCAGAGCCTCACCACCAGCCGGGGCGGTTCACTGGCCTTCGGAGGTCGACGAGCTCGAGTAGGCCCAGCCAGCACCTGAGAGAGGTTGTGCCGGGCGGGATCTCACGTGAAGTCGTGCGCCGGAAGCACTACTGGCAGCACAGCCGCAAGCGCCACCAGCAGCCACAGCCGGCGGTTCGCGAGGACAGCGGCGCTTGCACCCGCACGACCGGCCCGACAGGGCAGAGCCCGCGCCGCCGAGGGAGAGACCCCGCACGCGAGCCCTGCAGAAGCGGAGTCGTCGGCGCCCCGGACCGATAGTTGATCAAAGGGTCGGTAACGGAACGTCAAAGGCGTGCGATCCGGATGGTGTCCGCAGAGCGCGGGTCGGGGGATCGAAGGAGCAGCAAGGTGACGGACCTTCACGACGGAACTCGCGCCGCGGGGAACCTCGAAGACGACGCGGAGAAGACCGCTCCGATTCGGATTCCGGCTCAGTTCCGCCAGGCTCCCGCCATCGCGCCCCTGCGTCCCCAGCAGGCACGTCCGATGCCGCCCCAGGGGGCGATGCCGCCGCCCCCCGTCGCTCCCACCGCTGCTCGCAACGGATTCGGGATCACGGCGCTGTGCCTCGGAATCGTCAGCCTCGTATTCATGCTGATCCCGCTGACGGGCTTCATCGCCGTCATCCTCGGCGCACTCGCGCTGATCTTCGGCATTTCCGGTTGGTCGCGAGCCCGTCGAGGACAGGCCACCAACGGCAAGATGGCGGTGACCGGCTCGGCGCTCGGAGCCCTGGGCCTCATCGTCGGCATCATCGGTGTCGTGATCATGTTCCAGGCGACCGCGCAGCTCAACGACGCCCTGGACCAGCTCGGGACGCCCAGCTCGTCCAGCACGCCCTACGTCGGCGGACCGGCTGCACCCGAGCGTCCTGCCGCCACCAGCTACACCTACGAGGTCACCGGCAACTACCGGGCGACCCAGCTGACCTACACCGCCTCCAACGGCGACAGCGCGTCCTTCAACGACAACGGCACCACCAGCTCCGGATCGAAGCTGCCCTGGTCCGAGACCGTCACCCCCGAGCCCAACGGCAACTACCAGTCGCTCAACGCCTCGACACTGAGCAGCAAGGGCGACAGCTGGATCACCTGCACCATCAAGGACAACACCGGCGCCGTCATCGCGACCGACACCGGACGGGGCGCCTACGCCGGGTGCTACGCCTCCACGCCCTTCAACTAAGCCCGAGCCGGCCACGAGAAGCGAGCTTCTGTCGCCAGCAGCCGGTGACTGTGAGCCTTGCGGCGCGTCGCGCGAAACCACTGCGACGTTCTCGCGCGAGCACCGATACACGGCCCCAAGCGGTGAGGGAGACAGTTCCTCCCACGCGAGCGATCAGGACGCCACTGGCGCCGTCTGCACGCGTTCCCACCTGCGCTTCAGGTTGAGCCTCTGCGCCTGCAGACGGCCAGCGATGCCGCGATAACTCCGTTTATCGCGATGTCTACAGTCGCTCAGCAGAAGTTTCGAAGTGGCGCAAGCAAATGGGCGGCGACCTGGACGCTGCCGAACTGGTGAGTTGGTCTTGAAGTCGCGGCCCGTCCTCGAAGTTCCTTGCGCGGTCGGCTCCAAGGTGCATCCGTCAGTAGGATGCGCTTAATAGGAGGGTTTGTCTTGACGCCTGCTCAGAGATGGCGCCGCGCCTCATTCTGGCGTCTGGTAGCTCTCCAGCGCGGACCCCGCCGCGCAGGGATGAGACGTCTGATCCCAGGACTAGGGAGACCCGTCGTTCTCGCTGCGCCTCACGCCTGGGCCTTCGGGCCGTTTATCGCGCCCTCGCCCCGGGCGCGGCCAGCCTGCGCTGACTGTGCCCGCCCTCGATGAGCTGGCCCTGTCTTTGCGGAAGTCGTCTCCCGCAACCGACAGGACCCTGACGGTCTAGATCTTGGCAGATAAGGCAGCCCACTCGGGCGCGGGCCTTGGTACCGTTGTAGTCACCGCCGACTGCGCGGGCGTTGGAGGGTAGAATGCTCGCGATCACGGCCTCGCTGGTCCTCATCGTTGTAGCTGTTGCGACAGTCTTGGCTACTCGAGCAATTCTGTGGATAGATGAGGCAGCAGGACGATCGCGATCGTTGGCGGCGGTTCTAGATATAGACAGCGAGCGCTTGGACCTTCTTCTAGACTCCCTAGCGTTATCGGAACGATTTGACCCCGACGGCGAGGAAGCACGTCGTATCCGGCACGAGTTACTTGGACTTTCCACGGATCTTGTGCCCCACTTGGTGACCCGACTTTGGGTGGCGTGGCGCAACGACGTCCCGGATGTGCGTTTAGCCGGCGTCCTGTCGATACTTTGCGACTCCGAGGATCCGCGGGCGGCCGACGCGCTTTCAAGATTTTTCTTGACAAATACAATCCCGCTGGACGCTCGTCCTGTAATGTCTCTATCCGCTAACCGTTCGACCGTAGAATATGCCCTGGACGTATTAGTCCGCGCGCCTCAGACAATGGTGCGGGGCTGGGATCGTGACGACTTTGAAACCTTTCATCTGCGCAAACGATTGCTGCTCTGGGAGGTACCAAGTGAGCTTGTCGTTCGACGTCTTGAAGGTCTACGCGATACCCGGAGTCGTGCTCTTCTGCTCTCTTTGCTACTTGAGAGACAGCAGGCGGAGGGCGCCATCGATCCAGATCCCTATCTCCAATCAGCCGATTCCGACGAAGCTATCGTGCTGTATAGGGTCTTTGCTGGACTCGAGGCGAGTAGCATCGACCTACCGACGGGTCATCCTGTTCGATCACGCATCCGTCTGGCCGTCGCACCATGGGCTCTAGGCGACCGCGAACCGGTACACCGCCACGGCTTCAACCCCATGCCCGATAGTGATGAAGGATCGCCCGAGGTCGGAATCAGGCGTGTCGCGATGCTCGCCCTAGCGCTCGCCGACCGTGAAGGGCAACTGCTCGCTTCAGAGAGTATCCGGAATCGATTGCGGTCGCATTTCACAAACTGGCGCCTCATCGACGAAGCCATCGAGATCGCGGCTCGCTGCGAGACGGACGTAGCCGAAACCATCCGATCGGCCTTTATCTCCGCCGCTGTAGACAAACACCACGATCTCAGAGACTCGCTTCGAGGCTACTTTTCGCGCGAATATGTGAGACGGAGGGTAGTAGGCAGTAGGGAGCAAAATGAACGCGAATTCGCTGCCGAAATCCTGCGGGAGTTGGAGAAGAAGGCGGACTAGCCCTTCTCCGCGAGGAGATCCGCCGCGCATCCTTCCCGAATCACTGTGTCCAAGGCGCACGCGTCGATCGGGTCCCGTAGTGCTCGGCCCCTAACCTGCTCTTCTCCGATAACTTCGGCTATTGCGGTATCTGAGGGACGGAGATCGCTCGCACCAGCCAGGGCCTGATCAGAGAAGAGCGGCGTGAAGGATAGGGTAGGCGCGACGAAGCTGGACGGGGTCACTTGAGATCGTTGCCCAGCCTCGCTCCCGGCAAACGGCTGAGACCTAGAAGGCGACGGCGTCGAAGGCGCCGTCTCGTTCCCGGCCTTCGTCGATACGCGCGCGTGCGGCAGCGCTCGGTTCGTCGAGCACGACGACTGTGGGCTGATTGAGTAAGACGTCAATGCTCGGGTCCGCGTCGGGCCGGGCGAGCCGCCTCTGCGATCGCAGCGGACGGGACGAGCAGAGCCCGGCCGAGCTCGGAGGCGATGGTGGATCAGCTGGCCATGCCCAGCCCGCCGCGCCTACCCGATGCCACCGCGTTCGCAGCGAGAACCTTGCCGCCTGCGAGCAACGGCAGGTGCCCGTCGGTGGGTGAGAGTGCGCTCAGGAGACGTCCGCTGCGAGGTAGTGACGGCGAACGAAGGCCTCGCCTGACCACGCGGCGCCGGGCTTGGGCGTACACCGCGCGGTAGCACTCGAGAGTGGGAGCGCCGAACGGCTCAACGTGGAATTCGTTAGCGGTCATGCACGCGGCCGGCCGACGGGTCACCCGGTCCTCGCGCGCGGCCAGCTCGGCAACGTCGAACTCCGGGATCATCGGTTGAGCTCGAGGAGGCGGGAACAATGTCCGCCACGGGGCGTCCGTCACGCAATAGGTGGACCACGGAGCCGCTGGCAGTGCGCCGAATGCCCTCGGCGAGGGCTTCGGCGTCGTCGGTGGAGACCTCGAACGCCTCCCTTATGAGGAGAGGTTATCGGATCGGCGAGCGGCATGGAACGGGAGCCGCTGGGCACAGTGACTCACCGATGGCGCGCCGCGGCGCTCAAGAGCAGCTGCTACGTCTTCGGCGTTCGCGTAATCCAGGCCGGAGCCAATACCGACGAGCGCCCCGATCGACCTCGGCGCCGGCCCGCAAGGGTCTTGGTCGTCGTTCGTGCGTCCCCGAGGCCTTATCGATTGATAGCCCGATACCGCGATAACTCCGATTATCGCGTGCAGAGAGCTTGTTAAGATGCTGACGAGGCTCTGAACAGCAGTGGATCTTCTATGGCTGAAGCTGAGAGAGTCTTGTAAAGGGTCAGGTGGAGAGGCACTACAATGATGCAATGAACCCAATGTACACCCGTGAATTCCACGATGGGATCACAGAAACTTTCCATTATACGAACACCATACGTGCCGCCTCGTCTGCACTGGCAGCAGACGTGGCTCGGTTGATCAGTGCGGGAGCCAACGACGCGGTATTGGAAGCCTTTTACGGCGTGCCAGGAGGGCATGGACAGAATCTCCGCGTGTTTGCAAAGATGTCTGCAGAAGATCAAGAGGCGGCAGCCGCTGAGAATTGGCTCTTCTCTGTGGTCGGTCGATATGAAGTCTGGGCAGACTCGCTACCAGTTGCTAAGTCCAGCAGGGGTGCGCAGTTTCCATCCTCGGGCAGCTCTTCTCACGCGACTGGGGTCGGGTTCGCAGAGGTGTTCCCAGTGCTCACGGCTTCTCCGGAGATGATCTCCACTTACTACGCGAGTGTGCAGGCCGACCATCGGGTCTTAGCCGGGGATCGAGTGGACGATGCGCTAAGCCTCTACAGGCTGTTCAAAGAGTGCCGGAATGCTGCAGCGCATGCGGGGGGAGTCACGGACGGGCCTGTATCAAATTGGTCGACTTTGGCGAGAGAACGCGCAGGAGACCTGTTCGTCGATGCAAGTGGCGACGTGGTGCCAATACCTGAACTCGACCCAGGGGATCAAATACGACTCTCGCTGCGCCAAGTGCGGGCCTTCGTTGCGCTTACAATGCGCATTGCGTACACCATAGATTCTATTGTCACCATGAGCGCTGTCGGACTGACGACGGTCGTCGAGCGCTGGCGGCGAGTACACGGCGAGCGCCCGCTGTTCGTGTCCGAGCGAGTCCTGCGTAGAGGCCAGTGGTTGCGGGCTAGGCTCACGGCAGCGTCTATTGCCGTGCCTGATGACCCCGCTGACGCGCTCGCTCTACTTCGAGGTGAGGACCTATTGCGGCTCGTAATTTAGCCCATGTGGGGATCAGTGCTCGTTCGATCGGGCAGCTGCAAAGACTCATCCCGATAATGCCAGTTATCGCGGCATTGCCCTCGTGTGGGAGCTTTGCTTCAAGGTTCACAAGATGCGGGCGAGGCCGGCGTAGTTGCTGAGCTGTGGCGGGTCCGGGACGTCGTTGTGCCAGTGGTTGACGTCGACGAGGCCGGGATCGACCAATTCGAGCTCACCGAACAAGGCCCGTATTTGGGTACGGTCGCGCAGGAATGCCGGGGTAGCGCTGCCGCGGTAGAGCTCGACCAACGCTCGGACGTGCGCGGTGAGGTCGGGGTCGTCGTAGTCGTCGCTGACCTGGCTGATCGCGAGGAAGCTGCCCGGTACCAGCACCCGCCGGTAGCCTTCGATCATCTTCACTGGGTCATCGTCGTCGGAGACGAAGTGCATGAGGGCAACCGCGAGTACGGCAACAGGCTCGCGGAAGTCGAGCAGCTCGTTGACAGTGGGCGCCGACAGGACAGACGCAGGGTCGCGTGCGTCGGCACGGGTGATGCTGACGCCCTCGACGTGGGCGAGCAGCTGCTGGCTGTGGGCGACCGCCACAGGCTCGAAGTCGACGTAGGCGACCCGTGTGTCCGGGGCCAGCTCGCGGGCCACGTCGTGCACGTGGTTGACCGTGGGGATACCGGACCCGAGGTCCAGGAACTGCCGCACGCCCTGCGCCACGCAGTAGCGCACCACCCGCGCGAGGAACGCCCGGTTCGCGCGAGCCCACGCGCGGACCTCGGGCATCACCTTGACGACTTGCTCGCCCAGCTCGCGGTCAGAGGCGAAGTTGTGCGCACCGCCCAGGTAGTAGTCGTAGAGGCGGGCTGCGTTCGGGCGCTCGAAGTCGATGCCGGCCTCCAAGGCTCTGCCGACGGTGCCCAGGTAACAGCCACCGTCAGCGGTGTGCGGTCCACCTTCGTCGCCCGGAAGCTCTGCCGTCAACGTGTACTCCCTGTCCCCCGCGCCTTCCGGCGCCCCCAACCCACTATCGCGGGATGGTATACGGACGTTTCTCGGACGCCCGGCTGCAGATCCGACTATGTCCGCAACCCGAGCGCGCTCGCGGAGGAAAAGCACAAGAGGGTCACAGCCGACTCACCGCGCCTACAGCGCTGCGATCTGTTAAGAACATCGGCATAGAACCGATGTCCTTTTTTGGGGCGTGGCGGGATCGGTCCGATGCCCACGACGAAGGAGTGCGACAGCCCATGGCTACCCGGACCACGGTGACGTTGGTCGATGACCTCGATGGCAGCACCGCTGACGAGACCGTCCCGTTCGGTCTCGACGGCGCCGACTACGAGATCGACCTGTCGTCTGACCACGCGAAAGAGCTCCGTACTGCGATCGAGAGCTATGTAGCTGCGGCCCGTCGTACCGGTGGACGTCGATCGACGAGCTCGAGCGGCCCCGCGCGGGCGCAGAAGCCGACAACCGGGGCGTCGCGCGAGCGGAACCAGGAGATCCGCGCCTGGGCTGTCAGCAACGGCGCGGCGCTGTCCGAGCGGGGCCGGATCCCCGGCTACGTCGTCGAAGCCTTCGAGGCTGGCGACGCTTCGAAGCTGACCGACGGCGAGAGAGCGACGAATGCGACCGCTGCGACATCGACGTCACTCTCCGCCGAAGCTGAGCAGAGCGCGCCGACGGATGGAGGCGAGGAGACACGTGGTCGCGACGGGCTGACTGCACCCGAGCGCGAGACGATCCGGGCGTGGGCGGCCAACGAGGGCATCGAGGTCAAGTCCCGCGGCATCCTCAAGAAGGACCTCATCTCGAACTACGAGGCCTCGTCAGCCCGCCAGGCCTGAGCTCCTGCCGCCGGCGGCCGACATCGGTCGGCCGCCGGCGGTGCCGCGATAAGCCCACTTATCGCGGCATTTCCCTGTTCACTCGACCCGTCTAAGCGCTCGCCACAGGCGATCCGTCCACTTCGCAATGTCTCGGCAATGCGGTTGGTGCGCGTGACCTACGACCGATCGTCGAAGGGCAGCTATACAAGCCTCATGCGACGTGTGTGCGCGCGATCATGAACGACGGAAGACTCCCGTTAAACCCGCAACGAAGATTGCTCCCAGTAGCCAGCCGATAAGTTGATACGAGAACGGGAACCACGCCCATGCTCCTATTGCGACGTAATCGTCGGCCTCCCGGAGCTGAGCGATAGGGAAGAGAAGGTCGACCGTGTAGCGAACGGGGTTGAAGGGTGCCGTGCCGCTAGTGCCGCGGGGCACAAGCTGGTGTAGGCGCGCCAACATATGTGCACCATAAGCTCCTACTGTCAGAAGGCCCGCAAACCACCAGAGGGCACGTGCTGGCGCGTAGCCGAAGCCGATGAGCGAGGCGAGTAGCGCGCTCCACAGGATCGAGGGCGTTCTCCGCCAACCAGTGGGTTGGCGGCGCCTAGTCCACTGAGACGAAATGCCAACCCTATCGGCGGCTCGGTCATCTCCCATTTTGCGCAACGTAGAAATCAGTTGTGCGTAAGGTTGTGGGCTGTAGTTTCTCTGCAGTCGAAGCCAGTTTACGCGCTCGCGAGTTCCCATCGCACGCACATTGATGAAATCATACGTGAAGCCTACAAGACTCAGCTCTTCCGGCTTCTGTCCTCCAAGGTCGTCCCAGGTCTGCACCTTAGCGTCCGTCAGATTGAGACGTCCGCTTACTTCTAGCGGATCAAAATAAATCGTCCGACCGACGCTGCACGTCGACAGGTCGACGGCGTCGCCCTCGCCGATAGCAAAAAGTCGACTGCCTTTAAAGTTCATTTCGCCCTGGACGTGAGCTCCTGAGAACGACGTCGTACCGTAGATGTAGGCACCTTGTAGATCGACCGTCCCCTCGACACTGATACCAGCAGCGTTGAGCGACGTCCCCTCTAGGCTCATCAACAGGGCACCTACTGCATTTAGTTGGCCGCCGATCTGTGAGCCCAGGAGCCAGGTGTTGCCGCTAATGAAAGCTCCCGCGAGCATCAAGCTGTCTGCTACCTTGACTGAATCCGCTAGGAACGCATCTTCTTCATCGGCCCCGTCAACGCGCAGATCAGTGCAATCCAGTTGACCTCCGATCGACGCCCCAATCATCCGAAGTGCCCCTTTGATTCGAGCGCCTTCGAGATAAGCATTCTTTACGACAGTGATATAGTCCGCATTGAAGGCCTCGCCCGTGCCCGCCAGGAAGTTCCCCCACGTTGCCTCGAGGCTGCCAATCTGAGCCCCGATCAGCATGACTCTACCGCTGCACCTGAAACCCTGGCCGATGTTGAGAGTGTTTTCGACTTGAAGGCCCCGAGCAGATACGCTAGCTAATCTACTACCGCGAAGTACTATGTTGTCCGCTTTCGTCTTCGCCAGTATAAGATTGCCCAGATTGCAGTCGCGCAACGCTAGCGGTCCTTGCAATTCTTGGCTGCCCAGGTTGAGGGCGCCGACTACGTTTGCTCCGCGGACGCGTAAAGCGGCGGTCGATGAGCTGTCCTCTCCAGTCTTGCAGATCAGTGCAGAGATGACTTCTGCTCTGATGGAGCGACTCTCTGGACCTTTGAACCGAACGTCAAGCTCCCTGCCAGACTTGCTGCAGATCGCAAGCTGTTCCTCGACTTCCGACATATCGCTCGGTAAGTACATGCCGGTAATGGCCGTCTCCTTTGCTCGCCCGCGAAGAACACGCTGTATTGCCAGGCCGAAAGCCGCAAGAGGGTCAAGTGTAAGTGAAGAGAGCGTCCGCGCAGCGAGCCGTGTCTTTCGATCCGCTGCGTGCTGCCGAGGGCACTCGACCGGACTGCCCGCCCGCAGGAGGCAGTCGCCCTCGACGCAGGTCCTTCACCCTAAGGGTCGCGATAACCCTCATTATCGCGGCATCGAGCTACGCCATACGGCCGCGCGAAGCGGTCCATCTGAGCCACGGCCTTCAGCGGGTGAACCGAGTGCAGCGCCGGCTACGGTGATCCGCACTGACCGTCCCGGCAGTCCAGCGGGGAGTCGGCGGACCTCGCCGGAAGCGCTGCGGGTTAGCGGTCGAGGGGACGGACGAGCAGGTCCTTGATCTCGGCCACGCCATCCTCGAGGGAGCGGACCCGCACGTTTGTGTCTTGGGCGGTGGTCTCGACGGTGTCCAGACGCGTGTCGACCGCCCCGAGACGGCCTTCTACGTCCCCTACGCGGGCGGCAAGGTCACGCTGGTTGGCCCCGAGGGCGTTGATCGCGGCCAGCACGGCCCGATAGTCACCGCGTTCCGCCTCGAGCGCAGCGATGCGCGCCTCGAGCTCAGCCATGGACGCGGTCACCTGCTGAGGATATCCCGGGGAGGGCCGTTGGGGCCTTCGGTGTCGAACAGGGCGGTCGCCGAGCGGCGTCAATGCTGCCGAGCTCCTCGTGGTGGCCCGGTGCAGCCGGACCTTCGGTGCAGCGCGGGACCCCAACCACTGGGCCTGTGCCTCCGGCCCCTTCTAAGCGCCGGCGGTCAGACGTCCAACGCGGCCCGGATAGCCACGTCAATCTGCTCGAGCTCGTCGGGGCTGCACGTGTGCAGGACCTCACCAACGAGGCTTCGCAGACTGGCCTCGGGGGCCAGAGCACTGGCGTAGCCGATGTCGCCCACGGGCACCGAGAGCAGACCGGCGCGAGCGTCGGCGTAGACGAGCAGCGTGGTGACGGTGGGAACATCGGGGTTGTCGAGCACGCTCTGAGCGGCGACCACGAGGCGGGCGACGGGCCCGCGAGCCCGGGAGACCATGTTCGAATACGACCGGACCTCGCCCCGCTGCATAATAGAGATCCTGGCAGGTCCGTCTCGCCGGTCGGACCTCCGGGGCAGAGCTGCTAAGCGGCGTCGATCTCGGCCTGGACGAGCTCGGCCTCGTGGGCCGCGGCTTCAGCTTCGCCCGGGTGCTCTGCTAGCCAGAGCGCGTGTGCGCGGATGCTGTCTTCGATGAGGAGCCGGTGCAGGTAGACATCGACGCTGACACCGCGAGCCGCAGCGGCAGCTTCGACCGCCCGGCCCGTCTGCGCTCCCACATCCAACGTCATAGTCGGCATCGTATCGAGCGTGTGGCCCCGGAAGCCATGGCTGGTCGCCCAGGTGGGGCTTGCGGTGCGGTATTGGTCGAGCCGGAAGGGCCGCGGGAACGTCATCGAGGCGCCCCGCCTCCCGACGGCTCGTCACTCCCAGACCGCAGCTGTTGGTGGCCCTGCCCTGACCGCCGTGCCGAGCAGGCGCAGCTGCCCAAGAAAATCGCAGGCAGCCTCGGCGGTCACCGAGGCGCGGCGAGGTGGGCACCGACGGCGTAGGCCGGGTGGCGATCGAGACGGCCGCGGGCCTCGTCGTAGGCGCGGGTGGTGGACGGATCGGCATGCCCCGCGGCGTCCTGGACCTCACGTAGTGAGGCGCCGGCGTCGAGGGCCAAGGTGATGAAGGCGTGGCGCAGCGCGTGCGGGGACACCCGCTCGGGCTGGGAGAGCCCAGCGGCGTGGGCGAGGCGACGGACCAGCCGCCACGCCTCGGGCTGGTCGAGCCGGCCGCCGGTGGCGGTCGCGAACAGCGGCCCCGACATCACGACTACCTGCTCGTCGGGCTTGAGGGCCCCGGCGGACTCGGCACCCGCATCACCCGCGGCGGCGTCGTCGGCCGTGGTGGCCGGGTCGACACAGGCGGCGAGCATGGCGTGCAGCGCCCGGGTCACCGGGGCGGGCAGCACCGTCACCGCCTCTCGGCCGCCCTTGCGCTCGATGTCGAGGACCTCGTGGCCGGCCTCGCGGCGCCAATGGGCCACGTCGCGGGACAACGCCTCGTCGATGCGCAACCCGGTGTGCACCAGCAGCGAGACCAAGGCATGCGCACGCGGCGAGTCGGCCTCGGCGGCGGCGAGCAGCGCGGTGACCTCGTCCCGGGTGGGCCCGAGCGGCGGGTGCTCAGCGCCGGTCCGGGGTCGCGCGAGGTGCGCGGCGGGGGAGTGCTGCCAGCCCAGCTGGTCGGCGGCGTAGCGGTAGAGACCCGCCACGACCGCCAGGCGTCGCGCCCGGGAGGCGGGGGAGAGGGGCTTGCCCGTCTTCTCCGAGGGCACCAGCTCGAGGACCCGGGCGTAGCGGTCCAGGTCCGCGCGCCCGACCCGCCCCGGGGCCAGGCCGACCTGCACGCACCAGCCCAAGAAATGCTGCAGATCGCCGACGTAGGCCCGCCGGGTGTGCGGCGAGCGCTGCGCGAGCACGAACCCCGCCGCCCACTCCCGCACCCCCACCCACCCCGGCCCCGCAGAACCAGCTGGGTCTGCCGCCGCAGTGGCGGGGGAGGGCTGGCCGTCGAAGACGGGGTCGAGCGAGAGCACTGCCGGCAGCGCCTCCAGCTCGGCCCCTGGGTGCGGTGAATCCTCGGGGCTGGTGGTGAGCGAGGCGGGCGGCGGGCTGGCGACGGGGGTCGCGATCTCCTTGTCCGGCCTCGTCACTTCTACATGATAATTTCCATTATCATGTAGTCGTGACGGCGCGATCAGCCTGTGTCAACCACCCACGCCTCCGACTACTCGCAAAGACACGGGACCACCAACCGCGCGTCGCGACTCGGCGCGGCTAGCGTCGCGGACATGGCCGCCGAGCACGCACCGCCACCGGGCGGGGGAGCAGCCGGCAAGCCCGCGCCTTCCGTCGGCGACGCGGGGACCGCGCGCGGAGAGAGCGCTGCGGCCCAGGCGACCTCGCCGACCGGCGATCCGGTTGCCGCACGCCCAGACGCCGCCTACGGAGCCGGCGGGGCGACGGCACGGGGCCGCCGGCTGCTGCCCTCCAGCCCGGACCTCGAGCACGCCCCGCTACTGCTCGGGCTCGACGCCGCGGGCGGCGAGCACCCGCAGGGCCCCGGGTACGAGGACGACGAGGACCTGGTCGGGCGGATGTGGGGATGTGTATGCGGGTGGCGCGGCACCGTCCGCGACATCTCCACCCGCCCGTTCCACCCCCGCGTCGGCGACGGCGGCGGGCTACGACGCCAGCGCCTCGCCCGCTCCGACCGCGACACCCGCGCCGAGCTCGAGGACCACCTCGCCCGGAGCACCCCCGCACCCGCCGACCCGGCGGACGCGATCAGCCCGGATGTAACTTCCTCGATTCCCGCCACTTCGGTCGAAGACGCGGCACCGCAACCGCTGGCAAGTGGACGGCCACGCGGTCGGCGCCGCCGGCTCACCGTGCCCCGCGACATCCCGCTCGCGGTCCCAGCTGTCACCGTGTTGCCAGCCGCACACGATCAGGTCGACGGTTCCGAGCACCACGCGCCGTCCGAGGACCACGCCACCTCCGAGCCGACGGTCGACCCCAGTGAGCCGGACGGCTCGGAGGCGGCACCATCCTCGCGCGGGACGAGCGAGCCAAACGACTCGCTGACTCACCTCAAGTCTGCGGCCGGCGCTCACGACGGCGACGCGGGAGAGCCGAGCTCCGTCGACCTGCTCGAGCACGCCGTCGCCCGCGCCGAGGCCGCGCGGTGCGAGCACGCGGAGGCCGAGAGCGCCCTAGACGGCGCGGTCGCCGCCGCGCGTAAGAACGGTCTGAGCTGGCGCACCATCGGGCGGGCAACCGGAGTCGGGCACCGCGAGGCCGCGGCCCGGTGGGGGCCTCCCGGCGGAGGACCCTCGCTGTGATGCGATCGCCCGCCGCCCTCCCGAGATAGGATGCGCGGCCGCGCGAAGCCAACGGCGCAGCCACCAAAGCATTCGGACTACGCGTGCTCGATCGTTGGGCACGATGGTGGAAGCGGCACTCGAAGGCGCTGCCCGCGTGCGGCTGGGTGCTATAGCGTTTTAGATAAAGCGGCTGCCCGCTCTAGCAAGACCGGGAGCAGGCGTGTGCGCAACTCCTCGTTGGTCACACGACCGGAAGAAGCACTCACGCTCATTGCCGCCACGAGGTTTCCTCGAGACGTCCGCACGGGCACTGCGAGCGCTCGCATACCGAGTTCGAGTTCCTCATCGATAAGGGCATAGCCCCGCTCGCGGGTCTCGAGCACGACGGCGAACAACGCTGCGGGGTCCGTCAGCGTGCGCGAAGTTCGAGCTCGGCGCGGCTCGGCCCGCAGAGCGTTCCGTGCCTCCTCATCATCGAGACCAGCGAGCAGGACGCGGCCGGTCGCTGAGCAGTAGCCGGGCAGCCGGGCACCGACCCGCACCCCGGTGCTCACCAGGTGGGCAATCTCGGCACGGGCAACGAACACCGACCACCCGTCCTCGAGCACCGCCAGCGAGACCGACTCCTGCATCTCGTCGCGAGCCTCAACGAGGTGGGGCTGGGCCAGCGCCGGAAGCGGATCAGCCTCGAGATAGGAGGAGCCGAGCCGCAGCATCCGTGGAGTGGGGCGGAAGTG
This sequence comes from Actinomycetospora soli, assembly GCF_021026295.1. GTDB lineage: Bacteria > Actinomycetota > Actinomycetes > Mycobacteriales > Pseudonocardiaceae > Actinomycetospora > Actinomycetospora soli. The sequence goes on from NZ_JAJNDA010000041.1 coordinate 13,949, forward strand.
CTTCCCATCGTGGGCGACGTAGCCGAGTTCGACCAACGTGAGCAGGCATCGACGGGCGGCAGCGCGGGTGGTGCCTGTGATCTCCGCTGCCTCAGAGACCGTGAGACGTGAGGAGCGAGCGCCGAATGCCTCGATCACCGCGAGGCCCTTCCCGAGGCCGGCCATGCCCTCGGGCGGTCGCGCCGGCCCCTTGACAGACGTCGCACCTGCGCTGTCTTCTGTTCGTGTTACAGCCACGTGTTCGTTATACGAACGAATCGCGATCGCGTCAAGCCGAGCAGGGAGTCACCACCCGTGCCGAGCACCACCGCAACGCCCGCCGACCCCGGCCTCCGCCCCGACTGGCCGGAGGGCCTCACCCGCATCCCGTACTGGGTCTTCCAGCGCGACGACGTCTTTGCCGACGAACTCGAGCACGTGTTCCGCGGCCCGCACTGGAGCTACCTGTGCCTCGAGGCCGACATCCCGGAGGTGGGCGACTACCGGGCCACCTTCATCGGCGACCAGCCGGTCGTGGTGGCCCGGGACGTCGACGGCGAGGTGTACGCGTTCGAGAACCGCTGCGCCCACCGCGGCGCGCTCCTCGCCCTCGACGACCGCGGCAACACCACCGACTTCACTTGCGTGTACCACGGGTGGAGCTACAACCTGCAGGGCGACCTCACCGGCGTCGCCTTCGAGAACGGCGTGGGTGGCCGAGGCGGGATGCCGCCGTCGTTCTGCAAGCAGGCGCACTCGCCGCGCAAGCTGCGGCTCGCGCAGCTGCACGGCCTGGTCTTCGGCAGCCTCTCCGACGAGGTCCCCGACATCGAGGACTACCTGGGCGAGGAGATCTCCTCACGCATCGAGCGCGTCCTCGGCGGCCGGACGCCGGTGGTCCTCGGTCGCTTCACCCAGGCTCTGCCGAACAACTGGAAGCTCTACATGGAGAACGTCAAGGACTCCTACCACGCGAGCATCCTCCACCTGTTCTTCACGACCTTCGAAATCAACAAGCTCTCGATGCGCGGGGGGATCATCGTCAGTGAGGGCGGCGGCCACCACGTCAGCTTCTCCGCGATCGACCGCGAGGCGGAGCGCGACCGGGCCTACGCCGAGGCCGGTATCCGGTCCGACAGCGAGTACTCCCTCGCCGACCCGAGCCTGCTCGACGGCTTCTCCGAGGTCGGCGACGACGTCACGCTGCAAATCCTCTCGGTGTTCCCCGGCTTCGTCCTCCAACAGATCAACAACGCGGTCGCGGTCCGTCAGATCCTGCCGCGCGGTGTCGAGTCGACCGACCTGCACTGGACCTACCTCGGCTTCGCCGAGGACACCCCGGAGCAGCGGCGGGCCCGCCTCAAACAGCAGAACCTCGTCGGGCCGGCCGGTTACGTGTCCATGGAGGACGGCTGCGTGGGCGGGTTCGTCCAGCGCGGCGTCGCCGGCGCCGGCAGTCAATCGGCCCTGTTGCAGATGGGCGGCGACGACGCGGAGTCCAGCGAGAGCCGCGTGACCGAGGCGTCCGTCCGTGGCTTCTGGAAGGCCTATCGCGCCGCGCTCGGCTACTGAGCGCCGCCACGAGCAGAGGGGAGCACCATCCCGTGCGAGACGACGCGTTCCACCTCGTCGCCCGGGCCCAGGCCGCGTACGCGCGGTGCATCGACGAGGGCCCGCTGGAGTCCTGGCCAGAGTTCTTCGACGACGAGTGCTTCTACCAGGTGACGACCGCCGACAACCACCGGGACGGCCTCGAGGCCGGGCTGATCTGGGCGGACTCCCGGGGAATGCTGACCGACCGCATCTCCGCCCTGCGCGAGGCGAACGTCTACGAGCGCCACACCTACCGCCACCTGCTGGGCCAGCCGCACCTCACCCCAACGGCGACCACCGAGGAGGTCGACTCCGAGACCCCGTTCCTGGTCGTGCGCACCACGCGTGACGGGACCAGTGACATCTTCGCGACGGGCCGCTACCTCGACCGCTACCGACTAGGGGCCGACGACGCACACCTGACCCGACGTGTCGTGGTCTGCGACTCGAGCCGGGTCGACACGCTGCTGGCGTTGCCGCTGTGACCGGCCGGGTGCTCCTGGCGACGGGTGACCCCACTGGGGTCGGACCCGAGCTCGCGGCGGCCGCGGTCGCGGCGCTCGGCAACGCGTCGCCCCTCGTGGTCGGCCCCGTCGGCCCCCTGCGGGAAGCGGCACGCCGGTTCGACCTGACCGTGCACGAGACCGACGGCACCGTCGAGGCGGCTCCCGGCGTCCTCGACGTGGTCCCCGTCGGCGTCGTGGAGCCGCTGCGGCCCGGCGCCCCGGGGGCCGCCTCAGGGGCCGCGACCGTCGCGAGCGTCGAGCGTTGTCTCGCACTCGTCGACGCCGGCGTGGGGCGGGCGATCGTCGCCTGTCCGCACTCCGAGACCGCCGTGGCCGCCGCCGGCGTCGACTTCGCCGGCTACCCGGCGCTGCTCGCCGACCTGCGGGGGCTCCGGCGGGACCGTGTGTTCCTGATGCTGGTCGGTGGAGGTCTGCGGATCGTGCACACGACCCTCCACGAGCGCCTCGCCGGAGCACTCGACCGCCTGGACGCCGACACCGTCGCCGCCGCGATCCGGGCCGGTCACGGCGCGTTGCGGGAACTCGGGATCCGTCGACCCCGCCTGTGCACCTTCGGAATCAACCCGCACGCGGGGGAGGGCGGCCTGTTCGGCTCCGACGACGAGACCGTCACCGCACCCGCGGTCGCCACCGCCCGCGGCGAAGGCCTCGAGGTAGACGGACCGACCGGGGCCGACGTCGTACTCGCCGGGCCGGACCGGGAGCGCTACGACGCCTTCGTCGCCATGTACCACGACCAGGGCCACCTACCCGTGAAGCTGCTCGCCGGCCGCGCGGCGTCGGCCCTCGCAATCGGTGCCGGCGTGATGTTCTCCAGCGTCGGGCACGGAGCGGCGTTCGACATCGCCGGCACCGGCACCGCGGACGTCGAACCGACGCTCCGCGCCCTGCGCCTGGTCTCCGGTCCCACGATCACGGAGGTCCCCGCATGACGATCACGACCACCGTCGCCCACACCGTCACCCTGCGGGCGAGCGGTCTGGAGTTCCCCTGCGACGAGGGGCGCACCGTCCTCGAGGCCGCGGAGGACGCGGGACTGCGTTTCCCCTACTCCTGTCGCAAGGGCGTCTGCTCCACCTGCCAGGGACGTCTCGTCCGCGGTGAGCTCGACGTCCGCGGTCGTGCCGTCGTCGGCCCTGCATCGGACGTCCGCTTCTGCCAGGCGCGGCCGCGCGGCGACGTCGACCTCGTTCCGACCCGCGTCGAGCGTCGCGGTCCCCCGGACCGCAAGCGGCTGCCCGCCCGGGTGTTCGCGCGGGAGCAACTTTCCCCAGGGGTCACCTTACTCCGGCTGCGCTTCCCCATCGGCCGTCGCGCGCCGTTCTCGGCCGGCCAGTACCTGCGGGTCCACCTCGACGGGGACAGCCGCAACTACTCCCTCGCCAACGCACCCCAGGACAACGACCGGGCCGAGCTGCACATCCGTCACGTCGACGGCGGGCGGTTCTCCGAGGAAGTCCTGCGCGGCCTCGCCGTCGACGACGTGCTCGACGTCGAGATGCCCTTCGGCGAGTTCGGGGTCGACGAGAACTCCAGCCGACCCGTGGTGCTCGTGGCAACCGGAACGGGGTTCGCCCCGATGCGCTCGATCCTGCTCGACCACGTCCGGTGCCGCCGCGAACGGCCGATGCGCCTGTACTGGGGGGCGCGTACCTCCGCCGACCTGTACCTCCTCGAGGCCGCCCGCGTCTGGGCGACGAGATTCCCCTGGTTCGAGGTCGTCCCCGTCGTCTCCGCGCGAACCCGGGACTGGACCGGCCGGACCGGGCTCGTCCACGAGGCGGTCCTCGCGGACCTCCCTGACCTCTCGGGACACGACGTCCTCACGTGCGGCAACCCCGCGATGATCTCGGCCGCCGGAGCCGCTTTCCGAATGCGGGGCGGCCTGCCCCCAGAGCAGTACGTGGCCGACGCTTTCCTGCCCTCGGGCGATCGCGACGCCGCGGCGTAGCGCCAGGCCCCCACCCCCCTCCACCACCGGCGTGTTGCGGCGATGCCGCACGCCCACCCGACCCTGGAAACAGCGAGGTAGCTCATGTCGTCGGGCACCACCAGCAGCTCTCCCGTCACGTTCACCGACCTCGTCGACCGACGCCGTGTCGGACGCCTGCAGTACGGCGTCCTGACGCTGTGCGGGCTCGTCATGTTCATCGACGGCTTCGACACCCAGGCCATCAGCTACATGGCCCCGTCGATCGCGCGGGAGTGGGGGCTGTCCGCGGCTGCCCTCGGTCCCGTCTTCTCCTCGGCCCTCGTCGGACTCATGGTGGGCTACCTCGTGCTGTCGCCGCTGGCCGAACGCGTCGGCTGCAAGCGCGTCCTCGTCGTCGCCACCGCGCTGTTCAGCGTCTTCACCCTGGCGTCGATGCTCGTCAGCTCCGTGGTGCCCCTGCTCGTGCTGCGGTTCCTCACCGGGCTCGGCCTCGGTGCAGCGGCTCCCAGCGCGATCTCGCTGACGAGCGAATTCGCCCCGCGCCGACTGCGTGCGACGTTCGTCCTGGTCATCTACTGCGGGTTCTCCCTCGGTTTCGTCGTGGCGGGGCTGGCGGCGGGCGCCCTCATCCCGGCCTTCGGCTGGCGCTCGCTCTTCCTCGTCGGCGGTCTCGTCCCGCTCCTGCTCGTGCCGGCCCTCCTGCGCCACCTCCCCGAGTCGGTGGCCTTCCGGCTGCGCCGCCGGCGCTCCGTCGCGGGCACCCTGCGACGCCTCGACCCGGAGCTGTCCGACGACGTCGACCTCGCCGCGGAGCCCGCGAACGCCGAGGGCCGGTCGCCGCTGCGCAGCTTGTTCACACGGCGGTGGGTGGTGGGCACGCTGCTGCTCTGGCTCGTCTTCGTGATCAACCTCGCTGAGTTCTACGCTCTCCAGAGCTGGCTCCCGACGATCCTCAACCGGCTCCAGTACCCGACGAGCGCCGTGGTCGCGGCCACCACCCTGACCACCGTCGGCGGCATCGCGGCGGCCCTGGTCACCGGACCGGCGATGGACCGGCTCGGGGCCGCGAAGACACTCGGAGTGCTCTACCTCGTCGGATTCGTCTTCGTGGGCGTGGTGGGCTTCGCCCTCGACGCCCCGCTCTGGGTGCTCCTGGCCGCAAACTTCCTCGCCGGCTGCTGCGTCTCGGGCGGACAGAAGAGCGTGATCGCCTTCGCCTCAGTGTTCTACCCGCCGTCGCTACGCTCGACCGGCGTAGGCTGGGCGTTGGGAATCGGCCGTATCGGCGGAATTTTCGGGCCGATCGTCGTGGGGCTCGCGATCAGCGCGCAGTGGGCCTACAGCTCCATCTTCTATGTGCTCGCGATTCCGATGTTGCTCGCGAGTCTCGCGGTCTTCGCTTTGCGTCGTCGAGGCGCCGACAGCGAAGTCACGATCTCGCCGGGTCGAGCCGCGATCTAACGGTCCGCGAGCAGCGACCCGCGACTGCCTCAAGTCCCGACTAGTGAACTTAGCTATCCAATAGCCCCGACCCGGACCGGACGCCCCCGAGTTTCGGTCCTAGTCGGAGCCAGCTGACACCAAGGAGTCGCCCGCTAGTCATCAACTTCGAAGATTGATGCTCGAGGTGCTCGCAGACAGCGGGCTCCCGCACCAAGAACCCGATTTGGGGCGGTCTCGTTGAGCCTCGCAGAAGCCGTCCAGAGCCTGCTCCACGGCGCCTTCACTATCGGACCGCTCACGGGCTCCAGGGGAGCTCCGGCGCAGTCATCCGATGCAATAGTTGGCCTTCCATCTGACATAATCTTAGTTATCGGATCTGCATCTCCGCAGCTCAGCGTGCTGTCCTGACATAATACGAAGTACATGTGAGTCGTTGCACGATTGGGCGATCGATAAGCTTATTGCTCGCGCAGGGAGACCCGGAGCCCAGTGAGGCTGCCACGCGTCTGCGATCCTATGGGTCGCCGACATCTTCTACCGCCCCTCTGCTCGCGGCCGCCCCAGGCGCCGCCGAGTGCCGCACCCAGCACGGCGGCCACATGCTCGTCGGGCAGGCCGCCGACGCCCTTCGCCTGTTCACCGGTGCCGAACCCTCACCAACCGCATGCTCCGGCACTTCGCCGAGCTGACTCGCGGGAGCGCCGGCCGCCACACCGGGGCGAGGTCAGCCAGGAACCGGGCGACGGTCAGCGGGTCCGCCGGCAGCGCCCGCTCCCCCGCCGACGCGCACCACGACTCGAAGCGGCGCCACTGCCGCTCGTAGGCCGACCAGGTGTTCACCGCCCGCGCTCCCCGGGCGTAGGTGTCAGTTACCGAAGTCGGCTGCACGGTCTCACAGAGTGGACTGCACGGAGGCGAGCCAAAGGCTTGTATCGAGGTCAGTCTAATCAGCCCTTGCTAGCTGATCTCATCGATGTCAAAGTAGATGCATGTCGAAGCAAGAGCAGGACACGCTGGAGGGGCTCGCCGCTCAGCTCGGGTGCTACTCGCCTCTGGTGCGCGAACCCCTCTCGGGAGAGCAGGCAGGTGAGCTGTCCCGACTGTTCAAAGCGATGGGTGACCCGGTTCGGCTCCGGCTGTTGTCGCTGATCGCCTCCCACGCCGGCGGAGAGGCGTGCGTGTGCGACCTGACCGAGGTCTTCGACCTGTCCGCCCCGACAATCTCGCACCACCTCAAGGTGCTGCGCGAGGCCGGACTGATCACCGGTGAACGCCGCGCGACCTGGGTCTACTACCGGATCGAGCCCGACGTGCTCGAGGCGCTGGCGGCGGTGCTGGTTCCCGCCGCTCCGGACACGGTGCCCGACGGTCTGAACACGACTCGGCCCGAGGCTCGCCGCGAGCTGCCGGTGGTGGAGGCGTGAGCGCGTTCAGCACGCAGACCGACGATCCGGCTGAGGCTGGGGTCGTCGGCAAGCTCTCCACCCTCGACCGGTTCCTACCGGTCTGGATCCTCGCCGCGATGGTCGTCGGCCTGCTCGCCGGGCGCCTGATCCCCGGACTCGGCGAGGCGCTCGGCGCGGTCGCGATCGACGGGGTCTCGCTCCCGATCGCGCTCGGGTTGCTCGTGATGATGTACCCGGTCCTGGCGAAGGTCCGCTACGACCGCCTCGACACCGTCACCGGCGACAAGCGCCTCCTGGTCTCCTCGCTGATCCTGAACTGGCTCATCGGGCCGGCGCTGATGTTCGCCCTCGCCTGGCTGCTGCTCCCCGACCTCCCCGAGTACCGGACCGGGCTGATCGTCGTCGGGCTCGCCCGCTGCATCGCCATGGTCATCATCTGGAACGACCTCGCCTGCGGCGACCGCGAGGCCGCCGCCGTGCTCGTCGCCGTGAACTCGGTGTTCCAGGTGATCGCCTTCGGTGCCCTCGGCTGGTTCTACCTCGCGGTCCTGCCCGGCTGGCTCGGCTTGCCCACCGCGGGGCTCGACGTCTCGGCGTGGGCGATCGTGCGGTCGGTGCTGATCTTCCTTGGCATCCCGCTGCTGGCCGGCTACCTCACTCGACGATTCGGGGAGCGAGCGAAGGGCCGGGAGTGGTACGAGGCGAAGTTCCTGCCGCGGATCGGGCCGTTCGCCCTCTACGGGCTGCTGTTCACGATCGTGATCCTGTTCGCCCTGCAGGGCGACGCGATCACCTCCCGGCCGCTGGACGTGGCTCGGATCGCGCTGCCCCTGCTCGTGTACTTCGCGGTGATGTGGGCCGGGTCCTACGCCTTCGGCCGCGCGGTCGGGCTGGGCTATGAGCGCACGACCACGTTGGCATTCACCGCGGCAGGCAACAACTTCGAGCTCGCGATCGCCGTCGCGATCGCCACCTGGGGCGCGACCTCCGGGCAGGCGCTGGCCGGGGTCGTCGGCCCGCTGATCGAGGTCCCGGTCCTGGTCGCGCTGGTCTACGTGTCGCTGTGGCTCCGCCGTCGGCTCTTCCCCGCCACCAGCACCTTCACCTCCCCGAACAACCCCAGCTCACCCGGCACGTCCCCGTGATGGTCTTCACGCACTGGAGCAGAAGATGACCAAGACCTATCAGCGCAACGACCTGTCGATCGACCAGCGTCTCGCGCTCAAGACCGCCGCGACGAACCTGCAGCGCGAGTTCGCCGAGGTGTTCGGGGTCGAGACGATCGAGCGGTTCCTGCACTCGTCCTACGACGAGTTCGCCGGCAACGCCAAGATCGTCAAGTTCCTGCCGCTGCTCGCGGAGCGCTTCGCCCGGCAGCGGCTTCGCGCGCTGGCCAAGGTCGAGGGCCTGTCGCACGACGAGCGGCCCACCGTACTGTTCCTGTGCACCCACAACGCGGGGCGTTCGCAGATGGCACTGGGGTTCTTCACCCACTTCGCCGGGGAGCAGGCCGTGGCCTGGTCCGGCGGGTCCGAACCGGCCAGCGAGGTCAACCCGGCCGCGGTGGCCGCGATGGCCGAGGTCGGGATCGACATCTCCTCGGAGTTCCCCAAGCCCTGGACCGACGAGGTCGTCCAGGCCGCCGACGTCGTCATCACCATGGGCTGCGGCGACGCCTGCCCGGTCTTCCCGGGCCGCCGCTACGAGGAGTGGAAGCTCGAGGACCCGGCCGGCCTGGACCTCGCCGCTACCCGCCCCATCCGCGACGACATCGAGCGCCGCGTGCGTGAGCTCCTCTCCGATATCGGCGCCACCCCGCTGCGCTCGATCAACCGCTGACCCACCTCCGGGAGCCGCACAGCCGCCGGCGTCGCCGCGCCCCTCTCCCAGGGGCGGCGGCGCCGGCCAGGCGCCCGCACGCACTCGACTCCTCACGGCGTCGGCCCGACCGACGCCGTGTGCTTCCCCTGCCCGGACGGCATCCTGGAAGGCCTGTTCCTCGTGCACCTGGTCGCCATCGGCGGCAGCGACGCGGGCATCTCCGCCGCGCTGCGCGCCCGCGAGCTCGACCCCGCCACCGACGTCACCGTCGTCGTGGCCGACGCCTACCCGAACTTCTCCATCTGCGGCATCCCCTACTACGTCTCCGGGGAGGTCACGCACTGGCGCAACCTGGCGCACCGCACCCACGCCGAGCTCGAGGCCACCGGCATGACGCTGCGCCTGGACACCACCGCGACCGGCATCGACGTCTCCGGCCGACGCCTCCAGCTGCGGGACGCCCAGGGCCGCGAGGACTCGCTGGCCTACGACGAGCTGCTGGTCGGCACCGGCGCGACCTCGGTGCGCCCCCCAATCGGCGGGCTCACCGGGCCCGACGCGCTCGGCCCGGCCGACGGCGTGCACCTGCTGCACTCCATGGGCGACACGTTCGCGGTCATGCAGACCCTCGAGCAGCACCAGCCCGCCTCGGCGCTGATCGTCGGCGCCGGCTATATCGGGCTCGAGATGGCCGAGGGCCTGCGCGCCCGGGGCCTGGCGGTCACCCAGGTCGAGGCCCTACCCGAGGTCCTGCCCACCGTCGACCCCGCGCTCGGGTCCTTGGTGCACGCCGAGCTCGACGCGCACGGCGTCGACGTCGTCACCTCCACCACCGTCGACACCATCAGCCGCGGGCAGAACGGCGCAGGGCGACTGCACGTCGCCGGGCACCACGGCGACACCCACTCCGACGCCGGCACCGAGTTCGCCCGCGATGTCGACATGGTCCTGGTCGTGGTCGGGGTGCGCCCGGACGTCGACCTCGCCGCCTCCGCCGGCGCCGAGGTCGGGTACAAGGGCGCCCTGGTCGTCGACGAGCAGATGCGCACGAACCTGCCGCACGTGTTCGCCGCCGGCGACTGCGTCATCACCCACCACCGCCAGCTCGGCATCACCTACCTGCCCCTTGGCACCACCGCCCACAAGCAGGGCCGCGTCGCCGGGGAGAACGCCCTCGGCGGGACCCGGCGGTTCGCCGGCAGTCTGGGCACCCAGGTCGTCAAGGTCTTCGATCTCGTCGCCGCCCGCACGGGCCTCCGCGAACGCGAGGCCGTCGCCGCCGGCCACCAGCCCGCCACGACCCTGGCCACCCCCGACGACCACAAGGCCTACTACCCCGGCGCCACCCCCATGCACATCGCCGTCACCGGCGACACCAGCACTGGCGCGCTGCTCGGGGCCCAGCTGATCGGGCGTCGGGGCGCCGAGATCGCCAAGCGGGTCGACACCTACGCCACCGCCCTGTTCCACCGCATGAGCGTCGATGAGGTCAGCGAGCTCGACCTGTCCTACACCCCGCCGCTCGGATCGCCGTGGGACGCGGTGCAGATGGCCACCCAGGCGTGGGTCCGCCAGCACATCCCTGCCGAGCCCGGCACCGCGACCCTGCTCACCGAACCCGTCCCCGCAGATGCGGTGTCGACTGAGGCTTGACCTTCGAGTCGGCTGCGAGGTTTAGCGTCGATATCGTGGACGGGTTGAAGGTGTCGGAGCTGGCGCGCCGGTCGGGGGTTCCAGCGACGACGGTGCGGTTCTACGACGCGGAGGGACTGTTGCCGGCGCGACGCTCGCCGTCGGGCTACCGGCTCTACGGCGACGGTGCAGTCGAGCGGCTGGACTTCATCAGCGCCGCCAAAGGGGCTCTTCCGGAATCAGAGTGCGAGGTTCCCGCAGTGGAGCAGGGAGCGGATGCGGTAGTTGATCAGGTTGCGGAACCCGAGGGCGTTGCGGCGCAGGGCCTCGAGGCGCCCGTTGATGGCTTCGGT
>NZ_JAJNDA010000042.1 GCF_021026295.1 Actinomycetospora soli
AGATGTTGGCGCTGGTTGGCGTAGGAACCGCCATCATCAACTTCTCGGGGCCCGCCTCACCGCAGCGACACGACCCCAGCTCCCGGCCCGGTCACACCCTCAGCTGCACTCCGAAATCGGAAGAGCCGCTAAAGCTGATCCAGGCCGTGCGACCTGCACTTGCGCCTGTGGATGGGCCCTAACGGCTGGAGCGGGCCCGCCATGGGTGTCGTTGTTGTCCGGCTGCGATCAGCGAAATCTGGCAAAGCTATAGAGGGCAAGCAACTGGCCGCAGGTGGGAGGGCCACCAACAGCACGAGCCCGCTGGTCTCGGTGGTAGACACCCCTCCTGAAGGCGTATTATTGCTTGATGAGCAAGAAGGAGGAAGCGGCACCATTCATCCAGTACGCGCAGCGGTGCGCCTACGAACACAAGTCGCCGGAAGTCGATGTCTGGGAAGGACTTCTGGCAGAGGGGTTCCTAAACGACACAGGCACTGCCCTAGCAACTCCTTTGAGTGCAGGAAGCCGAGAGACGCTTCGGCTCTGGCTTCAAGGCTTGCGCGTCGACGACCCCTTCGGCCTTGACCTATCAGTAAAACGTCCAACTCTCGCGCAGTGCCTCTTCCTGACCATCGGCGAGAAGGCTTCTCATCTTGCGCAAACTGCTTGCATGCAGTGCAGCCTCGACGATGACCCCATAGCAGCTACGCTTCCGATCGCCGTTGAGCCAATATCCGCGCAGTCGTCCAACTCAGACCTCCGGGGCCTCTACAAGAGGAGGATTCAGGACGCCCTGAGGACTCACCGAAACGAGGACGGAACCTCCATGTTCGCGAGGCGAGGGTTGTGCGTGACTGTTGTGAATGTGCTAGGCGCGAAGGTGAGAAAGAAGGACGCGGACAATCTGGTAAAGGCCCTACTTGACGACATGCAAGGGATCCTGTATGACAATGATAACGCGATCGTCCATCTTCAATCCTTTAGGCTCGGGTACGACGGGGATGCCAGCTACCATCACGTGCACTTGACTGGCGTTAGGGCGGATAGTGCGGAAGACGAGAAGAAGCAGGTCTTGGACATCAAGAAGGAATCGACCCTCCTGAGTGGTCATCCGACCATCTGACTATCATCAGGCGGACAGCTCAATACCACGAATATAAAAGATCGCGCTTACGCACGAGCACACCCATAAGCTTCCTTTCGTGACGAGACGCCAGGTCTCGATCTCGAACACGACCTGGGTGCCGGGGGACTTAGCTTACGCGATGCTCTGCGTGAACGGATAGATGGGTTATGGAGCTAGAACAAGGTCCGCCCCCCTGTTAACGTCTTAATCCGATATCATCAGAGCAGAGACGTCCTTGAAGAGCTGGCGCAGATGGTCGTCCGACATGTCGATGATCGGCTCGTACATGAATGAATTGACGTGGATGTTCTCGGGCGTCATCAACACCACAGCGTCGAGGGTGCTAAGAACTTCGGGCGCACCCAAACCGGCTATCTTAAAATGCACGAACAGCTCGTAGGTTTGCTGGGCCTCGATGGCGTCGACCAATGCCTGGTCATCGAGCTTTGACACCATGTAGCGCTCCGCCGCAAGCCGGGTGGCGATCGACAATACGATCTTGTTGCCGAAGTTGATCCCCTGGCTGGCCGTCAACGCTTCGGTGGCCTGGGCCACAATGAGGTCGATGACCGGCTGTTCGATTTCGGGCCAGGCCCCGTCACCGCCGAAGACGCGCTTGAAGACGGCGTCGAGGTCACCTTGCGTGATGCTGGCGGAATCAGACTTCCAGTGGAGGAGGGAGGTCAGTGTGATGTAGTCAGGATCGTCCTCGCCCTTGGTGTACTCGAGGATGTTACGCATAAATGGAATACATGCCACTCGCTTCATGGGTTGCTCGAAGAAGCGGGGCTTGAAGTCCTTGACGAACGGATTCTGAATGCCCGTTGCCTGCTCGATGGTGACTCGTTCGCTGCTCTTCTGCGCCATCATGCAGGTGGAGTAACCCGTGACGCCTCGGCCCTGCAAGGTCCGGAAGAAATCGAAGTTGTGGGTGAGAATGATCTGACGGAAGTTTGCCTGCTCCGTCATCTCCTTGAGGTATTGAATAATGGCGTACTTGTTCTTGTAGTCGAACGAATCAGCAAGATCGTCGATCACGAACACCGTGGTACGCCCAGCCTTCTTGCGCGTCTCCATCTCGAAGAGCACGTTCAGAATGTACAGTGCCTTCTTCTCGCCGTTGCTCAGCACTTGAAGTAGGTCGCCGCGCTCAACCGAAGCGCTCTCATCGCCGTCGAAGAACTCAAAGTGGAGCTGCGGCACCGAATCCTGCCCGAGCACCACCGCGTCCCGGTTCTGCGCCGTCAGCTGGAAAGGCACGTAGAACCTGGAGTTGAAGATGTCAATCACGTTTTCCCACTCCGTGCGCTCCGCCTTGGCCTGCTCGCGGATCGCGCGCATACGGTCGTCGGAGTTGCGGTACAGATCGACCGCGCGCAGGAACAACGGCTCGGACTGCTTCAAATAGCTCTTCCAAAGCTTCTGCTCGAAGACCGCCATGTTGGTCAGCTCAGGCAGGATTTCGCGATGCTCGTCGAGAAGGTCCGCAAACTTGCGGACGTCCGCATTCTTATTCAAGGCGGCCTCGATCGCGAGCAGCCTCTTGCGCAGGTCCTCGTCGGAGGCGATTTGCGCCTTCTCCTCTTCAATTAGCGCATTGAACTCCGCTTCGGTTGGAATTTCCTGAGTTTGTCCCTCCCCATCGTGCAGGACAACTGAGTGGCCTGCCCTGAAGAAGCCGTTGCTGGTGAGCGTCTTGGTAACGTTCTTGGCGTTGAAGTAACTGAACTTGTCCCGGCTAAAGTACTTCGACTCGTCCAAGAGGGCGTTGAGTCGCGTCACGTAATCGGTGAGCAGGCTCTTAAGGTCAGCCTGGTTGAGGAGCGACCGAACCTTCTCGTTAAAGATGAGGTCGTACGGCAGGTCAGCGAAGGGCGCACCGTCCTCGCGCTCCACCTCTTCGCGGATGCGTGACAGTGCCATGAAGAAGCTCGACTTCTCGGCCATAAACGCGTACGATAATGCTTCGGCAATATCAACCTTCGTGCCGGAATTCTCCTTGAGCGCCGCGAGAAGCTCAGCTCGAACGTCGTTCAATCCCTGCTGAAGCTCCTCGTATTCGCGGCGCAGGTCCGCGTTAACCAGCAGCGTTGAGGTCGACTCGGTAGGCCCGAGCTCCTCGTCGTAGGAGAGAATGACGACCACCTCGTCGCCGTCCAGAGCAGTGCCGTTCTCATCCACAATGCGCCGCACGCTGTCGCGGTCGGCGAACATGTGGTCACAGCTATCTTGACCGCGGGACAGGTCGCGCAGCGTGCGCGCGAACGACGTCTTCATCGCGCCGTTTGGTGCGTAGATAGCAACTGCGTGACGCCGACCGTCGCGCTTGGCGATCTTGAAGCTCAAAGTTGCATCGAGCTTGCGGATGCCATGACAGTTCTCAAGCTCAATGCGCAGCTTTTCCATGTCGCTCCCTACGGGATGCAATGCAACAGGCGTAAATCCGATCGCGAAAAGGCCGCGACCGCGTGAGAACTCCAGCCGCAGCCTAGCAGGACAGCGCCTACGGCGTCGCGCGGCCTCTGTGCTATCGGACGGGATTGCATTTGGATATACGCCCTACTTCCTGCGCCATTTCTCAAGCCGTTTGGCTGGTCCGGGCGGGCGTCCCGCTCGGCAAAGTCGCCAACTTGATGGGTCACGCCAACCTGCACCAGACCTGGAAGACCTACGTCCGCCTCGACGCGGAGAACGATCGCCGCAGCCTGATCACAGTGAGCGTCCTACCGCTCCGAACGCCAACGTTCTGCCACTACCCGAGGTGGCATCACATTTTACTCATGCGTCGATACCGCGATATGCGGCGTTATCGCGGCGTTCGGGAGAGGCTGTTCGCCTCTAGGCGGGCCTCCCGGCGACGCCGCAAGACAACCAAGCTGCCCGCCCGGGCGGGTCCTGGCGGAGCCGGACACCCCCGCCGCGATTGGGTCGCCCTGCTCAGCGGCTCGCGTTCCGACCTTTGAGCCTGTCCGATAGCCTTGGCTCCGTGAGCGAGGCGTTCGAGATCTCCGCGGACGACGCCGAGCACGACGGTTCCGAGATGGCGGCGCGCGAGCAGCGCGCAGCCGAGCGACCCGCAGCATGCGTCGCCGCCACCGAGTACCACGCCGCACGCTTCGGAGCTCCCACCCTCGAGCACTACCGCGCGGTGTACGCCCAGGCCGGCGCGTCCTGGCCAGGCGAAGCCTTCGTCCGGCGCCACTACCCCGTAGCGGACGCCTCCTGAGCGCACTGCCATCTACCGGCGAGCCGCCACCGCTGCTCGCCGGCGGCAAGGTTCTCGACGCGGGTGCGGTCGCATCGTGGGCGCGCGGCGGACTGGCCATGGCCAGCTGGTCGATCATCGTCGCCGAGCTCGGGGTGACCCTGCTCGTCCCTTCCGCCGTGGTCTCCGAGGCTCTCCTTGCCCTGCCCCACCACGGCACCGACATCGACGTCCTGCTGGCCCAGCCCCACGGTCCCCGTACTCGATGAGCCCACTGCAGCCATTCGCGCTGCTATCGACGCTGCTCGGGAGCGTGACGGCCTCTTTGACCCGGTCGCCTCCTGGGTCTCGGCAATCTGCCAGCAACGCGGGTGCTCCGCGATATCCAGCGACCCGGACCGGCTGCGTCGCGTGCACCCCAACCTAGAAGTCGATCTCCTCTAACCGCAGACCACCGCCGCTGCGCCGTGTGTCGGTCCCGACGTCGACATCCCGCCGATCTGCCAGCTTTCGCTCAGGTTCGCCGCCTTCGCGTCGAGGTCGCGTGGGGCGGGATTATCGCGGCATCGACCCAGGTCAGAGGCCCCCGGTCGCTTTGTTGACAGCTCTCGGTCCTAGCGTCGAGCCTCGTGAGCACCACAGGCCACAGCAGCCACGAGCAAGCGGCCGATGACGGCCGGCGGGTACTTGCTCGGGTCCCGGAGCAGCGCACGGCGCCACCCCCGGAGTTGCTCGGTGGTCTGGCCGACGAGTACCTGCCCGCCGCGCTGTGGACCGACGCGAGGGTCCGGCTGCTCGTGAGCGGCTGGCTGTCCGGCTTCCGATCGCCGAGGACACGCCGCGCCTACGCCGGCGACCTGCTGCTCTGGCAGCGATGGTGCACCGCACGTGAGGTCGACCCCCTGCGGGCGCGCCGGGTGCAGGTCGATCTCTACCTCGCCCACCTCCTCGACGGCGGCGCCGCTCCCACCTCCGCCGGGCGGCGACTGTCCGCGCTGTCCTCGTTCTACCGCTTCCTACTCGACCAAGACGACCTCGACATCGCCCGCACCAACCCCGCGGCCGCGGTCCGACGCCCCGCCGTCGACGCTCAACACTCCTCCACCCTCGGGTTGACCCGCGACGAAGCCGTCGCCCTACTTGACGCCGTCGACCGCAGCCGAGGAGCCCAACGGCGCCGGAACGCGGCAATGCTGCATCTGCTCCTGCACAACGCGCTCCGCGTCGATGAGCTCCTCGGGGTGGACGTGATCGACCTTGGCCGCCACCCCGGTCGAGAGGACGTACATGACACCCTGACCATCCGGCGCAAGGGTGGCCGCCGAGCGCGCATCGCCCTCGCCCCTCGCACAGTCGAGTCGGTGCACCGCTATCTCGAGCACCGCGCCGCCGTCGAGGACTGTGATCAGACCGAGCTGGCCGGGCCGCTGTTCGCCTCTCGCACCGGGCTACGGCTGACCCCGAAGGCGGTCTGGGTACTGGTGCGCCGCACCGCTCGCGAGGCTGCGATCGAGTCATGGGCGAAGCTCTCCCCGCACTCGCTGCGCCACACTGCCATCACCCTCGCTCTGGACGCCGGCGCACCGTTGCGCGACGTCCAGGACTTCGCCGGGCACCGCGACGCCCGCACCACCCGGCGCTACGACCGCGCTCGCGAGGACCTGGACCGCTCCCCCACCTACGCCCTGACCAAGTGGCTGACACTCACTGAGGCCCCAGTTTCAGACGGCGGCCCGACGTGAGAGAGCAGTGCCTCGAGGAACGACGTCCGCTCAATCAGCGTCGAGCGCCTCGTCGACCTCGTCGTCTGTCACGTCGTTGATCGCCAGATGCTCCAGCACCCGCCCGAGACGCAGTTCGTTGCGCACGCTGGCGCGCCGGAGCTCGTAGAGCGTGTCGCCGTACCCGCCCTCGACCTCGGTCAGTCGGGCCTCGACCGCCCGCAGGCGCTGCTCAAGGGTACGCAGGGACGAGGTCATGGAGCGCATCCTAGAGCCTCCGGACGCGCGCCGAACGGCGTCCACTCGAGTCGCTTCCTCCGGCCTACACCGGCGCCCGCGCCGTCGCCGCAGGCCCATCGACGCCGGGACGACAACATCCGGCTCGTGGAGACGCAGCAGGCCAGAGACGATCGCCGGTGCCGCGATAGTTGGAGTTATCGCGCACTCGATGCGGACTACCCTCACCGGACGCCGCTACTAGGCGATCTTGAGACAGACCGCCGTAACCGCCACTGTCACAGAATCCGCATTGACGGGCTCTCCCGGGAACCGGTATCCGGGCTGCGCAGACACCTGGTACCCGTTCTCCCGCTCGCCTGTGTCGCCCAAGCTGTAACTGACAGCCCTGTTGCCGTAAGGACTTGCGCCGTTAGCCGTCCAGGATCCAGTAACTACAGTTTCGCCGGGCTGGCACGAAGCCTTGACGATGACGAAGTCGCTACCAGCGGGGATCGTCTGAGTAGCTGTGCGGCGCTCGACCTGCGCTGGCTGCCCGACGCTCGGCGCTGGCGCAGGGGCCCCGTCGTCCGCCAGGTTCCAGCGAATCGGCGTCTCCTGGAGGAAGCCCGGGCGCGTGAAGCAAGGTCTTGATGCCGTGGCGACCCGCAGCACGCCGGTCTGCTTGTTCACACACCCGCTCACCGTTGGGGCCGAAGCACGCGGCGCGGCGGCATAGGCGGTGGTAGCGGCGGCAGCGATCGCGAGGACCACTCCAAGCACGATCAGCATCCGACGAGTTGTCGACACGAGCCCCCCAATGACGATTGCCCGGTATACAACACGACCGATGCCCGACCATCGTCGCGGGGTGGTTCCGCAGAAGCCCAACTCTCTGCCATCGGTGCGGCTGTCGAGCTGGCACTCCGCGCCGCCATCAATTAGCTGGCGCCGCCTGCCCCAGCGCCCAAGGAGCGGCACCCATGCCGCGCTAACGGGGATTAGCGCAGCATCATGAGAAGGTCACGCGGCTGTGATCGCTGCGCGACGGCGACATCGAAGGCAATCAGCAGCTGCCTTCCCCGCTGCCGGTCGAGGCAGGTCCACCGCAGCTGGTCGAGGCAGCTTCACCTCGGTCGGCGGCGGGGGGTCTGACCGACATGAGCTCGGCCCGCTCGGCGCCGGGATGGGCCTCCGGAGCGGGTCTGCGGCCGCTGGTGCGGTGGGGACACGCCCGCTGAGCAGCAGGCCGAGAATTCTGTGCGCTCTACGGAACCTGACCGGCCTACTCGGGGGTCTCACTCGGTAGACGCCGCACACCCCCTACCGGCGTCCCGCTTGAGGAGATGGCAGTGGGCTTCGGTGAAGGCACGAGCGCATGAGCGACCCGGTCGGGACCCGTGTCGGCGGGTCCCACCAGCGTTGGTCGCCCGAGCGTGGCTCGACTCCGCTGGACCGTCTCGGCTTCGGCGGCGGCACTTCCAGCGCCAGTCGTCCCGCCACACCTCGTGACGCGGTCTCCCCGGTCCGAGTCGTGATCGTCGCCATCGTCGTGTTGGCGGTGATCGGCATGGTCGGGATCGCAACGCTGGCCAGCACCGGAAGTTCCACCCAGCTAGCGGAACCGTTCACCTCGCCCAGCACCTGGAACGCTGCTTCGAAGAGCCGCGAACCCGTTGCCTCCGCCGAGCAAGCTCCGTCGGGCAACTTCAGCGCAGAACCGGACGCGGGTGGTCCGATCGTCGCCTCCTTGCCGGGTCCGCCGAGCTCGTCCACCGCACCGCCAGCGGTGGCACCTCCTGCCTTCTCGAGCGTCCCCCTTCCCTCGAGCGCACCTCAGTCCGGCGCAACCGCGGCCGACCCGTCTTGGGACCCTGCCGCGCCCGCGCAGCGCGACCGGGGAACACCGGCACATCGTCGCGCCACCACCACCTCAACGGGCGACGACCGACAGCAGCCGCGGCAGCGCACAAGTACGTCGACGTCCCCGAGCACGATGCTATCGCTCCAGCCGCCCGCGGACTTGAAGGAACGCCGTCGCACGCCGTCCGGGTCGGTGCAGGGCTCGGGGCAGAAGGTGTGCGAGAAGTTCGGGTCGGCCAACGTCGACGACGGCACCTACATGGTGCAGAACAACGAGTGGGGCGCCTCGGACGGCCAGTGCGTCACCACCAACGGCGGGCCCGGGTTCTCGGTGGACTCGGGCAACCACAACAAGAACGACGCTCCCGCCGCATACCCGTCGATCATGTCGGGCTGCTGGATGGGGACCTGCACGAAGGGCACGACTCTGCCCACCCAGATCGGGCAGCTCGGGCCGCTGTCGTCCTCGATCGCCGGACAGATCCCGGCGGGCACGAAGTCGAACCTGGCCTACGACATCTGGGCCGACTCGACCCCGAAGAAGAACGGCCACAACGACAAGCTCGAGCTGATGATCTGGCTCAAGGAGACCGGAGGCATCAAGCCGATCGGCGACAAGACCGGCCAGGTCGCGATCGGCGGCGCGAACTGGGACGTCTGGAAGGGCACCAACGGCGGCGTCAAGGTCATCTCCTACTTGCGCCAGGGCTACGTCGACTCCGCGGACAACCTCCCGATCACCGACTTCGTCAAGGATGCGGTCAAGCAGGGCGTGGTCTCCGACGCCGACTACCTCACCAACATCCAGGCCGGCTTCGAGCCCTGGACCGGCGGCCCCGGCCTGCAGCTGACCAAGTTCGACGTCACCAACGGCCAAGCCGCCACCAGCGCCAGTCCCACCGGCACCAGCTCGACCGGGACGTCCGGCACCGCCGGGACCGCATCGGCAGCAGCCCCGACGTCATCCGCGCCGGCACAGAGCGCCTCGCCGCAGTCGTCGGGCAGCGCTCCGGCCTCCGGGGTGACCGCGACTACGGCGCCCACCGCGACGTCGGGTGCTTCGCCGACCTCCGCCAGCGCCTCGAACCGCTCGGCGGCTCCGACCGCGACCAGCGGTGCCGCTGCGGCGACCTCCGGAGCGCCGTCTTCGTCGCCGACCTCGCCGACCTCGCCGACCTCGTCGGTGTCCACGTCCAGCTCGGCGGGCTCGGGCGCGACGGCGTCCAGCTCGCCGGCGACGTCGACCAGCACATCGGCTCAGGAGCCCTCGCCGTCAGGGTCGCCCGGGTCGCCCTCGTCATCGAAGTCGTCCTCGTCCTCCGAGGCGGCAGCCCCGACGTCGACGACGACGACGGGCTCGGGCTCAGGCGCTGGGGACGGTCCCGGTGGCGAGGCTTTGACCGGCGGCCCCACAGGCGCGTTGTGGTCGTTGACCAGTGGCTTGGAGGGGTTCCAGTCCACGCCGTGGAACAACGAGAACGCGAAGGACCCGGTGGCGGCGGCCTCGCCCAACGTGGCGGGTCGGCAGGCGGTCAAGTTCGAGGTGCCCGGGGGCGGGAAACGCTCGGAAGCCCAGCCGGAGAAGGACACCTTCAGAGACGGCGACCACAAGTTCTTCGGCTACTCGGCGTTCCTGGACCAGAACTTCGCCACCGACGCGGACAGCTGGCAGGTGATCTGGCAGCTGCACGACAACGGGGTCAACGGCTCCCCGCCGGTGGCGATCGAGGTCGGGAAGGGCCACCTGTGGCTGGCGACCTCGGGCAACGACCACGACAAGGACCTCGGCGCGGTCACCCCGGGCAGCAACGTCTCGGTGCAGCTCGAGGTCGAGTTCAAGACCGGCGGCGGCTTCGTGAACGTCTGGCGCGACGGCAAGCAGCTCGTCTCCAACTACACCCCGCCCAAGGGGACCACCGTCGACGGCGGCGCCTACCTCAAGACCGGCATCTACCGCGACCCCTCCGAGGGCAAGGACAGCACCCTGTTCCTCAACGACCTCAAGATCGGGGACTCGCTGGAGTCGGTGAGCAACCTCGCCGGGGCCACCACCGCCAGCGGTGCCGCGCTGCCCCTGGTCGGAGTGCTGCTCGCGCTCGTCCCGGTCGCCGTGGCCGAGCTGCGTCGACGACGCCGCGCGCGGCATCCGGAGCTGCTGCTGCCTCGTCCCCGGCCGGCGTTCGACCCGCCGGCACGAAGCGACGCCGCTCGCCGGGCGCGGCCGCGTGAGGGAGCGAGGCGATGACCGCCGCGCCGCACCACCCGGGCCCGCTGACCGGCAGTCGGGTGCAGACCTCTCCGCGGTGCGAGGGCTGGGGCAGCTCCCGCGGCCGCGGCGAGGGCCAGGGACGGCCCGGCGGGACCACCGGGTCGGGGAGCTCTCGGGGGCCGTCTTCCCTCGACCAACCCGCGCAGCCGCGAGGCCGCGCAGACCTCCGGCGCCCCCACCTCAGAGCGCGAGTCGCGCTCCGGCCGCACATCAGCCTCAGGAGGACGGCGTGACCCAACTCGAGGACCACCGCGTGCCTCCCACCCCACCCACCGAGCAGCCCGACGCGTCGCCGCCACACCGGCCATCCCCGCCGGCCCCTCCGGCGCCTGGCCCGGTACCCGGGCCGCCTCGGTTCGTGGTGCCCAGCGATGAGGACTGGGACGGGCGCCCCTTCACCGGCCGCGACGACGACCGTCCCGCCGCGATCACCGACGCCGACCGCACCCAGGTCGTCCCACCCCGACCTGCCGTCCCCCCGTTCTCCCCGCACGACGCGCCCGCGCGGCTCCCGGCCCCGCCCACGCCTCCAGTCCCCGCGGCGGCGGCCGAACCCGGCCTGCCCACGGCCGCGGCGGCCTCGAGACCGGCCGCACCCGCCGGGAGCCCGGAACTCACCCAGTTCGTCCCGCCCCGCCCTCAACCGACCACGACCTCGACCCCGGCCGGTCAGGAAGCTGAGGCCGGGGCACAACCCGACAACCACGCAGCTCGCACCCAGCATGTGACACCGGAACGGATCGCAGCGGCCACCGCTACTGCAGCGAGCTCAGCGCGGGGCAGTGTGGGCTCCGCGGCGTCGGCTCCGGTGCGGGACTCGCACCCCTCGGCCGACGCCGCCGCTCGGCGGCCGGCGCCTCCGCGCCTTGCGCCTTCCGTCCCGCGCCGGCCGCCGTTCCCGCCGGCACCACCGCCCGGTCGGGGCGAACCCGCACGAGGCCCATCCCCTTCTGTCCCTTCTGCTTGGTCGTCTCCTCCTGCTGCCTCGTGGGCTCCGCGCGACGCGACACGGGAGACTGCGGCTGATCGCGCGTCACAAGCGTCGGCGTGGACGCCTGCGAGCTCGTCGTCCGAGGTGGAGGACGTCGCCTTCGACGTCGTCGACCCGCTGCCGCGCATCCCCGCTCCCGGATCGGGCCGGGGTCCCGCTCGCGAGGACGACCGCCACGCCGCCCCCGCCGATGCGCGCGACTACAGCCCGGGCCGCCCGGAGGCGGCCGCAAGTCCCTCAGCGGCAGGGCTCGGGGGTGGGCAGGTCGGCGGTGAGCTGGTCGCGGTCGCGGTCGAGGGTGAGGACGAGACGGCGCGGGGCCTGCTGGGGCAGGGCCTTGCGGGGTCGCTGGTCTCCACCGCGCGGGAGACGTGGCCACCGGCGGATGCGGAGCTGCTCGACGACGCGGTGACCGCGGGGGAGACCGCGCACGTCCGGGCGCTGGCGGACCCGCGTAGCCCGGTCTCGGACCGGGCCCCGGCGACCGCGGTTGCGCGGACCGAGGAGGCGATGGAGACCGCGGTCGCGGTCGAGCGGCTCGCCGATCGCCATGAGCCGGGTCGCGCGGACTGGGCCCAGGGCGGCGTGGTGATCCCGGTGATCGGCGCGTCGGCAGGGGTCGGGGCGTCGGTGATGACCGCGGCGCTGTTCGACGCGCTGGACGTGTGTGGGGTGCCGACGCTGCTTGTCGACGCCGCCGACCCGGCCCGCTCCGGGCTCGCGGCCGCGGTCGCCGACCAGGGCCCACCGGCGCGCACCCTGCACCCGAAGATCGGTGTCGCCTACGGCCGCCGCGGCGGGGGCTGGGTCGCGCAGCTCGCCACCCCACCGAGCGAGGTCCTCTCCCCGCGGATGGTGCCCTCACCGTGCTGGTGGCTTCCGGACCAGACCGCGCCCGCGGCCACGGTGGTCGACCTGGGCTGGGACCCCTGGCAGGTCGCGGCGTCCCCGCTGCGCAGCGCGGGGGCGTGGCTCGAGGCCGGCACCCCCAGCTCCCCGCGCCCGGTGCTGGTGGTCGAACCGAACCGGCCCTCGCTGATGCGCGCCAACCAGCTGCTGACCCGGCTGCGGCCGTGGATCGCCGCCGGCCAGGTGGCCGCCCCGGCAGCGCTGGTCGTGGTCTCGGCCAAGCGCTGGCCCAAGCAGATCACCGGGGTCGCTGCCCAGGCCCTCGGTGAGCTGATGGAACACGCGGTGTTCCTGCCCTACGACCCCGCCGTCGGCGCCGGCGGCATCGGTGCGGAACCGGTCCCCGACCGGCTCCGGGCCGCGGCTGCGGCGATCCCGGCGCGCTGGGGCCTGATCCCGAACAACCACGCCCCCGGCGGGGCGCTGCCATCCCTGACCCGACTGTTCGGAGGCCGCTGATGCTGCTCACCACCACGACCGCCGCCCACGACCTCGCCCACCAGCTCCTCGCGGCGCTCCCGGCGCAGGTCCCGAACCCGGGACCGGTTGCGCCACCCGGCTCGGAGAAGCTCACCCAGATCCTGAGCTACCTGAAGTGGATCGCGCTCGGAGCGTGTGCGGTGGCATTCATGGGCGGCATCATCGCCTTCACCGCCGGGCGGGTGGTCGACAACCGCCGCTACGGCAACACCGGCGCGCTGATGATGCTCGCCGCGGTGGGCGGGGCAATCCTGTTCGGGATCGGCCCGACCGTGCTCAACGGATTCGCCGGCACCTGAGATGTCGATGGTCAGCGAGGAAGAGCAGCGCGCCGCCCGCGCCAAGGTGATCACCGCGCTCGGGGTGTTCGCCCTGGTGCTGGTCGCGGTCATCGTCGGGTTGGTGTGGGCCGGGCACCAGTCCAGCCCGACCACCTCCGCCCCGGCGACCCCGGCTGGCGCCGACCCCGTTCCCGGCGGGGCGGGCACTCCCGGCGCCGCGGTCGGCGCGGGGAACTGGGACGTGGCGGGGGAGACGGCGCTGGCGACGGCGCCGATGCGCCAGTTCCCCTCGACGGCCTCGATGCCCCAGACCCTGGAGCCCTCGGGGCTGCCGGTGATCGACGTCCCGGCCCCGACCCGGACGAACCCGGCCGGGGTGGGCGAGGGGTTCCCCGCCACCCCGCAAGGCGCGATCGGGCAGCTCGCCGCGCTCGAGGTCGCCGGGCTGGCGGACCTGAACCCGCAGACCTACAACGCCGCCTACACCTCGATCTCGCTGCCCGGCGCCCCGGACCCGGCGGCGACACCCCTGGGGGTGCAGGTCAACAAGGTCTACTCGCAGGTCGTGCTGCAGGGCTCGACCGGCCAGCCGATCAGCTCCCGCTGGCAGCTGGCCGGGGCGCAGGTCAAAGGTGTCACCTCCGCGGGCCGGTCAGTCGTGGTGTGTGTGGCCGGGGAGCTGCAGCTCGCCCAGGTCAACTCCGCCCAGACCGGGACCGGGGACTGCCAGGCGATGCGCTGGACCGGCCGCGACTGGCGGATCGCCCCGGTCCCGGCCGCGGCCCGCGCGCCGGTGACCTGGCCCGGCTCCCCGGCGTTCGTGCAGGCCGGCTACCACCCGACCAACGGAGGACCGGCCTGATGGACGGCATCATCACCGGAGCCATCGGCGGCTTCCTCGACGGCATGGCCCGCAACGTCTGGACCGGCACCCTCGAGCTGCTGCGCAACGTCCTCGGCCTGGTCGGGACCCTCGGCCGGGTCGACCCGACCCCCGGCGCCGGGGCGATCTCGACGACGTTGTGGTCCTCGATGCTCCAACTCGCCGCGATCATCGCGGCGATCCTGTTCTTCACCCAGCTCGCGATGGCGGTACTCAACCCCCGCCGCCACATGCTCACCGCCGCGCTCGGGCCGGTGCAGTACGGGATCGCCACCGTGCTGACGGTGACCATCGTCGTCGCGCTCCTTGGCGCCGCCGACGGTCTGACCAGCCTGATCTTCCAGAGCGGCGCCAACGTGACCGACGCGGCCGCCACCATGGACCGCCTCGGGCTCACCGACGACAACAACGCGGTCAAGGCCCCGGTGCTGGCGGTGCTGGGGATCGTCGCGGTGCTGCCGCTCTCGATCGGCTACGGGGTCATGCTGCTGTTCCGGTCGGCCTCGATCCTGGTCATCTTCGCGACCATTCCCGTCCTGAGCGCCGGGCTGGTCAACCTGGCCACCAAGCACTGGTTCTGGCGCGGCCTGCGCTGGTTGCTCGCCCTGATCTTCATCCAGCCCACCTTCGCGCTGTGCTTCACCATCGGCTCCGGGGTGATCTCCGCGGCGGGCCGCGGCCAGGGCGACATCCCCACCGGGGCAGGCACCGGCCTGGTGCAGAACGCGCCCACGCAGGGCTCCGGGATCGTCACCCTGCTGCTCGGGTTCGGGATCCTCTTCGTCGCGCTGTTCGCACCGATGGCCCTGTTCCGGCTCTTCGCGTTCGTCGAGCCCGGCACCCAGCCCCACCAGACGATGATGTCGGCGTTCGGGTCCGCCGCGGCCGGGTTCAAGCAGGCCGGCGCCGGAATCGCCTCCGCCGACGTCGGATCGGTGTTCTCCTCGGCCACCGGCGGCCGCTTCGGCGGCTCCCAGGACGCGGCCTCGAGCTCCGGTGGCGGCACGGGGGGCGGCTCGGACGACAAGAAGCAGCTCGCCGCCACGGCCGCGGCCGCGGCCGCCACCGGCGGCGCCAGCGCAGCCGTCGCCGGCGCAGGAGCCGGTGGCGCCGGGACGGGTGGGGCGAGCGCGGCCGGCGGCCAGGCGCTCCCCGCGGTGGCCGGACAGGGCCAGGGCTCCAGTGAGGAGAAGGACCCCGGTGACCAGGAGGAACTCGTCGGCGCCGGCGCGGCGGCGTCGTCACCGGGCCAGCTCGGAGGCGCTGGCGCCGGCGCCGGCGCCAGCGGCGGGTCGGGTGGCGGCTCGTCCGCCGGGGGCTCGTCGGGGTCAGCCGGGGGGTCGGCCGGGTCCGCGGGAGGCGCCTCGGGATCGTCGTCGGGGTCCGGTGGCGGGGCCTCCGGTAGCGGGTCCTCCGGTGGTTCCGGCGGGGCGGCGCCGGGCTCGCTGGCCGGGCACTGGGCCGCCGCGCAGGGGTCCGCGATCGGCGGGGGCCGGGTCGCGGCGCTGGGGGCTGCGGCCGGGACCGTCGGTCGGGGCGCCTGGAGCGCCGGGGTGGGCATCGCCGGAGCGGCCCCAATGCCTCCGGCCCCGCAGGGCGGGGTCGCCGGGCGCGTAGGCGACTACGGCCCTGCCGACTACGCCGGCGGTCTGCCCCCACGCGGCAATCCCTACCGCGACCCGAGCTACGACCGCCCTGACGAGGACTACGCCGATTTCGACGACCAGCCCGACCGCGACGAGCCCGACGACCACCGGATGAGCGGGGTGCTCTGATCCATGTCCGAGCAGCTGACCTACGTGCCGGGGCGCCCGGAGCGCAACGGCTGGATTCTGGGCCTCACGATGCCCCAGGCGGTGATCTGTCTGGCCGCGGTGCTGCCGCTGATCCTGTTCTTCGGCGCCAACCGCGCCGCGCAGGGCCTGGTGGTGCTGCCGTTCTCGACGGTGATCGTGGCGCTGACGGTGGTCCCGATCCGCGGGCGCCCGGCCGCGAAGTGGCTCGCGGACGCGGTCCTGTTCGGCACCGGGCAGGCGGCGGGCTGGTCGTCGTGGCAGTCCAAGGCCGCCGCGGGCCTGCCGGTCGACCGCGACGAACCCGACCTGCCCGGGGCGCTGTCCCGGTTGGACCTGCTCGACGGCCCCCCGATGCCCGATCACGGCCGGGTCTGCGTCCTGCACGACACCGCCGAGGGCCGCTGGGGGGCGACCGCGCGGCTCTCCGCCCGCGGGGTCGGGCTGGCCTCGGCGCTGGAGTGCCGCAACCTCGCCGCCGGGCTGGGCAACATGCTCAAGGGCCTCTCGGCGTCGGACCGGGTCGACCGGGCGAGCCTGGTGGTGCGCTCGGTGCCCGACGACGGCACCGCCTACGAGCTCTGGCGCGACCGCCACCAGGCCGACGCCGCCCCACCGCTGGCGGTCGCGGTCGCCGACGACCTGCGTCGCATGGCCGGGGCGGTGTCGGTGCGCCAGGAGGCGTTCCTGACCGTCTCCGCCCGCGACGACGTGCTGCGCCGCCCCGCCCAGGCCGCCGGCGGCGGCCGCTTCGGGCGCGCCCACGCCCTCTACCGGGCGCTCGGGGCGCTGGTCGAGCCGCTGCAGCAGATGGGCTGCGACACCCCGGAGTGGCTGACCTCGGCCGGGATGGCCGAAGCGATCCGCACCGGATTCAACCCCGCCGCCTCCGGGCTGCTGACCCACCAGCGCCTCGAGCACGGCGAAGCCCACCTCCCCGCCGCCGCCGCGGGCCCGACCCGCGCGCCCGCTCCGGCCGCTCGTTCCTACGCCCACGACGGCTACGTCACCGTGTCCTACTCGGTGATCCCCCCGCGCTCCGGGGTGCGGTTCGGGTCCCTCGCCCCGCTGCTCGCGGTCCGCACCCCCGGCGAGCGCCGCACCCTCGCGATCCACTACGAGGTCCTCCCGCAACGCATGGCCCAGCGCATCGCCACCCGCGAACGCCAGACCACCACCCTGGTCGGGGAGCTCAAGGCCTCCAATGGGTTCGGGGAAGCCGCGAAGGACCGCCAGGACCGCGGCAGCTCCTACCGCCAGGAAGACGTCATCGCCGCCGGCGAGGCGATGGTCCGCTACGCCGTCGTGGTCTCGGTGACCGTCCCCGCCGACTGGAACGTCGAGGACCACGCCGAGGCCCTCGAGACCAGCGCCGCCGGCCAGTACCAGCTGGTGCGCCTCGAGCTCGCCCAGGACTCCGGGTTCGTCGCCGCGACCCTCCCGGTCGGGATGGGCCTGGCCCGCATGCGCAACGCCCTCTGACCGCCCGCCCGCGACCGGAAGGACACTGACGATGACCCGACCGACGTCCCGCCCGGCTCGCTCGGCGCGTCGCGGCGAGCAGCTCGCCGGCCGCAACACCGCGCAGCTGCTGCGTGGCTTCGAGCTGCCCGTCCCCTCCCGCCCGGTCCACGAGCAGGAAGCCAAGCCGGAGAAGGTCAACCGGGGCGGGCGGCCGCGGCGCGGGCGCAACGAGCGCGGCCTGGGCTGGACCGCGGTCGAGGCGCCGCTGGCCACCCTGCGCACCACCACCGACCAGGTCGGCGGGCTCTACCCCCTGCTCGCCACGCCCGGGATGCCGCCGGTCGGGGCGCTGATCGGCTACGACGCCCTGTCCGGCGGCGCGTTCTACTGCCACCCCGTCGAATGGGTGCTGCGACAGATCTCGACCAACCCGAACATCCTGGTCTTCGGCGAACCCGGCCGCGGGAAGTCGAGCACCATCGCGGCGTTCCTGCTGCGCATGATGGCGTTCGGGGTCAACACGCTGATCGCCGGCGACGTCAAGGGCGAGTACTCCCCGCTGGTCCGGGCGCTCGGGCAGGAACCGATCTCGCTGGGCTACGCCCAGCGCACCCGGATCAACCCGCTCGACCTCGGCCCGCTGGCCGCCCGCTGGGACAACCTCACCGACGACCAGGCCGCCGACGCCCTCAACGACCTGATCGGGCGCTGGTCGACCCTGCTCGCCGGGCTCGCCGAAGCCGGCGGCCGCCCGGTCACCCCGACCGACACCGAGGTCCTCGCCGACGTCCTGCGCGACCTGACCGGGATCACCGCCGGGAACACCCGGCCCCGCCCGATCACCATCCCCGACGTCCACCGCGCCCTGACCAGCGCCGACGAACGCCTCGTGCGCACCCACCGGTTCGCCACCCGCCAACACTTCCTCGACGCCACCCGCCCCCTGACCGACTCCCTCGGCGCCCTGGTCAACGGCTCACTCAAGGGCCTGTTCGACGAGCAGACCAACATCGACGTCGACTGGGCCGCACCCATCCAGTCCCTGGATGTCTCCGGGCTCGAGGGCCGCGGGGAGAAGGCCCTCGCCGTCGCGATGACCTGCCTGGGGTCCTGGTCGCGCTCGGCGACCGACCTGCGCACCGACGGCGCCCTGCGCATCATCGTCCGCGACGAGATCTGGCGACAGATGCGCCTGGGCACCGGGATGGTCGCCGCCGTCGACGCCGAGCTGCGGCTCTCCCGCGCCCAGCAGATCATCTCCATCCTCGCCGCCCACAAGCCCGGCGACATGCTCACCGTCGGCGACACCGGCTCCCAGTCGGTCAACATCGCCAAGGGCCTGCTCGCCCTGTGCGACACCCGCCTGCTCATGGGCCAGACCACCGCCGTCGCCGACGAGCTCGCCTCCGAGCTGCAGCTCTCCGGCCGCGAACAGGACCTCATCACCGGCTGGTGCAACGGCTCCCCCGGCCGGGGGCTATGGAAGGTCAAGGCCAAGGGCTTCCAGGTCCAGGCCATGCTCACCCCCCGCGAGCGACAGATCTTCGACACCAACGCCCAGCTCCGCGGCCCCGCCGCTCCCCCCTCGTCTGCTGGGTCGTCCGCCGTGTCGTCTGCCGTGTCGTCTGCCGTGTCGTCTGCCGTGTCGTCTGCCGTGTCGTCTGCTGTGGCCGGCGTGTGATGGACCGGCGTCGGCTGGCGACCCTGATCGGCGCGGGTGTCCTGGCGTACCTGCTGTTCCTCGTCGCCCCCCTGATCCTGGTCACCGTCCTGATCTCCGGCGGCCTCGGCGCCGCGGGCAGCACCTGCGACGGGCCCGGCGGCACCGGCGCGGGCACCGACGGCACCGGCGCCGCCCTGAACGGCGGCGACCAGCTCGCCTACGCCCAGCTGATCACCTCCATCGTCGCCGGCCGCGGGCTCCCCCGGCAGGCCGCCGTCGTCGCGATCGCCACCGCCGCCCAGGAGTCCCGCCTCGGGCAGGCCGGCATGAACACCGCGGTCGACCACGACTCGCTGGGCCTGTTCCAGCAGCGGCCCTCGCAGGGGTGGGGCTCCCCGGCGCAGGTCAAGGACCCCACCTACGCCACCAACAAATTCCTCGACGGCCTCGTCGGGATTGGCGGCTGGGCCACCATGCCCGTCACCAAGGCCGCCCAGACCGTGCAGCGCTCCGCGTTCCCCGACGCCTACGCCAAGTGGGAAGCCCAGGCCCGCGACTTCGCCACCCGCTTCTGGCCCCCCGGCACCCAACCCGGCGGCGACCCCGCCACCGCAGCCACCCAGACCGTGGCCGCGCCTTCCGCCGCCGGGGCACAGACCTGCCCCGGCGAGGGCGGCGACGGGCTCGCCCCCGGCTCCGGCTCGACCGCCGTCCCACCCGGCTACACCCCGCCGACCGCCCCGCAGACCAGAGCCGTTCTCGACTTCGCCATGGCCCAACTCGGCGAGCCCTACCAGTGGGGCGGCACCGGACCCGCCGCCTACGACTGCTCCGGGCTGATGTGGGCCTCCTGGGCCAAGGGCGGCATCACCCTGCCCCGCACCGCCGCCGCCCAGTCCAAGTTCGGTGCCCCCGTTACCGACCCCGCCCAGCTCCAACCCGGTGACCTGATCTTCATGCCCGGCGCCAACGGTAGCCCCGCCAGCCCCGGGCATGTCGGGATGTACATCGGCAACGGCCAGCTCATCAACGCCCCGCAGACCGACGACCCCGTCCAGATCGTCCCCGTCAGCAAGTGGCAGGGAAAGATCTCCGGGATGCGCCGACCCGGCGCCACCAACCCCGACGCCCCCGCCGCGCCCGCGGTGCGAGCATGAACGCAACCCCGAGCTACAGGGGGCGCGCCGCCTCCAGCAGCTGGTCATACAGCTGCCGGTACACCGCGAGGTCCTCAGCGCGGGTCAGCTCCAAGCCACCGTGGGGCAGTTCGATCCCGACTCGGACGGGCCCGGAGTCGTCGGAGTGCAGGTCGAACGAGCATGTCGCCCGCACGGGCAGATCGGCGAAGTCGATGACTCGCACAGTGACCCCGGCGAGCTCCTCGTCGGCCTGTTCGATCTGCGCCCGCTGGGTCTTGTCGATGTGGTCGAGGACCTGGGAACAGATCACGAAGCGGAACGCCCGGCCGGGCTGTTCGAGGACGGCCTGGCGCAACACGCGCGTCGAGACATACGCGTCGAGATCGGTGACGCCGAAGCGGGCCGCGGCGCGCCGGCAGTACGCCGGTGTCTGGAGGAGGCCGGGGACGATCTGCCAGACGAAGGACTCGATCAGAGTGGCCCGGTCGATGCGTTCGGCCGCCTGTTGCTGCAGCTCCGCCCCGGTTTCGAGGCGCCAGGCGGTGGACTCGGCCGCCACGGCTTCGACCAGCGCGAGCACTGTGCTTCGTTCCGCGGCGGGAGCCCCCGCTCGGTCGAGCCAGCGGCGGGCTTCGTCCAGGCTGATCTGTCCGGTGCCTCGTTCGACTCGCGGGACGTGGCTGTGCGAGCGACCGATGGCCTCGCCCATGTCCCGGGTGTTGGTGCCCGAGGCCCTGCGGCGAGCGGCGAGCAGACGGCCGAGCTCCTGCCGTGCCGCGGACGGCTCAGCTGGCACGTGCAGCAAGCTCCGTCCCGGACAGGTCGCTCAGGAACCGATCGAGCGGCCGGGCCGCGCGCTGCGCCACGCTCGCCTGCCGCTCGAGCTCGGCGATTCGGTTTGGCGCGGCGCCGCGTGTGAGGTGCTCGAACTCGAGGACCTCCACCGTGACCGGGTCGTAGTGCATGATCACGGCCTCGGCCGTCGGTGTCCCGGCGTCGAAGAGCCAGAAGTCGGGTCCGAGGGGCGTGTCGATCGCCTGGGCGTCCGCGATCGAGATCTGCTCTCCGACCGCCACGTTCTCGCGGTAGGCATCCAGCTCGTAGCGCATGTAGTCACTGAGCGGCAGCGTCACCACGTGTACGCGCGACCGGCGCTTGCCTTCCAACGTGTGCTTCGCCGCTCGCGCGAGATAGCTGTCCTCGCTGACGGACCGGAATTCCCGCTGGCCGCGCAGCCAGGACGCGACCCGCTCCTGCTCTTCCCGGGAGACACCTGCGTAGTCCTGCAAAGTCTCCAGCCGGAAGCAGGTATGGGTGTAGCGCTCGTTGAGTGCGGCCAGCGGACTGGTCATCCGACCCTCGCCGCCCGCTGCGCGACCAGCTGCTCGAAGACCTTGGCCGGCATCACCCCACGCACCTCGCCCGGCGGGACCGGCCCCAGGGCCACGTCGGTCTCCGCCGCCTTGGCCCCGTCGAGGGCGTACAGCTGCACGACAACGTCCTGGGTCTCGGTGTCCTCCGCCAACGTCGGGCAGTTGTCGCCCGGGCAGTCGTCGTACTTCGCGCTCACGATGATCATCTCGGCCCCCTGGCCCAGTTTGGCACACCTTGGCACAGGCCATCGTGAGTCTCCCTCCAGTGCCGAGTCAACGCCGCCGGCACCAAGCAGTGCAGATCGACGTCCTGACCCTTGTCCCAGCATGGCACACTTTGTAACATCGCGTATCAGCGGGTGGCGTTGTTCCCCTCGAGGGCGGTCCCGGCGGAGTTGGCGCTCCGCCGGGACCTGGTGAGCCGCCCCTGTCCCCTTGCGAAGACGACCAGGAGCGACCCATGCCAACGATGACGCCTGCCTTGACGAGGGCGGTCACCGCACCCCTACGGGCCTGTGACCAGCGGCTGATCGATCCCGAGCTGATGTTTCCCCTCGACAAGTCCGCGCGGCCCGGCATGCGCACCGCCGGGGAGCGCGAGGCGCTTCAGGTGTGCGCGCGATGCGCGGTGCTGGCGGCGTGCCGCGAGGAGGTGCTCGCGGCGGAGATGCCCTACGGGGTGGCGGGCGGGATGACGGTCGCCGACCGCCGCGCGGAGCGGGCCCGGCGTCGCGGTCTTGACTGTGCCCAACCCGCGACCTCGCCCGCCGCCGGGTTCGGGACCAGCCAGCCCTCGGAGGGGACCGTCGTCGGGCCCGCCGCTGCGGCGACGACCGGGCTGAGCGCCGAGGACGCCGCCCTGGAAGCGGTGCTCGACGCCCAGGCGGAGTTCGGGCCGGCCGCCGAGACCGGCCGGGTGCGCGAGCTGGTCGCGGGCCGCGGCCCGGCGGTGGCGTCGCGCTGGGAGGTGGCGCTGGCGGCCGCGACGTTGCTGCGGCTCGGGCACACCCTCTCGGCGACCGCCCGGGCGCTGGGCGAGCAGTACACGCAGGTCAAGCGGTGGCACGACCGCGACCAGCGCGGCGGGGCGTTGATCCTCGGCGAGCGGGGCACCGGGACCCGCCCGCTCGCCCGCCCGGCTGCGTCGATCGACGCTCCGTCCCCGGCTGCTGCCCCGGCTTCGGCCGCGGCCGGTGTGGAGGCGGCGTGAGCGGCACGGTCGCGCCCGGCGCCCGGCCGGGGTGTGCGACCGGCAACCTGCTCGGAGCCGGGGTGCACGCCCGGGCGGCTCTGTGGGGGTCGAGCCGGTGAGCGCGGCGGTGGCCGACCTCGACGCCCCGGCCGTGGTGGCGGGCAAGGTCGCGCGCATCCAGGCCCAGATCGACCGCTGGGCGCTGGTCGCGATCCTGCTCGGCCTCGCGTTCACCATGGTCAACGTCCAGACCTTCGCCGCGGCAGGCGCGGCGATGTGGACCCTGCCCTGGCTCGCGGCCTGGCTGCTGGACCCGATGGTGTCGATCCTGCTGCTGGTCGTGGTCCGCGCCGAGCAGGTCACCGCTCGTTGGCAGGTCAGGATGGCCTGGCAGGTCACCGCCACCAAGTGGGTCGCCTTCGCCGCGACCTACGTCATGAACACCTGGTCCTCGATCGACGAGGGTGTCTGGTCGGACATCGTCCTGCACTCGGTCCCGCCGGTGTTCGTGCTGATCGGCGCCGAGGTCCTGCCCAAGCTGCGTGAGGGCCTCACCGAGGCCGTGCTCAAGGCCCGCGCCTACGCCACCACCGCCAGCGCAGACGGCGCGGAGCAGCCACTCGATCTCCCGCCACTGACACCACCTCCCGATGGGCCGCCGACCACCAGCGAGCAGCAGGGCGTCGGGGCTGGCAGCGGCGGGGTGACCGAGCGCCCGCCGCTCCCGCCCGCGGGCTCGGTGGCCGGGCGACATGACCTCGTCGGGGCCTCAGACCGGGCCGAGGCGCGCAAGGCACGGCCACGCAGCAAC
>NZ_JAJNDA010000043.1 GCF_021026295.1 Actinomycetospora soli
TGCTGGTGGCGGGGAAGAGCCGACGGCGGAGCCACAGCGACACGTAGACCAGCGCGACCAGGACCGGGACCTCGATCAGCGGGCCGACGACCCCGGCCAGCGCCTGCCCGGAGGTCGCGCCCCAGGTAGCGATTGCCACGGCGATCGCGAGCTCGAAGTTGTTGCCCGCCGCGGTGAACGCCAACGTGGTCGTGCGCTCATAGCCCAGCCCGACCGCGCGGCCGAAGGCGTAGGACCCGGCCCACATCACCGCGAAGTACACGAGCAGGGGCAGCGCGATCCGAGCCACGTCCAGCGGCCGGGACGTGATCGCGTCGCCCTGCAGCGCGAACAGGATCACGATGGTGAACAGCAGCCCGTAGAGCGCGAACGGCCCGATCCTCGGCAGGAACGTCGCCTCGTACCACTCCCGGCCCTTCGCTCGCTCCCCGAACCGGCGGGTGAGGTAGCCGGCCAGCAGCGGGATGCCGAGGAAGATCAGCACCGACCGCACGATCGCCCACGCGGAGACGTCGAGTCCCGCGGTGGGCAGTCCCAGCCATCCGGGCAGCACGGAGAGGTAGAACCAGCCGAGGGCGCCGAACGCGATCACCTGGAACACCGAGTTCACGGCGACGAGGACGGCGGCGGCCTCGCGGTCGCCGCAGGCGAGGTCGTTCCAGATGATGACCATGGCGATGCAGCGGGCGAGCCCGACGACGATGAGCCCGGTGCGGTACTCGGGCAGGTCCGGGAGCAGCAGCCAGGCCAGGGCGAACATCAGTGCCGGCCCGATGAGCCAGTTCAGGACCAGCGAGGAGACCAGCAGGCGGCGGTCGCCGGTCACGGTGTCGAGCCGGTCGTAGCGGACCTTCGCCAGCACCGGGTACATCATCACGAGCAGCCCGAGGGCGATCGGCAGCGAGACGCCGTCGATCGCGACCGCGCCGAGCGCCTCGCCGAGCCCGGGGATCAGACGGCCGGCGAGCAGCCCCACCGCCATCGCGGCGAGAATCCACACCGGCAGGAACCGGTCGAGGGTGGAGAGCTTCGCGACGACACCGGCCTCGGACGGGTCGGTGGTCTCGGTGGTGTTGAACGCGCTCACGCCTCCACCACCGGCAGCTCACGGCGGGCCTCGGGCCCGGTCGTGGCCAGACCGTCGGGCACCGTGTCCGGAGCGGCGGGAACCAGCACCGCCGCCAGCGCCTCGAGCACGTCGGGCTCGATGCGGTAGTAGACCCAGGTGGCGCGGCGTTCACCGGTGATCAGTCCGGCCTCGCGGAGCACTTTGAGGTGGTGGCTGATCGTGGGCCCCGACAGGTCGAAGACCTCGGTCAGGTCGCACACGCACGCCTCTCCGCCGGCGTGCGAAGCGATCAGCGACAACAGCCGGAGCCGAACCGGGTCACCCATCGCTTTGAACAGCCGGGACAGCTCACCGGCCTGCAGCCCCGAGAGGGGTTCGCGGACGAGCGGCGAGTAGCACCCGAGCTGAGCGGCGAGCCCCTCGAGCGTGTCCTGCTCTTGCTTCGACATGCATCTACTTTGACATCGATGAGATCAGCTAGCAAGGGCTGATTAGATTGACCTCGATACAAGCCTCTGGCTCGCCTCCGTGCAGTCCGCTCTGTGAGACCGTGCAGCCGACTTCGGTAACTGACACTCTCGCAGTTGAGACGCTGGTCCTGTGACCGCCGCGGAGCTCTATGAGCTGGTTCCCGACCATGAATCGGGTGAGCTTCTCGAGGCCCGCGACGAGCTGACCGCGCGGGCCGAGTCCTACGCGCGCGGCGCCCGGGCGGCGAACACGTGGTCGGCCTACGAGCGGCAGTGGCGCCGGTTCGAGTCGTGGTGCGCGGCGGCGGGGGAGCGGGCCCTACCGGCGGACCCGGTGACCGTCGCCCGGTTCCTCGCCGACCTCGCCCCTGTCTGGCGTCCGGCCACGCCTTCCGATGCGTCGAGCTCGGTGGTGGCGGGGCAGGTGTGTGAGCGGGAGGGGCTGCGGCCTGGCACGTTGTCCGGCTATCTGGCGGCGATCTCGGTGGTCCACCAGACCGCGCAGCTGGCCAACCCCGTCACCGCTGAAGTCGTGCGGCGGACCATTACCGGGATTCGCCGCCACCCCGGCGTCGCCCCGACCCGCCGCCGCGCCGCCGCCCGCCGCGAACCGCTCGTTGAGGTCCTGCGGTTGTTGAAGCCGGAGGAGGTGCTGGCGGATGCTCGGGACCACGCGCTGCTGTTGATCGGGTGGAAGGCGGCGCTGCGCACCGACGACCTCGCCCGCCTGCAGATGGCCGACCTGCACCCCTCCGAGCAGGGTCTCTCGGTCCACCTGTCCCGCTCCAAGACCGACCAGCACGGCACCGGCACCACCATCGGCATAGCCGCACCCTCTCCAGAAGTCAGCGCGGGGGAGGGGAGTGAGGAGTCGACGCTGCTCGACGCTGGTGCCGCCTGGACCCGCTGGCGCGACCTGCTCGGCTCCCACGGCATCCTCGACGGCCCCGCCTGGCGCGGCATCGACCGCTACGGCCGCCGCCCCCGCACCGGCGGGCTGCACCGCAACTCGATCGCCGAGATCATCAAACGCCGCGCCGCCGCCGCGGGGCTCGAGGACGCCGAGCGGTGGGGCGGGCACAGCCTGCGCCGCGGGTTCGCCACCGAGGCCATCGCCGCCGGCGTCCCCGAACGCGATGTCCAACGCCACGGCCGCTGGCGCTCCCGCGCCTCCATGGACCCCTACATCGACGCCGCCCGCACCTTCGACCCCACCAACCCCACCCACTGGCTCACCTGACTGTATGTATGGCGACAAGAGATAAATGGCTCTGCACCGAGGCCGAGTGGCGGGGGCCAATTAGCTCCTAACCTTCACGCGTGACTGTGACAGTCGGGCTTTGGGGTAAGCTGCTCCGCGATGAGCCCCCGGACGGATCGTCGCAGCCAACTCTGCGCACTTTGCGGATCGCGCTTGTCTTCGCGTCGTGGAGAACATGTCCTTCCAACCTGGCTGATCAATGCACGATTTCCTGCTGCGACGGGCCCCTTCAAGAGTGGTAAGCCAAACCGCCAATCAAACGACGAACCCGAGCTGCAGTACATCGACTTCCCTCGGGTTATGTTGCCGTGCTGCAGGGAATGCAACAATACCTTGGAGCGCAGGTTCGAGACACCGAGTCGCGAGGTAGTGCTGCGGCTCCTCGACGGCGAACCGATCGCCGCTGGGGGAGATGCTCGACAAGTCCGACTTTGGCTGCTGAAGACGTGGCTGCTCCTCGCGCACCCAGCAGCGGAATACAAGGATCCGCTTCTCGCCGACGCAATCGCCCCGTGGCATTCGGCGCCTGCAGAGCTCTACACATGGTTGGTCGACGAGACCGGGGAGCCGCCCGCTTCGCTGAGTGCATGGGCGCATCGTTACGAGCCACCGTACCGCCAGGACGTCAACGTTCCGGTAATCGTTCTTCCAAATGTGCGCACCGGTTCGCAGACCTGGACCTTCGAATGTTTTGAACTCAGCCTCCAGACCGTCAACGTGACGCTGCTCTTTCATCCTGGGTGGCCGATCGATCACCCCGGAGAACTAGAAGGAACCGTCGTTCAGCTCTGGCCCGCCGACCTCGAGGTGGAGATACCGGTCCTGCCACAGAGCAACCACCGCCCAGTGCTCTGGCGTCCTTCGCCCTGGCGCCTGACCTTCCGCGACGGTACTTACAGGCGCGAGACGGTGCCCCCGCTTCGCGCGGGGACGGAGCCGGCCGATCTAGTCAGGCATCTGTTGCTCTAGCGAGATTGCTGCAGAACGTATCACGCGCAAACCCGCCGGGGGTCCATGGTCGGATCGATGCAGTCGGCCAATTGTCTCGAGCGCCACTATGGTGCTGGACCTTGACCGCCCCCCGTCTACACGAGGATACAGTGCGGGCGACCATTGGCTCATGGACCCAGACACTCTGGTCGCTGCGATCTCAGCGTTCATCGCCGTCGTCACTGTTGCGGTGTCGTGGTGGTACGGGCGGAGACAGTCAAGGATCGCCGCGGGCGCAAGGGACACTGCCGAACAGGCGCTCGCCAACGCGCGCACGCTCACCGCGATGACAGTCCGACAGACCGCATTGGCAGAGAAGGCCAACGATGACGCTGACGCACCGAGGTTCGATCTGGGCAGCTAGAACTGCGGGAGACTGGATGGACGCTCCCCCTATCGATGACCCGCGGACCCAGATGTGCGCTCCGGATACGCGCTGATGTCGAGTACCAGTCGCCCCTCGAGGGCTTTGAAACCCACACGCGATCCATCGTGCAAGGTGGCGACTTCTGGCTTGAGTGGTTTGATGACGATTGGGTCCCTGGCAGTGCGATCGACCTCGAGCTCGACATTGGCCGCCACAGCTTTCCCGGTACGGAAATTCAGGTCGACGCAGTGATCTCGGTGACCGCGCGAGAATCGATTCCTGAGGGAAGGTGCTGGGCTGATTGGGCAGAGAAGAGAACCTGGATGTCACGTTGAGTTGCGCGCTCACTCGCCAGTGACGGGCCGTCGGAACAGCCGATTGTCTCTGCGGCGATGTTCAATCGCCCTGCCCGAGGGCCGTCTTGGCGGGGGGCAGGCCCACCTTCGATGGCTACGCTGGTCTCCGATTTCCTGCCACACGAAGGTATCCGGTCGGGTGCATTCAGAAGCGTTTCGAGTGGGCTCGACGTCCGCACCGGACTGCCTGTTGCCGCCGCCGCGGCGCACGACACGTTCGGTTGGAGTGGCTGGACGCCTACGTGGTGGCATGGATCGATGAGGAGGTGAATCGCCAATAAAATCCTCGATTAGTCCATCTGGGAGTCACAGGCGGGCTGGTTTGACCCGGTAGGCTGGATCAGATCTATAGTGCCTTCATGGTCTCAGTCGACCCAGCCGTCTCTCTGTCAGATCTCTCTGCGCAGAGGGCACTATCGCGCGAACAGGCGAGTTCGGTGCCCGGGCTCCGTGGCGGCAAGGGGGTATGGCTACCGCTCGTGCTGGAGCTGGTTAGCTTAGTCGGGGATGGTCGAGCTACAAACCTCGACGCCAACGCCGAGCTGACTTTCGACCTCGCGGAGATCGAGCAACGCCAGGGCGGCGCAGCAGCGAAACGTGAACCGGCAACCTGGCGCGAGTACTACGGTTTCCTCAAAGCTCTAAAATTGGTAGACATTGCCGCGACTGGGCTTCGCCTGACTGACGTAGGGCAGGATCTCAAGGCCGATCCGACTACGGCCCACCTCTCGGCCATCTTCGCCGACCATGTACGACTTTTCGCAGAGACTCTTGCGTTGCTTCTCGAGGAGTCTCTTACCATTGATGAGGTCGACGACCGGGTCCAGTCACTGTACAAGCAATCTTGGCGTACAAGGGCAAGTACCCGAAGTCGAATGGACTGGCAGGAAGTGTTAGGTCTAATTGAAGGCGTTGGGAGCCGACGCTGGAGGGCCACGGATGCGGGACGCGCGCTGCTGAGCAATCGGATGATTGTGACTCCGCAGGCGTTCGAATCAAATCTCGAGGATACGGTCGCTCTGCCCCACGCTCCCGCGGCAATCGCGGAATCTTTGGATGAGCTGCGGACCGCGACACGGACTCAGGACTCGCGCAGTACTTACAACATTTGGGTTCCCAGCCCTCCGTCTGATCCTAACAAGGTGGAGAATCTTAGAACCATTGTGAACGCTGCGTTCAGTAAGATCGAGCGCGAAGAGCTTTTCTCATTTATCTGCCAACGCTTCAATCTAAAACGCAGCAGCGTCGAGTCCATGCTGCCCTTCATGCGCGCTTCCGGGCTGCTCCACGAGGTTGGTCGCGGCGTGTACGAAGCGACTCTGGCGGCACAAGCGTGGGTCGACTCAGGTGAAGACGTCAACTTTGTGCGAATTCTTCACGCTAACATGCGCTTCATCGGCGAGATGGTCCGGTTCGTTCAAGCCGACGTGCCTCGGAATTCGATATACGCGGAGGCGAAATACTACGGTCTCAATAGAGACAAGTGTCGATGGATCGCCAGTTTCCTGCTCGACACAGGATTGATTGAAGAACCTCGGTACGGAAGTCTCAGGGCTACTTCCCGCGGGCTCGCGCTGCTCGCCGAGCTGCCTCTGGCGGATGTTCCTTCGCAAGAACAAACAGTAGATCACGAGGATCGACCGGAGCACGTCGCAGCTGTCCCGACCGATACCGGTCGGTCGTCCGTCGGCCAAGAAGTTGTTAGGTTCTCGCGGGAGCCGCTCCTTGGCGGCCAAGCCTCCGGTCGCGGGCTCGAGATCGCGATCCGAGACCTTCTTGTCGTTTTGGGGTTCGAGGCGCGTCTTATAGGCGGGTCGGGGGATGCGGACGTGGTAGCCCGATGGACAAATCCGGATGGCTCGAGGTCGACTGCGATTGTGGAAGCGAAGGCGCGATCGGCGGGGACGGTAACCCATAATGACATCAGCGACGTAGCGATCGAGACTCACAAGTCGCGTCACGAAGCATCTTACGTCGCCATCGTGGGACCGGGTTTCAGTGGCGATACAATCAAGAATATGGCGGAGCAAAAGAGTTGGGCGCTGTTGGACGCCGACCGGCTGGCTTCCCTCGCCGAAGCTTCAGTTGCACTCGGCTTGCGGCCTTTCCAAATAGCCATGATGTTTCGCGTGCCGAGTGGCATGAACGCTCTCGAAGATCTTATTTCAACCGAGCGACGAACGCTCGATATCTTGTCATTCCTTATTGGAAAGCTTGTTGAAGAAGCCAACGAGTCCGGGGAGGCAATCTCGGCTCGCGATGTGTCTAGAGACGGTCGTCGGACCGAGTTGTCGCCTAGCGTCGAAGAGGTCATGATCTCCATAGAGACTCTGTCGCGGCTGCAAGTCGATGTGTTGAGAAAAGTCGATGCAGCCGGCGATCCAAAGTTTGCCACCTATGTGTTAGGTGATGTAACGGCGGGCTCAGCTCAATTACGCGCCCTCGCAGATGCTGTTGATCGTGGCAATGTCAATAGGGGACGATGACGGCGATGGCACGCTCCCCAAAGGTGCATGGGGATGAAAGCCGAGGTGATTGCACCATAGATCG
The DNA here is from genome assembly GCF_021026295.1 of Actinomycetospora soli. Classification (GTDB taxonomy): domain Bacteria; phylum Actinomycetota; class Actinomycetes; order Mycobacteriales; family Pseudonocardiaceae; genus Actinomycetospora; species Actinomycetospora soli. Next base: position 7,064 of record NZ_JAJNDA010000043.1, read on the forward strand.
GTCTGTGTAAGTTGCGGCTGACCCTGTTGCAGCGCGAACGTTCTGATGGCAGTGTGCAATGTGGTTCTCGGGACTCATTCGACGGTGTGCAAATGCAACGGCTAACCGAAGGCGATGGCTGGACGTCAGCGGGTAGTATCAGTTGACGGCGCTGGACCGAAAGACTCGCGAGTGGATGCGAGGTATCGAGTGGCTGACATAACGTGCGATCGCGGATGACCTGGTGGGGTTCACGCTCTGATCGGGCTTCTCTCGTCATCCGCCCCAGCCGCCGGGGGTGGTCTGGCCTGGGAGCGCGTAGGTCCGCCCGAAGCCGCCGGGGCCGACGGAGGAGGGGAAGTCGTCGGCCGCGAGGGTCCAGTCGGTGCTGGGCGTGCCAGGGTTCGGCGGCGGCGTGGGCGTCGAGGAGCTCGGCCAGCCAGAGGCACAGGACGGCTTCGGCGGGCTGAAGTTCGGGAGGCGCTGCCAGGTGGACGGTCGGCATCCGGTGGCGGGTCTGGTAGGTCAGTAGGAACGCTCGGCCGTCGGGGCCGAGGAACGTGCGGCGTGAAGGACGGCGTCGTCGGCCGTCGGGGACTTCGAGACGCAGCGTGAGCTGTGCTGCCGGGATCGTCCAGTAGCGACCGAGCCGGTAGGCGCCGGCGACCGCGGTGCCGTGGTCGTCGACCTAGTGCACCACGAGGTCGGGCGGCTCACCGTCGACGTTGCTGTCGAGTTCGTCGGGGGTGTCGAGGCGGTGCTGCAGGCGGAGTCGCTGCGGGCCGATGCGCGGTGATGCGTGGGGCCGTCGGTCGTGTAGAGCTCTTCGCGGTGCAGTTTGGCGTGCGGGTCGAGTCCGAGCTGCGGGTGATGGTGGCGATCGGGCCGCCGGTGACGGTGCCGGGGCGGCGAACCCGGCGGCGAGGTCGAAGCCTGCTTCGGCTCTGAGGTTCCTTCCCAACCCCGGCACGACGCCGACCGCGAGGCCCCCGATCGCGGCTCCCACTTCGGTGACCACAGGTCGGGCACGTGCCGCCACGAGCAGTACCCCCCAGCGCTCCGCGTGATAGCCGCCGAGTGGCAGCGCGGCTCGCCCGGAGCGCGCCAGACACTCCAAACCCTCCTGTCGTCGACTCATGGCGCGCCCGCGTCGGAGGCTCGGCACCCACGATGGCTACCTTGGACGGACGCCCTCGTGGGTAGTACTCGCCATTCCTTACCTCAACCCATAATTCTGCCGGCCTTAGTCTTCGAGCTAGGCTTGATTGCTCCCGTTCGGCCTGAAGTTGAATGTTGCCGCATTTCCCCATGTTGCACGCTTGAGCCCAATGCTCTCCTTGAATAGAGTCCTGTCCCCGCACGTCCACATGACCGTGAGTGTCAAGCCGTTTCCTGGGACGCTAAAGTCCTGGCTAAAGGTCTGCTTGGACCTCGTCTTTTGACCCGTCCAGTTGGTCGTCTGCTGAAGGCGCTGGAATCCGCCCTGATTCCCATCGCCGACATACAGAAAGCCTACGTCGCCCCGTCCCGTCAAGAGACCGTCACAGGCTACGGACCCTTTCACTGTCATCTGAGAACTCCACGCCCATGCGCTCGCAGCGGGCGCCGTCGCGGCAAGCGCAGCAACGCTCAGCATGGCGGCCAATAGAAGAAGTCGGAACCTGCGCAGAATTGCCCGCATCAAACAATCCCCTCTGGGTGCATATAGGGGTCGGCATCGCTGATCGACGCAACATGAGCCCCTGCCGACAGTAATCGTCGAAAGATCACAGTCTCGTTACGCACGCCCAGAGAGATTTCTGTCCTGTAGGCGCAATTCGGACAAGTCGGGTCTACTTTTTGATATGTAGCCTACCTACTACCCCGTCTGGCGCACCGAAGACCACTGCCTGGTTCCCCATACCAGAGTCCAGGCGTCTGGCCCCTGCGGCTTCGCCCAGGCGGGCGCCAACCAGGTTGAGGGCGCGGCTCGCCAGTTCTGGTCAGAAGCCGCCGGCACCGCGACAGGCCGGGAGCACGCGTTCCCGCGGATGGGCTGAGCCGAGCTCGGCGAGGCGATGGCGGAGAAGCTCGGCTGACCGATGCGGCGGCCGCAGTGCCTGCACATCGTGCGACGCTGAACTCAATCGAAAAGCAATTTGAGAATCCTCGACACACACGAACTCTGCTTCCTCAGCCTGGTTCCGGCCGCCCCTCGGGGACCCCGCGACGCGAGCGAGGCCGTCCAGAGCTGAAGCTTCTCGTCTCTAGTTTGATGTTCGGCTGGTGCGACCGCCCTAGGACGCCGGGCAAGACCACGTAGCAATAATCATGGTTTGTACCGCGAGGAATAGGAGGGGGTTCTCGCAGACCGATGGGGCAATAGATGGACGGAACCAGGAGCTCCGGCCCCCAACCTGTCAAGACGAGTCTGCTGGGGGCAAGCAGGTTCGTCGCCCGAACTCGCCGAGAAGCGGACCAAGGCGCCGTCGCGGCCCGGCTCGACCGGAATGCGGACTCGGCGTGTGCTGGCAGGCAGGACAGCAGAGTCCTTCGCGGACCCTGACCTGCGCCATGCTGCGGGGCTGCGGTGCCCGGCGAGGGTGCCGGGGGCGCGCATCAACTCATCGCGATGTGGGCGCTTCCTTTCACGCAGTCGCCCGCGCGGCCGGTCTCCTGCCATTCGGCCCCGGAGGTGGAAGTGCACGTCCATCCGCGCACGACTTGCCTGAGCGTGTACGTGGCATCGTCCGGTATGGGCATCGAGTAGTAGGTCGTGACCACATCCCGCGCTTCAGCGCACGGCGTACGGCCGTCCAGTACGGACACACCAACGCTGCTGCCCGTGATCGCGTTGTTGACCTTCCCGCAAGCCGGGGTGCCGGCGCCCACTCGGGTCGGGGCAGCTCCTTTCGCTGAGGTGGCGTCGGAGTTCGCGGCTGTGGTGGCGGCGCGGCTGGTGCCCGGCAGGATGAGGTCGTAGAGCAGGGCGGTGTCGGGCCCGAACGCGATCTGGAGGCCGTTCGGGCCGAGGTAGACCAGGCCTTCGTCCTGATGGGTGATACGCGTGGTGCGCATCGTCTCGCGAAGCACGTTGCGGGTGTCGGCGGAGCTCGTCGCGGTGCGGACCTCGTTGCGCGAGCTCGGCTGCGTGACCCGGCTGAGGGTGGCGACGTCCAGCGGCTCAAGGGCCCGGTAGAAGTCCCGGATGGACGCGGCCACGGCGCCAAGTACCGGTTGTCCTTCCTGGTCGAGCAACACCGGCCCGATATCAGCCGCGGGGCCCGCGGGCGTGCTCGTCTGGGACGGCGCAGATGCTGTGGCGCTGACGCTGCTGGGTGTCTGTGTCTGCGGCGCCGGTGTAAGAGCCCACCAGCAGATACATCCGGCGAGGACGATGGCAGCGGCGAAGGCGATCAGCGCGACGCCAGGTCGCCTCCGCCGAGCGGGAATTCCCGAGTCGGTCCGTTCACCGGCCTTCGGACCGCGGGGCTCGGTCGCCAGGGGCGGTGCTTCCGCGGACCGCGGCGCGGCCGTGATGCAGCGCCCGGGGGATGGCAGCGGCAGCGGCACTGTGTCGGCATCGGCCCCGAAGGAAATTCGCCCCGCCCCGCGATGTTCGGCGCCTGGCGTCGGCCTCGCGATGACGGGGCTCGTTGCGGGCCGGACCCGGCCCGGTAGCCCGGGCGCCGACACCACGTGCCGGCCGACCGGGCGCTGCTCGAGCGGAGGCGGAGCCAGCGGACGTGGTCCGAGCGGGTGCTGGCCGATGTAGCGCGTCATGGATTTACCCCCCGGGGCCCTCCGCCGTCGGCGGCGGTGACTGGTCATCGCTTTTCAGGCCCGCTTCGTGACACAGGCGCGTCCGCTGGCCACCGAGGCCTCCGACGTTTCGTTCCGCGAGCGCAGCGCAAAGGCACATAGTCCTGGTGGTGGGGAAGACGCGAACGATCTCGCCAGCGCGGCCAACGGGCGTTCCGCTTCCCGAACCCCCGGCCTCGGCCAACGCGCCACTGCGTAGAGACGCGTCCTCGTGCTCGACGATCTACGTGCGAGGAGACATGTCCGTGTCGGGTCAAACGGGCTTCATGTGCTCCCGGCGTGAAGATCGCCCTTAAGGCCAGGGAGTGTTGAGGTGACGCGGTCCCTTCGGCGATCCGTCTGTCGGCAAGCCTGGCTCTAATCCGAGATCGTTCACGGGTTCGAGCTGGGCCGCTCCTCGCACAGTGAGCCCTCGTGTGACCGTGGGAGCGTTCAATGTTGGATGGCCACGTACAGGTCGCTGGGTGTCTCGGTCGGCTTGGCCAAGACGGCACCGAGCGGGGACGAAAGGACCCATTGGCCGTTGTAGAACGCCGAGAGCTTGAGTTGCGTGGTGCGGCATGGAACGTCGAAGCGGGTTGGAACGCCGATCTTGGCCGCCACGGTCCGGTCGACCCAGACGTCCTCGGCCAGGTCCATGTACCCGTCGATCGACTGGTAGGACTCGTCGACGCCGGAGCTCTCGCCGGTGTAGGTGATCATGAGGGGCATGCTGTCCTGGCCGGGCGCGCAGCCGGGAATGGTGACGTCGGCGGGTGGCGGTTGGTACTGCGACGGCGACGATCCGGCCGAGGACTGTGAGCCGGTCAGGACAGCGGCGCACGATGCCGTCGTGGGGCTCGTGTTTCGGACTGGCGGGTCGGGACTGCGATAGGTGTTCTCTTCCAAGGAGCATGTCGCGGTGCCGCTTGTGCTGCGCACGGTCATCTGCACGGCGACGTTCGCGTTACACAGTCCGGACACTTCCGCGCCGACATTGTCGACGGTGTTGGTGTCGCCGCGCGTCTGCAGTTGAGTGGCTAGAGGCCCGTCATTGATGACCGTCCCGTCCACCACGATCCGCACCGAGGCGTCAGCAGGGCCGAAGAGAAGCCGGACGTCGCTCGAGCCGCGATCGCAGTCGGGGAAGGTCGCAAGGCCGGCCGGGATCGGCCGGTTGGTGGCCTGCGGCGCCGGCCGTTGTGCGCTGGTCGTCGGCGACGTTCCGCCGGCTTGACTGCCGACGGGGGCAGAGTCGCGGACACCCGCGATGATGGCGCACAGCACCAGGGCGGCCACCACCCCCGCGCCCAGCCACCTCTCGGGGCGTGTCAGCCGCGGCACCGAGGTTCGCGGGCCGCCGGCACTCTGACCGGCTCCCGAGAGGCGCTCGCGCAGGTTAAATGGCGGCTCCCCGAAGAACCGTCGCGCTCCGGCCGGCAGATACCAGGCCGCAGCGAGCGCGGCGAGCATCCCGACGACCACCCAGCCTCCGCCGAAGCCGTCTCCGGCGAGGCTGCAGGCGACCATCGCAATGCCCGCGGCCACGATCACCGCGAGCCGGACGCGGCGGTCGCCGGCCTGGAGCCGGCCCCGGCAGCCGAGGACCACCCCGACCGAGATGAGCTGCAGTGCACCCGCGACGACATAAGGGCCCGCGTATTGCAGCTCCGCGGGATCGGTGAACGCGTAGAGCGCCGTGACAACGCCGAGACCCGCGATCCAGAGGGGCGCCGAGGCTCCGGGCGCCGAGTTCACTGTCGGTGATGCGGAGCCGACTCGCCCCTCCACGGCGAGCAGCCCTGCGCCCGCGAGGGCCAGTCCGATCGAGAGGAGGACCGTCCAGCCACCGAGCGGTCGCCCGGCGGTATACGCCAGGGCCCCCCACGTCGTTCCCACTCCCAACGCGACGGCCAGAGTGGGATCGATGCGACCCCGGTGGGGGAGCAGTCCCGTGACCGTCACGGCGCAAGCGGACATCGTCAGGAGCAGGACCGTGCCCAACACGGACCGAACGGCGTAGATCCCGGACCCCCAGCCTCGGGCTAGTGCCACGATGCTCGCGACCGTCAGGGACACTGCCAGCAAACCACTCGTGATGCGCACGGCCCAGCCGGCGGCGTCCGACCAATCTGCCGTCGCGAGGCGGGGCCCGATTGGCGGACGTCCGTGCGGCCTCGAGGGGCCTACTCGCGGGATAGGCGCGGTCGGCGGGTCCTCCTCCGGCCTCGGGGAGTGTGGTCGGCCACCGGTCGGATCGCTGGGGGTGTTCGCCTCCAGCATTAGCGGACGTGAGTGACGAGGACGGGTCACGTCCGACGCCGGTGGCATCACGGGACGGGTCCCACCGCTGCCCTGCCTCGCGCCGCGGTGCAGCTGCGGTAGCTGCGGTCGCTGGCTATGACCGAGAGCGGGCCATGCCGCCCTGCCCGGCTCCGGTCTCGATCCGTCGAACCTTCTGTTGTCCACGTTCCCCCAGTCCAGCGATAATCTTAGTTCATCGAAGCCGCCAGATGGCTTCAGCGGGCCGACCCTCATGGTGAACTGCGAAACGACGAACGGTGATACGTGCAGCTGATGACTTGGCCAGGTCCTTCTATTTCTCGGCGCGGGCCGTATTTCTGATATAGATCGAGAGGTAGGGCTCCGAGTTCGAGTGGCCCCGTTCGGTGACCGGGAGCCGGCCGACGCGAGGTGCGTCCATCATGACCGGCGTGCTCGGTTTTGTCGTTCGTTGATCGACAGGTGGTCGGGACTCTTCTGAGGTTCGTCGACAGGTGCGCGGCGGGCAGAATGAAGGGTTCGCTCCTCAAATCGCCCTGGGAGTCCTCGAGGCCGGACACGCCAAGCTCACGCTGTTCAGTAGGGCGTGCAGATGTCGGGGTAGCCGGTGACTTCGCTGGTGGTGGGAGTTTCTCCGTGGCTGGGGAAGTACCAGGTGATCTTGCGGTAGCCGAGGTGGCCTTGGCAGGGGCCGAGGTCGGAGGCGGTGACGACGGCGGGGGACTGGACGCCGTCGGAGTTCGCGCCGTTGGGTGGGACCCAGGACGCGGTGCCGGTGGCGGTCGCGGTGGGTCCGCCCCAGGTCTTCCAACGCAGGTTGGTCACGACCGAGGTGCCGTCACCGTTGGCGTTGGCCTCGCTGGGGCGGACCTGGCCGTAGCCGGTGCTGCCGGGCGACCACCCGGCGGCGCCCAGGGTCGGGACGGGGCCGGCGGGCGAGCTCGCCACAGCCGTCGTGCTCGCCGCACCGGAGGCGTCGGTGGCGCGGTCAGTGCCGGGGAGGATCAGTGCGTAGAGCAGGGCGGTGTCAGGTCCGAAGGCGATCTGCATCCCGCCGGGGCCGCGGTAGACCAGTCCTTCGTCCTGGTGCGTGAGCGGGGTGGTGCGCATGACCTGTCGCAGCGTGGCGCGGGTGTCGACCGACGTCGTCGCGGCGCGGACCTCGCGGCGTTGCCCGGGTTGGGTGACTCGGTCCAGCTCATGCGGGTCGAGGGGGTCGAGCGCCTGGTAGAAGGCGCGGATGGCCCTCGCGACGGGGCTGGGGATGAGCTGCCCTTCCTGGTCGAGCAGCATCGGTCCCGGGTCCGGCGCAGGTGCGGCGGGGGCCGCCCCCTGGGCGGCAGGAGTGACCGCAGCGGACACCGGTGAGGCTGTGGTGTCGGGCTGGGTTGTCCACCACCAGCCGCCAGCGCCGAGGACGAGCAGCATCACGACTAACGCGAGGGCAATCAGGATTGGCCGGCGTCTGCGGGGTGTTCGGGGTGGGCCGGCTACGAGCGCAGTGCCCTGGCCGAAGGGCTCGCATCGCGGGGGAGCGATGGGCCTGATCTGGCTCGGGTTCGCGTCGAGGTGGTGGACCTGGCGGTGAACGGGAATCGGGATGGTGACCGGCTCGTGGTCGCTGTCGGGTCCGACCCCCGGGTTGATGAGGCCGGTGTTCGCGGCGGCAGGGCCCGCCTGCCTCGCGGGATCAGCCCGGCGGTGCGCAGTCCGTCGTTGATCGATGTTGTGTCCCATGAAGCTCCCCCCGACCCCACCCGCCGACCGCGGTGGTCACTGGTCATCGCCGCGAGCTGCTGATTTGTGACACAGCGCCTCCGCTCCGGCGAAGTGGCTCGCCGCCACAGGCTGACCGCCCGTGCCCTCACCCGACTTGGCCCGACGCAGTACGCGGGCGCGCTGGAATCTGCAATGTGCTCTTCGAACACGTACAGCGCAGGCGTCTAAGGGCGCCCTCGAAGCGGGTGGCGTCGGCCGGGGAAGTGCTCCGACCTATACCTGACGTGAGCGGCTCAGGGTGCGTAACGAACCGGATGGACGGAGCGACGGGAGTGCTGTAGGCCTGTCTCACCGGACCCCCGACTCGGTGAGGCAGGCCTACTGCCATGTCCGGGCAGCCACATCTACGAGTCGGCTCCGCCGCGGAAACCGGGCCTCGGACCGCCGCGGTGTCAGGCGGACGTGCGGCATCGTTCGTAGCGGCCGGCCGAGCATGGAGTCGCCGTCTCGCGGGAAACGCCCCGAGCAGGTGCTCGATCCACGGGGCGCGCTGCACCTCCTCAGCCACCGAGTTGCGTCGGACGGCGACGTCGAGAGCGCGTCGCTTCCCGTCAACGCGGCTTCCATGACGGGACAACAGGTCGGGATCGAGCACAGCTGACGCGCTCTTACTTCGTCTCGGTGGTCAGAATCGATCGGGGACGTGGCCCGCCACCGCCGAGCGCTGTAGGGGGGCCTGAGTAGGTCGAGCTCCTTGCCCACCGACGTCGGTGCACTGACCACGCAGGCCAGCAGGGATTGAAGGAGGCTGGGTCGGCTGACCGCGCTCGGTCGCAGCAGCCCCGCGTTCCCGAAGGGGCTGTAACTGTTGGACCGCTGAACGACGACAACGGGTCCGAGGAACACCTGGGGGAGTGGATGTCGTCACCTGTCGGATCGCTGAGATGCACGAGCTGCGGGTCCACCACGGCCAGCTCGTCCTGCCCAGCCTGCGGCACGCGACCCCGGTCGATCGATCAGCGGGCCGCCTTGAGGAGTCCTGGGTCGCGCACGTGCGAGCTACGAGTGGACGGGGACGACGCACCGACCGTGCGCATCCCTCTGCCCGGGGCCGCGGCGGAAGGAGGCTCGGCGGGTCTTCGACCTGTGTTCGCCTCGGACTCCTCAGCTGCCGCTTCCAGTCTGGGGATGGCCCGCTCACGGCTCCTTGCCCATTCGGGCCCTACTGCCCTAGTCGGTGTGGTCGTCGTGGCAGTGCTGGTCGTCGCCGCTGTCTGCTTCATTCCATTTCATAGTGGGCCCTCCGTCGTCGACCTCGCCCGTCCCGCAGCGGCTGACGCACCAGCAATGGCCCCAGCGGTGGCGGCGGCTCCGACGGTCCCAGCCGACCGCGCCGCAGCAATCTCGCCGCAACGGTCGACCAGGCCGACGGCCACTCGGTCCGGCGGCGACGATCGCTCCGCGCACTGCAGCTACACCCATACCAATTGGACTTGGTGGCAGAACTACGGGGATCGCACCGGCACCGATAGTTCGGCCTACACCGAGGCCTGCGGCCACGATCCCGACCCCACCTGGCTACAGACTGGACAACTGGCAGCGGCGCCGGCCACATCAAAGTCCAAGCCCGCCACCGCAGACCCCTATGGATGCGCCGCGTACCGCCGCGCGAACCCGACCGCAGGAACATCCGAGAGCCTGTGCAATTACAATTGGGGCCCTTCCCCGCCCGGCAACCCCCAGTCCTGCTGGACCGCCAAGCACGAGGGCGTTCCCGCGGAATACCGCACAACTTTCCTAGAGGGGTGCCGCAGGTACGGGTACAGCTAGCGGGTCTTACGACCATCGTCGGACGGCCTGAACTCCCGCAATGGCGGGATTCGTAGCTCCGCGGAGTACGGGCCGCCATCGGCTGGCGAACCTGAGCTACTGACATAAGCGGCGAAGATGGCTTTCGACCTTCGATGGTGCAAGCGACGGATACCAGCTGCCTGCATTAGAACGGCTGAAGTCGTCCTCGCGATCGTTGTTTCGCAGCCACTCTACTCAGCGTCAATCTCTAGGCCACCTCGCGGTACGGGCTCGGCTATGTCTTGCTCCTTCTGCTCGGGCCGTGCATTCCGGAGCTGAGGCTATCAATTGTATCGCCAGGCTGAGCTCAATGAACGGGTGGGCGACGCCGTGAGTGAAACGCGGCAATGAGACTCTAGCAACCGGCATGCCCTCATGGTCTAGTACTGATTGCCCGTATCCCGACCTGTCTGTCTTTCTAGCGATAGCGACGGTAGGTTTATACCCCCTCGGTTGATCATGGAAGAGGCGCCGCGGGGAGCGGTGCCCCAAAAGCGATCCATGCGGCGGCGAGGAGTAGTGTGGAGTAGAAGATCTTCTTCGTGGCAAAGTTGTGAAGTAGGCCAGGCGGAGCAGGGCGCAGCGCTTTGGCTGGTCTCGCGTGCGGTTTGATCGACTGGGTGCGGGTGTCGATCGGCATGAGGTCACGGCCTCGGAATGCGGTGAATGGCTCACCATCCGCATCGGGGTACTCTTTCACGAAAAGATCCGAGAACCGGTCGTAATGCACCATTGAGCCGTCTAGAAAAAGGCCATCATGTCCGAGCCACCATCCGCTACCGCCACACGTTCTGCAGTAGTCGTACAGCATGGGGTTTCTCAAGAAGTCAAAGTGCCCTAAGGGGTTCTCCGTCTGGCCCGTGATGCCAGTGCCGCCGCACCAGCCGCAACTCAGATGCCAAGCAGTCGGTCGTCGAGGTAGCGCTCGAGACGGCGGTTTCCGACTCACAGAGGGGGCTCCTCGACATCTGTTCGAACCTTGTGTGCTTGTCGTTCTGAGGTGAGTGGCAACGTGTGCGGGCGGCCGGGGGGGAGTGCGGTGGCGTTAAAGATCTTGGGTAGCGCGAGCGCGCCCCTCACCTATCCTGGCGAGGCGCCGAGATGGGGCGGGGCGTCGGGCAGGAACGCATGTTGTGCGGGCCGGGCTGAGGGGCGCCCCACGGCGGCGTAGGGGCGGTGTGAAACCACGGAGGCGGGCCCTGTGACGGGGTAGGGCGGGGAGGCGGCGGAGCCCAGTTCTGGGACTGGTGGTTCGGCGGTGGGAGTGGCCAGGGTGGAGGCGCAGGCGGAGCTGCAGGGACTCGACGTCCGATGCTGCCAAGCAAGCCCCGCAGCCGCGCGAGCGTTCCGCGCACGCCGCCTCTGTGGACTGCCCGCAGCAGCAGAGCCGACGCGGCCACCCCTACGAATAGGTTGACGATCTCTGTGCTCGAGGGCGCTTCAGCCGTCGCGGGATCGCGTGCGGTGGCGATCATTATGATTGCCTCGAGGGCGATGATGGCGTAGCCGCGAGTCAGGATATTGGGCAGTCGCCATCCCAGGAAGACCGCCCCGACGCCGAGCCAGTTTCCGAAGAAGAGGGCAATCCATAGCAGCACGCCGATCGCGACGCAGTTGATGAACGCCCAGACCGGCCCGAAGAGGAAGCCGGAGACGAAGAACCCGATGGACTGCATGTGCGGGTCCGTCCTTTCGTGGTGCGCCTACGTTGCGCCAGTGGTGCGTCTGCTATGCCTCGACGGTGGCAGAGTGAGGGTTCTGCGCGCTTCCGTGTCAGCACGGAGCGCCGTTGGGCTGTCCGGCTGATGGCAGACCTTGGGCTGGGTGAGCGACCTGCGTGCAAGAGTGAACCGCCCCGGGCCTGGGTGAGGCTGGGCGTCAGGCCGCGGCGGCCTGCCGGGTTATCGCGGCAGTGTAATGGGCTTCCCATTCAACCGGCGGCAGGTATCCGACCGACGAATGAAGGCGTT
>NZ_JAJNDA010000044.1 GCF_021026295.1 Actinomycetospora soli
CCGAAGCCATCAACGGGCGCCTCGAGGCCCTGCGCCGCAACGCCCTCGGGTTCCGCAACCTGATCAACTACCGCATCCGCTCCCTGCTCCACTGCGGGAACCTCGCACTCTGATTCCGGAAGAGCCCGTAAAGTCCAATACAAAACCAATCGTAAGAATGGCAAGTCCAATAAAGCGGAGGCGAGGAATCGAGGAAACAAGTTGGCTGAGCTGGTCAAAGACCCAAGCGATTCCTGACCGAATATCCGTGGCTAGAGCACCCAGGGCCGGTAAGCCAACCAGGACCACACCGATCACCACAAAGGTCCAGGGACTGTCGCTGGGTGACGGATCGAAATACTGCCAGGCAAGGCCTAGCGGTAAGACTGAAAGTGGGAGCGCAAACAATAGCAAGCAGCCCACCGTATCCAAGGCCGAACTCTTCCGCGCCTCAGAGCTTCGAGTCCGCAATCTTTGTGCATATCCCAACGTTTTCTTCTCACCGACGATGTCGATGATGGTGACGAGGCCTCCGACATACTGCATTACTTTTCCGATTCGACTTAGGGTTCTCGCAGACATCTCAAACGCGGAGGCGGTATTATTCGCGTTACTGGCAAGCCAACCCGCTACAAGCTCGGCCATCCTCCATGTCTGCACGGTGGGTCATCGTAACGGTACTGCTCCCTGCTACTTGACTGCGAAACCTCACATCGTCTTACTATGGCTTAAGATTGAGAAGTAGAAAGACGGATCGGGACTTAGAAAACAAGGTGCTGACTTCGAAAGGGGTGGCTAGCCGGACAACAGCTTCCGCGTTGGTGACGGTGCGGGCAAGTGGTACCTGTCGTCGAACTTTAGCGACACCGTGATAGGCCCCATATCGCCGCGTCGTCGGTCGCGAGCCAGGGACGAGCACGGATCTGAAGGGCGCCTGCTGGCGCCAAGACGCTAAGGGCGATTCTATTGAGCGCCGCTCGCCGAGCTGTTACAACGGAGACGCTTCCCTTGAAATTCATCGACAAAGTTCGTGGTCGCCGATGCGGCAGCTACGACCTGCCGCCCACAACTGATTAGAGAAGCGGACTCTCAGTTCGAAGGGTAGACATGTGGATTCAATTTGATTCTGCTTCGATGCGACCGTACAGTGTAAGAAACGTCGAGCTCGGGCCTAGTTACGAATCCGTTGCCTCCAGCTACTTCCCAGCTCAGGGGCAGGTTTCTTCTTGACCCCCTTTTCGGAAGCGTCCTTGTCGGCCACGGCCAGCATCGAATCGAACAGCCATATCAGCCGCGAAAACCTCGCCACAGCAAGGAAGACCGCGCCCTCAAACACAAATCGTGCCGAGTGGACATCGTTGGTACTATCGAGAACCTGAGCTGCCACGCAGGCCGTCGCCGCAATACCTGTGCCGACGAGGAGCGAGCGCCAGTTCGCGCGAAGTTCGTCGGGGTAGTTGCGGCGAGCAGCCTGCACTCGTGGGCCCGCTGCTGACAGATACACGGCCATAGCGATCGAGCTCAACCCGCCGATGACTGAGATTAAGGTCGCCCCGGCCCCGTAGGCTGATAAGCGCTGTGTGAGTTCGGCCCACCGGAGTACGTCGCCTCCACCGAGCAATCTAACGGCCGCGATGTGAAGAGCGACAGCAAGCAACGCGATCACATAATCGAGTCCTGGTCTCTCTGACCAGAAGCCAGTTATGGCGCTGGAACGTTGGCTCATGTCGCCACCCTCAGTCTCCTTCGAGGGCGTCGACGGCGACCCGAAGATCGTGATCGTGGTCGTCTGCGACCTCCAGCATCACGTTGACCGCGGATTCAATCTTCACCGACTCGCCCTGCTCATTCACCGCCGGCACCTTCCTTTTCGCCGTGATGTCATGCTCTACGAATTCGGCAACGCGACGACTTTCCCCGGATGACGAGTCGCCATAGACCAAAACTGCTGACGCCCTTTCCGCAGCACTGGGCATCACGGTCTCAAGTTCTTGTAGATCATTGAGGAGCGCCTGGCGCTCTTCAGCTCGCGTGTTCCCGGGGGGCACGGAAAGAGTCAGTGTCACATTGACGTCTCCGTACTCTTCATTTGCCATTCGAAGGAATCGCGAGAGCCTGCCGTGGCGGTTTTCTAGAGCCGCGGCCTTGCTGGTGCCGATGCGGATCTCAGCTTTACTTGCTCCAGTCGCGGTACGTAGGCGCTCGATCTCTGCATGAGAGACCACAGGGCGGACCTTGAGGGATCTGCCCGGGAAGAGTTCGAGGCCGTTGAGCCACGTCTCTAAGCTTTTATGGCTGGGCGCCGTCGTGGAACCTTTCATGACAGCCACAACGTTGCCGAACGGCAGGAATGAGATGACCGAAGTTTCTAAGTATCCCCTGGACGCCCAGTCCTCCACTTCGGCGACGACTTCGCTCTCCCAATTAACGGTAGAAAGCCATTCGGTCTGATCCTTGACGCGGTGAAGTAGGAGATGATCCTGCTCTTGGTAGGTAACTACCGCGCCAATGAAGACATGTTCGCTTTCGAATTGCCGGTCTTTGAACTCGGCCCTCGACAGCGCCGCGAGCATCGCTTCCCAATCGAGCTGCGTGGTCCGAACTTCGGCAGCTTGTTCGGACTCGACAATCTCGTAGAACGCGATGCTCCTCTCGCGCACCGTTCGCTTGCTCGCCATACTCCCCCGTTCAACAACATGAGCGACCACTTGTAGCTTATCCGCCTGCTCGCCCTTACGAAATACTTTACACTTACGCGGAAGAGGCAGAACCTGCTGTGCTGCCGGTCTCGTTCTGTAGACCCGGCATCGAGTTCATTTGTTTGGCAGAGGCGTATGAACCAATGCCGCGATACGCCCCTTTATCGCGGCACCACTCCCCCGCACGAACCCGCGGTGGCAGGTCTACCCACCTGCCACCGCTGCCACCTGTGCTGAGGTCGTCGGGCTCCGTGCCAGGCCGATTCTCAGCGTCCCTGCAGTAGCGACTCCTCCATCGCCACGGCGATGAGCTCGCTGCGCGATTCGGCACCGTGCTCGGACACCAGACGGTCGATGATCTCGAGTTCGGCTTCAGTCGCCCGGAACTGGAAGAGCACCCGGCGCGCCTCCCCGGCGCTGGCGGCTGCCCCTCCGCCGGCGAAGCGGCCGCGTCGGACTCGCCCAGGGAAGAGGCTGGACTCGGGGCGAGCCTGCAGACGTCGGTCGCGGATCAGGCCGGGCAACCGGTGCTGGACTTCATCGATCGCGTTGAAGGCAATTTCGGCGTTGGTGCACTTGGAGTCTTTGCGTTGGGTCACCGCCGCGGCCCGCACCGCGGGGTGCAGGTACACCGGTACCGGGTAGCTGCTGTTGGGGTCCGACTCATAGCTCTGCGCGGCTCGCGACCCGCGAGATCGGCCTGCGCTGCCCCGACGTGAGGTGGCGTTGCCGCCGGCTCGACGGCTGGGGCTGCTCGTTCCGGCGGTGTTGCTGTGGCGGTCTGCGTCGGGTCGTGCGGGCGCTTCGGAGGTCTCGGCGCGACTGCTGGGGGCCGTCTCTTCCGGCTGGGTCTCTACTGCGGGAGGGGTGGGCGCAGGCGAGTGCGTCGTCGAGGTGTCCGCCTGCTCCTCGGCCGGCGCCGGTGCAGGGTCAGCCGGGCGCTCCCGGCGTTCGCGGCGTGGGTTGGGTCGTAGCCGGCTGGTGAGGTCGGTAGCCGGCACACCAAAGGCGCTGCTCAGGTCCGGCATCACGAACTCACCCTCTCGTCGTCTTCGGCCAGAGCGGCCTCTTCGGCTTGGCGGAGTACATCGAGGATCTCGGCCGCAAGATCTCGGTAGTCGGCGGAGACACTGGCGGCGGTCGCTGAAACTCGGGCCCCCGCGGGCTTGCCCGTCCGAAGCTGCTCCCACCACGCGGGCTGTGAAGCGAGTTCGCTCTCCAGCTCGTGGGCGAGCTTCCCCGTCCGTCGAGCGTCCTGCGCGGTCTTCTCGGCGTAGCGGATAGTGGTCGTGAACATCGGCGAGTGACCCCCGAAGGCCTCGGCGACCCTAGTGCGGACCTCGTTGTGGATTCCTGTCGAGCGGGTGCCGGTACCGAAGAGGACCGCCCCGAGCAGGGTGATGTGCGGGTTGATCTCCCGCGCGGCCTGGAACCGTTTGGCGACCAGGCTCATCCCGACCAGACCGCCCGCGTCCGACCTAGTGGGCATGAGTACCCATCGTGCTGCACCGAGGGCCAGGTCCCCCAGGATCGTCGACTCGGGCGGGGTGTCGATGATGGTGATGTCGTAGTCGTCCGCGATGGGCATAAGCACGTCGCCGAGGATTCGGTAGGCGTCTCGCCCGGAGCTGCTGACTCTCGTAATCATCAACGGCGTGAGGAACTCGAGGTCCTCTCCCCCGCAGACGACGTCCAGCCGGGGGCGGATGTTGCGAACGGGGGCCAGCGGCTGGTTGAACTGGATCGCCTGGACCAGACCGCGGCCCTGGTCATCGAGCCCGGTCCCGCGGAAGCCGAGATCGTCTGACAGGTTCGCCTGCCGGTTGAGGTCCAGCAGAAGTACCTGGAAGTTCGCGGCTGCGAGTTGGCCGGCGATGTTGGCTGCGATCGACGTCTTACCGACCCCACCCTTGTCGTTGACGACACATATCACTCGAGCCAGGGCTTCGTCCCGGTCGAGGTCTTCAGCGTGCTGGGCCATCCCACCTGCTCCTGCGGTCGGCGACGTTGCTCCGTCGTTCGTCTCTCGCCAGTAGGTCGCGGGCTGCTCCGATCCGCGGACCTGTCCATCGTGGGGTCCTTGCCCCCGGCTCCGGCTGCAGCGACACGCGGAGCCGCACACGCCTCACTCCACGCGGGCCCGCAGACTGACGCACAAGGCGACAACCGGACGCACGTGCACCTCGACAGCCAAGTGGGCCTGCACGCGACGGGGCACGGGTCTCTGGGCCCACGTCTGCAGTCAGGGGTGCACGTCGTTCTTGAGCCACGCACTCCCCCACAGCTTCAGGAACGCCAGTCAGCATGCAGCCGTGCGCCTTTGCAGTCACGCATGCATCTGTCGACCTAGTTAACGAAGGTTGCTTGCACGTGGATATGTACGCGCCACTGTGACCTACCACGCCTGCATGGCTGCATCTACGGCCGTCCGCACGAACACGCGCAGTCACCCGCGTCCGCACGATGTGAGTTGTTGTTGCACGCCTAGCCGCGCAGCCGCACGGACACACGTGCGCCGAGAAGCATGCACTGACCAAGCCATGCCACGACGCATCGAGCGGTTCACCCATCGGCGTACCTATCGATGCACCCACCGCCATAGTGGCGCATGGCGCCATGCATGCGGTCGGCCACGCGATCACCGCTGCAACGCGACCAGTGGTGGGAGCGGCACGTGCACCGGGCTTTACACCGCTCATCACCACCGTCATGGCAGAGGAGCATAGAGCGGCCATCGCCGGTGAACGCGCAGCGACACGCTGTGTGGCGGTCGGGCATAGCGGCCGTGCAGTGATCGGGCACTCGGTCAGACCGGCGCTTGAACCGGCATGCGCAGAGGTGGTTAGACCCACCCACGCAGTGCTAGTCACAACCGCTGTCGTGAACGTGGTGGCAGTAGTCATCGGACATGCACGTGGTCGTGTACTCGGAGGGGCGATCAACGGTGCAATCGGTGAAGTCATCGACCGTGCAATCGGTCCGTCCGACCTGGGGCGATGTTCCTCCCGAGGGTGGTCAGAGCGCGATGAGTCTGCATCCAACCAGAGCCCCAGGCCGCGGCGCGCAGGGGTTCACGCACGGCCCGCGCCGGTTGTTGCGTCCCAGTAGACCTGCTTCGCGCGTTCTCACAGGCGCGCACTCCGGGCTTCTGAGCGTCCCGGTCGCGCGCCGTGGGGGAGTGGCGATCGGAGCGACGAATCGTCCAGTCCCGGTCGGGCGAGACCGCAGATGCTGCCTACGCTGAGGGGGTCGTTCGGACTCACTGAGGGGTCCTTGGGGGACTGCTTGACTCGACCGGCGCGCCCCGAGGCCCGCTTGGAGTGTGCGGGTCTACGTGCCGCCGTCCACGACGAGCGTGCATCACGGCGTCGGGTGCGAAGCGCCCTGCGCGGACGCGCTACGACTCTGCACAGGCCGGAGCTGCGCACCTCTGATCACGATCGACGTTCGCGATGCCATGCCCAGTCGATAGCGACTAAGCGCACCTTGCGAGCTGTCCAGATCGAGCGCCGGACCCCTCAAGCCCGCTGGCGACCGAACGAGCGAGGCCAGGGTCTCTGGCCCGTGCCTTCGCGACCGCTGGGTCGGAGTTTGCGAGCCGACCGCTCACGGCGGCGGCCACGGCCGACCTGCGGCTCGACCTCTGTCAGTTCCCGAAGTGGACTGCACCCCTGACCTGCGCCTTCTTGACCAGGTGCAGAGGGCTGCGAACACTGGCGTCGGTCGGAGTCGTGTGCACCGTCAGCATCTTGACCGAAGTGCGCTGCACGAAGCGAGGTCGGTGATGGCGGACGAGGACCTTGCGGGAACCGAGCGCGGGCTCCTTGGCGCCTCTGACGCTGATTGGGCCCTGGCCTGCACGCGCGCCGCGGTCGTGCGCGAGCTCGCCAGCTTGGACGCGCCGGGCCACGAGGCGGTTGATCGCGCGGCTCTCGCGCTGGATCTCTCTCGTCGCCAGACCTACTCGTTGCTGTCGAGATGGCGCGCCGGCGAGGGTCGAGTCTCAGACCTGCTACCCGGGCGGTCGTCTGGAGGCAGAGGCAAGAGCCGTCTACCCAACGACGTCGAGGCTGTTGTCAAGGACGTCTTGCGCAAGCGGTATCTCAAGCGCCAACGACCCTCGGTTGCCTCTGTTCACCGCTCGATCGTGCGGGCCTGCCGGGTCAGGGGTCTGATCGCCCCATCGCGGGGATCCGTGGAGCGTCGGATCGCGGTTCTGGATCCTCGAGTTGCGGCACGATCTCGTGGCGGACCTGACGCCGCCCGCAAGGTCGACTCCGCGGGCGGCAGCGCGACGACGCCGGTCGAGCCTCTGGGGCAGGTGCAGATCGACCACACCGTCATCGACGTGGTCCTGGTCGACGAACAGGACAGAGCCCCGATCGGGCGGCCCTATCTCACGGTGGGCGTCGATGTGACCACTCGGGCGATCGTCGGGATGGTCGTCACCCTCGACCCGCCGTCGGCGACCTCGGTCGGGCTCTGCCTGGCCCACATCGCGACGGACAAGCAGGCATGGCTGGAAACGCTCGGCGCGCAGGTCACCTGGCCGATGGCGGGTAAACCAGCGCAGCTCTACGTCGACAACGGCGCGGAGTTCCACTCCGAGGCGCTACGACGAGGGTGCGAGGAACACGGCATCGCGCTGGACTACCGGCCACCGGGTGAACCGCAGTACGGCGGAGTCGTGGAGAGGCTCATCGGCACGCTGATGAGCGAGGTCCACGAGCTACCGGGGACCACGTTCTCCAACCCGGTCGACCGCGGGCCCTACGACAGCGACGCGACCGCGGCGCTGACCCTGCTCGAGCTGCAACGCTGGCTGGCCTTCGCCGTCGCCGCCTACCACCACCAGGTCCACGAGGGTCACGGACGCCCGCCGCTGGCGGTGTGGGAGGAGGAGGCCACCGCGCACCCGCCGACGACCGTGGCCAATCCCCGGTCCTTCCTGATCGACTTCCTGCCCGTCGTCCGCCGGCGACTTACCCGTACCGGCCTCGTCATCGACCACGTGCACTACTTCAGCGACACCCTCAAGCCCCTGATCGCCCGCCGACAACAGATCGGCCGAGTAGTTGTCCGGCGCGACCCCCGCGATCTGTCCCGGGTCTGGGTGCTCGACCCGCAGAGCAACGCCTACCTCAGCGTCGGCTACCGCCACCTCGCTCACCCCGCGATCAGCCTCTGGGAACACCGGGCCGCGGTCGCGCGCCTGCGGGAGCAAGGACGCGGCGAGGTCGACGAGCAGGCCTTGTTCGCCTCGGTCGAGCAAATGCGCCACGTCAGCGAGACCGCGACGAAGTCGACCCGACGCGCCCGCCGGGAACGTCAGCGCCGCCCTGTGGCGTCAACGCCGTCTCCCGGTCCGATCGCCGTCCCACTGCCACCGCCCGACCTTCGCCAGGACGCGAGAGCCGAAGAGCCGGCGCCCGCACCGTTCGACGACATCGAGGAGTGGTGACTCGGGTGGATCCCGACGAGCTCGACCTGTCCCACCTGCACCCGGGAGCTCGGGACCACGCGCGCCGACCCGACGAGGAGCGCATTCGACGTGTGCGCGCCGAACGCTGGATCGGCTACCCACGAGCCGCCGCGGCCCTGCGCCGCCTCGACGAGCTCTGGGACTGGCCGTCGCGACAGCGCATGCCGAACCTGTTGATCGCCGGCCCGACCAACAACGGCAAGTCGATGCTGATCGAGAAGTTCCGACGCACCGTGGACGCCCGCGTGGCCGCCATGCCGGAGGACCGGCTCACGCCACCGATCCCGCTGGTGGTCATGCAGATGCCCTCGGAGCCGTCGGTCACGCGGTTCTACGCGGCGCTGCTGGACGCCTGCGGTTCTCCCGACCCGGTCGGTGGTCAGGCCCGGCCGCGGGCGGTCGACCTCGAGCGCACCGCCATGTGGTGGCTCGGCGGCAACGGGTTGCGGGTCCTGGTCATCGACGAGCTGCACAACATGCTCGCCGGCAACGCCTCCCGTCGCCGCGAGTTCCTCAATCTGCTCCGCCAGCTGGGCAACAACCTGCGTGTCCCGCTGGTGGGGGTCGGCACCCACGACGCCTACCTCGCCATCCGCTCGGACGACCAGCTCGAGAACCGATTCCAGCCGGTGGTGCTGCCACGCTGGGAGGCCGACAGCGGCGAGACCCGCTCGCTGCTCGCGAGCTTCGCTGCGTCGTTCCCGCTGCGCCGACGTTCGGACATCGCGCAGCCGGAGATGGCCGAGTACCTGATCGCGCGATCCGAGGGCACAATCGGCGAGCTCGCCGCGCTGCTGTCCTCCGCGGCTGCGCTCGCGATCAGCAGTGGGGACGAGTCGATCAACGCCGAGACGCTGGCTGCGGCCGAGTACCTCGGCCCGAGCGAGCGCCGTCGGGTCTTCGAGCGCGCCCTGGGCTGACCCTCGGCGGCGAGGTGGGTCAGCTCAAGGCGCTGAAGCGTGCCCGGAGCCGGTCGGCGGCGACAATGGCCTGATGGACGCCGTGGTTGTGGGCGAGCGGCTCGACGGCGGGGTGGAAGCGGAGTTCGCCGAGCACCAGCCCGAGGGCGCCGAAGGTCGCCGGGGAGTAGTCGCCGGTCTCTCGGTGGCGGTCCAGCACCGCGAGGGTGTCCTCGAGCTCGAAGTCCTCGGACTCCTGCTCGCGCGCCTCGATCCCGAGCCGCTGCAGCTGGCCCAGCAGCTCGGAGACCAGGACGTCGAGTTCGCCCCGGTGCTCGGCGATCCAGCGCTCCCGCGCGGGCAGTGTCGTGCGGTCACGCCGCCGTGAGCGCACCGTGTCGGGGCCGGCGCCCGCGGTGGAGGCTCGCCGCCCGCGGGTGCGTCGGTAGAGGTCGTCGGCGGGGGCCAGTGTCGACGTCGCAAGCGGGCCGGCGAGCAGCTCGGCGTCGCGCACGGCCCCGTCCGCCGCGCGCTGACGCTCCACGCGCTCGTCGGCCACCCGCTGCTGGCGTGCCTGGTCGGTGCTGTGGGCCTCGACGAGCGCCTCGAGCCGGTCGAGGTAGTCGTAGGTGCCCTGGCGGGTGTTCAGCCCGAGGAAGGCGCCGAGCTCGCCCAGGGAGTGCCCGTACCCGCGGGCGCGGCGCAGCAGATCCCGCTCCCGTCGGCGCTCCTCCCAGTAGATCCAGGCACTGAGCACCAGGGCGTCGCGGGTGTCCTCGCTGGACACCGCGCGGGGCAGCCGGGTGTGGTGGCGACGCAGGTAGTCCAGGACGTCGCGGGCCGGGTCGTCGCCCTCGCATCCGGCCTCTGACCAGCGAGAATCCTCGCAGCGCAGGTGCCGGGCAGCGATCCGGCGCAGGGCCGCGTCCCGCTCTCGGCTCCCGACATATGGGTAGACGGCGACCACGAGCGCGAGGGTACCGCGCTAAGTGTCTAGTCAGGCTTTACGTCTTTTCCGGACCCGTTCGAAGGGTCAACGGTGCATAACGTCAATATCTGCACTGTCGGTGCGGCGCGCCTACCGAACTCGACCGTTCCGCGATGAGAACCTCCTCCGGTGACCGCCGCAGAGCTGCCTAAGCGGGCCGCCGTTGCTGTGTCTGGGGATGAGGCCGGCACGGTGCTCGAGTTCCGCGACGAACTCACCGCGCGAGCCGAGTCGTACGCCCGGGGGGCGCGGGCGGCGAACACGTGGTCGGCCTACGAGCGGCAGTGGCGCCGCTTCGAGTCGTGGTGCGCCGCGGCGGAGGAGCGGGCGCTGCCGGCGGACCCGCTGACCGTGGCGCGGTTCCTGGCCGATCTCGCCCCGGTCTGGCGATCGGCCACGCCTTCCGATCCTCCGAGCGCGGTGGTGGCCGGGCAGGTGTGTGAGCGGGAGGGCCTGCGCCCCGGGACGTTGTCGGGGTATCTGGCGGCGATCTCGGTGGTGCACCAGACCGCGCAGCTCGACAACCCCACCGGCGCGGAAGCGGTGCGTCGGACCATCACCGGTATCCGCCGCCACCCCGGCGTCGCCCCTACCCGCCGCCGCGCCGCCGCCCGCCGCGAACCTCTAGTCGAACTCCTCCGGCTCCTGCGCCCCGAGGAAGTGCTGGCCGACGCCCGGGACCACGCGCTGCTGTTGATCGGGTGGAAGGCGGCGCTGCGGACCGACGACCTCGCCCGGCTGCAGATGGCCGACCTGCACCCCTCCGGGCAGGGCCTCTCGGTGCACCTGTCTCGGTCGAAGAACGACCAGCACGGCACCGGCACGACGATCGGCATCGCCGCCCCGTCTCGAGAGGACGTGCTGGGGGAGGAGAGCGAGGAATCGACGCTGCTCGACGCCGGTGTCGCCTGGACCCGCTGGCGCGACCTGCTCGGCTCCCACGGCATCCTCGAGGGCCCCGCCTGGCGCGGCATAGACCGCTACGGCCGCCGCCCCCGCACCGGCGGACTGCACCGCAACTCCATCGCCGGGATCATCAAACGCCGCGCAAAGGCGGCCAGGCTCGAGGACGCCGACCTGTGGGGCGGGCACAGCCTCCGACGCGGGTTCGCCACCGAAGCCATCGCCGCCGGCGTCCCCGAACGCGACGTCCAACGCCACGGCCGCTGGCGCTCCCGCGCCTCCATGGACCCCTACGTCGACGCCGCCCGGACCTTCGACGCCGCCAACCCCACCCACTGGCTGACCTGAACACGCAGCACCGACGTCCTGCCGAAGCGCGAACAGCAGGCTGGCCGTCGGGGGCCGTTGTCCACGAAACGGGAGACACCATGAGCAGGCGTGGTCGAGTCAGCCGCGGAGGACGAGCCGGCCAACGGCCTGCGCCGTTCCACTGCCTGTTTTGTGGCGGAGGGCCCCGCAGCGAGGAGCACATCTTTCCGGACTGGCTACGCCGGCGGGGCCACGATGGGTCAGGGGTGCGAGTGGCCAGCACCGACTGGACCCGGACACCGATCACCCGCATCGGGGGCCCGTTCACCAGGACCGTCTCGGCGTTCTGTCGGCCGTGCAACAACGGCTGGATGAGCCGGCTCGAGACCTCCGCCCGACCGGTACTGACCAGCCTGATCGACGCCGCCGACGGTACATGCATCGTTCTGGACCGTGACCAGCAACTCATCCTGGCGCGGTGGGCATACAAGACCCTCATCGTCGCGTGCGCGATCGATGGCGCCGAGCGAGTACCGCGTGAACACATCCAGGAGTTCTATGGCGAGGTCGACCCGCCCGCCACCTGCTGGATTCGGATCGGGCGCAGCGCAATGTCAATCAATCCCCAGCATGGCGAGCACCTCGGCGGGGTCAGCTTCGAGCCCCGCACCGCGCGCATCCACGACGGATCCAGCATCCGCGAGCTGGCCGTCTACCAGGCGCGCATCCGGCTCCTCGGTGTCGCCTTCGACGTGTTCGGCTCCCCCGTTGCCGCCGACGGCCTGGCCCTCGAACCGCAGGCCTCGCCAGAACTCGTACGCGCACTCGTGCCGATCTGGCCCGTAACCCATGAGCAGCTGAGCTGGCCGCCAGCCACCTCGGTCGACGTGCTGAGCGCATCCGACTCCGGAACACAGACCGATTTACGGGGGTAGCGATGCTCGCACACGCAGCGTCTTGGGCGCGGCCACCGCGCACACGGTGCCCGATCGTCCCGCCCAACCCAGGCCGGTCAATCGTGCAGCCGGCCCCGAGAAGCGACACTCAGTCCCCGCAACGCGCGCGGATGGCCCCAGGGGAGCATGGGGGACCGTGAGCGTCGGAGAGGCAAGGATGCCCGCCTCGGGCCAGACCCCCGTGCCGGTGGTCGACGTGGAGGCGATGGATCGGAATATCGCCGCGATGGCGGCTACGGCACGACGCCAGGGCCTTGCCCTGCGTCCGCACGCGAAGACCCACAAATGCGTGGAGATCGCGCGACGACAGGTCGCCGCCGGAGCCGTCGGATTGACGGTGGCCACGGTCGGCGAGGCCGAGGTCTTCGTAGACGCGGGAGTCACCGATGACGTGTTCATCGCCTACCCGTTGTGGGTGGTCGGCGAGCGGGCCCGGCGGCTGCGTGCCCTGTCCGAACGAGCGGCGATCCGGGTCGCGGTCGACTCGGCGCCCGGCGCCAGGCAGCTCGCCGCTGCCGTCGCAGGCGCGACCGAAGTGCTGGTCGAGATCGACAGCGGCCACCACCGCACCGGAGTGAATCCGGGACAGGCCGGTGAGATCGCGCGAGCTGCAAGCGACGCCGGTCTAGAGGTGGCGGGCGTGTTCACCTTCCCCGGACACGGCTATGCCCCCACACGACCGTCCCAGGCAGCAGCCGACGAGGCGGCGGCCCTGCAGGAAGCGGCGTCGTCGCTGACCCAGGCAGGGATACGACCCCGAGTGCTCTCAGGCGGATCGACTCCGACCGCCGGGTACACCAGAGATGGCCTCACCGAACTCCGCCCCGGGGTCTATGTGTTCGGCGACGCCCAGCAACTCGAGCTCGGCACCATCACCACCGACGAGGTAGCCCTCTGGGTCGAAGCCACCGTCGTGTCCGCCCGCCCCGGCACCATCGTGCTCGACGCCGGCAGCAAGGTCCTCGGAGCCGATCAACCAGCCTGGATCAGCGGTGGGGGCAGGCTGCTTGATCGTCCTGGCGCGCGCATCACCGCACTCTCCGAACACCACGCCACCGTCACCCTCGGTCTCGAACAACCATCACCCGAGCTCGGCGACACGATCCGGGTGATACCCAACCACGTATGCACCGCTGTCAACCTCGCCGACCAGCTGCACGCCGTACATTCGGGCGGAAACTACGAACGGTGGACCGTCGCGGCGCGAGGCGCCAACAGGTGATGATGCGGCACGGGACCTTGGAGGACGAGCGCTGGCGTTGGCGATCTTCGTCCGTGCCCCGTCGGGGGATGTCTCCTTGCGCTCGCTGCGCCTCGGGGTGGTGGCTCGAGAGAGGCTCTCGGCCCGCCACCGGTGTCCACTGCGCCGCTCCAATGACACCGGCTGACCCACTGACGCGGTCCGGCAACGACGGCCCGGCGGAGTGGGCCGAGATCGGCCCAGCAGGACGTTGACCTCGAGGAAGCACCCGAGAGCCAAGCGCGCCGACTTACTGCGGAGGACCACCCGTCCACCTGCTCGCTGGTGCAGCGACCGTCAGCGATCGTTTACGCCGGGCAGAACCAGCCGGCGTCGGCCGTGGTGGCCTCGTTCTTGCCCGATGCCGGGAACGGAGTCTTGAAGGTGAACGCGTAGGAGGTCGGCCCGTGATCGCGAAGCCAGCACAGGCGTTCCTCGGCTTCGGTGATCGACGGTCGGTGTCCGGCCGGCACCCACCACAGAGTCTGGTGGGCCTCGGCCAGTGGCGGGAACGACTTGCGACGTTGGCGCAGGACCGCGACGTGGGTCGGGTCGCGATAGACGAAGTCGGCCAGCGCCTCAAGCGAAGCCCAGACCGACATATTGATGATCATGTCGTCGTCGTCGAAGACGCGCAGGGACGTCGCGTCGCCCGCCTCGGACTGGAGTCTCCACCGGAATCCCGGCGCAGCGTCGGCGACGGTGTTGACCGCATCGAGGGCGTCGGTGAACCACGCCAGTTCGGGCGAGCTCAGCGGGGTCGACGGCGTCGCGACGTTCACCTGTGCCAGCTCGAAGTGTCCCACCCGACGCACGCTAGCGGCGCACCATCAGATCGTCCACGGCTGCTGCGTACCACGGGCCACTCGGATTGCACATCCCTGCGGAGGTCCTGACCAGGACCGTGTGTGTGACAGAAGGAAGCGGAGCTGCTCTCGGCGGTGGAGCGGGGTGGTGAAAGCGGGCTGGATTGCGCCTGGCGATTCCGGAACCGACCTAGTGTCATGAATTCACTCGTCGCAGGCCTGGCAGCGGGCGGGTGTCGGGGGCGCGGCGACGGTCGCGGTCTTGCGAGTGGTCTTCGCCGGCTCGCGGTGGCCGCTGCTCGTCCTTCTCGGTGCCGGCCTGGTCTTGGACTTGTTCTTCATGGCTGTCGCTGCTCCGCGGACGAAGGACGAGATGACGCAAGGCCGGGAGATTCGTGACGCGCGGCGACCCTTGTCCCGCGCGGAGCGCCAGACCGTGAAGGTCGCAGTCCGGGAGCGACGAAGCGTGCCGACCGGGTTGCTGGGCTCGGCGGAAGTGTTCGCGGAATGGGGAGCGACTGCCGTGGTTGTTCATCGGGTTCGCGGCGCTGTCGACGTCCACCTCGTGGTGCCCGTGGTCGTTCGTCGTCGCGGTCGCTCTCGCCCTCGCGCTGTTCGTCCGGAGCTGCGCGCGGTGGACGCCCGAGAGCGGCGGCTGGTGCGCCGCGCGGTCCGCACCGCGGTCCCGCCGGCCGAGCGGCGGCTGGCGCTGGTGGCGGCGCAGCGGCTGACGGCGTGGGCCGGGCAGTGGTATCTGCCGTCGGTCTACCTGTTCGGAGCCTCCGTGTTCGCGGGTCTGCCCGCCACGTCCACGAGCACTGCCTCCCTGACGGGGGTGGTCTGGGCGTTCGGGGGACCGCTGATGCTCGCAGTCGCGCTGTGGGCCCGCCGCCAGCTCCGGCGGCTGGAGCAGGCGTGGCAGGACGGGCGGCGGATTCAGTGACGGTCTCGGCGCAGTCGGCGCGCCAGCTCGGGAGGACGAGTGCACTTCGTTGAGTCCCGGCGCAAGGAGACAGAAGCGCGCAACCACTGCTGCGTCCGCACCGACTGGTCCGCGGCTACTTCGGCACCTACGCCCCTGAGCACGCCCAGCGCGAGCAGGGCGCGCATGACTTGGAGGTTCGGGTAGCTGCCAAGGTGAGACCATGGAATTCGCGAGGGCGACGACCGCTGGTGAGCTGCTGGCTCGGGCGCGCGACGGGGTTCTGCTCTACGGGCTGACCCCACCGCGGCAGACCAGTACCCCTGCCCAGGCTGCTGACATCGCCGCCGCCGCGCTGGCCCGGCTGCGGTCGATAGAGGTCGACGGGCTGATCCTCTACGACGTGGATGCCGAAGCCGATCGCAGTGACGCCCCGCGGCCGTTCCCGTTCCTGCCGATGATGGACCCGGCCCACTTCTTAGAGGGTTACCTCCCCGACTGGGCCGGCCCGGTCATCGTCTACCGCGCCGTCGCCAAATACACCGGTCCCGAGCTCGACGCCTGGCTCTCCGCGGTCGACCGCGAACGGGTGCTCACCGTGTTGGTGGGTGCGGCGTCCCGGCACCAGACGGTCCGGACGACCCTGCCGGAGGCCTACCGGCTGCACGCGGGGCTGTCGGGCGCGCCGCGGATGGGTGGGGTGGCCATCGCAGAGCGGCACGCGGCGTCGGGGTCGGAGCACGGGCGGATGCAGCGAAAGCAGGACGCCGGGTGCGAGTTCTTCGTCTCGCAAGTCTGCTACGACCTCGACCACACCCGCGACCTGCTGTCTGACTATGCCCACGGCTGCCGCGACGCGGGACGCGAGCCCAGGGCGGTGGTGCTGACCCTGTCGGCGTGCGGGTCGGCCAAGACGCTGGAGTTCATGAATTGGCTCGGGATCGAGGTCCCGCGTTGGCTGCAGGCCGAGATCACCCGCGGAGAGCCACTTTCGGCGTCCTACGAGCAGTGCGTCCTGAACGCCCGCGCCCTGATCGCCTACTGCCGGCGCCTCGGGCTGCCGTTCGGGATCAACGTCGAGAGCCTGACCAACCGCAAGCTGGAGATTGACGCCTCGGTCGACCTCGCCCGCGAAGTTCGCAAGCTACTCGGCTGACGTCTGCGCCTCGCGCCAATGCGGTGGCGGAAGTGAGCTGTAGCCCAGGACCGCAACCCGAAGGTCCCCCGAGGTCGGCGAGGGCGGGGACGTGCGCTGCGTCGAGGTCGATCTCGTCGCCGCAGTGCCTGATGCCGGACTGGTCGAGGACCTCGAGGCTCGCGATGGCGGCGTCGGCGGGAAAGGTGACGTTGTTGGCGGTGTTGACGACGTCGATCCCGACCGCGGTCAGGCCGTCGATCATGGCGGGGATTGGCGTAGGTCCAGTTCGGCTTGGTTGGGTGTCGATACCGGCCCCGCAGGTGCCGCACAGCGGGCCCTCGAGGTTCACCAACCGCCGGTCCGCGTCACCCAGCAGCTCGGACAGCCCGGCGCGCGCCGCACAAGGCCGGGTCCAGTCCTGGCTGTTGACGTCGCCCCCGCAGATCAAGGTCCCCACCACCGCAATGTCGAGCAGCGGCCCTCAGCTCGGTGTGTGGGCTTACACCGGATTGGGTCCGGACCTCCCGGACACCGAGGGGCGCGGGGCGTGTGCAGCGACCTTCGGGAGTTCGTGCAGCCGACTTCGGGAACCGACAGCCACGGCCGCACGGTAGGGGGCAGTCCACCGGCAGACAAATCCTGCCGAGACTTGCCTGTTGCTGACGACGCCTGAATCCTGACCCCTCTGCGACGGGTGAATCTGGACCCCCTTGCCGATGGGAAGGGGTGTTGAAGGTGGAGGACTGGGCGGAGATCCGGCGCCTGCATCGGGCGGAGGCGATGC
>NZ_JAJNDA010000045.1 GCF_021026295.1 Actinomycetospora soli
CCGCCACCACGACGCCGTCGATCACCACCACCAACAAGCTCAACTCGCCGGTCCCGGCGAGGCGATGACGCACGCCCACCCACCGGAGCAACCCACCTTGACTTCGCCCTCATAGGTTGCTCAGCGCGGCCCCAGGCGGCGCTGCGGGCCTCGATCTGATGCGAGGTGCTGCTGCGCCAGCTCGAGCCGTTAGCCAGCGGGGTGAGTCCGGTGCCGTAGCCGGTGACGGCGAGCAGTTCCCGCTCGAGTCGCCGCGCGGTCGACCCGTCGGCGGTGGTCGCGTACAGCGGGTGGGCGTCGAGGACGAGCATGGTGCGGGGGTGGCCGTGGTAGTGCTCCTGGCGCCAGCGCGCGGAGCGCCCGGTGCCGTTGCGGACATAGCGCAGCTCGCTGCCGAGGCGGTCGGCGAGACCGTGGCGACCGGCGGCGACCCCGAGGTAGACCACTGCCTCCTCCCCGGGCAGGCCGCGTCCGCCGGCTCCGGCCGTGGTCCAGGCGTAGAGCCCGGGCGCGCTCGGGAGCTCGGCGCGCACCGCTGCGAAGGCGGTGTCGTCGAGCTCGCCGAGGGCGGCGGCCCGGACGCGCTCGCCGGCGCCGTCGAGGCCCGGGTCGAGCCGGCAGACCGGAGTCCAGTCAAGCTCGGGTGACGCCGCCTGAAGTTCGACGAGGGTGCAGGCGCGGACGGTGATGGTGATGGTCATCGCGCCGCCCCAACGGCCGCCGACGTGCGAGACCAGGTGGGTCGGGGTGAGCAGGCGGGGCAGCGTGGCCCCTCCCCCGCGTCCGGGTCCTCAAGCTCGGCGGCCGGCCCGGCAACAAGGTGGGGGTCGCCGGTCCAGCCGTGGGCGTCGAGCCAGCCGGTGAGCGCGGCGGCGGTGAACAGGTCCACCGCGCCGGGGGCTCCGGCGAGGACGGCGGTGAGGGTGGGGTCGAGCAGAGGGCCGTCGCCACAGCCGGCGCAGGCGAGCTCGCCGGGGACCCCGGCGGGCCGGCACGCCTGGTGGAACCGCGCGATGTGCGCGATCCCCGGGGCAGGGTCGGTGCTGATGTCGACGACGAGCCAGTCGACGGCGAGGTCTGCGGCCTCGTCACGGGTGCTGCCCGCCCGGCCGCAGCCAGAGCAGACCACCGCCCGGCCCGCCGTGCTGCGGGAGGCGGTCGGGTGCGGGGCCCGCGTCGGCCTGGCCTGACCCGCTGCCCGGCCCACTGCCCCGCGCTCGTCGGCCCGACTGTCGGTGGTTGAGCCGCCGACAGCCCTCGCCGTTCTCCTGGGCGTCGTCCTGAACGCGGCCGTGCGGTCCATCTGGCCTCCCCGGGCGGTGCTGCGGCAAGGGTCGACCAGGGCGTCGGCGGGGTGCGGGAGGCGCGCCGGGTCAACTTCCGGAATGTGGGTGTGTTTCCGGAAGTTGACCAGTGTGTGTGCAGATGGGAGCGGCGGCCTGACTCCCCGGGCGCCTCCCCGGTCCGCGCCCGGCGGCGGGGGCCCGGCGCGGGATGACAGGGTGCCTGTCGTGGACAGCGTCGAGCAGGCCGTGGTTGCGGCGGTGGGCCGTCTGGAGGGCGATGCGGAGGGGTTCGTGCGCTCGCTGACAGTCCTCGAGGAGTTGGAGGCGGCGGGCACACCCGGGCCCCGCTCGGAGCTGTATGCGCTGCTCGTGGCCATTGTCGGGCCCGAGGCGGCCGGTCTGCGGCTGCTGGAGGGGCGCGGGAACTTCGGCTTCATGGACAACCCGCCGGCGGACCCGCTCTACACCGAGTGTCGGCTGACCGCGCTCGGCCGGATCGTGCTGCACGACGGCGCTGGGACCGCGCTGGGGCTGCCGATCGGACTGACCAACGGGGATATGACCCGGGGCGGCGAGCAGCCGCCCTTCGACGCCGCGCGCGTCCTCGACGCCGCGACACGGCTGATCGACGACCCCGGGCTCCCGGATTCCGAGGTGGCGGCCGTGGTCGGCGGCCCGGTGTTCCCCACCGGATGCACCGTGGAGGGCCGGGTCGAGGATCTGTTGCGTGGTGAGCCGGTCGAGCTGCTGCTCGCTGCGCGGACCACGGTCGTCGACGACCGGCGGGGCCGGGTCTTGGTCATCACCGGGCTGCCACCGCAGGTCACCGAGGCCGAGGTGCAGCACGACCTGTTCGAGCGGTTCCGCCGCCCGATGCCAGGCAAGCCGACCGGCTGGACCCAGACCGCTTTCAGCAGCGCCTTCTACTACGGGGACGTGGAGCATCTAACGATCGAGGCCGTGTTCGCGGAGTGGGCCGACGAGGCGGACGTGATGGACCGGATCACCTCGGTGGACGGGCTCGTCGAATCCCGTCGCGCCCACCTGCCCCGGCCAGTCGCGGCCACGCTGCGGGACTGGATCGCCGCGCTCGGCCCGCGACGCGCCCGCGGCAACATCGAGAAGGTCCGTACGCATCTCGTCGTGAGTTGATGAGGTTGCTTGCCGCGCCTCCGCGAGGCTGCGGGCCAGCGACCGTCGCTCCGGGGTGCCCGGTGGGCTATGGGCCGAGGGTTTGTTGGTGGAGCTCGCGGGTGGCGGTGGTGGCGTTCTCCCCGGGTGGAGCGGGCTGGAGCCAGCGAGGGTCGGCGCCATCGCCGCTGGCGGCGCGGATGGCCAGCGTCCGGAACTCCTCGCGTAGGAGATCGAGGGCAGCCGTGTCGCCGGGGTCGACCCCAGCGAGGTGCGCGGCGAGGTGCGCGGTGGTCCAGGTGAGGAGTTGTCCGTGGCGGGCGAAGTAGATCGCCGCTCGCCCGATGCGGTACAGGTCGTGGCCGTCCAGCCAGCACTGAGCCAATAGCTGTCGACACCAGGCGGCGACCCGGTCGGGGGTCGGCGTACCGGTGGCGACGACGTGGAGCAGGGTGGTGCCGCCGGGGGTGCCGGCGTCGCCGATCACCGCGGCGGCGTCGGCCCAGTGCGGGACGAGCACCGGGCGGGCGTAGCCGAAGGGGACCGGTCCATCGCGCCCGAGCGGAACTCGCGACGACGCGGTCCCCGCGAGAGCCCGCAGCGCGCCGAGGGCGCCAGAGTCCGCGGCGAGGCGAGCCATGGCCTCGCCGTCGGCTACGACGGCGGGATCGGCCGAGCCGAGAACGGACCGGACGGCGGCGGCAACGTCGGGCGGGTCCGCTCCGTCACCGACAACACGGTCGGGCAGGGACCCCTCGATGCGGTAGGCCTGCTCCCAGGTCGCGAGGGTGACGCAGGCCGCGGCCAGGGAGGTTTCGGTGACCGGGACGCCCAAAGGGCGGCTGTCGAGGGCAGGGTCGGCGAGGTGGCCAGGCCGTGCAGCGAAGCGCAACGCGTCAGCCAGCCACGCGGACAGCCCGAAGACGCTCGCGGCACCGCGCCACTGCTGGCCACGGTCGCAGCGGTCCTCGGTGGCCGGCGGGTCGGAGGCCAGGGTGATCGGGCCGAACAGTTCCTGCTCGTAGGTCTTCCACCCGGTGGGGGACGCGGCGTCGATCCAGCCGATCGGGGTGGGTCGGCGGTCGAGGCGCCGGATGCGCACCACCACCGGCAGCGGGGTGTGAGTCGGGAAGGTCCCCGCAGCGCCGTGAGCGCGAGCGACCCCGACGAGTTTGGCGGCGTGGGCGCCGAGCAGCGCGTAGTAGGGCGGGGCGGGTTCGACGGCGAAGGCGAGCCGCTGCGTGATCGCCAACTCCGCGATCCCGGCCTGACCAGCCGTGCAGCCCGCCGGCGGCGTTAAAGAGTCGCAGCCCCTCACGGCGGCCGCGACCTGCGCCGCCAGACGTTCACCGCCGAGCGGATCAGCTAGCCGGCGGGCACACCAGTCGGCCAGCTCTCCCGAGGCCAGCCGCGTCGTCAGCACTCGAGGCGGTTGTCCGGCCCGACGACCCGCACGCGGCCGCTGAGGTCGATGTTGCTGAGATCGGCGGTCGCGACCTGCTCGCCGGCGTGGTCGTAGCCGGTCGCGTGGTGCACCGAGACGTGCTGGAAGTCGTCGAGGAAGAAGGCGGCCGGCGGGTCGGGGTGCCGGTAGATCGGACGCAGAACCCGAGGGGAGGCGTTCGTCAGCGCGACATCGATTCGCTCGATTCCGGGGCCGGTCAGGAAGGCCAGCAACACGCAGGTGTGGCTGCCGTGGTGCGAGGCCCATCCGAAGTTGAGCTCGTCGACGCTGCGGGTGGTTGATGCGCCTACGGCGATGGCGCCGCCCCGACCGCCGACGACGGCGTGGGCCTGGACGAGCTCAGGTGTTCCTCCCAGTCGAAGGAGCCAGACGTCCTCGCTGCTGGCTATGTCGCCTTCCGCGACCACCGGGTGATCGGTGACGCGCCAGGGCACAGTCCGAACCATCACCCGCTGCGCAGCTCGAGGATCAACCGGCCCTGAGGTCATCGCCCTCAGCCTAGATCTCGTTCGCAAGGCCGCGACGGACCTTTGCGAGAGTGCCCAGATGCCGCACGCAGCCGGAGACCCAGTCCAGCCCACGATTCGGGCTGTTGAGCTCCTGCCCCCCGAGGACGACCTGCGCGTCCAGCACGGCGCGGACCGGCTGCGGGACAGCCCGCATCCAGACCTGCCGGTGCTCGGCGGCGCCGAGCTCCCCGCCGGCCACCACGCCACCGTCGCCTACGCCGCCTACCCCGACCCATCCGGCTCAGTGCCCGGGGAATTGGCCGCCGAGGTGTTCATCGTGACCCCGCACGGTCGCCAGCTCACCGGCGTCGCCGGGCGGCAAAGCGACCACGACGGCACCCTGGTCCCCACCTGGGGCGGGGCCTCGAACAGTCAGGGTCGGCTCTGGTGCCGGCTGACCGCCGGCACCGTCGCGGCCGTCGAGGTCTCCCTCGCCGGCGCCGCCGACGGGACAAAGCGCCGAGTGGCGGCCGACCTGCTCGTCGACGACCCGGCCAACGACGCCCGGCTCTTCCTCGCGGTCGTCGAGGGCCCCGAACACGTCTCCGCCATCACGCATCTCGACGAGCAGGGCCGGGTCCTCGAGACGACCGACTGGCGCAGCCAAGACGACCTGTGGCACCGCGACCGTGCGCAGATCGGGACCGTCCTGCCGCCGGGAACCCCGCCGCCGCGCTGACGCCCGGCCTGTCACACCATCTGGCGTTATCGGCTTGCCTCGTTAAGACGATGACGTGGACAACCGCCCAGCGCACAGGGAGAGGCTGAGAACATGCAGTGGGTGGTCGAGCCGGCGGCGTTGGACTGGGTCAACGAGAGAGTCAGCGAGTTCAGCGCGAACCAAGTGAGTTCGCTGGTGCCGAGCGGGTTCGAGGCCTACGCCCGAATCTCCCACCCGCACCGGGTCGAGAGCGCCGCTGTGCTGGTCGAGGTCCTGCGCTCGTACACGGGTGCGGGCGAGCGCTGCTGGTTCGCGTCGTGGGAGGGCTACGGCTGGGTCTGGGGCGGCATCGTCACCTTCAGCACCGACCCGGCCACGCACGGCCTGAGCCCGGAACCCGACGAGCTCCCGGTACCCGCGAAGGTCCGCGACGGGCCCCGCGCGCGACGTCCGCACCGCGGCTACGTGCTCTACACCGGTGGGCTCGGCGACGCCCTCGTGCTCGGCGACCTCGACTACCCCTGGCGCCACCGGACACCGATACCCGCGATCACCACCGAGGTCCCCGACCTGTGGTGGCCGGAGAGCCGCGCCTGGTTCGTCGCCTCCGACACCGACCTCGAGCACTGCACCTACCTGGGCGGAACGCGTGTCCTCGTCGACCAGGTAGTCGCCGAACCTCGTCTGGATGCCACTCCGGTCGACCCCTGCGACCCGCTCTTGTGATCATCCAAGCGGGCGGTTCATCCAGGGAGTCGGTCGGCGACAGGCGGCGTGGCCGTCGCCGTGCCAACCTGCGAGGGCGTGCACGACCGTGGTCGCGATGCGGACGAGTTCCGCACCGGTCGGTTGTCGGCTGGGAACTGTGAGGCTCGGGCTGCCACCTCCCCGGCTCGGGAGCCGCGACGGCTGTCGGGCAAGGTCGGAGTGATGGACCACGCCATCTGGCAGGGACGCGCTTTCGGTGGGCAGCTCGCGGGGATGACCCTCGTGGCGTCCGGGTCGTACCTTGAGGGCGGTGGATGGGAGGTCTACGCCGTTCCCGACGAGCCCGAGAACCCGGTGCGCTTCCGGACCTGGCCCCCTCATCCCGGCTTCGGCGGATCGGTCTCGCTCGGCGCCTTCTCACGGACCGAGGCGATCAGCGTGTGGTCGGCCACGGGCTACAGCCCGGATCGCCTCCGCGTCCATCGCGCGTTCGCTG
Source organism: Actinomycetospora soli (assembly GCF_021026295.1). Lineage (GTDB taxonomy): Bacteria > Actinomycetota > Actinomycetes > Mycobacteriales > Pseudonocardiaceae > Actinomycetospora > Actinomycetospora soli. Next base: position 6,257 of record NZ_JAJNDA010000045.1, read on the forward strand.
TGGGAGCCGCCGCCGGTAGCACCACCGTGATCGTCACCGACGTCCACGGCGTCGCCTACGAACTCACCCGTGTTGCGACACACCCCGACGGGCGAACCGAGCTGTTCGTCGGTGGGACAGCCACGCTCGGGCCACCGGACCTCGTCGAAGCATTCGGCGCCGACCACGCATTGCTTGCTCAGTTGCACCTGTCCCAGGATTAGATGCGTTCCCGATTTCGCGCCGGCCCCAGTCTTCGAATCGCAGTCGCGGAGCTCGCCTCTCCCCAACGATCTTGCTCACTCTCGTGGCGCTCGTACGACACGAGCCCATCAGCCGTCCTCACGCCGCCCGCTGAATCGTCGGCACGCGACGGGGTGGGGCCACTCGCAGCCCTCGCGCCGACCGTTAGGCACCTCATGGACCCCCGGAGATTGCGCAACCTTACGGAAGTCCGGAAGTCCAGCAGCGGCGACGCAGCTCGGACATTGTGCTGTCGCCCAGGCCGCGCGGCATGTCAGCTCGGGGTGCGGCGGTATGACAGCTGCACCCGGCCCTCGACCATCAAGGCTTTGACTTGCAGGTCAGTACCCGGGAGCCGCTTCCATGCCGCCCCCGGGGTGAGGTCGGCGGTGACCCCGCCGCGATGGTCGAGGGGATCGAGTTCCGCGCTGGTCCACGTCAGCCGCCCGCCGAGAGCCACCGGGCGCCGCCGGGTTCCCGCGACGAGGTCCCCAGTCCTCAGTGCGGTGGCCGTCGCCGTGGCCAGCGCGGTGAAGCTGCGCCACGGCGCCGGTCGGCTGTAGCCCTCGTCGCCGTCGAACACCGCGATCGCCCCGTAGTGACTTCGAGGCTTCCGGCGGAGGTCGCAGACCAGGAAGCTGCCGCTTTGGTCCTCCGCGATCGGCAACAGGACCGGCAGGAACCCTCCGGTCGGGGAGCCCGCCGGCGCGGCGACAGCCGCGTGGAACTCCGCATCGTCGCCGTTGTACAGCGCATTGAGCTGTCCGGTGAAAGCGCGCTCGAGCTCGTCTTGCGGGGTACTCGAGGGGGGCGCAGTGGCCGGGAAGAACACGCTCATCAGGGTTCGCCAGGCCTGGAGGGATTCCAGCAACGGCAGCGGCCGGAATCCGGGGAACAGGTAGCCCGCGGGGGTCCGATCCGTGCCGTCACACCAACGGTAGAACGCCCACAGAGGCTCCGGCCACGGCGCGAACGTACTTCGATGCACCTCGTTGAACGTGTTCTCGCCGACAGAGGGCCGGATGGCGGCTGCTGTTTCGGGGGCATGCTCGGAGCACCAGGCCGCGATTCGCTCCCACGCGTCCACCATGCCCGTGGAGCTTGCCAGCCTCGTACGAATCGTCGGCCGGCAGCGCCCCACACGATTCCGGGAGCGGCCGTCCGCTGCTCTGTGGCGATGCCGCACCGCCAAGCTGGTACGACCGCGCCACTGGCATGCTCGCGGGGTGACCGACAAGGACCGGGCCGATCAGCTGGAGATGGCCCGGCAGCGGTTGCACGTCCTCGAGGCCGCGGTCTCGGCGGTGGATCGACGGGATGAGGTGAGTGCCGTCATCTCGGCCGCAGCGGACTCGGCGGCTGCGACTGAAGCGCTGGCGGCGCTGCTCGGCACCGACAACGCCGGCGCCCGTGCGGTCCTCGGTCTGCACTGGTCGGCGTTCACCCGTGCCCGCGCCCAGTACGCCCGTGAGGACCTCGAGGAGGTCCGCCGGGCCATCGCTGAGCTCGAGCAACCCTGACCGGGGCGGTCGGAGACGGTCGGTGCCAGCGGTGCTGACATACAGAGCCTTATCGGATGCGGCCTTCCGACTCGGACAAGCGATGCCTTCTCGGGCTTGGCCAGTCATACTGGATCTCCGCAGGGTGCCGCCGCTGAGCCCGCAAGCCTCCTTAGCACTCTGGGAAGGGGTGGTGTCCATCGTTGGTGGGCTCGGATTTCCGCCTGGTGGTGACCCCGGTGGACCTCGGCGTGGACGCTGGTTCGGTGACCGCAGGCTTCTTGCCGGTCGACGCGGCACGTTTCTGCTGGTCGCATTCCTCGCCGTTCTCCTCCTCGCCTTCGTGATCGCTCTTCTTTAACAGGAACACCCCTGCCACGCAGACCTTTCCCCATCGGCCTGAAGGACGAGCATGAGCGAAGCGCAGCCCTGGTATCTCTCTTGGAAGCTCTCGGCGATGTTGCTGGTGTTGGCCGTCCTGTTGGTTGCGCTCCAATTCCTTCAGCAGCCCATCGACTGGGGAGGAGTGATCTCCTTCGCTCTGGTGGCGATACCGATCGCCATCTTGACGGTGTTGCTGTTCAAGAATCGACACCGGTCCAACGATCGGACCCAGTCGACCTAGCTCGAATCTCGAGGACGGGAATGACCGACACTCAAGCTTCACCTCCGTGAGGCTCGAGGCGGCGCGGCGCGTCCGCCTAAAGTCCTTCCCGTGGCCTACAAACCGCACCCCTACCCGGAGCCGAGGTTCTGGCGGATCGCAGCGCGATTCACCGCAGCGGTGCGGTCGGGTTCGTGGTGATGCTGGCCGTGGCCCCAGGGTCGACGCGCTCGGTGGTGCTTGTGGTGGTTCTGGTCGCGCAGGTCGTGCTCATGAGCGGGCGGGGGCTCTATCTGTGGCGCTCGGCGCGGGTAGAGGACCGGGCGGTGCGCTGGCACCAGTTCTTCTTCAGTTGGTCGGGATTTGCAGAGCTGACCTTCTTAGTCAGCGGAGCCGCGGTACAGACCGGCCAGATCGCGTCGGTGCTAGCTGTGCTCCATATCGTGGTCGGACTCGCCTTCGCCGCGGTGCTGCTGGCCCTGCTCAGCGTGACGAGACGGGTCCCGAAGCGTCGGCCGCGCCGCGACCCCGGGAGCCGATAATCCGGGTGCAGCGGCTATGTCAGTGTCGGCGAGTGTGCCGCGTCCGGCTTCGGGCGCTCGCCCTGCACGGGGCCAGAAGGCGAGCCAACGACGGGAAGCGCCCCGTTCCCCACCGACAGCACGGCGTACCGAGCCGTTGCCGCGCTCGCGGTGGAGCGGAACTCGGACAGACGCTGTCTTATCACGCCAGATCGGTCATGCTGGATCTTGTGTACCGGCTCTACGGACGTCGCGTGGCGCTTGAGTGGCGCGGAGCCGTGCTGGGCGTGGCGACCGCGGTGACGGTGGCCGTCCTGGCCCGCATCGCCCCGAGCATCAGTTTCCAGTGGCTGTTCGCAGTGAGCGGCGCAGTGATCGTGCTGAGCGCGTCGGTATTGCTCGGACTCGCGTTCCTGCGTCCGATCACCCTCCCCCCGGTTCCGGCCCAGTTCACCGAGCGGGAGATCGCCGAACTCCAGCCTCTCGTGCTGCGGGGAGAGCCGGTCGACCCGCCAGAACTGCAGGCCGCCGCGGTGGGGCAGGCGCGACATGGACTCCGCCTCGCCCACCTGCAGTTCGCATGGTTGTCGATCCTCGGGTGTTTCTGGAGCCTCCGACTCGGGGGAACCGGACCTCTGATCTTGTTCGCATATGCGGGAATCGCGCTGGCCGTTTTCGGCGTCGGCGGGCTCGTGCGCAGTGGAGTGGTCCAGGCTCGTCTGGACCGGCTCGAAGACGCCGCCGAGGCCCGGGTATGAGTCACGACTCCTCCACTCCAGGCGCCGGCAGCACCGACAGCGTGGGGAGGACGGTCGACGCTCGTGAGCGGGCGGCGGCGTGGGTTGCGGCCGTCTGCTCGGCGGTGTGCCTGGTTGCGTTTGGCCTGTACCTGAGCGCGTTCGCTGCCGATCTGCCCAACCTCGAGGTCAGTCGCGGCGGGCCGAGTCCGCGCACCTTCTCGTACATCTTCATCGCGGTCGCGGCGTTGGCGGCGGCGTGGGTCGCGGCGTCCTACCTCCGTCGCGCCATCCTGCTGTCGAAGGATCCGGACCGGGCTCGTGGGCGTCCTGTGCAATGGGTCACCGCGTGCTGGTGCGCGCTGATCGCTACCGCGGTCTCGATCTTCCGGCCCGGTGAGTGGGCCGTCGTGGCCGCCGTCGGCGGCATCGTGTGGGCCCTCAGTGCCCTCGCCATCGCGCGTCTCGGCAGAAGGCGCTAGCTGTCGTGACCCTGGTCAGTGCGGCACTTCCGACGAGAGCCGGTCTCGTCAACGGGAGTTGTCCTCACGGGCTCAATGGCGTCGGAAGCCGCCTTCGCTGTCGATAACCTGCCCGGTGACCCAGCGGGCGTCATCGGTGCACAACCAGGCGATCAACCGGGCCGGGTCGTCCGGCTCGCCCCACTGCCCACCCGGGAACCGGGCCGCGACCGCCGCGTGTGCCGCACCGGTGGCGTACCCGGTGTCGACCGGCCCGGGATTGGCGGTGTTCAGGGTGATCCCGCGGTCGGCGAGCTCGTCGGCCAGCGTCGCGGTCACCCCGGCCAGCGCCGCCTTCGCCGCGACGTAGGCGATCTCCCCAGGCATCGGACCCTTCTGCTGCCCGGAGGTCAACAACACCATCCGCGCCGGTGCTCGGCCCGGAGTGTGCGCCCCCGCGACTGCTTGGACCAGCAAGATCACCGACCGGGCGTCCACCGCCCAGTGCCCGTCGAGGACCTCCGCGGTCAAGTCCCCCAACCCGCCGTCGGGGGCGCTGCGGGCGTGGTTGGCCACCAACACGTCCACCCCATTGAACTCGGCGACGGCCGCGGCCACCAACGCCTCCGGCGCCCCCAGCACGGCGAGGTCGCTGCCCACGTCGACCAGCCGCGCCCCCGGCGGACCCTCGACTCTCAGCACCTCACGGAGCCCGTCGAGGACCGCGCCCACGTCATCAGCGCCCCACCGCTGAGTGGCGTCGTGGCCGGCGTGGTGGTGCACCACGACGCTTGCTCCCATACCGAGCAGCCGGCGGGCGACCGCGTAACCGATCCCCGCTCGCCGGCTGGCGCCGGTCACGATCGCCGCCCGCCCCCGCAACGGCCACCGCGGCGAATCATTCTCTCCGAACCCGGGGCCCATCTCGCCAGCCTGACATCAGCCTTGAAGGGATGCCTTCGTAAGCGGACAACAGGCAGCACTGGGGTGCTGAGTTGAGCAGCAGCCTCAGTCCCGGCGAGAGCTCGACGTAGATGCGCAGATTGTGCGCGGTCACCGCCTCGGCGATCTCGGTGGTCGGCCCGAGGAGCACGCTGAGGTGCACGGCGGCGCCGGTGGTGTCGATGCGTCAGCCCGGGCATCCGCCGGCGGTCGACTTCCGGGAACTCAACTTCCGAGAAGCGGAGCTTTCCGGAAGTTGACGGTCATCAGCGCTGGTCAAAGCCGACTTTGAGCTGCAAGCACGCGTGGGCAGGGGCTTGCTGAGTCAGAGCTTGATTGCAGCTCGTGGCCCCGCGGACGGTACCGCTTGAGCCGCCGCTGCACCCTGTCGAAGACGAGTAGATCAGGCGGGGGGGCGTGCGCATACATCGCCGACCGGACCGTCGACTACGGGTCCCTCCCGCCTGTACGAGTGCCACGCATAGATGGCCGACCGGATCCCTGGGGTCTGTGCGTGGACGTACGACTATCAGCTCCTCGAGTCCGGCGGAAGCTACGCATAGATGGCCGACCGGCTTGGGACGTCTCGTCCGCGCATAAGCGGCCGACCATGGACCGAAGACCTCGAAGTCTGACTCCGAAGCGATCGCGGCAGATGACCTCACGAGGCACGCATAGATTGCCGACCAGCTCCGCTGGAGCGGGGGCATAGATTGCCGACTCGGGATGCACGAGTGCGGCGGCAGCCATCCGCGCTAGCCGTCTGACCTGCTACGTTCTCCAATCCTGCCATGAACTGACAGCGTTGACGCCGGCATAGACACCCTCCAGTCGTTGCAGCCACCTCTGAGCAGTCCTAGCCCCCGTACTACTTCGTTGGAGGGCCGCGGGTGCCGCGACAGGTTCGCTCAAGGAGTCGGACGAGGCCCCTGGTCCGGGGCCGCTTGGCGCCGGAGCCGACGCTAGGCACCGCGCCCCCGCTTACCCCGTCGAGATCAGGTGCGCGGGAGTGGGAGTAGGGCGAATGACCGGCGATCGGGACCGTCGTCCGCCTCAGCGCCAGGACTGAGAGCAGAGCCTAGGTGGAGCAGTCGGGTGGAGCGACCGTTGCTGCTCTGAACGGCCTACAGGATCTCTCTCTACAGGAAGAACTACAGGGGACCTCGAAAAACGGGCTTTGACCTGCGCTTACAACAAGATCTCGTCGGTCGTCTATGCGCAAGAGGTCGGCCAGCTATGCGCGAACCTGCTGCCGCGGGTCGGCCGTCTATGCGACGGGCCGCACCGTTAGAGCCGTGCTCGCGATGCGGTCGGCACCGTATGCGTGCACAGGCGAGCCGCGGTCGAGAGCGGTGCCGGGCGGTCGGCAGTTTATGCGTGAGCGTGGTTGTAGGGCCCTGCAGCGGTATCTGTGCAGGTCAACAGCCTCCTGGGGGCTTGCGCGACCCGGTGGCTACCTCGGCCGGTCGGCAATCTATGCGAGTAGCCACGCTCTTGGTGATGAGCTCCGCTCGGGAGCGTCGCGAACCCCGCGAGGCCGTTGCGTCGGCCGCTTATGCGCGGCGTCCCGAACGGTCCGGTCGGCAACTTATGCGTGCGCTGACCAGGCACGACTGTCTTGGACTGCACGGACTGCTCGTGGTCGGCCGGCTATGCGCGGCCCACTGGCTTGCCGACGCTCTCCCCTAGCACCTCAAGCCCGGATCCGGGCGCTTGTCCTCGCAGCGCCTTCACCACCTTGTCTAGCCCGGTCTGGACGTCGCCCGCCGCGCTCCACGGCCTATCCAGAGAGCCAGCGTCGGCAACGTATGCGTGGACAGTGCTCCGCCGCGGGCGACGAGGTCGGCAATCCATGCGTGGACAAGACCAGCGACACGCCGACGGTCGGCAATCTATGCGTGGATGGACGGGTGGTCGGTAATCTATGCGTGGACAACACTCCGAAATCCCAACGGTGTCGTTCGTGTCGCGTGGGGCGTGCCATGCTGTGCCCCATGTCGGCTCTGGTGTCGAGCTCCAACCGTGACCTGAAGTTCCTGCGAGCCGCGGCGGAGCTGTGGGCGCAGGAAGAGCAAGAAATCGGGTTCCTGGCGCGGCTGTTCACCCAGACCTCGCTGCCCTACCAGGAGCCGAAGACGAAGGACCGCTGGGAGCGCCGCAACGGCGACCTGGTCCTGACCGTCACACCCGGCCCGTCGGGCTACCCCTACGGAACGGTCCCCCGTCTCCTGTTGCACTGGCTCTCGACCGAAGCAGTGCGCAAGCAGAGTCGCGAGCTGACCCTGGGCCGGTCGCTGTCGGACTTCATGCGCCAGCTCGGCATGACCCCGACCGGCGGCAAGAACGGCACCATCACCCGCCTCATGATGCAGAGCGAGCGGCTCTTCCTCGCCTCGCTCTCGGTCCGGTGGGAGTCGGAGACCGAAGCTGGCCGCAGGGTCTCCGGTGGGCAGATGTCGGTGGCGAGCTCGTTCGACCTCTGGCAGTCCCACCGCGACGACCCCGGTGCCGAGTCGCTGTTCCCGTCGACCGTCAAGCTCTCGGGCGACTTCTTCGACGAGGTCGTGAGCCGGCCGGTGCCGGTCGACCTCGGAGCGCTGCGGGCGCTGCGGGGCTCGGCCCTTCGGCTCGATATCTACTGCTGGCTCACCTACCGCATGAGCTATCTCAAGCGCTCGTCGACGGTGTCCTGGGAGACCCTGCGCGCGCAGTTCGGCTCGGACCTCGCGGACACCAAGCAGGGCCGCGCTCAGTTCAAGCGTGACTTCACCAAGCACCTTGCCGCGGTCCTGCTGGTCTACCGGGAAGCCAAGGTGGAGGCGACCGACGCCGGCGTCGTTCTGCAGCCCAGTCGTACGCATGTGCCGTTCAAAGGGCTCAAGCAGCTCTCCAGCGTCCCGAGTGACTAGTTCCGCCACCGCGTTCGGCGCGCTGATGCCGCGATAAGCCCTCTTATCGCGGCATCGCGAATTGACCTCATCGGTTGGCGGCGTCGGCGTGCGATCGATCGTCGTCAGGTGCACTGCTGTCTGAAAGTGGCCGGAACGACCCGCCACCAGCAAAGCCTTAAGAGCCGCGAGGAAGTCTGGCTATAGCAGCGTTAGCGGAAGGTCGGGATCGATGCGGCGCAGCCGCCCGGAGTCGGCAGTCATAGCTTCCCACCCGCGGCGCTTGGCGATATGGACGACATGGCCGGCGAGGACGTCGAAGAGGCCCACGTGATCAAGTAGCTGTTCAACCTCGGCTGCGACCGGCTCCTCGCGGTCCGTAAGAGACCGCACTATGACCGACGGGTGGAGCGCAAGGTCGTCCAACACCGGCGAGAGGTCCGGGCGCAGAGCCCGTACCTCCTCGATCGCCAGAGCTGGCACGTAGAGGATGGACGCGGCGTCTAGAGCCACTGTCACCCACGCGGTTGCACCAATCTGGCCGCTGGCGATTGCCGCCACCGCCGAGGCGTCAAGGACCTTGCCGATCACGCCACAGGACGCTCGGCGACGACATGGCGCCGACGCACCTCGTCATCTCCGGGCCACTGTTGGCCCCAACCTGCGTAGGCACGCCTCAGGTCATCCAACGTCGGCGCCCCGTACCGGGCGGCCTGCCTGAGCTCGAACGCGCGGGCTCGATCCTCGGGGCTCGCATCGGCAGCGGGCATCGGAGGCAACCCCTCCGTCTCGCGCTTCTGCTCCTGGCTCATGGCCCCAGGGTAACGGTGGCTGCACTCCCCTACTCGTAAGGCTGCGCTCGCGTCGCGGACCCGCCAGGTCCGCGCACGGGTCGATGGGGCTTACTGGAGGCCGTCGAGCCTGCAGGACGCCGAAGACCCAGCACGCTGCGGGTCTCTTCGAGCCGAGGTCGTGTGCTAGGTACCGTCCCAAGGCACCGACCGCCGGAGGGGGCGACGATGGCGATAGTGCGAGCCGCTGAGTGGATGCTGGTATGTCCGCCCGAGCAGGCGGAGAACTCGATCCGCGGAGCGATGGCAGAGCTTGGTCTCGAGCCTGAGGGCCCACTGGGCTCAATCCGCGGCAAGAGTAAGACAGCCCTCCTTAAAAACAGGTGGTCAGCCACGGTTGAAGCAATCCTCTCTCGGGAGCCGAGTGGGACGAAGGTCGTCTGGCGGGTCGACATGCTTGGCACGAAGCACTACGAGCTGCTCGCCGATATAGCTGAGGGCGTGGGCGACGAGATGTTCGACGACCGCGGCTTACGTGGAGCGATTGACCGACTGCACAAGGCTAGTCGGATCTTTGGGCGCAAAGAGGTCCGGCATGTTCGCAACCTGTTGTACGCGACTGAGCGTGTGCTCGAGCTCGGGCAAGGCCTCTACCAGGGCAAACAGGGGCTGATCGTGCTCACTTCGGAACGCTTGTTCTTCCTCGAGAAGAGCCTGGGGAGCGAGACTTTAGAGGAGTTTTCGCTGCCTGCCATCCACTCGCTCACTGTGAGCAAGAAGATGGGCGGCGAGAAACTAACGGTGCATGCGTCGGGTAATCAGAGCGACATCAAGCAGATGATGCATGGACAGGCTGACGCCATCGTTCGGGCATTCAGGACTGTGAAGGAGACGCCACGATCAACGCAGCCGCCAGCTGCGCCTCCGCCAGCTGCGCCTCCGCAGGCTGACCTGCTGGGGCAGATTGAGAGACTGGCTGAACTTCACAGTCGGGGCATTCTGACCGAAGGCGAGTTCGAAGCGAAGAAGGCCGAACTGATGGGTCGCCTGTAGTGCCCGCTTGGCGCTTGCCGCCGCCTAATGCTGCGAATAGAGGTGAGCCGGCTCGGGTCCGTCGATCAAGCCATCTCATGGCGAGCCCGAGCCCGGAGCGCCGAGTATGCGGGACCGCTCCTCGGCTTCCTTGGCGGGGTCGAATGCCGCGATAAGCCCCCATATCGCGGCATCGTCAGGTAGCTCGTCGCCGTCCATGTCGTCAGCGGGACGAGGGCTTCCACGTCCTCCGAACGGGGCTTGACGAACCCGACTCGCGGGCGAGGGCCGCCCTCCCCTTACGCACGCGGAGTGATCGCGGGACCCGCGGCGGCATTGACTGTGCACCTCGGCGATATTGCGATCCACGCCAATCATGCCGACGAAGCGACTCAGCGGGTGGCTGCGATGGTCTGATCGACGAAAGCATCCGCTTCCTGCTGAAGGCGCGGATCCCTGCCGCTCTGTCCTTGAAAATTTCTTACCAAGCGACGTACTTACAGGGTCACGACGCCGTAAAGTGGCTCTTCCGATTTCGGAGTGCAGCTGAGGGTGTGACCGGGCCGGGAGCTGGGGTCGTGTCGCTGCGGTGAGGCGGGCCCCGAGAAGTTGATGATGGCGGTTCCTACGCCAACCAGCGCCAACATCT
>NZ_JAJNDA010000046.1 GCF_021026295.1 Actinomycetospora soli
CGACGGCCGACAGGGGGAGTTCTCAGGCCGCGGACGCGAGGGCCGGCGGCGCGGTGGGTGGGTCGGGTGGACGGTGCTCGACGCGAGGTCGCCGACCGAGGCGGGCGAGCAGGGCGCGCAGGCGGGTCATGCAGCGGTCCGGGCGTTGGCCTCGTGCACAGCGGCCGGGACGACGTTGTCCCCCGCGGTGATCACGTATCGACCCTCGCGCTGGTCGACAGGGACGCCGAGGGCGGTTCCGACGAGCCAGCCGGGGACCTCGACCTCGTCGCCGGCCTGCAGCGCGTACAGCCGGTCGCGGAGGTGCGTGGGTTGCCGGTCGGCGGGCACGCCGTCGGAGATGATCGCGACCCGTCGTGCCTCGGCGGCGATCAGCTTCGCCCGGACGCTGGTCACCCGTGCTGTCCGAGCAGGTGGGTGAGGCGGCCAGCGCGGCGGGCCTGGTCGATCTCGTCGTGCTGCCCGGCGGCGGACATGCGCTGCACGTCCTCGCGGGTGAGCTGCCCCTCGGGGACGGCGGGCGCGGTGCGGACGTCGAAGGCGTCGGGCAGCAGGGTGAGCCCGAGCAGTCGGCCCTGTTGGCGGGCCTGCTCGATCTCGCCGGACTTGTTCGCCGCGGTAAGGGCGGCGAGGTCGGCGCGGGTGAGCTGGGCGGCGGCGACCTGGTCGACGTCGACGTCGCGGGGCAGGACGCTGCCGGGGGCGACGGGCATCCCGGCGGCCGCGGTCGCGAGGCGGGTGCGCTGGGCGTCGTCGAGCTGCACCGGGGACTGGTCGGTCACGGGTTCACCGGCTTCGGGATGCGGCCGGCGGGGAGCGTGGCGCCGAACTTGACGACCTCGGCGAGGGCGTTGGTCGGGCTGCCGGTCCAGCCGTAGCCGACGCCGTCGACGTTGAGTCCGCCGGTGCCGTGGGCGGCGTCGCGGGGCGGGGTGAGCCCGCCGAGCGAGGCGTTCGCGAGGACGCCCTCGGGGACGTCGGTGTCGTGCTCGGCCCAGGCGACGATCGCGGTGCGGGTGAGGGCCTGCACGTTGGAGTCCCACAGGTCGACCGCGGCGCGGTAGGCGGCGACGGAGGCGGCGACGTCGGCGAGCAGCGGGCCCAGGTTGGGCCGGGCCAGGGCGCGGGCGTCGGTGGCGACCTGGCGCATGGTGGCGCGGCGGGCGTCCTCGCGGTCGATCTTGTTCTGGCGGGTGGCGGCCTCGATGCCAGCGAGGGCGAGGTCGACCTCGGTGCGGGCGGTCATCAGGGCGGTGGCGGTGACGGTGCCGCCGGTCGCGGCGCTGTTCTCCAGCGTCGCCAGGGCGCTCATCTTGGTGCGCGCGGTGGCGCGGGCGGTGGCGACGGCGGCGGGGTCGTCGCTGCGGGCGGCGGTGCGGGGGTCCTGCTCGGGGGTCATGGCGGTCCTTCGGGGGTCGGTCGGTGCTCAGATGGGGGTGCTCAGCGGAGCCGGGCGGCGGCCTCGCGGTCGATGACGCTCTGGCGTTCGATCTGCTCGCGGTTCTCGCGCTGGCGCTGCTCGCGCTGCTGTTCCTTGCGCTCGTAGTCCGCGGCCATCTCGGCGACGAGCTGCTCGGGGCTCAGCGGGGTCGGGTCGACCGGCGTCGGGGACTCGACGAGGGAGGCGGCGGGCCGGGTGAGGTCGGCGGGCCGGTAGGCGTGTCCGTCGACGACGAGTCCCGCCCCGGTGCCGGGCTTGCGGCTGCCCTTGACCTCGAACCCGACCCGGCCGGAGGCGCCGGCGGCGAGGTCGTGGGCGGCGGGGGCGTCGAGCGTGCGGGCTCGGCGGGTCGCCGCGGTGAGGGCGTCGTTCCACGCCGCGATGGCGGCGTCGCGCTTCTCGGTGGCCTCGTGGACGGCGTGCGCGAGGGCGGCGACGTCCGGGGCGGTGAGGGCGGCGACGTCGTCGGCGAGGGCGTCGAGCGCGGTCTGTCGGTCGTGCTCGGCGTGGCGGTCGGTGGTGCGGGCGACGCGGTCGACGAGCAGGCGGGCGTCGGCGGCGGCCTGCTCGGCGGCGCGGACGTCGGCGGTCTCGACGTCGCCGTTGACGTACTGCTCGCGGACCGTCGCGGCGTGCTGGGCAGCGGCGGCGGCGAGCTGCTCTGCCTCGGCGACGGTGGTCGGCCCAGGGTGGGCCGGATCGGGCTTGGACACGTGCGGTGCTCCTCGGGTGCTCGTGCACGCCGGGCCCCGCGAGGTCTGTCCCTCGAACGGGGCGCCATCCCGTCGTGCTAGTCACCGACGGTAGGCAACGGCTACCCCGTCCGATCCGCTCATCGTTCTGACCGGCGTGTCACGCGGCAGGTGGGTCGGCCCGTCGTGGTGCGGCGCTGCGGAACCGGAGCGCTCGGACGCGCGCCGACCGGCGGGTGTCTGCGGCGAGGCTTGCGCCAGCGAGGTCGGCGAGGCGCTCGGCGAGGGGTTCCGGGGCGTCGGGGGCGAGCACGGCGGCCAGGGCGGCGAGCAGGGACGCGCGGGGGCGGCGCTGGCCGCATTCGAGGCGCTGCACGGTTCGACGGCCTGCGCCGATGCGCTCGGCGAGCTGTCCCTGCGTGAGTTCGGCCGCGGTGCGGAGTCGTCGCAGCTCACGGCCTACGCCGGCGGCGAGGTGGGCGCGCTCGTCGTCGTCGGGACGGGCGTCGTCGAAGGTCAGAGGCGTCATCGGTTCAACCACCTGTCGAACGGGGGGACCCATCGGTGGGGATCGGCCACCGGCCGGGTACGGGACCCATCGCGCGAGGCGATGGACGTGCGGGGGACCCAGTAGGGCTCTGGGGCGGGTTCGTCCGTTGCTAGCTCCACCGGCCGCGCACTCAGCGGTTGTCCCGGTGGGCGAGTCGTTCTCGCAGGTCAAGGGCCTGTAGGCCGATGCGGTCGGCCTCGGCGAGGAGCCGTTCTCGGTCGTCGGATGCGGTTCGGCGGGTTCGACCGGTCGAACGCTCGCGGTCGATGCGTCGGGCCTCGGCGATGGCCTCGGGGTCGGGGTCGACTCCTCGGTGTCGGGCCTTGTTGCGGATGGAGCGTTCGAGGCGGGACTGTCGGCGGGCGGGCTCGGTGTCGTGTGTGGGTTCGGGCTCCTGTTCCTGCTGGTCGGGCGGTTCCGGCTGCCGATTGTCGGGGGCCTCGTCGCCGTCGCCGATCGGGGTGACGTGTGGGCTCACGAGGCGGCTCCGGGGCGCTGGGGGCGACGTGTGCGGGTCTGTGCCACGCGGCGGGACAGGGGGCGGGGTCGCAGGGTGGCGAGGGCGGCGGCGCGGGCGGCGTGCGACGAGGTCGGGACGAACGGGACGGGCTCGACGAGCTCGTGGTCGGGGCGGGCGTCCTGTGCGGCGCGGCGGGCCTGCCCGGCGAGGCGCTCGACGCGGTCGACGGCCCGCACGGCGGCGGGGAGCTGTTCGACACGGCCACGCCACGGGCTCAGGCGATATCCGAGCAGGGCGAGCGGATTGCGGGCTCCGGTGACGGCGCAGCCGCGGTGCTCGTCGGGCCGGTCGGGGTGGTGCTCGAGGGCATGGAGCAGGCCGGCGGGGCACCACCCGGCGCGCCACCACATCGCGAGCATCGCGACGGCCCGGTGCCGGGGCACACGGCCGACGAGTCCGGTCCGGGCCAGGACGAGGGCGGTTGCCGCAGCCCTGCCCTGGGCGTCGTCGGGGCGGTCGTGAGCGGCCCACGCTGGGCCGGGAGGTGCGCTGCGGTGCCGGGGACGCTGCTCGGTGGGCTGGTCGTCGACGAGGGACTCGTCAGCCCTTGCTCGACAAGGGTTTTCTTTACCAACCGCTGTCGCGGTGGGGGCGCAAGGTTGGCGACCGAGCAGGGCGTAGGTCGGGGTGCGGCCGTGGGAGGTGCCGAGGAAGGTCGCGGACGCGCCCCCCTCGACGACGTGCACGAGCCCGGCGGTCTGCCCCCAGGCGATGACGTCGGTGACGGTGCGCTCGGAGGTGTGGGCGCGGGCTGCGATCTCGGCGCGGGTCAGGGCGCACACGAGCCCGGTCTGCCAGTCCATCGCGTGGACGAGCAGCTCGAGGACGAGCCGGTAGGTGCGCCGGCGGTCTGGGCGCCACGGGAGACCAGTGGGGGTGCGCTGGGCGTCGAGCACGTCGAGCACCCGGGCGAGGGCGGCGGGCTGGCTCGTCAGGACGACTGACCCGTCGGGCACGAGGTGCTGCCAGCCGGGGCGAGGCGTATAGGTGCGGCGCTCGACGCGGTCGGCGGCACGACGGCGGCCGCGCTCGAGGGCGCGGGAGTGGGCGCGGAAGCGCGCGAGGGCACGGGTGTGGGCACGGCTGGGCGCATCACGGCATGACGAACTCGCCGCTTGTGCGGCGCGTGCGCTTGCTACAGCGCGGCCGGGCCCCGATCCTGGGGGCACGACGGGCGAGGCCCTTTCTCAGCTCTGCAGGTTGGGGGCCCCGTCTCGCGGATTCGAGGGGTCGACGCTGTGGCGGCGTCGGCCCCTTCCGCGTGTCTGGGACCCGAAGGTCCCTGCGACCTTCCCGCGAGATCCCGGATCCGGGCCGTTCGCCACGCCGAGAGACGTCGCGCTGCGTTACAACATCTTGCGTGGGCGTTTCCGCTCAGCGGAAGCGTTCCGGTCGGTCAGGCGGGGCCGGTCCAGCGGTAGGGCAGGCCGTGGGCGTCGAGCCACTCGGCCAGCTCGGCCGAGGTGAGGGCCTGTGCCCGTTCCGGGCCGAGGGCGTCCTCGACGGCGAGAGCGGACTCCACCGGCATGGTGATCTGGGCGCCGTCGGTGTCGGCGGGCACGGTCGGGCTGCCCAGCTCGGCGACGGGGTCGCGGTAGTCGGGGGAGCCGAGGGCGAGCGAGGGCAGGGCCTTGCGGGTGCGGGCGCGCTTGCCCATGTCAGCTGCTCCCTACGCCGGCCGCGGCGAGGATGCGCGCGGTGTCCTGGTCGCGATCCTCGCGGATGGTCTCCCAGGTGCGGGCGCTGCCGGTGGGCCAGGTCCAGGGGACACCGCGGCGGGTGAGCCATCGTCGGATGCCGTCGGGGCCGAACCGTTCGCCGGCGGCGGCGAGGTCGGCGGCGACGGGCTCGACGAGGGTGTCCCAGTAGCCGCCCGCGATCACGGCGACGTCCTCGCCTCCGGCCTCGGCGGCGGCGATCTCCTCGTCGGTGGCGGTGTCCTCGTCCAGACCGAGGGCCCGCTCGAGTTCGGTGACGCCGGTGAGCTGCTTGACGGCCTTGGTGGCGATCTCGTACTCGCGCAGCAACTCGACGGCGGTGTCATCGGTGGTGACCGCGGCGCGGCCGTCACTGGACTCCCAGCGGGTCCCGAGCACCCCGTCGCGCATCAGCTCGCGGATCGAGCGGTTGCGGCCCTTCGCGTCCTTCACCGCGCCCATGATCGCTTCGCCGGTGATGCCCTTCGCGGCGTAGGCGGCCCACGCGGACAGGCTCGCGAGGGTGCCCTCGCGCATCCGGGTGCCGAGGTGGGAGACGTCGAGCCCGCCGGAGTCGGCGATGGGCGCGGGGAGTCCCTCGCGGGCGATGGCGGCCGACCAGGCGCGGAACATCGCGGCGCCGAGGGCGTCGAGCGCGCTCCGCGGTGGGCGGCCGGCGAACACGACCAGCGCGTGCACGTGGGGGTGCCAACCGTTCGGGCCGTGGGTGATCTCGACGGCGCGGACGATGCCGAGCACGCCGAGGCGCTTGCGGGTCTCGCGGACCGCGCGGGACTTCCCGACCGCGCGCCACCCGGCCTGCACGCCGTCGGAGAGCAGCACACCGAGGGGGATGCCGAGGCGGTGGCGGGTGGTCAGGGTGATCAGCACCGCCCACCCGCCGCGGTCGACAGCGGTGGTGAGGGCGCGCTCGATGCGGGCGGCGCGGTGCGCGGAGACCTTGCCGGAGCACTCGGGGCAGAGCCACACGTTCCCGCAGGTGAGCAGCCCGGAGAACCCGGTCACGGGGCCCGTGGCGGCGGTGGCGGGGGAGTAGCGCACGACGACCTCGCCGTCGGGGCGGGCGCCGGCGCGGCCGCAGCCGGTCACCCGGTCGTTGCGCCACACCCGGCGCAGGCCGCGGCGGATCGCGTACCGCTCGGTGCGGTGGTCGTCGCGAGCGTCCTGGACGGCGACGGGGTCGGTGCGGTCGACCTGGACCCGGGCCCGTGGCGCGACGTGCCAGGTGCGGCCGGCGTCGGCGCTCGCGAGGTGCACGTCGAGCTGCGGCGGCGGCGGCCCCGGTGGCGGCGACCAGCCGTCGGGGAAGGCGCGCTGACCTGCGGTGGCGGCGTAACCCGTAGAAGTGCCAAGGGGCGCGCCTCCGGCGCGCCGGCCGCCCCCTGCGGGGCGGCCGGGAGCAGGCACGGGGCAGGTCAGAGGGGAAGTGGCAGTGAGGGAGGTGGGGGATTCGGGCGCTGACGGCCTCCGGCCTACGCGCCCTCCCCCCACGCAGGGGAAGGCAGCGGTGCCGGAGGGGCGGCCCGGGCCCTCTGGGGTGATGCCTGACTGCAGGGAAGGCGTGTCGCCTCCGGCGGGGGCCTCCCACAGAGGGGCAGCGGGCCGGGCGGGGACGTGCGGGTGCGAGGTGGTCACGACGGGCGGTGCACCCTCCACGGCCGGCCCCGGAGGGGTCGCAGCGGTCCCGCCCGGCGTCAACCCCCGGGAATCGGGCCCAGAGCGGGCGTGGCGGTCCTGGCGCGGTGCCGGTGGGGGGTTGACCCCGGACGAGCCCGATGCGGACGCTGACGCGCCGACCGCGGAGGGAGCCCCACCCGAGCCGCAGGTGTGCCGGTGGGCGTTCACGCGGCGCGGCCAGCGGTGGCGGTGACGGCCGCGACGTACCCGGCGTAGTCCAGCCGGCGGGACCGCACGCGCAGGGTCCCGACCCGGGGGGCGGTGAGCACGGCGACCCCGGGAGCAGCGACGGCGTGCTCGTCGGGGTCGACCGCCGAGCGCGGGTGCAGCATCGCGATCCCGTCGGCCTCGGAGGCGAACGAGATACGCAAGGTCGCCTGGGCGCGCATGGCGCCGTCGAACGTCGCGGCGTCGGCGCGCTGCAGGACCACCACGACGCGGAGCCCGACCTTGCGGCCCTCGGCGAGCAGCCGCCCGACGCGAGAGCGGACCTCCGCGCCGACCTTGCGGTCGATCAGCTCGGCGGTGCGGATGAGCGCGGCGTACTCCTCGAGCACGACCACGAGCAGCGGGGTGTCGCCGTCGGTGGCGAGCACGTCGCGGTCGGCGGGGAGCAGCTCGAGGCGGCGGTCCATCTCCGCGCACAGCTCGGCGAGCACACGGCGGTGCTCGGTGAGGTCACCGGCCAGGCCGGACACCCGCCACCGGGCCGCGGGGAGTCCGGTCCAGGGGCGCCAGAGCACGCCGGAGGGGTCGATCCCGGTGACCAGCACGGCGGGCCGGTCGGTGAACGGGCAGACCGGGCGGGCGGCGAGCGCGGCGAGCTGGGCGTAGAGCCACCACGACTTCCCCGAGCCAGTGGTGCCCTGCACGACGGCGTGCGGGCGCTGCTCCCACGGCGCGGAGAACAGCCGGCCATCCTCGGTCTCGGCGATGAACCCGTCGGGGATGCGCACCGACCAGGCGCGGGAGTCGGCGAGCGGGTCGACCTCGAGCAGGGTGACCGCGATCCAGCGGTCGGCGGCGAGGTCGTCGATCCGGACGCGGGCCACGCCGAGGGCGTCGGCGAGCTGCGAGGCGCGCTCGCGGTAGTCCGCGGTGCGCTGCCCGGGGTGGCGCTGCACGGTGATGCGCCGGACCCGGCCGTCACCGTCGACCTGGACCCCGCCGAGGCGCGGGACGGACACGGTGACCCCGGCGGCGACGTGCACGACGCGGGCGAGGCCGCAGCCCTCGGCGGTGGCGCGCCACAGGGCGCGGAATTCCTGCTCGACGGTGCGTCGACGCTGATCGGGGACCTCGCGGGCGTACCGGGTGGCGTGGCGGCCGAACAGCGGCCAGCGCACGGGGAACAGGGCCACGGGGACTCCTCGCGAGGGTGGGGAGACGACGACGGCCCGGCCGCAGGGGGAGAGCGGCCGGGCCGTCAGGGGGAGAGGGAGCGGTCAGTGGGAGGGGGCGGCAACGCGACGCACAAGCACCTCGAACCGGCCGGCGTCGTCCTGCAGCAGGGCGACGTCGGGGCTGCTGGTGACATGGCGCCACGGGCCGAGCCGGTACAGCGGCTCGACGAGTTCCTCGGCGATCGCGGTCGCGACGTAGGCCGCGGTCCGCGGGTCGGGGCCGGTCACGCCGCCTGCTGCTGGTCGTGGCCCTGGCGCTTGCCCCGGGCGTCACCAGCGATGCCGGCGGCGGACCAGTAGACGGCGAGCTGCCCGGTCGAGCGGTTCACCCGGGCCACGGCGGTGAGGTGCTCGAACGCGAGCGGGGCGAACGGGGCCGGTTCGGGCTGCGACGGGGCCGGCACCCGGACCGCGACCAGCGTCGGGCGGTCGCCGGTCGCGATCATCCCGTGCACGGTCCACAGCGGGCGGCCGCCCTCGTCGGTGTCCTGCTCCTCCGACGGGCGGCGCTTGCCGTCCGGGCCCTCGACCCACGGACGGACGGCCTCGACTTGGCCGCTGGCGACGATCACGAGTCGGTCGGTGTCGATGGGAAGTTCCACGGCGTGCTCCTCGGGTCGGTTCGGGACGCTCTTACGGGAGTCCAGCGACACGGCACGCTACGGCAAACTACGACAGACAGGTACGGCCGATCGGGTCACACTGCGACACATGACGGCACAGGTGGACACAGCCCGGCAAGGTGCGTCAGCACTGGTCACGGCGCGGCATGGTGCGACGATGTGCGACGTGGCAGAGGACGTCTCCGGCTCCGAGCTGGCCCGCGCGCTCGGGGTGGACCCCCGCACGGTGCAGCGCTGGCACGCGTCCGGCGCGATCCGGCCGGCTTGGACCACGCCCGGCGGCTGGCACCGGTGGAACATCGACGACGTGCGCCGGCAGCTCGGCATGGACGCCGAACGGCCCGCCACCCCCGAGCAGGGGTGACGGGCCGTTTCCCGGAGGCCGGGCTTTTCCCGGGTATGCGTTCCCCGAGGTGGCCCAGGGCGGGCCGGTCAGCCGGTAGCGCCTCGGAACGCGGGGTCGACGCCGGAGAGCCGGCCACGACGCCAGGCGACGGCGAGCACGCGCTCGCGGGTGGTCGGGCCGCGGCCGTTCCACGGGCACGGGACGTCGATGCCGTGGGCCTGCCAGGACGCGCGTCCGGCCCGGTAGGCGGCGACGATCTGCTGCTCAGAGCTAGTGGCGTCGCGACGTTGCGACGTCATGGCGTCGTGGCGCCGTAGTGCTTGCGCAGGTGGTCGTGCACGGCGTTCCCGACGGCGGCGTCGTCCTCGAGCACGGCGAGCAGGGCGCGCAGGAGATCGGCGCGGGAGACGTCGTACCCGGAGCGGACGCGGCCGCGGTCGGCGCGGGTGGCGATCGGACCGACGACGGTGCGGGCCTCCTCGAGCAGGCGGCCGAACCGGGCGTCGGTCTCGGGGTCGAGCCGGGCGGTGAACGCGACGCTGCGGCGCTGGGCGGGGCTCGCGGGCGCCGGTGCAGGCGCGGGCGTGCTCGTGGGCGCTGCGGGCTCGGCAGGGGTCGGCGCGGGGACGGGCTCGACGGTGGGGGCGCTGGTCGTGGTCCAGCGGGAGAGGGCCTCGGCGGACCCGGCTCCTCGGCGCTTAGCGGGCGGCATCGGTGATCCCTTCGGCGTTGACCTCTCGCAGCTCCTCGAGCAGGTCGCGGTAGACGGCGGGGACGGGCGAGGGGTAGGTGCCGGCGGCCGCGGCGATGGACTCGCGCAGGGGGACCTCGGTCGCCCACAGGGGGAACCCGTCGCGCTCGATGACAGCGGGGGCGATCTCGCCCGAGCGGGTGGCGCCGCGTCGCATGGTGAGCAGCACGCCCCAGGAGAGCCCGGGGTGTGCGGCGCCGGCCACGATGCGCGCGGTGTCCTGCAGCTGGGCGACGTCGAGCATCCGGGCGCCGACCGGGATCACGACGACGTCGGCGGCGGCGACGGCGGCGCGCATCCGTTCGGGGTCACCGGGGCCGGTGTCGATGACGACGTGCGAGAGCCCCTCGTGCACGCCGCTGGGCACGCGGGTGAGCTGCTCGTGCAGGGGGTCGGTCCAGCGCTCGACGGGCAGGGTGCCGGGCCACTGCTCCCCGGCCTGGTGGCGCCAGGTGAGGGCCGAGCCTTGCCGGTCGCCGTCGATGAGCACGGTGGGCCGTTCCTGCCCGAGCAGGGCGGCGAGCATGACGGCGGTGGTCGTCTTGCCCACGCCGCCCTTGGCGCTGGTGACCGCGATCCTCATCGGGCACCGCCGAACGCCTCGAGCACCTCGCGGGCGAAGGCGTCGAGCGCGGCGGGGGTGACGCCGGTGCCGGTGCCGCCCTTCTCGCCGTTGACCAGCGCCATCACGGCCAGGTCGTCGCCGGCGTCGAGTAGCCGCAGACGGGCGCCTCCGTGCATGAGCACGACGGCCTCGGGGTGCGGTGCGTCGAACGGGACGGCGAGCCGGGTGCCTGCGGTGCTGCGGGTGGCGAGGTGCTCGAGCAGGTCGGTGACGAAGGTGAGCAGCAGGGCGACCGGGACGGCGCGCAGCGTCAGGGCGCCGGCGAGCACGTCGACGAGGCCGGCGCCGGAGCGGACGACGGCGACGCGGCCGGTGCCACGGCCCACGAGGGTCGCGACCGCGGCGGGGGTGGGGGTGGGAGCCATGCCCCTATCCTGCCGTTGTGACGTCACAACGTCAAGACGTTGCGGGGGCACGACCGCGTGACGTCGTGACAGCGCAGCGGACGGACTCGCCGGGCGGGCTCGTGCACACGCCGCACGCCGTCACGTCGCTCGGCACGAGCCCGACCGGCGATGCGCGGCCGCGCGGTGTCGGGGGGCGCCCCGGGAGAGTGCCTCGCACCGCGACGTCCGACGACGAGCGCCGCCGGTTCGAGTCCCGAGCCCCTGACACTCGCCACGGTGCCAGGGGGGTCCGACAGGAGTCCCGAGCAGCGTCGATCCGGTATCGGCCCGGGGCCCCTGAGCCTCAGGCACCGCCGGAGGTGAGCAGCAGCAGGACCAGGACGACGACGAGGACGAGCCCAGGCGGAAGGTCAATGGTGATTCGCATGGGCGGGACGATGGAACACCTTGCGCTCGGCCCGCTTCGGTCTTGTGGGGCCGTGGCAAGTCGTCACACGGCGAGCGGGGCGTCAGCGCCCGACGAGGACGGCGAACACCCACGCCGCACCATTGGTGGCGGCCGGCGCGCCGAGCACGAGCAGAGTCCCGAGCGTGAAGGTGACGGCGGCGCGGCGGGCCGCCTCGGCGAGGGTCACTGCCCGTCCAGGGCGCGGTAGACGGTGGCGCGGGAGACGCCGAACTGCTGCACGAGGGCGGGGATCGTCTCGCCGGCGGCACGGAGCACGCGCAGCTGCCGCGTCTGGTCGTCGGTGAGGGCCGAGGGGCGTCCGACGGGCTTCCCGCGGGCGGCGCGGGCCTCGCGGGCGATGGCGGCGCGCTCGTTGATGAGTTCGCGCTCGTACTCGGCCAGGGTCGCGAGGATACCGATCATCATGCGCCCGGTGGAGGTCGACGAGTCGGCGCCGTCGGTGATGGAGCGGACGTGCACGCCGCGCTCGGTGAGGTCGGCGACGGTGCGCACGATGTGGGAGAGCGAGCGCCCGAGGCGGTCGAGTCGCCAGACGACGACGGTGTCGCCCTCGCGGGCGTAGGCGAGCAGGGCAGCGAGCTGCGGGCGGTCGTCGCGCTTGCCGGATGCCTTCTCGGTCCACACACGCTCGGGCTCGACGCCGGCAGCCGCGAGGGCGTCGAGCTGTTGGTCGAGCGACTGCCGCTCGGTCGAGACGCGGGCGTAGCCGAGCAGGACGCCGGTGGGCGCGACAGTGGTCACGTCTCACATTCTGGCGCATGACGAGGTTCTGCGACAAGGGTTCAGAGACGGTGTTCTGAGACGACGCGAGCAGGGCGAACGCTCGTCGAGCAGCGGGCCCGCGAGGGCGTCTCACTGCGAACGTTGTGAGACGCCCCGAACGCGAGAGCACCGTTCTCTATGTCAATAGCATTGGTGTGTCGTCCTGCTCGTGATCTTCGCGAGAGACCGCAGGTCACCGCCATGATCGTTTGATTCATGTGTCTGCGGCGGGTGGGCGCATGGGTGAGCCCCGGTGCTCGTCGACACGACCGCCAGGAGATGTCGAGCGAGTACCGGGGCTCAGCCGGTCGGCGGAGGAAGGTCGCACGACCGGAGACCACCGCTGGCAGCCTCAGCGGTGGAGCTGGGGTGAGGGCTACTCGCCGGCCCTGCTCGGGAGGCGCTGCCGCACCCGCTCGAGCACGGGAGCGGGTGGACGAACCGAGCAGGGCCGGCGGGCCCCTCGACCCCCGGCGGCCGGGCCCGGGAGGAACGACGGCCGACAGGGGGAGTTCTCAGGCCGCGGACGCGAGGGCCGGCGGCGCGGTGGGTGGGTCGGGTGGACGGTGCTCGACGCGAGGTCGCCGACCGAGGCGGGCGAGCAGGGCGCGCAGGCGGGT
>NZ_JAJNDA010000047.1 GCF_021026295.1 Actinomycetospora soli
CCGCGCCCCCGCCGGACCGGACGACCGAGCGCCCGCCGCAGCCGGGGTCGGCGCCCGCGCCGGACCGGACCACCGAGATTCCGCCGCAGACGGGGTCGGCCCCCGCGCCGGACCGGACCACCGAGATCCCGCCGCAGACCGGGTCGGCCTCCGCGCCGCCGGCCGCTCCTCCGCAGGCCGCCCCGCCGGCCGCTCCGCCTGCTCCTCCGCAGGCTGCCCCGCCGGCCGCCGCGCCGCAGGCGCCGGCCGCGGACGTGGCGCCCGCCCCGAGCGAGCCCATCGCGTCGCCCGAGGGTCGGCTCGAGCGGCTCCGCGGTCGTCTGGGGCGCAGCCGGTCCACCCTCGGCACGGGGCTGCTCGGCCTCCTCGGCGCCGGCGACCTGGACGAGGACTCCTGGGAGGAGGTCGAGGACCAGCTCCTCATGGCGGACCTCGGCTCGGCGACGACGCAGGAGGTCGTCGGCAAGCTCCGCGAGCGGATCGCCTCCCGGGGCGTCCGCACGTCCGACGAGGTCCGCGAACTGCTGCACGAGGTCCTCGTCGAGACGCTCGGCACCGACATGGAGCGCTCCGTGCGCGCCCTCGCCCACGACGGACGGCCCGCCGTGGTGCTCGTCGTCGGGGTCAACGGCACCGGCAAGACCACGACCACCGGCAAGCTCGCCCGCGTGCTCGTCGGCGGCGGGCACGAGATCGTCCTCGGCGCGGCCGACACCTTCCGCGCGGCCGCGGCCGAGCAGCTGCAGACCTGGGGGGAGCGGGCCGGCGCGCGCGTCGTGCGCGGCGCCGAGGGTGCCGACCCCGCCAGCGTGGCGTTCGACGCCGTGAAGCGCGGCGCCGACGCGGGGGTCGACGCCGTGCTGCTCGACACCGCGGGCCGGCTGCACACGAAGACCGGCCTCATGGACGAGCTCGGCAAGGTCAAGCGCGTCGTCGAGCGCCAGGCCGAGGTCGACGAGGTGCTGCTGGTGCTCGACGCGACCACCGGGCAGAACGGGCTCACGCAGGCCCGCGTGTTCCGCGAGGTCGTCGACGTCACCGGTGTGGTCCTGACGAAGCTCGACGGCACCGCCAAGGGCGGCATCGTCTTCCAGGTCCAGCGCGAGCTCGGCGTGCCGGTGAAGCTCGTCGGTCTCGGGGAGGGCCCCGACGACCTCGCCCCGTTCGAGCCCGCCGCGTTCGTGGACGCCCTGCTGCGCTGAGCACGAGGGTGACGAGGGGCAGGTCCGGGAGTCCCGGGGCCTGCCTGCCGTCACCCTCGCAGCGGCGGCACACGACGAGCCCGATCGGGTGACACGCAGCGTGATCGACGCGCCGCGGGAATCACCCACCGTCACTGCCCACGGGTGACTCACGCCACGAAGTCCCGCGATGTCCGCTTCGGCAACCTGATGGTCACACGGACCGGCGGGCTGTTAACTGCCGAGAAACACCGCCGGACGTCGCCGGAAACAAGCTCTCAGCATTCTTCCCTCCCAGTGACCGCCACGCCGGATGGCGACCGCAGGAGGGACGAACGCTCGTGTTGAATGCCGGAAGTACCGCGTGGGTACTCGTCAGCGCTGCGCTGGTGATGCTCATGACCCCAGGGCTCGCGTTCTTCTACGGCGGCATGGTCCGCTCGAGAAGCGTCCTGAACATGCTCATGATGAACTTCATGTGCCTGGCGATCGTGCCGGTGCTGTGGTGCCTCTACGGGTTCTCGTTGGCCTTCGGCAACGACATCGGCGGCGGCCTCCTCGGCGGCCTCGAGTACGTCGGCCTGAACGGTCTGCCGACCGACCCGATCGGCACCGACCCCGACAAGATCCCGATCCTCGCGTTCGCGATGTTCCAGCTGATGTTCGCGGTCATCACCCCCGCGCTGATCGCGGGTGCGGTGCCGGAGCGGACGAAGTTCTGGAGCTGGGGCATCTTCGTCGTGCTCTGGTCGACGATCGTCTACTTCCCCGTCGCCCACTGGGTCTTCTCGTTCGACGGCGTCACCGCCGAGACCGGCGGCTGGATCGCCAACGGCATCAAGGCGCTGGACTTCGCCGGTGGTACCGCGGTCCACATCAACGCCGGTGCGGCGGGTCTCGCCCTCGCGATCGTGCTCGGCAAGCGCCGCGGCTGGCCGCGTGACCCGGGCCGTCCGCACTCGCTGCCCTTCGTGCTCCTCGGCGCGAGCCTGCTGTGGTTCGGCTGGTTCGGCTTCAACGCCGGCTCCTCGCTGGGCGCCAACGCCAACGCCGCGATCGCCTTCACGACGACGATGCTGGCCACCGCCGCCGCGACCGTCGGCTGGCTCGTCGTCGAGCAGTTCCGGGACGGCAGGCCGACCACGCTCGGGGCCGCCTCCGGTGCCGTCGCGGGCCTCGTCGCGATCACCCCGGCCGCCGCGTTCGTCACCCCGCTGGGCGGCCTGGCCATCGGCGTCATCGCCGGTGCGGTCTGCGCCCTGTGCGTCTCGCTGAAGTTCCGCTTCGGCTTCGACGACTCGCTCGACGTGGTGGCCGTCCACCTCGTCGGTGGTCTGATCGGCACGCTGCTCATCGGCCTCTTCGGCTCCACCTCGCTGAACGAGGCGAGCGTCGACGGCCTGTTCTACGGCGGCGGGCTCGGGCAGCTGGGCATCCAGGCCCTGGCCGCGGCGACGGTGCTCGTCTACTCCTTCGTCGTCACGGCGATCATCGCGCTGCTCATCAAGGTGACGATCGGCTTCCGCGTCAGCGCCGAGGACGAGTCGACCGGCATCGACGAGTCCCAGCACGCCGAGACCGGGTACGACTACTCCGGGCTGCGCTCGGGCGGCGGGAGCGGTTCGATCCTCGAGGCCGCGACGTCGAAGGTGCCGGCCTCGGCCGGTCAGGAGGGCTGACCCGTGAAGATGGTGACAGCGATCATCAAGCCGTTCGTCCTGGAGGACGTGAAGGGGGCGCTCGAGCAGCTCGGCGTCCTGGGGATGACCGTGAGCGAGGTCCAGGGCTACGGCCGCCAGAAGGGCCACACCGAGGTCTACCGCGGTGCGGAGTACTCGGTGGACTTCGTGCCCAAGGTCCGCATCGAGGTCGTCACCGACGACTCCACCGCGGAGAAGGTCCTCGACGCGATCGCCGAGACCGCCCGCACCGGCAAGATCGGTGACGGCAAGGTCTGGGTGACCCCGATCGAGACCGTGGTGCGCGTGCGCACCGGCGAGCGCGGGGCCGACGCCCTCTAGCTCGCAGGTCGACCGGCACCGGACCCGTCGTCGGGAGCTTCCCGACGGCGGGCCCGGTGCTGCCACGTCGACCCCCGGAAGTCACCGTGCGCCCCCGTCGGTGGGGCCGCACCACCGGAGAGGACGGGCATGGTCGCAGTGGGGTCGGGGCGAGCCGGGGACGAGTCCGGGGGAGCGCTCCCGTCGCTGGCGGTCTCGGGGGAGTCGGACGAGGGCGCGGCCGTCGACCTGGTCCGCGCCCGGACCGCCCTGCTCTCGCCCCCGCCCGGAGCCCGGCGCCTCGGCCCCGCGGCACTGCGCGAGGCGCTCGTCGAACTGCACGACTTCTGGCTCGCCACCCGCGCCGCCGCCGTCGGCGTCGGCCCGGGGACCGGCACCGCACTCGTGGCGGTCGGGGCGCTCGGACGCCGCGAGCTCGCGCCCTGGTCCGACCTCGACCTCGTGCTCGTGCACGACGGAACGGGCCGCAGCCGCGGGAAGGCCCCCGACGAGGTCGCCCGGATCGCCGACGCGCTCTGGTACCCGCTGTGGGACGCCGGCATCGGCCTGGACCACTCGGTCCGCACCGTCGGCGAGGCGGTCGGGGTCGCCACCGAGGACCTGCGCGTCGCCCTGGGGCTGCTCGAGGTGCGCCTCATCGCGGGCGACGCCGAGCTCGCCGAACGGCTGTCCTCCTCCGCCCGCCAGGCGTGGCGGGCGGGCATCCGTGGCCGGTTCGACGACCTGGTGGAGGCCACCCGTGCGCGCTGGCAGCGCTCCGGCGAGGTCGCCCACCGGGTCGAGCCCGACCTCAAGAACGGCCGCGGCGGCCTGCGCGACGTCCAGCTCCTCGACGCCCTCGCCGCCGCCCAGCTCGTCGACCGCCCCGCCGTCGACGTCCGCTCCGCGCGCGGGCTCATGCTCGACCTGCGCACCGAGCTGCACCGCCGCGCCGGCCGTGCGCGCGACGTG
This sequence comes from Actinomycetospora soli, assembly GCF_021026295.1. GTDB lineage: Bacteria > Actinomycetota > Actinomycetes > Mycobacteriales > Pseudonocardiaceae > Actinomycetospora > Actinomycetospora soli. The sequence continues at coordinate 4,154 of NZ_JAJNDA010000047.1, forward strand.
CTGCAGGCCGAGGACGCGCACGAGCTCGCCGGCGTGCCCGACCTCGGCGTCACCGACCGCTACGACCTCGCCCGCTCGCTCTCCGGCGCCGCCCGCACCGTCGTCTACGCGACCGACGTCGCCCTGCGCTCGGCCCGGGCCGCGCTGCCGCGCCGGGGCCTCGCCGCCCTGCGCCGCACCCCGACCCGTCGCGGTCTGGACGAGGGCGTCGTCGAGCAGGGCGGCGAGATCGTGCTGGCCCGCGAGGCCCAGGTCACCCGCGACCCCGCCCTCGTCCTGCGGCTCGCGGCCGTGGCGGCGCGCACCGGCCTGCCGATCGCCGCCGGGACGCTGCGCCGGCTCGCCGACGCCGCCCCCGAGCTCCGCGAGCCGTGGCCCCGCGCCGCCCGCGAGGAGCTGCTCGCCCTGCTCGCCGCCGGCGAGGGCATGGTCGACGTGATCGAGGCGCTCGACCGCACCGGGCTCTGGGGCCGGCTGTTCCCGGAGTGGGGCGCCGTGCGCGACCTGCCCCCGCGCGACCGCGCGCACGTCTGGACCGTGGACCGCCACCTCGTCGAGGTGACCCGCCGCGCGTCGGAGCTGACCACCCGGGTCGCCCGGCCGGACCTGCTGCTCATCGGGGCCCTGGTCCACGACATCGGCAAGGGGCGCGACGAGGACCACTCGGTCGTCGGCGCGGAGCTCGCGCGGCACCTCGGCCGTCGGCTCGGGCTCTGGCCGGCCGACGTCGAGACCCTCGGGCAGATGGTGCGCCACCACCTGCTGCTGCCGCACACGGCGCAGCGGCGCGACCCGGAGGACCCGGCGACGGTGCAGCGGGTCGTGGACACCCTCGAGGGCGACCCGGTCCTGCTCGAACTGCTCCACGCCCTCGCCGAGGCGGACGCGCTCGGGACCGGACCCGGCGTCTGGACCCCGTGGCGGGCGACCCTGCTCGGCGACCTGGTCCGGCGCTGCCGCCAGGTGATGGCCGGCGGCGGGATGCCAGGCCCGGAGCCGCTCTCCGACGACCGGCTCGCGCTGGCGCGGTCGGTCGCCGCCAGCGGGAGCCCGGAGGTCTCGGTCGAGGCCGCGGACGAGCTGACCACGGTGACGATGACGGTCGCCGCGCCCGACCGGCCGGGGCTGCTCAGCCGGGCCGCGGGGGTGCTGGCGCTGCACTCGCTGCAGGTGCACGCCGCGGTGCTCGTCGAGCACGACGGCGTGGCCGTCGACAGCTTCACGGTCTCGCCGCGGTTCGGTCGTCTCCCCGAGGCGTCCCTGCTGCGGGAGGACCTGGTGCGGGTGCTCAAGGGCTCCCTCGACCTCCCCGCGCGCCTCGCCGCCAAGGAGCGGGACTACTCGTCGTCGCGGGCCGCCGGCGCCGCCCCGCCCGCGACCCGCGTGCTGTGGTTCGACGACGAGGCGACCGGCGCGGTGGTGCTCGAACTGCGGACCGCCGACCGCATCGGCCTGCTCCACGGGGTGGCCGCGGCGCTGGAGGCCGAGGGCGTGGACGTGCGCTGGGCGCGGGTGTCGACCCTCGGCTCGTCGGTGGTCGACGCCTTCTGCCTCGAGGCGTCGCCGGACGGCGAGTCCGGCGAGCACGACAGCCCCGGGACCGGCCGCGTGGTCCCGCTCGACCCGACCCGCCGTCGGGCGATCGAGGCGGCGGTGATGGCGGCGGTCGCCCCCGACCCCTCCTGACGACGGGGTGCGGCACGAGCCCGGAAAACCGGTCGAACCGGACGTGCGGCGCTGGCAGGGTCCCCGCCCGTGCACATCGTCATGGTCGGCGCCGGCGCCCACGGCCACATCAACCCGAACCTGCCGGTGATCGCCGAGCTGGTCGCCCGCGGGCACCGGGTGCAGTACGCGATCCCGGCCCCGTTCGCCGAGCTGGTGGCGTCCTCGGGGGCGACGCCGCTCGTCCACACGTCGGTCCTCCCGGACGAGACGCGCGACGAGCGCTGGCCGGACGACCCCGTCGTCGGGATGGGGCTCTTCCTCGACGAGGGCCGCCACGTGACCCCGCAGCTGGAGGCGGCGCTGACGGACGACCGGCCGGACGTGTTCCTCGCCGACATCGGCGGCTACGCGGCGCGGGTGCTGGGGCTCCGGTGGGGCGTGCCGTGCCTGCAGCTCTCGCCGGCGATGGTGGCGTGGGAGGGGTTCGAGCAGGACACCGGCATGGCCGAGCTGTACGCGAGTCCGGCGGGGCAGGAGTACCTGGCGCGGTTCGCCGCCTGGCTCGCCGCCGAGGGCGTGGACCTCGCGCCGGAGACGTTCGTCGGGGTGCCGGACACCTCGGTCGTGCTGATCCCGCGCCTGCTCCAGCCGCACGCCGAGAAGGTCGACCCGGACCGCTACACCTTCGTCGGGCCGTGCCTGGACGCCCGGGCGCACCAGGGTGACTGGTCCGAGGACGTCGACGTGCTGGTCTCCCTGGGCTCGGCCTACACCGCCGACCCGGCCTTCTGGCGCACGGTCGCCGAGGCGTTCGCCGGACGGCGGGTGGTGCTGGCGATCGGGCGGCGGATCGACCCGGCCACCCTCGGCCCGCTGCCCGCGGGCACCACCGCGCACGCCTGGATCCCGCAGCTGGCGGTCCTGCGCCGGACCTCGCTGTTCGTCACCCACGCCGGCATGGGCGGGTGCTCCGAGGGGCTCGCGACCGCGACGCCGATGATCGCGATCCCGCAGGCGGTCGACCAGTTCGGCAACGCGGAGATGCTGGCGGAGGCCGGGGTGGGCGTCGTCGTGGAGCGCGACGCGGTGACCGCGGCGGCGCTGCGGGAGGCGGCCGTCGCGCTCGACACCGACGCGGTCCGCGCCCGGTGCGCCGGTGCGGCGGCGGACCTCGAGGCGGCCGGGGGTGCGCGCCGGGCGGCGGACCTCGTGGAGGCCGCGCGTTCCTGACGACGGGTGGCCGAGCACCGTCGGGCCCGCCGGTTAGGCTGGAGGTCCGTCGGGGGCCGCCCGCGTGGGAGTCCCGCGGCGGTCCGACCAGCCAGACCCCGGGAGTACGCCCGCCGTGTTCGACACCCTCTCCGATCGCCTCACATCGGTCCTGTCGGACCTGCGCGGCAAGGGCCGGCTCTCCGAGTCCGACATCGACACCACGTGCCGCGAGATCCGCATCGCGCTGCTCGAGGCGGACGTCGCCCTCCCCGTGGTGCGCGCCTTCGTCAAGCAGATCAAGGAGCGGGCGAAGGGCGCGGAGGTCTCCGAGGCGCTCAACCCCGCCCAGCAGGTCGTCAAGATCGTCAACGAGGAGCTCATCGGGGTCCTCGGCGGCGAGACCCGGCGCGTGCGGTTCGCGAAGAACCCGCCGACCGTGATCATGCTGGCCGGTCTGCAGGGCTCCGGCAAGACCACGCTGGCCGGCAAGCTCGCGCGCTGGCTGAAGAACCAGGGCCACACGCCGATGCTCGCGGCCTGCGACCTGCAGCGTCCGAACGCGGTGAACCAGCTGCAGATCGTCGGCCAGCGCGCCGGCGTCGAGGTGTTCGCCCCGGAGCCCGGGAACGGCGTGGGCGACCCGGTCGACGTCGCCCGCCGCGCCGTGGCCGACGCCCGCACCCGCCAGTACGACGTGCTCGTCGTCGACACCGCGGGTCGTCTCGGTGTCGACGAGGAGCTGATGGCGCAGGCCGCGGACATCCGCGACGCGGTCACGCCGGACGAGATCCTGTTCGTGCTCGACGCCATGGTCGGTCAGGACGCGGTGAACACCGCCGAGGCCTTCCGCGACGGCGTCGGCTTCAACGGCGTGGTGCTCACCAAGCTCGACGGCGACGCCCGCGGTGGTGCGGCGCTCTCGGTCCGCGAGGTCACCGGCCAGCCGATCCTCTTCGCCTCCAACGGCGAGGGCCTCGACGAGTTCGACGTCTTCCACCCCGACCGGATGGCCTCGCGCATCCTCGGCATGGGCGACGTCCTGTCCCTCATCGAGCAGGCCGAGCAGGCGTTCGAGGAGGGGCAGGCCGAGAAGGCCGCCCAGAAGATGTCCGAGGGCGAGTTCACCCTCGAGGACTTCCTGGAGCAGATGCAGGCGGTCCGCAAGATGGGCCCGATCGCCAACATCCTCGGCATGCTGCCGGGCGCGGCGAACATGAAGGACCAGCTCGGCCAGATCGACGAGAAGCACCTCGACCGCGTGCAGGCCATCATCCGCGGCATGACGCCCGCGGAGCGGGCCGACCCCAAGATGATCAACGGGTCGCGGCGGCTGCGGATCGCGAACGGCTCCGGTGTCGGCGTCTCCGACGTCAACCAGCTCGTCGACCGCTTCTTCGACGCGAAGAAGATGATGACGAAGATGGCCGGCCAGTTCGGGCTGCCCGGCTCGGCGGGGCGCGGTGCCGCCCGCAAGGCCGCGCGCAACGCCCGCAAGGGCGGCGGGCGTCCGCAGCAGCGGGGGCCGAAGCAGATGCCGGCGATCGCGGGCATCGCCACCGAGAGCGGCGGCCAGCGTCAGGTCGGCTCCTACGAGACGCCGGGCCTGAACCAGCTCCCGCCCGGGCTCGCCGGCATGAACGAGCTGCCGGCCGACTTCGACCCGTCGGCCCTGTCGTTCCCGGGCACCAAGTCCGGCGGCGGGCCGAAGGGCAACAAGAAGAAGCGCCGCAAGTAGGTCAGCGGGTCAGGTCCACCCGCAGCCGGAACGGGGCGTGGGCGAGCACGTGCGCCGACGCCGCGACCTGCTGGTGGACCCCGTCGCGCAACGCGAACACGCGGATCGTCGGCGGCTCGGGGGTGACCCGCCAGACGTGCGGGACCCCGTGCTCGCCGTACACCGCGGGCGAGCTCGTGCGGTCGTCGGCGGTGGGCTCCACCTCGACGGCGAGGAGGACCTCGTCCGGGGCGTAGGACCGGCGCAGCGTGCGGGCGACCAGCAGATCCGGCGTCCGGACGAGGCCGCCGGGGACGTGGATCGGCTTCCTCCGCGGGACGACGAACCCGCCCGGCGCCTGGGCCTCGAGCGCCGCGGCGATCACCTCGGCGACCGGATGCACCGCGCGACCGTAGCGGGCGGCCCGTCGTCAGAGCCGGCCCCGGCCGGCCGCAAGATCCTGTTCTGCGGAGCGAGGTGCTCGCTGAGCGCGCACTTCGCTCGGCGCTTCCGGATCTTGCCCGGCGGGTGCGCCCCGTCGTCGGGAAGGCGCCCCGTGAGGGGAGGAGCCGAGCGCTCTCACGGCACGAGGGTTCCCCTCGCGCCCACGTCCCGTCTCCTAGGCTCCCGCATCGTGCCCCTCCACCTCCACGGCCCGGTCCTCGACGGCAGCGGCGACGACGCCCCGCGCGACCTCTGGGTCGGTGACGACGGCCTGATCACCGACGAGGCGATCGCCGGTGCCGACCGGATCGACGGCTGGATCCTGCCGGGCCTGGTCGACGCGCACTGCCACGTCGGGATCGGCCCGGACGGCCCGGTGGAGCTCGAGGAGGCGCGGACCCAGGGGCACACGGACGCGGCGTCCGGGGCGCTGCTGCTGCGCGACTGCGGCTCGCCGATCGACACCCGCCCGCTCGACGACGACCCGCGGATGCCCGAGATCGTCCGGGCCGGACGACACCTGGCGCGGCCGAAGCGCTACATCCGCGGTCTGCCGATCGACGCCGACGACCCCGCGGACCTGCCGCGCCTGGTCGCCGAGCAGGCGGACCGCAACCCCTGGGTGAAGCTCGTGGGCGACTGGATCGAGCGCGAGGCCGGCGACCTCACGCCCCTGTGGCCCGACGACGTGCTCGCCGAGGCCATCGCCGCCGCGCACGACCGGGGCGCCCGCGTCACCGCGCACGTCTTCGGGGAGCACGCCCTGCCCGGCCTGATCGGCGCGGGCATCGACTGCATCGAGCACGGGACGGGCCTGACCGACGAGACCATCGCGATGATGGCGCAGCGGGGGACCGCGCTGGTCCCGACGCTGATCAACGTCGAGAACTTCCCGTCCTTCGCCGACGCGGCGGGCGAGAAGTTCCCGGCCTACGGCGCCCACATGCGCGAGCTCTACGCGCGGTCCCGCGAGACGGTCGCCGCCGCGATCGACGCGGGCATCCCGGTCTACGCCGGGACCGACGCGGGCGGCGGCATCCGCCACGGCCGCATCGTCGACGAGATCGCGGCGCTCGCCGAGGTGGGCCTGGGCACGGAGCGGGCGCTCGCCGCGGCCTCGGGGGCGGCCCGCGCCTGGCTGGGGCGGCCGGGACCGGAGGCGGGGGCGCCGGCGGACGTCGTGGTCACCCCGGACGACCCGCGGAGCGACACCTCGGCGCTGCGCCGTCCGGTGGCCGTCCTGCGCCGGGGGCGGGCCCTGTAGTGCTCGACCTCAACGCCGACCTCGCCGAGGGCTTCGGCCCCTGGCCGCTCACCGACGACGACGCGCTGCTCGAGATCGTCACCTCCGCCAACGTGGCCTGCGGCTTCCACGCGGGCGACGCCGTGACGATGCGCCGCGTGTGCGCCCGGGCGGTGGAGCGGGGGGTGCGCATCGGCGCGCAGGTCTCCTACCGCGACCTCGCCGGCTTCGGCCGGCGGTTCCTCGACGTCGACCCCGGGACGCTCACCGCCGAGATCCTCTACCAGATCGGGGCGCTGCGGGCCTTCGGGCCGGTGGAGTACGTCAAGCCGCACGGGGCGCTCTACAACGCGGTGGTGCACCACGAGGCGCAGGCGCGCGCCGTGGTCGAGGCGGCCCGGGACGCGGGGGACCTGCCGGTGATGGGGCTGCCGGGCGGGAAGCTGCTCGAGTTCGCCGCCGACGCCGGGCTCACGACGATCGCCGAGGCGTTCGCCGACCGCGGCTACACCCCGGAGGGCACCCTCGTCCCGCGCTCCGAGCCCGGCGCGCTGCTGCCGGACACCGACGCCGTCGTCGAGCGCGCGGTGCGCCTGGCGCGGGACGGCGTGGTCGTCGCGGTGGACGGCACGGAGGTGCCCGTGCGCGCCGACTCGCTGTGCCTGCACGGGGACACCCCGGAGGCGGTCGGGAACGCGCGGGCGGTGCGTGCGGCGCTCCGGTAGCCCGGGCACCGGCGACGTGGCCGGTCTCTGGCACAATCGGGGAGTTGCGTCACGGCCACCCTCTCCCTGGGCCGTGACCGTCGGACCTCCGGCGCACGCACGGCACCCCACGCCGCGCGGGGACGTCGAGCACTCAGCAGTACCGCGAACGAGGAGTACACCGGACCCGTGGCCGTCAAGATCAAGCTCGCCCGCATGGGCAAGATCCGCGAGCCCCACTACCGCGTGGTCATCGCCGACGCCCGTAACCGTCGTGACGGGCGCGTCATCGAGACGATCGGCGAGTACCACCCGAAGGACAACCCGAGCACGATCAAGATCGACTCGGAGCGGGCGCAGTACTGGCTGGGCGTCGGCGCGCAGCCGACCGAGCCGGTGCACACCCTGCTGAAGGTGACCGGCGACTGGCAGAAGTTCAAGGGCCTGCCGCACACCGACGGCCGCCTGAAGAGCGCGCCGGAGAAGGTCGACAAGCAGGCCCGCTTCAACGAGGAGCTCGCCAAGGTCAGCGGCAACGCCGCTGCCGAGTGAGTCCTCGATGAGTGATCTCGCCGAGGCTCTCGAGCACCTGGTGCGCGGCATCGTCACGCACCCCGACGAGGTCTCCGTCGACCTCGTCACCAACCGCCGCGGCCGCACCCTCGAGGTCCGGGTCCACCCCGACGACCTGGGGAAGGTCATCGGCCGCGGCGGGCGCACCGCGACCGCGCTGCGCACCGTGATCAGCGGTGTCGGCGGGCGCGGTGTCCGGGTCGACGTCGTCGACACCGACCGCTAGATGAGCGCTGCCGACGATCCGTCCGACCTCCGCGTGGTCGGGCGGGTCGTCAAGGTGCACGGGCTGCGCGGCGAGCTCGTCGTCGAGCCCTCCACCGACGAGGTCGAGTCCCGGTTCGCCCCGGGCTCCCGGCTGCGCCTTCCCGACGGCGGGTTCCTGACGGTCGTCGGGGCCCGCTGGCACTCCGGACGGCTGCTGGTCGCGGCCGAGGAGGTGCCCGACCGGGACGCCGCCGAGCGGCTGCGCCGCGTGACGCTGTCCGCGCCACCCTCGGACTCCGCGCCGGACGACCCGGACGAGTTCCACGACCACCAGCTCGAGGGCCTGCGGGCCGAGCTGGCCGACGGCACGGTCGTCGGCACCGTCACCGCCGTCGACCACGGGGCGGGCGGCGAACTGCTCGTGATCGACCGCGACGGCTCCGAGCTCCTCGTGCCGTTCGTGCGCGCCATCGTGCCGACCGTGGACGTCCCCGGCGGCCGGGTGGTGCTCGACCCGCCCGACGGGCTGCTCGACCCGGAGTAGGGCCCCACCCCTCGTGGCAGGAAAGCGTCGTTGCTGTCGTCC
>NZ_JAJNDA010000048.1 GCF_021026295.1 Actinomycetospora soli
GCCATCGGTGGTCTCCTCGTCGGTGATCTCGCGGAGGACATCCGCGTAGGCGTAGAAGCGGCTCGGGACGGTGCCGAAGGCGTCGGCGATCGCGGCGGACTGCGGGACGACGGTGGAGAGCAGCGGGAAATCGTCGCGGGTGATGGCGTCGGGTGCCTGCCGGGCGGCTCGGGTGGAGAGCCGGACCATGGTGAGCAGCACGCCCCAGGACAGGGCGTGTCCGGCGGCGGCCTTCTCGACGGTCTGGACGGTCTCGCGGAGCTGCACGACGTCGCCTCGGCGTGAGCCGACGGGGATGAGCGCGACGTCGGACTGCTCCAGGGCGGCGGTGAGCCGCACGGGGTCTCCGGGGCCGGTGTCGATGACGACGTGGGACAGACCGGGGTGCAGGTCGCGTGTCTCGTGGGCGATGAGCTCGGGAAGCGGGTCGCGCCAGGGCCGGACCGGGAGCGTGGCCGGCCACTGGTCACCGGCGAGGTTGCGCCACGTGGTGGCCGAGCCCTGCCGGTCGCCGTCGATGAGCAGGGTCGGGCCGGTGCGGGCGAGCTGGAGGGCCAGCATCACGGCGGTGGTGGTCTTGCCGACCCCGCCCTTGTGGCAGCCGACGGTGATCCTCACGACGGGTCACGCCACGGCGGGACGTCGGCGCCGAGCTGGGCGACGGGCCAGACGACGAGGGCTTCGCGCTCGCAGGTCGAGGGGCGGTGCGTGTCGAACTCGGGGGCGCCGCCGCGGCGGGTGCCGATTTCCTCGAGGAGCGCCTGCAGCGAGTCGAGCATGACGTCGGGGGCGTGCATGGGGAGGTCGAGCCCGGCGTCGGTGAGCACGGGGGGCCAGACGATGACGGCGGTGTCGCCGTCGACCAGGACGTGGGCGCCGGGGGCCGGGGTGCCGCCATCGAAGTCGAGCACGGCGGGGGAGGTGTCCTGGTGGACCTGGACGCCGAGCGCGGCGAGCAGCGCGACCACGCGGGCGGCGAGCGCGCGGCCGATGGCGGTCGGTGGCGCGAGGTGGTGCAGCGAGAGCGCGAGGGTGGTGTCGACCATGCGCTCAGTCTACCGTTGTGACGGCACGACGGCACTACGGCGTTACGGTGAGCCGTTGTGACGGCGGGTAGATGGTCGGTCCCGGCGCGCTGGGGGTGGCGTGCCGGGACCGACCGACGGCGCAGGTCATCCTTGAGGAACCAGGTGTCCGGAGGACCTTCCGTCCGCCGCGGCCCCAGACCGGGCGGTGAGGTTGACGCCGAGCTACGGGGCGACGCCGGCCGACGGGACGCCGCTGAACCACTGGTCCTGGTTGCGGCCGGCGGCCTGGTCGATGGCGGGGGAGCCGTCGTGACCGAGGGCCGCGACGGGCACCGCGAGACCGTCGGGGAGACCGGCGAGGGCGGCGACGCCGTCGGGGTCGCGCTCCAGGGAGGCGAGCCAGGCGCCGCGGCGGCCGGCGGTGATGGCGCCGCGCGTGACGGCGGCGGACACGACGCGCTCGCGCTCGGTGCGGGCCTCGCGGGCGGCGGCGGTGCGCCCGTGGGCGGCGGCGGCGACGAGCTCGGCGTGCACGGTGGCGTCGAGGCGGACCACGCCCTGGGGGTCGGGCGAGCCGGACGGGGCCGGGTCGGCGGCCTCGTCGAGGGCTTCGGCGACGGCGTCGACGATCTCGGCGTGGTCGGTGTCCTTCGGGACGCCGACGAGGTCGGCGAGCTGGTCCCAGAGGGCCTGCTCGTCGGTCTCGGTGTCGGGCTCGGGGTCCGGTGCGGGAGCGGGCGCAGGGACGGGTTGGGTCATGGTGGGCCTCCGGGGAGAGAGACGATTTCTGCGGCTGGGGCGTTTCGGCCGCGGGGAGGGAAACGGCGAGACTGCGGCGGTCAACTAGGGCGAGCGCTGGATTTTTCAGAGCTCTGACCTGCGGAAACGCTGTTGTCGGCGTCATCGTTGGTCGCGGGCTCGGGGGGTAGAGAGCCGGTGCGGCGGCGGTAGGCGATGCCGCAGGTGCGCGAGCAGGTGAGCTGGCGTCGTCGGGCTGCGCGCCCGGTGAGGACCTGGCCGCACTCGGTGCACGAGACCTGGGCGGCCTGGCGCCGGCGGGCGCGGTTGTCGCTGGCGTACGCGCGGCGTTGACCACGGGCATGTGCTCGGCACTGTCTGCACCGTGCCTGGCCGGGTGGCAGTGAGCCGGGCCCGGTCCAGAGCAGGGCGCCACACCCGGCACACGGCACGCTCGGGTGTCTGGTCATGAGGCTCGGGTCAGCTCTCGATCTTCGGAGTCGGCACGCCGGGGAACCACGCGTCGTCGGGGTGCGGCACGGGCGGCGGGGTGGCGAACGCGGACTGGGCGGACATGCGCCGGTCGGAGGCGTTGCGCACGTCGGCCAGGCGGATGCGTCCGCCCACGCCGGTGCCGGTGCAGGCGTCGAGCGGGACGCTGAGCTGGTCGGCCAGCTTCCGCACGGCCGGGGTGGCGTAGGGCTTGGTGGGCTTGGTGGGCTTGCTGGGCTGCTGGATCGGCGTGATGGCCATGGTGCTGCTCCTCAGAAGTTGGCGAGCGTGGACGAGGCGGGCGGGACGATGGGCTCGGGTTCGGGACGGGCGAGGATCGAGGCGCGCTCCAGCTCCCACTTGTCGGGGGCGTCGGCGGGCACGGTGCTGCGCCCGGTGCGGTCGTCGATGCGAGCCGCGACCAGGTGCGGGTCGGTCAGCTCGGCGACGACGTCGACGCCGGCCGCGAGGACCGACAGCCAGGCGTCGCGTCCAGCCCGGCCCCAGCCGTCGGGCACGGCGCCGCGCAGGGCGGGCACGTCGTAGTCCTGGGCGGGGACGCCGACCATGGCGGGAGCGCCGGGCTGGAGTGCGGCCATGCCGGGCTCGGGTGGGACGTGGCAGCCGACGACGCGGATGGCTCGGCAGCGCAGGCGCCACAGGCGGGTGAGCCGGCCGACGCCGGACTCGGGGGCGACGAGGGCGCGCCAGGCGGCGATGGCGTCGTCGTTGTCGATGATGTCGGCCGGGGTGGTGTCGGCGGTGATGCCGGCCGCGACGGCGGTCTGCACGTCGGCGAGGGCGCGGCGGAAGTCGGGGGCCAGCGCGGCGAGCAGGGCGGGCAGCTCGGCGGCGAGGGCGTTGCGGGCTCGGTCGAGCAGGGCGGCGCGGACCTGGTTGGTGACGCCGTTGTCGTGGGTCTGGCGCAGGGCGTGCAGGGTCGTGTTGTTGACGACCTGGTCGAGGGTCCAGACGTCGAGCTGGTCGAGGCTGGCGCGACGTAGGGCGTCGGCAGGGACGCCGGTGGCGTGCGGGCTACGCAGGGTGTCGAACCTGCCGAGCAGGTTCATGGCGTCGATGTACTCGGCGGGGAGCTGGGCTCCCTCGCGTCGCAGCTCGTCGGCGACGAGGATCAGCTCGCGTTCTCCGCCGGGCTGGTCGCCGGGGCCAAGGGCGGCGCCGCTGAGCAGTCCGCCGACCTGGGCAAGGGTGAGCCCGCCGGGTGCGGGGTGGACCGCGGGCGGGGTAGGGCTGTCGGTCGGGGTGTCGGTCGTGGTGCTCTCGGCGGTGTCGGTGGGTGCGGTCTTGGCCATGAGGTGTCCTCCTGGTCGGGTGCTGCTCAGTTCGGGGCTGAGCGGCGGTGTGCGGGCAGGGGTAGGGGTTCCTGGCGCGTGGCCGGGCTGGGCGCTCCCTGGCGGCGCTGGCGGGCCGCGTGGACCTCTTGGGCGGTCGGGGAGCGGCGGCGTTCGAGCCAGGGCTTGCAGACCAGGCAGGGGACGAGGGCGTCGCGGTCGAGCCATCCGGTGTCGCAGTCGTGCGGGTCGCGGGTCATCGCTGGGCTGCCTGGTCGTGGTCGGTGGCGTTCCTCGAGCGGCGGTACTCGGCGAGGTCGGTGACGGTGGCGGGCACGAGGCGGCAGCGGGTGCAGTCGCAGCTGGCGGCACAGTCGGGCAGGACGAGGTCCAGCTCGATCGGAAGGGCGGCGCCGCGAGGGTCGTCCTGGTCGGTGGTCACGCGGGGGTGGACGTAGCCGAGGGTGTGGAGCTCGTCCCAGGCGATCGGGCCGACGATGCCGTCGTGGAAGCGGCTGGCCTGCTTGAGCAGGGTGGCCGGGCAGCCGGCCCACCAGCCGCAGGCCGGGCAGGCGTAGCCGATGAGCACGACGAGCAGCGCCAGGACCTCGGAGCGGAGGTCGAGGCCGGCGGCGACGCGGGCGGCGGCGGTGCGGTCGGCGTCGGTGGTCTCGACCCCGCAGCAGTCCGGGGCGACGGGGTGGCGTCTCACGAGGCGCGCCGGGGTCGCGCGCGTGCGGGTGGTGGGTCGACTGCACGGGTGGAGTGGCGAGTCCCAGAGCACGCAGGTCGCGGCAGAGTCGATCGGTTCGGCGGAGCGCCAGCGACGTCCGAGGCGCGCGGAGCGCGTTCTCTACGTGGGTCCTCTGTGTGTTCTCTCTTAGACCGCAGGTCACCCGGCGTCGGGTCACCCGAAGTCGGGTCACCTGCGTTCGGGCTGAGCTGGGCGGATGCGGTGTTTCCGCTGGTCGCGCCGACCGCAGGTCTCGTGCGTTCGGTGAGGTGGCGGCTGGAGACCCCGCCACCGTGTGTGGCGACGCGCTCGGCGAACTGCCGTTCGACCTCGTAGGGGTCCTCCCCGTAGACCCAGACCCAGCCCCACTGGCCGGTGGCGGGGTCCTGGATGCGGGCGCGCGCCAGATGCCCGAGGTGCTCCAGCTCGTCGAGGGTGGCCGCGATGGCGACGCGTCCCTCGCGGAAGAGCCGGGCCAGCGACTCGGCGGAGACGTTGAACCCCGGCGGCAGTGAGAGCAGGTGGACCAGCAGACCGAGGGCGCGGACACTCATCCGGCCGGGGTCGGGCTGGAGCAGCTCGCGAGGGTAGGTCTCGTAGCCCTTGCCGCGCTGGGCGCGGTAGCCGTGGGCGGTCACGGGCGCCGGCCGTGGTCGAGCAGGGCGACGATGCGCTGACGCTGGCCGGGGGTCAGCGGTGGCGCCGCGGCGACGATGCGCCCGACGTAGGTCTCCAGCTGGAGCGCAGCGAGGTCGCGGCGCGCGTCGAGCAGCCTCGGGTCGTTCGGGGCGCAGCGGCGGGACAGGGCGCCGACGCGGCCGGTGAGCTGGTTGTGGGTCACGGTCTACCTCCAGGAGCGCATGCGAGAACACGCACTCCGGGAGGCCCAGCATCAGCTCGGGCGAGGAGGGTCCAGCGGTGTAGCTGGTCGGGACGCTATCGCACCGACGACGCGCGCCACTCCAGCACGCGCAGGTCCACTCGATCCATGCCGGCCGCCACGAGCGCGTCGAGATCGCGTCCGAGCGCGAGTCCGCGGCGCCGGACCCGGCGCTGGCAGGTCGGGCACTCCAGCACCGCGATCCGGCCCCGGCCGGGCTGGTCGAACACCGGTCGTCCGTCCTCTCCCGCGGTCCACCGGTGCACGCCGAGCAGCTCCCCGCCGCTGGTCCACCGTCCGTGGTCGTCGGTGCTTGCGCTGAGCACGTGTTCCGTGGTCTGTCCCTGCCACCTGGTGTCGGTGTGCGCGCACTCGATCTCGACGCTGCTCATGATCGTTCCTCAGTGCCAGCGCCCGCAGACACATGAATCAAACGATCATGCCGGTGAGCAGGGCTTCCGTGGGCCTCGTCGCTCCAGCGTGGTGGGCGGTCGGAGGGGCGGCGCAAGGGTCGGCCGGAGGGGTCGCGCGGGCGGAGCTCGGCAGGGCTGGCGATGATCCACGCCTGGTCGTGCTGGTCGAGCCAGCGGGTGAGTCCGTCGATGCCGCCGTCCTCGGTGACGGTCAGGACGGTGGTCTCGTGCTGCCCGGCGCGGACCCATCCCCACGTCTCGGGTGGGAGCCCGACGCGGTCGTCGGCGGGTAGCTCCTCGGCGGCGATCTCCTCGTCGGTCTGCTCGGGGCCGAGCTGGGCGAGGGCGCGCAGGTCGCGGTCGCGGCCGGACCAGGTGAGCTGGCGGCGGCCGGCGGATGCCTGCTCCCATTGCGCCCACCGTCCGAGGTCGGCGACGGCGTAGGTCTCGACGGCGTCGGCCAGGAGCTGCATGGGGGTCCGCCCGCCGGGGCGCCGGCCTTCCTTGCGGTGCCCGGAGGTGACCTCGTGGGCGAGCTTCACCAGGTAGTTGCTCATAGCGTTGTCGTGCATCTCGGCGCGGCGGACGTCGAAGCCGGGGACCTTGCCGTCCTGGGCGAAGTCGCCGGAGGCGTCGTAGCCGCGGGCGTTCAGCTTGCGCTTCCAGCGGGTGAACATGCGCTCGGCGATGGGGTGGACCTCGGAGAGCGGCGGGTCGTCGGCGAAGCACAGCAGGGCGTGGACGTGGACGTGCCAGCCCGACCGGCCGTGCGTGGTCTCGACGGCGCGGACCCAGCCGAGCAGCCCGCCGTGGCGGCGCTGGTCTTTCACCCAGGTCCCGCCGGAGGTGACCGCGGCCCACGCCTCGCCGACCGCGTCCCAGGTGCCGAACGTGGCGTCGAGCGCTTCGCGCGCCAGCTCGTCGGCGGCGACCTCGTCGGGGTCGGGCTCGTCGCCGAGTTCGGCGAGGTGGCGCCGCCACGAGGCGCGTTCGAGAAGACGTCGGTTGGTGGCGCGCTCGTCGCGGGACCAGCCGAGCGGGTGCTTGCGGGAGTGCTGGACGGTGAGGGTGACCAGCCACGAGGAGCCGCCGAGGTTGTCGACGGCGCGTAGGACGTCGGCCAGCTCGGAGGCGCGGCGGGTGGCGATGACCGCGGCGCACTGCGGGCAGACCCAGACCGATCCGCAGGTCGAGACGCCTCCGTAGCCGGCCACGGCGGTGCCGTCGGAGCCGGTGCGGACCCCGACGGTGACCCCGCCGTCGGACACCGTGTCGTGGCCGCAGCGTCGAACCCGGTCCAGGGTGGTGACCTGGCGCAGTTGCCGGCGTCGGTCGAATCGGCGTTCCCGTGCTTCACGCTCACGCTGACGTCGCTGGTCCCGTTGGGCGGCGGTCTCCACACGCCTGGACCTGCGCCCCCGGGTGTCGGTGTGAAGAGCTGTTCGCGGAGTACCGAGGGGCGCGCCTCCGGCGCGCTGGCCGCCCCCTGCGGGGGCGGCCGGGGAGGCAGGGGGGCAGGTCAGGGGGAAGGTGAGAGTGAGAGAGGTGGGGGATTCGGGCGCTGACGGCCTCCGGCCTCCGCGCCCTCCCCCCACGCAGGAGGGGCCAGCGGTGCCGGAGGGGCGGCCCTGGTGCTGCGCGCCGCTCACCAGAGCACCACGCGGACGCGAGGTGCATGGGTGTGTCGGTGCGGCGCGCAGACGGGGGCGCGCCAGTAGCCTGGCGTGCGCACGGCAGGTCGTCCTCTCGATTCCTGGGCAACGGACTCGGACACCGCCGTGAAGAGGGCCTCGGGTGCGTCAACACCCGGGGCCTTCGCCATGTCCGGCGGTTCAACCGGCAGCGTCCCGCGAAGAGACCCGGATCCGGGGGAGAAGGTTCCCGACACGCCGGTCATCGCTCGATCCCGGCGCGGACCGCGGCGCAGTAGTCGCGGTATCCGAGCAGCGTCGATCGAGCGCGGAAGGTGCCGACGCGCGGCGCGGTGATGGCGCAGACGCCCGGTGCGGCGATCGAGTGCTCGTCGGGGTCGATGGCGTCGGCGGGGTGCAGCATGCGGATGCCGTCGGCCTCGGAGGCGAAAGAGACACGGAGGGTGGCCTGGGCGCGGATCGCGCCGTCCACGATGGCGGTGTCGGCGCGCTGGACGACCAGGAGCAGCCGCACGCCGACCTTGCGGCCCTCGGAGAACAGCCGGCCGACGCGCTGGCGGACCTCCTGTCCGACCTTGCGGTCGACGAGCTCGGCGGCGCGGACGAGCGCGGCGTACTCCTCCAGCACGACGACGAGCAGCGGGGTCGCCTCGTCGGTAGCGAGGTTGTCGGTGTCTCGGGGTAGGACGGTGAGCCGGCGGTCCATCTCGTCGCACAGCTCGCCGAGGGCGCGGCGGTGCTCCTCGAGCACCCCGCCGAGCCCGGAGACGCGCCACGGGTCGTCGGGCCACGGGCGCAGCAGGACCCCCGACGGGTCGATCCCGGCGACGCGGACGTCCCGGCGGCCGGCGAGGGGTGCGAGCTGGGAGTAGACCCAGCTCGACTTCCCGGAGCCGGTGGAGCCCTGGGCGATGGTGTGCGGACGGGCCTGCCACGGGGCGGAGAACAGCCGGCCTTCCTCGTCGCGGGCGATGAACCCGGCGGGCAGGGACGCCGCCCATCCGCGGGTGGTGGCGAGCGGGTCGACGTCGAGCAGGTGCAGCACGATCCAGCGCTCGGCGCTCATGTCCTCGATCCGGACGCGGGCGCAGCCGAGGGCGTCGGCGAGCTGGACGGCCAGCGCGCGGTAGTCGGCGGTGCGCTGGCCGGGGCGGCGCTGGATGGTGGCGCGGCAGACGCGGCCGGTGGAGTCGACGGTGACGCCGCCGACGCGCGGCACCGAGACGGTGACGCCGGCGGCGACGTGGACGAGGTGGGCCAGGCCCAGGCCCTCGGCGGTGTCGCGCCACAGGGCGCGCCACTCCTGCTCGGTGGTGCGGCGCTGGGCGGGGACCTCGCGGTCGTAGCGGGTCGAGTGCCGCCCTGTGAGGTCGCGGGGGCGGGTGCGCCACGGGAACAGGGCCACGTGAGGTCTCCGGGATGGTCGTGGACGAGCGCAGGCCCGGCCCGGGAGAAGTCGGGCCGGGCCTGGGGTCATCCGGTGCGTCGCAGCGCGGTGCGGTGGTCGTCGCCGAACCCGGCTGGGCGGCGCATCAGCTCCAGGACGTCGGCGACCTCGTCGTTCTCGACGAGCGTGTAGACGTGGATGCTCGCGAGGTTCGTGTGGCCGAGGAGCTGCTGGACCACGCGCAGGTTGCCGGTCTGGCGCAGCGCCTCGGTGGCCGCGCGGTGGCGCAGCTTGTGCATCGAGGACTCGATGCCGAGCGACTGCAGGTACTTCGCCACGTAGTGGCTGATCAGGTGCGCGTTGTAGAAACCCTCTCCGCGTAGCTTGCGCCAGCCCTCGCCCTCGGCGGGCCACTGCGGGGCCAGCTCGGGCCACATCCAGGTGGGGATGCCGAGGTCGCGCTTGCGGCCGCCCTTGCCGTTGACGGTGACGTAGCGGCGGCCGTCGTCGCCGATGCGTAGGTCCTCGCCGCGGATGCGGGCGATCTCGACGCAGCGCAGCCCGAGCGTGCCGAGCAGGAGCCAAGGGCGCAGGTGCTGCGGTGGGTCGGCCAGCGCCAGGTCGAGTTCGGCCTGTCGGATCGGGCGCGGGAGTGCGTGCTTGGCCGGCGGGAGGGCGAGCATCCGGCACGGGTCGTCCTGGCGGAGCCCACGGGCGTGCAGCTCGCGGAAGTAGGGGCGCAGGAGAGCCGTCTCGACCCGCACGTTGCCGTAGCGGGTCTCGACGGCCTTCTGGTCCGTGCCGGGGTGCGGGTGGCGGTCGAGCTGGGCGGTCTGCCACGCCTCCAGCTCGTCGAGCGTGGCGGTCAGCGGGTCGTGGCCGAGGAACTCGGCGAGACGGGACACGGCCCGGCGGCGGGCGACGATGGTGCCCTTCGCACGCCCAGCCCGTCGCATCCCGTGGAGGTGCTCCTCGAGGTGCGTGGCCGTCTTCATCGTGTAGCCCGCGCCGGGCAGCGCGGCCCCTGGTGTCTTGGTCATGTCCCGCCGTCGTCCTCCGGCCGCCGTGGTCTGTTGGCCTGATCAGGCCGCGTTGTCCTGCTTGCCCTGGTTGTGTCGGGCGGGGTGGCCGATGCCGGCGGCGGACCAGTAGGTGCCGAGCTGGCCGGTGCTCTTGTTGACCCGGGCGTTGACCTCCAGGCGCTCGAAGGCGGCCGGGGCGAGCGCCGGAGGCTGGGGGCACTCGCGCGACGGGACGCGGACCGCGATGGCGGTGGGGCGTGCGTCGGACATGACCAGGGCGTGAACGGTCCACAGCGGGACACCGGCGTCGTCGGTCTCCTGCTCGGTGCCGGGCTGGCGGCGGCCGTCCTTCTCCACCCAGGGCATGACGGGCTCGACGTGGCCGGACGCGATGACGCCGAGACGGTCGGCGTCGATGGGCAGCAGCATGGCGGTTCTCCTCGGTGCGGTTCGGATCGACACATTCGACCCAAGTGATGCACAGCAGACGCTAGCTGGACTGTCCTAAACGATGCAAGCGACCTACTGTCACCCTCATGGCGGCTACACGGATCAGGTCAGTTGCATCGTCTGCAACGATCAGGCCCATGGCAGCTGGACGGCTGGTCGGCACCGGCAAGGCAGCGGATGCGCTCGGGATCGCCCGGACGACGCTGGCCCGGTGGGTGGCGGCCGGACACGTGACGCCCGCGCACCAGACCATCGGCGGTCACATGCGCTGGGACCTCGACGACCTACAGCGGCAGATCGCCGCCCTGACCGGACGAGAGGCGACACCCATGACCGCGAGCCCTGAGACCCCGGTGGACCTGCCCGTCGTGGCGGCGGTGGTGACTAGCGAGCGCGGCATGCTCGTGACGTGGCGGAACGACAAGACGCCGCCGGCCGGGTTCCTCACCGGTGAGATCGAGCCGGGGGAGTCGCCGGCCGACGCGATGGTCCGGGAGTGCAAGGAAGAGGCCGGGCTGCTCGTCGCGGCTGACCGCGAGGTGTTCCGGCGGGTCCACCCCAAGACGGGCCGGACGATGATCTACGTGGCCGGGCACCCCACGGGCGATCTGGACGTCTCGGTGACCGACGACTACGAGCTGGCCGCCGTGCGGTGGGTGTCCCTGGCCGAGGCCGACGACTCGTTCGCCCCGTTCGGTGGCATGGCCCGCGAGGTCCACGAGCACCTGGAGCGCGCTCTCTCCTCCTGACGCCTCCGGCGGGGCCTCCTGGATCGGGTGGGGCACCGGAGAGCAGCGGGGGTGCGGTTCGAGGTGGTCACCATCGGCGCACCCCCCTCCCCTCACGGCCGATCAGGGATTGCCACCGAACCCCCCGGGCCGCAACCCCCGGCACACAACGGCCGCAGACGGCCTGACCCAGGCAGACGTCACCACCGCGCCGCTCAGGTAGGGGGTTGCACCCCGGGAGAACCGGCAGCACGCGGAGCGCGGCCGATCGGTGAGGGTGGAGCACCTGCCCCGAGGAGTCCGGCAGGGCCGGGAACGACGACGGCCCGGCACCCGTGGTCGGTGGGGTGTCGGGCCGTCTCGCCGTTGTGCCGTTGTGACGGCGTGCCGTAGCTACGGTGTGACGTAGTGGTGTCGTGCCTTCGCGGCGACCTCGGTCATGACGCTGGGGTCGTCCTCGGCGGCGGCGAGCAGGGCGCGGAGCAGGTCGGCGCGAGAGAGGTCGTAGCCGGCGCGGGAGCGCCCGGAGCCGTCCGGGCGGGTGGCAATCGGCCCGACGGCGGTGCGGAGCTGGTCGAGCAGTCGGCCGTACCGGGCGTCGGTCTCGGCGTCGATGAGCGCGGTGAACTTGCGGGGCTTCGGCTGCTCGGCCGCCGGGGCCTGGGCCGAGGCGGGGACCGGCGCGGCGGCCGCGGGCTCGGCGGCGGCGAGGGACCGGCCGGCGTCGGTGGAGAACGGCCGGTCGGTGGTCGGTCCGGACTTACGCAGGGCCATCGGTGGTCTCCTCGTCGGTGATCTCGCGGAGGACATCCGCGTAGGCGTAGAAGCGGCTCGGGACGGTGCCGAAGGCGTCGGCGATCGCGGCGGACTGCGGGACGACGGTGGAGAGCAGCGGG
>NZ_JAJNDA010000049.1 GCF_021026295.1 Actinomycetospora soli
TGTGGAACGACGCTGGAAGTGCAGTGGCAGACGTCGTGGAAGTTGCAGTGGGCGTTGCGGAATTTGCAGTGGGTTAAGGGTGGTCGGCGACGCTGCAGGAGGTGGTGTAGCTGGCGGCGAAGGGGCTGGCGGGGTTGACCCCGTAGAGGGGGCGGGCCCCGGGTAGCGCGGTGAGGCCGCAGAGCCGGGCGCCGCGGGTGACGGCGTGAGCGAAGCACTGCGCGGTCTGCCAGTCGCGTCCGGGTGGCGCGAGCAGGTGCGGGCAGGGGCCGGAGTGGTCGCGGTTGCCCGCTGTGGCACGGAGGGCGCTCTGCACGCGCGCGGGGATGCGGTAGGTCCCGGCGAGCAGGGTGGCCTCCGCGGGGAATGCCTCTCCGGTGGGTCGGTAGTGGGCCAGGAACGGCGCCTCGGCGTCGGTGGCCAGGGCGAGGACCAGCGAGGCCGAGGTGACCGGGCAGGCGATCTCTCGGATGCGCGCGGTGACCGTGGCGGAGAACCGGGGTCCGAGCGGCGCGGGATCGACCTTGGCGGGCTCGGGGAGCTCAAGTAGGCGGTCTTCGACGGCGAAGCCGTCGCGGGCGGCCTCGAGGCTGGTCGCGACCTCAGCAGGTGTGGCGGCGTCGATGGTGAGGCGCTGGAGCAGCGCGCCGATGTCGCACCCGGGCCAGGCGTGCAGCCAGTAGGGCACCTGCCAGCCGAGACGACGCCCGTCGGGGCGCCACTGGCGTGCTTCGCCGCGTGCCGCCTGGAAGACGCGTCGGTAGACCTCGGCGTCGCTGGACTGGGCTGGGCGCGCGGGGCGCGCAGGCAGGGCCGCGAGCGCATCGGCCGCAGGGATCGGCGGGTAAGGCGCCGGCGGCGGAGTGTGGTGGTGCCAGACCAGCCAGAGGGTGACGTCGGCGCCCTCGAGCAGCGCGGCGAGCCGGTCGAGCAGAGGGGGTGCGAGGCGGTGAGCGCGAAGAATCACGAGGTGGCGGACCTGTTCTGCGCGCAGCCAGACAGCCAGCAGACGGGCGGCATCGCGGGCGAGGTGCTCGCGGCGCAGCGCGTCGGGATGTTTCCCGAGCGCGCGGAGCAGGTCTTCGACCAGCGACAGCCAGCTTCCCTGCGGCCGCGGGTGGCAGACGAGCTGGCCGTGATCGAGATTGTGGCGTTGCTGCAGCCCCCGCACGACCGCGGCGTCGTCGTCGGGGTCGAGCACCCACCGCACCCGCGCCTCGAGCGTCTGGGCGCCGATGGTGGCCACGGGTCTCTGTCCGGTGGCCGGGCCCGCTTGGCCGCGGGTGGTGCGTCGCTGGCCAGTGGCCACCGTGTTCAGCGCGCCCACCGGGGAGGTGGCCGCCGCCGGCGCCGAGGCGGCCACCGTCGGGGCGACGGGTGGCCGGTCGGGGGTGGCCGGCGGCCGGCGGTGCAGTCCGGTGGCCGTCCGGCCGCGGTGTCGGCGTCTCACACGGCCACGCCGGCGCCGTGGACGGCGAAGACGTTGCGGGCGATCTCCTCGTCGAGGCGATCGCGGCCGGTGCTCGCGCACAGTGCGACCGCGGAGCGGGTGAATGCCGCCCAGTGGCGCAGGTTGCCGTGACCGACGTTGTCGTCGACGAGCAGCAACAGTTCCCGGTCGACGTTGTCGTAGATCGGGTGGAGAGCGCCGAGCAGGTCGCAGACCTCACGGCCCGAGAGCGGGTCGAGCGCCACACGCCGGTAGATCCGGGAGCGCAGCATCGGCTCGCGGGACAGGACCGTCCAGGCGTCGTCGCCGCCGACGAGCAGCAGCGCGAAGCGGGTGCGGCGATCGTCGTGGAGGTAGCGCAGGAACTCGATGCAGTCCTTGTTCAGCCGTTGGGCCTCGTCGACGACGATCACGCGCGGCCCGCGAGAGAGCGCCTCGATCAGCTCGTCGGTCAGCGCGAAGCGGCTGCGCCGTCCGGCGTCGAGGCGGGTGAGGTCGGTGAACATCGCCGCGGCGACCAGCCGCATCGTGGGCCGGGAGGGGAACTCGACCCACGAAACCGCGGTCGCGGGGTGGCGGGCGAGGGCCTGCTCCACCGCGTAGCTCTTACCCAGCCCCGCCGGGCCGTGCACGACGCCCATCGCGGCGGTGTCGAGCAGGTGCTCCACGGCCTGATCGACCGCGACCAGGCCCGGGGTGGGCAGAGTGCGGGCCCCGTCGACGTCGAGGAAGTGACGCGCCATCAGACGGAGTCCTCTCCCAGCGCCGGCGTCGCAGCTGGAGGCGCTGCTGTCGCTGCAGCCGGGTCGAGCTCGGCGGCCGCGGCGACGGCGAGGTCGGGGTTCCAGAACGCGAAGTCGGTCTTGAGGTCGAGCAGGTTGGTGCGCGCGAGGCGACGCAGCGCCGCGTCATCGGGATGGTCGTGGCCGCGCCGGGCATGCGAGCGGTCCTCGCGGGCGGCTGCGGCGGTGACCACGGTGGCGTCCTCGATCTGTCCTGGCGCGGTGGCGGGAGCGAGCTGGGCGCGGGCGCGGCGGCTGGTGCGCCGCTGACGGCGCCCGAGCTCGACGGCATCCGCGCGGCGCCGCGCGAGGACCGCGGCGCGTTGCTCCTCGGACAGGGTGTCCTGCGGGTAGGCCGTGGCGAGCCACCGGTCGCCGCGGAAGAGCTCGACCTGGCGCAGGTCGTGCGGGCTGTAGCGGACCTGCACCCGCTCCCCGACCAGCCCGTTGAGCTCGGGCGCGAGGAACCGGACGCCCTCGAAGTGCACGCCGTCGCGCCCGACCACACGCTCGACGTCGGCCATCAGCATCCAGCGCAGGGTCTGCGGGGCGAGCTCGCGCAGCGGGGTCGCGTCCTGGGACCACCGCGCCAGTGGCGTGACCGCCAGGCTCGAGTGGATCCGTTCGGTGTTGTACTCGGCGACCCAGCCCGCGAACCGCTCCACGAACAACCCCAGCGTCATCGGGTCGGTGTCCGGGCCGTGCAGCGAACCGTCGCGCCCGCGGGGGCCGCCGGTGAAGAACGGCAACCCGGACAGGAAGAGCTGGACCAGGGTTCGGTTGACCCGCTCGACCTTGCCTTTCGCATGCGGGGTGTAGGTGGGGGCGGGCACCAGCTCGATGCCCAGCGCCGCGCACGAGCGCCGCAGCGCCGTCGCGGTGAACTCCAGCCCATGGTCCGGGCGCAGCACCGCGGGCACTCCCCCGAACGGGCCGCGGGCGGGGTCGACGACGATGCCGGCGCGCAGCGCCGCGAGCACGACTCCGGAGGTGGGGCGCATTGAGATCGCCCAGCCCATGATCAGCCGCGAGTAGGCGTCGATGAACAGCGTCGCCCACGGCTTGCCCGGGCGCTGCGCGCGCGGCGCGAGGACCAGCACCGGCAGCTCGACGTGGTCGGCCTCCCACATCGCGTTGCGCTCGGGCGGGTCCCAGCGCAGGTACACCTCGAAGCGGCGCCGGCCCTCGGCGCCCTCGACCATCCCCGCCCGCTGCCCGGGGGTGAGCTGGACTCGGAAGGCGTGCTGCAGCCGGCGGAGCGACAGCCCGCCCGGCCGCCCGGCGTGCAGCGCCCGGTGTACCGCGGCGACGTTGCCCCGCCAGTCCGCGAAGGCGTCCAGATCAGCCTCACTCAGCCGATACCCGGCACTCGGCGCGACCTCCAGCCCGTCGGGGCGCGCGGCGACCCAGCCCCAGACGGTGCGCTCGCTGATTCCTAGCCCGCGGGCGGCCTCGCGCACGATCGCGGTGCTCAGTCGGCCCGACGCGCGCAGCTCGCCCAGCCGCGCCGCCAGCAGAGCTTTGACCTGCGGGTCCACCCGAGCCATCGCGCCATCCCAGCAGCGCCCGCGGCCAGGTGGCGATCGCCAGCGCGAGCGACGCGGGGTCGCTCGACTGGCTCAGCCTTCGGCGGTGAGCTGCTCCGAAGGGCGGGCCGGGAGGTGGCGGTAGAGGGTGCTGCGCGGGATCCCGGTCTTGGTGACGATCTCGGCGATGCTGTCGCCATCGGCGCGCAGCCGCTCCGCCCACGCCAGCCGGTGCGGGTCCACCGATACCGGCCGCCCCGCCGGCCGGCCCTTGAGCTCAGCAACGGCGCGGGCGTGCGCGGCCCGCTCGAGGCTGTAGGTGCGTTCCATCTGGGCGAACAGCGCCAGCAGCACCACCGCCAGCTGCGCCATCGGATCCGCAGGGTTCGAGGAGTCGACCCGGATCGGGTCGGCGAGGTTGCGCACCCCGATCCCACGCTGGGCGAGGTCGTGAATCAGGTTCAGGGTGTCGCGCACCGTGCGCCCGAGCCGGTCCAACGTGTGGACCACGATCACGTCGCCCTCGCGGGCGTAGGCGATCACCGCCGCGAGCCCGGGGCGGTCCGAGCTCGCACCGGAGCGCTTGTCGAGATAGATCCGCTCTCGCGGGACGCCCTCGCGGGTCAGCGCGTCGATTTGGCGGTCGAGGTCCTGCTTGACCGTCGAGACCCGTGCGTAGCCCAGCTCCACACTCGGACCGTACCGGAATCTGTTACCGCAGCACGGTTCCTGGACGCGATTCCGGGCCTAGCTTCTGGGACGAGGCACGCCGGGTCGGTGAGGTAACGACGACGCCGCGACCGCGGCGTCCCAGAACCATGGTTCCGGGACGGGTTCTGCGACCTCTCTAGTCGGGCCGTGCCCACACCGACACGTGGGAGGTGCTCGTATCGGTGAACGCAGCGCGATCCCACCACGCCCACCGCTGCTGCAGGTGCATCCCGGCCAGCCGGGCCATCAGATCCAGCTCCGCCGGCCACGCGTACCGGAACGGCACCGACCGGCGCTCTCCCCGCCCACCCTCACCCAGGGCGACGTGGTGCGACCACATCTGCTGGGTGACTCGGTCGAACTCGTCGTAGCCCACACCCCGGGTGTCGTGACGGAACACCCCGAACCGCTCGCCGGGCGCCACCCGAGCGACCCCGGGGACCTGGGTCTCGACGACGAACCGGCCGCCGGCACGTAGGTGGCGGGCGGCGTTGACGAACGTGGCGACCTGGGCGTTCTGACTGGTCACGTTCCCGATGGTGTTGAACACCAGGTACACGAGGTCGAACACGCCCTGGACCCGCGTGGAGGTGAAGTCGCCGACCACGACGGGCACGTCCGGCGTCTTCGAGCGCAGCCGAGCGACCATCGCCTCCGACAGGTCGATCCCGTGTACCTCCACACCCCGCTCGCGCAGCGGCAGCGCGATCCGCCCCGTGCCGACGGCGAACTCGAGCGCACAGCCTCGCTCACCGGCGAGGTCGGCAAGGAAGGCCGACTCCAGGGCAAGGTGCTCAGCGGTGAACCGCACGTCGTCGTCGCGGTCGTAGTCCTCGGCGACCGCCGGGCCGAACCAGTCGGGCAGATCATCCACCTGAGCAGGCGAACACGGCACCCCGGTCAGACACGAGCGCTTTCCTGCCGCCAAGCACAGACCGGCGGGACACCGATGAGTCCCCAGTTGCCCGGTGCGCACTGGACAACCCAACGGACGGGCCTACTGAGATGCTGCCAGGCGGATCGCAGCGACCGGCCGAGCAAGATCGGGAGTGTCCGGTGGGCGTTCCCCAACCGAGACACCTTCCGGCAGGTGCTCGGCTATCCCTCCGCGGGGATGCCTGTCGTTGGCGTGTCGCTTGGGCTGCACCGCATCGCCAGGCCGTCGATCAACATCCGCAAGCACAGCTCGAGGTGCTGCGGTGGGTGGGGCGCAGGAATGTAGGCCTCTACCTCGGCGAGATTGGGGAACGCGCCGGTCGCGGTGGCGGCCCGCAGGGCCGCGACCGCTGCGGGGCGGTCGATCTCGCCCACGGCTTGCTGCTCGATCGCATGCCCGACCACGAGGTGGGTCAACGCGTCTTGGGCCCAGGCGGCGGTCCGATCATCAACCCCGGCGGCGCGCATGATCGCGATCATGGCCTCGCCGCGGGCTAGCGCGTGCGGTCCAGCTGCGATGGAGCCGGCCACGATCCGGGCGCCGTCGCGGCGGGTGAGCAGGACACGGTGGAACCGGATGGCTAGCTCGAGCAGCTGCTCGCTCCATGCCGCTGCCGTCGCAGGGTGACCGGTGCCTGCGGCCAGGATGTGCTCTGCCATGGCATCGAGCAGCGCCCGTTTCGACCGTAGGTGCCAGTAGGTCGCGCCGTTCTGCACCCCGAGACGACGGGCCAGTGCGCGCATCGTCAAGGCGTCGACGCCGACGTCGTCGACGAGGTCGAGTGCCGTCTCGACCACCTGATCTCGACTGATCCGCATCCGAGACTCCCGGTAGCATGGCTACTTCAACAGCGTTGAAGTCTAGGGGGTTCGCGGTGCGGATCGTTCGTGCGCATCGGGCGGGTGGTCCCGAGGTGCTGCAGGTCGACGAATTACCCGAGCCGACGGCTGGCCCCGATGAGCTGCTGGTGGCGGTGTCGGCCGCGGGGGTCACGTTGCCGGCGGTGCGGGCCCTCCGAACTGCCACGCAGCTACCAGTCGCGCCGGGTGGCGACGTGGTCGGTCGTGTCGCCGAGGTTGGGCCCGGAGTGCGGGGATGGCAGACCGGGCAGCGGGTGGCCGCCATCGCGTTCGCGGGCGCCTACGCCGACCGCGTCCTGGTGCAAGCCGGCCTGGCCGTCACCGTGCCCGAGGACATCGACGACCTGACCGCCGTCGCCCTCGTGCGCGGAGGTCAGGTCGCACTCGGGGCCCTGCGTGCGGGCGGGTTGCGCAACGACACCACCAGCGTGCTGATCACCGCTGCCGGCGGTGGGGTCGGCACCCTCGCGGTGCAGCTGGCGAGGGCTGCGGGTGTCGAGCGGGTCGTCGCCGCCACCAGCAGCCTCGACAAGGCGCCCATGCTGCAAGCGCTGGGTGCAACCGAGACCGTCGCCTACGGGCAACGGTGGGACACACCGGTGGATCTGGCCGTCGACTCCGTTGGCGGCCCAGTCCAGGCTCAGGTCATCGAGTCGCTGGCCCCGTTTGGCGTGCTGGTCTCCATCAGCGCCACCGGGGCGGCGGTGGAGGTGAACGAGCTACGCGTGCACGGCCGTGGCGTGATCGGGTTCGGCATGGCTCCCCTTGCCCGCCACCGACCACAGACCTACCGCGACCGCGCCGTGGAGCTGTGGAAGCTGGCCAACCAAGGCAGCATCACCCCCGCCATCGATGGACCCTACGAACTCGAGCGGGCGGCCGAAGCGCACCGCAGGATCGAGGAACGACGCAACCACGGCAAACTCGTGCTAACCCTCTGATCGTTGTCCCTTCCACCAACGGACGCCCACCCGAGCCCGAGCGCCAAGACCGCACGATGGGTCCATGACACCAGTCGAGGTGCGCACAGCCCACGACGACGAACTCGAACTCGTCGCCGCTCTGAGGTGGCGGTGGGTGGGCGAACGCGACGGACTTCCCGAGGCGCAGCGCGCACCCTTCGTGCGGGACTTCACAGCGTGGGCCCGAGCCCACGAAGCGACGCACCACTGCTTCGTCGTACTCGTCGACGAGCAGGTGGCGGGGACGGCTTTCCTCGCGACCACAGCACGGGTCCCGACCCCGCACTCCCTCACCCGTGCCTCGGGTGACCTGCAATGTGTCTACGTTGCCCCCGAGGCCCGTGACCGAGGACTCGGTGGTTTCCTCGTCGAGGCGGCGCTTGAGCTCGCAGCCGACCTCGGGCTCGAGAGGGTCACCGTGCACTCCTCCGAACGCGCCGTCGGCGTTTACCAACGGGGCGGCTTCGCCACCAGCACCGTACTGCTCCACACCCGGCCAGCTGATAGACAACAATGATCAGAGAAAGCGTCCCGCATCCAGGGATGCGGGACTTCGACGGAAACCGTTGTCGCTGAGGCCCGAGGTGGAAATGGGCCCTCGTCGGGTCGTCGACGGTCGCGGAGCAGCTCGACGGCGGCATGCCAGGACAGCGCGTGGCCTGGGGCGTCGGTCGGGCCGTGGTGGACGGGCCAGCAGGCCAGGTCGAGGGCGTGGGCGAGCTCGTTGAGGGCGTGCAGGGTTCGCGGCGGGAGTCGGTGGGCGCGCAGCACGACGAGGTGCTCGATGCGCTCGGCGCGCAGCCAGAGCGCGGCGAGGTCGGCGAGGCGGCGGCGGCCGAGCCCGGCGAGGGCGGCGCGGTCCTTGCCGAGCGCGAGCAGGACCTCGCGGGCCAGTACCGCCCACGGCGCGCCGGGGGCGGCCAGCACGACCAGGACCCCGGTGGTCGGGTGGCTCAGCGCGAGCAGAGTTTCGACGCAGGCGCGGTCGTCGTCGCGGTCGCAGACCCATCGCAGCCGGCGGTGGCCACCAGCCCCACCGGCCACTTCGCCCGGCCGCGGGTGGCCACCGGCCGCCGCCCCCGAGTGCGGTGGTGGCCGGTGGCCACCGGCCAGCTCCGGGGTGGCCACGCCGGTTGCGGCGGGGATGGCCGGGGCGGTCACGTCGGGACGATGCCGCCGTGCAGGGCGAAGGCGTTCGCGGCGATGCGCCGGTCGAGGCGGCGGTCAGGCGCGCCAAGGCGCCGGGCCGTTGAGTGCGGTCCACGCGGGGAGCCAGAGCCCATCGCCGGCTTCGTCGGTGCCGCAGCGCTCGCGGAGGTAGTCCAAGAGCACGGGCAGGTCCGGATGGGCGTGCTGTTCGACGTGGACGGCGTAGAGCGGGAATACCGGGGCGGGGTCGACGACGGGTATCCGGCGTAGGTCGTAGCTGGTCGGCCAGAGGTAGCGGCTGCCCCGACCGACGAGTGTCGCGAGGCGCGAGGAGCCGGCGAGCTCGTCGAGCAGAGCCTCGTTGCCGAAGTTCGGGGCAACGATGTCGATCGTGAGGGAGAAGGCTTCCGCGAGCTCGCGGTAGTAGGCGCCTGGCTCGCTGTCGGCGGGCATCGCGAACATCCAGATCGGGTGCTGGGCGAGGTCGGCCGGCGTGACCCGATCGCGGGCCGCCAGGGGATGCTGTGGACCGACGAGCAGGTCGTGGCGCTCATGGAGAACGGGTCCCGTCCGGAGCCCGCTCGGGGCCTGACCCGCCGTGGTTGCCAGCGCGCGGAAGGTCAGGTCGACCGTGCCCGCCCTCACGGCGGTTAGCGCGTCGTCGCCGTCGGCGAGGACGGGCAGCGTCAGGACGTCGAGGGCGATCTCGGGATGCTGCTGGTGGAAGGACTGCAGGAGACCGGCGGCTGCGATGCGCCGGTTGAGGACGTCGACGCGCAGCGCTCGGCGTTCGGGCCGCACTGACGCCGCAGCGCGGTCCTGGACCCGGAGCAGCTCGCGGGCGTGGGGCAGAAAGGCCTGCCCGTCCACGCTCAGGCGTACCCCGCGGGCGGTGCGCACGAGCAGCAGCACCCCGAGCTCGCGCTCGAGGGCGGCGACCCGCTTCGACACCCCCTGCTGGGTGATCGACAGACGGTCGCCAGCGGCCTGGAACTGGCCTGTGTCGACCACGGCCACGAACGTGCGCACCGCTTCGAGGTCCACCAGCTGAATCTATAGGCACAACTGTCTGTTGTTCTTAGAGGCCTACCTGTTGTTTGCGTGCCCTGGTGGCGCGCGATCTGATGCTCCGCGCACAGCGCTGCGTTGTCGACGGGAGTGTCATGCAGTTGTCCGGGGGACTGGGTCGACGCTTCGGGTGGTTGTGGACCGCCTACGCGGTCAGCGCCTACGGGACCTGGCTCGGGTTCGGCGCGTTCACCGTCATCGCGATCGAGGTCCTGCACGCCAACGCCGCCGAGGTGGCTCTGCTCTCGGCGTCCGGGCTCGCGGTGGGCGCGGTGCTCGCGCTGCCTCTGGGCCCGTGGGTCGAGTACCGGGCTAAGCGTCCGGTCATGATTGCGGCCGATCTCCTGCGTTGCGCCGTACTGATCTCTATCCCCGCCGCGTACGCCCTCGACGTGCTCAGCGTCGGGCAGCTGATCGCGGTCTCGGTCGTAGTGTCGGCCGCCAACATCGCCTTCACCGCCGCCAGCGGCGCGTTCCTCAAGGCCCTCGTCGACCCGGACGACCTACTAAGGGCCAACGTCCGTTTCGAGTCCACGAACTGGTCGGCCAGCGTCGTCGGCCCCGCCCTCGGAGGCGCAGCGATCGGGCTGCTCGGCCCGGTCATCACGGTGATCGCCGACGCCGCGAGCTATCTGCTCTCCGCGTTGGGCCTGGTCGCGATCGGGCGCGGCGAATCGACGCCCAAGGTCTCCCCGACGCGGCTGAGCGTCGCGGACCTGGTCGAGGGCTGGCGCTACCTGCTCGGGCACCCGCAGCTACGGATGCTGTTCGCCAACTCGATGGTCGTGAACGCGCTGATCATGGCCGGTGAGGCCCCGCTGGCCGTGCTCATGCTCGGCCCGCTCGGTTTCGCACCCTGGCAGTACGGACTCGCGTTCAGCATCCCCTGCCTGGGCGGCCTGATCGGCTCCCGCCTGGCCCGACCACTCGCGGCGCGCTACGGCGCCCCCGCCGTACTCCGCGTCTCCGGTTGGGTGCGCGTCATCTGGCCCCTCGGCCTGGTCCTCGTCCAGCCCGGCTGGCCCGGCCTGCTGACGGTGATCATCGTCGAGCTGCTGCTCATCATCTCGTGCAGCATCTTCGGCCCGGTCTCAGCCACCTACCGACTCCAGGCCACCGCTGACGACCGTGTCGCCCGCGTGCTCGCCGCCTGGTCGATCACCAGCACCGCGAGCAGGGCACTGATCATCGCGGCCTGGGGGCTGCTGGCCACCACCACCAGCCCACGCTGGGCCCTCGCCGCCGCCGGCGTTCTCCTACTCGCCACACCCCTCCTACTGCCCATCGCTCGAAGCGCCCCTCTCGCCAAGGACGCCCACGAGTCGCCCAGCGAGAGTGCGCAGCCGTAGTGGCCGAGGGCCGTTGCCGATCCGGGTTCTCGTGCAGCACTCGGAGCAGCTGTCGCTCGACCGTCGTTCCACA
>NZ_JAJNDA010000004.1 GCF_021026295.1 Actinomycetospora soli
GGGTGACAGCAACGACGCTTTCCTGCCACGGGGAGGGGTCCTGCCGGGGCGCGACGTGCGGGGTCAGCGCACCCAGCGGTCGGCGATGGCGTCGAGGCGCGTCAGGACGTCGCGCTCGGGGCCCGGGTCGACCCAGAAGGTGATCCGGTCGACGCCGACCTCGGGGTAGCCCTCCGGGTCGAGCGTGTCGGGGTCGGCGCCGAACACGGTGAACGGGACGTCGGGGCGGCCCTCGTCGTCCAGCCAGGTGCGGACCCGGCGGTAGGACGCGGCGTCGCCGCTGTCGGGCAGCCAGCCCTGCCCGTGGTCGCGCAGCCGGCGCAGGGCGGCGTCGCTGTCGCCGCCGACGTAGATCGGGGGCGGCGACTGCACCGGCTTCGGCCAGCACCAGATCGGGTCGAAGTCGACGTACTCGCCGTGGAACTCGGCCTCGTCGTCGGCCCAGATGCGGGCCATCGCGGCGAGCTTCTCGTCGAGGATGCGCCCGCGCCTGCGGGGGTCGATCCCGTGGTCGGCCGCCTCCTCGCGGTTCCAGCCCGCCCCGACGCCGAACAGGGCGCGGCCGCCGGAGACGAGGTCGAGGCTCGCCACCTGCTTGGCGGTGTGGAACACGTCGCGCTCGGCGGGCAGGGCGACGCCGGTCGCGAGGGTGAGCCGCGTGGTCGTCGCCGCGACCACGGCGAGGGTGACGAAGACGTCGACGGTGCGGGAGAAGTGCCGGGGCAGGTCCCCGCCGCCGGGCGCCGGGCTCTCGCGACGGACCGGGATGTGCGAGTGCTCCGGCACGAACAGCGACTCGAACCCCCGCTCCTCGAGGGCGGGCCCGAGCGCTGCGGGCGCGATGGTCTCGTCGGTGGCGAACAGCACGACCCCGTACTTCACGGGCGCATGATCGCCCGGCGGGCGTTCCACGCGCCACCGCGGAGCCGGTCCGGGCACGGACCGCTCAGGCCGACGCCGCTCCCGGCGTCGCGCCCGGGGCCGGACTCAGCCGCGCCCACCGGGCCGCACTGACCGACACCCGCCAGTCGGCCAGGAGTTCGGCCTCCGCGGTGTCGGCGGCGATCCCTGCGGGGCTCTCGGCGAGCCACTCGGTCAGGGCGCGGAACTCCTCGTCACGCACGCCCACGACGGTAGCCACTCGGGCGTGCGGGGAAACCTCGTTTCGTCGAGTGGACAGCACCGACGTCGGTCGGACAGCATCGGACGACTCGATCTCGAGGAGGGCGACGTGGTCCGGACGGCGGCGGCGGTGGAGCGCGGCGCGTACGGCACCCGGGACTTCGAACAGGCCCGCGCGGTCCTCGCCCGGACCTACGGCGACCACGTCCCGGTCCTGCACGGCGACCGGGAGCGATTCGCCTTCTCGACGACGGTGCAGCAGACCGAGACGCTCGGGCTCGACTCCCTGCACTACGGCGGGCTGATCGAGAACGACTTCGTCCTGCGCGGCGACGCGCTCCTCGTCGGGCTGATGCGCGAGGGCGGCCTGCGCGTCGACGACGGCACCGACGAGCACACACTGGCCCGGGAGGAGCTGTACTGGGTCGAGCCCGACCGGCCGCAGCGCCAGTGGACCGAGGACGTGCGGTTCGACTTCGCCCGGCTCGACCTCGCCGCCCTCACCGCGGTCGCCGCCGGCCTGTGCGACCTCGAGCCGTCGCAGGTCCGGTTCCACCGCCGGGTCGAGGGCACCGCACCGCCGGAGCGGGTGCGCTGGTGGGACAGCACCCGCCGCTGGGTCGCCGAGCACGTCCTGGCCGACGACCTCGTCGCGGACGAGCCGCTGGTCCGGGCCGAGGCCTTCCGCAGCCTGGCCCGCGCGACCGTGCTCACGGTGCCCGGCACCGCGCTCGACCGGCTGACCGATCCGACCGCTCCGGTGCCCGGGCCGGCGGAGCCCGCCACCCTGCGCCGCGCGGTGGCCTACATCGACCGGCACGCCGCCGAGGACATCGGGCTGACCGAGATCGCGGCCGCCGCCCGGGTCACACCTCGCGGGCTGCAGGCGACCTTCCGGCGGCACCGCGACCAGACGCCGCTGGAGTACCTGCGGCGCGTCCGGCTCGAGGGGGCGCACCGCGACCTCGGGGCGGCCGACCCCACGCGGGGGGACACGGTCGCCGGCGTCGCCGCGCGGTGGGGCTTCGCCCATCCCGGACGGTTCTCGGTGCTCCACCGCCGGGTCTACGGCACCTCGCCCGGCGAGATGCTGCGGCGCTGACCCCCGACGACGGGGCCGCGCCTCAGAGCACGACCTCGCCGTACATCTCGCCGAGCGGGTCGGCGATCAGCTCGATGCGGGCCCCGTCGGGGTCGCGGAAGTAGATCGAGACGCCGCTGTGCACGACGTGCTCGACGCCCGCCTCGGTGAGGCGCGCCCGGAGGTCCTCCCACCGGTCCGGCTCGACCGAGATCGCGACGTGGTGCAGACCGCCCAGCACCTCGGCGTACGGACCGAGGTCGAGGCCCGGGAAGTCGAAGAACGCGAGCAGGTTCGCGTTCCCGATGTCGAAGAAGAAGTGCGACGACCCGGGGTAGTCCCGGTTCTCGATCAACTCGGTCAGCGGGAAGCCGAGAACCCCCTGGTAGAACTCGATCGTCCGGCGGACGTCGGAGGACACCAGCGCGGTGTGGTGCAGCCCCCGCGCGGTCGACGCCGGGCGCTCGGCGGCCGACGCGAGGAACTCCGCCCGCAGCGCGGCACGGTCGGCGGCACGGTCGGCGGAGACGTCGTGGGTGGTGCTCATGCGGACCTCCTGGGATCGACGTCCGCCACGGTAGGCCGAGATAGTTCAATCGTCAACTACCTTCGCCGGGTCGACGGCGGCCGCGCGCGGGGTCATGCTGGAGTGCTCCGAGAGCGACGGAGGTGGGCGATGACCCACGAACCCGATCCCGGGTCCGACGGGCCCGACGGGCCCGACGACGCCGGCGGTGAGCTGGCCGACGCCGTCGAGGACGCGCTGCGTCCGGCGACCCACGACGCCGTGATGGCCGTGTGGCAGCGGGTCGTCCTCGGCCGGCTCGACCGCGGGCAGCCGGTCGGCGAGGACGAGGAGATCCTGCGTCGGCTCTACGACGGCGAACGGCCCGACGAGCCGCCGCCGGCGTAGCGGGTCGGGCCCGACGAGCCGCCGGCGATCGGGTCCGGGAGTCCCCGGCGAGCAGCAGCTGCGGGGAGCGTCAGCGCCGCACGGCGTCGAGCCACCAGGCGACGACCTCGGCCTTCGTGTACCCCGTGTAGCCCGACGTCCCGGACGACGGCGTCCCCATCGCCCGCCGGAGGCCGGCGGCGAGGTCGTCGACGTCGCCCGGGGCGGTGAGGACGACCCGCGGGTGGTCGGCGAGGTCGGGGGCGAGCCCGGTCTCGGTGGTCGTCACCACGCGGCACCCGTGGGCGAGCCCCTCGACCAGCGGCAGGCCGATCTGCTCGCGCCATCCCGGGCGCCGCACCGACGGCATCGCGACGACGGCCGCGGTCCGCAGGAGGTCGTGGATCGTCGCGCGCGGCGGGTCGACGTGGACCGTGACCCCGTCGGGGAGGTCGTGCCGCCCCTGCCCACCCTCCGGGTCGCAGACCACCAGCCGAGCGCCCTCCCCCGCCGCCCCGCTGCGCTCCCACGCCGCCGTCAGGACGTCGAAGCCCTTCCGGGCGCTCGGCGCCCCGAGGAAGAGGACGGTGGGCTCACGCGGGCCGTCCGCCGGCACCGGCCCGCACACGCTGCAGGGCCCGATCCGGGGTGGCAGCACGGCGGACCGGGTGCGGCGCAGCGCCCGCCCGAACACGCGGCGGTGGTTCTCCGCCGCGCCCGTCGTCCCGAAGACGACGGCGTCGAGCAGCAGCATCGAGGTGCCGGTGGCGAGCACCGCCAGCCGCGACGCGACGGGGCCGAGCAGCGGCCGGTGCCCCAGGCGACGCAGCCGTTCGCGGGCGTCGAGGTTCTCGATCGCGTAGGTCGCGACCGCGACCCGTCGGCGCGGCCGGACGAGGCGCGCCAGCACGACGTAGCGCAGCGCGCGGACCCACTCCGCGGTCCACAGCGGCTCGGCCACCTCGAGGAGCTCGAGGTCCGGGTGGCGCAGCGCCCGCAGCAGCGCGCGCCAGGAGAACGGGCGCACGTCGCGCCCGGCGTAGAGCGAGACGTCGGCGTCACCCCGTTCGGAGGTGAACAGCAGCGCCTGGTCGGCGGGCATCTCCTCGACCACCGAGCTGCGCAGGTGCGGCACGATCCGCAGGGTCCGCACCGGCTCAGAAGTCGTGTTCGGACTCGCGGGCGGGCCGGCCCTCGTACCCCGGCAGGCGCTGCAGGTGGACCTGGCGCGCCAGCCGGATCACGGGTCGGATCAGCAGCTCGACGCTGCCGATGACGAAGAACCACGTCCCCGTGTAGGTCCACGCCTCGGAGAAGAACATGATGCTGCCGACCAGGAACCAGATCGCGACGAGGATGTCGTTGACGATCGAGAGCGCCTGGTAGCGCCGCCGGATCACCAGCTCCCGGTCGCCGAGCGTGAACACCAACGGGTGCGGGGCGTCGGTCGAGGACATGGCGGGCGGGTGCCCGCGATCGTCGCCGGTCAGGCCTCCCGTGGCGCGGGGCGCAGCAGGTGCCCGGCGGTCACGAGGGCGGCGACCGAGAGCAGGTCGGCGACGGTGAGGCCGTGCCGGGTCGAGAGGACCAGCAGCGTCGGCCCCTCGACGGCCTTGTTGACCACGACCCAGACGCCCGCGAGCACGACGAGCACCACCGCGAGGACCGGGCGCGCCGGCCCCCGGACCCCGGCGAGCGGGCCCGGCGGGACCTCGCGGGACCCGTCGTCGGGCGGGAGCGGCATCGCCCACCACAGGACCGCCACCGCCGCCGCGATCACCACCGCGTGCAGGGCGGTGGAGGCGATCCCGGCGGCCCACCGGCCCGTCGCCCCGGCGAGGACGTCCGCCCCGAACGTCACCGCGACGACGGCGCCGACCGAGAGCCCGAGGACCACGCGCGGGCGACGGGCCCGCCGCCGGACGAGCCGCCAC
Source organism: Actinomycetospora soli (assembly GCF_021026295.1). Taxonomy (GTDB): domain Bacteria; phylum Actinomycetota; class Actinomycetes; order Mycobacteriales; family Pseudonocardiaceae; genus Actinomycetospora; species Actinomycetospora soli. The sequence goes on from NZ_JAJNDA010000004.1 coordinate 5,030, forward strand.
GCGAGCGCGCCGAGCAGGACGCCGACGAGCGCGTACGACCCGGTCACCAGCGGCGAGAGACCCGGGTGGCGCCACGGCCGCAGCCCGGCCTGCGCCGCGGCGACGAAGAGGCCGACCCCGAGCGCCGCGCCGGCGAGCGCGACCGCCACGATCGCGAGCACGCGGGCCGCGACGGACGGACGCTGCTGCTCGACGCGGGTCATCCCCCGATGATCCCTCCCCCGGTCACACCCACCGCCGTCACGGGCGTCACGGTGCCCGGGGACCCGTCGTCGGGAACCCGTCGGTATGGACACCGCGATCGCCCGACGCACCCGTCGACGGACGGTCGGCGTGCACGGCGAGTCGGTCGGGTTCTGGGAGTCCATCCCGGCCCACCACGTCGACGCCGACCGCGAGGGTCCGTGGCGGCATCCCGACGGCGAGGTCGTCGTGCTCGTGCACGGCATCGCCGGCAGCGCGGAGACCTGGCAACCGGTCCTGGCCGAACTGGCCCGACGCCGCGACCACCGGCACGTCATCGTGCCCGACCTCGTCGGCCACGGCTCCTCCTCCGCCCCCTGGGCCGACTACTCGCTCGGTGGCTACGCGACCGGCGTCCGCGACCTGCTCGCGGTGCTGGGGTACGACCACGCCGCGATCGTCGGCCACTCGCTGGGCGGCGGGGTGGTGCAGCAGTTCGCGCTCCAGTTCCCCGAGCACTGCGACCGACTGGTCCTCGTCGCCTCCGGTGGTCTCGGCCGCGAGGTGAGCCCGGTGCTGCGCGCCGCGACGCTCCCGTTCGCGGACTGGGTGCTCCCCGTGATCAGCAACCGCCACGTGGTCGCCGGGATCGACCGGCTCGTGCACACCGTGCCCGGCCTCGGCCTGCTGCGCGGCTCCGTCGGCGAGTCGGCGCGCTCCTTCGCCTCGCTCGCCGACCCCGACCACCGGCAGGCCTTCCTGCACACCGCCCGCAGCGTCCTCGACCCGGGCGGGCAGCGCGTGCGGGCCACCGAGCGGCTCTACCTGACCGAGGGGCTCCCGACGCTCATCGTCTGGGGCACCGCCGACTCGATGATCCCCGTGGCGCACGGCCACCGCGCCCACGCGCTCATCCCCGGCAGCCGGCTCGAGCTCTTCGAGGGCGCGGGGCACTTCCCCCACGCCGACGACCCGGTGCGCTTCACCGCACTGCTCGTCGACTTCCTCGACCACACCGAGCCCGGCCACCGCAGCGTCCGGGACCAGGCCGCCCGCATCGCCGCGCACGCCGAGCTCGAGCCCGCCGGCGGGTAGCGGGCCCCCACGACGGCCCCGGCACCTGTGTCCGGGCTAACACGGGCGTCCCGTGACGGCGACACGCCCCGGCGTGTCCTACGGGGTGATTGCCTCGTGTGCGCCCGACCCGGGCGCCGGGGCGCCACGACCGAGCCACTCGAACACACGGGAGGACACCATGTCGGATCGACACGTACGCGCGGTGGACGACGGCTGGGCCGTCGAGAAGACCGACGCGAGCCGCGCGAGCGCGGTCCTGGCCGTGCAGGCCGAGGCCATCACGCGCGCCGTGGAGATCGTCGCCAACGACGGCGGCGGGGACGTCATCGTGCACGACCGGGACGGCAAGGAGGTCGAGCGCCGCAGCGTGGCGCGCGACGCCGACGACGCCGCCGCGGTCGCCACGGAGCTCGCCGCGGCCGTCACCGGGAAGAAGGGCAAGGAGACCGCGAAGGCCGCGGGCAAGGCCGTCAAGGCCGACGCGCAGGAGATCGGCGCGGACGCGAGAACGGTCGCGAAGAAGTCGGCCGGGCAGGCCGAGGACGGCGCCGAGAAGGCCCGGGCGACCGCCGCCGCGGCCGCCGACGGGGTGAAGGCGCAGGTGGACGAGGTGCGGTCCGGCGACAAGTCGCTGCGCTCGGCCGCCCAGGACGTCTCCTCGATCGCGCGGACCACGGGCGGGCAGATCGCCGACCAGGCCGACCGCACCGGTCGCCAGATCGCCGGCGAGGCCCACGGCCTGGGACGCCGGGCCGCCGCCGTCGTGGGGCAGACGGCGGACGAGGCGGGCGAGCAGCTCGTCGACGTGACCGACCGCGCGGCCCGCGAGGGCGCCCGCGCCCAGCGGGAGCTGGACTCGGTGGCCGACCGCACCGGCAACGCCATCCACGCCGCCACCGAGGCCGCCGCGACCCCGTTCGACCGGCTCGCGGCCCTGCTCAACCCCGTGCGCGTCACCGGCCGGGTCGTCGGCGCCGTCGCGACCGGCGGACTGCGCCTCGTCGGCCTCGGCGCCGCCAGGGGCGGGGAGCAGGCCCACCGCGGCGCACGGCGTCTCGCCGACCGCTGAGCGGACGCTCGTCGACGGGCCGGGACCACCCGAGGGTGGGCCCGGCCCGTCGTCGTCCCGGTCGGCCCGGCGGGATCAGCACCCCGGGTCGACGTCCACGACGGTCAGGTGCAGCTCCCGGTCCCCGACCTCGTCGGCCAGGGCGCGGCGCAACGCCGCCGTCGTGGTGGTCACCGAGGAGCCTGCGACCACGACGAGATCGATCTCGACGTGGGCGTCGAAGACGCGCAGGGCCGCGCGCGACGTGCGCGGGCCGGACGACGAGCCGTGGTGATCGGCGAGTCGGGCGACCCCGGGCACGGCGAGGGCACGGAGCCGGAGCGCGTGGATGTCGGGAGTCATGGCGGCTCACCTCCGTCGAGGTGGCGGCCGGGGCCGGGCGGGAACACGGGTCGGGGGTCGTGCCCGCGGGCGGGCTCGGCCGGTTCGGATGGTTCCTCCGTACGACACCCCGGACGGCCCGATCCTCATCCTCCGACCGAGTGACGGGTGCCACGCAATGGGACAGCGTTCAACCATCCGGGTAAGGGGGCTGCGGCAGGGCGGTTCGAGCAGCGGACCGCGGCCGACCGAGAGGACACGGTGGCCCGGGTGCCGGCATCGACGCTCGCCCCCGATCCCCCGCCGGGCCCGGCCGTCGGGAGGCCGGACCGCGCCGAGCCGCGCCGTGGCGAGCGCGGCGACCGCGGCCGGACGGGGCCGCCCGGTGACGACCCGGACGTCGACCGGTGGCTCGTCGGCCGCGTGGTCGACGGCGACGTCGACGCCTACGAGGAACTGCTGCGTCGCCACCGCGACCGCATCTACCGGATCGCCCTGCGGGTGCTCGCCGACCCGGCCGACGCCGACGACGTCACCCAGGACATCGCCATCCAGCTGTGGACCGGCCTGTCGAGCTTCACCGGCAGCGCCGCCTTCACCACGTGGCTGTACCGCGTCGTCGTGAACCGGTGCCTGAACCTGCGCCGCCGCCGGCGCCCCACCGAGGAGCTGACCGAGAACGTCCACCCGACGGCGGCCGGACCGGAGGCGCGGGTGGTGGCCGGACAGGAGCTCGAGGCCGGGATCGCCGCCCTCGCGGGGATGCCCGAGGAGCTGCGCGTGACCCTGGTCCTGATCCAGTTCGAGGGCCTGAGCTACGCGCAGGCGGCCACCGTGCTCAAGGTGCCCGAGACCACGGTGCGCGGCCGGCTCGCCCGGGCGCGGACCCACCTGGTGAAGCAGATGAGGAGCTGGTCATGACCGACCGACCCGGCGACTCGACCACCGCCGCGACCGACTCCGCGGTCGACCTCCTGGAGACCGAGGCCGCCCTGCCGTGCGGGCGGGACCCGCAGGAGCTGCTCGACCAGGTCACCGAGCACGGGCCGGCCGCCCGCGACGACCACCAGCGCGGCTGCCTGCACTGCCAGGCCGCCCTCGCCGAGTTCGACCGGCTCTGGGCCCCGATGCGCACCGTCGCCGCCGACCGGCCGCAGGCCCCGGCCGGGGTCCTGGACGACGTGCTCTCCAGCATCCGCGGCGTCACCGAGGACGCCGAGTTCGCCCGGCTCGACGAGGGCTACGGGCACACCCGCATCTCGGGCCGGGTGGTGGCCGCCATCGCCCGCCACCACGCCGCCCGCGTGGTGGGGGTCCGCGGCGCGCTCGGCCGGCTCGACCGTGCCGGACACCGCCGGGGCGACCGCGACCCGGAGTTCCCCGAGTCCTCGATCCACACCGCGCAGCCGGGCGACATGAGCCGGGAGCCCCGCGCCAGCGCCGGGGTCGCCGGCGCCTCGACCGCGATCGAGATCGTGCTGGCCGCCGAGTACGGGCGGGACCTGCCGGCGCTCGCCGACGAGGTGCGCGCCGCCGTCGTCGACGGGGTCCGCGCCAGCACCGGCCTCGAGCCGGTCGCCGTGACGATCGTGATCGACGAGGTCCTCCTCCCCCGTCCGGGTACGGGAGAGCCAGCTCACTCGAAAGGTCCGTGACGATCGGGCGCGATCCGGTGTCACACCACCGAGTTCGACGGACACGGCCGCCCACCCGGGGCGGCACGACCCGTCGTCGCGAAGGAGGACACCGCGATGACCACCCCCGCCACCACCCCGAAGGCCACCGGCTCCGCGCTGGAGAGCACGCAGGGCAAGACCACGATCGCCGACGCGGTCGTCGCGAAGGTCGCGGGTCTCGCCGCCCGCGAGGTCAACGGCGTGCACGGGTTCGGCGGCTCGGCCGCCCGCGCCTTCGGCGCCATCACCGAGCGCATCCCCGGCAGCCGCTCCTCGGTCACCCAGGGCGTGTCGGTGGAGGTCGGCGAGCGCCAGGCCGCCGTCGACCTGACCATCGTCGTCGAGTACGGCGTCGCCATCGCCGACCTCGCGCGCTCGGTGCGCCGGAACGTGATCAGCGCCGTGGAGCGCATGACCGGCCTCGAGGTCACCGAGGTCAACGTCGACGTCGTCGACCTGCACCTGCCCAGCGACGACGACGCCGCCGACGACGCTCCGGCCGACACCCCCGCCCGCGTGCGATGAGCACCCCCGGGCCCCACCCCACCCCTGCGGTGGTCGGCGGGCTCGACGTCGACCGGATCGCCACCGCGGTGCAAGCCTGCCCCCTCGTGGTGGGCCTGCACCCGGGCCTCCACGGCGCCGTCGCCACGCTGCTGCCCGGCCGTCGCGTGCCGGGCGTGCGGGTCGTCGAGGACGACGACCGACCGGTCCGGCTCGAGATCGCGGTGACCGCGCCCTACGGCGCGGTCCTGGCCCGGGTCGGCGAGCAGGTCCGCGCCGCCGTCGCGCCCCTCGCCCCCGGCCTGCCGGCCGAGGTCACCGTCGCCGACATCGCCTGACCGCGTCCCACCCTCACAGACAAGGAGTTCGGAGTGTTCACCACCAACACCGTCCTGGGGCTGGCCTTCGGCACCGCCCTCGGCTTCGCCGGCGCGTTCGGCGGGTTCGGCGCCTTCCTGCTCGTGCTCGTGCTCGGCGCCGTGGGCCTGGCCGTCGGGCGCTGGCTCGACGGGCAGCTCGACCTCGCCGAGATCACCGACCAGCTCCGCGGCGCCGGCTCGGATCGGGGGAGGAATCGACTGTGAGCACCACGACCGTCTCCCCCGACCCCGTCACCGCCCCGGTCGCCCTGTCCGCCGACGCCGGTGACCGCGGGGAGCTGACCATCGCCGACAAGGTCGTCGAGAAGCTGGTCGTGGCCGCGGCGGCCGAGGTCGAGGGCATCGACACGCAGTCGAGGTCCGGCACGCTCGGTCGCGCCGCCCGCGCCACGGTGACGCGGACCGGCGAGCAGGTCGAGGCGACGCTGCAGACCGCCGTGCGCTACCCGCACGGCCTGGCCGCGACCGCCGACGCCGCCCGCGACCGCATCCGCACCCGGCTCGACGAGTACACGGGGCTGCGCGTGGCGCGGATCGACGTCACGGTCAGCGTGCTGACCGGCGCCGCGCCGCGCCCGACGGGGCGGGTGGTCGCATGACCCGCCGACCCCGCCGCACCGCGCCCGCGCTGCTGGTGGCCCTCGTCCTCCTCGCGCTCGGCGCCCTCGCGGCGACCAGCGCGATCCAGACCCTGCTCGGGCGGACCCCCGTGGTCTCCCTCGACGCGGTGCCGTCGGCCCTGTCCGGCGTCGCCTGGCAGTCCCCCGCGGTGCTCATCGTGGCGGGGGTGGCCGCCCTCGTCGGGCTCGTGCTGCTGCTCGCGGCGATCCTGCCCGGGCCCTCACACGTCCTGCCCGTGGGGACCGCTCCCGCCGCCACCGGTGGCACCGGTGGCGCCGAGGAGTGGGGCCCCTGGTCCGGTGGCGGCGTCGAGACCGCCGGCTGGCACCGCAACGACCTCGCCCTCCGCCTGCGCCGGCGCGCCCAGACCGTCGAGGGCGTCACCGGCGCCACCGCGAAGGTCCGGCGCCGCCGGGTCAAGGTCGTCGCGCGCACCCACCGCGGGAGCACCGGCGAGCTGCGCCAGGCCGTCGAGACCGCCCTGTCCTCCGACCTCGACACGCTCGGACTGACCGCCCGCCCGCGGCTGCGCGTGAGCGTGTCCTCCACCCGCAAGGAGCGGTGATCGTCATGGCTCGTGGCCGTGCCACCAATCCGCCCGCCCGGCTCAACCGGAGCCTGCTGGCCCTGGTCGGGATCCTCCTGATCGCCGCGGCGCTGCTCGCCGCCGGCATCTCGACCGGACGGCTCCCGCTGGCCTCGCCGACCGCCGCCGTCGTGCCGTCCGCCACGCTGCCCTCGTGGGCCGCGTGGGTGGTCGCGGCGGCCGGGATCGTCGTCGGGCTGCTCGCCCTGCGCTGGCTGATCGCCCAGGCCCGTCGCCGTCCCGCGGGCTCGGCCTGGTCCGCCGAGTCCGCCGGCCCCGTCGAGGGGCGCACGACCGCCTCGTCGTCGGTGATCGCCGACGCGCTGTGCGACGACCTCGTGGCGCACCCGGCCGTCGCCGACGCCACCGCCCGGCTCACCGCCCCGGCGCCGCGCCCGGCGCTCTACGTCGAGCTCGCGGTCGACGCGCAGGCCGACGCGTCCGCGGCCCGCGCCCACCTCGAGCAGCACGCGCTGCCGCGCCTGCGGGCCGCGCTCGGCACGGACACGCTGCCCGTGGAACTGCTGCTGCGGACCGGTCGCGCCGGCAAGGACGAGCGGCGGGTCGCGTGAGCGCCCGCCGGGCCGCGGGGGTGACCGCGGCGGGCCTGGCGCTCGTGGCCCTGCTCGGGGCCTGCGCCGACACCCCGCTGGTCGTGGCGCCCGGCGCGGGCGCCCCGAGCTCGTCGACCGCCCCCGGTGCGGCACCGTCCGTATCGTCCGTGCCGTCCGTGCCGGCCCCCGCGCCCGCCCCGCCGCCTCCCCCGGCCACCGCCGGGCCGGCCACGTCGCCGGCCGCGGGCGCCACCCCGGCCGGTCGCGTCGTCGACCTCACCGACGGCGCCGCCACCACGCTGACCGTCTCCCCCGTCGACCAGCGCGCGATCGTCACCGTCGTCGGCGGCGGGTCCGCCTCCGCCGTGCAGGTGAACCCGGACACCGCCGCCGTCGCGAGCCGGTCCACCGTCACCGGCAGCCCGCGGGCCGCGCTGCCCGCCACCGACCGCTCCGGCCTCGTGCTCGCCGACCCCTCGGCCGGTCTGAGCGCGATCGCCCTGCCCTCCGGGTCGACCGCCACCGCACCGCAGGGCGCGCCGGCCGGGGTCCAGGCGCTCGGCGTCGACCCGTCCGGGAGCCTCGTCGTCGCCGCGACCGGCGTGGCCGGGGACGCGCGACGCGAGGCCGCCGGCGTCGTCGCGGACGGCACGCTCTCGGTCCTGCGCGACGACCGCGTCGCCGCGCAGGTGGGCGGTCTCGGCCGCCCGGTCGCCCTCGCGGTCACCGGCGAGCGGGCCGCGGTGCTCGACTCCGCGCGCAACGTGGTCCACCTGATCGACCTGTCGACGATGCGGGAGCAGGCCACGCTGCCCGCCGGCGACGGCCCGACGGGTGTGACCGTCGACCGCCACGGGCGACTGCTCGTCACCGACACGCGCGCCGGGGTCCTGCGGCGCTACGACCTGGCGCAGGGCGGGGCCCCCGCCCCCCTCGCCCCCATCCGGCTCGGGGCGTCCAGCGCCCCGTACGGCACCGCCTACGACGCGACGACCGACCGTCTCTGGGTCACCCTCACCGGCACGAACCGGCTGGTGGCGATCGACCTGAGCTCGGCCGAGGCGCCGCGCACGGTGCTCGACCTCGCGACGATCGCCCAGCCCGACCTGGTCGCCCTCGGGCAGGGCCGGGTCTACGTGGCCAGTCCCCGCACGGGGCAGGTGCAGATCACTCTCGCGTAGGTGCGGTACGTGCCCCCGGACGGGGTACTCCACCACCAGGACGCGGCGAGCAGAGCCGCGGAAGGAGAGGAGCTCACGATGAGCGCTGACGACAAGGCCGGCAACAAGATCGACGAGATCAAGGGCAAGGTCAAGGAGACCGTCGGCAAGGCCGTGGGCAACGAGTCGCTCGAGGCCGAGGGCAAGGCCGACCAGGGGAAGGCCAACCTCAAGCAGGCCGGCGAGAAGGTCAAGGACGCCTTCAAGTCCTGATCCCGCACACACCCACGAACGGGCCGTCCCCCACGGGGGCGGCCCGTTCGTCGTCTCAGGAGGTCAGGCGCGCCTTGATCTCGGCCTTGAGCACCTTGCCGACCTTGGAGCGGGGCAGGTCGTCCCACACCTCGATCTGCTTCGGGGTCTTGACGCTGCCGATGCGCGCCTTCACGAACGACGTCACCTCGGCCGGGTCGAGGCTGCTCCCCGGCCGCAGCTGCAGCACCGCCGTGACCCGCTCCCCCCACTTCTCGTCGGGCAGGCCGATCACCGCGCCGTCGGCGACGGCGGGGTGCGCGAGCAGGGCCTGCTCGACCTCGGTGGAGTAGACGTTGAAGCCGCCGGTGATGACCATGTCCTTGGCCCGGTCGACGATGAACAGGAACCCGTCGTCGTCGAGGTAGCCGATGTCGCCGGTGTGGTGCCAGCCGAACCTCGAGGCCTCGGCCGTGGCGGCCTCGTCGTCGAGATAGCCCCGCATCACCAGCGAGCCGCGCACGACGATCTCGCCGCGCTCACCGTGCGGCAGCAGGCGCCCGTCCTCGGCCATGATCGCGACCGTCACCAGCGGCGACGGACGCCCGGCGGAGGACAGCCGCTCCCGCGCGATCGACCCGTCCTCGTGCAGGTGGTCCTCGGGGGCCATCGTCGAGATCATCATCGGCGCCTCGGTCTGCCCGAACAGCTGCGCCATCACGGGCCCGATCCGCGTGATCGCGTCCTCCAGCCGCGACGCCGACATCGGCGCGGCGCCGTACCAGAAGCACTGCAACGACGACAGGTCCCGGCTCGCCAGGCTCGGGTGGTCCAGCACCATGTAGATGAGGGTCGGCGGCAGGAACGTGTGCGTGACCCGGTGCTGCTCGACGTGGTGGAGGAAGCCCCCGACGTCGGGATGCCGCATGATCACGATCGACCCGCCCCGACCGAGCACGGGGAAGCACAGCACGCCCGCGGCGTGGGTGAGCGGGGCGAGCGCGAGGTAGGTCGGCCGGCCGCCGCGCGCGGGCCACGGGTAGCTCATGAGCGTGAGCGCGGTCATCGTCTCGATGTTCGTGCCCGTGAGCATGACGCCCTTGGGCTTCCCGGTGGTGCCGCCGGTGCCGACGATCAGGGCGAGATCGTCGCCGGTGTGCCGGTCGACCGGCTCGTCGGACCCGGTCGCCAGGAAGTCCGGCAGGCCGACCGCCCCGTCGACGTCGCCGTCGAGACAGACCAGGGTGCGCAGGGCCGGGAGGTCGGCCCGGATCGCGTCGACCAGCGGCGCGAACGCCGCCTGGAAGAACAGCACCGAGCAGCCGAAGAGCGCGAGCAGCTCGCGGTTCTCGGCGGCCTCGTTGCGCGGGTTGACCGGGCACCAGACCGCACCGGCGCGACTGATGCCGAACACGCAGGTGAACGCGTCGGGGTCGTTGGCCGAGAGGATCGCGACGCGGTCACCCGGCGCGACCGCGTCGGCCACCAGCGCCGAGGCGACGCGGCCGGCGAGCCGCGTCGTCTCCGCGTAGGTCCGGACCTCGCCGTCGCACACCAGGCAGGGGGCCTCCGGGTCGAGCGAGGCCCCCTTGTCCAGGAAGTCGACGAGCCGCATCACATACCCATGCCGCCGTCGACCGGCAGGCCGGCGCCGTTGACGAACCGGGCCGCGTCGGAGGCCAGGAAGACCACAGCGTCGGCGATGTCGGTGACCTCGCCGAGGCGGCCGGAGGGGGTGAGCTCGACGACGGCGCCGACCGCGGCCTCGGGGCTCTCGAACAGGCCGAGCCCGGCGGTCTCGACGGCGAGCTTCTGGCCCATCGCGGTGGGCACGAGGCCGGGGTAGACGCAGTTGACGCGCACGCCGTAGCCGAGCTTGCCCGACTCCATCGCCGCGACCCGGGTCAGCCGGTCGACGCCGGACTTCGTCGCCGAGTAGCCGCCGATCGAGGGGAAGGCGATGGTGGCGGCGACCGAGGCGACGTTGACGATCGCGCCGCCCTGTCCCGCGGGGCCGCCGGGGCGCATCGCGCGGAACGCGTGCTTGATGCCGAGCATCGTGCCCAGCAGGTTGACCTCGAGCATCCGGCGGACGTCGTCGGGCTCGGTGTCGACGAGCAGCTGCGTGACCTCGAGGCCCGCGTTGTTGATCACGACGTCGAGCCCGCCGAGCTCGCTCACGGTGTGCGAGATCGCGGCGTCCCACTGCGCGTCGTCGGTGACGTCGAGGGCGACGAACCCCGCGGTGTGGCCCTCGCCGGCCAGCGACGCCGCCGTCTTCTCGCCCACGTCCTTCGCCACGTCGGCGAGCATCACGGCGGCTCCCGCGCCGGCCAGCGCGCGGGCCATGCCCTCGCCGAGACCCTGCGCTCCCCCGGTGACCAGCACCCGGCGCCCCGTCAGATCGAACGCGCTCATGTCGTCCCTCCCGCCGGCCGTGGCCGGTCACACCTCGTCGTGTCGTGCGGATCACAACCTAGGGAGTTTTCTGGACGACCGTCAAGATTTTCTCGGACGAGTGTCCAGACCGGGTTAGGGTGTCGGCCGTGACCACCGACGCCGACGACCGCATCGCTCGGCGGCAGGTCGACAAGTTCGCCGAGCGCCGCCGGCAGCTCGCCGACGCCGCCCTGACGACCCTGGCCGCCGAGGGCTACGCGCGGACCAGCCTGCGCGACATCGCGCGCGAGTCCGGGTTCAGCGTCGGCGTCGTGCACTACTACTTCCGCGACAAGGTCGAGCTGATCACGTACTGCGTGCGGCGCTACAAGGCGGCGTGCGTCGAGCGCTACGACGCGATCGCGGCGCACGCGACCGACGCCGAGGCGCTGCTGCGCGACGCGGGCGACGGGCTCGCGGCGACCCTCGAGCAGGACGCGCTGATGCACCGGCTCTGGTACGACCTGCGTTCCCAGGCGTTGTTCGAGGAGTCCTTCCGGCTCGACGTCGCCGACATCGACGCGTCGCTGGAACGGATGATCGCGCGGATCGTCGACACCTACGCCGAGCTGGTCGGGGTGGCGCCGCGCTGCCCGTCGGCGCTGGCCTACGCGGCGTTCGACGGGTTGTTCCAGCAGACCCTGCTGCGCCACCTGTCGGGCGACCCGGCGGCGCTGGACGACCTGCGCGCGGGCACGCGGACGTTGCTGACGCATCTGGTCTGATCCCGCTCCACGAGGCACCCGCCCGGGGCGGACACCTCGTGAGGGCGACGGGGATCGGCGACGGGGATCAGCGACGCGGGTCGGTCGTGGCCGAGGAGTCGGCGTCCTCGCTCACGTCCTCCGAGGTCGTGTCCTCCTCGAGGGTGCCGTCGGTGGTCGCCGAGGAGTCGGCGTCCTCGGACGGGTCGGTCCGGTCGTGCTGCGGATCCATGATCACCTCCAGCCGGCGGCGGGGTCGCCGGCGAGCGCGTCGTACGCGGTGCCCGCCGCCGCGGCGTAGACGACGTGGTGGCCGAGGTCGGTCAGGGTGGCCGTCGCCCCGTAGGCGGGGGTCGGCCGCCCCAGCCCGAGGGCGGGGGTCAGGGCCTGCTCGGTGCCCACGACACCGAGCAGGTGCAGCGCCGTCGCGGCCGGTCCGCGGGCGCCGGCGAGGTCGAGCGCCGACCGGGCCAGGCCCCAGGCGGTGCCGTACGCCCAGTGCGCGGCGACGTTGAGCCGGTTCTGCGCCGCCTGGTCGGCGGGGGTGATGCCGGTGACGGTCGCGACGCCGTCGACCGGCGTGGTGCTCCCGGGCCGACCGGACGCGCGTTGTTCGATCGCCTGCGAGAGCGTCATGGCCGCCGTGCCGACCGCTCCGGCGACGACCCCACGGGCGAGGGGCAGGAGGACCCGGTCGACCGGGCGGAGCCCCCTCACGTGAGGCCCTCGTGCGCGGGCCTCGGCCCGGTGACCTCGGGGGCATTCGGATCGGGGATCTCGGCGAGGTCGATCTCGCGCGGACCCCGCCACACCACGGCACGCATCGGCGCCTCCTGCTCGTGCTCGGACTCTCGGAGGCTGCGGAGGTCAACCGGGCGTCGGCTACCCGCGCCGCCGCGCGCCCCACACCGGGGACGCACGACGGCGGGTCGGGCTCAGCTGCCGGCCGGACTCCACTGCGGCGGGGCGGTCTCGGCCTGCATCTCCATCTCGGCGGTGGCCTGCACGAGCTCCATGAGCTCGGGGTCCAGGCCGGGCCCGAACTCCTCGGGCCGCTCGACGGCGATCCCGGGGAACGGGACGCCCTCGGGGGCCTGCTCGGTGGACATCGAGGTCCCGTCGTTCGACGGCGACGTGCCCTGGATGATCCGGCCGGCCTCGGAGAGCTGGTCGAGGCTGAAGGTGTACTGCTTGGACTGCAGCCCCTGCTCGGTGAGCTTCTTGACCTCGGGGAACTGCTCGGCGTTGGTCTTCGGGATCGGGAGCAGCTTGTTCCACTGCACCCCGAGGCACTCCAGCGCCTTCGCGTACGCGTTCTCGTGGGCCTGGTCGCGCACGATGAGGTACGCGATCGTCGACCGGGCGGTCTTGTTCGCCGTCATCTCGTACAGCCGGCACTTCTGCAGCCGACCGGTGGACTCGAGCATGAGGTTGTAGAGCAGGTTCAGCGGCAGGTTGCCCGAGTCGTAGACGTACTTGCCCGTCCACGGGTCGCCCTGCGCGTCCACGGGCAGCGCACCCTGCGCCCCGACCAGCCAGTGGTGGATGTTCCCGCCCGAGAGCGCCAGGTCCAGCGGCGTCGCGCCCCCGGCCCCCGGCTCGTCGAGCGAGGTGGGGTTGCCCTGGTAGCGCGGCGAGCCGTCCACGAGCTGGGCGATGGTGGAGGCGATCAGCTCGACGTGCCCGATCTCCTCGGTGCCGACGCCGTAGAGCAGGTCGCGGAACGGCTTCCCGGCCGGTCCGCGGAAATTGAAGCTCTGGAACAGGTACTGCATCATCGTGCGCATCTCGCCGAACTGACCGCCGAGCCCCTCCTGCAGGGCGTTCGCGGCGGCCGGGTCCGGCTCGTCGGCGGCGATCTCGTTGAGCATGCGCTGGACGTGAAGGAACACGTGAGCCCCTCTTCGCGGTGGAGGCAGTACACGACGCGCCCGCGGGCTGGAACACCGTCGCCGGTCGGTGGCCGGGTGGACGGCGGCGGTGACGGGGCAAACGCCCGGTTCTCCCGCCGCCGTCCGGCTCAGCGGTCCCCGGTCGGCCCGGGGTCGGCGGCCTCGCGGTCGTCGGCCGGGTCCTGGTCCGCCGGCACGGTGTCGAGCGAGCGGTCCTCGGCGTCGTCGTCCGGGGGCGGGTCGTCGGCGGGACGGTGGTCGGACGGCGGTGGGGTCGCGGTCATCGGGCCTCCTCGGGTCGGGTCCGTTGGATGGCCGACGGGGCGGGCGGCCCAATCCCCCGGCTGCGGCGGGCCGCGCTTGCCCGCGGGTCGGGCGCACGGTCTACTGATCGCAGGCTGTCGGCGGTGGCCGCTCCAACCCGGGGGTGGTGCACCGCGAGATTCGCGTGATCGGTGCCGTGTGCCTTTCCGGCGCCGGTCCGACGGCGCACGCGCGCGCCGTGTCAGCGGGAGATGAGGACGACGGTGTCCGAGGAGCAGCAGGCCGCGCTCGGCGAGGTGATCGACCTGCTCGACCAGGTCGGCGCCCGACTCGGTGCCCTCGGCATCGGCGCGCCGGACGTGGACGGACCGACGGCCGCGGAGACGGGCGCGATGCACCGTGCGCGGGCGTGCCTGAGCCGCGAGCGCGCCGAGGAGATGCGCGCGGGCCTCGACGACGTCCGCCGCCGGGCCGCGGCGGTCGCCGTGCAGATGCGCGAGCGGCGCGGCGACGTCGACGTCCTGCCGACCCCCTGGTGGGACGACGTGGCCGCCGCCGCCGACCGGCTGCTCGCGGCGCGTCTCGACGACGGCGCCGACGTCCGCGGCCACCTCCTCGACGCTGCGCGGATCGCGCTGCCCGCCGCGGCCGGCGTCGGGCTGGTGTGGTGCGACGACGACGGCGCACCGGCGGCCTTCCACCGCGACGACGACGTGCTCGACGCCCTCGCCGAGCACACCCGCCGCCCCGGGGGCGGCCCGGGCACGGCCGCTCTCGTCGAGGGCGAGGTGCGGGTGCCCGACCTCAGGATCGACCGGCGCTGGCCGGACCTCGCCGCGCGGGCGGAGTCGCTGGGGGTCGGGAGTCTCCTGGCCGTGCGGCTCACCGCGGACGGGCAGGAGCGCGGGCGGGACCGCGGCCCCCACCTCGTCGCGCTCTTCCACGCCCCGCGTCCGCGCGCGTTCGGCGTGACCGCCCGCGCCGCCGCCCGGCTGTTCGCGCGCCAGGCCGCGATCCTCCTCGCCGGGTCGCGCCGCGCGGCCGGGCTGCTGCAGGCGCTGGAGGGCCGGGACGTCATCGGGCAGGCCAAGGGCGTGCTCATGGCCCGCGACGGGGTCTCGTCGGAGGAGGCGTTCGCGCGGCTCTCGGAGGCCTCCCAGTCGACCAACGTCAAGCTCCGGGACGTCGCCGCGTGGTTGGTGGAGCAGACCCGCCGGGGCTGAGGTCGTCGTTTCGCCGCCCGGGACCGCCCGGGTAGCCGCGCCCCATGACCGCACCCGACGGGACCCGTCCGCTCGCCCTCGTCACCGGCGCCTCCCGCGGCATCGGCGCGGAACTCGCGGCGGTGTTCGCCGAACGGGGCCACGACCTCGTCGTGGTGGCCGAGGACGCCGCGATCGGCGACGCCGCCGAGCGGCTGCGCCGCCACGGGGTGGACGTGCACGCCGTGACGGTCGACCTCACCGAACCGCGCGGCGTGGAGGAGGTCGAGCGCGCCGTCCTCGCCCGGGACCGGCCGCTCGACGTCGCGGCCCTGAACGCCGGCGTCGGCAGCGGTGGCGCGTTCGTGTCGTCGAACCTCGTCGACGAGTTGCGCCTGATCGACCTGAACGTCCGCTCGACGGTCCACCTCGCGCACCGGGTGCTCTCGCCCATGGTGGCGCGGGGCGCCGGACGCGTCCTGCTGACCTCCTCGATCGCGGCGACCATGCCCGGCTCGCACCAGGCCGTCTACAACGCCTCGAAGTCGTTCGTGCAGTCGTTCGCCGAGGCCGTCGCCGACGAGCTGCGGGGTACCGGTGTCACGGTGACGTCGCTGATGCCGGGTCCCACCGCGACCGACTTCTTCCGGCGCGCGGGGCTGCCCGACAGCCTCATGGGTCGGGCGCCGAAGGACGACCCGGGCACGGTCGCGCGACAGGGCTACGACGCGCTGATGGCGGGCCGGGCCGCCGTCGTCGCCGGGTCGCCGTTGGTCCAGGCTCAGGCCGCCCTCGCCGGGGTGGTGCCCGACCAGGTCAAGGCCGCCCTCCACCGGGTCCTGGCGCGGACCTCCCGCTGAGCCCCCGGGTGACCGCTCAGGCGCGCAGCGTCCGGCTCGGCGAGATCCCGTAGCTCTCCCGGTACATCGTCGCGAAGCGGCCGGGGTTGGCGAAGCCCCACTGCGCGGCGATGGCCGCGACGGTGTCCCCCTGCGTGGGGTCGGCCGCCTCCAGGTCCCGGTGGGCCCGCAGCAGGCGGACCTGGCGCAGGTAGGCCATCGGCGAACCGCCGCGGTGCCGGTTGAAGGCGAGCTGGAGCGCGCGCGGACCGATCCGGGCGGCGCAGGCGATCTCGTCGAGCGTCACGTCCTCGCCGGCGTGGGCCTCGATGTACACGACCGCGCGGCGCAACGCCGCGGGCTCGGCGTCCGCACGGCCGTCGCGCTGCGGCGGAACCAGAGCCGTGACGAGGTGGCGGGCCACGGCGCCGACCGGTTCCTCGAGCACGGCCGCCGACTCCAGCAGCACCTCGAAGGCCTCGTCGTGGTCGAGGTCCAGGTGCCGGGCGAGGACGGTCGCGGCCCCGGCGAGGTCGGGGCCCGCCGTGCACGGGGAGAGCACCCGCTCGAGCTGTGCCGCCACGTCCCGCACGACGGCGCAGGCGTCGGCGTCGGTCAGCCCGACCTCGGGGCCTGCGACGAGCAGCGCGCCGCGCGCGGGTCCGACGGCGTGCAGCACCAGCGCGGGCAGACCCGCCGCGCGGGCCGCGGCGGCGAGGGCGGGGGCCTCCCCCGGGACGTGGGCCTCGACGGTACCACCGGCCACGAGGGCCCGGCACGCGACGTCGAGGGTCTCGAGCGCGTCGGCGGCGACGGTGTCCCGGGAGACCCCGGAGACGTGGCCGGGACCGCCGTCGAGGGGAACGTACCGGCTCCAGGTCGCGCCCGGTACCACCCGGGCGACGAGGTCGACGAGCCGCGCGGCCCGGTCGCCGCCCGCGCGCCCGTCCGCCCGCGCCTCGACCGCCGAGCGCGCGGCGGCGAGCTCGGCGCCGTCACATCCGGTCGTCGGCACCGGCGCCGTGGTGGCCGCGGCGACCTGACGGATGAGCGCGGAGTGGTGGGCGAGCTCGCGGGCGTGCCGCCGGACCTCGGCGACCTCCTCGCGGACCCGGCGCGCCTCGATCTGGGCGAGGTGCGCCCGGCCCTGGCGGATCGCGCGGTTCTCCTGCGCCGGCCCGTCCTCGCCCGCGAGCCGCTCGAACACGTCGAGCCGCTCCGACACCGCCTCCAGCAGCTCGACGATGCCGGCCAGGCCGTCGTCGATCCCCTCCTGACTCACGCGCTCAGTTTCCTCCTCCGACACGGTTTCGTCACGTTCCGTGCGCCACCCTCAGGACGACGCCGCGCCGAGTTGATCCATCAGGATGATGGCGCCCTCGGGCCGGCTCTGGCGTCCGACCAGCGGTGAGACGCCGATCGCGAGCTGCACGGTGCGTCCCCGCCGGTTGATGGCGTCGATCCGCAGCGGGTCGTCCCCCGGCCCGTCGCCGTGCAGGACCTCGCGCACGAGCGGGCGGAGCCGCTCGGTGGCGAGCCCGATGTCGAGGTTGAGCAGGTGCTGCCCCACGGCCTCGTCGGAGCGCAGCCCCCACAGGTCGTCGGCCCGCCCGTTCCAGGCCTGCACGATCAGCTCGGTGTCCACCACGACGACGGCGGTGCGCAGGCTCCCCAGCACCGACTCCAGGAAGTCGTTGGCCCGGTCGAGCTGCGAGGTGCGCTGGCGCATCTCGTCGTTCATCGACTGCAGCTCGTCGTTGGTGGACTGGAGCTCCTCGTTGGTCGTCTCCAGTTCCTCGACGGTGGACTGCAGCTCCTCGTTGGTCGTCTCCAGCTCCTCGACCGTGGACTGCAGCTCCTCGTTGGTCGTCTCCAGCTCCTCGACCGTCGACTGCAGCTCCTCGTAGGCCGTCTCCACCTGCCGGTGCGCGGCCTGGAGCTCGCCGGTCATCCGCCGGTAGCGCGTGACGTCGGTGAAGAACAGCGCGACGGCGGTGCCCTCCTCGTGCTGCCCGGCGAGCGGCACCACCTGGATGTCGAAGTAGAGCGTCTCGGACGCCGACCGCGCGAACTCCGCCTCGTGCTGCCAGAGCGAGGTCCGGTTGCGGCGCACGTCCTCGTAGGACGACCGCAGGCCGGCGATGCGGTGGCAGAGCTCGAGCTCGGTGAACCGTCGGCCGATCTCGCGGGAGGTGATGCCGAGCTGCGCCTCCGCGCGCCGGTTGGCCGTCGCGACCACCTCGTCCTGGGTGACCACCACGGTCGCGAGCGGGCTGAACAGCAGCGCCTCGTCGTCGAGCTGGACGTCCGCACGCGCCGCCGTGGTCTGCAGCCGCCCGATGGGCCCCACCCCGCGCCCGCTCGGGTCGACCTGGTCGGCCTTGCGGAAGAAGCGCCGCTTGAGGTCCACCGGGAGGAAGAGCCGCCCGTGGCTGAGCAGCATCTCGGCCTTGCCGAGGAACAGCACGCCGGCGGTGTTGAGCGCGAAGTGGAACCGGCGCAGCACGCGGGACTGCGTCTCGGCGTTGAGGTACATCAGCGTGTTGCGGCACACCAGCAGGTCCAGCCGCCCGATGGGCGCGTCCTGGACGAGGTCGTTGCGGCCGAAGATCACGCACCGGCGCAGGTCGCTGCGGAAGGTCCAGCGCGAGCCGCTGCGCTCGAAGTACCGCTCGCGCCACCCGTCCGGCAGCGACTGCAGCTCCTTCTCCGAGTACGTGGCCTGCCGCGCCGCGGCGAGCGCGTCCTCGTCGACGTCGGTGGCGTAGACCTTCACCCGGGCGCGGAACTCCTCGACGCCGAGCGCCTCGGCGAAGACCATGGCGAGGCCGTAGGCCTCCTCGCCGCTCGCGCAGCCGGCCGACCACACCCGCACGGACTCGCCGCGCGACTTGGGCGCGAGGATCTGCGGCACGATCTGCTCGGCGAGCTCGTCCCACGCCTCGGGGTCGCGCAGGAACCCGGTGACGTTGATGAGCACCGTGTTGAAGAGCTGGGTGAACTCCTCGGTGTCGACCTGCAGCACGTCGAGGTACTCGGCGAACGTCGCGGCCTCCACCTGCTGCATCCGCCGGGCGACCCGACGGCGGATGCTCGACCGCTTGTAGCCGGTGAAGTCGAAGCCCCGGCTCTCCTTGAGGAACGTGAGCAGGCCCTCGAACTCGGCCTCCTCGGCCGGTCCGAGCCCGGGACCGTCGTGTGAGGCCGCGTACTCCTCGTCCTCGGCGTCCTGGTCGGTCACCGCGCCTCTCCGTCCCCGGGGTTCGACAGCAGGTCACGCACCACGGCCGCGGAGGCGAGTGCGTCGTGGGCAGTCTGCCGCGCGCGCCCGGCCAGGCGCGAGGAGCCCCGGTCGTCGGCGCTCCGGGCGATCCGGTGGTGGAGGGCGGCCTTCTCCTCGAGGGCCCGCAGCGCGGTCTCCAGGGCCTTCTCGGCCGCCGCCGTCTGTCCGGCCCGCAGGCTCTCCTGCGACCAGGCGTGGCCGATGCGGCAGCGGTAGCGCATCAGCGTCGCCTCGTCGGTCTCGTAGAGCGGGCCGCCGCAGTCCGGACAGGACAGGCCGGCCGGCAGGTGGGACGGCTCCGAGGCCGGGGTCCGGTGCCCGAGGGCCACCCCGACCTCCTCGGCGAGGCGCTCGCTGCGCCGCACGACGCCGAGCGCCGGGCGCGCCAGCAGCGCCTGCATCGCCCCGGCCAGCTCCGCGACCGGGCGCACCACCGCACCCGGCACCTGGCGCAGGCTCGCCGCGGGCATCGCGGGGAAGGCGGCCTCGTCCGGGTCCTGGACCGCGGCCGCGCCGCCGTGCCGGACGATCTCGAGCAGGCCCGCCGCCCCGTCGTCGAGCATGCCGCTGAGCACGACCCCGACCGCCCCCGGTCCCGTCTCCAGCGCGAGGGACCGGAAGAGCGGGTCGACCGCGGGACGGTGCCCGTTCTCCCGCGGCCCGCGGGTGACGCGCAGCGTGCCCTTCTCGAGCACGAGGTGGTGACCGGGGACGGCGACCTGGACGAGGCCGGCGGCGGGGACGTCGCCGTCGGAGGCGGCGCGGACGGGCAGGGCGCAACGCCGGTCGAGCAGCTCCGCGAGGCGCCCCGGACCCGCGTCGGACTGGTGGATCACGACGAGGACGGCGGCCGGCAGGGAGGCCGGGAGGCCGGCGAGCAGCGTGCCGACCGCCTCCAGGCCCCCGGCGGACGCGCCGATCCCGATGACACGGGGCGGGTCGGTCTCCACGGCGTCAGCGGTTCCGCGGATCGGTGCCGGAGAGGTGCTCGCCGCCGGTCTGGTGCGCGGCGAGCTCGCCCGGGCTGGGCGCGGAGGACCCGATGTGGGACTCCAGCCGCATCCGGTCACTCATGTGCGGGTAGTGCAGCTCGAACGCGGGCCGCTCGGAGCGGATGCGCGGCAGCTCGTGGAAGTTGTGCCGCGGCGGCGGGCACGAGGTGGCCCACTCCAGCGAGTTGCCGTGGCCCCACGGGTCGTCGACGTCGATCGGCCGACCGTGGCGGTAGCTGACGAACACGTTCCACAGGAAGGGCAGGGTCGAGGCGCCCAGCACGAACGCGCCGATCGAGGAGATCGTGTTGAGCGTGGTGAACCCGTCGGAGGGCAGGTAGTCCGCGTAGCGCCGCGGCATCCCCTGGTTCCCCAGCCAGTGCTGCACCAGGAACGTCAGGTGGAACCCGATGAACGTGGCCCAGAAGTGGAACCTGCCCAGGCGCTCGTCCATCATCCGGCCGGTCATCTTCGGGAACCAGAAGTAGATCCCGCCGTAGGTCGCGAACACGATGGTGCCGAAGAGCACGTAGTGGAAGTGCGCGACCACGAAGTAGGAGTCCGAGAGCTGCCAGTCCAGCGGCGGCGAGGCGAGCAGGACGCCGGTGAGACCGCCGAGCAGGAAGGTGACGAGGAACCCGATGGCGAACAGCATCGGCGTCTCCAGCGTCAGCTGCCCCTTCCACATCGTGCCGATCCAGTTGAAGAACTTGATCCCGGTCGGCACCGCGATGAGGTAGGTGGTGAACGCGAAGAACGGCAGCACGATCGCGCCCGTGGCGTACATGTGGTGGGCCCACACGGCGATCGAGAGCGCGCCGATGGCCAGCGTCGCGAACACCAGGGTCTTGTAGCCGAACACCGGTTTGCGGCTGAACACCGGGAAGATCTCGGTGACGATCCCGAAGAACGGCAGCGCGACGATGTAGACCTCGGGATGGCCGAAGTACCAGAACATGTGCTGCCACAGGATCGCCCCGCCGGTGGCCGGGTCGAAGACGTGCGCGCCGAGATGTCGGTCGGCGGCGAGGCCGAGCAGCGCCGCGGTGAGGATCGGGAACGCGAGCAGGATCAGGATCGCCGTCACCAGGATGTTCCAGGTGAAGATCGGCATCCGGAACAGGGTCATGCCCGGCGCGCGCATGCAGACGATCGTGGTGACGAAGTTGACCGCACCCAGGATCGTGCCGAGCCCGGACACGACCAGGCCCATGATCCAGAGGTCCTGCCCGACGTTGCCGGTGTACTGGCTGTCCGAGAGCGGCACGTAGGCGAACCAGCCCGCCGACGCCGCGCCGCCCGGCGTCAGGAACCCCGCCATGACGATGAGCCCGCCGAAGAGGAACAGCCAGTAGGAGAACGCGTTGAGGCGCGGGAACGCGACGTCCGGCGCGCCGATCTGCAGCGGCACGATGTAGTTCGCGAAGCCGAACACCAGGGGCGTCGCGTAGAGCAGCAGCATGATCGTGCCGTGCATGGTGAACATCTGGTTGTACTGCTCGACCGAGAGGATCTGCAGCCCGGGCTGCGCGAGCTCGGCGCGGATCAGCAGCGCCATCAGGCCGCCGGCGAGGAAGAACGAGAACGACGTCACCAGGTAGAGGACGCCGATGTCCTTCGGGTCGGTGGTGCGCAGCAGGTGCACGAGCGCCGAGCCCTTCCGCCGCTGCGGCGGGGGGTGCGGCGGGGCGACGATCGGGCGCGGGGCGACGGTGGCCATGGGCTCCTCCGGACGCGGACGACGAGGCGTCGGGCCGGGCTGGAGCAGGTCAACCCGTGACAGTGGTATCACGGCGCGCAGCGCCGTGACGGGTCAGAAGTCGCGGGCGACCTCGTGGGGCATGCCGTGCGTGAGGAGCCGCAGCTGCACGCGCCGGGCGAACCGGATGGCGGGGCGGATGCCGAGCTGGACGCTGCCGATCACGAAGAGCGTGACGCCGAGGTTGAACAGCTCGTGCCAGTAGAACGCGATGCTGCCGACGGTGAAGAAGACGGCGATGCCGATCTCGTTGACGATGCTGAGCAGCTCGTAGCGCTGCCGGAGCACGATCTCCTGGTCGCCGAGGGTGAGGGTGATCGAGCCGCCGCCGCCCTCGTCCGGCCCCTGGTCGCGGTCGGCGTCGTCGTCCCGGTCGGAGGTCTGCGTCTCGCTCATCGGACGCTCCGCGGGGTGGCGCGGTGGGCGGTGCGGATCGACATGGCCGGAGCTACCCGCCTCACCCGGACATCACACGGCTAGAGCAGGTCGGTGATCTCCCGGGCGTGCCCGACGGCGGTGACCACCCGGAGGCCGCCGCCGGCGCACCGGGCGCGGTCCCGCGCCGTCGCCAGGACCTCGCGCAGCTCCGGCGTCGACACGGCCCGGTCGAGCTCGACCACGAGCAGGTCGGGAGCGCGGTCGAGCTCGTCGTCCAGCGTGCGCCGCAGGATCGCGGCGTCGGAGCGGCCGGGGACGCCGCACACCCGGACCACCACCCGGCCCCGGTCGCAGCGGTGCACCACCAGGTCGATCGTCGGACTCGCGACCCGCATCGGTGTCCCCTTCGCCGTCGGCGGCGGCTGGGAGCTCAACCACCTCCGATCGTGGCACGGCGGGCGGCCGGGGGTGGGCGCCCCGGCCCGTGAACCGGTGCAGGAGGCCGTCCGGCGGCGGTCCCGGTCAGTCCACCGTGACCTCGAGGGCGCGGTGGTCGGAGACGTCGAGCCGACGGACCCGCGCGTCGCGGGCGCCGACGCCGCGACCGAGCACGTGGTCGAGCTGGCGGCGCGGCGCGGCGACCGGGAACGTCGCCCCGGGTGCCAGGGAGGTCAGCCCGCTCGCCGCGGCGGCCCGTCGCGGCCCCGTGTTCAGGTCGCCGGCGACGACCAGCCGCCCCGGGTCCAGGGCCCGGACCAGGCGGCGCAGCTGGACGAGGTTCCAGCCCGGCACGAACGAGAGGTGGGTGCACGCGACGGTGAGGGGCTCCGTCGCCGCCGGTGCCAGGGTCGCCGCCACGGCGACCCGCGGTTCGTCGTGCACGACGACGGGGCGCGGCGGCCGCCCGAGCAGCAGCGGGAGCGGTCGCCGCAGCGGCGGCACCCGGACCACCCGCCAGGCCGACACCGGCACCCGGGACACGAGCGCGACGCCGTAGGCGGGCGTGGTCGGTCCCGGGCGGGCGGCGACCACGTCGACGTGGTCGGGCGTCCCGGCGCGCAACGCGCCCGTCGCGTCGTCGGCGGCGTCCCCCGGGCCGGTGTCCTGCTCGCCCGGGGCCGACCAGTCGCCCGGCGCGCCGACGAGGGCGGGGACGAAGCGGTGGTCGACGGCGCCGAGGGCCTCGGCCGCGACGGCCGCGAGGTCCGCACGACCCGATCGGACCTGTCCGCGGTCCACCTCCTGGAGGGCGAGGACGTCGACGTCCAGCGCGCGAACGGCGGCCGCGAAGCGGTCCAGGTCCACCCGGCCGTCGTCGGGAGAGCAGGCGTGCAGCACGTTCCAGGTGGCGAGTCGCACGGGTCGGGGTGCCCGGGCGCCGACCGTCGCCACTCGTCGCGCAGGGCTGTCGCGGCCGTGCGTTCTGCGTCTAGGCTGTTCGTCCACGACTCTGTTTCACCAGTGAGGCGGGTATCGCAGCCGCCCCCCGGGGGGCCACGATGCATCCGCGACAGAATCTCCTCCCGCCACCCGACCCCACCGACGTCACCGCCCCCACCGACCCGGCCGATCCCGCCCTCGTCCTCGCCCGCGCCGCGAGCGAGCTGAACGCCGGGATCAGCGACCGCGACGACGCCCTGGCCGCCACCCTCACCTGCATCACCTCGCTCACCGAGCGCCTCGCGCCCCTCGGCCGGGGCTGCGCGGGCGTGCTCCTGTGCCGCCGGGGCCGACCGGAGACCGCGGGGACCGCCGACCGGTTCGCGACGGAGCTCGACGCCCTGCAGGTCGACCTGGGCCAGGGACCCGCCGTGGACGTGCTCGGCGCCGACGGACCCGTCGTCGTCGAGGTCACCGACCTCGCGACCGCGGACGACCGCTGGCCCGCGTTCGCCCCCGCCGCCCGCGCCCGGGGCGTGGCCGCCCTGCTCGCCGTCGCCCTCGTGCCCCGGGACCGCCCGCTCGGCGCCGTCACGCTCTACGTGCGCGGCGACGGTCGGCTGCCGGCCGGTGCGGCGGCCACCGTCGCCGCGATCGCGGTCCCGGCCGCGATGGCCCTGCACGCCGCGCGCCGCGTCGCCGGCCTCGACCAGGCGGTGACCTCCCGGGACCTCATCGGTCAGGCGAAGGGGGTGCTGATGCAGCGCGACCACATCGGGCCCGACGAGGCCTTCGGGCGCCTCGTGGCCGCCTCGCAGCACACGAACCTCAAGCTCGTGGACGTCGCCCGATGGTTGGTCGACGACGCCGTCCGGGGGTGAACCCGTCCGATCGGCCCGGGCGTCGGTCGGGGACGCGTGCGATGCTGCGGACCTGACCGTCGACGGCGGTCGACCTGCCACGACGTCGTCGGGACCGGACCGAGATGCCCCGAGCAGCACGCCGGGGGTGCCACGAGGAAGGACCGGATGGCCGTCGTACGTCTCGTCGCGGTCGCGCGCCGGACGCTGTTCGACGAGCCCTGCGCCCTGCTCTCCGACGACGCCGACGTGCCGCGCCTGATGACGGTGCCGCTGTCCCCCGACGAGCTGCTGGGACTCGTGCGCCTGCTCGACCCGTGGCTCGGATCGCCCACCACCGGACTCGAGGTGACGGTGCGGATCGTCGCCGCCGACGGCGGGGTGCGCCCCGTGGTGGAGATCGTCCGGCCCGACGGCGGGTTGGTGCCGCCACCGGAGTCGGGACGGACCACGTCCTGGGTGGCGGCGCTGAGCCTCGCGCATCGGTCGCGGGTACCGGTCCGCGTCGACGACCGGCTGCTCGAGTCCTGCCGGATCGAGCCGTGCGACATCGACCGGGTGGTCGCGCTGGGCGACCGTCCGCCGCTCGTGCCGACCGTGGAGCAGCAGCGCCGGCTCGCGCAGGCGTTCGCCGACATCACCGACCCGCGGACCGACGGCGGCTGACCGGGCTCAGTACCGGTGGGCGGCGCGTGACCGGCCGAGGCCCAGGCCGCCGAGCAGGCGCCGGCGGGGGCTGCGGCGCGGACCCGTGCGCGGTGCGACCTGCTGGCCGAGGGCGAACCGGATGAGCTCCTCGTTGCCGGTGGCCAGCCAGACCCCGTCGGGGCCGTACAGCGTGTCCTCGAACCCCATCCTGGTGTCGAAGCCCTCCCGGCGTGCGTACTCCAGCACGGGCCAGGCGCCGTCCTCCTCGCCGTGCAGGAGCACCGGCACGGGGACCGGTAACGGCTGCAGGGCCCGCAGCAGGCGCACGGCCTCCGCGACGGCGTGGTCGGGGTCGGTCACGGTCACCTCGACGGCGATGCGCACCGTGTTCACCGGGACCCCGGCGAGCCGCAGCTGGACGGCGTCGCCGGTGGTCCACACCCCGAGCTCGATCCCCAGCCCGACGGAGGCGACCGCCTCGCACACGGTCTCCCACCCGCGCTCGTGGACGCTGACGGCGAGGACGTCCGGGCGGCGGTCACGCGGGAGCTGCGCCCACTCCTGGGCGATCTCGGTCCGCCGGAACGCGTTCGGCTCCACCCACCGGGCCAGCGGGACCCCGATCTCGAGCGACGGCGCCGCCCGGCGGACGATGCCGACGGTCTCGGCGACCACGCGCGGGTCGAGGCTCTCCCGGCCCTGCTCGTCGCGCGGGTGGACGTGGAAGCTGCGGACGCCGAGCGCGGCCACGGCCGCCGCGTCCCGGGCGAGGTCGTCGGGGGTGGTGGGCAGGGCCGGCGTCACACCCCCGGGGCGCGCCCCGTTGGGGCAGCACTGCAGCACCGCGACCTCCCCCCTGCGCCGTCCTGCGGCCATCGTGACACCGCCCGGTCGCACGTGCCGATGCACGACGCGAGCGGTTCGTCCGGATCGGTGACAGGTCGCGCGGACACGTCGGCGCGGCACCCCGACGGGGTGCCGCGCCGCGCGGTCGTGCGGGGTCCGGGTCGTCAGCGCAGGCCGACGACCTCCTGCGCGAGCGCCGCGTGCCGGGTCTGCGCCGCGGACACCACGCTGCTGCGGTTCTTGTGGGCCTCCTCGAAGTGGATGACCGCGGTGAGGTCGTCCACCCGGCCGAGCTGCTTCACGGCCTGCACGGCCTCGGAGGCGCCGAGCTTCTCGTAGCCGTCGATCGGCAACTCGGCGGCGGTCAGGGCGCCGAGGTCCGCGCGGGCCTCGTGCACGGTGCGCGCGGTGGCCGTGTCGCCCTGCTCACGGGCGACGCGCTCCGCGCGCTGCAGCGACGCGTCGCGGCCGGTGACCAGGACGTCGCGGGCGTTCTCGCTGAACTGCGCGGCCTTGCCGGCGACCTCGGTGACGCCGTGGCGGACCTGGTCGCCGGTGCGCTGGACGCGGCCCAGTGCGCGGTTGACCTGGTCGCGGGCGAAGCGCACCGGGTAGTTGACGACGCGGCTCACGCCGCCGGCGACGGCCTGCACCGGGGTGGCGCGCAGCGCGGGCGGCCCGCCCAGCGCGTGCTCGGCCAGCACCGTGGTGAGCCACTCGACGGTGGCGCGGTGGGCCGTGATGAGCCGGTCGGCGAGCGCACGGGCGGCGGTGTCGTGGGCGGCCTCCGCGAGCGCACGCAGGTAGGTGGCGCGGTCGAGGAGCTGGTGCTCGAGCACGAGGTCGCCGAGGATGGCCTCGTCGACGGGCTCGGCCTGCTCGAAGGTGCCCTTGACGAAGGCCGCGGCGCGGCCGACCAGCGGGGTGACGACGTCGGCGACGCCGCCCAGCCGCTGCAGCTCGCGGGTGATCTCCGCGGAGCGTCGCTCGGCGTTCTCGGCGTTCTCGAGCAGTTCCCGGCGGATCGCGTCGGTCCGCGCCTGGGCGACCCGGATGCGGGCGATCTGGATCTCGGTCTGGGTGAGCTGGAGCAGGGACCGGAGCTGACCGATCATGGCGTGGTGGGCCACGTGTTCTCCTTCGATCGTTCGTGACGTTCGACGGGGACACCGCCGGAGCGTCGGCTCCACTTCCCGGCGGCACCCGTCGGATGCCCGCGCGACCGTCCCTCCATGGAGCGGGCGTGAGCCGGCTCACCCACCCGGTCGACGCGGCGCTCGGCCGGTCGCCGTCGTCGGCAGCGCCGACCGGCACCGGGCGACCAGGTCGTCCAGCAGGCGCGCGGTCCACGGCGTCCAGGCGCCCGGGGCGGTGCCGCGGGCGTCCGCCTCGGCCAGGGCGCGGAGGAGCCCGAGCAGGACGGCGTCGCCGTCGAGGACGTCGAGGACCCGGCGGACGGTGGCGGGGTCCTCCGGGTCGCGACGGCGGGCCGTGCGGGGCAGGAGGTCCTGGTGGCGCACGGTCGCCGCGAGGGTCGCGACGTCGTCGCACGGCAACCCCAGCCGACGGCCGACGTGTCCCGCGACCTCGGCGCCCACGCGGGCGGGGTGCTCCGCGCGGCCCCGGCCGAGGTCGTGCACCAGGGCGGCGAGGAGCAGCAGGTCGGGGCGGTCCGTCCGGTCCCCGGTCGCCGCGTGCCGGGTCACCTCGAGCAGGTGGCGCCCCACGGTCCGCGCGTGTCGCGGGTCCGCGGGCGGGAGGTCGCGCACGGCGCCCCACTCGGGCAGCAGCCGCCCCCAGAGGCCGGCCCGGTCGAGCGCCTCGACGACGTCGACGAGCCCCTCACCCGCCCCCAGCAACGTGAGGAGCTCCGCGCGGGCCGCGTCCGGCCACGGGGCGCGCAGCTCGGGCGCGGCCTCGGCGAGGCGGCGCAGCGCGGACGGCGACATCGGCAGGCCTCCGCGGGCCGCGGCGGACGCCAGACGCAGGACGAGCACGGGGTCGCGCGCGACGCTCGCGCCGCGGGCGAGCGTGACCTCGCCCGCGTGCACGACGAGGCCCGTCCCGAGCTCCGGCCGACCCGACGACCGGGGGCGGTGCCGCCGGGGGCGCAGGGCGGCCTCGACGGCCGTCACGACGGTGCGTGCGGCGCCACCGATCGTGCGCAGGAGGCCGTGGTGGTCGGTGGGGCCGTGGGGGTCGAGGAGGTTCCCGACGTCGTCGACCCGCAGGACGTCGCGCGCGCACCCGGCGTGGCGGTGCAGCTCGGTGCGCAGGTCGAGCAGCACCCGGCGGGCCGCGCGGACCTCGGCCGACGGCGGGTCCGCGGCCCCGGCGACGACCAGGGCGTCGAGCACCGCCAGGTCGCGCAGCCCGCCCCGCCCGTCGCGCAGGTCCGGCTCGACGCGGTGGGCGACGTCCCCGGCGCGGTCCCAGCGGGCGTGGGTGAGCACCGCGAGCGCGTCCGTGCGGGCGGGCGCCGACGCGCGCCAGGCCCGCCGCGCCGTCGCGGCGAGCCGGTCGGCGAGGTCGGCCTCCCCGGCCACGAGGCGGGCGTCCAGGAGGCCGAGCGCCGTGGGGAGGTCCGCGAGGGACGCCTGGACCGCCCCGCCCACCGTGGCGGTGCGGAGGCCGGGCCGCAGCGCCGCCGCGAGGCGGGTCGCGTCGGCGGGGTCGATCCGGTCGGCGTCGTACAGGAGCAGCAGGTCGGGCACCGACCAGGGTGCGAGCTCCCGACGGCCGAGGGCGCCGAGCGCGACGAGGGCCCGGCCCGGCCCGACGCCGAGCGCCGCGGCGCGGGTCGTGAGCCAGAGGTCGTGGAGGTCGACGAGCGCCGCGCGCAGGGCCGGGGCCGCGAGGCGGCGCGCGCCGGCCGGGGGTGCGAGGAGGGCGGCGCGGGCCCGGAGCAGGTCGGTCGCGGGGTCGTCGGGAGGGATCGGGGTCGGCCCGGCTCCGGCCATCCGGTCCTCTCGTCGGTGCGGGGCGACGGCCGCGGCACCGGACCCGTCGTCGTACCGACGGATCCGGTGCCGGGGAGGGTCAGAGCGCGTCGACGCCGCGCTCGCCGGTGCGCACGCGCACCACGGTCTCGACCGGGGTCACCCAGACCTTGCCGTCACCGATCTTGCCGGTGCGGGCGGTCTCGGCGATCGCGTCGAGGACCTTCTCCGCGGTCGGGTCGTCGGCGACGACCTCCACGCGGACCTTCGGCACGAAGTCCACCGCGTACTCCGCACCGCGGTAGACCTCGGTGTGGCCCTTCTGGCGGCCGTACCCCTGGACCTCGCTCACGGTCATGCCGAGGACCCCGAGCTGCTCCAGGGTCGCCTTCACGTCGTCCAGGACGAAGGGCTTCACGATCGCGGTCACCATCTTCACGGCGGGCTCAGCGCTCCGCCGAGGAGGCCGCGGGCACCTGGCCGGTGGGTGCCCCGACGCCCAGGGACGAGGAGGACGTGCGGCCCGCGAAGCCGGAGTAGTCGTACCCCGACTCCGCGTGCTCGGACTCGTCGATGCCGACCGCCTCGGCCTCGGTCTCGATGCGCAGACCCATCGTCGCCTTGACGACCAGGGCGATGACCGCGGTGAGGATGCCGCAGTAGGCCATGACCGCCACCGCCGCGAGCGCCTGGACGCCGAGCTGGCCCCAGCCGCCGCCGTAGAAGACGCCGCCGGCGCCGGCCGGCGAGCCGTCCCAGGCGAAGAAGCCGATGAGCAGCGTGCCGACGAGGCCGCCGACCAGGTGCACCCCGACGACGTCGAACGCGTCGTCGAAGCCGAAGCGGTACTTCAGGCCGACCCCGAACGCGCAGGCCAGACCCGAGATGAAGCCGATCGCCATGGCACCCAGCGGTGTGACCGCCGCACACGCCGGCGTGATCGCGACCAGACCCGCGACGATGCCGGAGGCGGCCCCCAGCGAGGTCGGCTTGCCGTCGCGGACCTGCTCGATGATCAGCCAGCCGCAGATGGCGGTGCAGGTGGCCACGACGGTGTTGAGGAAGGCGTACGAGGCGGCGTAGCCCGCGACCGCGGCCGAGCCGGCGTTGAACCCGAACCAGCCGAACCAGAGCATCCCGGCGCCGAGCATGACCATGGTCAGGTTGTGCGGGCGCGACGTGTCGTTCGGCCAGCCCTTGCGCTTGCCAAGCAGGAGAGCCAGGACGAGCGCCGCCATGCCGGCGTTGATGTGGACGGCCGTGCCGCCCGCGAAGTCGACCGCACCGATGCCGCTCGCGATCCACCCGGCGTCGAGGTCGAAGACCCAGTGCGCGATCGGGAAGTAGACCAGCAGCGCCCAGAGCAGCGAGAAGACCATCCAGGACGTGAACCTCATCCGGTTGGCGACCGCACCCGCGATCAGGCCGACCGTGAGGATGGCGAACATCGCCTGGAACGCCGCGAACGCGACGTCGGGCAGACCGTCGGTCTGCACCGTCTCCGCGAGCAGGCTCGAGAGCATGAAGTACTGGGCGGGGTTGCCGAACCACCCGCCCACCGTGTTGTCGCCGAAGGCCAGCGAGTAGCCGACGATCACCCACAGGACGCCGACCGTGGCGAACGTGGAGAAGACCATCATCATCATGTTGAGGACGCTCTTGGAGTGCGCCTGCCCGCCGTAGAACAGGGCCAGGCCGGGGACCATGAGCAGGACCAGCGCCGAGCTGGTCAACATCCAGGCGATCGTTCCGCTGTCGAGTTCCACGACCGGCGGCTTCCCTTCCCTAGCCGGACAATCCGGCCGGAACGGTCTCGTCGGCATGTTTCGGGTGGCCGCACGCGCGGAGTCGGGAGCGTTACGTCGTGCCCGGACGCGTGACGACCTGGTGACGCCGCCGACCCCGGGTGTCGGCGGCACCCGTCGTCGGGCAGTCCCCGCCGTGCCCCCGACCCATCCCGACAGCCTCGACGGTCCCCGCCGCGTCCTGCGGTGGGCGGCCGGCATGGGCCTCATGACCGTCAGCTACCTGCGCGACCGGCACCTGGTGGTGCGCTCCGAGGAGCCCGGCGGCGACGCCGACCTGCCCGCGGACGTCCCGGCCGATCTCGTCGACGACCGCGTGCAGCCCCAGGAGCACGGCCGCGGCCCGCTGTTCCACCGGCGGTTCACGGTGCTCGTCGACGGCGCGACGACCGACGCCGCGGGCCTCATGTCGGTGGTGCGCGGCGACCTGGAACGGTTGCTGCCGAAGGAGGTCGCGGCGGTGACCCCGCACGGCGACGGCACGACGCCGGAGCCGGGCGACGAGTTCGTGGTGCGGATGCCCGGCCCCTGGGACGGACCGGTGCGCGTGATCGTCAGCGACGACACCCACCTGCGGCTCACCACGCTCGCCGGGCACCTCGAGGCCGGTCAGATCGAGTTCCGGGCCGACGACACCGCCGAGGGGCTGCGGTTCACGATCGAGACCTGGGCGCGGCCCGGGACGGCGCTGGTGAACCTGCTGTTCACGCACCTGCGCGTGGCCAAGGAGATGCAGCTGTTCATGTGGGTGCGGGCGTGCCTCGCGGCGACGCGGATCGCGGGCGGACGCCCGCACGGCCACGTGCACGCGCACACCCGGCGGGTGCGGGCTTCGGAGGGCCGCGGGGCGGCGTGAGGGACTAGCGTCCCTCCCATGACGGAGGCCACCACCCAGCACGACGTCAAGCCGCGCAGCCGCGACGTCACCGACGGGCTCGAGCGGGCCGCCGCACGCGGCATGCTCCGCGCCGTCGGCATGACCGACGACGACTTCTCGAAGCCGCAGATCGGCGTCGCCTCGTCCTGGAACGAGATCACGCCGTGCAACCTCTCGCTCGACCGCCTGGCCGACGCCTCGAAGCAGGGCGTGCACGCCGCGGGCGGCTACCCGATGGAGTTCGGCACCATCTCGGTGTCCGACGGCATCTCCATGGGCCACGAGGGCATGCACTACTCGCTGGTCTCGCGCGAGATCATCGCCGACTCGGTGGAGACGGTGGTCCAGGCCGAGCGGCTCGACGGGACGATCCTGCTGGCCGGCTGCGACAAGTCGCTGCCCGGGATGCTCATGGCCGCCGCGCGCCTCGACCTGGCGTCGGTGTTCATCTACGCCGGCTCGATCGCCCCGGGCTACGTCGACGGCAAGGAGGTGTCGATCATCGACGCCTTCGAGGCGGTCGGCGCGTGCGCCCGCGGGCTGATCACCCGCGAGAAGGTCGACGAGATCGAGCGCGCCATCTGCCCCGGTGAGGGCGCCTGCGGCGGCATGTACACCGCGAACACGATGGCCTCCGCCGCCGAGGCGATGGGGATGTCGCTGCCCGGCTCCGCCTCCCCGCCCTCGGCCGACCGGCGCC
This sequence comes from Actinomycetospora soli, assembly GCF_021026295.1. GTDB lineage: Bacteria > Actinomycetota > Actinomycetes > Mycobacteriales > Pseudonocardiaceae > Actinomycetospora > Actinomycetospora soli. The sequence goes on from NZ_JAJNDA010000004.1 coordinate 37,220, forward strand.
GCGACGGGTTCGCCCGCGCCTCCGGCGAGGCGGTCGTCGGGATGCTGCAGCGCGGCCACACCGCACGCGACATCATCACGCGCGAGTCGCTGGAGAACGCGATCGCCGTGGTCATGGCGTTCGGCGGGTCGACCAACGCCGTCCTGCACCTGCTCGCGATCGCCCGCGAGGCCGAGGTGCCGCTGACCCTCGACGACTTCAACCGCATCGGCGACCGGGTCCCGCACCTCGCCGACGTCAAGCCGTTCGGCCGCTGGATGATGAACACGGTCGACCGGGTCGGGGGCGTGCCCGTCGTCATGAAGGCGCTGCTCGACGCCGGCCTCATCCACGGCGACTGCCTGACGGTGACCGGCCGGACCGTGGCCGAGAACCTCGAGGCGCTGGAGCCGGCCGGGCTCGACGGCGAGATCCTGCGGCCGCTGTCGGACCCGATCCACCCCACCGGCGGGCTGACGATCCTGCGCGGGTCACTCGCGCCCGACGGGGCGGTGGTGAAGTCGGCGGGCTTCGACTCCGCGTCCTTCGAGGGCACCGCGCGGGTGTTCGACGGCGAGGCCGGGGCGATGGACGCGGTGTCGACGGACGCACTGAACCCGGGCGACGTCGTCGTCATCCGGCAGGAGGGCCCGCGGGGCGGGCCGGGGATGCGCGAGATGCTCGCGGTCACTGGCGCCATCAAGGGCGCGGGGCTCGGCAAGGACGTGCTGCTGCTGACCGACGGCCGCTTCTCCGGCGGGACGACGGGCCTGTGCGTGGGTCACGTGGCGCCGGAGGCCGACCACGGCGGGCCGATCGCGTTCGTCCGGGAGGGCGACCGCATCCGGCTCGACCTCGCGGCGCGGACGCTCGACCTGCTCGTGTCCGACGAGGAGATGGCGGCGCGCCGCGAGGGCTGGACCGCTCCCCCGCCGAAGCACCGCACCGGCGTGCTCGGCAAGTACTCGCGCCTCGTCGGGTCCGCCGCCGAGGGTGCGGTGGTGGGCTTCGACTGACGCAGTCCCGACGGCGGGTCGGCGCCGGCGACCCGGCCCGACCCGGCCCGACCCGCCGTGGGGCGGCACGGCGGCCGTGCGTCCGCTCAGGTCGCCCCGGCCGGGGGCCCGGGCGTGCTCGGGCGGGCCACCTCCCGGGCGGCGGTGGCACCGGCCACCAGGTGCTGCGCGACGGCGTGCATGCCGTGCTCGGCGCTGCCCGTCGGCACGCCCGCCGGGTCGACCTGGTGCAGCAGATCGACCAGCGCGTCCAGCAGCCGGCCCACCTCCCCCGCGACCGCGGGGAGCCCGTCGTCGGGAACGGCCCCGGAGAGTCCCTCGGCGCGTCCCCCGATGCGCAGCGCCTCGCCTGCCTCGCGCAGGGCGGTGACCGCGGTCGTCTGCGTGTCGCTCATACGGACCGAGTGTTCCACGACGTCACGTGGCCGCGTCGACCTGCGCGTTGGGTTCCTCGTCGTCGATGAGCGCCCGACGCTGCTGCTCCCGCGTGCTGTACGCGGCCTGGCGCACCGCCTCCGGACTGGTCAGGCCGGACCCGAGCGCTCCCGCGACGATGCCCATCGACCCCGAGAGCACGCCGAGCCGCAGGTACACCGGGAGCACCTCGGGCCAGCCGTCGGGCCCGGGCAGCAGCGACGGCGGGATGACCAGGAGCGCGGCCGCCGTCGTCAGGACGACCAGCAGCGCGGCCATGCACGCCACCCCCACCCCGATGGTCGCGGTGGTGGCGGCGTTGAACAGGGCCGCCTCCGGTCGGTACCGCCGGGCGGCGGCGCGCTCCCACAGGCCGTTGTCGACGACGAGCCACGCCGCCATCGCCGTCACCGCGAGGACGGCGACCACGCTGAGGCGCGGCACGGACAGGGCGGCCGCGAGCTGCCAGATGTTGGAGTAGAAGACCCCGAACGCGGCCCCGGCGGACGCGGCGGCGAGCGCCGGGGAGAGCGAGGGCACGAGCCGCCACGGCCGGTTCGCCCGCACGAGACCGCCGAGCAGGCGCAGCGTGCCGCGCGTGCCCTGCAGCGCCAGGTGCGAGTCGATCCCCGGCTCCTCGGAGGCGACCCGGACGACGGGTGGCGCCACCCGCAGGCGCCGCGCCGCGCTCGCCGGCCGGGCGGCGGGGTGCCCGACCAGCCCCTCGACGAGGTCGACGACGGCCCGGCGCAGCCGGATCTGCAGCCGGAACGCGCCGAGCGCCGGCAGGGACACGAGCGCGACGCACTCGTCGGAGCCGTAGTCGGAGACCAGCGGCTGGGTCCCCGCCCGGCGCGGGAGGTCCGTGACGAGGACGACCACGTCCCAGTTGTGGTCGCGCCGCAGCGCCGCGCCGCGCCGCAGCATCGGCAGCAGGCCCTCGGAGTCGAGCCCGACGGGCCCGGACGCGGTCTCCACCCGCCACCGGTGGTCCGGGAGGGCGGAGCCGAGGGTGGCCGGGAGGTCGGCGGCGACGCGGTCGACGAGGTCCGTGGCGAGGCCGGGGTCGGCGAGCAGGCCGACCACGAGCTGCGGGGCGGCCGGCTCGTCGGGGGCGGTGGGCTCGTCGGGAGGGGAGGTCACGCGGGGCTCCGGGAAGGACGCTGGGCCGGAGGACGGGCCCGCGTCGACTCCACGGGCGGGACCCGACGGGGTCCGGCGGGCGGTGTGCCCGTCCGCGCGGCGGCGGCACACGCCTCCGTCCGTGTGAGCGGGCGCACGTCCGGGTAGCACCCGGTGTCGGTTGACGCCACCCAGCCGTCGGACTGCGAGACCCGACGACAGGAGTCACCCAGGTCGACCGACCACGTCACCGTGCCCCGCGCGCCCGGCTCCGGCCCGGCGCGCCGCGCGATCGTCCACGCGAGCGAGACCGCCGTCCACCTGCTGACGACCGGTCATCCCGACCACGTCGGCGAGGACCGGACCCTGCTGGCCGCGCTGTCGCACGCACGGGCGGCCGCCGAGTCCGGCGAGGACGGCACCGACGGCCACGCCGCCGCGATCCTGCGCACGGCCAGTGCGCACGTCGCCGCGGGCGCGGTCGAGGACGCGTTCCTCGCGCTCGACCACGTCCGGAGCCTGTTCCCGCGCTAGGGGTGGGTGGGGCGGCCCCCACGGCTGGGGTTGGTCAACCGCGGAGACCTCCGGGGGCGACGGGCCCGGGCCCGTCGCGGCCGTGCCCGCGGATACCCGACGTCCGCTCGGACGCACACGGTCGATCGACTCGGGGCCGCTCCGTCCGGCGTCGGACGGTCTCGTTCCAGGTCCGGGCGTCGACGGGCGGGCCGGCCGGAGCGGACCGACCGCAGATGGCCTCCCGCCAGTCCTCGGGCGGCGGGGCGATCACGTCGCGACGCGGGCGGACGGGGCGGGCCTGCTCCTCGGACGCCATGGGACCTCCCGGACGACGGGTCGGGTCGGCGTCGGGGCGTGAGCCGGATGCGGTCCCACGGCACCAGAGACCGGCGGCCCGGGTCAACCCCGGTTCCGCGGCCCGGGGGGTCGGGTACCGACCGGCATGGACGCGAGGACGGCCCGGCGCGAGGCGCTCAAGCGGGTCGCCGCGGCCCTGCGCCGGGGCGCGGTGCCGTTCGCCCTGGCGGGCGGCTACGCCGCATGGGTGCACGGCGCCCCGGAGCCGGAGCACGACGTCGACCTGATCGTCGCCGCCGCCGACCGCGACGCCGCGCTCGCCGCCGTCGCCGTCGCCGCGGCCGGCCTCGTCGCCGAGGAACCGCCCGAGGACTGGCTGGTCAAGGTGCCGTTCGAGGGCGCCGTGGTCGACGTGCTGCACCGGTGGTCCGGGCACGACATCGGCCCCGAGCAGCTCGCCCGCGCCGTCGAGCGCGAGGTCCTGTCCGTGCGGATGCCGGTCAGCGACATCACCGACGTGCTGGTCGGGAAGCTCTGCGCGCTCACCGAGCAGCGCTGCGACCTCGGCACCGTCCTGCCCGCCGCGCGCGCCGTGCGCGAGCAGATCGACTGGGACCGGGTGGTCGCCGAGACCGCCGGGAACGACGTGGCCGCCGCGTGCCTGCACCTGCTGGCACGCCTCGGCGTCATGCCGGCGGACGCCCCAGCGCCGTGAGGAACGCCTCCGACCAGCGCGCCACGTCGTGCTCGGCGACCTGCGCGGCGAGCTCCGCGACCCGTCGTCGGGAATCCTCCGAGCCGAGCCCGGCGACCGCGTCGGCGATGGCGGCGGCCACGCCGTCGAGGTCGTGCGGGTTGACCAGGCGCGCCGCGGTCAGCTCCTCGGCGGCGCCGGTGAACTCGGAGAGGACGAGGTCGCCGGAGTCGTCGGTCCGGGTGGCGACGAACTCCTTCGCGACGAGGTTCATGCCGTCGCGCAGCGGGGTCACCAGCGCGACGTCGGCGGCGAGGTAGAGCGCCGCCAGCTCGTCGGGCGGCAGCGAGCGGTGCACGTAGTGGATCGCGGGCCGGCCGATGCCCGCGTGGTCGCCGTTGATCCGTCCGACCGTGCGCTCGACCCGCTCCCGGGTCCGGCGGTAGGCGTCCACCCGCTCGCGGCTGGGTGTCGCGACCTGCACCAGCACGGTCGTGGCCGGGTCCAGACGCCCGCCGTCGAGGAGCTCGCCGTACGCGTCGAGCCGCACCTCGATGCCCTTGGTGTAGTCGAGGCGGTCGACCCCGAGCAGCACCGTCGCCGGGTCGCCGAGCTCGGCGCGCAGGGCCCGGGCGCGCTCGGCGGTCGCGGGGTCGGCGCCACGGCGGGCGAAGGCGGCGCTGTCGATGGAGATCGGGAACGCCCCGACCCGCGTGGTCCGCCCGTCGAGGCGGATCTCCCCGTCCGCGCGGCGCAGCCCGATCGGGGCGTCGTCGACCTCGGCCGCGCACAGCCGCTGCGCGAGCCACCGGAAGTTCGCCGCCCCGCCCGGGGTGTGGAACCCGACGAGGTCGGCGCCCAGCAGGCCCTCGACCACCTCGCGGCGCCACGGCAGCTGCAGGAACAGCTCGACCGGCGGGAACGGGATGTGCAGGAAGAACCCGATGCACAGGTCCGGCCGCAGCTCGCGCAGCATCCGCGGCACGAGCTGGAGCTGGTAGTCCTGCACCCACACCGTCGCGCCCGGCGCGGCCACCTCCGCCGCCGCCTCCGCGAAGCGCCGGTTGACCGCCCGGTGGGTCTCCCACCGGTCGCGGTCGTACACGGGGGCGACGACGAGGTCGTGGTAGAGCGGCCACAACGTCGCGTTCGCGGCCCCCTCGTAGTGCGCGGCGATCTCGTCGGCGTCCAGCGGGACGGCGTGCAGCGTCACGTCCTCCCCGACGGTGTCGTCGGCGAACGGCTCCGGCGCGGCGTCCGGCACCCCGGGCCACCCGACCCAGGCCGCCCGCTGCCCGGCGAGCGCCGGGGCGAGCGCGCTCACCAGCCCGCCCGGGGAGGCCTGCCAGTGCTGCCCGCCGTCGTCGTCGGTCACGAGGTCCACGGGCAGGCGGTTGGCGACGACGACGAATCCGACGGTCTCCGGCATGGCGGCCGTCTACCCGTCGTCCCCGGCGCGGTGAACGTGTGGCGGACCCGGTCCGACGGCTACTCTGCTCCGCCCGGTTGACCACGCAGCCACCCCCTTCCCACGACAGGCGGTGCTGTGATGACCGAGGCCCGGACCCCCGGACCGGGGACGCTCTCCTTCGTCGGGACGGCGACCGTGCTGCTCGAGTGCGCGGGCATGCGCGTGCTCACCGACCCGAACTTCCTGCACCGCGGGCAGCGGGCCTGGCTCGGCCACGGCCTCACCTCGAAGCGGCTGACCGAGCCGGCGTGGACGCCGGAGCAGCTCGCGCCGGTCGACGCCGTGGTGCTCTCCCACCTGCACGGCGACCACTGGGACCGCGAGACGCGCCGCCGGCTGCCGCGCAGCACGCCGATCGTCACCACCCGGCACGCGTCGCGACGGCTGCAGACCCGGCACGGCTTCCCGCGGGCGATCGGGCTGGCGACCTGGGAGTCGCACGTCCTCGCCGGACCGGACGGCGCGACGTGCACCGTCACCGCGTTGCCGGGCCGGCACGCGCCCGGGCCCGTGCAGCGGCTGCTGCCGCCGGTGATGGGGAGCCTGCTGGAGTTCCGCGCGCCCGGGGGCCGGCTCGTGCAGACGACGTACCTCTCGGGCGACACGCTGGTGTTCGACGGGCTCCACGCGATCCGCGAGCAGGTCGGCGAGGTGGACCGCGCCGTGCTCCACCTCGGCGGGACCACGCTGCCGGGCGGGATCGTGGTGACGATGGACGGCCGGCAGGGCGCCGACGCGCTGGAGATCGTCGCGCCGCGCCGGGCCACCCCGGTGCACTACGACGACTACACCGTCTTCCGGTCGCCGCTCTCCGACTTCGTCGCCGAGGTCGAGCGACGCGGTTGGGCGGACCGCGTCGACCTGGTGGGGCGCGGCGACAGCATCCCGCTGTAGCCGACCGTTTTCGGTCGCGGCGCGATCGGGGAGCCGACGGGCATGAAGGCAGTCACCTGGCAGGGCCCGCAGGACGTGCGCGTGCAGCAGGTCCCGGACCCGACGATCCAGCAGCCCACCGACGCGATCGTCCGGATGACCAGTACCGCGATCTGTGGCTCCGACCTGCACCTCTACGAGGTGCTCGGCCCGTTCCTGGACAAGGGCGACATCCTCGGCCACGAGCCGATGGGCGTCGTCGAGGAGGTCGGCTCGGAGACCGGCGACCTGAAGGTCGGCGACCGCGTCGTCATCCCGTTCAACATCTCCTGCGGCCACTGCTGGATGTGCTCGCGGGGGCTCTACGCGCAGTGCGAGACGACGCAGAACCGCGACCAGGGGTGCGGGGCGTCGCTCTTCGGCTACACCAAGCTGTACGGGCAGGTGCCCGGCGGACAGGCCGAGTACCTCCGCGTGCCGCAGGCCCAGTTCGGCCCGATCGTCGTGCCGGAGGGCCCGCCGGACGAGCGCTTCCTCTACCTCTCGGACGTCCTGCCGACCGCCTGGCAGGCCGTCGCCTTCGCCGACGTGCCGAAGGGCGGTAGCGTCGCGGTGTTCGGGCTCGGGCCGATCGGACAGATGGCCGCGCGGATCGCCAAGCACCAGGGCTTCCGGCCGATCGCCGTCGACTCGGTGCCCGAGCGGCTCGCGATGGCGCAGCGCCACGGGATCGAGACGATCAACGGCAACGACACCGACGTCACCGCGGCCATCCGGGACCGGACGGACGGGCGCGGGACCGACTCGGCGATCGACGCGGTCGGCATGGAGGCCCACGGCTCGCCGATCCCGCAGGCCGTGCAGAAGGTCGCCTCGAAGCTGCCGGACGCGATCTCCGGGCCGCTGATGTCGGTGGCCGGCGTCGACCGGACCGCGGCCCTCGTCGGCTGCATCGACGCGGTGCGCCGCGCCGGGACGGTGTCGCTCTCCGGGGTGTACGGCGGCATGGCCGACCCGCTGCCGATGCTGCGGATGTTCGACAAGGGCATCCGGCTCGCGATGGGGCAGGCGCACGTCAAGCAGTGGGTGCCGGACATCCTGCCGCTGCTCACCGACGACGACCCGCTCGGCGTGCACGACCTGGAGACCCACGCGCTGCCCCTCGACGAGGCCGCGCACGGGTACTCGATCTTCCAGAAGAAGCAGGACGGGGCGATCAAGGTCGTGCTCAAGCCTTAGGCGGCGGAACCTCCTGCGCACGTCCCGGGGCCGCGGCCCCGGGACGTGCGCACGGGCGTTTACGCACCTCGGGTGATCGCCCACCCGTCCGCCGTGCTCGAGGTCCACACCGTCTCCGCCGACCTGTCCGCGGTGCTCGACGATCTCGCCGCGGCGCCGGACACGGCGGGACTCTGGCGGGTGCTCGCCGGGGTCGGCGCGCGGGACCTGGTCACCGCCCGGCTCGCCGAGGCGCACGCCGACGCGGGCGGCATCCTCCGGCAGCTCGGCGGGGACCCGCCCGCCCCCGGGTCGCTCTGGGGGGTCTGGGCGGCCCGCACGCGCGACGCGGTCGTCACCGCCGAGGACGGCCCCGACGGCTGGACCCTGCACGGGGCGTCCCCCTGGAGTTCCGGCAGCGACCGGTGCACCGACGCCCTCGTCGCCGCCGAGGACCGGCTCTTCGCCGTCCGGCTCGACCACCCGACGGTCGTCCCCGGGGAGGACCCGTGGCGTGGCCTCGGCATGGCCGGGGCCGGCACGACGACCGTCCGCTTCCACGCCACGCCCGCCCGCCCGGTCGGCGGGCCGGGCGACTACCTCGACCGACCCGGGTTCTGGCACGCCGCCGCCGGGGTCGCGGCCGTCTGGTTCGGCGGCGCGGTCGGTGCGGCCACGCCGCTGCGCGAGCGCATCCGCACCGGGCGCGGCGACGCGCACGACGCCGCCCACCTCGGCGCGGTCGACGCGGCCCTGGGCGCCGCGGCCGCCGTCCTGCGGGAGGCCGCGGCGGCCGCCGACGCGGGCCTCGAGGACACCGACACCGCCCGACGCCGGGCGCTGGTCGTCCGGGCGACGGCGGAGCACGCCGTCGAGACCACCCTGCGCAGCACCGGCCGGGCCACCGGCCCCACCCCGCTCGCCCGCGACGCCCGGCACGCCCGCCACGTCGCCGACCTCGAGGTCTACGTCCGGCAGAGCCACGCCGAGCGCGACCTCGCGACCCTCGGCGGACTCGCCGCGACGGCCCCGGCGGTGTCCCTGTGACGCGGCGCGACCTCACCGGCACCGGCACCACCGAGGCCGACTGGCAGGCCTCCGGGGTGCTCGCCGCCCTGCCCCGGGCGACGCCCGAAGCCGTCCGCCCCCCGGGCCGCGTGGTGGTCCTCGCCCCCCATCCCGACGACGAGACGCTCGGCGCCGGCGCCACGCTCGCGGCGTGGGCCCGGACCGGCACGCCCGTCACGGTGGTCGCGGTGACCGACGGGGAGGCCAGCCACCCCGGCAGCCCCACGCTCTCCCCCGCCGACCTCGTCGGGCGGCGCGTCGACGAACGCACGGCCGCCCTGCGCCGGCTCGGACTGGCGGACGCACCCGTCGTCCGGATCGGCCTGCCCGACGGCGGGGTGGCTCCCCGGCGGCGCGAGCTCGCGGCCGCCCTGGCGGACGTCGTCGTGCCCGGCGACACGCTGCTGGCACCGGTCCCCGGCGACGGGCACCCCGACCACGACGCGGTGGCGGACGTGGCGGCCGAGGTCGGCGTGCCGGTCCTGGGCTACGCCGTGTGGTGGTGGCACTGGGCGGCGGCCGGGGACCTGCGGCCGGGCGCGGTCGTCGTCGGTCCCGACGAGGCGGCCCGCGAGGCGAAGCGGGCGGCCGTCGCGTGCTTCCGCACCCAGGTCGAGCCGCTGTCCGACCACCCCGCCGACGCGGCGATCCTGCCGCCGCCGGTCCTGGAGCGCCTGGTGCGCCACGACGAGGTGCTGTGGAGGTGACGCCCGTGGAGACCAGCCTGCCCCGCGAGCACTTCGACGACCTGTGGGCCGCCGAGGCCGACCCCTGGGGCCTCGAGTCGTCCTGGTACGAGGACCGCAAGCGCGCCGTGGTGCTCGCCGCCCTGCCCGACCCGGAGTACCGCCGCGCCGCCGAGCCGGGCTGCGCCGGCGGGGCGCTGTCGGTGCAGCTCGCCCCGCGGTGCGCCGAGCTGGTGTGCACCGACGTGAGCGCGACGGCCGTCGCGCGGGCGCGCAGCCGCCTGGCGGGCTTCGACCACGTGTCCGTCGACCGGAGCGCCGCGTTCCCGCCGGGCCGCTTCGACCTCGTCGTCGTCTCCGAGCTCGCGTACTACTTCGGGCGCACCGACCGGGACGCGTTCTGGGCCGGCGTCCTCGACGCGCTCGAGCCGGGCGGGACGCTGCTGGCCGTGCACTGGGTCCGTCCGGCGCCGGAGTACCCCGTCGACGGTCACCGGGTGCACGACGAGCTCGCCGCCCTGCCCGGGCTGGCGCGCATCGCCGAGCACCGGGAGGACGACTTCCGGCTCGACGTGTTCGCCCGCACCCCGCCCGCGGTGCGGTCGGTGGCGCAGCGCGTGGGCCTGCGGTGACCGTGCTCGGGGTCGTGGTGCCGGTCCACGACGAGGAGGCGTTGCTCGGGGGCTGCCTCGAGGCCCTGGACCGGGCGGCGCGGTGGGTGCACGGGAGCGCGTCCGTCCGCGTGGTCGTCGTGCTCGACTCGTGCCGGGACGCCAGCCGCGAGATCGCGCGCGAGCACGGGGCGGAGACGATCGCGGTCGCGGCCCGCAACGTCGGGGTGGCCCGCGACGCCGGGTTCCGCGCCCTGCTCGACGGTCCGGGCGCGGTGCCGGACTGGATCGCCACCACCGACGCCGACTCCCGGGTCCCCCCGGACTGGCTGCTCGCCCAGCTCGCGGCGTACGGTCGCGGGGCCGACGCGCGGGTGGGCGCGGTGTACGTCGACGACTGGGACGGCCACGGCCGGTCGACGCGCGAGTGGTTCCGGACCGTCTACGACGCCGCCGCCGACCCGCACCCGCACGTGCACGGCGCCAACCTGGGGGTGCGCCGCGAGGCCTACGAGCGGTGCGGCGGGTTCCGCGGGCTGGCCGTGGGCGAGGACGTCTCGCTCGTCGCCGCGCTCGACGCGGGCGGCCTGGTGCACCGGTCACGACGGAGCCCGGTGCTCACCAGCGGCCGTCGGATCGCCCGGGCGGCCGGGGGCTTCGCGACGCGACTGGGCGAGCTGGAGGCGGGCTGACCCGGCCCTCTCGCGCGATCGGATGCGCGAGAGGGCCGTCCGTCGCGGACGGGTCAGCTCGCGAGGCCCGAGTTCTCCCCGGAGGCGGCCGTGGACTCGTCGAGCATGCCCTCGCCGGCCTCCGCGTCGCCGGAGCCACCGGTGGCCACGGCCCGGGCGGCGGTGGTGTCGAAGTACAGGCGCACCTCGCGGACGGTGTCGCCGTCCAGGTCGATCATGGTCGCCCCGACGTAGCGCACCGGCTGCCCGTCGTGGTGGTGACCGGTGCTGACCCACTCGAGGACGGCGCGGTCCCCGGTCTCGGTCACCGTGGTGAAGTGGCTGGTGATGTCCGCGTACGCCCGGCGGTAGGCGTCCCAGAACTGCCGCGCGCCGTCCGGACCGGTGGAACTGTGGGCCGCCCCGGAACTCGTCCAGCGGGTGTCCTCGCCGGCCAGCCCCGCCATCTCCTCGGCGTCCCCGTCCTGCTCGACCGCGCGCAGCGCGTCCACGAACCGACGGGCGGTGGCCGAGGCCAACTGCGTCTCGGCGCCTTCCGATGCCATGAGGTCGTCCTCCCGGGAGTTGGGTGTTCTCGACGAGCGGGATGCGCGCCGACGGGCCGCGCACAAACGTGATGCGCCCGTCCGGCCCCGCCCGTCCGTCGGGCCCGTCGTCCGTGTCCGCCCGGACGACCGTCGGGTAGCCGAGGCCATGAAGGTCGTCTACGTGTCCTACCCCGCCTCCGACCGGGAGCCCGCCGAGGGCGGGGTCCCGGCGAGCGCCGACAACGCCCTGGGGCTGCGGTCCCACCTGGAGGACGCGGGCCACACCCTGGTCACCACCAGCGACACCGGCGACGAGCTCGACCAGCAGCTGGCCGACGCCGACGTCCTCGTCACCACCCCGTTCTGGCCGGTCTACCTCGACGCCGACCGGATGGGGAAGGCCTCGAACCTCCGCCTGGTCATCACCGCGGGCGTGGGGTCGGACCACACCGACCCCGAGACCGCGAAGCAGCACGGCATCACCGTCGCCGAGGTGACCGGCTCCAACGTCGTCAGCGTCGCCGAGCACAACGTCCTGCAGATCCTCGCGCTCGTGCGGAACTTCGTCCCCGCGCACGCGGAGGCCCGTGACGGGGGCTGGGACGTCGCGGCGGTCTCCGCACCGGCCCACGACCTCGAGGGCAAGACCGTGGGCATCGTCGGGCTCGGGGCGATCGGCGCCCGGACCGCGCTGCGCCTCAAGGGCTTCGACGTCACGACGCTCTACTACGCCAACCACCGCCGCTCCCCCGCCGAGGAGGAGACGCTCGGGGTCCGCTACGCGCGGCTGGACACGCTCGTCGCGCAGTCCGACGTCATCTGCCTCGCCCTGCCGCTGATGGAGGGCAGCCAGGCACTGTTCGGCCCGGAACGGATCCGGGCGATGAAGCAGGGGTCGTGGCTGGTGAACACCGCCCGCGGCGCCATCGTGGACACCGACGCGCTGGTCGAGGCCCTGGAGTCGGGCCACCTCGCGGGCTACGCGGGCGACACCTGGTACCCGCAGCCCGCCCCCGCCGACCACCCGTGGCGCTCGATGCCGAACGAGGCCATGACCATCCACTACTCGGGCATGACCCGCGAGGCGCAGGAGCGGATCGCCGAGGGCGTGCGCGAGATGCTCGACGCGTTCGCCGACGGCCGCGACATGCCCTCGGACTACCTGATGGTCGCGCCCGACTGACGCCCGGACCCGCCGTCGGGAAGACCCTTCCCGACGGCCGGTGCGGCCGGTTCAGCCGGTCTGCTCGATCGGGCGCACGAGCACCTCGTTGACCGCCGTGCGCGGCGGGCGGGTGACGACGTAGACGATCGCGTCGGCGATGTCCTGCGCCTCCAGCACGCCCAGCTCGCTCGCCGACGAGGCGTCCGGGGCGTTGTCCCTCCCGGTGTTCGTCAGCTCGGTGTCCACCAGCCCGGGCTCGACGAGCCCCACGCGCACGTGCTGCGGCGCCAGTTCCTGGCGCAGGGCCTCGGAGAACGCGTTCACGGCGTGCTTGGTCGCCGCGTACACGTTGCTGCCGGGGCCGTTGACCTTCCGGCCGGCGACCGAGCTGACGGTGACGACGTCGGCGACACCGCGCCCGCCCCGTGCCGCCCGCGTCAGGTGGGAGACGGCGGCGTGGGTGGTGGCGAGGACGCCGTTGAGATTGACGTCGACCATCGTGCGCCACTCGCCGAGGTCGGCCTCCAGGGCCGGGTCCATCGTCCCGTAGCCGGCGTTGTTGACCAGGACGCCGATGCCGCCCCGATCCCGCGCGACCGCCTCGATCGCGTCCCGCACGGCGTCGGCGTCGGTGACGTCGACCTCGTGGACCTCCGCGTGGTCACCGAGCTCCGCGGCGAGGTCCTCGAGCCTGTCGCGCCGGCGCGCGAAGAGGGCCACCGTGGCGCCCTCGGCGGCGAGGGCCCGCGCGGTGGCGTTCCCGATCCCGCTCGACGCGCCGGTGACCACCGCGGTCGTGCCGTCCAGTCGTCCTGTCATGGGGACGGGTCCCCCGCCCGGTCGGCGTCGACGCGTCCGTTCGATCGGGCGCAGCAGGATCTCGTCGACCGCGACGCGCGGCGGCCGGGCCACCACGCGGCGTGGACGTTGCCGCCGGGACCGCTCACGACACGGCCGGCGGTCGAGCTGACCGTGACGACGTTCGGCGACGCCGCGCGACCCCTCCGCCCCCTCGACGAGGTGCGGGAGGGCGGCGTGCGTGACGGCGAGCACGCCGGCAGGTCGACGTCGACCATCGCCTGCCACTGCGCCGGTCCTGCGCCCCGCCGGACGTGGTCCACTCCTCGACGTGGCGGAGGTGGTGCTGCTGATCGGGCTGCAGGCGTGCGGGAAGACGACGTTCTACCGGTCGGCCCTCGTGGCGACGCACGTGCTCGTGTCGAAGGACGCGATGCCGCGGTCGGCGCGGCGGCGCGAGGCGCGGCTGCTGCGGGAGCTCACGGCGGCGCTGGAAGCCGGCCGGGACGTGTGCGTCGACAACACCCAACCGTCGGCGGCGGAGCGCGCGGGGGTGATCGCGGCGGCGCGGGCAGCCGGGGCGCGGGTGGTCGGGCACTGGTGGCGTCCGGACCTGCCGCTCTCGCTGTCGCGGAACGCGGCTCGCGCCGAACCGGTACCGCTCGTCGGGGTGTACGCGGCGTCGGCGCGGTGGGAGGAGCCGCGGCTCGACGAGGGCTTCGACGAGCTCGTGGAGCACGACGATCGCGAGCACCCGTGATTGTCGGACCCTCGTACTAGTGTTCGAATCATGCCGCAGGACCTGGCCTCCGACCCCCGCACCGAGTTCGCCGCGACCCTGGCCGACTCGGGGTTGCCGCTGCTCGCGCGCGCCGTGGCGGCGGGCGCGATCGGCGGGCCCGGCGTGCGCGCCGTGCTCGACCAGCTGGCTGCACTGGCCGCCGACGGGTACGGCGACGCCGCCCTCGCGGAGGCCGAGGAGTTCCTGACCTCCATCGCCGCGGCCACCGACCCGGCACGCGTCGCGCAGGAACTGCGCGAGCACTGCGACGAGGTCCTGCGGCCGCACCTCGACGAGACCGGCAGCGACGAGCCGGACGACGATGAGCCGGACGACGAACTCTGGTTCGAGGAGCCCGCCGCCGTCGAGGCCGGACCTCTGGCGCGCCCCCGTCCGCGCGCCGGAGGCCGGGCAGCACCCGGGCCCGGCCGACGACGGTCCCGCCGTCGACGCACCGTCCGTCGCGTCCTCGACCGGTCCGGATCAACGCCGGGTCGGGCGACCAGGTCGTCGGGCATTCCCGTCGGTCGGGGTGCGACGCCCACTGCCCTCGAACCGCGCGCCCGGGCGGGGCGGGCACCTCCTGCGTCACCGCCCCCGCCGCCGGGTGGGCGGAGCGTCCGCCCACCCCCGCCGGCCGACACCGTGTCGGCCGGACCGGCCCACCACTCTCCGGCGGAGGAGCCGGAGTCGTGGCCGCACCGACCCACGCCCGTGGCCCGGGCGGCACGCGGCCACCCGAGCCGGACACGACCCGGCGTCGGGAACGGCGCTACGAGCCGTTCGGCCCGCCGGGCACGGTGGCGTAGAGGTACGGGTCGGCCGTCGGCGGCGTGGGCTCCGGGGCCAGCGGCTCCGGGCTGTCGAGGTACTCGAAGGTGCCCCGCCCGTCCGGGCGCTGCCCGGTGGCCCAGCGACCCTGCGCGGAGTCACCACCGGCGGAGAGGTTCCACAGCGTGTGGTCGTGCTCCTTGTTCTCCTCCTCGAGGATGCCGGCGGGGATCGGGTCGTACTCGAGGCCCTCGTCCTTGAGCTCCTCGATGGCGGCGAGCCAGATGTTCTGGTGCGCGGTGTCCCGGGCGAGGTTGAAGCGCAGCATCTCCTTCACGCCGGGGTCGTCGGTCATGTTGAACACGCGCGCGGCCTGGAGCTTGCTCTGGCCCTCGGCGGCGGCGTTGACCCGGAAGTCGGCGAGCAGGTTGCCGCTGGCGACGATCCACTTGCCGCTCCACGGCGTCCCCGCCGAGTCGGCGAGCACCGGACCGCCGCCCGAGACGATCGAGTGCTGCGGGTTCATGCCGCCGACGATCGCCGCGAGCATGGGATCGTCCTCGCAGGCGCGGGCGGTGGCCTCCGCGGGAGCGCCCTCGAGCAGCTTCGCGACCATCGTCGAGAGCATCTCGACGTGCGCGAGCTCCTCGGTGCCGATGTCGAGCAGCAGGTCCTTGTACTTGCCGGGGATGCGGCAGTTCCAGCCCTGGAACAGGTACTGCATCGCCACCGTCATCTCACCCCAGTGCCCGCCGATGAGCTCCTGGAGCTTCATGGCGAAGGCCGGGTCGGGACGCTCGGGCGACGCCTCGAACTGCAGACCCTTGTAGTGGTAGAACACGCGCTCTCCTGACGTGGGTCGCGCCGGGGCCGGGTGCTCCCGGCGACGCCCGCACGCTCCCCGTCCGTCGTGTCGCGTCCGTGGCGCGCGGCGTGCACCGCCGCGTCACCGCACCGTGTTTGCCCGCGTCGCCGGGGTGGTCACCTCTCCCGCGGATGGTTCACCTCCCGAGCCGACACGTCCCGAGGCGAGGTGGAGGCGCGGATGTCCGCCGTGCAGTTGACCGTCATCGGCCGTTTCACCTGCCGCGAGGGCGAGCGGCCGCTGCTGCTCGCACCCCGGGCCGAGCGCCTCATGGCGTTCCTGTCCCTCGCCCGCCGGCCGGTGCGCCGCGAGGAGCTCACCGGTGCGCTGTGGGGCGACCAGCCCGACGAGCGCGCCGCGGGCAACCTGCGCTCGACCCTCTGGCGGCTGCGCCGCCTCGCCGAGCAGCCCCTCGTCGAGGCCTCCGACGGCTACGTCGCGGTCGCCGGGCACGTGCGGGTCGACCTCTGGGACGTCGAGGCCGGCCCCTCCCCCGACGTCGAGCAGCGCCTGCTCGCGGGCGAGCTGCTGCCCGGGTGGGACGACGGGTGGGTGGAGGTCGAGCGGGAACGCTTCCGGCAGCTGCGCCTGCACGCCCTCGAGGACCTGTGCGCCGGCCACCGCCGGTCCCGTCGCTTCGCCGACGCCCTGCGTCTCGGGCTGGTCGCCGTCGCGTGCGACCCGCTGCGCGAGACCGCGCACCGCGAGGTCATCGAGGTGCACCTCGAGGAGGGCAACGTGGTGGAGGCGCTGCGCCAGTACGACTCCTACCGCCGCCTGCTGCACTCCGAGCTCGACCTCGCGCCCTCCCCCGCGATGCGCGCGGTGATCGACGACTACCTCGACCGCGTGGTCGGCGACGATCCGTCGTTTCGGCCCGCGACGGCGCCGGTCATCCGCGCGTCACGTGGGCCCGCCGGTTGACCTCCCCCAGCCCGGCCCGACACCGCACGTCCCGGGAGGACCACCATGGCCACTGGCGAGACCGGATTCGACGACGTCACCTTCGACCTCGTGTCGGTGCAGTACCACGCCCTCAAGGCCGGACACGACTACGGCCAGTACGTCCGCGACGCCGACAACGCCGGCCTGAGCGACGTGGCCGACTTCTTCCGCGAGGTGATGGAGGCGGACTCGCAGCGGGCGCACCGCTGCCACGAGTTCCTCGCCCGGCTCTCCGGCGCCGAGCCCGCGACCCGATGAGTTCGCCGACGGGCGGCCCGGTCACCGGCCGCCCGCTCGTCCGCGGCACCGACTCCGTGCCGCGGGCGACCGTGACCGACACCGTGCGCGTCCTCGCGCGGGTGCTGGGGCCGAACGTCGCGCAGGGCGTCATCGCCCGCCGACCCGCCGTCGTGCGCCTCGCGCAGCGGTGGCAGCTCGACGCCGGCGTGGTCGCGGAGACGGCGCGGCTGCGTCGTCGCTACGGACGCGGGCCGCTGCGGCTGCGCGTCCCCGGCCGCGAGCTCGCACTCGTGCTCGACGCCGAGGACGTGCACCGCGTCCTGGGCGGGACGCCCGACCCGTTCACCCCCGCCAACGCCGAGAAGCGCGCGGCGCTCGGCCAGTTCCAGCCGCACGGCGTCCTCGTCTCCCGCGGCGCCGACCGGACGTCCCGACGACGGGTCAACGAGCACGCCCTCGACACCGGTCACCCCGTGCACGGCGACGCCGAGGCGATCGTCGCCGCCGTGCGCGCCGAGGTGGACGGGCTGCTCACCGACGCCGACGACCTCACCTGGGACGCCGCGCACCGCGCGTGGCGGCGCGCCGTGCGCCGCGTCGTGCTCGGCGAGCAGGCGCGCGACGACGTGCACGTCCACACGCTGATGGACCGGCTGCGGGCCCGGGCGAACTGGTCGTTCCTCGCCCCGCGCGACCGCCGGACACGGGCCGCGCTGCGCGACCGGCTCGCGGTCCACGTCGACCGGGCCGGCCCCGGGAGCCTCGCCGCCCGGCTGCGCGACGCCGACCCGGACGGCGGGACCGACGTGCTGGACCAGATCCCGCAGTGGCTCTTCGCCGCCGACCCGGCGCTGATGGTCGCCCACCGGGCGCTGGCGCTGCTCGCGATCGACCCGGACGCGCGGGAGCGGGCCCGGCGCCAGATGGCCGAGGTCGCCGACCACACGGCGCCGCTGCTGCCGCAGGTCCGGGCCGCCGTGCTGGAGTCGGCCCGGCTCTGGCCGACGACCCCGCTGATCCTGCGCGACACCACGGAGGCCACCACCTGGGCCACCGGCTCCGTCCCGGCGGGCGCCGGGCTGCTCGTCGTCGCGACGTTCCTCCACCGCGACGAGTCCCGTGAGCCCACCGCGCACCGGTTCGCACCGGAGAACTGGCTCTCGCCCGACGGCGGGTCGCTCGACGAGACCGCGCACGACCACCGCCCGCTCGTCCCGTTCAGCGAGGGCCCGGCGTCGTGCCCCGGGCAGGACCTCGTCCTGCTCATGACGAGCACGTGGATCGCCGCGGTGCTCGCGCGGCACGAGGTCGTGGCCCGCACCGCGGTGGCGCTCGACCCGGCGTCGCTCCCGGCCTCGCTCAGCCCGTTCGACCTCGCGTTCGACCTGACCGGGCGGTGACGGGTCCGGTGACCTCGGTCCGGCCGTCGGGCGACACGGAACGGGTCGACGCGGTCGTCGTCGGCGCGGGGCACAACGGGCTCGTCGCGGCCAACGTCCTGGCCGACGCCGGCTGGCGGGTGCTCGTCCTCGAGGCGGCCGACACCCCGGGCGGCTCGACCCGCAGCGCCGAGCTGGCCGCGCCCGGGTGGTCGACCGACCTCGGCAGCGCCTTCCACCCGCTCGGCGCGGCGTCGCCCGTGCTGCGCGGGTTGGGCCTCGAGGAGCACGGGCTGCGCTGGAGCCACGCCCCGCAGCCGCTCGCCCACGTCCTGCCCGACGACCGCGCCGCCGTGATCTCGCGCGACGTCGAGGAGACCGCGGCGTCCCTCGACGCGTTCGCCGCCGGGGACGGCGACGCCTGGCGCCGGTTGGCCGAACAGTGGCAGGAGCTGCGGGACCCGCTGCTCGGGGCCCTGCTCGCCCCGTTCCCGCCGGTACGCGGGGCGGCCCGGTTGCTGCGCGACGTCGGGTCGCCGGAGCTGCTGCGTCTGGTGCGCCGGCTGCTGCTGCCCGCGCTGCGGTTCGGCGTCGAGGAGTTCCGCGGCGAGGGCGCGCGGGTGCTGGTGTCGGGCAACGCGATGCACGCGGACGTGCCGCCCACCGGCTCGGCCAGCACCGCGTTCGGCTGGCTGCTCTCGATGCTCGCGCAGGACGTCGGCTTCCCCGTCCCGGTCGGTGGTTCGCAGGCGTTGGCGGACGCGCTCGTGGCCCGGCTCGAGGCGCGGGGCGGGCGGGTCGACACCGCGCGGCCGGTCGTCGACGTGCTCGTCGCGCGGGGCGCCGCCGTCGGCGTGGTCGACGCGGCGGGTGGCACGGTCCGGGCCGACCGCGCGGTGCTGGCCGACGTGCCCGCGCCGGTGCTCTACCGCGACCTGGTGGGGAGCGAGCACCTGCCGGCGCGCCTGCGGGCCGACCTCGACCGGTTCCAGTGGGACCACGCGGTGCTCAAGGTCGACTGGGCGCTGTCCGGGCCGGTGCCGTGGACCGCGGCCGGCGCGCACGGGGCGGGGACGGTGCACGTCGGGGCGGACACCACGGGCCTGGTCGACCTCGGCGGCGACCTCGCGGCCGGTCGCGTGCCGACGGCGCCGTACCTGATCCTCGGCCAGCTCACCACGGCCGACCCGACCCGCTCCCCCGCCGGCACCGAGTCGCTGTGGGGCTACACCCGCGTCCCGCACGACGCGCTGCGCGGCCCGGCGGAGGTCGACGCCCACGTCGCGCGGATGGAGGCCGTGCTCGAGCGGCATGCGCCCGGGTTCGCCGACCTGGTGGTGGGCCGCGCCGTGTCCGGTCCCGATGAGCTGCAGCGCCAGAACCCGGGTCTGATCCGCGGCGCCCTCATGGCCGGTACGGCCTCCCCGCACCAGCAGCTCGTGTTCCGCCCGACGCCGGGGCTCGGGCGCCCCGACACCGTCGTCGACCGGCTCTTCCTCGCCGGCGCGTCGGCCCACCCCGGCGGTGCGGTCCACGGCGGACCGGGCGCCGCGGCCGCCCGGGCCGCCCACGCCCGGGGTGGCCGACTCGGCCTCGCCTACGCGGCGCTGATCCGTGCGGGCCACCGGGCCGTGCACGGTCGGCCCGGTCCCGGGGTCGTGCACTGAGTCGAGGCCACAATTCTGCGCGGGTCACCGTCGGGACCCGCCCAAGATCTCGTTCCGCGGAGCGATGTGCTCGCTCAGCGACCACTTCGCTCCGCGCGTGTGGATCTTGCCGTCCGGCCGGGCCGCCCGCGCCGGCAGCCCGCCGCCGATGACGGTGCCGACCACCGTCGGGCGCGCGTCTGCCGTGCCGACAGCCACCAACCCGCGCCAGCCACCGTCGGACCCGCCCAAGATCTCGTTCCGCGGAGCGATGTGCTCGCTCAGCGATCACTTCGCTCCGCGCGTGTAGATCTTGCCGCCCGGCCGGGCCTCGCGCGCCGGCAGACCGCCGCCGACCACCGCCGGGCACGCGCCTGCCGCGCCGACAGCCACCAATCCGCACCAGCCACCGTCGGGCCTGCCCAAGATCTCGTTCCGCCGGAGCGATGTGCTCGCTCAGCGACCACTTCGCTCCGGGCGTGTAGATCTTGCGGCCCCGCGGCGACCCCGGTTGCCACCACCCGGGCGCCGGGTACGCGACCGACGGTTGACCCTGCAGCCGCCCGCCCCGCGACGACAGGGAGGCCGCCGTGCAGCCCAGCACCGCCGACCAGAGCATGAACCGGCCCGCACCCGAGTCCGACGGGGAGGACCTCCTGCTGCGGCTGACCCGGGAGCACCGGGACGCCGCCGGGCTGGTCCTCGCCCTGCAGCGCTGGACCGGGTCGGGCGCGGGCGACGCGGTCGATACCGCCCGCGAGCTGATCACCGACCTCGTCCGGCACTCGGTGGCCGAGCGCGTCCACCTGCTGCCGCTGGTGCGGCGGTACGTGCCCGACGGGGACGCCGCGGCCGACCGCATCGACGCCGGTCAGCAGAAGCTCGATGACCAGCTGCAGCAGCTCGAGCGGCTCCCGATGAAGGGCGACTTCTGGATCCACCTCAAGATCGTGGACGCGCTGGTCACGCAGCACGCCGGCGAGCTCGAGAGCCACGTGTTCCCGGCGTTGGCCCGCGCGTGCCCCGCCGAGGAGCTGCGCGAGGCGGGCGAGCGCGCGGCGAAGACGGCCCGCACGGCGCCCACCCACCCGCACCCGCACGCCCCGCGCGAGGGTGCCGCGCTCGCGGCGGCCGCGCCCGGTGCGGGGCTCGTCGACAAGGTGCGGGACCTGTTCCGCCGCTGACCCGGTCGATGACCGAAGGGCCCCTCCGGTCGGCCTACTCGACCGAAGGGGCCCTTCGCTCACGACGGGGCCGGTTGGCGAGGGGCGCCCACGGCCCGTCTATTCGACCGACGGTGCCCTTCGGTCAACCAGGCGCGGAGGCGGAGACCCCGTCAGCGATCCGCCGGCTGGTGGCGCGACTCGGCCCGCCGGGTCAGCGTGGTCAACGTCCGGAACCACGACGGCTGCTCGGGCAGCGTCCACCCGGGGCGCGGCACGCCCCCGTCGTCACCGGCGCCCGGCAGCACGCGGGCGAGCAGCCCGGACAGTCGGGTCGTCAGCCCCGGCGCCACCCCGTGCAGCCGCGCGCCGATCATGGCCGCCGGGGTGAGGAACCGCTCGGCGCGGCCGGACAGGGTCGCCGACACGATCGTCCGCGCCGCGTGCGGAGCGGAGGTCGAGATCACCGGGAGGCTGTCGAGCGCGGCGAACCAGCGGTACTCCGCCTCGCGCTGCCCGGCCACGAGGGCGTGCCGGGGCGAGCCGGTGCGCAGCAGCCCGGGCAGCACCGTCGTGACCGTGATCCCGTGCGGGGCGAGCTCGGTCCGCAGGGCCTCGGAGAACCCGCGCACCGCGAACTTGCCTGCCGTGTAGGGCAGCAGGTGCGGCACCGGGACGGCACCGCCCACCGAGCTGACGATGCCGATCCGCCCGGAGCCGCGGCGCCGCATCGCCTCGGCCGCCCGCAGCACCGGGTACGCGACGGGGCGGAACACCGCGTCGTGCAGCCCGACGACCTCGCCGGCCGACAGCGCCTCGAGCGGCCCCACCCCGATCACCCCGGCGCACGCCACCACGACGTCGAGCCCGCCCAGGGCCGCCTCGGCCGCGTCCACGCAGCCCTCGGCCGCGTCGCGTTCCGCGAGGTCGGCCGGGTGGGTCGTCACGCGGGCCCCGGTGGCCTCGAGCTCGGACCGGGCGGCCCCGAGGTCGTCGGCCGAGCGGGCGGCGATCGCCAGGTCGTACCCGGCACGCCCCAGCTCGCCGGCCACCAGCAGGCCGAGGCCGCGGCTGGCGCCGAGGACGAGGGCGCCGGGCTTCGGGCGTGCAGCAGTCATCGCTGCGGGTGGACGGGCCTCTCGCCGCAGCAAACGTCCGACGCCCCACGCGCCGCGCCCGGAGCGCCGCGGGTACCACCACGCATCCCGGTTGAGCCCGTCAGCCGATCCCCGACGGATCCGGTGAGGTCGATGACGAGCGTGCAGGAGTGGACGCACCGCACGGTGCGGACCGGGATGGAGTGGGCGGGCTGCCTCGTCATGGGCCGCCTGGAGACCGGTGCGGTGGCGGCCGTCCCGCCGGCCGCCGAGCCGGGGGCACCCGTCGTGCTCGTGGGCGGGGTCGCCGCGACGATGCCGGTGATGGCGCCGACGGCGCGGATGCTCGCCGAGCGCGGTCACCACGTCAGCGTGGTGACCGAGGGGATGGGCGTCGGGTGCGCGGGCCGCGCCGCGACGACGTTGGCCGACCGCGTCGAGGCATGCGCCGAGGTGGCCGGGCGACCGGTCCACCTGGTCGGGCACAGCCGGGGCGGCCAGTTCGCCCGGGTGGCGGCCACGCACGCCCCGCGCGCCGTCGCCTCCCTGACGACCCTGGGCTCACCGCTGGTCATGTACGGCCTCGCCCCGGTCGCCCTCGGGCTCGGCGCGGTGGTGACCCTCGGCGGCACCCTGGGCGTCCCCGGGCTCGCCACCGTCGCGTGCCTGCTCGGCGCGTGCTGCCGGGACTACCGGGCCGCGCTCGCCGCGGACTGGGCCGTCGACGTCCCCTTCACCAGCATCGTCGGCGTCGGGGACCGCACGGTTCCCGGGCCGGCCAACCGCGTCCCGCACGCCCGGGAGGTGGTGGTCGACGGCGACCACCTCGAGCTCCTGACGACGGGTCCGGCCCACCTCGCGCTCGCTGACGCGCTCGACCGCGCCGATCAGGTCGCCGCGCGCTCCCGGATCTCGGCGTAGGCCCCGTCCCGGGCGAGCCGGGCGAGCGCACCGCCGAGGCGGCGCACCTCGTCGGGCCCGCCGGCGCGGGCGGCCAGCCCGGCGGTGTCGTCGGCGACGCCCAGCTCGCGGGCCGCCCGCAGGGCGGTGTCCCCGACGTAGGGCTGCAGCTCGGGCCACCGCACCGCCACCTCGCGGACGAACGCCTCCGCGGCCGCGTCGTCGAGCCCGGGCAGCGTCGCCAGCCGCGCCGCGAGCGCGTCGGGGTCGCCGTCCGCGTCGGCGCGCAGACGCGGGAGGTCGAGGTCCCCGAGCGCCGTCGCGAGGTCGTGCAGGGCCCCGACGAGGTCGGACGCGGCGTCGTCCACCGCGGCCCCCTCCCCGCCCTCGACGGACGCGCCGAGGCTCGTCGCGAGGTCCGCGGGGTCGGCCGCCGCGAGTTCGTCGGCGGAGCGCCACCGGCCGAGCACCGAGCCGACGGCGTCCGCGGTGGCCGCGGAGTCGCCGTGCACGGTGACCACCACGGCGGCCACGAGCAGCCCGAACAGCTGCGCGGTCTCGTCGTGACGCTCGGGCAGGGCCGCCGTCGGGACGGCGCCGTCCCGGTCGAGCACGGCCGCGAGCAGGCGCTCGTCGTCCATGGCGGGCTCCTCTCAGCCGGCCGGCACGCCCGGCCAGGTCGCGACGCGCAGCTCGAGGCGCCCCTCGCGCACCCGCGCCGGGAACACCGCGGCGGGCGCGGTCGCGGGGCCCTGCATGACGCGCCCGTCGTCGAGCCGGAAGACGCTGCCGTGCCACGGGCACTCGAGGCAGGTGTCGCCGTCGCGGTCGGTCAGCTCCCCGTCGGAGAGCGGGGCGGACGCGTGCGGGCAGCGCTGGCCGAGGGCCCGGACCTCGTCGCCGCGGCGCACCACGACGACCCGGACCTCGCCCACGCGCCGCATCGTCGGCTCGCCGTCGGGGAGGTCGTCGAAGGCGCCCGCGTCGGTCCAGTCCTCCGGGCCGATGTGGGGGTAGTCCTCGGCGTGGTTCGCGCCGAGCGACTGGTGGTAGCTCAGGTGCCCGCCGAGGGCCGCGCCGGCGGAGCCGACCGCGAGCGCGGTCCAGCCCCACAGGGCGCCGCGCGTGCTCCGGCCGCGCAGCCGGGCGCCGAGGGACATCACGTAGCCGGCGAGCATCGTGATGTTCGCGGCGGCGTGCACGATGCCGACGCGCTGCTGCTCCTCGTGGGCCTGCGAATAGTCCGCCCAGCCCGCGGCGGCCGTGGGGACGGCCGTCAGCAGCCCGACCCCGATGAGCGCGGTCGCGGGCCGGCGGGTGCGGGGCACCAGGTCGAGCAGCCCGGCGGAGACGAAGCTGCCGAACGACGCCTGGGCGAGAATCGGGTGCAGCGGGTGGCCGATCGGCACGCCGTGCAGCACGTCGGCGATCTTCTGGTTGGTCAGGACCTTGTTCACGAGGTCGCGCGCGGGCGCGGCGACCCGGTCGAGGGCCTCGGTGGCGGCGATCCGGTCGATGTCGTCGAAGGGGCGCACGGCGTCGCTGCCTCTCGGGCCGGGGGTGGTGGTCGGCGCGGGTGCCCGACCGCCCACCGCCGCCACACCTGCTCAGTTCTGCCCGGGCTCCTCCGCCTCGGCGTCCGGGTCGTCGGTCCGGTTGTTCGGGTAGGGCTCCGACCCCGGCGGCGGCTCCACGATGCGCGCGCTGAAGAGCATCATCATGACGAAGCCGAGCAGGGCCAGGGCCAGGTGCAGGAAGTGGTCGGGGGTGTTCAGCGCGATCCACCCGGGCTGCTCCGGTCCGCCGCCGGCGGTCAGCCCCACCAGGTAGAGCACGAGGTAGCCCAGGACCTGCAGGACGCACCAGCGCCGGACCCAGCGCCGGGTCACGGTCGACGCCGCCCCCAGCACGGCGGTCGCCGCCAGCACCACCCCGTGCGCCGGGCTCACCGTCAGGTTCAGCACCCGGGCCGGGGCGCCCGACACCCCCATCGCGACGAAGGCCCACACCGCCAGGACCGCGAGCACCACGCTCTGCCCGAGCAGCAGCGAGGTCGCGAGGCGGCCGAGGAAGCCCTCGTGCGGCACCGACGGCACGGGGTGGCCCTGCTCGTCGCGCCCCGACGGGACGTAGGGCCCCGACGACGACCGCCCGGCCTCGTCGTGCACCGACGACCGCCCGGGATCGTCGCTCTGGGAGGCCGGGTCGTAGTCGGTGCGTCCTTCGCTCATGACCCGGGTAACCCGAAGCCCACACCGACCACACCCCGCCGTCAGGACGTCCCGATCCCCGCCCGGCGGCGATAGGACTCGACGAACTCCGGCAGCGCCGGACCGCGCGGCCGGCGCCCGGCCACGACCTCGCAGGTGCCCGTCTTGGTGTCCATGATGTGCACGTTCGGGTCCAGCGAGATGCCGATGAGCTCGTTGGCCGCGTCCCCGGTGACCAGGCCGTTCGGCCCCCAGTGCCACGGCAGCCCGATCTGGTGCACCGTGCGCCCGTCGATCCGCAGCGGCTTGGCCCGCTCGGTGACCAGCACCCGCGCCTCGATCGCCGAGCGCGCCGTGACGATCGTGGCCCACCCGGTGTGCTCGAGCCCCCGCTCGGCGGCCAGCGCCGGCGAGACCTCGACGAACATCTCCGGCGCGAGCTCGGCGAGGTAGGGCGTCCACCGGCTCATCCCGCCCGCCGTGTGGTGCTCGGCGATGCGGAACGTGGAGAACGCGATCGGGTAGACGTCGGCCCCGGGCTCGCCGTCCGGCGGGTTGTACCGGTTGTCCGGCCGGTCGAACCGTTGGCGGGCGGGGTTCGCGCGGGTGCCCGGGTGCACCGCGTTGCGGGTCGGCGACTCCTCGGGCTCGTAGTGCACCGGCAACGGACCGTCCGCGAGACCGGTCGGCGCGTAGAGCCACGCGCGCCCGTCGGCCTGCATGATGAACGGCTCGTTCCCCCCGATCGCGTCCTGCGCCGCCGCTCCCTCGGGCGGCCGGTAGGACGGCGGCTTGTCGGGCTCGAAGTCCGGCACGTCGTGGCCGGTCCAGCGACCGGCCTCCTCGTCCCACCAGACGTAGGCCTTGCGCTCGCTCCACGGCCGGCCCTCGGGGTCGGCGGAGGCGCGGTTGTAGAGCACCCGGCGGTTCATCGGCCACGCCCAGCCCCACTCCAGTGCCGCCGGGCTCTCCCCGCCCGCGGGCTTCCGCCGGGCCGCCTGGTTGACGTCGTCGGCGTACACGCCGGAGTAGATCCAGCAGCCGCAGGCGGTGGACCCGTCGTCGTGCAGCTGGGTGTAGCCGTCGACCGGGCTGCGGTCGGCGACCCGGTACCCGGAGATCTCCTTGAGCACGGCGTGCGCGTCGGGATCACCGTGCGGGCCCTCGGTCGGGTAGTCCCAGGTCAGGTCGAGGACCTGCCGGTCGCGCGGCAGCTCGGAGTCCGCGAGGCGCGCCCGGATGCGCCGGCCGAGCTCGTGGACGAACCACAGGTCGCTGCGGGCGTCGCCGGGCGGCTCGACCGCCTGGTGGCGCCACTGCAGCAGCCGCTGGGTGTTGGTGAACGAGCCGGCCTTCTCGACGTGGGTGGCCGCGGGGAGCAGGAACACCTCGGTGTCGATGTCCTCGGTGCGCATCTCGCCGGTCTCGATCTCGGGACCGTTCTTCCAGAAGGTCGCGGTCTCGATCTCCTGCAGGTCCCGGACGACGAGCCACTGCAGCGCCGCGAGCCCCTGGCGCTGCTGCTTGGAGTTCGTCGTGCCGACCGCCGGGTTCTCGCCCAGGACGAAGTAGCCCTCGCAGTGCCCGTCGATCATGTTCAGCACCGTGGTGAACGTCGAGTGGTCGTCGTCGATCCGCGGGAGCCGGTCGAAGCAGAAGTCGTTCTCCGGCGTCGCGGCGTCGCCGTACCAGGCCTTGAGCAGGCTGACCACGTACGCGCTCATGTTGCCCCAGAACCCCTTCGTGGCCGAGTCGGCCTCGACGAAGTCGGCGAGGTGCATGCGCGTGTGCTTGGGCGGCATCGGGATGTAGCCGGGCAGCAGGTCGTAGAGCGTCGGGATGTCCGTCGACCCCTGGATCGTCGCGTGCCCGCGCAGCGCCATGATCCCGCCGCCGGGGCGCCCCACGTTGCCGAGCAGCGCCTGCAGGATCGAGGCGCAGCGGATGTACTGCACGCCGACCGTGTGCTGCGTCCAGCCCACCGAGTACACCCACATCGTGGTGCGCTCGCGGCCGGAGTTGGCGCAGATCGCCTCGGCGACCTGGGTGAACTGCTCCGGGCTCATGCCGCAGACCGCGGACACCATCTCCGGCGTGTACCGGGCGAAGTGGCGCTTGAGCACCTGGTAGACGCACCGCGGGTGCTGCAGCGTGTCGTCCCGCACCGGCTCGCCGGTGAACCGCGCGCCGCCGGAGCCCGCGCCCTCGGACTGCCCGAGCAGGTGGGTCTGCCGGTGCGAGGCGATCCGGGCCGACGGCGCGTGCACGTCGGAGTCCCACTGGTCGCGGTCCCCGCTCGCCGCCGCCACGTCGGCGCCCTCGTACTGCCAGCTCGACGTGTCGTAGCTGAGGGTCTCCGGGTCCCACCCGGAGAACAGCCCGTCGTCGTCACCCGCGTCGTGGAACTCCTCCCGGACGAGCATCGGGGCGTTCGTGTAGGCGACGACGTACTCGCGGAAGTCCCGCTCGTTCTGCAGGACGTGGTTGATCAGCCCGCCGAGGAAGGCGATGTCGGTGCCCGGCCGGATCGGCACGTGGGCGTCGGCGACCGCCGACGTGCGGGTGAAGCGGGGGTCGACGTGGATGATCTGCGCGCCGCGGCGCTTGGCCTCCATCACCCACTGGAAGCCCACCGGGTGGGCCTCCGCCATGTTCGAGCCCTCCAGGACCACGCAGTCGGCCTGCGCGATGTCCTGCTGGGAGTTGGTCGCGCCGCCGCGGCCGTAGCTGGTCCCCAGACCGGGGACGGTGGAGGAGTGTCAAATGCGCGCCTGGTTCTCCACCTGGACGGCGCCGAGCGCGGTGTAGAGCTTCTTGAGGAGGTAGTTCTCCTCGTTGTCGAGCGTGGCGCCGCCGAGGTGGGCGAAGCCGAGCGTGCGGTTGAGGACGCGCCCCTCGTCGTCGGTGTCCTGCCAGGTCCGGGCCCGGGTCTCGACGACGCGGTCGGCGATCATGTCCATCGCGGTGTCGAGGTCGAGGTCCTCCCAGTCGGACCCGCCCGGACGCCGGTAGCGGACCTTCGTGATCCGCGACGGCGAGGTGACGAGGGACAGGCTCGACGAGCCGCGCGGGCAGAGCCGGCCGCGGCTGATCGGCGAGTCGGGGTCGCCCTCGATGTGGGTGACCCGGCCCTCCTTCGAGAAGACCCGCTGACCGCAGCCGACCGCGCAGAACGGGCAGACCGACCGCGTCACGGTGTCGGCCTCGTCGGTGCGGGGCGTCCAGGGCTCCGGCGCGTTCGAGCGCACGGCCTCGCCGCGCCCGAGGGGGTCGGCCCCGGTGAGCTGGCGGACCACCGGCCAACGGCGGACGAGCTTCAGCGGATCCACGTGAGGACCTTCCGACGACGGGTCGGTCCGGCTGCGAGGTCAACCGCTCCGGGCAGCGTGCCAGGTGCGCGACCACGCCGCGCGCTCGGCGCGTCCGGTACCGCGGGGCGCGCGGGTGCCCGGCCTCCTCGCAGCGCTACACCTCCGGCCGAACCGCGGTTACCCTCGGAGGAGCTCGGGTTGACGCACGCCAGCTCGCGACGCGTGCCACCCGAGGAGGAACCGTGGACGGTGCCAGGCCCCCGGAGCCGGTCCGGGCGACGATCGGGGTGGACGTCCGCCCCCGGGTGGTGCGGGTGCGCATGCACGGCGATCTCGACGCCGAGGCGGCCCCCCGGCTCGACCGCGTGCTCACCGAGGTGATCGGCCAGGCCGCCTACCGCGACCGGCAGCCGGCCACCCGCATGACGATCGATCTCGAGGACGTGCACCTGCTCGCGGCCGCCGGGATGACGGTGCTGCTGCGGGCGCACGAGGACGCCGTCCGGCAGGGCGTCGACTGCCTGGTCTGCGTCAGCCCGCGGGGCCGCCGGGCCCTCGCGATGACCGGCCTCGACCGGACGCTGCTGCGCGACCCCCGTTCCTGACGGCGGGTGTCAGTCCACCAGGGCGCGGACGGCGGCCGGGTCCGGCCCGTCGGGGTCGATGAGCACGATCGCGTCGTCGAACCCGGCCTCGGCGTAGCGCGCGAGCGCCTCCCGGGTGGCGCCGAGGTCCGTCGTGGGGACCGCGCAGACCAGGGCGCGGCGCCCGCCCGCGGCGCGGAACCGCGCGTGGGCCGCGACGATCTCGTCGGGTGAGGTCCGGTACCCCGAGGCGAGCCAGCCGTCGAACTCGTGGGCGGCACGTTCCACGTTCACGCCCCAGGAGCCGAGCAGGAACGGGACGCGGGCGCCCGCCGGGGCGAGCCGGGCCGCGTCGTCACCCCCGCACGCGACCAGGGCGCGCACCCGGGTCACGTGCTCGCGGAAGGCGCGGAAGCGGACGGGGAAGTCGCGGCCGAGCGCCTCGTGGTCGGCGGCGGTCGACCCGGGGCTCACCCCGAGGGTCAGCCGGTCCCCGCAGATCGCGTGCAGCGAGAGCATCCGGTGCGCGAGCCCGGCGGGATGGTGCAGCGGGACCTGCACGGTCGCGGTGCCCAGCTCGACGTCGTCGGTGACCCCGGCGGCCACGGCGAGGGCGAGCAACGGGTCGGGGACGAGGTCGCCGCGCCCCACGATCTCGGGCGCCCAGAGGCTCGCGAAGCCCTCGCCGGCCAGGCGGCGGGCCCACGCGGCCACCGGGTACGGCGGCGCCGCGGACAGGTGGACGAGCGTCGCCCCGAGCCGCACGGCGCCTCCGTTTCCTGGACAGCCGATCCGCGCCGACCCTACAGTGAGCCACGTCACCGGCTTCACCCCCGAGGCCGCGGGCGCCCTCGCGCGTCCGCACGTCCGGCCCCGGAGGTCCCGCATGTCCGTGCACCCGTTCCCCACGCACGCGCCCCGCCCGCCCGCCACCGGCACGGGCCTCGCTCCGTTGCGGCGCACGGTGACGGCCGCGATCGCGATGCTCGGCGACCTCCGGACGCTGCACCCCGCGGTGACCACCGGGCACCTCGAGCGGCACCTGCGCGCGGAGGTCGAGCGGGCGCTGCGGGGTCCCGACGGCGGGTGCAGCGCGATCCCCGCGGTGAGCACGGCCTGCGCCCACCTCGCCACCCGCTCCTACGAGGACGCCTACCTCGCGCTGGTGACCGCGACCGGCCTGCTCCCCCGCCCCTCCGCCTAGACCTTCTCCCGGCTCAGCGCCAGCAGGCGGTCGTCGGGGGTGAAGAGCCGGCGCACGAGCCCGAGCGCGACCACGCTCGTCGTCGTCGCGGCGGCCGCGAGCACGAGGAACATGACGACGGCCTGCACCAGCACGGCCTGCAGCGGCGGCAC
The DNA here is from genome assembly GCF_021026295.1 of Actinomycetospora soli. Classification (GTDB taxonomy): domain Bacteria; phylum Actinomycetota; class Actinomycetes; order Mycobacteriales; family Pseudonocardiaceae; genus Actinomycetospora; species Actinomycetospora soli. The sequence goes on from NZ_JAJNDA010000004.1 coordinate 67,615, forward strand.
CCCGGCGAGGATCAGCCCGGTCATCGCGCCCGGCAGGAAGACGAGGCCGGTCGCCTTCGTCGTCTCGATCTGCGGGCTCAACGCCGAGCGCAGCACCCCGCGCAGGTAGGGCCGCGCGGCGTCGCGGCCGGACTGCCCGAGCGCGAGCCGGGCCTCGATCTCGGCGCGCTTGTCGGCGAACTCCTCCTGCAGCCGCCGGCCCGCGAGCACCGTGGACGTCATGGCGTTGCCGACGATGAGGCCGGCCATCGGTACCAGCGTGCGCGAGGTCAGCGGGAACACGCCGAGCCCGAAGAGCACCACCAGGCACACCGTGCCCGCGGCCAGGAACGCCGCCCCGGCCACCGGCAGCAGCCCGGGGATCGAGGGGGCGCGCTGCCGCGCGGTCCACGCGGCGTAGGCCAGCATCGCAGCGACCCACAGCCACGACCACCACAGCGACACCCCGGGCATGAGCAGCAGCACGAGGATGCCGCCCACGATCAGCAGCTGCACCAGCGCCCGGGCCGCGGCCCAGACGATGCTGCGCTCGAGCCCCAGGCGCCACGCGAGCGAGATGCCCGCGGCGACCACGACGAGGACCAGCGAGACGGCCAGTCCGGTCCAGCTGATGGTCACGACGTCCTCCCCCGGGTGAGCTGCCAGTCGCCGCTCTCGACGATGCGGTGGTCACGGATCTCCAGCACCCGGTCGGCCACCCGCGACACCTGCTCGTCGTCGTGCGCGATCCACACCACGGTCAGGGCGCCCTCGTCGACGAGGTCGAGCACGGTGCGCTCGAACTCGCGGGCGGGCGTCGCGTCGAGGGCCGAGGTGGGCTCGTCGAGCAGCAGGGTCTCCGGGCCCGTGATGAGCGTGCGGGCCAGGCACATCCGCTGCAGCTCGCCGCCGGAGAGCGTGTCGGCGTCGCGGTCGAGCATCGCGGCGTCGAGCGAGACCCGCCGCAGCGACTCGACCATCCCGTCGCGGTCCGCGTCGGGGTCGGCGACGGCGAGGTTGTCGGCCACGGTGCCCGCGAACGGGGTCGCGCGCTGGAACACCATCCCCACCTGGCGCCGCAGCCGGTGCGGGTCGAGCTCGTCGAGGGACGTGCCGTCGTAGGTGATCGACCCGTCGTCGGGGACGTCGAGGCGGTTGAGCAGCCGCAACGTCGTCGACTTGCCCGCCCCGGACGGGCCCCACAGGGCCGTGACGCCCTGCCCGGGGATCTCGGCGTCCACGGCGTCGAGCACGGTGTCCCCGCCGCGGCGGACGCTCACCCCGCGCAGGACGAATCCCGCCGTCATCGTCTCCTCCTCAGCGCACCGGCACCGGGCCGGCGCGTCGTGCGGCCCGATGGGCCAGCAGCATCCGCCGTCCGACGAGCACTCCGGCCCCCGCCAGGACCATTGCCGCTGCGGCGACCAGCCATGCCGCGGTGAACGACACAGTCCCGGCGAGCAGGCCGAACCCGACCGGGCCGAGGAACCCGCCCGCGTACACCCCGACCTGCACGATGGCGGTCGCCGCCGCGGGCGCCTCCGGGTTCAGCCGCACCACCGCGAACTGCAGCAGCCCGGGCCACGACCAGCCGAGCCCGAACCCGAGGACCACCCCGACGACGAGCGCCACCGGGCCGGGCAGGGCCAGCAGCACCAGCCCGACGGCGCCGGTCAGCAGGCAGGTGGCGACGACCGCGACGTGGCCGCCGCCCCTGCCCCCCGTCGCCGCGCTCGCCTCGTCGCGGCGGTCCGCGAGCCAGCCGAGCAGCACCCGCATCGCCAGCCCGACCACGCTGCCCATCGTCAGGACGAGCCCGGCGAGCCCCGGGGAGATGCCGCGGTCGACCGCGGACGCGACGAGGAAGATGCCGAGCCCGGTCGCCGCCGCGGCGCCCAGGCCGGCGGCGGCCCCGATCACGGCGAGGGCGGCCGTGGCCCGGTCGGTGTCCCCGACCGCGTCGTCGGCGCGGGCGGCCGAACCGCGCGGCGCGGCCGCGAACGCGGCGAGGGCGAGCCCGGCCGCGCCGACGTAGGCCCAGCGCCAGCCGACGGTGAGGGCGAGCGCGGGCACGGCGAGCCCGGCGAGCAGCGTCGCGAGCGGCACCGAGGCCTGCTTCACCCCGAAGGAGAGCCCCATCCGCCGCTGCGGCATCGACCGCGCGAGCGTCAGGTTCGACGACAGCTGGCCCATCACGTTGCACCACGCCGAGCACAGCAGGATCACCGCGAGCGCGACGAGCGACCGGGCGAAGGCCGCCGTGGCGAGCAGGCCGGTCGCCGAGCCGAGCACCGCGACCCGGCTCGTCACCCGCGACCCGAACCGCTCGACGATCTTCCCGACCGGCAGCGACATCAGCGCCGACACCGCGAAGTAGGCCGCGACGAGCAGCCCGAGCACCGCCGGGTCGAACCCCAGTTCCGCGCCGACCTGCACCGCCGAGGCCCCGAGCAGGAACACCGGCAGCACGGTCGCGGTGGTGATCGCGACCGCCCCGGCCCCGACCCGCCACGCCGTCTGCTCGCTCATCGTGAGCCACGCTAACGGACATTCCCGACGTCGGGTCGCGGACGTGATCCGGGTCCTCCCCGCGGTGAGCCGTCCGCGCGCCGGGCACACTCCCGGAATGGTCCACCTGGTCGCCGCGGTGGTCGGCCTCGTGATCGTCACCGCCCTCGTCCGCGCCGGGGCACGACGCACGGGGGTGCCCGACCCGATCGCGCTGCTCGTCGTCGGCGTCGCCGCGTCGTGGATCCCGGGCCTGCCGGACTACCGGATCGACCCGGACCTCGTCCTCGTCGTGATCCTCCCGGTGCTGCTCTACTGCGCCGGCTTCGCCGCGTCGGTGCCCGCCTTCCGGATCCACCTGCGCCCGATCCTGCTGCTCGCCGTGGGCCTCACACTCGCCTCCACGCTCGCGGTGGGCGCGGTGGCGGCCGCGCTGGTGCCCGGGCTGGGGTTCGCCGCGGCCTGCGCGCTCGGGGCGGTCGTCGCCCCGCCCGACGCCGTCGCGGCCACCGCGATCGCCCGCACCATCCGGCTCCCGCGCCGCGTGGTGGCGCTGCTCGAGGGCGAGAGCCTGTTCAACGACGCCGCCGCCCTGACCGCGCTGACGGTCGCCGTCGCCGCGGTCGCGGGGGCGACGTCGTTCGCGGGAGCGGCCGGCGAGTTCGCCGTGGTCGCGCTCGGCGGGGTCGCGGTGGGGGCGGTGGTCGGGCTCGCGATCGGCTGGGTCCGACGCCGGGTGCTCCACCCCTACACCGACGTGGTCGTCTTCCTCGTCGCGCCGTTCGTGGTCTACCTGCCGGCCGAGGAGCTCGGCGTCTCCGGCCTCGTCGCCGTGGTGGTGGCCGGGCTCTACCTGGGCCACCGCGCGACGACGATCATGGAGCCGGGCGCGCGGGTGGTCACCGGCGCGGTGCGCACCGCGGTGTCGTGGCTGCTCGAGGGCATGGTGTTCCTGCTCGTGGGCCTGCAGCTGCGCAGCGTCGTCACCGGGATCTCGGGGATGCCGCCGCTCGCGGTGGCCGGGGTGACCGTCGCCGTCGTCGTGACCCTCGTGGTGGTCCGGTTCGCGTGGATGGTGCTCACCGAGCAGGTGGCGGGCACCGCGCTGGGCCGGCGGCACGCCTCGTGGTCGGAGACGATCCTGACCTCCTGGGCCGGGATGCGCGGCGCGGTCTCGCTCGCCGCCGTGCTCACGCTGCCGCTCGCCTTCCCGCAGCGCGACCTGATCGTCTTCGTCACCTTCGTCGTCATCCTCGTGACGCTGCTCGGCCAGGGCCTCTCGCTGCCGGCCCTGGCCCGGCGCCTGCCGAGCGCCCGCAACGAGGCCGGCGAGGAGGCCCAGGAGGAGGCCCGCGCCCGACGGCTCGCGGCCGACGCCGCCCTCGAGTGCCTGGAGGAGATCGAGCGGGAGAACCCGGGCCGCGAGCCGGTCGTCGAGCAGCTGCGGCGGCGGGTGAACAACCGGATGGCGGCCGCGTCCGAGGCGTTCGAGGCCGCCTCCGACGCGTTCGACCCCGAGGGCGGCGCCGAGTCCGCGGGCCGGGGCGGGGCCGTCGAGTCGGTGGCCGAGGCGGAGTCGGAGGACGAGTCCGGCGACGAGGGTGGACCCGAGCGCACGCAGGAGGGCGTCCGCGACACCTACCGGCGCTACGGGCAGGCCATGCTCGTGGCCGAGCGCTCCCGCCTCCTGGCGCTGCGGGACGCGGGGACGCTCGGCGAGGAGGCGTTCGTGCGCCTGCAGCACGAACTCGACCTGGAGCAGGCGGCGCTCACGGTGCGGTGAGGCGCGGCCCGGACGTCAGCGGTGGCACACGGCTGACGCCGGACGTCAGCGGTGGCACACGGCTGCCACCGCGACGCGCCGGGCCGACGGGACCACACCCGTCGTCAGGAAGGCTCCACCAGCAGGGCCATGCCGCGGCGGGCGGGCAGGTCGACGGCGAAGGCGTGCAGGTCGTCGACGAAGCCCAGCGGCTCCTGGGTGAACATGTCGAGCACCGCGCCGCCCGGGGCGAGGGCCTCGGAGCGCACCGTGCCGCGCACCGGCTCGGCGGCGAAGTTGAGCACCGTCAGCTGGTGGGATCCGCTGTCCAGCTCGTGGACGAGGACGAGTAGCCCGGGGTGCGAGACGTCGGGGATGTCGACCTGGCGGGAGGTGGCGATCCCGTAGTGCTTGCGCACCGCGAGGATCGCCTGGAGCTGGCGGGCGAAGCTGGTCTCGTCGGCGAGCTGGTCGGGCAGCGTGCCGTAGAGGCTGCGCCCGCGCGGCATGCCCTCGGCGGAGCGGTCGGCGTCCGGCGCGAAGCCCATGAGGTCGTGCGCGCCGCGGTGGATCCAGCGGGTGTCGCCCTCGGCGACCAGGGCCGCGACGTCGTCGACCGGCAGCGTCAGCATCCCGGTGAGGTCCCAGCCGGAGAGCGCGAAGACGCCCGGCTGCATCGCGTTGAACATCGCGAGCATGAGGTGGACGGCGCGGATCTCCTCGACCTCGGCGGGGCCGATGGTGTCGAGGTCGTGGATGCCGATCGAGGCGGCGACGACGGTCGCGGTCGTCGAGGCGATGCCGTTGGTGGTGAACACCAGGTTGAACGGGTGCTCCGGGCCGGCCAGCGCGTGGAGCAGCTCGCCGCGCACGGTCTCGGCGAGCTGGGCCCCCGTGACCTCCTCGCCGCGGAACACGACCGTCTCGTCGCGGTGCCCGGCGGCCCAGTGGACGAGCTCGTAGGTCATCTCGTCGTGGTTCTGCAGCGCGTGCACCAGCGAGGCCGGGTCGATGCCGAGGTCGCGGGCGGTGCGCAGGCCGAGGCGCAGGAACTCGGCGTCGCCGGTCGCGAGGGCGTGGTGGTAGCCGGGGCGGTTGACGAAGTCGTACGACAGGTCCGCGCCGGCCCGCCCGACCTCGCGGATGTCGTCCATCGTCAGGTTCAGTTCCTGGAAGGTGAACCCGCCGACCTTGCGGACCATGCTGGCGATGAGGTGGTTCGCGGCGCCGGAGAGGGGGTGCCCCTCGGACCAGGCCGGGCCGCCGAGGGCGCTCTTCTCCACGCCGAGGAACCCGTTGGCGTCGAGGCGCAGCGCCCCGGAACCGAGGTCGGCGAGGGAGTGCAGCGCGTCGCCGATCGTCAGGCGCATCCCCGCGAACGACGGGTCGAGCCAGTTGATCGAGGGCTGCCCCTCCTTGAAGTAGTGCAGGTACACCCAGCGCCGCGCCACGCCGTCCACCCCGACGACGGCCCTCGTCGCGCTCCAGTTGGTCTCCTTGACCCCGGGCGCGTGGAAGATGACGCGCTGCAGCGCGCCGATGATGTAGCCGGCCTTCTCCAGGCGCTCCTCGGTGGCGACGTCGAGGTTCACCGAGTCGCGCCCCGGCGGCACGACGGGCAGCTCCGACCAGTCCTCCGGGTCGATCTCGACCATGTGGAAGATGCCGGGGTAGTCCGCGTAGCCCATCTCGGCGAGGCGGAAGTCGGCGCCCTTGCCGGTGTGGCCGGGCACGACGTCGTCGATCACGGTGCCGCCGTGGAACGTCGCCATGCCGCACATCGCGCGGAAGTCGGCCTCGGAGCCGAAGGCGGGGTCGATCACCGTCGAGATGCGGTCGAAGTGGCCGTCGACGCTCGGGGTGTGCTCCCACCCGGAGATGCCGCCCGCGCGCTTCACCGGGCCGGTGTGCACGCCCTCGACGCCGATCGCCGCGAACGCCCGCCACAGGTCCTCCTCGGCCATGGCGGCGAGGAACGGCTGGCCGGGGCGGGTCATGAACGACAGCGGGTAGGCCGTGAACCACACGCTCGCCGTCTCCACGGCGCCCCGCGGGTCCGGGTCGGCGAACGGGTTCTGCCACATCGTGCCGCGACCGGAGAACTGTCGGGCGATCGTGTCGGCGTCGGCCAGCATGGACTGCCCGCGCAGCCAGGCCACGTAGGCCGGGTTGGTGCCGATCGGCTCGCCGTCCCGACCCGCGGCGCGGCGCTCGAACGGCGAGCGCACCTTCGGGCGGTGCCGCAGCGCGCGGGGCCGGGCGGGATGGAAGTGTTCGGCGTAGGTCAGCTCGATCGGCCCCGTGTCCTCGCCCGACATCCCGCTGCCCGCCCCGTCCGCCACCGACGTCCCTCTTCTCTCGCGCGTAACGAGGCGACATGGTCACACGCGGGCGGGGGCGACCCGTCGTCGGGATCGGCGCCCGGTCGGGGGTGTCGTCGAGCTGACTCGATCAAGCCTTCCCGACGTCGGGTGCGGTCGGGTTGGACGCTATCTTTCCGGTACCCGTGGTACCGGTTGGAGGAGTCGTGGCCCGTCGTCGTCCCCGCCGGTCCGGCCCGCCCGTGGAGGCGCGCGCCGGCGACCGTGGGCTGACCGCCGGACTCCGCGCGCTGCTGCTCCTGGTCGTGGTCCTGCCGAACGTCATCGGCGCCGGCGTGGTGCTGGTGCTCGCGGCGTGGGTGCTGCCGCACGACCTCGTGGACGCGCCCGCCCTGCTGCTGCGCAACCTCGTCGTGTTCGCGGGCTACGTGGTGCTCGCCGTCGCGGTCGGCGCGGGGTGGGGGCACCTGCTGATGCGGGTGCGGCCGTTGCGGGTCGACGCCGACGAGCGCCAGCGGCGCGGGTGGGAGCGGCGCTTCCGGAAGGTGGTGCTCGGCGGCCCGGTGCGGCTCGCTGCGGTGCAGACGACGCTGTGGGGCGTCGCGTCGGCGGTGTTCCTGCTGCTCAACGTCTTCGACTCGTGGCGGATCGCGCTGCAGGTCGCGGCCACCGTGCTGCTCGGCGGACTCGCGACGGTGTCGATCACCTACCGGCTGGTCGAGGTCGTGCTGCGGCCGGCCGCGCGCCGGGTGCTGGCGGCCCGCCCGCCGTCGGGCACGGTGCTGCCGGGCGTGCTGATGCGGACGCTCGGCGGGTGGGTGTTCGGGACGGCGGTGCCGCTGCTGGGCGTCGTGCTCGCGGCGGTCGCGGCGTTGGCGCTGGGCACGTACGACGTGACGCGGCTGGCGGTCGTCGTGGTGGTGCTGGGTGGGGTGGCGTTGGTGCTGGGCGGGGCGGTGATCACCCTGACCGCCCTGTCCACCGCCGCCCCGGTGCTCGCGGTGCGCCGGGCGCTGAAGAAGGTCGAACGCGGCGACTACGACGTCGACGTCCCCGTCTTCGACACCACCGAACTCGGCCTGCTCCAGGCCGGGTTCAACACCATGGTCTCCGGGCTGCGCGAACGCGAACGCGTCCGCGACCTGTTCGGCCGCCAGGTCGGCGAGGACGTCGCCCGCCACGCCATGGACAACGACGTCGAACTCGGCGGCGAGGTCCGCGAGGTCGCCGTCCTGTTCGTCGACCTCGTCGGCTCCACCACCCTGGCCGCGACCCGCCCCCCGCAGGAGGTCGTCGAACTGCTCAACGAGTTCTTCGCGGTGGTCATCGACGTGGTCGAGGACCACGGCGGGTGGATCAACAAGTTCGAGGGCGACGCCGCCCTGGCCGTGTTCGGCGCCCCCACCGAACTCCCCGACGCCGCGGGCCGCGCGCTGGCCGCCGGGCGGGTGATGGCCGCCCGACTGGCCGAAGAGGTCTTCCCCGCCACCACCGAACTCGGCGCCGGGATCGGGGTCTCGGCCGGAGAAGCCGTCGCCGGCAACATCGGCGACCGCCGCCGCTACGAGTACACCGTGATCGGCGACCCGGTGAACGAGGCCGCCCGCCTCTGCGACCTGGCCAAGGACGTCGACGGCGGCGTCGTCGGCTCCGGCGCCGCCCTCGAGCGGGCCGGCGACGAAACCGACCGGTGGACCACCATCGGCTCGAGGACCCTGCGCGGGCGCACCACCGAGACCACCATCCACGCCCCCACCCGCCTGGCCGGACGCGCCACCCAGCCGTCCTCCAACGGCGACCCCACACCCGCACACGAACCCGCCTGACCCAGGCGACGGCCAGGTCGGCGGGCCGGCCGGGCGCGCGCGCCGGACGGGCCTCGGGGAGACGCCGGCTGCCAAGATCCTGTTCCGCCGCGCATAGTGATCGCTCAGCGACCACATCGCGCGGCCCGACAAGATCTTGACCCGAAGACCGGCGGGCGCACCCGCCGTCGAGAAGCCCCCGCCCCGAGGCAGGCTCCGCCGCCGACGGACCCACCGACACCCAAGATCCTGTTCCGCCGCGCATAGTGATCGCCCAGCGACCACATCGCGCGGCGCAACAGGATCTTGCCCCCGCGAGACCGCCGCGCGCGACGTCCGCCGACCGTAGGGTCGCGACCGTGACCTACCCCTGGCCCGACCAACCCGAGCCGACCGCCGAGGAGGTCGCCACCCGGGTGCGGACCGAGCAGCACGGGACGGTGCTGCTGATCCGCATGACGCGCCCGGAGAAGCACAACGCGATCGACGCCGCGATGACCCGCGGGCTCGACGCCGCCCTGGACCGCCTCGACGACGACCCCGGCCTGCGCTGCGGGGTCCTCGCCGGCGGGGAGCGGGCGTTCTGCGCGGGGACCGATGTCGCGGTCGGACCCGGGGAGCCGACCCCCCGCGGCGGCAACTACGGCGTCGTCGCCCGGCGCCGCCGGACCCCGCTGATCGCGGCCGTCGAGGGCATCGCGTTCGGTGGCGGGTTCGAGATCGCGCTGGCGTGCGACCTCGTCGTCGCGTCCCGGACCGCCCGGTTCGCCCTGCCCGAGGTGGGGCTCGGGCTCGTCGCGAACTGCGGCGCCCTGTTCCGCACGCCACGGGCCCTCACGCCTGCCGTTGCGAAGCGGCTCCTGCTCACCGGCGACCCGATCGACGCCGCGCGGGCGCACGAGCTCGGCCTCGTCACCGACCTCACCGAGCCGGGCGGGGCCGAGGCGACCGCATTGGCCGTGGCACAGCGGATCGCCGAGCGCTCCCCCGCCGCCGTCACCGCCACCCTCGCCGCCGTCGACTCCGCCGTGCTCGAGGCCGACGCCCGCGGTTGGGCCGACACCGACGCGGCCGTCGCATCGATCATCGACGGCCCCGAACGCGCCGAGGGCCTGGCGGCGTTCGCGGAGAAGCGGGCACCGAGGTGGCCGGAGGCCCTGTGAGTACTTCTGACGGCTATCACCGTCAGAACTACTCACATGGGCGAAGCCCACCTCGAGCGCAGCAGTACCGTCGTGCCGCGGTCGCCGTGGCGGATCGCCACCTCGTCGACCTGCGAGGTCATCAGCGTGATCCCGCGCCCGTGCAGGGCGGGGCGGCCGACCACGTCGTGCTCGAGGTCGACGCTCTCCGGCGCGCGCCAGCGGCCACCGTCGGCGACCGTCACCAGCACCTCGCCGTCGTCGAGCATGACGGTGAGGTCGATGCGGGCGGCGCCGTCGCGGCGGTGGACGTCGTCGTAGGCGTGCACCACGACGTTGTCGATCGCCTCGCTGGCCGCCAGCACCATCCCGTCGACCACGCCGCTCGGCACCGCCGACGACCGCAGCCACTGGCGCAGGTCGTCCCGGATGCGGGGTCCCTGGTCGACGTCGGCGCTGTACTCGACGCGCTCGAACTCGACGGCGTCCATCGTTCGGTCCTTCCGGTGGCCCGACCCGCCGTGTCTCGGTCGCGATCGATGCAGCTCGCTCGGTCACGAACGGATAACCCCCTCCACCGTCCCTCCACGCCCCGGTCGGGAGCGGAACGGTCGGCGGGCGTCCCGCCACGACCACCGGCCTTTCGTCGACGGTGGAGTGCGCGCACGCGGCGTCTGCGGAAGGCTCCCCGGGCGTGAGCAAGGCGCACCCGCAGCAGTGGACGATCGACGACGCCGACCACCGGCCCGACCCGGCGGCGGTCGCGGCCCTGGCGGCCTTCCCGACGACGCAGATCGCCGACTCCGGCGGCCCGGTCTCGGTGGTCGGGCCGGGCATCGTCCGGCAGGCGGGCGGGAAGGAGTTCTGCGGGCCGGCGCTGACCGTCTGGACCAAGCCCGGCGACATCCTCTTCCTGCTCAAGGCCCCCGACCTGGCCCGCGCCGGGGACGTGCTCGTCGTCGACGGCGGCGGCCGCACCGACGCCGCGGTCCTCGGCGACATCATGAGCGGGACCCTCGCGCGGATCGGCGCGGTGGGCATCGCGATCGACGGCGTGATCCGCGACGCCGACGGCATCGACGAGATCAGCCTGCCGGTCTTCGCCCGCGGGGTCTACCCGACGACGGCCTCCAACGAGGGACCGGGCGCGATCAACGTCGACGTCGTCCTCGGCGGCGTGGCGGTGCGGCCCGGCGACGTCGTGCGCGGGGACGCGAGCGGCCTCGTCGTCGTGCCGCGCGAGCACGTCGAGGAGGTCGTGCGCCTGACGCAGGCGGTGGAGGACCGCGAGCGGGTCTGGCTCGACGCGATGGCGCGGGGCGCCGGGCTCGCGGAGGCCACCGGGGTCGACGACGTGATCCGCGCCCGACGCGAGGCGGTCGGCGTACACCTGCCCTGAGGAGGGCATTCCTGTCGCGAGCCCGCGAGAGGGAGAACGAGATGACCCGCGAGAGCCCCGTCCGGCCCCAGCCCGACACCCCGCGTCAGTACCGACCCGAGGGCGGCCCGACGGCGGGTGACCCCGTCGGCCGGCCCGACGACGCCTGGCTGCTGGAGGACGACGAGTTCCGCTACGCGGGTCGGCTCGACGACCCGGCCCCCGCCGACGGCGCCGAGGTCGAGGCCGACGGGCGCACGTGGTCGGTCGAGGGCGACGCGTCGGTCATCGGTGAGCAGGGGAAGGTGCTCGAGCCGGAGCCCGACCCGTCGTCGGGAGCCGAACGGCTGACCGTCACCGACCCCTGACGGACGCCACGCCGCGCGCCCGTCACCCGGTTCCGGGCGCGTCCACGGGGCGGCTCGATCGCGCCAAAGGCCGTTGCTACGGTTCGCCGCCGTGGCCGACCGAATGACACCGAGGGGATTCAGCGCCGTCGTGGTGCTGATCACCGCGGTCGCGTTCGACGTCCTCGCCCGGGCCGACGGCGTCCACGTGCTCGGCGTCGCACTCGCCGCGATCACCGTCGGAGCCGCCCGCGTGTGCCTGCCCCACCGTGCGTGGGGCACGTTCGCGCTGCTCAACCTCGCCGTCCTCGCCCAGCCCGCGGCCCTCGTCGTCGCCGCGCTGGCGCCGCAGGCCACCGGCACGCCGCCGCTCGCGCTGCAGGTGGCGGTGACCCTGCTGGTGGTGACGGCCGCCGCGAGCGAGCCGCTGCTCGCGGCGGTCCCCGTGCCGTCGCTGGCCCGCCTGCTCACCACCCTCGTCCCCGACGGGCCCCGCCCCGTCCCGGTGGTCGCCCCCGTCGTCGTACCCCTGGCCGGGGTCGATCTCGCGCGGCGGCTGCCGCGCCGGGGTCCGCCGCGCCCCTGAGCCCGTCCGCGCCGCTCCCCCGTCGACTCCCCGCGCGAGGTCCCGTGACGCTCTCCCCTGCCCTGCCCACCGTCCGTCCCACCACCGGCCCGGCGCTGCGCTGCCCCGACTGCGGCGCCCACCCGGTCCTCACCCCGACGCCCTCCCAGCCGCTGCCGGGCGGGACCTTCGGGCTCCTGCGCTGCGCCTGCACGACCTTCCCGCAGATCGACGACATCCCCGTGCTGCGCCGCGGCCGCGTCGACTCGCAGGACCACCTGACCGGACGCTGCGAGGTGGCGGGCCCGACCACCGACGAGCTCGTCGCCCTGCTCGCCGCCGACCGTCCGCTCGACGCGCTCGTCGCGCTGCTCGCCTTCCCGCCGCCGGCGCCGTCGTCGCGCCCCGGGCTGCGGCTGCCGTTCACCCGCGGCCCGTGGCCCCGGATCGCGCTCGCGGCCCGGCGCGCCGAGGTCCGCGCGATGCTCGCCGAGCACGACCGGCTCACCGCACAGGACTGGATGGAGCTCGCCTACGCGCGCTCCAGCGACCGCATCGACGACGAACTGCTGCCCTACTTCCTCGCGCGCTTCGGGCAGCCGCGGTTCCTCGCGACGGCGTCGCTGCTGCAGGCCCTTCCCGACGCCGGGTCGCGCCCGGTCCTCGACCTGGCCTGCGGCTTCGGGCACGTGGCGCACCACCTGGCGACGCGGCACGACCCGCGGGCCGTGGTGGGCGTGGACCGGAACTTCCTGCAGCTGTGGGTGGCGCGGCGCTACGTCGCGCCCACGCAGCGGTTCGTGTGCTCCGACCGCGTGGACGCGCTGCCCTTCGACGACGACGCCTTCGCCGCCTCGGTGTGCTCCGACGCGTTCCACTACTTCGACGTCCAGCAGGGCGCGCTCGACGAGCTCCGGCGCGTGGCCGTGGCGGACACGGTGCTGCTCGACCGGCTGGGCAACGTCCGGCTCGCCCCGACCGACGGGCCCCTCGAACGCGACGCGGCCGGGTACGTACGTCTGCTCCGGGACGCCCCGTGGCGGCTGACCTGCGAGGACGAGCTGCTCGCCGACTACCTCGCCGGGTACGGGCCGCAGCTCGCGTCCCCGCGCCACCCCGCCGAGCTCGACGGCGCGAAGTGGCTGATGCTCGTCACGTCCACCGACCCGCGGGTGTTCGCCGACCACGGCGCCTTCACCGAGCCGCCGCACGCCGCGGGCCGCCCGACGCTGAACCCGGTGTTCGAGGTGTCCCCCGACGACGACGGGGTGGAGCTCGCGTTCCGGTTCCCCTCGACCTGGTACGCCTTCGAGAACGCCGCCATGCGCGGCTACACCTCGGCGGGCGAGCGCCTCGACGCCGCCACGTACGCGGCGCTCCTGGCCGGGCGCCCGACCGAGCGCACCGCCGAGCTGCTGCGTGGCTTCGTGCTGCTCGGCATGCCCGAGCGGTACCGCCGTCCGCCGGGGACGCCCGCGCCGTCGGTGGTGCGCGGCCTCGTCCGGGGGCTGCGTCGGCGCTGAGCGGCTGCCGCCGTCTCGTTGACCGAAGGGCACCTTCGGTCGAATAGACGGGCCGTGGGCGCCCACCGCCAGGGCGCCGACCCGGCGCACCGTTCCGAACGAAGGGCCCATCCGGTCGCTCTACTCGACCGGAGGGGCCCTTCGTTCGATGCGGGTTATCGTCGGGACCGTGATCGAGTCGCGCGGCACCCCGGGCTCGGCTCGCGTGCTGCTCGTGCTCGCCCTGCTCGCGGGCCTGGTCGGGATGCACCAGATGGTCGGGCCGAGCGTCCACCACACCGCCGGGAGCAGCGTCGTCGCGGCGCACGACCACGGTCACGAGGAGCCCGCGGGCCACGCGACGATGCTCGAGCACCTCTGCGTCGCCGTGCTCGTCGCGCTCGCGACCCTCCTCGCCGCCGCGGTGCTCGTCCTCGTCACCGCCCCGACCCGCCGTCCGGGCCTCGCCCGCGGCCCCACCCCGGTGCTCGCCGGGCCCGCCCCGGTCCCCGTCCCCCGACGGCTCGCCGCTCTCCAGGTCCTCCGGCTGTAGGCCGGGACGCCACGACCGCGTCCCGACCCCAGATCCGGAGGAAGTCCCATGCGTTCCCGCACCCTCGCCGGCCTGCTGACGGCCGTCGCCCTCGTCCTGCTCACCGCGTGCACGAGCACGCCCGAGACCCCCGCTGCCCCGGCGGCCGCCGTCGACGCCGCCCACGAGCCCGCCGACGTGGCCTTCGCGCAGGGCATGATCCCGCACCACCGGCAGGCGGTCGCGATGTCGCGGCTCGCCGAGAGCCGGGCCGCGTCCCCGCAGGTGAAGGACCTCGCCGCGCGCATCGAGGGCGAGCAGGGCCCCGAGATCGAGCAGATGACCGCGATGCTCACCGCCTGGGGCGCGCCGGTGCCCGCCGGCGACGAGCAGCCGATGGCCATGGCCGGCATGCCCGGGATGATGGGCCCGCAGCAGATGGCCGACCTGGGTGCCCTCTCCGGACCCGCGTTCGACCGGGCGTTCCTGACGATGATGATCGCCCACCACACCGGGGCCGTGCAGATGGCGCAGGCCGAGCTCGCCCAGGGCACCAACCCGCAGGCCCGGGAGCTCGCGCAGGCGATCATCGGCGCCCAGCAGGCGGAGATCGCCGAGATGCAGCGCCTGTTGCAGGCCTAACGGCCCGGCGCCACCGTCACCTCGTCCTCGCCGCGCTCGTACGCGGCGAGGGCGGCGTGCACGACCGCCTCCGGGGTCTGCCAGCGCGCCGCCGGGAGGTGCCCGGAGTCCTCCCCGGCGCGGGCGTGGAACGCGGTCCGGGTCCGGCCGGGCCGCACCACCGTCACCCCGATCCGCCGCTCGGCCGCCTCGCGCCGGGCGGCCCGGGAGAACGACTCCAGGTACGCCTTGCCCGCCGCGTAGGTCGCGAGCGCGGGGTCGTCGCGGCCCGCCGCCGTCGAGGAGACGTTGAGGATCCCGCTGCCCGGCGCCATCGAGCGCAGGGCCGCGGCGGTCAGCCGGGTGGGCGCCAGCACGTTGAGCAGCACCGACGCCTCGAGATCCGCCGGCGACTGTCCGCGCAGGCCACCGAACCGCGTCGCCCCCGCGTTGTTGACCAGCAGCCCCACCCCGCCGAGCAGCGCCTCCACGCGCGCGAGGTCGGCGGGCACCGTCAGGTCGGCGACCACCACCCGCACCGGCACGGGCAGCGTCGCCGCGAGGCGGTGCAGCGCCGTCCGCGAGCGCGCGACCAGCACCAGCGGCCGACCACGGGCGGCGAGCTCCCGCGCGAAGGCGGCCCCGATCCCCGACGACGCCCCGGTCACCAGCGCGGTCGTCCCGAGCGGACGCGCGGGCGGCGGAACCACGGGGAGCGGGGTCATCGTCATGATCGCCAGACTGCGGGCACCGACGGACCCGGGACCACTGGACGATGGTCCCGGTACCCCCGGTCGGAGCCCGTGAGCTGCGTAGTCTCGCCGTCGTGATCGGAGAGGTGGACGCGGCGCCCGTCCCGGCGTCCCCGCCATCCCGGCCCCCGAGGCGCCGGCTCCTGCGCGCCACCGCGCCGCGCCTGGTCGCGGGGTTCACCGTCGCGGGCGTGCTCGTCACCCTCGGGCTGGCGGCGGCGATCGCGCTCGTGGCTCGGGAGCAGGCGACCGACGTGGCGATCGACCAGGTCACGCAGCTCGCGTCGGTGACCGCGCACGGCGTGGTGGAGCCGCGGCTCGACGACGGGCTGCTCACCGGCGATCCGGAGGCGATCGACGCGGTCGACGACGCCGTCACCCGCGCGGTGCTCGGCGACTCGCTGATCCGCGTGCTCATCTGGGACGCCGACGGACGGATCCTCTACAGCGACGACCGCCGTGAGATCGGTGACCGCTATCCGCTCGCCCCGGACGAGCGGCGCGTCCTCGACGCGAACGACGAGGCGGCGGGCGTCGCCGAGGACGGCTCCGGAGACGGCAAGGTACTCGAGGTCTACCACGCGATCCGGACACCCGGCGGCACGCCGCTGCTCTACGAGGCCTACTTCCGCTACGACGCCGTCGTCGAGGCCGGGTGGGACGCGTGGCGATCCTTCGCGCCGCTCTCGGTCGGCGCCCTGCTGCTGCTGGAACTGGTGCAGGTGCCGCTCGCCGTGGTGCTGGCCCGCAAGCTCCAGCGCCGGGAACGGCAGCGGGAGCGGCTGCTGCGCCACGCGGTGGAGGCGTCGACGGCGGAACGACGGCGGATCGCGCAGGACCTGCACGACGGCGTCGTCCAGGAACTCACCGGCATCACCTACGGCCTCGACGCGAGCCGGCTGCGGGGAGGTCCCGAGTCCGCGGTGGTCACCGAGTCGGCGACGCGGCTGCGGGAGAGCATCGGGTCGCTGCGCACGCTGCTCGTCGACATCTACCCGCCGAACCTCGCCCAGGAGGGGCTCGGCCCGGCCCTGCAGGACCTCGCGGGCGGCCTGCGTCGGCGGGGGCTCGTCGTGTCGGTCGCGCTCGAGGCGGTCGACGTGGTGGGGCCCGCCGAGGCGGCGCTGCTCTACCGGGCCGCGCAGGAGGCGGTGCGCAACGTCGTCACGCACGCCGGCGCAGCCACCGCGGCGATCACGCTGGTCGCCGACCCGGGCCGGTGGCGGCTCGCGGTCGCCGACGACGGGCGTGGGTTCGACCCGACGGACGCCGCCGCCCGTGCGGCCGACGGCCACCTCGGGCTGCGGGCGCTGAGCGACCTGGTCGACGACGCCGGCGGCGCCGTCGACGTCCGGTCCACGCCGGGGGCGGGCACGACGGTCGTCGTGACGGTGCCGCGCTCGTGACCGGCGTGCTCGTGGTGGACGACCACGCGGTCGTCCGGCAGGGACTCGTCGCCCTGATCTCCACGGTGGCCGACCTCGACGTCGTCGGGGAGGCCCGTGACGGCGACGAGGCCGTGGAGCGGGTGGAGGCCCTGCGCCCCGACGTCGTGCTCATGGACCTGTCGATGCCGGGCACCGACGGGGCGGCGGCGACGCGCCGTATCCGGGACCTGGCGCCCGACGTCCGGATCCTCGTGCTCACCTCGTTCGCCGACCAGCGCCACGTCCTCGCGGCCCTCGACGCCGGCGCCGACGGCTACCTGCTCAAGCACGCCGAACCCGAGACCATCCTCGAGGGCCTGCGCCAGGTCGCCCGCGGGGAGGCACCGCTCGACGGCCGCGCCGCGCGCGTGCTGCTGAGCGCCCGGTCCGACCCGCCGCGCACGGTCGACCTCACCGACCGCGAGTCCGAGGTGCTCCTGCTCGTCGCCGACGGGCTGGGCAACAAGCAGATCGCCCGCCGGCTCGCGATCACCGAGCGGACCGTCAAGAACCACCTCACGCACATCTACCAGCGCCTCGGCGTCACCGACCGCACGCAGGCCGCGCTGTGGACGGAGCGTCACCTGCGCTCGTGACCGTCCCCGGGCGCCACGGTGACCTCCTCCTCGCCGCGCTCGAGGGCGTCGAGCGCGGCCTCGGCGACGGTGTCCGGCGACTGCCACCGCCACGCCGGCAGGTGCCCGGACTCCTCGCCCGACCGCTCGTGGAACGCGGTGGCGGTCCGGCCCGGACGCACCACGGTGACCCGGATCCCGTGCTCGCCGGCCTCCGGACGGGCCGCCCGGGACAGGGTCTCCAGGTACGACTTGCCCGCGGCGTAGGCGGCGATCGCCGGGTCGTCGCGGCCCGCCGCGGTGCTCGACACGTTGAGGATCCCGCTGCCCGCCGGCATCGACCGCAGCGCCGCGGCGGTCAGCCGGGTCGGCGCGAGCACGTTGAGCAGCACCGACTCGTCGAGGTCCGCGGGGTCCTGCTCGCCCAGCTCGCCGTAGGTGGCCGAGCCCGCGTTGTTGACGAGCAGGTCGACCCCGCCGAGCTCCGCCTCGACGCGGGCGAGGCCCTCGGCCGTCGTCAGGTCCGCGACCAGCACGCGCACGTCGACGTCCAGCTCCCCGGCCAGCTCGGCGAGGGCCTCCGTGGACCGCGCGACGAGCAGCAGGGGGTGGCCCCGGGCGGCCAGGGCGCGCGCGAACGCCGCGCCGATCCCGGAGGAGGCACCGGTCACCAGGGCCCGATTCTTCACCCGACCGGGTGACCCGTCATCGGCGCCCGGCAACCACTCCGCGCAGTACGTCACGGATGTCGTCGTTCATCTGCGCGCTGCTGTGGTGCTCGATGACCCACGCCCGGGCGGCCTCGCCCATCGCCCGGGCCCGCTCCGGGTCGTCGAGGAGCGCGCCGATCGCCTCGGCGAGGGCGTCCGGGTCCTCGGGCTCGACCAGGATTCCCCGCGACGGGTCGACCAGCGCCTCCATGGCCGCGGTCCGGGTCGCGACGACGGGTCGTCCGCTCGCGGCCGCCTCGAGCACCACCGTCGACCCGCTCCCCCGCGTCGTCGGGTGCAGCGCGAGCGCGACCACCGTGGAGCGCCCGTACATCGCCCGCACCGCGCCCTCCATCCGGCAACGGTGCACGACGCCGAGGTCGGCCGGGATCTCGACCCCGTCCATCGTCGTGCCGATCTCCAGCCGGACCCGTCGTCGGGCGGAGAGCCGGCGGACCGCCTCGACGAGCAGCGGGTGGTCGCGGGCCTCGTCGTCACCCACCCCCGCGACGAGCGGGGTCGCCTCCGACCACGGCCGCGGCGCGAAGAACTCCGTGTCGATCCCCAACCGGCACGGGTGCACGCGTGCGGGGTCGAGGCCCCAGCCCTCGACCAGGTCGGTGTACATCCCGGGCCCGAGGGTCACGATCCCGGCGAACCGCCGCAGGAGGGTCCCGACGACGGGTCGCGCGGCCCGGGAGTACGTCTCCGGTCCCTGCACCCAGACCAGCCCGGAGACGACCGGCGGCCCGCCCGGCACGGCGACCGCCGGGAAGCCGGTGCGCTCGTCCATGCAGTAGACGACGTCGGCGCCGCGCCGCGCGGGGGCCCCGAGCAGCTCCGCCACCGGCTCGTAGCCGTCGAGCCGGTTGCGGACCTTGCGAGCCACCCACGCCGCCCGCCCGGTCAGCGGGCGGCGGAACTCGAGGTCCACGTCGTCGACCTCGGCCAGGTGGTGCAGGCCGTAGGGCGTACGGTCGGGGATCTCGCCCCGCGCGTTCGCCGCCGTGTGCGCCTCGACGTCCGACTGCTCCGGCAGCTCCACCCGTATCCGCATCGCCACCGATCACATCACGAGCCGATGGCGTCCAGCTCGGCGACGGCGTCGGCGGGCAGCTCGAGCCCGGCGCCCGCGACGTTCTCGCGCAGGTGGTCCACCGACGAGGTGCCGGGGATGAGCAGGATGTTCGGGGAGCGCTGCAGCAGCCACGCGAGCGCGACCGCCAGCCGCGACGCCCCGAGCCGCTGCGACACCGCGTCCAGCTCGGCGGACTGCAGCGGCGAGAAACCGCCGAGCGGGAAGTAGGGCACGTAGGCGATCCCCTGCGCGGCGAGCGAGGCGATGAGCTCGTCGTCGTGGCGCCGGGCGATGTTGTAGGGGTTCTGCACACAGACCACGGGCGCGATGCGCTGCGCGGCGGCGATCTGCTCGGCGTTCACCGTGGACAACCCGAGGTGGCGGATCTTGCCCTGCTGCTGCAGCTCGGCCAGCACGCCGAACCGCTCCTCGATCGGCTCCTGCGGCTGCGGGGTCATGGTGTCGTCGCCGCCGGGCATGCGCAGGTTGACGACGTCGAGGGTCTCCAGCCCGAGCCGCTGCAGGTTGTCGTCGACGGCCTGTCGGAGCTGGTGGGGCTCGAGCGCCGGCGGCCAGCCGCCCTGCTCGTCGCGGGCGGCGCCGACCTTCGTGACGATGCGCAGGTCGTCCGGGTAGGGCGCGAGGGCCTCGCGGAGGATCTCGTTGGTGACGTGCGGGCCGTAGAAGTCCGACGTGTCGATGTGGTTGATGCCGAGCGCGACCACCTCGCGCAGCACCGCGACCGCGGCGTCCCGGTCGGCCGGCGGACCGAAGACGTGCGGGCCGGCGAGCTGCATCGCCCCGTAGCCGACACGGGTGACCTCGAGGTCGCCGAGGTGGTAGGTGCCGCCGGGCAGTTCCGTCGTGATGGACATGGCCCCAGGCTGCCCGGCCGGACGTGAGGCTGCGAGGGGAACACGTTTCCTGGGACTGCGCGTCCCACCCGATCGTGCATCGTTGATCGACCCGTGCGCGCGAAGCTCTGGCTGTTCACGGTGATCACCGTGGTCGGCGTGGTCTTCGTGGCGTTCCGCTACGCCGGGATCGGCCCGCTCGTCGGGTTCCGCCCGCCGGAGGTCCGCCTCGAGCTCGCGGACTCGGGCGGGCTGACCGTGCAGAACAAGGTCGTCTACCGGGGCGTCCCGGTCGGCGACGTCGACCGGCTCGGCATCACGGCGACGGGGGTCGAGGCGGTGATCCGGCTGCGTGCCGACGCACCGGCGGTGCCGGCGTCGGCCGTGGCGGTGGTGACGAACCGGTCGGCGATCGGCGAGGTCTACGTCGACCTGCAGCCGCCGTCGGCGGACGGGCCGGTGCTCGGCGACGGCTCGGTGATCCCCGTGGAGCGCACAGGGCTGCCGGTCGGATCGGTCGTCGGGCTCGGGGCGATCGACCGCCTCGCCCGCGCCGTGCCGGTGGACGACCTGCGCCGCACCGTCGACGAGCTGGCCGTCGCGTTCGACCGGACCGGGCCCGACCTCGGCCGCCTGCTCGACTCCTCGCAGCTGCTGGTCGCGGACGCGCGCCGGTCCCTGCCGGTGACGACGGGGCTGCTCCGCGACGGCCGCACCGTGCTGGGGACGCAGGTGGCGCTCGGCGGGCAGTTCCGGGCCCTCGCCCGCGACCTCGCCGCGTTCACCGACACCCTGCGCCGGTCCGACGGCGGGGTGCGGGCGGTGGTCGCGGCCGCACCGCGGGCCACGGACCAGGTGACGGCGCTCGTGCGCGAGGCCGGGCCGGACCTGGGGCGGACCCTCGCGAACCTGCTGGTGGCGGTGGGGATCCTGGAGCCCCGCACGGCGGGGCTCGAACAGTTCCTCGTGACCGGGCCGTGGGCCGCCGGGGCGATCGGCCCGACGGTGCTGCCCGGGGACGGGCGGCTGCACTTCGGGATCGTGCTGAACGCGAACGACCCGCCGTCGTGCCGGGCGGGCTACCTGCAGCCCGACGCCGGGTGGCGGGCCGCGACGGCGACCGACGCCCTGCCGATGGACACCTCGGTGGGCTGTCGCGAGGCGGCGCCGGTGAACGTGCGGGGGACGCAGAACGCGCCGGGCGCGGACCCGCCGTCGGGACGCGGGATCTCGACGGCGGGTGGTCCGGCGATCGTCGTGCCGGGGCTCTCGCCTAGTTGACGGCGTCGATCGGCGCCGAGCAGGACTTGGCGCTCGTCGCGGCGTTCCCGTGCTTCGCGTCCGAGAAGATCGGCAGGGACAGGACGTTGTCCTGGACCGGGACCTGACCGCCGACGGCGTTGACCGGCACGTTGTTGTTGCAGGCGTTGATCGGGGTGTTCGGGGCGAAGTCGCTCGAGTTCAGCAGCCCCTTCTGCACGGTGCCGTGGTGGCCGTGGTGGTCGCCGTGGCCGTGGTGGTCGCCGTGCGGGTTGTCGCCCGCGAACGCCATGCCGGCGCTCGAGAGCAGGCCGGTGGAGATGACAGCGGTGGCGAGCACGGTGCGACGCAGCGTCGACATGGACCTGCACGTCCTTTCCCAGGATCGGAGGACGGGCGGACGCCCGTCCGGAAGACGTGTCGACAACGCGCTCGTCCGTGTGCGGGACACGGTTCCCGGACGGTCTCCCACGCATCGGGTGACCACGATCGACCCAGCGTCGACCGCGCTCCGGGGCCGTCACCCGACGGTGCCGCACCGCGCCGCCGGGCTGGTCACGCGTGGTGTGATGGCGGTGTGCCCCACGTCTCCACGGTGATCGCCCGTCCCTGGCGCGAGGTGTACGACTTCGCCGCCGACCCCGCACACCTCCCCGCGTGGGCGGCGGGCCTCGCGTCCGCCGCGCTCGTGCCCGGCGAGGACGGGTGGTGGACCGCCACCTCCCCCATGGGCACCGTCGACGTCCGCTTCTGCGAGCCGAACGCGTTCGGGGTGCTCGACCACGTGGTGCGCCTGCCCGACGGCGTCGAGGTGCTCAACCCGATGCGGGTCGTCCCGTGGGGCGACGACGCGGAGGTGGTGTTCAGCGTCCGTCCCCGGGCCGGCATGAGCGACGACGACGTCGCGGCCGACGTCGCGGCGGTCGCAGCAGACCTGGAGACGCTGCGCGGGATCCTGGAGTCGCGATGACCGGTCGCCTTACGTCAGCGGTGGCACACGGCTGACGCTGGATGTCAGCCGCGCGCCACGCTCGTGGGTCGCGCTGCTGACCAGGACGGAGCGCCTGGACATGATCGGGACGTCGTGAGCGCGTCGCATCACCAGTTGGGCGTGTCGCACACGAGGTCGCGATCATGGTCCGGGGGTGCTGCAGCGACCACCGCCGAGCGTGATCAGGACTTCGGTGGCGAGTCGCAGCAGATCGTGGGCGTGTCGCCACCGAAGTCGTGATCATGGTCCGGACGCACCACCGCCCCGGCCGCGGGGAGCACGACCGGGGCGGTGCGGCGACGGCGTCAGCCCGCCGGCGCAGGGGCCGGCGCCTGGCCGTTCGGCGCCGCCGGAGCAGGGGACGGCGCCTGGCCGTTCGGCGCCGCCGGAGCAGCGGGTGCCTGGCCGTTCGGGGCAGCCGGAGCAGCGGGTGCCTGGCCGTTGGGGGCAGCCGGAGCAGCGGGTGCCTGGCCGTTCGGGGCGGCCGGAGCCGCGGGCGCCTGCCCGTCGGGCGCAGCCGGGGCCTGCCCGTTCGGCGGCGCGGGCGGCATCGGGGCACAGCGCCCGGGGCCACCCGCCGGGCCACCAGGACCACCAGGACCACCCCGTCCGGCCGGCCCGCCGTCCGGGCCGTGCGCACCAGGACCACCCGGACCACCCGGCCCACCGTCCGGACCCCGCTGCGCCGCCATCGCCACCGGCCCGTCACCAGGACCACCAGGACCACCAGGACCCCCGGGACCACCAGGCCCCGCCCACGCCGAGCCCAGCGGCGTCGCGAGCAGCACCACGCCCGCCACGACCAGCCCCAGCACGAACGCCCCGACCGTCCCGAGGATGCCGACCGCCCGGCCGCGCGGGCGTCGCTCCCGCGCCGAGTCCCGGAACCGGGCCCAGCGCGACCGCTGCGGCACCGGCTCGACCGGCGCGGTCTCCGGGTCGTACTCGCTCATCGCACGTCCTTCGTCTCGTTCGTCCCGCGCTCCGCGGCTCGGCACCGACGATGGGGAGCGGACCTGAAGCCACCCTGAGGTCGCGGGGCCGCGCGCCGTTCCTCAGCGAGGCTTCAGCGACCCGGTGCGCACTTCAGGCGGGCTTCAGTCGCGCCTGGTGGGATGGCACGTCATGGGCCCCCAGACGGATCCGAACGCGCCGCGGGTGCTCGTCGTCGAGGACGAGGCGACCATGCGCGAGTCGATCGTCCGCGCCCTCGGCCGCTCGGGGCACGTCGCACGGGGCCTTCCCGACGGCGGGTCGCTCGAGGAGACCCTCGACGGCTTCCGTCCCGACCTCGTGATCCTCGACGTGATGCTGCCGGGCCGCGACGGGTTCGACCTGCTGACCGTGGTCCGCGACCGAACCGACGCCGGCATCGTCATGGTCACCGCCCGGGACGCGCTCGACGACCGGCTGCGCGGCCTGGACACCGGGGCCGACGACTACGTCGTGAAGCCGTTCCTCCTCGAGGAGCTCGCGAGCCGGGTCCGCGCCGTGCTGCGCCGGCGGGGGCGGACGCCGACCGCGCTCGTCGTGGGAGACCTCGTGATCGACGAGGAGTCGGGCGTCGCGACCCGCGCCGGGGTGCCGCTGAAGCTGACGGCGACCGAGCTGCGGCTGCTGCGCTACCTCGCCGAGCAGCGCGGCCGCACGGTGAGCAAGAACCAGATCCTCACGCAGGTGTGGGGCTACGACGCCTACGACCCGAACCTCGTCGAGGTCCACCTCTCGGCCCTGCGGCGCAAGCTCGAGGCGCACGGACCGCGGATCGTCCACACCAGCCGCGGGCTCGGCTACACGCTGCGGGCGAACGACCCGACCGAGGCGGCCCCGTCGTGAGCGGCCCGCGCGACCGGCTCCGGCGTCGTCCGGACCGCACCGCGGTCCCCACGCGGTCGCTGCGGTTCCGCGTGACGGCGACGGTCGTCGCGGTCATGGTGGTGACCCTGCTGGTGGCGGGCGTGGTGCTCGACCTCGTCCTGTCCGCGGCACTCGAGCGCGACCAGCAGGACCGGCTCGCCGAACGGGCCGCCCGGGTCGACCAGCTCGTCGCCCAGCAGGTGCCCGCCGACGACCTCGTCGGCCTGCTCGACGGGCCGGGCGTGAGCGCGGTCCGCCGGCAGGCCGACGGCGCCGTCCTCGAGGGGGTGCCCACCCCGCCCGGGCCGCCCGACGGCGGACCACGCGACGGCGGGCCGCGCGGCGGACCGGGCGGGCCGGGCGGACCCACCGGGCGCCCGACCCCCGGGCCACCCCCGGTCCGCGGGGGCAGCGGGACGCTGACGGTGACGAAGCCGCTCGCCGACGGCACCGTCATCGTGCTCACGGCCGACCCCGGCGACGTCGAGGCGGTGGAGTACCGGCTGCGCGGGGTGATGGTCGGCGTGGGCCTGGTCGGCGTGATCGGCTCGGCGTTGCTGCTGTTCAGCGGGGTCACCGCGGCGCTGCGCCCGCTCGACGGCATGACCCGGGTGGCCCGCGCGATCACCACCGGCGACCGCGGCCGCCGGCTGCGGCCCGGCACGAGCGACACCGAGATCGGTCGCACCGCCGCCGCGTTCGACGAGATGCTCGACGCCCTCGACGCCGCCCAGGACCGCTCCGACGAGTCCGCGCGCCGCGAGCGCGCCGCCGCCGAGGAGGCCCGGCGCTCGGAGGCGACGACGCGCCGGTTCCTCTCCGACGCCGCCCACGAGCTCCGGACGCCGCTCGCCGGCATGCAGACGCTCGCCGAGACCCTGGTGCGCGACTCCGACGACGACCGCGAGACCCGCGAGGAGCTCGCGATCGCCCTCGTCCGGGAGACCTCCCGCGCCTCCGCGCTCGTCACCGACATGCTCGACCTCGCCCGGATCGAGGGCGGCCAGGAGCTCGAGCGGGAGGAGGTCGACCTCACCGCGCTCGCCACCGAGCAGGTCGACCGCCTCCGCCTGCTCGCGCCCGACCTCGACGTGGCGGTCGACGCGTCGGGACCGGTGCCGGCGTCGGTCGACGTCGGGAAGGTGCGCCGGGTCCTCGTCAACCTCCTCGACAACGCCCGGCGCCACGTCTCCGACGGCGGGTCGGTGCGGGTGCAGGTGTCCCCCGGACCCCGGGTCGTGGTGCACAACGACGGCGAGCCGGTCGCCGAGGCCGACCGCGAGCGCATCTTCGACCGCCTCGTGCGGCTGGACGAGGCGCGGGCGCGCGACGCCGGCGGGGCCGGTCTCGGCCTCTCGATCGCGCGGGCCCTCGCCCGCGCCCACGGGGGCGACCTCGAGTACCGCCCGGCGGCGGACGGGTCGGGGTCCGATCTCGTCCTCACGCTGGGCCGCGTGCGCCCGTCCGTTGGTTGAAACGGGGCCTTCCCCCGATCGTGGCACCGTCGTTACTGTTCGGTGACGTCCAACCGAACGCCGTCGGGGGTGGGATGGACCGGATCGGCGAGTACACGTGGTGCCCCGGGGTCGACCGCTGGGAGTGGAACGACGCCATGTTCCACCTGCTCGGGTACGTCCCGGGCCAGGTCCGACCGAGCCGTGCCCTCGTCGTCGCGCACAAGCACCCGGCCGATCGGGCGCAGGTCGAGCACGTCATCGCCGACGCCTGCAGCAACCGATTGGCCTACACCCACCGACATCGGATCGTGTCCGTCACGGGCGAGATCCACGAGGTGACGGCGATCGGCTACCCCCTGGGCGCGCCGTCGGAGGCGCTGCGGCTGCACGGCTACCTCGTCCACCTGGCCACGCACCAACCCTCGGCCTCCGCCGCGCGGGCCGCCGGGGCCACCGCGCGCCCGCCGTTCCGCCCGGAGCCCCCCGTGACGGCGGGCCCGCCCACGGTCCCGTTCACCCTCCCCGACCCGACGACCGCGGCGCCGTGGGCGCTGGACGTGACCCGGGAGCACGACCGGCTCCTGGTGCGCGCCATCGACGTCCTCGCGGAGCTCACCGAGCTGCCGCAGGGCGCCGCGGCCGCCCTGGTGGCCCACCTGGCCAACGCCGCGGCGCTGCCCCTGATCGTGGTGGCCGAGCGGATCCTCGCGACGCGCCTCGACCCCGACGTCGTCGGGCTGGGCGACCTGCTCCGCGGACTCGCCCGGCCGGACCTGCCCGACCGACCCGGGTGATCGTGACGGAGGTCGCATTCGATCTCCGTGGCGTTTAGCGTGACGGTGAGCACATCGTCGTCGCTCGGAGGTCTTCTGATGCGAGCACCGCGCCACGTCCGCCTGACCACGCCGCTCGTCCGCGACGGCGGCGAGCTCCGCGAGGCGAGCTGGGAGGAGGCCCTCGACCGGGCCGCCGCCGGCTTCCGCGGGGTGCCCGGCGAGGCGTACGGGATGTTCTCGTGCTCGAAGGCGACCAACGAGCTGAACTTCATGGCCCAGAAGTTCGCGCGGGTGGTGATGGGGTCCAACAACGTGGACTCCTGCAACCGCACTTGACACGCTCCCAGCGTCGTCGGTCTGACGGCGGTGTTCGGCGCCGGTGGTGGCACCAGCGCCTACCAGGAGGTCGAGGAGACCGACCTGGTGCTGCTCTGGGGCTCCAACGCGCGTGAGACCCACCCGATCTACTTCCACCACGTGCTGACGGGCCTGCGCAACGGGGCCGAGATGTACGTGGTCGACCCGCGGCGCACCTCGACGGCGCGCTGGGCGAAGGGCCACCTGCCGCTCGACGTCGGCACCGACATCGCGCTGGCCCACGGGATGGGGCGGGCGATCCTGGACGCCGGGCTGGAGAACCGCGCGTTCATCGAGCGCGCGACCACCGGGTTCGACGAGTACCGGCGCACCGTGGAGCAGTGGTCGGTCGAGCGCGCCGCCGCGGTGACGGGCGTCGACGCCGACCTGATCCGCGAGACCGCGCTGGCGTTCGCCCGCGCCGACCGGGCGCAGCTGTGCTGGACGCTCGGGATCACCGAGCACCACAACGCCGTCGACAACGTCCGCGCCCTCATCAACCTGGCCCTGCTCACCGGCCACGTGGGTCGGTGGGGCTCGGGGCTCGTCCCGCTGCGCGGGCAGAACAACGTGCAGGGCGGCGGCGACATGGGGGCGATCCCCAACAAGCTGCCCGGCGGCTACGACGTGACCGACGACGCGCATCGCGCCCGCTTCGACGCCGCGTGGGGCAGCTCGGTCCCGCCGGTGAAGGGCCTGCACCTGTCGCAGATGTTCGAGGCGATGGAGCGCCGCGAGATCCGCGCGGCCTACGTCGTCGGGGAGAACCCCGCCGAGTCCGAGGCCGACGTGGCCCACGCCCGGGCCCTGCTCTCCGGGCTGGACCACCTCGTCGTCCAGGACATCTTCCGCACCGCGACGGCCGAGCTCGCCGACGTGGTGCTGCCCAGCTGCGCCGACTGGTGCGAGTACGAGGGCACCGTCACCTCGTCCGAGCGCCGGGTGCAGCGGGTGCGCAAGGCCCTCGACCCGCCCGGCCTCGCGCGGCCCGACACCGAGATCCTCTGCGACCTCGCCCGGCGCCTCGGTCACGACTGGGGCACGCCGAGCGCCGAGCAGGTCTGGGACGAGCTGCGCTCGCTCTCACTGGACTGGCACGCGGGGATGTCCTACGCGCGGCTCGAGGCCGAGGGCGGGCTGCAGTGGCCGTGCCCGTCGCTCGACCACCCGGGCACCCCGACGATGCACACCCGGCTCTGGGAGCGGGATCCCGCGCTGCGCGGGGCGCCGGCCCCGTTCGCGCCGGTGGAGCACGCGGGCCCGCTCGACGAGCTCTCGCCCGAGTTCCCGCTGCGGCTCACCACGGTGCGCCGGCTCGACTCGTACAACTCCGGGGTGCAGACCGGCGGCTACGCCTCCCCGCTGCGCCGCGACGAGGCGCTGTGCCTCGACGCGGCCGACGGGCTCGCGCTGGGCCTGCACGACGGCGAGCGGGTGCGGGTGGTCTCGCGCCGCGGCGCCGTGGAGGCCCCCGTCCGGTTCGACGCCGCGGCCCGCCCGGGGCTGGCGTTCATCACGCCGCACTTCTCCGAGCAGGTCGACGTCAACCTGATCACCAACGAGGCCTGGGACCCGCAGTCGGGGACCTCGGAGTTCAAGGCGACGGCGATCCGCATCGAGAAGCTGTCCGCCACGGTGCGCGTGCCCGTGGCCGGGTCGTAGGAGGAACGCGTGGATCTGGTCCTGCTGCCCGACGCGGCGACGGACGCCGAACGTGCGGCCGTGGACGGCGTCGTCGGGACGGTGTCGGAGCCGCGGCGGGACCTCCTGCTGCCGGCCTTCCACGCCGTGATGGACGGCGTCGGCTGGATCAGCCGGGGCGCGCTGTCCTACGTCTGCGAGCGGCTGCACGTCCCGCCGGCCGAGGCGTACGGGGTCGCGACGTTCTACGCGCTGTTCTCGGTGACCCCGCGGGCGCCGCGGGTGGCGCACGTCTGCGACGACGTCGGGTGCGCCGCGTTCGGCGGCGAGGACCTGTGCGCCGCGATGGAGGAGCGGCTGGGCGCCCCGGGCGAGCGCGACGACGTCACGTGGACCCGCAGCCCGTGCCTCGGCCTGTGCGAACGCGCCCCTGCGGTGTTCCTGCAGCGCGCCTCCGCGTCCCCGCCCTCTGAGCGCGAGGGGAACCCTGACGCCACGAGAGCGCTCGAATCCTCCCCTCACGACGACGAGCCCGGCGGCGACCACGCCCAGATCGCCCCCGCGACCGCCGACGCCGTCGTGCACGCCCTCGACGGCGAGGACGTGCCCGGACCGGATCCCGTCGTCAGCACCCCGCAGGCCGGGGCGCCGGACCTGGAGCTGCTGTCGCGGGTCGGCGTCGTCGACCCGGCCGACCTCGACTCCTACCGCGCCGCCGGCGGCTACGCCGGGCTGCGCCGGGCACTCGCGGTCGGGTCGGCCCGCGTCGTCGACGAGATCACCGTGGCCTCGCTGACCGGCCGCGGCGGCGCGGCCTTCCCGACCGGCACGAAGTGGGCCGCCGTCGCCGGCTCCCCCGAACCGGAGAAGTACCTCGTCTGCAACGCCGACGAGTCCGAGCCCGGCACCTTCAAGGACCGCGTCCTCATGGAGGCCGACCCGTTCGCCCTGGTGGAGGCCATGACGGTCGCCGGCATCGCGGTCGGGGCGCGCACCGGCTACCTCTACGTGCGGGGCGAGTACCCCGCGGCGGAACGGGCGATCGAGCGGGCGGTGGCCGAGGCCCGGCGGCACGGCTACCTGGGCGACGACGTCATGGGGTCGGGCCGGGTGTTCGACATCGAGGTCCGGCGGGGCGCGGGCGCGTACATCTGCGGCGAGGAGACCGCGCTGATGAACTCGCTCGAGGGCCGCCGCGGCGAGCCCCGGGCGAAACCGCCGTTCCCCACGGTCGCCGGGCTGTTCGGGAGACCGACGGTCATCAACAACGTCGAGACGCTGGTCAACGTCCTGCGCATCGTCGCCGAGGGCGGGCCGGCGTTCGCGTCGGTCGGCTCGGGGCGCTCCACCGGGACGAAGCTGTTCTGCCTGTCCGGCGTCGTGTCCCGGCCCGGCGTCTACGAGGTGCCGATGGGCACGACGCTGCGGGAACTGCTCGAGCTCGCGGGCGGGGTCCCGGCCGACCTGCGCGCGATCCTGCTCGGCGGCGCGGCGGGCTCGTTTGTCACCCCCGACCAGCTCGACGTCCCGCTCACCCTCGAGGGCACCCGCGAGATCGGCGCGACGCTGGGCTCCGGGGTGGTGCTGTGCTTCGACTCCTCGACGGACTTCGCCGCGGTCCTGCGCCGGATCGCGGGGTTCTTCCGCGACGAGTCGTGCGGGCAGTGCGTGCCGTGCCGGGTGGGCACGGTCCGTCAGGAGGAGGCGCTCGCGCGGATCGTGCGCGGGCGCGAGATCGGCGGGCGCACCGTCGAGCTGCAGCTGCTGCGCGACGTCGACCGCGTCATGACCGACGCCTCCATCTGCGGCCTGGGCCAGACCGCGGCCTCCGCGGTGCGCTCGGCGCTCGCCCTCGGACTGATCGGAGAGGAGACCTCGTGACCGTCGTCGACCTCGGCACCATCCGCCGTCTCGTCAGCGTCACCGTCGACGACGTCGAGCACCGCGTCCCCGAGGGCGCGACGATCATGGACGTCCTCGACGACGCCGGCGCGGACACCCCACGTCTCTGCCAGGCCCCCAACCTCACGCCGGTCAACGCCTGCCGGGTGTGCGTGGTGGAGGTCGAGGGTTCCCGACCGCTCGTGCCGTCGTGCGCCCGCAGGGTCGAGGACGGCATGGTCGTCCGGACCGACACGGAGCGGGTCGCGCACAGCCGGAAGATGGTGCTGGAGCTGCTCGCGAGCGCCAACGACCTGTCCGAGGCCGGCGACGACGTCGCCCGCTGGCAGATCGAGTACGGCGCCGACCCGGAGCGCTACGGCCCGCCCGGGCCGCCCGCCGCGGCCGGCGAGCGCGGCAACCGGCACGCCGGGCACCACAGCCTTCCCGACGGCGAGACGCGGGCGACGGTCGCGCAGCCGGTCACCGTCGACAACGACCTGTACGTGCGGGACTACGCGCGCTGCATCCTCTGCTACAAGTGCGTCGAGGCGTGCGGCACCGACGCGCAGAACACGTTCGCGATCGCCGTCGCGGGCCGCGGGTTCGACGCGACCATCTCGACGGAGTTCGCCGTCCCGCTGCCCGACTCGGCCTGCGTGTACTGCGGCAACTGCATCGGCGTCTGCCCCACCGGCGCGCTGAAGTCGGTCGCCGAGCACGAGCGGCGCGAGGCCGGGACCTGGGACCCCGAGGGCGAGACGGTCACGTCGACGATCTGCTCCTTCTGCGGCGTCGGCTGCACCCTGGAGCTGCACGTCCAGGACAACACGATCGTCAACGTGACCTCCCCGCACGACCACTCGGTGACCCACGGCCACCTGTGCATCAAGGGCCGGTTCGGGTTCCAGCACGTGCAGAACAGGTGAGCACTCACGGTCGCTGCAGCGACCGTGAGTGCTCACGTGCGAGCGCAGCGAGCACACCCGTGCGGATCTTCGAGCCGTTCGTGCCGGACGTCGTCGGCATCTCGTCGATGACGTGCACGGCGGCCGGGACCTTGAAGGCCGCCAGCGTCGCGGCGCACCAGGCGCGCAGGTCGTCGGCAGTCGCCGGGGCGTCGAGGGTCACGAACCCCACCGCCACCGATCCGCCGTCGGGACCCTCGATCCCGACGACCTTCGCCGTGTGCACGGCCGGGTGCGCCGCGAGCCGCAGCTCGATCTCGGCGGGGTCGACGAGGAAGCCGCGCAGCCGCAGCGCGTCGCCCGCCCGGCAGACGTAGACGAACGCGCCCTCGTCGACGACCACGCCGAGGTCGCCGGAGCGGAACCACCCGTCGTCGGTGAACGTCTCCGGCGAGGCGCCGAGGTAGGCGTCGACCACGTTGGGCCCGCGGAACTCCAGCTCGCCCTCGACGCCCGGCCCGCCCTGCACCCGCACCTCGATGCCGGGGTGCACCACGCGTCCGCCACCGGCCCAGCGCTGCGGGATCGGCTCGGACAGCGGCCAGGTCGCGGCGAGCGCGAACACCTCGGACGAGCCGTAGACCCCGGCCGTCGCGACCCCGAGGCCGTCCAGCCACGCCGCCAGTTCGTGCGAGCGCCCCTGGAAGTCGGCCACGCCCCACCACCGCCACGACGACAGGTCCCGCGGTCGCTCCCGCTGCGCCTCGACCAGCCGCAGCCCGAGGTCGTCGCCGCTCGCGAGGTGCGTGACCCCGACGGCGGCCATGTCGTCGAGGGTGTCGTCCGCGTCGAACACCGGCTCCAGCAGGGCCGCCCCGCCCGCGGCGAGCCCGGCCAGCACCGCGTTGTAGCCGAACACGCCGGACAGGGGCAGCGCGCCGAGCATGACGTCGTCCTCGGTCAGCCCGAGCGCGGCGGCGCCGGCGACGGCGTGGGTCAGCACCGCCGCGCCGGTGTGCGCGGCGAGCTTCGGGAGCCCCGTGGAGCCCGACGTCGTGAAGGCGACGGCGAGCCGGTCCGGGTCGGAGCGCTCCGGCTCGGGCCCGTCGGTCCGCTCCGGGGTCCACGTCCCGAGGCCGCCGACGTCCGGTGTGGTGCCGTCGCCGCGTACGAGCGCCACCTGCGGGCGCACGCCGGAGCCCTCGACGGCGGCTCGGAGCCGGCTCGCGAGGTCGAGCCCGTGGAACCCGTGCGCCAGTGCGACGAGCACCGGGCGCGCCCGGGCGAGGACGTGCGTCGCCTCCTCGACGCCGTAGCGGGTGTTGATCCCGACGACGTGCCCGCCACGCGCGGCGACGGCGCACTGCCAGACGAGCGCCTCGGTCCAGTTCGGCATCCACACCGCGACCGCGTCGCCCGCGTCGACCCCGCGCCCGCGCAGCTCCTCGGCCAGCGCCCGGACGCGCTGCCACAGCTCGCCGCGGGTGACGGCGACCAGGCCGTCGGCGGTCCGCTCGTGGATCGCGACCCGGTCGGGGTCGCGCCGGGCGAGCCGCCCGACCAGGTCGGGCAGGTCCGCGGGACGCGCACCCGGCGTCGGGAAGGGCGCGACGTCGCGCTGCTCGGTCATGCCGCCTCCGTGCCCGTCGTCAGGTCCCGCAGCCAGCCGTCGAGCACGGCGGCGAAGCCGGGAATCTCCTCCATGGGGTAGTGCCCCACACCGTCCAGCACCGTGCACCGTGCGCCGGGGATGCGCGAGGCCGCCCACCGCACGCGCTCGACGTCGAGCCACAGGTCATCCGCGCCCACCACGAGGTGCAGCGGGCAGGAGACCTCCCCGAGCCGTTCCCGCAGGTCGTGCGACGCCCACCCGAGCAGGTCCGAGTTCGAGACGACGGGGTCCTCCCGACGGTGCATCGCCGCGATCAGGCGCGCCCGCTCGGGGTCGGTCGCGCGGCCCACGACGGCGAGCGTGCCGAGCTCGGTGCGGTCCGCGCGGCTCGGGGCGGCGACGTCGACGAGTTCCCGACGGAGGCCGCGCGGGCTCGGCGAGCCCCCGGTCCAGGCGTCGGCGGCCATCGCGACGACGGCGGTGAGCCGGTCGGAGGCCCGGACCGCGAGGTCCAGCGCGATCTTGCCGCCGATCGAGCAGCCGGCGACGGCGAAGCGGTCGAGCCCCAGCGCGTCGGCCAGGGCGAGCAGCCAGCCCGCGTAGGCGCCGAGGTCGTCGACCGGGCCGCCCGGGGCCGGTTCGGAGCGCCCGTGTCCCGGCAGGTCGGGCACGACGACGCGGTGGCCGGCCTCGACGAGGCCGGGCACGACGTGGCGCCACTGCACGCCCGACTGGCCGGCGGTGTGCAGGCAGAGGAGAGCGGGCGACGCCGGATCGCCGTGGTCCTCGACGAAGGCGAACGTGTCGTCGACGCTGCGGTAGCCGGTCATGCGATCGCCCGGGCCGCGTCGACGATCAGGTGGAGCGCGCGCGTCAGGCGCAGGTACTCGTAGCCGTCCCCGGTCGCGGACACGCGTCCGGTCATCGCGAGCCGCAGGAGCGGGTTGTCCGGCGCCTCGACCAGCTCGAGCCACGTGGCGGCGTCGGCGACGAGGGTGAACGTCGCGCCGTGCGGCGCGCGTCGGCTCACGTCGATGACGGCGCCCCGGTAGACCCGCAGGTGCACCTCGTCGTCGTCGCAGCGCAGCCCGATGGTGCCGTCCCAGGTCTCCAGGACCGCGGCGGTCTCCGGGTCGAGCGCGTCGACCACGGCCCGACCCCAGCCGACGGTGCCGAACGCGCGCCCGTCGTCGTCGGGACCGGAGGTACGCGCCGCGACCAGCGCGGTCGTGGTGCCCTCCTGGCGGGTGGCGCCGTCGTCGCCGACGAGGCGCATGTGGCGGGTCACGGTGCCGCGGGTGCCGGAGCGGGTGCGCCGTGCACGCAGGATCATGAGCTCGAGGTGGAGGACGTCGCCGACGCGGATCGGGGCGCGGTAGTGCCAGTGCGTGTCGAGCAGGCCCTGCACCGCCTCGCCGTGCAGGCCGAGCGACTGCATCAGCCCCATCGCGACCGCGATCCCGAACGGGCCCTGCAGCATCGCCCCGGGGCCCGCGTGCAGCGGGTGGTCGTCGCCGGAGAGGCGGGTGAAGGCGGCGAGGTCGTCGGCGGTGACCGGACGGCCGGCGCTGGTGAAGCGCTCCCCCACGGCGAAGTCCTCGAACCACCGGCCGGTGTCCATGGCGGTCGGAGCTGCGACCACGCTCTCCTCCTCGGGGTCTGACACACGAACGATCGTTCATCACCGAATCACCGGCCTCGCGCGCCGTCAAGCCCGCTAGCCTCGACGTCATGAACGCGCGTTCCCCGGCCACCCTCGTGGCCGACACCGGCCGCGGGAACGAGGCCGCGATCCTCAACGCCGCCCTCGACGCGTTCGGCACCCACGGCTTCCACGGGGCCTCGATGCGCGACGTCGCGAAGCGGGCGGGCACGAGCCTGTCGAACCTCTACAACTACGTCCCCAGCAAGTCGCGGCTGCTGGCCGAGGTGCTGCGCCGGGCCAACGACGAGCTGACCGCGCGCCTGCACGTCGCCCTCGACGACGCCGGCGACGACGCGGCGTCCCGCCTGCGCGAACTGGTGCGCGCCTACGTGCGGTTCATCGTCGACCACCAGGTCGCGATGGTCGTGTCGACCAACGAGGTCCGGTACCTGACCGGGGCGGACCGGGCCTCCCTCGTCGCCGAACGCGATGCCACGCAGACCCTCTTCGAGGACGTCGTGCGCCAGGGCGTGGCGGACGGGACCTTCGCGACGCCCTACCCCGACGACGCCGCCCGGACGGTGCTCACCGCCCTGTCCGCCGTGTCCGGCTGGTACCGCCCGGACGGGCGGCTCTCCCGCGGCCAGCTCGCCGAGCAGCAGGCGCGCTACGCCCTCGCCCTCCTCGAGGCACCGCTGGCGCGGTGAGGTCTTGCCAGGCCCGGGACCTGACTCGTAGCTTACGAACGATCGTTCGTACCGAGACGGGTGGAGGCACGCCGTGACGGCTGGGACCGAGATCGCTCCCGCGAAGATGCGGCGGCTCGCCGCCGCGGCGGTCTTCGCGACGACCCTCGAGTGGTTCGACTTCCTCATCTACGCGACCGCGGCCGCGCTGGTGCTCGGCCCCCAGTTCTTCC
This sequence comes from Actinomycetospora soli, assembly GCF_021026295.1. GTDB lineage: Bacteria > Actinomycetota > Actinomycetes > Mycobacteriales > Pseudonocardiaceae > Actinomycetospora > Actinomycetospora soli. Next base: position 102,777 of record NZ_JAJNDA010000004.1, read on the forward strand.
CCTCCGCGGATCCGGTGGCCGGGACGCTCGCCTCGTTCGCCACCTTCGCGGTCGGGTTCGTCGCGCGGCCGATCGGCGGGATCGTGGCGGGCCACGTCGGCGACCGGTTCGGACGCAAGCCCCCGCTCGTGGCCGCGATGCTGATCATGGGGCTCGCGACCTTCGCGGTCGGCGTCCTCCCGCCCTACTCCAGCATCGGGGTGTGGGCGCCGATCCTGCTCGTGGTCGCCCGGCTGGTGCAGGGGCTCGGCGTCGGCGCGCAGTGGGGCGGCGCGGCGCTGCTCCTCGTGGAACACGCACCGGAGCGGCACCGCGGCTACTACGGCAGCCTCGTCCAGACCGGTGCCGTCGCCGGTGCGGTGCTCGGCAACCTGTTCTTCCTGATCCTCACCGCCACGATGGCGCCCGCCGCCTTCGACGCGTGGGGCTGGCGCATCCCGTTCCTGTCCGGGCTGCTGCTGATCGGGATCGGCGTCTACGTGCAGCTGAAGATCGAGGACACCCCGGTGTTCCACGAACTGCGCGAGCGGTCGGCGGCCGCGGCGCGCGAGGCAGGTCTGCGCAAGGCGCCGCTGGTGACGGCGGTACGCCACCACGGGCTCGCGATCGTGCAGGCGGCCGGGGCGTTCTTCGTCGTCAATGCGGTGTTCTACATCCTGATCTCCGGCATCCTCGGGTACGCGACGACCGAGGTCGGGATGTCGCGGACGTCGATCCTCGTGTGCGTGATGGTCGCCGGGCTCTCGCAGCTCGTCACGATGCCGTTCTTCGGGGCGCTCACCGACCGGATGGGGTCGCGCAAGAAGCTCTACCTCATCGGCTGCGTGTCGATGGCGGTCTTCGCGTTCCCGCTGTTCTGGCTGATCGACACCGGGTCGGTCCCGCTGGTGCTGCTCGCGCTGCTGGTCGCGTTCACGATCCACGCCACGATGTACGGGCCGCAGGCGACGCTCTACGCCGAGATGTTCCCCGCCGACGTCCGCTTCTCCGGCGCCTCGCTCGGCTACCAGGTCGCCTCGGTCCTCGCCGGCGGGCTCGCCCCGTTCATCATGACGGCGCTGCTGGCCACCACGGGCGCGTCCTGGTCGGTCGCCGTGTACATCATCGCCTGCGCGGCGGTCACCTTCGTCGCCGTCGCGTCGATCCGCGAGCGCTTCCGCCGGGACCTCTACGAGGTGTCGGAGCCCGAACGCGCGCCCGTGTCGCGGTAGGTGAGGGCGCCGGTCCGCCGGGAGGGGTACCCCTCTCTCGAACGGACCGGCCGTTCACGTCCGCATAACGTGCCGTGTCGACCGTCGTTCCCGGTGCATGACGAACGCAACGACCCGAGCGGGGCGTTCGTCGCCGTCGTCGTCACCGGGCTGGCCCTGCTCCTCACCGGCGTCGCCGATGCGTGGGAGAACCACGGCACCGGGGGCTGCGGCGCAGGCACGGCCGTCGGCAACGGCGCGACGCTCCTGAACTCCTTCGAGTTCGACCTCTGTCAGCGCGGCGCCGACAACCGCGACGTGACGGGTGACTTCCGGCCGCCGCCCCGTTGACGGCGAACATCGTCGCGCCGCGGGGTCCGATCACCTGCGCCGACGTCCGGGGCAGCGACGTGTCCTTCTACTACCCCTTCGGCGCGGGCAGCGTGCCGCCGCCGAACCCGGCGCTCACCGGCATCGTCATCTACGCCCACGACGGCGGGGCCACCGGCGACACCATCGCCTTCGCCCCGGTCAACGCGGGCGTGATCCCCGACTGCTCGCTGGCGAGTCCGCTCGTCACCGGCCTGAAGCTCACGGCCCTGCCCGTGACCACCGGCGGGATCACCGTCACCCCCCGCGCCTGAGCCACGTCCCGCCCACCGGAGCCCCGGGGACACCGGTGTCCCCGGGGCTCCCGCACGTCCGCGGCCGGGCCGCGGGCGGGGGTCACGACGCGGAGCCGACCGCCCGGAGGCGCCGGTTCTCCCGCTCGAGCTCCTCGATGCGCGCCCGCAGTCCCACGATCCCCTGCTCGATCTCGTCGACGGTGAAGCGCGGCGTGATGTGCTGCGGGCAGTTCCAGTCGAGGCCCTCGACGTCGATCACGAGGAGCCGCTCCACCACGCCGTCGGTGCGCACGTCGGCCAGACGCGCGGCGAGGGCGGGGTCCTCGTCGACACGCACCGACCGCGCCCGGCCCAGCACCTTGAGCCGGGTGCGCGTCGAGTAGCGCATGAAGAACAGCGCGACCTTGTCGCTCGTACGCAGGTTGCCGGCGCTGAGGTACTGCCGGTTCCCGCGGACGTCGGCGAACGCGAGCGTGTGCTCGTCGAGCACGTGCACGAACCCGGGCGGGCCGCCCCGGTACTGGACGTAGGGCCACCCGTCGTCGTTCACCGTCGCGAGGTAGAAGCCGTCGAGGTCGCCGACGAACTCGGTCTCGGCGGGCCCGAGGGCGTCCCGCTCCCTGTCACCTCCGACGAGCCGGCGCTCGTTCGCCCGCCGACTCCCCTGCTCCTCCTGCACCGCCCGGACCGGCGCGGTGGACGTCAGGTGCGCGAACCGACTCATGGCTCCTCCTCGGTGATGTGCTGTACATACTGGTCGTTACAGAGCCGACTGTACATACCACTAGGTACACTCGGGTCGTGAGCACGCGTGAGAATCTCGTCGAGGCGACCGCCGACCTGCTGTGGGAGCGCGGCTACTCCGCCACCAGCCCGGCGATGATCCTCGCCCGCGCGGGCGTCGGCCAGGGCAGCATGTACCACCACTTCCGCGGCAAGGCCGACCTCGCGCACGCCGCGATGGAGCACGTCGCGGCGGAGATGACCGACGCGGTGGAGGGCGCCGACGACCCGTCGCTCCCGACACTGGAGCGGGTCGCCGCCTTCCTCGGCCGGTTCCGCGACCCGCTGCGCGGCTGCCGCATCGGCCGGCTCGTCCAGGACGCCGAGGTGGTCGGCGACGACGCGCTGCGCGGGGTGGCCGACCGCTACTTCCGGCACCTGCAGGGCTGGCTCACCGACGTGCTCGAGGCGGGGCGGGCGGCGGGCGAACTGCGGCCCGACGCGGACGTCGAGGCCGCGGCCGCCATGGTGGTCGCGGTGGTGCAGGGCGGCTTCGTCCTCGCGCGCGCCCAGCAGGACCCCGCCCCGCAGCAGGCGGCCGTCCGCGGGGCGCTGGCCGCGCTGGGTGCGCTGCGCGCAGGTGAGCAGTAACGGTCGCTATAGCAACCCTTACTGCTCACCTGTGAGCGCGGCGAACACCTCAGCCGGGTCGTCGGGCACCGTCGCGAACCGGGCCGCCACGTGGTGGTCCGGGCGCACCAGCACGCCGCCGGCGTCGCCGATCCCCTCCGCCTCGAGCAGGCGCGCCCAGTCGCCGTAGGGGTCCTCGAGGTCCTGGCCGGGACCCACGACGATCACCCGCAGCCACTCGGTCGACGGCCACACCGTCCCGCCCGGCCCCGTGAACAGCGTGAACCGCCCGTGGCCCGCCAGGTCGATCGTCGACACGTCCCCGTCGCGGCCGGCGAGCCAGACGTGCGGCACCCGCGCCCCCGGCGTCGTCGTCGCCACGTAGCTGAGCTCCGGGTCCTCGACGGTCGCCAGCGGGTCCGCCGCGACCGTGTCCGCCGCGACGGCCGACGAGACGTAGCGCTGGTTCAGCTCCACGCCGTGCGCGTCGAACTCGTAGGCCTTGAACGCGATCGCCTCGCGCAGCGCCCGCCGCTGCTTCTCCGCCCCCGGCTCCCGACGGCGGGCCATGTTCTCCCGCATCACCGCGGCGTCGGTGGTGTCGCTCAGGCCGAGCGCGTCGAAGATGCGGCCGGTCTCGCCGATCGACCGGTTCGCGCGGTCGACCACCTGGCGGCCGATCGGCGCGCGCTCGGCGCTGTAGGTGTCGAGCAACGAGGGGTCCGCCCAGCCGCGCAGCACGTACGCGAGCTTCCAGGCGAGGTTGAACGAGTCCTGGATCGACGTGTTCGACCCGAGCCCGTTCGACGGCGGGTGCCGGTGCACCGCGTCGCCGCCGCAGAACACCCGGCCGCTGCCGTAGTGCTCGGCGGCCATGTGGTTCACCGTCCAGGCCGAGCTGCCGACGATCTCCACCTCGAGGTCCTCGACGCCCACCAGCTGCCGCACGAGCCCCGTCGTGAACTCCTCGGAGAGATCGGGCGGGCCGTCGGCGACGTCGTAGCCCCAGATCGTCAGCCACTCGTTCCACGGGCGGACCATCCGGACGACGCCCATCCCGATGCCGCCGATGTCCGAGCCCGGCTGCAGCACCCAGTACAGGACGCTCGGCCGGTGCGCGACCCACGGCGAGAGGTCGGCGCGGAACACGATGTTCAGCGACCCGGCCACGCCCATCTCGCCGCGCATCGGCAGCCCGGCGTTCTCCGCGACCCGCGACCGTCCGCCGTCGGCGCCGTAGAGGTACTTCGCGCGGATCTCGTACTCGTCGCCGCGCAGCCGGTCCCGGACGGTGACCGTCACCCCGTCGTCGTCGACGGCGTGGGAGAGGTACTCGGTGGAGAACCGGATCCGCGACCCGGCCGCCTGGGCGCCCTGCACGAGGATCGGCTCCATGAGGCTCTGCGGCATGTCGCAGATGCCCGCGGGGCTCGCGAGCCGGTGCGCCGCGCGGCTGCGCGGGTCGGTGCCCCACGAGCGCACCCGGCCGAGCTCCTCGCCCGCCAGGGACTCGCAGAACGTCGTCGTGCCGATGAGGTCCTGGGGCGTGGCCAGGGCCTCGACCTGCTCGGCGACCCCGAGGTCGCGCAGCACCTCCATCGTGCGCTGGTTCGTGATGTGGGCGCGGGGCTCGGCCGCGAGGGTCTCGTAGCGCGTCACCACGATGTGGTCCACGCCCAGCCGGGCGAGCGCGAGCGCCATCGACGCCCCGGCCGGACCGCTCCCCACGACGACGACGTCGGTGGTCACCATGGACCGGAATCCTGATGCTTCCCGACGTCGGGCCGCAAGACTCGCGGTTGAAGGTTCTACGACCGCCGCGGCGAGCGGGCCTGGAAGTCCTGGGCGATCTCGTCGAAGGTCGCCCACCGCACGCCCTCGTGGCCCGAGATGTACTCGATGAGCCGCTCGTGGGCGAGCAGGACCTGCGGCCGTCCGGAGACGTCCGGGTGGATCGTCATGGTGAACACCGCGTAGTCCATCTCGCGGTACACCCAGTCGAACTGGTCGCGCCAGAGCTGCTCGATGTCGCGCGGGTTGACGAAGCCGTGCGAGTTCGGGCTGCCCTTGACGAACATCATCGGCGGCAGGTCGTCGAGGTACCAGTTCGCCGGGATCTCGACGAGGTCGGTCTCCTCGCCGCGCACCAGCGGCTTCATCCAGTCCGCCGCGTCGCGGTCCAGGTCGATCTTCGTCCAGGAGTCGCCGGCCCGGACGTAGTACGGCGTGAAGTCGTCGTGCATGAGCGAGTGGTCGTAGCGCAGCCCGCGGTCGAGGACGAGCTCGTTGGTGATCTCCGAGAACTCCCACCACGGCGCGACGTAGCCGGTGGGCCGGGTGCCGCTGCGCTCCTCGATCAGCGCGATGCAGCGGTCGAGGACGTCGGACTCCTGCTGCCGCGACATCGCGATCGGGTTCTCGTGGCTGTAGCCGTGCACGCCGATCTCGTGCCCGGCCGCGACGCACGCCTCGAACTGCTGCGGGAAGGTCTCGACGGAGTGGCCCGGCCAGAAGAACGTCTGCCGCAGCCCGTACCGGCGGAACAGCTCGAGCACCCGCGGCACCCCGACGTCCCCGGCGAAGAGACCCCGCGAGATGTCGCCGGGCGAGTTCTCCCCGCCGTACGAGCCGAGCCACCCCCCGACGGCATCGATGTCGACTCCGTAGCTGACCAGGATGTCCTTCGGCATGCGAGCAGGACTACCCGGCGAGGCCCGCCCAGAACGCGGAGAGCGCCGCCGCGCCGCGCTCCGGGTCCTGGCACATCCACCAGTGCCCGAGCCCGTCGAGCACCGCGACCTGCGCGCCCGCCCGGGCGGCCGCGCGTCGTCGCATGGCCTCATCGCCGACGAAGGTGTCCTCGATCGCGACGATGCCGAGCCCGGGCCGGGCGGCGAGCCGCTCGAGGGACTCCCCGCGCCGGGACATCGCGGGCTGGGCGGCGTCGCGGTAGAGCGTGAGCACGCAGGCCTGCATCGTCTCGTCCTGCGCGGCGGCCATCGCCGCGGCGACGGCGGTCGGGATCCCGAAGCCCTCCATGCGGGCGGCCTTCGTCTCCACCGGCCCGCCGAGCATGCCGGCGATGTGCTCCTCCCCCACGCCGGGCGTCTGCCACGCCTGCGCGAGGTCGTGCCAGACGTACTCGGGCTCGTAGGCGCCGAGGATGTCGCTCGCCCAGCTCCGCACGAGCTCCGGGCGCTCCAGCAGCGCGTTGATCACGTGCCCGCCGCCCCAGTCGTGCCCGACGAGGTCGATCGGTCCGTCGAGGCGTTCCAGCTCGGCGATCAGCCAGTCGCGGTAGCCGTCGACCGTCGCCGAGAACCCGTCCGGCACCGGCGCACCGAAGCCGGGCGGGGCGAGGCGCACGACGTCGTCGCGGCCGAGCGCGGCGACGAGCGGGTCCCAGACGGCGGGTGTCTCGGGGTTGCCGTGGACGAGGACGACGGTCATGCGACGGATTCTGGCGCGCGGTCCTCAGCCGGGCGCGCCCGGACGAACGACGCCGCGACGAGTGCCACGAGCCCGACGACGCCCGCGACGACGAACGCGACCTGCAGCCCGTCCGCGTCGGGCGCCGCGGCCCCGACCGCACTGCCGAGCGCGGCCACCGTCACGAAGACCGCGGTGCCGAGCGCGCCCGCGACCTGCTGCAGCGTCGAGAGGACGGCGCTGCCGTGCGAGTACAGATGGTCGGGCAGCGACCCGAGGGCCTCCGTCATGAGCGGGGTCATCATCAGGCCGAGACCCGCCATGAGCAGCACGTGGATGCCGATGACGGCGGCCAGCGGGGAGCCCTCGCCGAGGGTCGCGAACAGCCAGAGCGCACCCGCCGTCATGACCGCCCCGGGCAGCACGAGCGGACGCGCGCCGACCCGGTCGAACAGCGACCCGACGGGGCGGCCGAGCAGGCCGAGCACCAGGCCGCCGGGCAGGACGGCGAGGCCGCTGACGAACGTGGAGACGCCGAGCACCGTCTGCAGGTAGAGCGGCAGCAGGATCGCCGAGGCGCCGATGAGGCACATGAACAGCGGCACGCTGGTGGCGACCGCGACCGTGAAGGGCCGCCGGGTGAACACCCGCAGGTCGAGCAGCGCCGCGTCGCCCCGCTGCAGGTGCAGCTGGCGGGCGACGAACACGCCGAGGGCGGCGAGGCCGACCACCACGGGCACCCACGGCGGCACCGGGTGCCCCCCACCGGACTCACCGATCGCCGACAGCCCGTAGAGCAGCCCGCCGAAGCCGACGGCGGAGAGCAGCACCGACCCGACGTCGAGCGGGACCCGGCGGGTGGTCGAGGACAGCCGCAGGTACCGGGCCCCGACGACGAGCGCGATCACCGCGAGCGGGAACACCAGCCCGAACGTCCAGCGCCAGCCGAGGCCGGCGAGCACCGCGCCGCCGATCGTCGGGCCCAGGGCGGGCGCGACCGCGATGACGATCGTGATGGTGCCCATCGTCGCGCCGCGACGCTCCGCGGGGACGAGCCGCATGATCGTCGTCATCAGCAGCGGGACCATCACCGCCGTGCCCGCGGCCTGCACCACCCGGCCGGCGAGCAGCACCCCGAAGCCGGGGGCGAGCGCGGCGAGCAGGGTGCCGGCGCTGAACAGCGACAGCGAGGTCAGGAAGACCGCGCGGGGCGTGAAGCGCTCGAGCAGGAAGCCGGTGATCGGGATGACCACGGCCATCGTCAGGAGGAACCCGCTGGTCAGCCACTGCACGGTGGTGGCGGGCACGCCGAGGTCGACGGTGAGGTCGCGCAGCGCGACCGACAGGATCGTCTCGTTGAGGATCATCACGAACGCCGATCCGACGAGGACGGCGATCAGCAGACCCGCGCGTGGGGGTGCCGTGGGGTCGCTGGGTTCGGGGCGCAGCTCGGCGTGCGCGGTCATGACATCCCTTTCCGGACGGCGGGTGGGGCGGGAGACGGAGCGGAGCTCGACCGACGCGTGACGTCAGGCGGACGGGTCGCGGTCATCGCCGAGGACGCCGTGGGTCGCGGCGCGGACCGCGGCGGAGAGGCGGGCGAGGCCCTCCTCGCGGGGGCGCTCGCGCCCGGCGGCGCAGTCGTCGGCGAGTTCCTCGGTGGCGATGCGCAGCGCCGCGGTGAGGGTCGCGGCCTGGACGCGGACGGCGAGCTCGTCGGGCGCGCGGCCCAGCCGCTCGGCGACGACCTCCGCGAGCACGGCCTCCGCCCGCTCGTAGACCACGAGCCAGATCGCGCGCAGCGCCGGCTCGTGCCGCGACATGGCGACGACCGCGAGCGTGGCCGCGCCGTCCTCGGCGGTGGCCGGGTCGGGCAGGTGGTGGTCGGCGACCAGGTGGTCCTCGAGCGGGGTGTCCGCCGGCCAGCGGCGCAGGGTGTCGACGAACGCGTCGGTGGTCAGCGACAGCACCGGCTCCACGCAGCTCTCCTTGCTGCGGAAGTAGCGCCAGAGCGTGCGCGAGGACAGGCCGACCGCCTCGGCGATCTGCTCGCCGGTGGTGTCGTGGACGCCCTGGTCGGTGAACAGCCGGATCGCCGCGCGGGAGATCTCGAGGCGCTGCAGCCACCGGCGCCGGTCGGACATCGGACGTCGGCCCCGGGTGGCAGCCGGTGCGGACATCGCTGCTCCTTCGTGTCGCTCGACGCCAACCTGGCGCTCAGTGACAGAAATACCCCCGGCCGTGCCCGGCGGCAACGAGAGCTGCGTCTCCGCGCGACTTTCTGGCGCTCCGTGCCACTATTGGCGGGTTCCCGTTTGGTCGAGGAGTGCCGTGACCACCGCCGCCCCCACCGAGGCGCGGGCCAAGTCGCCCGCCTTCGTCGCCGTCCTCGCCCTCGCGGGCATCACGGTGTCGCTGCAGCAGACCCTCGTCGTCCCGCTGGTCCCGCAGTTCCCGCGCCTGCTCGGCGCCGCCCCGGCGGACACCGCGTGGATCGTCACCTCGACGCTGCTCACCGCCGCGGTCGCCGTGCCGATCGTGGGGCGGCTCGCCGACATGATCGGCAAGCGGCGCATGCTGCTGTTCTGCCTGGTCATGCTGATCGCCGGGTCCGTGGTCGCGGCGCTGTCGACGTCGCTCGTGCCGCTGATCGTCGGCCGGGCGCTGCAGGGGCTCTCGACGGGCCTGATCCCGCTCGGGATCAGCCTGATGCGCGACGAGCTGCCGGCGGAACGCCTCGGCTCCGCGGTGGCGCTGATGAGCGCCTCGCTCGGCGTGGGCGGGTCGCTGGGACTGCCGCTGGCGGCCCTGATCGCGCAGACCGCCGACTGGCACGTGCTGTTCTGGGCGGCGGCCGGGCTCGGCGTGCTCGTCCTGGTGCTGGTCCTCGCGCTCGTGCCGGAGTCGGCGCAACGAGCGGGCGGACGCTTCGACCTCGTCGGCGCGATCGGGCTCGCCGTCGCGCTGGTGAGCCTGCTGCTCGCGGTGTCGAAGGGCTCGTCGTGGGGCTGGGGCAGCACGACGACCGTGACGCTGTTCGTCGTGGCCGGCGTGGTGCTGCTCGCGTGGGCGTTCTGGGAGCTGCGCACCCCGCAGCCGCTGGTCGACCTGCGGGTCAGCGCCCGGCGTCAGGTGCTGCTGACGAACGCCGCGTCGATCGTCTTCGGCTTCTCGATGTTCGCGATGTCGCTGGTCTACCCGCAGCTGCTGCAGCTCCCCGCCTCGACCGGCTACGGGCTCGGGCAGTCGATCCTCGTCGCGGGCCTCGTCCTCGCGCCGGGCGGGCTCTGCATGATGGCGATGTCGCCGGTGTCGGCGCGGATCAGTGCGGCCTCCGGGCCGCGGACGACGCTGATGATCGGCGCCGTCGTGGTCGCCGTCGGCTACGGGATCGGGGCGGCGTTCCACTCCGCGGTGTGGCACCTCGTGCTCAGCTCGGTGGTGATCGCCTGCGGGATCGGCCTAGCCTACGGGGCGATGCCGGCGCTGATCATGGCGGCCGTGCCGGTCACCCAGACCGCGGCGGCGAACAGCCTGAACAACCTCATGCGCGCGCTCGGGACGTCGTTCGCGAGCGCGATCGCCGGGGTGCTGCTGGCGACGCTGGTGACGTCCTCCGGGGCGCCGACCGAGGGCGCGTTCGTGCTCGTGATGCTGCTCGGCGCCGGGGGCGCGGTGGTGGCGCTGGTGATCATGGTGTTCGTGCCGAAGCGGCCGGCGCCGGACGCGGCGGCGGCCCCGGCAACTCCGGCTGCCGAGGCCGAGCCCGAGTCGACCGCACCCGCCGTCGAGAAGGAGCCGCTGACCGCGCCGATGGCGCGCCCGCTCGTGTCCGGGGTGGTGCGCCGGGGAGGCGTCCCGGTGGGCGGGGCGACGGTCACCGTCGTCAGCAACGCGGGGCGGCAGCTGGGTCGGGCGGTGTCGGAGGCCGACGGGAGCTACACCGTCGCCGCCGACGGGCCCGGGCAGCCGCACCTGCTCGTCGTCCGGGCCGGTGGCACGTCGCACGCCGAGCACCTCGGTGACGGGTCCGTGGCGCGGGACGTCGACCTGCCGGCGCCCACCGTGCCCACCCCCACGCCCGTGGCCTGAGGAGGAACACCGTGAGCACCACCGGGATCACCACCCGCCGGGAGGGGTCCGGCCCCGCACCCGACGTCGCCGCGGTCCGCGAGGCCGAGGGCGTCGTGCGCGTGCCGACCCCGTTCGGACCCGCGGCCTGGCTCCTGACCCGCCACGAGGACGTCCGCCGCATGCTGGGCGACGCCGACGGGTTCGCCAACGGGTGGACCCCCGCCGACCTCGGCGAGTCCGGCCGCGACCCGCGCCAGCTCTCCGGGGACCGCGCCGGCAACCTGCTCGCGCTCGACCCGCCGGACCACACCCGCCTGCGCCGACTGCTCACCCCCGAGTTCACGGTTCGACGGATGCGCAGGCTCGAACCGCGCATCGTCGAGATCGTGGACTCCCATCTCGACGAGATGGCCGCGACGGGCGCCCCGGTCGACCTGGTGTCGACCTTCGCACTGCCGATCCCGTCGCTGGTGATCTGTGAGCTGCTCGGGGTGCCGTCCGCCGACCAGGACGAGTTCCAGGAGCGCACCGCCCGCCAGCTCGACACGACCCTGCCCGAGGCCGAGAAGGTCGCGCTCGCGGCGGAGGCACTGGCCTACATGCAGAACCGCGTCGCCATCGCGCGACGCGACCCGGGTGAGGACCTCCTCGGCATGCTGATCCGGGAGCACGCGGACGCCATCGCCGACGACGAACTGGTCGGGGTCGCGAACCTGCTCCTCGTCGCCGGGCACGAGACCACCTCGAACATGCTCGCGCTCGGCACCCTCGCGCTCCTCCGGCACCCGCAGCAGCTCGTCCGGGTGCGCGACGACGACGAGGCGGTGCCGGCGGCGGTCGAGGAGCTCCTGCGTTGGCTCGCGATCGTCAACTCCGGCTCGCCGCGCCTGGCCCGCCACGACGTGGAGATCGGCGGCGCGACGATCCGCGCCGGCGACCTCGTCTCGTTCAACCTGCCCGCCGCCAACCGCGACCCGGCTCTGGTCGACGCCCCGGACACCCTCGACGTCACCCGCCCGACGACGAGCCACCTCGCCTTCGGCCACGGCATCCACCACTGCCTGGGCGCACCCCTGGCCCGGCTGGAGATGCGGGTCGCCCTCCCCGCGCTGCTGCGGCGCTTCCCGGGGCTGCGGCTCGCCGTTCCCGACGAGGAGGTCCGCTTCGCCTCGCACCGCGCGATCCACGGTCTGGTGGAGCTGCCCGTGGCGTGGTGACGTGACGAGGTGGACGTCGACGAACTCCGGGACCTGCTCGCCGCCTACCCCGGCACCCGCATGCTCGAGGCGAACGGCGACCACTTCGCCGTGTACGACCCCGACGGCACGACCCCGCCCGAGAAGCAGCGCCCCTGGGCCACGATCGTCACCTCGAACGCCTACGACGACGGGTCCGACCTCGACCGGCCCGGCGTCTACCGGCTCAACCTCGGGCTGCCGAAGGACCTCGCCGGCGAGGTGGCCGATCCGGACGCAGAGCTGACCACGCTCGACGTGGTGATGCCGCACCCGGACTACGGGCGGCTCGGCTTCGTCTGCGTGCTCAACCCGTCGTCGTCCTGGCCGCGGGTGCAGGAGCTGATCGACGCGGCGTACGCGAAGGCGGCCGGGACTTGAGCGTTCACAGGTCTTCGATCCGCAGGATGCCCCACAGCCCTTCCTGCACGGCGTAGCGGAAGGCGCCGCTGCGGTAGGCGTGGTCTCCGGGATGCTTCGGGTGCAGGACGATGTCGCGGACGAACCCAGCGGTGAGACCGGACAGCGACCCGACCCACGGACCGTTGGGGACCCAGGGCGCGAACTCCCAGGCCAGCCCGTGCATCGTCCAGGTGTGGTTGCGGGGCTTGTCGCAGCCGCCGACGAGCCGGAGCCACAGTTCCTCGTCCACCGCGGCGGACCAGATCGGTGTGGGCGGCTCGGTCACGGCGAGCATGCGTCGCGCGTGGACCATGGCAGATCGGTAATTGATGCCTTTCTGCCCGGCGTCCTCCGGGTCGCCCTCGACGAGGTCCCGCAGGGGTTCCTCCGGGTTTCCCCCGCGGTAGAGCCGGAGTCCGTCCTGCACGACGAGGACCTGCTCGTTCGTCGTCCGGTCGCCGACCGTGACCCGGGCGTGGGATCCGGTCCACGACGTCGGCTTCGCGTCCGCCGGTTCGACGACGAGCGCCCCGACGAGACCGTGATGACGGTGATTGCGAACGTCCGCCATGTCCTGGAGGTGGCAGACCTGCCCCTCGCCGCCCCCGCCCAGCTTCTCGTCGGCGTACCACCAGTACTCGACCCAGTTGGCCCGGTCGTGCGCGGCGCCGTGCCCCTCGCGACGCGCGACACCGTCCTCACCCTCGGCGGCGTGGCCACCGTGCGCCCCCGGTGACTCGCCGAGCGGTCGGATGGTGCCGTCGTGATTGAGGCCCACCCACGATCCGTCGGAGGACACGACGTCGTAGCGCACGAGTCCGGCATGTAGTGACACTCGCGGCGAGACGAGGCGGTCCTTCTCGAGGGGCAGCTCCGGCGGATGCGGTTCCGGGCCGAATCGAGGCAGGGCCGGATCGACGTCGTCGGGCGCGAGCGAGAACGGCGTGGTCACGAGCTCGTTGATCAAGACGACGCGCACCCACTCGCCCGCCCGGGCGCGCAGGACGAGGGGCTCCACATCGTCTCTGAGCCGGCTCGTCGCTCGGATACGCCCGGTCGCGTGGCCGCCGACCACCTCCGGCTCCCATCCGCGCACGAGGGTGTACGTGAGGCCCCACGGGTCGCTCACCGTCTCCGAGTAATCGATCTCCTCGCGACGTGCGACCACGACGTACGTCCGTGCCGCCGGGAGCGACCACGCGGACGGTGGACGCGGCCCGATGGCCGGGAGCGCTCGTCGGACGGGCTCCGGACGGGGTGGAACGGCACGGGCGGCCTGCACGTCGGTCCACGGCCGGCCCGGCAGCGCCGGCAGGTCGTTCCGAGGCCGAGTTCCCGGCGCGTGGACCCGCACGAGGCCCCAACACCCGAGCCAGGTGTCGTCGAGCGCCGCGAACCGCCACAGATGGTCCCCAGGCCCGTACGGGCTGTCGTCCTGGTTCACCTCGAGCGTGAACGCCTCGGAGATGCCGAGGGTCTGCTGGTCGACGAGGCGGGACGCGGAGTTCTGCCACTCGTGCCGCCAGCGCAGACCGTGCGTGACGAAGCTGTGCTGCTCCTCGTGAGAGCCCTGGAGCAGCCGGATCCGCAGTCGGTCACCGGGATAGGCGTGCACGATCGGCGTGTCCGGCTCACCGCCGACGTCCTCGGGCTCCTCGTCGGCGCGCGGGACCCGACTGGCGAACCAGGCCGACGGATCGTCGCCCCGCTCCCGCAGCGGCGCGTTACGATAGTTGACACCCATCACGCCGGGGTCGTCGGAGGACCCGAGCAGCGCCGGCGGGTTGAGCGGTACGCGGTCACGGTCGTACAGCGGGACGAAGTCGCCGATCGAGAGGCACGCCTCGCGGTAGCTCTCCATCCCCTTCTTCCTGACAACGGCCTGCGCGCCCACCCACGCGGGACGGGTGAGGTCTTCGGGCGCCCAGTAGGACGACCCGTGGGGCTCGGCGATCAGCGCGGCGAAGAGCCCGCGCTTCTGACGGAAGTTCGCGAGCAGGTGGTCGTGGAAGAAGCAGGGCCCGAACTCCTCGTCCACCACCCAGCGATGGAGCGACACGTTGCGCGCCGGCTGGCCCGTCTTGTTCGGCCCGACCGCCTCCGGGCTGCTCGCCCCGGAGAGATAGTTCCAGCCGGTCGAGGAGCCGTCCGCCGCGAGGACGTCGAACTTCACGAGGTGGACGTGCAGCCCGCACTCCACCGGCGGCGCCTCGAGGTCGAAATGGTCGTGAGGCACGGTCCCGAGTTCGTTGTGCAGTCGGAGTTCGACGACGTCGCCGTGGTTGGCCCGCACGTAGAACGGCTCCACTCCATCGGCGTCCGTCTTCGGCACGTCGACGCGAAGTGGTTGGTCGCCCGGTTCGTGCACCTCGAGGCCGAGCAACTCGTACCGGTGGCCGTGCGGGTCGTGCCAGCCGTGAGAGTTGTACTCGACCGGCCCTTCCCGCACGACGACGTCCATCGACAGCACGCGCGGAGACCCGCCGGCCCACGCCGCGGCGTCCCCGTCGAGATCGACGAACAGCGCCCCGGGCCGCGGGTTGTCGACGAAGGCCGCCGCTTCCTGGTCCGAATGGGCGGACATCCCGAGCAGGGCCCGACGACCGGTTATGACGTCGTCGCTGATAGCCGGCGGAGGCGGTGCCTTACGCGGCACCGCGGCATCGACGAACCACGGGAAGCCGGGATGCACGTCGTCGGGCCGGGGCGGCTCCCGACCTGGAAGAGGCTTGAGCTCGGGGCAGGGAGAGCCGTCGGGATAGGCGCGATCGCCCGTGACGAGGCGGTCGAAGCTGCGCCACAGCCCCCACATGCCGTGGTGGAAATGGGGATAGAGGTGGCAGTGCCAGATGATGTCGCCGGGAGCGTGCTGGCGGCTGCCCGAGCCGTAGAGCGGGTCGACCGTGACGGCCGTCTGCGGTCCGATCGTGATGGCGTCCAGGAGCTGGGACTTCGGGTCCTCCGCGACGGCGCGCCACTGGTGCACGTGCAGGTGGTAGACGTGCGTCTCCTTCACGCCGGCGTGGACGACGCGCACCCGTACCGGGTCGCCGGCGTAGGCCCGTTGGATCGGCGTGACGGGGTCGCCGAACAACCACGAGCTGTGGTGCTGTTCCTCCCCCGACACGATCTCCAGCCAGCGGCCGTCCTTCGTGCGAGCGGTGTGGAAGACCTCCCCGAGGTCCTGGTCGATCTCGATGTAGACAGCGGCGAAGTCGACCGGGATCGCTGGGTTTGGGCGCTCAGGCGTCTCCTCCGCGAGACGACGCATGCGGTGCGGGAGCCGATTGGTCATCGGCTCGGCCCGGTAGTTGAGCGGCATTGTCGAGTGCTTCATGACGAGGTGGAGGGCGCTGTGCACCTCCGGCTCGTCATGGATGAACACCGCGAACTCGCGGTGGGACTCCGTCGGGCCGTTCGGCGGGAACTCGACGAAGGGCTTCGTCGGGGCGCCGCCGAGGTGGATGTCGACGTCGGCGCCCGCACGCCACGGACTCGCCGTGAGGTCCTTCCCCGTCTCGGGGTCGTGCCACGTCGCGTCCTTCGGCTCGACGATCAGCGCGCCGAACAGGCCATGGATGTTCGTACCCTGTTCGCTGCCCCGCACGTCCCCGAGATCGTTGATCACCCAGACGCCCTGGCGCCGGCATCGCCAGCTCACCGTCGCCCCTCCGTCTGGCGGCGCCAGGGTCGACGGGTTCTCTCCCACGTGGGCACCGTCGTCGATTCGCACAGCGATCCCGTCGCCCTGTACGTGCAGCCCGACGTGGCGTCCCCGCAGTTCGTTCCGCAGCCGGATCCTGAGCTCGTCGCCCTCGTGGACCCGCAGCACGAGTGGGCGGACGACGGGAACAGGTCGGAGCGGGTTGATCCAGTTGTATGGGCCTGACGACCGGGGGAACAGCGAGACCCGCGCGCTGTGGTCGTTGAGCAGCAGCCGGTCCACCTCGAGAAGATCGAGACCGGAGGTCTGGGCGAGCTGCGCTCTCTCGGCCTTGAAGCGCTTGTTCACCGCCGCGAGGTCCCGCCGGATCGCGGCATCGAGTCCAGGAAGGGCCGAACGCCACACCCCGGCGAGGTGGCCTCGTTCCTCCTCCGTCGTCGGCATGTCGTCGACCTCGCCCGCCGTCAGCTCCCGCAACGCGAGGAGCACCTCGGCGACGGTCACCCGGTAGTTCTGGCGCACTGCGAGCCAGCGGGGATCAGCATGCGGCTCGGGTTCCGCGTCCTCGTCGATCACGGCACGGACGTCCTCGAGGGTCCGCTCGTTCAGGAGCGCGCGCTCCTGCCCCGTCTTCCGGCCGAGGATCTCGACCATCTCCTCGTAGCGCCACAGACCGTCGACGACGATCTGGGCGAGCTGGCGGCGCCGGTGCAGGCGCGGCAGCTGCTCGTCGTTCTCCTTCCAGCGCGCACGGACCCAGCGCAGCAGGGGCACGTGGGCTGAAGGGGCGTAGAGCATCCCGTCGCGGTCGTGGTCGCCGTCGTCGGTGTAGACGATCGGCATCTGCAGGGCGACGAGGTCGACCTCGGGCATGGCGGGTCTCCGGGGTTCAGGCGACGAGGACGCCGGCGGGCAGGAACCCGGCGAGAGCGGCGATCCCGAGGGCGAGGACGAGGAATCCGGTCGGGCGGACGAGGCGCCGCCCGTGCGGCAGCAGCCGCTGAGCGGCCATGACGACCGCGAGGACGACCATCACGGGCAGGGCAGCCACCGCGACGGTCAGCGAGATGACCATGAGCGCCCAGCAGCAGCCGACGCAGGTCAGGCCGTACGAGGCCGACAGCCCGACCGTCTCCGCCCAGGCCGGTCGGCGGCCGGTCCAGTAGCGAAGGGCGGTGCTGCGGGGTGACCGGCAGGCGGTGAGGCATCGCTGGGCGAGGGGGGACAGCTGGTAGAGCCCTGCCGCCACCAGAACCACGGCGGCCGCTGTACCCGGGTCGGCGGCGAGGACCAGAACCTGCCGCAGCGCCGTATCGAGACCGAGGAGTGCTGCGCCGGCCACCGTCCAGACGGCGACGAAGGTCGCTCCGGCGAGAGCCGCCAGCAGCATCGGGCATCCCCGCCCCACGGCCAGCCCCGCCACCGTCGTGAGCAGGGGCAGCGCTGGCGGCAGCATCATCGCGACGACCATCACCACCCAGGCCAGCAGCACCGGACCGACGGCGGGGCCGACCGGCAGATGGCCCATGTGCGCCATCGGGTCCGGGGTGGCTGCGCCGCCGTGGTGCGCGAGGAGGTCTGGCCAGGCCAGCCCGACCCAGGCCAAGGCCGCCAGGGCGAGGACCGCGGCGGCCAGTGGTCGGCGGTGCTCGGTGTTGCGGTTCCGCTTGAGAGCCGTCGTCATCAGGCCTGCTCGACCGCGACGTCGGCCGCCGCATTCACGTACGCGAACATTCCGCGCATCCCTGACCGGCCGGTGACCTGGACGAACCCTCCGGGGAGCTCGCCGACCGTGACATCGAGGCCCTCGCCCGCCTGGGCGGTGATGTCGGCGTTGCGGGGCCCGACGCCGAACTCCTTCGACAACGCGGTCTCTCGGAGAACCATTGGGCGCGACGGCGGGTCGAAGTACCGCGGCGACCCACTCGCGCTGATCGCGCGGGACTCCACGGCCCGGACTTCGCCCTCTCGCGGCGGGAGCGTTCGCACGACCTCGACCGACCACCGCTTCTCGTTGGGCGAGACGATGATGCGGGCTCGCTCTTCGCAGATGACATTGCCGGTCACCGCGGCCAACCCGGCAAGGGAGCCCCCGAGTCGCCCTGCGAAGGCCTCCCGGAGGGCCTCGAACTCGTCGTCGGACGCTTCGTCGTCGACGAAGAGCACGGTGGCTGCTCCCGACGTCCGGCGATTGCCGGCGTGGGTGGTGACGCTGACGACGGATCGACCGCCGACGCCGACCTCGCCGATCACAGAGCCGTTGTCGAGCAGCCACGCGGTCAGGCCTGTGCAGTGTCCCTCGTCCGGATCGTCGTCGACCCAGCAGGGACAGACCGTATAGCAATCACATGCTTCGATGAAGGAGCCACCGAGGTCATAAGCGGGCACGACTCATCACCTTTCGTCCGACGACATTCGGGAATGGCGACGCCGGTCGCGGACGACAAGGTCTTCTCGCGGTCGATGACGGCAAACGCCCTGCTCAGGGCATGGGTCGACCCACGAACGAACCCCCCTCCGCGCCGCCACCGGTCGGCGATCCGAATCGACCGCCCGGCGTGCAGGACGCGCAAGAAAGGTCTACCAACGGCAATTCAACATCGGCAGGTGTTCCACCCGAAGAGCGCAAATCGGAACTTGCTTGCTCGACACCCGGTGCCCGATCGACTGCTCAGAGTGTCGCGAAACGGGAGACCGGTTGCGCTTCGGGCCCGCCCCGCGTCCGGGCGAGCGGCCCGTTCGCAGCATCTACGTGCGCGACAGTGCCGTTCGCTCGGCCGGGACCGGCGTCCGCGCCGCCCGGAACCCCAGCACCACGACCACGAGCACCTCGGCCAGGGAGAGCACGCGCTCGATCAGCCCCAGCGGCACGGCCCGGTACCAGGGGGTGGCCAACACGGGGTTCAGTGCGATCGCACCGATGATCGGCAGGAACGAGGCGAGGGCGACCAGGGCGAACACCGTGACCCAGCGCGCCCACGCCTCGCCGCGGCGCTGGCGGGCCGTGATCAGCGCCGCCGTGGGGAGCGCGAGGAACGCCGCGAGGCTCGCGTAACGGTGGATCGAGCCCGACAGGCTGGGACCGACCGACCAGTTCGTCTTCTCGAACACCACGACGAGCACGAGGCCGACGCACCAGACCCCGAAGAGGACCACCCCCGCCGTCGGGACGAGGCCCCGCGTGACGAGTGCCGCCACCACCGCCACCGTCGCAGCGACGAGACCGAGGACGGCGACGTCGAACAGCCACCCGCCCGGCCCGACGGCGTACTCGCTGATCGTCCGGCGCACCGGGTCGTGGCGCGACCACGGCGCCACCAGGTGCATCAGGCCGACCACGGCGACCACCACGAGTGCGACGACCGCTCCCCCGGTACCGAGCAGGGAGGGCCGGACGCGGGTCGTCGGGATCGTCACCCCACCAGGATGACCCGGACCCCCGTCAGTCCACCGTCAGACGGAGCACCACGCGCTCGCGGGGCGGGCCACCACGACGGACGGCGCGCTCGGCCGCCTGGAGCAGGCGGATGCCGCCGAACTCCCAGCCGTACTTGGCCTTCAGGAGGCTCTCGGCGTCCTCGACGGCCCCCTCCGCGTCGTCGACGACGGCCGTCGCCTCGACGGTGGGCGTGCCGGCGGCGACGCGTCCACGGCGGTCGCAGGCGCGCAGCTCGACGTGCGGGTCGTTGCGCAGGCGCTTGGCCTTGCCGCTCTCCGCGGCGGTGTAGACGACGAGGCCGTCGCCGTCGCGCACGACCCAGACCGGGGTCGACACGGGGTCGCCGGAGCGCCGGAAGGTCGTCAGGGACACGAAGCGCTCGTCGCCGAGCGTCACGAGCGATGCAGTCACGGGTCCAGGCTTACCCACGGCAGCCGCGGAATCGATCCAGCCGCGCGCCGCGTCACACTGCAACGGCGATCACAGGCACGCCGTCACACGAACGACACGCCGTGGTGACGAGGGCGGCTTGACCGGTGCGGCACCCTCGGCGGACACGACGCTCCGGGCAGGGACGAACGACCCCGCACGCACCGACGGCCGGCCCCGCGTGGTGATCGTCGGGAGCGGCTTCGCCGGCTACCACACCGCGAAGTCCCTGGCCCGCCGCACGCGGGGCGAGATCGAGATCGTCGTCGTCAGCCCCACCAACTACTTCCTCTACCTCCCGCTGCTGCCCGAGGTCGCGGGCGGGATCCTCGAGCCCCGCCGGATCGCGGTGGCCCTGTCCGACACGTTGCCGCCCTGCGTGCGCCACGCTCCCGGCGAGGTCGACGCCATCGACCTCGAGGCGCGCGAGATCGGGTGGCTCGACCCGGAGGGCGTCGCGCACCGCACCTCGTACGACCGGCTGGTCCTCGCCGCGGGGAGCGTCCACAAGGTCATGCCCGTGCCGGGCGTCAACGAGTACGCCGTCGGGTTCCGCGGGGTCCCCGAGGCGTTCTACCTCCGCGACCACATCGTGCGGCAGATCGATCTCGCGGCGATGAGCGACGACCCGGAGGAGGTCGCCGCGCGGTGCACCTTCGTCGTCGTCGGCGCGGGCTACACCGGGACCGAGGTGGCCGCGCAGGGCCAGCTGTTCACCCGGGCGCTCGCGCGCAGCCGCGGACTGGACCCGGAGGCGATGCGCTGGGTCCTGGTCAGCCGCGGCCGGGTGCTCGCCGGGCTCGACGAGCACCTCTCCCGGACCGCCGACGCGGTCCTGCGCCGGCGGGGGGTGGAGGTGCACACCGACACGACGATGGACGAGGCCGCCGCGGACGGCGTCCTGCTCTCGTCGGGCGAGCGCATCCCGACCCGCACGCTGCTCTGGTGCGTCGGCGTCCGGGTCGACCCGCTCATCGAGGACCTCGACATCGAGATCGACGGCGGCCGGGTCGTGGTGGAGCCGACCCTGCAGGTCCCGGGCCGCCCGGAGCTGTACGCGTGCGGAGACGCGGCCGCCGTGCCGGACCCGAGCCGCCCCGGCGAGGCCACCCCCATGACGGCGCAGCACGCCGTGCGCCAGGGGACCTTGGCGGGCCGCAACATCGCCGCGTCCCTCGGCTACGGGACGGTGCGCGGCTACCGCCACCGCGACCTCGGCTTCGTCGTCGACCTCGGCGGGCTCGAGGCCGCCGCCGCACCGCTGAACATCCCGCTGACCGGTCTGGCGGCGAAGGTGGTCGCCCGCGGCTACCACCTCGCCGCGATGCCCGGGAACCGCCTCCGCACCGCGACGGACTGGCTGATCGAGGCGGTGCAGCCGCGGCAGAGCGCCCAGCTCGGGCTCGTCCGCTCCCCCGCCGTTCCGCTCGACACGGCCTCCCCGGAGGTGCCGCAGCACCACCTCGGCTTCCCGCACGCGACCACGCGATCATGAGCGGTCCGCTCTCCGGAACCCGCTCGGCGCACCGCAGGGAATTCATGCACCAGGGACCATGGGTGCCGCATTGTTGACGGCGGGACAGTTCGATTGTGCGCCGTGGATGCGCAATTCCGGCCCTTTCCCGTGGTCCGCGCGTCGGCGACGTGACCTGCGGGTGAGCTGGGTGTTCGCTGTGTGTGGGGCGCGGCGAGATCCGCCCGGCCCGGACAACGGGTCCGACCGCCCGGTTTCCTCCGGGCAGCCGGAAGTCCGAGGAATTCGCTCCTTGTTGTCGACCTTAGAGGGGATTACGGTGGCGTTCGTAGCCGGGCAGCAACGTCTCCCCCCGACGAAATCCGGGTCACCCCCCCAGACCCGGAGGTGTGCTGCCCGGCTACCACACGTCCCGGGGCGCGAGCTCCGTCCGCCGGCGGTCCGGAACAGGGTCGAGCAGCCGCCGGGCGGGGTATCAGCGAGGATGGAGGCCCGGCGCGATCGCCGCCGGCCCCTCCGGAGCCAGTCGCCCCGACTCCCCGATCCGACGAGGTGCAGCACATGCCCCTGATGCGTCGCGTGGCCGCCCTCGGTGCCGCCGTGGCCGCAGCCCGCCAGTACGCCCGCCAGAACCCCGAGAAGGTGAACCGCTACGCCGACCAGGCGGCCGCGTTCATCGACCAGCGCACGAACGGCAAGTTCCGCCGCCAGATCGACGGCGCGCTGCGCCAGGTGCGCAAGGAGACCAGCGTCCCCGGCCGCACCGTCCCCGGGCCGAGTCAGGCCGGGCAGTACGGGCCGCAGCAGACCCGCCACGACCCCTACCGCGACCAGGGCAGCACGCAGCGGTACCCGAGCGAGCGCACCGACCGCTGATCGGCGGGAGGTCCGGGCGGGTCGGCCGGGCGCCGGTTAGCGTCGGCGACCATGCAGCCGGCCGACATCGCCCGACTCGTCAGCCCCGGGGACCCGCGGGTCTCCCCCGACGGGCGCCGCGTGGCGCTCGTCGTGACGCGGGTCGACCTCGAGGCCGACCGCTACCGCTCCGCGATCTGGCTCGCGCCGGCCGACCCCGCCGACGGTCCACCGAGGCCGCTGACCTCCGGTGACGGCGACGCGAACCCGCGCTGGTCCCCCGACGGCACCCGGCTCGCCCTCACCCGCACCGTCGACGGGAAGCACCGTCTCGTCGTGCTGCCGGTCGACGGCCCCGGGGAGCCGGTGACGCTCGTCGAGCGCGACACGTCGATCTCCGAGCCCACGTGGTCCCCGGACGGCACCGCCCTCGCCTTCACCTCCCGGGAGACCCGACCCGACGCGCCCCCGTTCACCGTCGTCGGCACCCCCGACCGCGCAGCGCTGCCCCGCCGCATCGACCGGTTGTTCCCCAAGCTCGACGGCGAGGGATGGATCGTCGACCGCCCGCGGGCGGTGTTCGTCGTCCCCGCCGACACCCCCGCCGCGCCGCGCGTCCTCGCCCACCACCGCTACGACATCAGCGGCCCGGCCTGGTCCCCGGACGGTCGCGAGCTCGCCGTCACGACGGTCCGCGACGAGCCGGACGCCGACCTGACGATGGTCGAGGCGCTCCACCTCGTCGCCGTCGACACCGGCGAGATCCGCCCGCTCACCTCCTCGCCGTCGATCTCGGTGTCCCGCCCGTCCTGGTCGCCCGACGGCGCCTCGATCGCCGTGCTCGTCGAGGACGTCGTCCTGGTCCCGTCGTTCGGCCGGGTCGCCCTCGTCCCGACGGCGGGTGGGGAGCCGACGGTGCTCACCGCCGGGCTGGATCGGCAGGCGGCCCCGTTCGTGGGCGGCCGCGCGCCGCTGTGGCGCGACGGGAGCCTGGTGTTCGCCGTCGAGGACCACGGCACGCAGCCGCTGTACGCCGTGCCGGCGGACGGGTCGGGGACGCCGACGGAGCTGCTCGGCGGGACCCGCGCGATCGTCGGGTACGACGCCGCCGGAGACACGCTCGCCGTCCTGACGACGGGTCCGACCTCGCGTCCCGAGCTCGCCGTCGTGCGCGACGGCCGGGAGATGACGCTGTCGTCGTTCTCCACCGCGTTCCACCGTGACCTGCCGCTCGACGCCCCCGAGCACCTGCGCGTGCCGTCGTCGGGCGGCGGGGAGATCGACGCGTGGCTGCTCCGGCCCCGCACCGCGGCGCTGGCCGGCACCGACGGACGGCTCCCGCTGCTGGTGTCGGTGCACGGCGGGCCGATGACGCAGTACCCGGCGGCGTGGTTCGACGAGTTCGCGATGTGGTCGGGCGCCGGGTACGCGGTGCTCTGGTGCAACCCGCACGGCTCGACCGGCGACACCGAGGCCGCGCTGCGCTCGATCCGGTCGCCCGAGTCCGCCGAGGTCCCGGGCACCGGATGGGGCGGGGTCGACGCCGACGACGTCCTCGCCGTCCTCGACGCCGCGCTCGCGCACGAGGGCACGCTCGACCCGGCGCGGGTCGGGCTCATCGGCGGCTCCTACGGCGGGTTCATGACGACGTGGCTGGTCGGGCACACCGACCGCTTCGCCGCGGCCTGCTCGGAGCGCGCCGCGAACAACCTGTTGTCGCTGGAGTGGGGCGGGTCGGACGCGGCGGGCTACTTCCGGTTCGAGATGGGCGTCGACCACCTGGCCCGCCCGGACGTGTACCGCCGCATGTCCCCGACGTCGTACGTCGAGCACATCCGCACGCCGCTGCTGATCCTGCACGCCGACCACGACCTGCGTTGCCCACCCGAGCAGGCCGACCAGCTCTACGTGTCGCTGCGGCTGCTCGGGCGCGAGGTCGAGTACTGGCGCTTCCCCGACGAGGGCCATGAGCTGTCGCGCAGCGGATCACCCCGACGCCGGGTGCAGCGGGCCGAGATCATCCTCGACTTCTTCGCGAGGTGGCTCCGCCCTGTGAGCACTCATCCGTCCCCTGGCACGGATTAGTACTCACGCGGCGGCAGCCACCTGACCCACGGAGGCCAGCTCGACGGCGACGGCACGTTGGATGGCCGCCGAGGTCAGCTGGGCGATGTGGCCGCCTGGGACGACGACGTTGCGGGCGTACGGGTCGTGGCTGGAGCGCCACGGCACCGCTCCGTCCGTGCGGCTGTAGATGCTGGTGAACGGCACCTCGGCGGGCCACGGGGCGCGCAGCGTGTCGCGGAAGTCCGCGCAGCAGCGCCCGATCATGCAGCCCAGGCCGAACAGACCCGGCATCCCGGCGCTGCCGATCGCGGCCATGCCCCAGGCGACGGCGGCCATCTGCGGGGTCAGGCCGCCCCAGCGGTCGAAGGGCGTACCGATGGTGATCAGCTGCGACACCGACTCGGGCGTCGCGGCACCGACCGCCCGCGCGAACTGCCCTCCGCGGCTGTGCCCGACGATCCGGACCGGCTCGCCGGCCTCGTCGGCGATCGCCCGGACCCGGCGAGCCAGCGAGTCGACCGTGCGCTGGGCGCAGCCCATGCCCGAGCCGAGGGTGAAGGGATGCACGTCGTAACCCAGCCGGGTCAGCCACCGGGCCATCGGATCGAGGCACGGCCCGGTCTCGCAGAGGCCACCGAGCAGCACCACGGGGCCCCGACCGGGGTGCGTGACCTGCTCGGTCGGGCTGACGGACCGGTGCCGCAGGCCGGTGACGCCGATGGCCGCACGTCCCACGGTGGTGAGCCCGAAGCCCACCATCACGTCCCATCCGGGCGGACTCCACCGCATGGCACTCCTCCGATCCCCGACGATCAGTGCTGAGTTACCCGTGCGTCAGAGCGCAGGAAACCAGGTCAACGCCTCGGCGACCAGTCCCCGATCGCCGACGTCGTCACCGTGGGTGACCGCATAGCAGGGCCCGACGTCGAGCCAGGCCCGCGCCCGGGCGGCGAGCTCGTCGGTGACGCCGTAGGCCGCCGCGGCCTCCCGGGCGACGTCCGGCCCCGCCTGGTGCAGCGGCCAGACCAGGTCCTTGGCCGGATCACCCGCCCGCGCGTCGCCCCAGTCGATCACCCCGGAGACCCGGCCGTCGTGCACGAGCACGTGGTCCGCCGACAGGTCGCCGTGGACGACGACGGAGGCCGGCGCGTCCCGCAGCAGGGCGAGGCGCTCACGCAGCCACGCGCCCGTCCCCGCCGGCAGGCGCGGCACGACCTCGGCCGCGAACCGGTCGAAGTGCGCGTCCCGCAGCGCCGCCGTGCGCTCCGGCAGCGGGAGCCCCCGGGCGACCGCCTCCCCGAGGTCGACGCCGTGCAGCGCCACCAAGAACTCCCCGACAGCGGTCCCGAGGTGTGGAGCGTCGTCCGGATCAACCGGCCGGCCGGGGACGAGCCGGTGACGCACCGTCAGCGGGTCCTCCTTCCCGACGACGGGTCGGGGCACCTCGAGCGGCAGCTGCGGCGCGAGCCAGGGCAGCAACGTCGTCTCGGTGCGCAGCCACGGCTCGACGTCGGGCCGCTTGGCGGTGCGCTCCACCCACGTGCCGTCGACGAGCCACGCGTCGCTGTCCCAACCGGAGCCGAGGTACTGGCGGGTAGTCACGTGGGCTAGCGTGCCTGCCGTGCTGTGGCGCCCACCACCTCCGTGCTGCTCGTGAGCACGTCCGTCGGCGACGGGTCCGAGACCTCGAGCGCCCAGACCCCGGCCGACGCAGTGAGCTCCGTGAATTCAAGCCGCGAGAACGAAGGCCCGCCCAGCGCCGGCGCCGGCAACGGCGCCGTAGACACGACCGACGGGACACAGCATCAGGGAGTCGGGGTGGTCACCGGCTCGCGAGAAGCCGGCCACGTCCAACCGGATCAGGACTCTTCCGTCACCAGTCATGGGGACAGTGGCCGCGAGGTCGTGTCGGGATGGGTCTCGACGAGGCGCGGACGGTGGGCGATCAGCGCGTTCCTCATCGTCTTGCTGGCAGCCGTGCTGTCCATCAACATGCCGACGTCAGCGCTGAAGTCCCTCGTTGCGCCGTGGACCTATCCGGCGCTCGCCACGTTGGGGCTCAACCAGACGTGGGGCGTCTTCTCACCGGATCCGCGCGCCGACACGTCCTTCGTCATCGCCCGAGTCGTGTACCTGGACGGGACCATCCGTGACCGCGGGTTCGACGTCGACCGCGGGGCCGAGGCCCTTCGTGACTATCGATGGCGCAAGTACGAGGAGCAGCTCTGGGCCGGTCGCCAGGCCCGCGCGGCCTGGCTCCCGTATGCCAGGTGGCTGACGGCGTCCGACCGTGCGGAGGGCCGCCCGGTGCGCGAGGTCCAGATCATCAAACGCACACGGACGTCACTTCCTCCCGGCCCCGGACCCGACTACGGCCCCTGGAAGGACGAGTTCCTCGGCCGTGTGATGAGCGGCGACTCATGAGTCCCAACGATGGAGCCCGGCTTCACCCGGTACAGGCCTGGAACAGCTTCTGGTTCGCACCCACGTCGACCACACCTCTCGCTCTGCTGCGGATCGTGTTCGGCCTGGTCGTCTTCGTCTGGTTGCTGTCTCTCGCTCCAGACCTCCTCACCTTCTTCGGGCCGAGCGGGCTCATGCCGTCCCCCCCACCCCTGGGACCGGGAGCGTGGACGCTGCTCTTCCTGCTGGACTCCAGCGCCGCCATTCTCGCGCTGTGGGCGATCGCCGTCGTCGCGTCCGTCGCAACGGTGCTCGGCTTCCAGACCCGCCTGGCGACGCTTCTCGTGTTCGTCGCTGTCGTCTCCTTCGAACGACGCAACAACATGATCTTCAATGGCGGTGACGGTCTGCTACGGGTGCTCGCCTTCCTGCTCGTCCTGGCACCCGCCGGTGCGGCGCTCTCCTGGGACAGGTGGCGCAGCTCGCCGGACAGGTTCTGGCAAAGCCCACTGCACGCGCCCTGGGCGATGCGTCTCATCCAGATCCACGTCAGCGTCATCTACCTGTCAACGGTCTGGGCGAAGCTGCAGGGGCGCCTCTGGGGCGACGGGCTGGCGACGAGCTTCGCTCTCCGGATCGGCGACGTCCAGCGGATTGCCACCCCGGCCTTCCTGACGGACTCCGCAGTCGCGAGCAACATCATGACTTTCGGCGCACTCGGAACCGAGTTCGCCATCGGGGTGCTGGTCTGGAACCGGTGGGCTCGACCCTGGGTGCTCGGTCTGGGCGTACTCCTCCACCTGTCCATCGAGATCTCCATGGTGGTCGGCTTCTTCTCGACGCTCATGGTCACGACGTACCTCAGCTTCCTTTCTCCTGCCTGGGCCGACCGGTTCGTGGCCAAGCTGCGGCGTCGTTACGAGATCGTGACGAAACGTCGGCGGCCGCCGAGCGTTGTCGACGTAACAGGTGGCTCACGTCCGGCGACAGACCAGCAGCCGCCGGTGACGTCAGAGGGCGCGATGGGCATGCAGAAGGGACTCACGTGAAGACACGGAAGACGAGGGCTGGAACCCTTGGGCGGCTCCTCGTGCTGATGCTGGGGGTGCTCCTCGCCAGTCTCATGGCGACCGCGCCGGCCTTCGCGCAGGACGGCACCGCCGGCGACGATGGCGGCATCCCCGTCGTTGACGACCTTCTCGACGGGATTACGACCGACACGCCCCTCGAGGACGCCACCACTGACACGCCGCTGGAGGACGCCACCGCTGACGGTGGTCTCATCGACACGGTGGTCGACGCCGTCACGGACCTCATCCCCGACGGCGGGACGGACTCGCCGACCACGCCGACCGGGCCGAGTGGCAACAACACGGTCATCCAGTACAGCCCCTACCCCGTCCCGGTCTTCGGTGACTACGGAAAGCGCTACTACGGCAAGTACTGGGACCACGGCTGCGGCTGCGACCGCTACGCCGCGCCGACCTACGTGCCCCAGGTCGTCAACGCGACCCAGGTCTCCAGCGTGCCCAAGGGCGGCGTCGACACCGGGGACGGCTCCTTCCAGTGATCGAGGTTGACGCGTGAGTGAGACGACCGAGACTCCTCCGACCCGGGGGCCGTCGAAGACCGACTCGATCACCGGCAAGATCGGTATCGGCATCGTCGTCCTGCTCGCGCTCATCGCGCTCGTCGCCGTGGGGACCTCCGGCGGATCTCGCGGCGGCAGCGGCGGCTCCGGTGTGGAGACGCTGTCAGCGTCCAAGCCCACCTCGGTGTCGGTCCCCTCGATCGGCGCCGAGTCCTCGCTGATCGAGACCGGTCTGAAGGCCGACGGATCGCTCGAGGTGCCGTCGCTGCAGACGCCGATGCAGGCGAGCTGGTACGACCAGAGCCCCACCCCGGGCTCGCTCGGCCCGTCGGTGATCCTCGGCCACGTCAACGGCAGCGGTAAGCCCGGCATCTTCTACAAGCTCGCCGACACCAAGGCGGGCGACCAGATTCTCGTGAAGCGCGAGGACGGTCAGACGGCGGTCTTCACCGTGTCGAACGTGGACACCGTGCCGAAGGCCGCGTTCCCGTCGGAGATGGTCTACGGGGACACCCCGGACGCCCAGCTCCGCCTCGTCACCTGCGGCGGCATCTTCGATCCGGCCGCCCGCAGCTATGAGGCCAACGTGATCGTCTACGCGAACCTCACGGACGTTCGCCCCGCCTGATCCCGGTCCCACCGAACGGCCGTCACCCGCTCCGGGTGGCGGCCGTTCGTCGTTCCGGCGTCGCGTGTGTCGACGACCTGTTCCCGTGACCACGCGCACCGGCGGCCGCCGCACGGAGCTGAGCGCACCCGCCGTCGGGAAGGGAAGATGGTCTTCGAGCCGGAGAGACCACCCCGAGGAGCGCACCGATGCCCAGCACCCCGACTCCCGTCGGCGTCACGACCGAGGCGCAGGAGCAGCTGCGCGGGCGGGTGCGGGAGCTGTGCGCACGGTTCCCCGACGAGTACTGGCGCGAGCGCGACCGCAACCGCGAGTACCCCGACGCCTTCGTCGACGCGCTGACCGAGTCCGGCTACCTCGCGGTGCTGATCCCGACCGAGTACGGCGGCAGCGGGCTCGGGATCACCGAGGGCTCGATCGTGCTCGAGGAGATCAACCGCTCAGGCGGGCACTCGGCCGGCTGCCACGCGCAGATGTACACGATGGGCGCGCTGCTCAAGCACGGGTCGGAGCAGCAGAAGAAGACCTACCTCCCCGGGATCGCGGACGGGTCGATCCGACTCCAGGCCTTCTCGATCACCGAGCCCGAGGCCGGGTCGAACACCACCGACATCCGCACGACGGCGGTCCGCGACGGCGACGACTACGTCATCTCCGGGCACAAGAACTGGACGAGCCGACTGGAGCAGTCCGACCTCGCGCTCGTCCTGGCCCGCACCTCGCCGCGCGCCGAGGACCCGAAGGACCGCACGAAGGGGATCAGCCTCTTCCTCGTCGACCTGCGCGCCGTGCGGTCCGACGCGCCGGACACGCTGAAGGTCACCCCGGTGCGCACGATGTTCAACTACGCCACCAACGAGGTGCACTACGACGACATGCGTGTGCCCGCGAGCGCCCTGATCGGCGAGGAGGGGCAGGGGTTCCGCTACGTCATCGACGGCTGGAACGCCGAGCGCATCCTGCTCGCCGCCGAGGCGGTCGGCGACGGCTACTGGTTCATCGACCGCGCGACCGCCTACGCCAACCAGCGGGAGGTCTTCGGGCGTCCGATCGGCGCCAACCAGGGCGTGCAGTTCCCGCTCGCCCGGGCCTACGCGCAGGTCGGGGCGGCCGACCTCATGCGCTACCGCGCCGCGGCCCTGTTCGACGCCGGGGAGAAGTGCGGCGAGCAGGCCAACCTCGCGAAGTTCCTGGCCAGCGAGGCGAGCTGGCAGGCCGGCAACGCGTGCCTGGACACCCACGGCGGCTACGGCTTCGTCGACACCTGGGACGTCGAGCGCAAGTTCCGCGAGACCCGGCTCTACCAGGTGGCACCGGTGAACAACAACCTCGTGCTCGCCTACGTCGGCCAGCACGTGCTGGGCATGCCGCGCAGCTACTGAGCCCGCAGCCGGGTCAGCGCCGACCAGCCCGCCGTCGCGAGGACCGCGAGCGCCCCGAGCACGACGGCGAGCGCCACGTCCCACGACGGCGGATCCCCGGCCTCGTGCACCGCCCCGACGAGCCACGGCCCCAGCGCACCCAGCAGGTAGCCGCCGCCCTGGACGAACGCGGCGAGTCGCCGGTTCTCGGTCGACGTGCGGCTGGCGGCCAGCACCGCGGAGAAGATGACGGTGAAACCGCCGCCCTGGGCGGCGCCCGCGAGTGAGCACCACAGCGGCCAGAGCGCGGGTGCGAGCAGCAGCCCGCCGGGCAGCGCCAGGAAGGCGGCCGCGACCGGGATGAACGCCACCCGCAGGCTCGCCCGTCGCGCGACCAGCGGCGTCACCAGCGCCCCGACGACCGCGAGGATCTGGAAGAGGGACGACGCGACGCCGGCAGTCGCCGCGTCCAGCCCGCGCAGGTCGCGCAGGACCTCCGGGAGCCATGCGGTGAGGCCGTAGTACGAGAACGACTGCGCCCCGAAGGCGAGCAGCAGCAGCCAGCCGACCGGCTGTGACGACGGCGCGCGGGCGGGCTCGCCCTCCTCCTCCGCCCGGACCCGCGGTGCTCCGTCCCGACGACGGGTCGCGAGGGTCCACACCACCGCGGCGGCGAGCGCGAGCAGCAGGTACGTGCAGAGCGCGAGCCGCCAGCCCACGCCGTCGGCGATCGGCACCGTGAGCGACAGCGTGAGCATCGAACCGATGTTCATCGTCGCGGTGTAGACGCCGAACACCGTGCCGGAGCGGTGCGGGAAGTCCCGGCCGACCACCACGGGCACGACGATGTTGCCCACGGTGATGCCGGCCCCGATCAGCGCAGTTCCCGCGAGTGCCCCGACGACCCCGTCGGTCGAGCGCAGGACGGTGCCCACCGACAGCACCCCGAGCCCGACGAGCATCGCACGCTCCGGCCCGATGCGGCCGATCATCCACGACGTCGGCGGCGACGCGAGCGCGAAGGCGAGGACCGGCAGGCTCGTCAGCAGCCCGGCGACCGCGGCGGAGACCCCGAGGTCGGCACGGATCGCGTCGACCACCGGGCTCACGGCGACGATCGGCCCGCGCAGGTTGAGCGCCACGAGCACGATCGCGGCGACGAGGAGCGGGGTGCCGAGGGTGCTGGTGGCGGCGCGGCGCTGCTCGGCGGTGGTCACGTGGAGCCAGTCTGGATGCTTCGCTCGCGAAAGGACATCGGGTGTGAAGAAGGACGCGGGTCGGGCAGCTGCAGGGATGACCGATCGAGACGACACCCGCGTCCGCAAGGCGCTCCAGGGCGCGAACTTCCCGTCGGAGCGCAACGACCTCGTCGCCTACGCGACCGACCGGGGTGAGGTCGACGAGAAGACGCTGACGGCACTCGCCGCCCTGCCCGCGGGCACGTACGGCTCGGTCGACGAGGTCGTCGACGCGGTGCCGCACCGGCCGGGGTCCGTGGCGGACCGCTGAGCCCGGTTCCCTCCCCCGTGGCGGGCTCCCCGGTGGCAAGCTCCCCCGGTGGCAGGCTCCCCCGGTGGCAGGAAAGCGTCGTTGCTGTCATCCAGTGGCAGGGAATCCGCGTCGTCGGTGACGCTGTCGGGGGTCGCTGCTAGACCTGCCGCGTGACGACGTGGAGCGAGGTCGAGACGGCGGCGCCCGAGCTGGCCGCCGCGGTGCGGGCGTGTTTCGAGCGCGGCAAGCACAAGACGATGGCGACGCTGCGGGCCGACGGGTCGCCGCGCATCAGCGGGATCGAGAACGAGTTCGCCGACGGGGAGCTGACCTTCGGCATGATGCCGGGATCGCTGAAACTGGCCGACGTGCGGCGCGACCCCCGGGTGGCGCTGCACTCGCCGTCGGTCGACCCGCCGGAGGACCCCTCAGCGTGGCCGGGCGAGGCCAAGGTGTCCGGGCGGGCCGTCCCGGGGCCGCCGGCGGAGGAGGGTGCGGCGTTCGCGCTCGACGTCACCGAGGTGGTGCTGACCCGCATCAACGCTACGGGCGACCGGCTGGTCATCGAGTCGTGGCGCCCGGGTGGTCAGGTCCGCCGGGTGGAGCGGACCTGACCGGGCGTCCTCAGCGCGCGATGAGCTGCCCGAGCCGCTTCGTCAGCTTCACGTTCTCCCGGTAGTCGACCGGGATCACGATGACCGACGGCCGGTCGCGGCGGTCGAACGCCTCCTTGAGGGCCGGGCGCAGCTCGTCGGCGCTCTCGAGCCGACGGGCGTGGCAGCCGAGGCCCTCGGAGACCTTGACGAGGTCCGGTGAGGGGAAGTCGGTACCGAAGTGGCGGCCGAACTCGACCTCCTGCTTCCAGGAGATCAGGCCGTAGCCGTTGTCCTCCCAGACGAGGTTGACCGGGGCGACCCCGAGGCGGACCGCCGTCGCGAGCTCCGCGCCGTTCATGAGGAACCCGCCGTCCCCGGAGATCGCCACGACCCGCAGGTCCGGGTGCACGAGCGACGCGGAGACCCCACCCGGGACGGCGATCCCCATCGAGCAGAAGCCGTTGGAGATGATGCAGCTGTTCGGGGTGTAGGTCGGGTAGTGCCGCGCGACCCACATCTTGTGGGCGCCGACGTCCGAGATCAGGATGTCGTCGTCGTCCATCTCGGCGCGCAGGTCGGCCAGGATGCGCTGCGGCTTCATCGGGAAGTCGCCGGTCTCGGCCTCCGACGACGCCCCGCCCTCGGTGATCTCCTCGGTCAGGTTCGCCCGGGCCCGGGCGTGGGCGTCGATGTCCGGGAACCGGTGCCGCTCGCCGAGCCCCTCGTTGATCGCCCACAGGGCGGCGGCGATGTCGCCGACGATCTCCACGGTGGGGCGGTAGGCGCCGTCGACCTCGGCGGGGTCGAAGTCGATGTGCAGGAGCCGCTTCGTGCGCCCGATGTTCCACCGCGAGGGCGGCCACTCGACCATGTCGTAGCCGACCGCGATCACGAGGTCGGCGGCCTCGAACACCTCGGTCACGTAGTCACGCGACCCGAGGCCGACGGCGTAGAGGCTGCGCTCGTGGCGGTCGGACAGCGCACCCTTGCCCATGAACGTCATGCCGGCGTAGATGCCGGTCTCCTCGACGAACCGCTGCAGCTGGCGGCTCACCCGGGTCCGGACGCAGCCCTGCCCGACCAGCAGCACCGGCCGCTCGGCCCGGGCGATCAGGTCGAGCGCGGCCTGCACCGACTTCTCGTCGGGCACCGGGCGCCGCACCTTCTCCGGCGGCACGATCGGCGCGCTCTCCACCTCGTGCTTCGCGATGTCCTCGGGCAGCTCCACGTGGGTGGCGCCCGGCTTCTCCGCGACGGCGAGCTTGAACGCCTTGCGGATCACCTCGGGGATCGTCGTCTCGTCCCGCAGGGAGGTGGTCCACTTCGTGATCGGCGTGAACATCTCCACGACGTTCATCGCCTGGTGGGACTCCTTGTGCAGGCGCGTCGTGGCGCCCTGCCCGGTCAGCGCGACGACCGGCGAGTTGTCCATGTTGGCGTTCGCGACGCCCGTGACCAGGTTCGACGCGCCCGGCCCGAGGGTCGACAGACACACCCCGGGGCGACCGGAGAGCCGACCGTAGACGTCGGCCATGAAGGCGGCCCCGGACTCGTGATGGGTCGGGACGAAGCGGATCGCCGAGTCGCGCATGGACATGAGCACGTCGGCGTTCTCCTCGCCGGGTACCCCGAAGACGTACTCCACGCCCTCGGCCTCCAGACACCGCACGAACAGATCGCTCGCCCTCACGGCCACACTCCCTCGGTCGTCGACGCCCGGAGCAGTACCCGGTGTCGGGGTCGGCTCACCCACCCCCGTAGATCACGTCGAACCGCGTCAGGGCCATCCCGGGTCCACCGGTCCACGGCTCGAAGCCCGCCTGGATGTTCGTCAGGAAGGCGGAGGCCTGCACCGAGCCCTGCGCGACGGCGTCGTTCACGAAGTCCGTGAGCGGCAGGTCGTCGGCCTCGTCGACGTAGCCCTGGCGCACGTAGGAGATGACGGCGACCCCGCCGTTCTCGCCCTTCCAGACGTCCCAGCCGGCGCCGCCGATGGTCGCCGTCCCCGCCGGCTGCCCGATCGGCTTGATCCCCCCGGTCTCCGTCAACCAGATCATCAACTCCACGGCGTCGTTGTGGCCGTCCTTCCTCGGCGTGCTGTCGGCCCAGAGGTCGTAGGCGAGGTTGGACGTCGTACCGGCCGGAATCTCGCCCGCGATGCTCGAGCTGATCGGGCCGAGCTCGCTGATGCGACGCGGCAGGGTGGTGCCCTCGGTACAGGTGCCCATCCAGCAGCCGGACATGATCGACGGGTAGGAGGCCGGCGCGTCGTCCTTGCTGTGCTCCCCGGAGTCGACCGTGAAGCCCTGCGTGGTGGCGGTGATGCACTGCCCGTCGGCCGCACCCCACTCGTTGTTCTGGACCAGGAACGCGCCGCCCGCGATCTCGGTCGACCCGAACTTGTCGCACACCTGCCGGCCGCGCACGTCCGCCGTCTCCGCCGACCGTTCCGACGACGCGGCCGGAGCCGCCGCGGGTCGGGCGCTCGCGGTGCTGCGCGTCGTCGGCGGCGCGGCCGCAGCAGACGCACGGCTCCTCGTCGGCGTGGCGGCACGCTCACCGTCGTCGTCCACGGCGGCGCCGGAGCCCGTGCCGGCGTCGGAACCCGTGCCGACGTCGGAGCCCGCGCCGGCGCCGGACCCCGCTCCCGCCAGGCCCGAGACCGACTCCAGGTCGTCGCCGATCTTGAGGTCGTTGAGGAAGAGCGTGCTGTCCTGGCCGATGGACTCGTCGCGGTAGATGCCGGTCTTGAGGTAGGCGCTGCCCTTCACGTTCGACTCCGGGGTGCGGTAGCCCGAGAGCGTCTGCTCGCCGTTGCAGTAGGCGTCGATCGCCCCGCCGAACGTGATGCCGAGCTGGAAGGAGAACGCGCCCGGGCCGACGGGGCAGAAGTCCTTCTGGTTCCCGCCGTTGTTCGCCAGCCGCAGCTGCCCGTTCCCGACCTCCACCGCCAGCGGCGGGCTCCCCGTCCCCGGCTGCTTGAACTGCATGATCAGCTGCCACGTGCCGGTGTCGGTGGGGAAGCCCTGCTCGAAGAACCCGGAGTAGCCGACGAACGTCGTCTCGCCGTCCTGGAACTCCGGGATGTCGGGTTCGGCCTCGGTGCGCTTGCCGCCGCCCGGCATCTCGAACTTGACCGCCTCCCGGCCGGGCACGTTCGGCGATTCGGCGCCCGAGGGATCGGTGGCGTTCTGGTTGTTCCACGGCGTGGACTTGAAGCCCTCGAGGCCGTCGGTCAGCGCGAAGGTCGCCTTCGTCTCGCGTCCCTGCCCGCCGTCGTCCTCCGTTCCCGACGACGGGTCCTGCCGTTCTCCCGTACTCGGCGGGTCCGTCGTGGTGGTCTCGTCGGCGTCCCCGCCCGGGGCACGGGTGACCGTGGCGGAGCCGGACGACCGCGGTGCCCGCGTCCCCGTGACGTCGGTGTCGCCGGTGTCGCCGGTGTCGCCGGTGTCGTCGATGTCGTCGATGTCGTCGATGTCGTCGATGTCGCCGCTGTCGCCCCGGCTCCCGGACGGTGCGCGGGTCGAGG
Source organism: Actinomycetospora soli (assembly GCF_021026295.1). Lineage (GTDB taxonomy): Bacteria > Actinomycetota > Actinomycetes > Mycobacteriales > Pseudonocardiaceae > Actinomycetospora > Actinomycetospora soli. The sequence continues at coordinate 138,613 of NZ_JAJNDA010000004.1, forward strand.
TCGGTTCGTCCTCCGCCCCGGACTCAGGGACGCGTGTCGCCGTGGCCCCGCCCTCGGGCGTGCGGGTCGCCGTGACCCCTCCGGAGCCGCTCTCCGCTGCGCCCGGCGCGCGCGTGGCCCTGGGCGACCCGGCGCCCTCCGCGCCGGGTTCCGGAGTGACCGTGACGCCGTCCGAACCGTCGTCCGCGGAACCGGGCGCACGGGTGACCGTCGCCCCACCCGAGCCGGGGGCACCCGTCGTCGTCCCGGCGGTCGATCCCGGTACCTGCGTGGTCGCGGCGCCCGGTTCCTCCTCGTACCCGGACTCTCCGGAGGAAGGCGGGGTCGCGGACGAGCCGGCGGTCGTGGTCGGCGGGGCGGTGGTGGTGCTCGGCGCCGGACCGGCGTCGGTGGGCACCGCCGCGACGACCTTGCCGAGCGAGGCGACCGCCCACTGCGGCGCGGTGGTGCCCTGGGCGATCGGGAGCTCGGAGTAGGTGCCGTGCACGGGCGAGGTCAGGGCCGTCTCGAGGGAGGCGTCGCCGGCGGTCGGCGGGCTGTCGCAGACCGGGTCGCCGGGGGCGCAGATCTCGATGGTGCGGGCGTCGAGGGTGCCGAAGCCGACCGCGCGCGGCGGGAGCACGCCCTGGCCGGTGGTGCCTTCCGGGACCGCCCGGGTGGCCGGGCTGCGGGCCGGGTCGCCGAACAGACCGACCGCCCGGACCAGGTCGGCGGGGATGCGGGGCTCGAGACCGGTGCCGATGCGCGAGGCCAGATCCCCGGCGACCTGCGCGCCGGCGGAGTAGCCGAAGAGCATGATCGAGCCGGTGGGGCAGCCCTCGACGTGGTCGCCCACCGCGTCGGAGAGCGCGCCCACGGCGGCCGACTCGCTCGCCGCGTAGGAACCCCCGGCCGCGGGTGGCGGCACGGTGACCACGGAGACCTTCTCCCCGAACTGCTGGGCCAGGGGGTCGGTGACGGCGGTGAGCACGTCCGACGCGCCGCCCGCCCCGCCGACGGCATAGAGCGTGACCGGGCGGCAGGAGTCGGGCAGCGCCTGTGAGGACGCCAGCGTCGCGACGCCGGTGCCGACCGCACCGACCAGGACCGCGACCGCCACCAGGGCCGCGGCGACGAGGGAACCGACCGGGCGTCGGTCCCGGGACACGACGGGTGTCGGGCGTCGCCACGGCGAGGGCGACCCCGGCGGCGACTCCTCCACGGCGGCCGGAGGGACCGGCGCCGGCGCGACCGGGCCCGTCGTCGGGAAGGCCTCGACCGGACCGGCGGGGCCGACCGCGAGCCGGGTGACCCCGCCGTCGACGAGTTCGACCCGCAGGACCCCGCCGCGCCGCGCGGCGTGCCGCCGGGCGGCCGCGAGGGCCACCGCGCGGGGGTCGCCGCCCGGTGGCACGGGCAGGGGCCGCCCGTCGGCGAGCACCACGACCCCGCCGGGGCCGCGCACCACCTCCAGCCGCACGTCCGCCGCGCCCACCCGACTCCTCCACCGTCCGCCGTGCCCCCGATCCGGGACTCAGGGTCGGCGGTCGGGACTCCGCGTGGGTGCGGTTTGGAGAAACTCGGGGCCCGGATTTCCCGGGGCCGATCGACGATGTGGTTTCCCTGCCACTGGATGACAGCAACGACGCTTTCCTGCCACCCGGGGAGGGCCCGACCTACATCCCCAGCGACTCCTTCAGGAACGCGACCTGCAGGCGCAGCAGGTTCTCCGCCACGACCTCCTGCGGTGTCATGTGCGTGACCCCCGACAGCGGCAGCACCTGGTGCGGGCGCCCCGCGGCCAGCAGCGCCGAGGAGATGCGCAGCGTGTGGGCGGCCACGACGTTGTCGTCCGCGAGCCCGTGAATGAGCAGCAGCGGACGATTCGGCGCCGCGTCGGTCGCGGGACGGCCCGCGTCGGCGATGATCGAGGAGCGCTCGTAGGCGTCCGGGCGGTCCTGCGGGGTGCCGAGATAGCGCTCGGTGTAGTGGGTGTCGTAGAGCGCCCAGTCGGTCACCGGGGCGCCCGCGATCGCCGCGTGGACCGCGTCCGGACGCCGCAGCACCGCCAGCGCCGCGAGATAGCCCCCGAACGACCAGCCGCGGATCGCGACCCGCGAGAGGTCGAGGTCCTCCACCTCGTGCGCCGCCGCCTCGAGCGCCGCGAGCTGGTCGTCGAGCACCGGGCCCGCCACGTCGCCGTCGACGGCCCGCTCGAAGGCCGGCCCCCGTCCCGGCGTCCCGCGACCGTCGACCACCACCACCGCGAAGCCCTGGTCGGCGAACCACTGGCTCGTCAGGAAGGCGCCGCGGGCGTCGAGGACGCGCTGGGAGTGCGGGCCGCCGTAGGGGTCGAGCAGCACCGGGAGCCGCTCGGAGCCCGGGATGTGGTGGCGGGGCAGCAGCACCGCGGTCGCGAGCCCCCGCTCCCCCGCCGGGAACAGGTGCACCCGCGGCTCGAGGCCCGGCGACTCCGCGAACGACCGGATCACCGTCGACCCGCCGGGTCCCCGCACCGTCGTCACCGACCCGTCGTGCTCCAGCGAGGCCTGGGAGACCACGAGCGTCCCGCCGGCGAGCCGGCCCGAGGCGATGCCACGCTCGGCGCTCACCACCGACACGCCCGCCTCGCGCGACCACACCGCGAGGACCGTCGACGTCGGCGTCCCGGTCCGCGACGCCGTCAGCAGCACCGTTGCGCCGTCGACCGCCGCGACCCCGCGGACCTGCCACTCCGGCCCCGTCACGACCTCGCCGTCCACGACCAGCCGCCGCGCGTCGTCCGCGTCGGCGCACCAGACGAGCGACCCGTCGTCGAGATGCGCCGGGACGCCGGGCACCAGGTCGACCCAGGCGTCGTCGGTGTCGGTGCGCACCACCGACGCCCTTCCCGACGACGGGTCCACGCGGCGGAGGCTGATCGCCTCCTGGTCGCGGGTGGAGGTGGTGAGCAGCAGGTCGTGGGCGTCCCAGTGGACGTCGGCGAGGTACTCGTCGGGCTGCTCGACGTCGACGCGCGACCCGTCGAGGCCGAGCAGGTGCAGCGTCACGGTCGCGTTCGTGGTGCCCGAGGCGGGGTAGGCGACGACGGTCGGCTCGCGGTCGGGGTTGGCCGGGTCGGCGATGTGCCAGCGGGTGACGGCGGCGTCGTCCACGCGCGCCGCCGCGAGCGACCCGCCGTCGGGCGCCCACCAGAACCCGCGGTAGCGGTTCATCTCCTCGGCGGCGACGAAGTCGGCCAGGCCGTAGGTGACGTGCTCGGCCTCGGGCGTCGCGAGGACCCGTTCCTGCCCGTCGACCAGCACGTGCAGCGCCCCGCCGCGCACGAAGGCGACGGCGTCGCCGGCCGGCGAGAGCCGCGGGTCGACGACCGGGCCCTCCACGGGCAGCGGCTGCGGCGCCGCACCCAGGTGCAGGGACACGGTGAAGGCCCGGCCCGAGAGCACGAACGCGGCGGTGTCGACGGCGCGGTCGGTCGCGTAGTCCACGACCCCGCCGGACTGCTCGCGGACCCGCTCGCGGCGGGCCTTCTCCTCCGGCGGCAGGTCCTCCTCGCCAGGCACGTCGAGGGTCAGCGGGTCGACGAGGAGGTGCTCCTCGGCGGTCGCGACGTCGAGCACCCACAGGCAGGTGACGGGGTCGTCGCCGGCGCGGCTGCGCAGGAAGACCACGCGCGACCCGTCCGGGGCGACCGTCACCCCCCGCGGCGCGCCGAGGGTGAAGCGCCGGGTCGCGGCCTGACGGCGGGGGAACGAGCCCTCGGCGCCGCCCTCGCGGTCGGAGAGCCGGGTCGGGTCCTGGTCGCGTCGAGAGGAGTCGGGTGCTGCCACGGCCGGTCATCCTGCCCGGTCGACCTCCGCGAGGAGCGCCTCGATCGCGGCGACGAGCACGTCCGGGCCCTCCCGCAGCACGTTGTGCGTGGTCGGGAGGTCGGTGACGGTCCAGGCGGGGTCGGTGCGCAGGCGCGCGGCGAGCGCCGGGAACGGCGAGTGCGGCGTCCAGGTCGGGTCGGCGGCGAGGGCGTAGTGCCGGATGCCGCGGTAGGCGCCGGTCAGCTCGATCCGCTGCACCAGCGACGCCAGCGGGTGCGGCGTGGTCCGCGGGTCGAACCACGGCATGGGGTCGACGCCCGTGCCGGTCCGTCCGGAGGCCTCGATGTACCAGCCGCGCATCGCGTCGTCGACGCTCGACCAGCACGAGTCCCCGTCGACCGGCGCGAACCCGTCCACCGAGAGCAGGCCGACGACCTTCTCCGGCAGCGCGTCGGCCACGCCCGCGACCACCATGCCGCCGTAGCTGTGGCCGACGAGGACGACGGGTCCCTCGAGCGCGGCGACCGTCGCCGTCACGTCCGCGACGTGGGAGGCGAGCGTGGCGCCCGGCTCGTCCGCGCGCTCGCAGAGCCCGGGCAGGGTCAGGGCGGTGGCGGTGCGTCCGCGGGCGGCCAGGGCGTCGACGACGGGGGCGTACCACCAGGCGCCGTGGCAGGCGCCGGGGACCAGGACGGTGTGCATGACGACGAGGCTGGTCCGGTCGCGATCAGAAGTCCAAGACTTGCTACTGCCCCTCGCCAGAAGCAACAGTGATGACCGTGCAGCTCCACCAGCTCGAGTACCTGGTCGCGGTCGTCGACGACGGCGGCTTCACCCGTGCCGCCGACCGGCTGCGGATCGCCCAGCCCGGCGTGAGCGCGCAGGTGCGGAAGCTGGAGCGGGAGCTCGGCCACGAGCTGCTGGACCGGTCCGGACACCGGGTCCGCCCGACCGCGGTCGGCGTGGAGGTGGTGGCCGCCGCGCGCACCGCCCTGGCCGCCGTCGCCGGGGTCCGGCGCGTGGTCGAGGACCTCGACGGGTTGCTGCGCGGCGAGGCGCGGGTCGGGATGGTGACGAGCGGACCGTTCCTCGACGTCCCCGGCGCGCTGGCCGACTTCGCGGCCGCACACCCGCAGGTCGCCTGCTCGCTGGTCGAGGCCGGGTCGGGACGGCTGCGGTCCCTGCTGCGCGAGGGTCGGCTCGACGTGGCGCTGGTCGGCGCGGCGGGCGGGGTCGCCGACGACCTCGTCACCGACGTCGTGACCGAGGAGACGCTCGTCGTCGCGGTGCCCCCGAGCGACCCGCTGGCGACCGCGTCCGCCGTCACGCCGGGCGATCTCGCCGGACGGGACGTGGTCGCCCCGGCGGAGGGCAACGCGCTGCGCGAGGCGTTCGACCTGGCGTGCGCGTCCGTCGCGGTCCGGGTGACCTGCGAGGCGAGCGACCCGACGGTCCTCGCCCGCCTCGCGGCCCGCGGCCTCGGGGTGGCGGTCCTGCCCGCGTCCCTCGGCGCCCTGCGCTCCGAGGAGCTCGTGGCGGTGCCGCTCGACGCCCCCGACGTCCGCGCGCGCCTGGTGCTCGCGCGACCCCGCGGGGCGGTGAGCCCCGCGGCGGCCGCGGTGACCCGCGCGCTGCTGGCCGCGCGCTGAACCGGGGAGGAGCTCAGGGCTCGAGCAGCTCCAGGTCCTCGAGCAGCGACGGGTGCGTCGGCTCCCAGCCCAGCTCCGCCCGCGTCCGGGCGCTCGAGGACGGCTGGTCCATGGCGAAGATCGGACCGAACGGGCCGAAGTCGCTCTCCGGCACGGGTGCGACCGGCAGACCGAGCCGCCGGCCGATCACCGCGGCGATGTCGCGGACGGCGTCGCCCTCGTCGCCCACCGCGTGCCAGGCCGTGCCCGCCGGGGCCTTCTCGAGGGCCAGCCGGAACAGCACCGCGGCGTCCCGCGCGTGCACCGCGGGCCAGCGCTGGGCGCCGTCGCCGGGGTAGCCGGCCACGCCGGTGCGGCGGGCGTGGTCGGTCAGCAGGCCGGCGAAGCCGCCCTTCCCGTCGGCGTGGGCGGTGCGCGGGATGCGGACCGCGGACGAGCGCACGTCCCGCGCGGCGAGCGCGAGCAGGGCGGTGACCGACCGGGCCCGCCCGGCCACCGGCCCCCCGGTCGGCAGCGGGTCGTCCTCGGTCGACGCGCGGCCCGGGACCCAGGGCGTGCCGGACACCGTGACGATGGGGCGACCACTGCCCACGAGGGCCCGGCCGAGCGCGTCCATCGCGGCCGCCTCCTCGGCGATCGACCGGTCCAGCGCCGCCGCGTCGGTGGTCTCGCCGCCGTGGTCGAAGGCCAGGTCGACGACGCCGTCGGCCTCCGCCGCGGCCGTCCGGAGCACGTCCAGGTCGGCGATCCCGCCACGGACCACCGCAGCGCCCGCCGCCGTGAGGGCCTGCACCGACCGCTCGGTGCGGGCGAGCCCGAGGACGCCGTGCCCGGCGTCGAGCAGCTCGGCGACGACCGCCGACCCGATGGTCCCGGTACCGCCGGTGACGAACACCTGCATGTCGAACTCCTCCATCGATGAGACCGTGTCTCATCACCGTAGCACCGTGACGAGACTTCGTCTCATCGCTACGCTCGGCCCGTGGCCCGCTGGGAACCGGACGCCCGCCTGCGCCTCGTGCGGGCGGCCATCGACCTGTACGCCGAGCAGGGCTACGAGTCGACGACGGTCGCCCAGGTCGCCGAGCGCGCCGGACTCACGAAGGCGACGTTCTTCCGGCACTTCCCCGACAAGCGGGAGCCGCTGTTCGCGGGCCAGGAGGAGCACGCCGCCCTGCTCGCCGACGGCGCCGCGCTGGCCCCCGACGACGCGTCGCCGCTCGAGGTCGTGACCGCCGCCCTCGACCACGCGACGGCAGCCTTCACGGCGGAGCAGCGGGACTGGGGTCCGCGCCTGCGTGCCGTGGTCGGCACCCACGACGAGCTCCGGGAACGCGCCGCCTTCAAGCGCGCCCACCTCACCGGGACCCTCGCGGCGGTGCTGCGCGACCGCGGGGCCGGCGAGGCGACCGCGGCGATCGCCGCCGACCTCGGCGTCGAGGCCTTCCACCGCGGCTTCGACCGCTGGTCCGACGGCGAGGGACCGTCCTACGGCGACCTCGCCCGGGAGGAGCTGCGCACCCTGCACGCGGCCGCCACGGCCCTGCGCTGATCAGACCGGGCGCCACTCCCGCACGACGCACGACCGTTCCTGCCGGCCCGCCACGTCGAGGCTCCCGGGCCGGGCCGGGTGCCGCTCGTAGAGCCACACGCGCCAGCCGCGCTCCCGCAGGTCGTCGGCCAGCAGCTCGAGCGCCTCCCGGTCGTCGCCCTCGGCCGTCCGGAGCTCGTTGCGCACCGGCGCGTCGAGCGTGCCCCGGAACAGTCGGGCGTGCAGGTGCCAGCGCGGGCTCATGAGTGCACCATACCTGGTGCACGAGCCCTCCGGCGTCATGCACCATCTGCAGTGCACGTCACCGTCGTGTGGTGGACCCGAGGGAAGTGCGCGCGCGTCTCGACGCCGCCCTCCGGGAACGCGACGCCGCCCGCAAGGCCGCCGACGCCGCGGAGGCCGAGTTCCGCGACGCGATGCGCCAGGCCCTCGACGCCGGCGTCACCGTCACCGAGGTCGCCGAGCTCACCGGCTACCACCGCAACAGCGTCCGCCGGATCGTCGACAGCGCCGACGACCAGGGCGGCTGATCAGCGGTGGCCCACCACGGGCGCTCGACGTCAGCCGTGTGCCACCGCTGACATCACGGTCGCCTTCACACCGGCACCGACCCGACGTCGGGAAGGATGCGGCCCCGTGACCCGTACGACCACGTCGACCCGTCCGTTCCTGGCCACGCTCTTCCGCGCCGTCGCGATCGCCGAGGCCTGCTCGTGGACGGGCCTGCTGATCGGGATGGTGTTCAAGTACCTCGTCGTGTTCGACGACCTCGGCGTGACGATCTTCGGACCGATCCACGGGGCGCTGTTCGTCGCCTACGTGGTCGTCACGCTGCTCGCGGCCCGGACCTTCCGGTGGCGGTGGAGCACGACGGTCCTCGGCCTCGCGGCGAGCATCCCGCCGCTGACCACGCTGTGGTTCGAACGCTCCGTGTACCGGCGCGGCCTGCTCGCCGCGGCGTGAGTGGTCCGACCGAGGGACGATGCGCGGCGAGATCCCGCCGTGTTGAATGTGGAGCGTGACGACCGCGCGCCTCCCGGAACGGCGCCTCGTCCACGTCCTCTTCGTCGACCTCGTCGGGTTCACGAGCCTGGTGGAGGAGCTGGACGCCGAGGACGTCGCGGTGCTGCAGGACCACTACTTCGCGCAGGTCGCGGGTCTGGTGGCCGCCGCGGGCGGACAGGTCGAGAAGTACATCGGGGACGCGGTGCTGGCCACGTTCGGCCTGCCGGTCCTCGGTCCCGACGACGCCGTCGGCGCGGTCCGCGCGGGGCTCGCGATCATCGACTCCCTGGCCGGCGTCGAGTCCGGGCTCGGCCTGCCGTCCGGCACGCTGGCCGCGCGGGTCGGGGTGCACACCGGCGAGGTGGTGGTCACCTGGGGCGCGGACGGGTCCTGGCGGCTCTCCGGCGACGTCGTGAACACCGCCGCGCGGCTGCAGGCGGCCGCGGAGCCGGGCACCGTGGTCGTCGGGCCGGAGACCGCCCTCGCGGTCGGGACGGTCGTCGCGCTGGAGGCGCTGGGCGAGGTCGCGCTCAAGGGCAAGGCGGAGCGGGTGGCCGCGTACCGGGTCCTCGGACGGCGGGTCGCGGCCGATCCCGACCGGGACCGCCTCCGTGGCCGCGACGCCGACCTCGCCCGCCTGCGGTCCGCCCACCGGGCGGCGCGCGGCGCGGAACGCCTGACCGTGCTCGCCCCGCCCGGGGTCGGCCGGACGCGGCTCGTCGAGGAGTTCCGGGCCCGGACCCCCGGCCCGGTCCTGCTCGCGCGGGTCCGGCGCGAGGAGCCCGTCTACGCGCCGGTCGCCGCCCTGCTCACCGCGGCGGGCGTGACGCCCGAGGGGGTCGCCGCCCGTCTCGCCCGCCACGGCCACACCGGGACCCGGGCCGAGGTCTCCGCGCGGCACACGGGCGCGCTGCTGCGCGGGGAGCCGCTCTCCGGTGACCCGCAGGAGCTGTGGGCGTCGTGGACCGCGGTGCTCGACGCGGAGGGCGACCCGGGCGGCCCGACCCCGGTGTGGGTGCTCGACGACGTGCACCTGGCCGGCCCCGACCTGCTCGCCTTCCTCGACCACGCCACGGCCGCGCCGCACCGCGCGACCCGCCTCGTCGTCACCACCGCCCGGCCCGGCGCCACGGCACCCGCCGGCGCGGTGCTCGTCCTGGACCCCCTGTCCGACGAGGAGATCACGGCGCTGGTCACCGACCGCGCGCCCGACCTCGCCGCACCCGTCGTCGAGCAGGTGCGCCGCGCCGCGGGCGGGAACCCGCTGTTCGTCGTGGAGCTGCTGCGGGCGTGGGAGCAGGCGGGCCGCGCGGGCGACCCGGTGGTGCCGAGCACCGTCCGGGCGATCTACCTCGGCCAGCTCGACGCGCTGCCGCAGCCGTCGCGGACGCTGCTCGGGCAGGGGTCGGTCGCCGGACGCACGCTGCCCGCGTCCGCCCTGCCCGACCTCGGCGTCACCGAGCCCGCCGTCCCCCTCGCCGAGCTCACCGGCACCGGCCTGCTGACCGGCCCGCACGCGGGCGTCATGGACCCGTCGTCGTACACCTACCGGCACCGGCTGCTCCGGGACACCGCCTACGCGACCCTCCCCCGCGCGCGTCGCGCGGAGCTGCACGAGCGGTTCGCGGCGTGGCTGGACCGGCGCGGCGGGCGGGTCGAGCTCGTCGGACGCCACCTCGCCGACGCCTACGCCGAGGCCCCCGCCCTCGGCGGCCGGCTCGACCGGGGCGCGCTGGCCGGGCGCGCCGCGGACGCGCTGAGCGCCGCGGGCGAGGCCGCGCTGGAGACCGAGCCGTTGCACGCGGCCGAGCTGTTCGCCCGCGCGTCCGACCTCGGGGTCGCCGCGGGTGCACGCCCCGAGGACCAGGCCCGACGATGCCTGCGTCGCGCCGAGGCGCTGCGTCGGGCGGGCCGCCTGCCCGCGGCCATGACGGCGTTCGCAGCCGTGACCGACGCCGACGCCCCCGGTCGGTACGCCACCCGGGCCGCGGCCGCGCTCGGCTACGAGGACGCCCTGTTCGACAGCCGGCTCCCGCGCGCGGAGTGGGGCACCCGCGCGTTCGCCCTGCTCGACGAGGCCCTCGCGCTCACCCCGGACGGCGAGCCCGGGCTGCGGGCCCGCCTGCTGGCGGCCGCGGCCCGCGCCCACGGGTACGGCGGCGACGTCCCGACGGCGGGTGCGCTCGGCGACGAGGCGGTCGCGCTCGCCCGGCAGGCCGACGACCCGGGCGCGCTCGCCTACGCCCTGCTGGCCCGCCGTCCGACCCTCGCGGCGCCGGTCGCGCTGCAGGCCCGGCTGGCGTCGGACTCGGAACTGCTCGCAGCCGCCCGCGCCGCCGGCGACGGCGAGCGGGAGTTCGAGGCGCTGCGCCTGCGGATGGTCGACCTGCTCGAGCTCGGCGCGACGACGGAGGCGGCCGCGCTGGTCGAGGAGGCCTCCGCGCTCGCGGTCCGGCTCGGCCGGCCGCTGCACCTCTGGTACCCGGCCATGTGGCGGGCGACGATGCTGCTCCACCACGGCCCGCTCGACGCCGCCGCCGAGGCCGTCGAGCACTTCCGCGTCGAGGGCGAGCGCTGGCACTACGGCGACGCCGGCCAGGTCCACTCGGTCCAGCTCCTCACGCTGCACACCGCCCGCGGCACGCCCGAGCTGGCGCTCCCGACGCTGCGCCGGGTCGCGGAGACCGTGGGCGGGCGCACCTGGGTGCACGTCGCGGTGGCGGCGGCCCGCGCGGGCCGGCTCGACGAGGCCGCGGCGCTGCTGCGGTGGTGTTCCGCCGACGACTTCGCGGTGCTCGGCGACGACGCCGCCCGGGCCTTCGTCCTCGCGGAGTGCGCGGAGACCGCCGCGCTCGTCGGGGACGCCGGCGCCGGGGCCCGCCTGGGTGAGCTCCTCGCGCCGTGGGCCGGACTGGTCGTGGTCGTCGGGTCCGGGGCGCTGTGCCTCGGCGCGGTCGACCACTTCCGCGGCCTCGCCGCGCGCGCCGCCGGACGGGACCCCGGGCCGCTGCTGCGGGCCGCGCTCGCCCTCAACGAGACGACCGGCGCGACTCGCGCCGCCGACGCGACCCGCGCCGAGCTCCGTCAGGAAGGACGCACCGCATGCTGACCGACGTGCAGGCCCGCGAGGCGGTCGCCCGCTGCTGGGGCGCCGTGCTGGAGGCCCTTCCCGACGCCGGGTGGGACCGGCCGACGCGGTGCGCCGGGTGGTCGCTGCTCGACCTGGCGCGCCACGGCGCGTGGGGCACGTCGATGGAGGCGGACGCGCTGCGGCGCTCCCGGCTCGGCGAGGCGGGCAGCGGGGAGGGGTCGGAGCCGGCCGGGGACGGGCCGGAGGTGCTGGCGGCGCTGCGGTCGTCGGTGGCCGCGCTCGTGGCGGAGCTCGACCGCGCGGCGGAGCTCGGCGCCACCGTCGAGATTCCCTTCGGCGCGATCCCGGCGCCGTTCGCACTGCAGGTGTTCACGATGGAGGCCGGCGTGCACGCGGACGACGCGCTCACCGCGGTCGGGCGGGACGAGCCGCTCGGCGCGGACGTCGTCACGGCGACCTCGGTCGTGCTCGCGGCCGTGCTCCCGGCGCTCGCCGTTGAGGTGCCCGCCGCCGGGACCGTGGTGGGGCTGACCGGGCCGACCGTCGACCTGCGGTTCGGCGTGGTCGACGGGGTGTGGCAGGCGGTGGACGGCACACCGACGGCGTCGGTGCGGGGCTCGTCGGACACGGCGGTGCTCCGGTTCACGCTGGGCCGGACGGGCGCGGACGACCCGGCGCTGACCGTCGACGAGGGGGCGCGGGCGTTCAAGGCGTGGTTCCCGGGGCCCTAGAGGTGCGTTGCGCCGTCAGTACCGGTCGGAGTCCTGACCCGGGAGCGTGCTCACGGGGCGCAGCCACCTCCGGGCCCGCCACTCGCTGCGGTGGGCGAGCATGACCGCGCCGGGACGCATGCGGCCGAACTCGCGCTGGATCGCGGCGATGCGGTCGAGGACCGGACCGCGGCCGGACGCGGTGGTCGCGTAGGGCCGCGTCGTGGCGAGGTGGGTGACCCCGGCGCGGACGAGCGCGGCCTCGAGGAAGGCGGCGGACGGGCAGGAGGCGCCGGGGACGACGACCTCGATCGTCGCGATCCCGTCGCACCGGGTGGTGAGGTGCGGGGCGACGGCCGGCGACGCGGGGACGGTCAGCGCGACCGGTCCGTGCGCGAGGCGCTCGTCGAGGGACGCGAGGAACTCCTCCGGCGACGGGTGCAGCGCCTCGGCGTCGACGAGCTCCATCAGCCGGGCCCGTGTCGTGAGCAGCGCCGGCCGCCAGGACGCGGGGCGGCCGAGGCCCCGGCGCACGGCGGCGACCACCTCGGCGTCGGGGTGGAAGCTCAGCGCGTAGCCGGCCCCGGAGCCGTGGAAGACGGGCGTGCCGAAGGCGACGGCGGTGGCGGCGAGCGACCGGTCGGCGGTGTCGCCGAGCGAGAGCCGGTGGGAGGACCAGTCGGTGCGCCAGAAGCGGTCGAGCTCGGCCCGCTCGTCCGCGGAGAGCCGCCGGGAGAACACCGCCTCGGCCAGGGCGTGCGCGTCCATCGGCTGCTCCTGCGGGGCGCGGGGGGCGGTGCGCGTCCGGCGGGGCGTCGTCATGAGGCCGGTGGCCGAGTAGATCGGGTCCGTGGTGACGGGCATCGCCGGGGCCTCCTGGGGTGGTCGGTCGCGCTGAGGAGGACCCTGCCCGCCGCGCGGTGATCCGTCCGTCCACCCGGTGACGATCGTTGTGTCAGGGATCCGACACAGCGCCGACGGTGCCGCCTTTCCTGGCACTGGGTGCAAGCAGTGACGCATTGCTCGCACCGGGAGGTGCACCCGCCGTCAGGAACCCGCCCGCTCCAGCCCCGCCGGGTCCAGCACCGCCACACGCCCGCGGCGCAGCTCCAGCAGCCCCTCGGCCGCGACCGTGCGCAGCACCTTGTTCACCGTCGCGCGGCTGGCGCCCGCCAGCGACGCCAGTTCCTCCTGGGTGAGCGGGATGAGGGTGGGCGTGGACTCCCCGCGGTACTGCCGCTCGAGGTCGGTGAGCCGGCGCAGCACGCGGGTCTCGACCGGCAGGTGCAGCGCCTCGACGAGCAGGCCCGACAGGCGGCGCACCTGCCCGGCCAACGTCTGCAGCACGAAGGCGTCGGCGCCGGCGTTCGTCCTCCGCAGCCGGTGGAAGGTGTCCGCGCCGAACGACCACGCCTCGGTCGCCTCCAGCGCCAGGACCGACGCGGACCGGCGCGCACCCGAGTCGATCAGGGCCAGCTCCCCCACCGTCTCCCCCGGCCCGACGACGGCGAACGTCACCGTGTCGCCCATCGGGGTCGCGGCCCGCACGGCGACGCGACCGGAGTCGATGAGCAGGAACGTGTCGGCCGGATCGCCCTCGTGGAAGACGACCTCACGCGGGGAGAAACGCCGTCGCCGCCCGCTGGCGAGCACCTGACGACGGTCCTCGGCCGACATGTCCGCGAGCAGCTCCACGCCGCGGAACCCTAGTGGGCCCCCAGGGATAGGGTCGGTGATCGTGACCGCGCGGAAGACCTCCCTGACCGGCATCAAGCCGACCGGCGAGCCCCACCTGGGCAACCTGATCGGGGCCATCGAGCCGGCCATCGAGATGGCGGCGGGCGACTACGAGTCGCTCTACTTCATCGCCGACTACCACGCGCTCACCACGGCCCGGGACCCCGAGCAGCTCGCGCACTGGACGCGGTCGGTGGCCGCCACGTGGCTCGCCGCGGGCCTCGACCCGCAGCGCACGGTGTTCTACCGGCAGTCCGACGTCCCGGAGACCTTCGAGCTGAGCTGGGTCTTCTCCTGCATCACCGGCAAGGGACTGATGAACCGGGCGCACGCCTACAAGGCGGCGCGGGACGCGAACGTCGCGGCGGGCGACGACCCCGACGCGGGGGTCAACATGGGCCTCTACAACTACCCGATCCTCATGGCCGTCGACATCCTGATCATGGAGGCGCACCTGGTGCCGGTCGGGCGCGACCAGCAGCAGCACGTGGAGATCGCCGCCGACATCGCCGGCAGCTACAACCACCTCTACGGCGACCGCGGCTACCGCTTCCCGGTGCCCGAGGCCGTGATCCCGCCCGAGACGACCGGCCACACGCTGCCGGGGCTCGACGGCCGCAAGATGTCGAAGTCCTACGACAACTACATCCCGCTGTTCCTGGCGGCGCCGAAGCTGCGCAAGCTGGTGCGGCGGATCCCGACCGACTCGACGCCGGTCGAGGACCCCAAGGACCCGGACTCGTCGGCCGTCTTCCAGATCCTCGCGCAGTTCGCGCCGGACGACGTGGTCGCCGACACCCGCGCCCGGCTCGAGGCCGGCGGCGTCGGCTGGGGCGAGCTGAAGAACCAGCTCGCCGACGTGCTCGAGGAGCGCCTCGCGCCCATGCGCGAGCGCTACGAGGCGCTGATGGAGCCGGGCAGCGAGCTCGACGACGCCCTCGCCCAAGGTGGTGCGATCGCCCGCGAGCGGGCGGCTCGCGTGCTGCGCTCGGTGCGCCACGCCGTCGGGATCAGCTAGCGGGTTCGCGACGGCGGGTCGTCGCCCGACTCGCGTGGGACGCGGTACCGGTGCCGCCGGTATCGGTTCCCCGACGTGTCCTGCGACGGCCCGCGACGGGCCGTGTGCGTCTCGATCGCCGATGGTGACCCGAGGCCCCCGGAGGTGCTCAGCGGACCGACGGGACCTCGTTCATGCCCGAGTCGACGTCCCGCGGCCGGCGCGGGGCGGGCACGTCGTCGATCAGGGAGGCCGGCGTGTCCGGCACGTGCGGGATCTCGGCGAGCCACATCGCCAGCGGTCCCCGCAGGTCCCGGTCGCGGCCCTGCTCGGCGAGGTCGCCGTCGACGGCGGCACCGCGGCGCAGCAACGCCCCCAGGCCGAGGGCGGCCAGGACCGAGACGGCGCACCACACTCCGACGAGAACGGCGACCCAGCTCAGGACCGTCATCTCCCACCTCCGTGCGTCGCCGGGCAGTCCGTCGCGGAGGGTGACCGACCGGTAGGTCGACCGTTCCCGTCCGCGCACCGTGACTATCGCAGCACAACCGGTGATGAGGGGCTCAAACCACTCGATCGGACGCACAACCTGAGACCGTCGGGCGCGTCGCACCGACCGCTCGGCTCCGTTCAGACCCACACGGGACGCCGGTCGGCGCCCGGTGTCGACCGACGAACGGATCAATCGGCCTCATCCGGTCTCACTCGGTGGGAGATCGCGCAGGGAGGCGCCGATGCGCTCCGCGACCGCCTCGGCCTCGTCCGTGTCCGGGTAGGGGTGACGGGGGCCGAGGAAGAACCGCAGCCCGTCCTTCGGGCGGCGCGGGATGACGTGCAGGTGCAGGTGCGGGACGGACTGGCTGATCACGTTGTTGACCAGCACGAGCGAACCGGGCGCGTCCATCGTCGTCTCCACCGCCCGCTCGAGGCGCTGGGCGAGGGCGAAGAAGCCCGGGACCTCGTCGGCGGGGAGCTCGGCGAGGGTCGTCACGTGCCGACGCGGCACCAGGAGGACGTGGCCGGGGAAGACCGGCTTCACGTCGAGGAAGGCGACGGTGTCCTCGTCGCGGTGGACCTCGTGGGCGGGGGCGTCGCCGGCCACGATCGCGCAGAAGGCACACGGTTTCGGCACCCGTCCAGGATGGTCACGGCCGCCGGGCGCGTTGCACCCGGTATGCCTGCCACTCCCCCGACCCTGCTCGTCATCGGTCACGACGCGTCCCCCGAGACCGTGCTGGTGCAGTCCGGCACCCTCGGGAGCTGGGCGCGCGAGCGGGGCGTCACGGTGATC
Source organism: Actinomycetospora soli (assembly GCF_021026295.1). Classification (GTDB taxonomy): domain Bacteria; phylum Actinomycetota; class Actinomycetes; order Mycobacteriales; family Pseudonocardiaceae; genus Actinomycetospora; species Actinomycetospora soli. The sequence goes on from NZ_JAJNDA010000004.1 coordinate 154,436, forward strand.
CCGGCCGTGGCGGGGTCGGAGCTGCCCGACCCGTCCGAGGTCGACGCGGTCGCCGTGCTCGGGTCGGTGCAGGGCGCGTGGGACGACGCGGTCCCGTGGCTCGCGTCCGAGATCGACTACCTGCACCGCGTGCTCGCCGCGGACGTGCCGATCCTGGGCATCTGCTTCGGCGGCCAGCTCCTCGCCCGCGTGCTCGGGGGCAGCGCGAACCCGGCCGACGGCCGCCACGAGAACGGGTTCCGCACCATCACGACGTTCTGCGACGCCATCGACGACGGGCCGTGGATGGAGTTCCACTTCGACTCCTTCACCGCCCCGCCGACCGCCGAGGTCCTCGCCCGGTCCGAGCGCTGCGACCAGGCCTTCCGCCTCGGCGCCCACCTCGGCGTGCAGTTCCACCCGGAGATCACGCCCGAGGAGTTCGAGATCTGGGCCGGCCGCTGGACCGGCACCCCGCTCGAGGACCGCTTCGACGAGCTCGGCATCTCCACGGCGGGTCTGCGTGCCGAGGTCGCGGACCGCGCGGAGTCCTCGCGGGTGCGATCGTGGCGGTTGTTCGACGACTTCGGGGTGCGGGCGGGACTCGTCCCCACGGACCAGGAGGTTCACGCATGAGCGTCCGGCTCGGCATCGGAGCGGCCGTCACCGACGACGAGCCGGCGGTCGCCACCCGCGACCTCGTCGACGGGTGCGAGCGCCGCGGGATCGACTCGGTGTGGTTCCCCGACCGCGTCGCGGCCCCCGCGATCGAGCCCCTCATGGCGCTCGCCTGGGCCGCGGGGCGGACCGAGCACCTGAAGCTCGGCACCGGGGTCGTCGTGCTGCCGGGCCGCAACCCCGCCGTCGTCGCCCACCAGCTCGCCTCACTGGCCGCCCTCGCCCCGCGGCGGATCCTGCCGGTGTTCGGACTGCAGCCCGCGACGCCAGCCGAGCGGACGATGTACCCCGTCGACGGGAAGCGCGCCGCGGTGTTCGAGGAAGCGCTGACCGTGGTGCGCCGGCTCCTCACCGAGCCCGTCGTCACCCACCACGGCGACTTCTTCCACCTCGACGAGGCCGTGGTCGAGCCGCACCCCGTCAAGCCGCTCGACCTGTGGCTCGGCGGCCTCGTCCCCGACGCGCTGCGGCGGGTCGGGCGGCTCGCCGACGGCTGGCTCGCGTCGTTCGTGACGCCCGCCGAGGCCGGCGCCGCCCGCCGGGTCATCGCCGAGGCCGCCGACGCGGCCGGGCGCGCGGTGGAGGACGACCACTACGGCACGAACCTGCTCGTCCTCCCCGACGGGGCCACCGAGGACGAGCTCGCCCACGCCCGTGCCGTCACCGCCCGCCGTCGGCTCGACACGGAGGACCCCGGCAAGCTGGTCGCCGCCGACTGGACCGAGGCGCAGCGGCTGGTCGGCGAGTTCGTCGAGCACGGCATCACCAAGTTCGTGGTGCGCCCGGCCGTGGCCCCGCGGTCGTGGGACGGGTTCCTCGACGGGTTCGCCGCCGAACTCGCTCCCCTGCAGACCTGAGCCGCACAGCGCGGACCCAGGTCGGACATACGTCCTGAACACCCCGCGGACGCAGGCTCGTCGCCATGAGCCTGCTCGCCACCGATCCGCACGAACGGCACTCCCGCGCGCGGAGGACGAGTGAGAGCACCCGTCGCCGGGACGAGGGCCGGAGCGCACGGTGGTACCCGCTGCTCCTGACGGCGCTGCTGGTCGGCACGGCCGTGCTGTACCTGGTGGGGCTGTCGGCGAGCGGATGGGGCAACGCCTTCTACGCCGCAGCCGCGCAGGCCGGCGGGCAGAGCTGGACGGCCTGGTTCTTCGGCGCCTCGGACGCCCCGGCGTCGATCATGGTGGACAAGCCGCCGGCCTCGCTCTGGGTCATGGGGCTCTCGGTCCGGCTGTTCGGGCTGTCGTCGTGGTCGCTGCTGGTGCCGCAGGCGCTCCTGGGCGTCGCCGCGGTGGGCCTGCTGACGGCGGCCGTGCGCCGCTGGTCGGGCCCGGTCGCCGGACTCCTCGCGGGGTCGGCGTTCGCGCTCACGCCGGTCGCGGTGCTGATGTTCCGGTTCGACAACCCCGACGCCCTGCTCTGCCTGCTGCTCGTCGCCGCCGCCTGGGCCACGGTGCGGTCGGTGGACGCGGCCACGCTCCGGGGGTCCACCTGGTGGCTGGTGCTGGCGGCCGCCTGCGTCGGGACCGGCTTCCTGACGAAGTCGTTGCAGGCCTTCCTCGTCCTGCCCGCCCTGGTCACCGTGCACCTGGTGGCGGGGCCGGGGACGCTGCGGCGTCGGCTGCTCGCCCTGCTGCCCGCGACCGCCGCGCTGCTCGTCTCGGCCGGGTGGTGGGTCGCGGTGGTCGAGCTGTGGCCCGCCTCCGCCCGGCCCTACGTGGGCGGGTCGCAGGACGACAGCGTGCTGTCGCTGGCCTTCGGCTACAACGGCCTCGGCCGGCTCACCGGGGACGAGACCGGGCAGCTGGGCGGCGGCGGCGGTGGCGGGGGCGGGGGCGGGGGCGGTGGCGGGGGCGCGACCTCCACCGACTCGTGGTCGGCCCTGTTCACCGGGTCGATGGCGGACCAGGTGTCGTGGCTCCTGCCGCTCGCGCTGGTCCTCGGGGTGGCGCTGCTGGTGTGGGTCGGGCGTGCGGCACGCACCGACCGCCGTCGCGCCGCGGTGCTGCTCTGGGGCGGGTCGCTGCTGGTCACGGGCACGGTGTTCAGCCTGGCCGCAGGCATCATCCACCCCTACTACGCGGTGGCGCTCGCCCCGTGGATCGCGGCGCTGGCGGCGGTCGGGGTGGTCGAGGCGTGACGGCGGCGGGCCCGTCGGACGCTCGCCACGGCCGTCGCGGTGACCGCGGTGTGGTCGTGGGCCCTGCTCCGCGCCACGCCGACCTTCGTGCCCTGGCTGCGGGTCGTCGTGCTCGTGGCGGGCGCGCTCGCGGTCGTCGGGATCCTGCTCGCCGGGCGGGTCGGGCGGCGCTCGGTGACCCTCGGTGTCCTCACCGCGGCTCTCGTGGCGGGGCTCGGCGGCCCGGCCGCGTACGCCGGGGTCACGGCGGCCACCGCGCACACCGAGATCATCCCGACGGCGGGTCCCTCCTCCGGCTTCGGCGGGCCGGGGCAGGGCGGTCCGGGTCGGGGCGGTCCGGGGCAGGGCGGTCCGGGGCGTCCGCCGGGTGCCCCTCCCGGTGGCAGTACCGCGTCATCGCTGCCGGGCGGGGGCGGTGGCGGGCCCGGGCGCGGCGGGCCCGGCGGCGCCATGCAACTGCTGCGGGCCTCGGACCCGTCGGCGGAGCTGACCGCGTTCCTGCAGGCCGGATCGACGGGGTACACGTGGGTGGCGGCGACGGTCGGGTCGATGCCCGCCGCCGGCTACCAGCTCGCGAGCGGGTCGCCCGTGATGCCGCTCGGCGGCTTCAACGGCACCGACCCCTCCCCCACGCTCGCCGCCTTCCAGCAGCTCGTGGCCACCGGGCAGGTGCACTACTTCCTGGGCGAGGGCCTCACGTCGGTCCCCGACACGGGCGGCTCCGACGCCACCGTGCAGATCACGGCGTGGGTGACGGCGCACTACACGCCGACCACCCTGGGCGGCACCGTCGTGTACGACCTGACCCACCCGACGTCATGAACGCCGGCCCCGGGTCAGCGCGACCCCATGACCCGCGTCAGCGTGATCTCCAGGACCACGCGGCGTGGGTTCTCGCGGGGCGTGCGGTAGCGCGCGGCGTAGCGGGCCTCGGCGTCGGCGACCGACGCCGGGTCGTCGCGGACCACCGCGAGGCCCTCCAGGGTCGACCACCGGCCGCGGTCGACCTGGCTGACCGCCACCCGCGCGCCGCCGTCGCCGCCGAGGCGGACGTGCGCGGCCTTGCGGCTGGGCCCGGAGGTGATGATGCGGGCGGTCGCGGTGTCGAGGTCGAGCGTGCAGCCGACCGGGACCACGTGCGGGCTGCCGTCGCGGCGCAACGTGGTCAGCGTGCAGAGGTGGTACTCACGCCAGAACTCGGCGAACTCCTCGCCGCGGGCGTGCAGGTCGGCCGGGGTGACGCTCATGGGGAGATCATCCCCGGCCGCCGAACCAGTCCATCGCCTGGTGCACGACGGGCAGGAGGACGGTGCGCGGCGTCAGCCGCCCGGACAGGGCGCTCAGCTGGTTGACCAGCCCGGGGACGACGCTGCGGTGCCCGGCGGCCATGGCCGCCACGCCCGCCTCGGCGACGTCCGCGGCCTCGCCGACGGTGAAGCCGGGTGCGCGGTCGAACGCCTCGGTGCCGGCGGCGTCGGCGAAGCCGGTGCGGGTCAGGCCGGGGCTGAGCGTAGTCAGCGTGACCGCGGTGCCCGCCAGTTCGGTGTGCACCGCCTCGGAGAACGACTGCACGAACGCCTTGCTCGCCGCGTAGCTCGCGACGCCCGGCAGGGGCTGGAACGCGGTGATCGACGAGACGTTGAGGATCGCGGCGGACCGGCCGGTCGCCCGCGCCCGCGGGACGAAGGCCTGCACGGCGGCGACGGTGAGGTCGTGCAGGGCCAGCACGTTGACGCGGACCAGGCCGTCGAGCTCGGCGGGGTCCTGGTCGACGACGCGGCCGGTCGCCCCGAAGCCGGCGGCGTTGACGAGCCCGACGATGCGGTCGTCGCGCCGGAGGAGGTCGCGGACGCCCGCGCGGGCGTCGTCGTCGCCGAGGTCGGCGGCGTGGACCTCGCTGGGCAGCCCGCTGCGGTCGCGCAGCTCGTCGGCGAGCTCGGTCAGGGCGTCCTCACGCCGGGCGACCAGCAGCGTGGGATAGCCGCGGGTCGCGAGGGCGCGGGCCGTCTCGGCGCCGATCCCGGAGGAGGCACCGGTGACGAGGACGTGGGCGTCGGGTCCGGGAGGCGGCAGCGGCATCCCGGCCCTGTACCCGATCGTCGCTCACCACGACCAGAGGCGTGACCACCAGCTCTCGGTGCCCGAGGTGTCGGTGACGGCGCTCGACGTCTCGTACTCGAAGCTCTGCCCGTCCGAGGACTGCGCGGAGTACACCGTCTTCTCCTCGCCGTCGGAGGAGGTGACGCTGCGCCGGGTGACGCTGTTGCCCTCGCCGTCGGAGGTGGTCGTCTCCTTCACCGTCGAACCGTCCGCGTCCTTCGACGTGCTCGACCGGACCGACGAGCTCGACGACCGCGACGTCGGCTTCTCGCTCGAGGACCGCTGGCTCGACGACTTCTCGCTCGACGACTTCTCGCTCGAGGACTCCGGGCTCGAGGGCCGCTCGCTCGATGAGGTCCGGCTCGACGCCGTGCCCTCCGACCGGGAGGACGAGGGCGCCCGCGTGGTCGTCGGGTCCGCCTCGTCGGTCGACTCGCGCGTGGTGGTGACCTCGACGGTGGAGGAGTCGGCCGAGCGCGTGGTGGTCTGCACGGTGCGCGAGCGATCCGCCGGGTCGGTCCGGGTCGCGCGGGTCGTGACCGCGCCGCTGCTCGGGTCGACGCTGCGGCTGCGGGTGGTGGTCACGCCCGTGGTCGGGTCGGTGGCCGTGGACCCGGGATCGTCGGCCGCGGACGGCGCCGCCGTCGTGGTGGCCGTGCCGGTCGGGTCGGCGCCCGACGTCCCGGCGGTGCCCGTGCGGGCGGCCGGACCGGACGTCGTGGTGATCGCGTCCGACGAGCCGGGCGGGGCGTCGGTGGCCGCCGAGCCGAGGGACGGGATCGGCCAGCCCTCGGGCAGCGCGCCGGTCGCGGCGCCGCCCGTCGAGGTCCGGGTGGGGGCCAGCGTGGACCCGGTGCCGGTGGAGGTCGCCTCGCCCGGGAGGTCGGCCGACGTGGTCGCCGACGACGACGGGGCGTCCGAACTGCTCGGCCCCAGCATCGGGATCGGCCAGCCCGCCGGTGCGACGGCGGGCAGCGCCGCGGTCCGCGGGGCGTCGGCGGCCGGGGCGGCGGGGGTGCCCACGCGCCGGTCGGCGCGCCCGTCACCGCTCTTGTCCGCACCCTTGTCCGCGCTCGTGTCCGCCTTCGGGCGGTCGGCGTTCCCGGGGCCCGGGTCGCCACCGCCCTGCGGCGCCCGGGCGCGGGTCTCGTCCCGCTCCCGGGTCTGCTCCGGCGCCCCGCCGAGCACGCGACCGGGGAGGTCGAGCAGCCCGGTGCGCTCGGGCGCCGCCGGAGCAGGCGGACCGGCCGGGGCTGCCGGGGCGGCGGGCGACGCGGGGGCTGCCGGAGCGGCGGGCGACGCGGGGGCGGTCGGCGACGCGGGCGACGCCGGACCCGGGGCGGGCACGAGCGGCGCCGCGGGCGCGGCGGGGGTGGCCTGCGTCGAACGGGACGGGGTGGGCGAGGAGGCACCGCCCGGCACGATGGGCGCGAGCGGCGGGTCCCAGCCGGCCGGGGTGCTCGTGGCGGGCGCCGGGGCACTGCCCTGCGGGCGCGCGCCCGGCAGCGGGATCGGCGTGAGCGGCGGCGCGAGGGAGTCGTCGGGGTCGGCGGGCTCGGACGCCCCGGGCACACCGAGCCCCGGTGCCGGGTCGCGTGCGACCTCCGACCGGGCCGGGGAACCGGTGCCGCCGTGCCCGTCGTCGGCGGGCACGGAGCCGCTGCTCTCGGGCACGAGCGTGCGCGAGGTGCCCGCCGTCCCCGCGGCCTGCTCACTCGGCCCGGGTGGCGCGACCACGCTGCGCCCGACCCCGAGGGCCGCCGCCGCGACCGCCACCGCGAACAGACCCGTGACGGCCGTACTGCGGGCCGACCAGCGCGGCCACCTCCGCTGCCGCCGCCGACCCGTCTCCCATCCTCCCTGGGAGCCCGAAGGCATACGTCTCCTGCTTTCTCCCCGACCCGCCTCTCCCGACCCCGCCAGATCGGAAGATCCCGGACAGTACGCGTCCGATAGGTCTCACGTCAGCCGTTTCGTGCATCGCGGGCCCCTGGTTACGGGCACGATGGAGGGTGTGGGTGCACAGCGAACGGTGCCGGCGCACGGACGTGCGTCGGTCCCGGCGCACCCCTCGCCCGACCAGGTGAAGGCCAGCCCCCGGTTGGAGCTGGACCTGCCGACCGTGCGGGACGCGTTCGCCACCTTCCGTGACGCGTTCCCGAGCGTCGAGCCCGCCTACGCCGTCAAGGCGAACCCGCATCCCGAGGTGCTCGCGCTGCTCGCAGGCCTCGGGGTGAGCGCCGACCTCGCGAGCGTCGGCGAGCTCGACGCCTGTCTGCTCGCGGGGATCGAGCCGCGGCGGATGACGTGGGGCAACCCCGTCAAGAAGGCCTCCGACGTCCGGGCGGCCGTCGCCGCGGGCGTCACGCGGTTCACCACCGACTCCGCCGCCGACGTCGACCTCCTCGCCCGGGAGGCCCCCGGCGCGGCGGTGACGGTGCGGCTGGCGGTCGACGACGACGGCTCCGCCACGCCCTTCGCCGGCAAGTTCGGCGTGCCCCCGGAGGAGGCCGCGGCCCTGCTGCGCCGCGCCGACGCGGCCGGCCTGCGCGCGCACGGCCTGGGCTTCCACCCCGGCTCGCAGCAGACCGACCCGTCGTCGTGGCGGCGGGGGATCGCCTCCGCGCGCCGCGCCGCCGACCTCGCCGGCCTCCCGGTCGGCGAGCTCAACCTCGGCGGGGGCTTCCCGACGAGGCACGCCGCGGGTCCGGTACCCGCGCTGCGGGACATCGCCGCGGCGGTCGACGCCGAGCTCGGTGACTGGCGGCCCCACCTCGTCGCCGAGCCGGGCCGGGCGCTGGTGGCGGACGCGGGCGTCCTCGTCGCCGAGGTCGTCCTCGTGACCGAGCGCGCCGGACGCCGCTGGGTCTACCTCGACGTCGGCCGCTACCAGGGGCTCGCCGAGACCGAGGGCGAGATGATCGTCTACCGGCTCCGCTGCCCCGGCCACGCCGGGTCCGCGCCCCGGGGTCCGGTCGTGCTCGCCGGACCCACCTGCGACGGCGACGACGTGCTGTACCGGCACGCGGACGTCCGCCTGCCGCTCGATCTCGCCCCCGGCGACGTCGTCGAGTTCCTCGGCGCCGGCGCCTACACGTCCAGTTACGCGTCGGTCGGTTTCAACGGGCTACCCCCGCTGCCGACCGTGATCCTGCCGACCTCCGACCCCCGAGAGGACCCCTGATTGACGACCTCCGCCGTGACCCCGGCCGTCCCCGCCCCCTCCTTCGCAGGACGCCACGTGCTCGCCGAGCTGCGCGGGGTCTCCGCCGCACTGCTCGGTGACGACGCCGCCGTCACCCGGGCCCTGCGGACCGCTCTCGACGCCGGCGGGGCCACCGTCCTCGACGTCGTGGCCCACCGCTTCGAACCGCAGGGCACGACGGTGCTGGCGCTGCTCGCCGAGTCCCATGCCTCGGTCCACGCCTATCCCGAGGCGGGTGCTGCGTTCGTCGACGTCTTCACGTGCGGCGAGCACGCCGATCCGGAGCGGATCGTCGAGGTGCTCGGCCGGGAGGTCGGCGCCGTCGAGGTGCGGGCACAGATCGTGGCGCGCGGGGCCGGACTGGCACCGGACGCCGTCGGGCAGCGCGAGGTCGACGAGCCGCTCGCGGAGGGGATGCGCCGCCGCTGGCGGATCGACGAGGTCCTGTTCCGGGGTCGCACCGAGTGGCAGGACATGATCGTCGCGCGGACCGCGCAGGGGATCTCGCTGTTCTGCGATGGCGAGCGGCAGTCCACCGAGCAGACGCAGCTCGTCTACCACGAGGCCCTGGCCGTCCCGCCGCTGCTGCTCGCGGACCGCCTCGACCGGGTGCTGGTCGTGGGCTCGTCCGAGGGCGTGGTGTCGCAGCTGGCGGTGACCGCCGGCGCGTCCGTCGTCGACCACGTGGACATCGACACCGAGTGCGTCCGCCGCTGCGCGGAGCTGCTGCCCTACGGCTACTCCCCGACCGAGCTCGCCGCCGCCGAGGCGCACGAGGGCCCGGTGCGGGTGCACTACGCCGACGGCTGGGAGTTCCTCGCCGCGGCCGCCGAGCGCGGCGACCGGTACGACGTGGTCATCGTCGACCTGCCCGACGAGCCGGTCGAGGTCGACGACCCCGCCCAGCACGCGCGGCTCTACGGGACGCCGTTCCTGGAGCGGTGCGCGGCGGTGCTCGCCCCGGGCGGCGTGGTGAACACCCAGGCCGGGTGTCCGACGGTGTGGCGCAACGACACGCTGAAGCGGATGTCGGCCCGGTTCTCGTCGGTGTTCCCGACCGTGCTGCCGTACTGCTCGGACGAGCACGAGTGGGCCTACCTCACCGGCCGCCTCGACGTCGTCGAGGACCCGGTGGCGCTGGCGGCCTCGCGGCTCTCCCGCTTCCCGACGCTCACGTCGGTGGACGCCGAGGCGCTCCTGCGCGGGTCGATCCTGCCCTTCGCCGTCCGGCACTGACCCGCTCCGGCCCGTGGGACCGTGTCCGTCGGACACGGTCCCACCGCCGGCACGGCCGGCGCCCGACCCGCCGTCGGGAACGGGCTCAGTCCCGTGCGCCCGCGAGCCCCTCGGCCAGCCGCGGCGGCACCGGCACCTTCGTGAACGCCGACGCGTCGACGCACACGTGCACCAGCGACACCGTCACGGCGTCCTCCCAGCCGTCGTCGCCGCGGCGCCGGACGGTCACCCGGGACGACAGCGACGTCGTCCCGACCTTCTCGTTGGTCACGACCAGCGAGACGTCGTCGCCCCAGCGCACGGACGTGGCGTAGTCCAGCGACGCGTGCACGACCTGGATGTCCACGCCGTCCGCGATCATCTCGGGGTACGCGTAGCCGACCGAGGCCAGGAAGCCCGTCATCGCCTCGTCGCACCAGGTCAGGTAGTGGCCGAAGAACACCACACCCTGCTGGTCGACCTCGGCGTACCGCGGGACGACCGGGAACGCGAAGCTCACGACCGCAGGCCGAGCGACTCGTCGGAGAACTCGCCGTCGGGCGTGCCCTCCCCGTTCGGACGCAGCTCGTTCTCGCGCCCGCGCAGCTCGACGCGACGGATCTTCCCGGAGATCGTCTTGGGCAGCTCCGCGAACTCCAGGCGGCGCACGCGCTTGTAGGCGGGCAGGTGCTCGCGGCAGTACTCGAGGATCGAGCGGGCCGTCGACTCGTCCGGGGAGAAGCCGCGCGCGAGGACCACGTAGGCCTTCGGGACGGCGAGCCGGAGCGGGTCGGGCGAGGGCACGACGGCGGCCTCGGCGACCGCGTCGTGCTCGATGAGCACGCTCTCGAGCTCGAACGGCGAGATGCGGTAGTCCGACGCCTTGAACACGTCGTCGGAGCGGCCGACGTAGGTGATGTAGCCGTCCGCGTCCCGGGCTCCCACGTCGCCGGTGTGGTAGTAGCCGCCGCGCATGACCTCGGCGTTGCGCTCCTCGTCGTCGGCGTACCCGACCATCAGCCCGACCGGCCGCTCCGAGAGGTCGACGCAGATCTCGCCCTCCTCGCCGACCGCCCCCGACACGGGGTCGACCAGCGCGATCTCGAAGCCCGGCAGCGGGCGGCCCATGGAGCCGTCCTTGACCGGCTGCCCCGGGGTGTTCGCGATCTGCAGCGACGACTCGGTCTGGCCGAAGCCGTCGCGGATCGTGAGCCCCCAGGCCTCGCGGACCTGCTCGATGACCTCGGCGTTGAGCGGCTCGCCGGCGCCGACGAGCTCGCGCATCGGCACCTTCCAGGCCTTGAGGTCGGCCTGGATGAGCATCCGCCACACCGTCGGCGGCGCGCAGAACGTGGTGACGCCGTGGTCGACCAGCGTGCGCAGCATCGCGTCCGCGTCGAAGCGGGAGTAGTTGTAGATGAAGATCGTCGCCTCGGCGCACCACGGCGCGAACACGTTCGACCAGGCGTGCTTCGCCCAGCCCGGGGAGGCCACGTTGCAGTGCACGTCGCCGGGCTGCAGCCCGATCCAGTACATCGTCGAGAGGTGCCCGACGGGGTATGAGACGTGCGTGTGCTGCACCAGCTTCGGCTTCGACGTGGTGCCCGAGGTGAAGTACAGGAGCAGCGTGTCGTCGGCCCGCGTGGGACCGTCGGGCTCGAACTCGGCCGACTCGGCGGACGCCGACGCGAAGTCCTGCCAGCCCTCGGGGACGGAGGACCCGACCGCCACCCTCGTGTAGTCGCCCGGCACGTCGGCGAACTTGTCGACGTCGGCGTCGCGGACCACGACGTGGGCGGCCGCACCGCGGTCGATGCGGTCGCGCAGGTCGGCCGCGCCGAGCATCGGCGTCGACGGGATCAGCACCGCACCGAGCTTCATCGCCGCGAGGATCGTGTCCCAGAGCTCGACCTGGTTGGCGAGCATCAGGATGATCCGGTCGCCGCGGCGCACGCCGAGCGAGCGCAGCCAGTTCGCGGCGCGGTTGGACCGCGCGGTCATGTCGGCGAAGGAGTACTTCGCCTCGGAGCCGTCCTGCTCGACGATCCACAGCGCGGCGCGGTCCGCCGACGCCGGGTCACGCCCGATCGCGTCGAAGTGCTCCAGCGCCCAGTTGAACTCGTCCATCTGCGGCCACGCGAAGTCGCGGCGGGCGGCGTCGTAGTCGGTCTGTCGCTCGACGAGCAGGTCACGCGCGGCGCGGAACGCCTGCGCGGCGGGAGTCAGTTGCGACGACGACGTCGACACGGCGGGAACCTCCGGAAACGACAGCGGGCGGGCACTGCGAGGTTCCTATCACCTCGCGGTACCCGCCCACAGCCGTACGACCGGCTACTTGAACAGCTTCCGCAGCACCAGCAGCCCGATCAACGTGCCCGCCGCGATCACGGCGTACTTGATCTTCGGGTCCGCCCACTTCTCGGCGGCCATCTCCTTGCCCTGATCGGCGAGACGCTGCGGGTTGGCCCGCTCGGAGAGCTCGTCCAGCGCCCCGGCGAGCGCCTCGCGAGCCTGCTCGATCTCTCGCTCGATGGTGTCCGGGTCGCGTGCCACGGAGCCTCCCTCGTCCTTCTCGGTACGTGCTCTTCGGCACCTCGGGTGCCGCCATGGTGGCGGCATCGTGTCGCCCTCGCGCGTCGACCCCGGGGACGACGCGCCGCACGGTGGCCGACGACATGTGAGCGGTATCGATTCCCCGTCGCTCCGCTCGCCCGGCTATCGTGCCCGCCCGTGGCTGCCGATAACCGCCTGACCCCGGGTGACGTCGCCCCGGACTTCTCGCTGACCTCCGACACGGGCGAGACGGTCTCCCTGGCGGACTACCGCGGACGACGGGTGGTCGTCTACTTCTACCCCGCCGCGAACACGCCGGGCTGCACCAAGCAGGCCTGCGACTTCACCGAGAACCTGGCGACGCTGAACGACGCCGGCATCGACGTCGTCGGCATCTCCCCGGACAAGCCGGAGAAGCTCGCGAAATTCCGCGCCGACCAGGGCCTGACGTTCCCGCTGCTCTCGGACGTCGACAAGACGGTCATGCCCGCCTGGGGCGCGTGGGGCGAGAAGACGATGTACGGCCGCACCTCGGTGGGCGTCATCCGCTCGACCTTCGTGGTCGACGCGGAGGGGAAGATCGAGGTCGCCCAGTACGGGGTCAAGGCCACCGGCCACGTGGGCCGGTTGCTGCGCGATCTGAAGCTCTGACGTACCGGCGATGGGATTCGAACCCACACTGTGCGGCACCTAAAGCCGCTGCCTCCTGCCATTGGGCTACGCCGGTGCACCGTTCGGGTTAGTGGTGGTTCCCGACGGCGGGTGCGGTCACTCTAGGCGGTCTCGCTCCTGTCGCGGGTTACCACCTCGGCCGCCCCACCTTGTCGTTGTGATTCACAACGACAAGGCGACGCGGGCCGGGGAGGAGACCGCGACAAGGCACCGCACCCTCGTCGGGAAGCCCCTCAGAGGTACGACCGGATCGCCTCCGCCATCTCCGGCGCCGCCTCGATCGGCGTGAAGTGCCCGACGTCGTCGAGCACCCGCACCTCCGCGCGCGGCAGCAGGTCCGGCACCGCCGAGGCGAACGCGGCCGGGAAGATCGGGTCCTGCGCGCCCCAGATGACCGTGGCCGGCACGTCGACCGGCGGCGGGAAGTCCGTCACGCCCCGCAGCCCGAGCGCCGTGTACAGCGACGACGAGCCGGAGCGGTACCAGTTCATCGACGCCGTGAACGCCCCCGGCCGCGAGTAGTCCTCGACGAGCTGCTCGTCGACGACCGCCTCCGGCCGCGCACCCCAGTGCGACCAGAAGTGCTCCAGGTACGTGCGGACGGCGGCCGGGTTCGAGTCGATCAGCCGACGGGCCAGCTCGAGCTGGTGGAAGTCCTGGTACCAGAACTCGGGCCGGTAGGAGTCGGACAGCACCGCCTCCACCGTCACCGACGGCGCCAGGGTGTTGCCGAGGACGAGGGCCCGGACGCGGTCGGGGTACTCGCGCGCGTAGGCGACCGCCGTCGTGATCCCGACGTCGTAGCCCACGACGACGGCCGGGGCCAGGTCCAGCTCCCCGAGCGCCGCCACCAGGTGCGCGCGGTCGAAGTCCGACGGCGGCCGCAGCTCGTCACCGGGGGTGAAGGAGCGCCCGAACCCCGGCAGGTGCGGGACGACCACCTCCGCGACGTCCACCAGCAACGGCGTCAGGAGCCGGTAGTCCGACACCCCGCCCGGCCATCCGTGCAGGCAGAGCACCGGGGCACCGCTACCGCTCCGTTCCACCGCCAGCATCGAGAACGACCTCCAGCACGCGGAACCCCGCGTTCGACGACAGTCTCGACACCCTGTACCCCTGATCGCCCAGCCACCGCGCGAGCGAGTCGGATCCGAGGTTCTTCGCGACGACGAGGTGGCTGGGTCCGTCGACCCGCGGGAGCCACTGCAGGAGCAGGTCGTGCAACGCGGTCTTGCCGCCGCGGATCGGCGGGTTGGACCACATGCCGGCGAAGCGGACGTCGTCGGGGACCTCGTCCGGACGGCAGGCCCGCACGTTGCCCAGTCCGGCGGCCCGGGCGTTCTGCTCGGTGAGCGAGAGCGCCCGGGTGTTCACGTCCACCGCCCACACGGTCGAGCGCCGCCGGATCGTCGCCAGCCACAGCGAGATCGGGCCCCACCCGCAGCCGAGGTCGAGCAGGTCGCCGCCCCGCTCGGGCTCCGGGGCGTGCTCGAGCAGGACGCGCGTCCCCTTGTCGAGCCGCCCGCGGGCGAACACCCCGGAGTCGGTCGTGACCGACAACGACAGGCCCCGCACGTCCAGCCGCGCGGGCTCGGGCGCCGACGGCGTGGTCGGCTCCTCGGCGAAGTACTGCTGGTTCACGACGACGGGGCGTCCCCGACGAGCTTCCGCAGCTCCGGCGCCAGCGCCCGGAACGCCCGCGCACGGTGGGACACCGCGTTCTTCTCCTCCGGCGACATCTCCGCGGAGGTCAGCGACCCGCCGTCGGGAACGAAGGCCGGGTCGTAGCCGAAGCCGTTGACGCCGCGCGAGGAGCGGATGAGCCGCCCGGGCCAGCGCTCGGTGACGACGACCTCCCGCCCGTCCGGGTGTACGGCCGCCGCCGCGCAGACGAACGCTGCGCCGCGACGCTCCTCGGGGACGTCGGCCATCTGGTCGAGCACCAGAGCGAGGTTCTTCGCGTCCTTCTCCCGGCGGTCGCCGGTCGAGCCCGACCAGCGCGCGGACAGCACGCCCGGCATCCCGTTGAGCGCGTCCACGGCGAGCCCGGAGTCGTCGGCGACGGCGAGCATGCCCGTCGCGGCGCACGCGTCGCGGGCCTTGGCCAGCGAGTTCTCGGCGAACGTCGCGCCGGTCTCGGGCGCCTCCGGGAACTCCGGGACCTCGTTCAGCCCGATCACCTCGACACCGAGCCCGGAGACGATGTCGCGCAGCTCGGCGAGCTTGGCGTCGTTGCGAGTGGCCAGGAGGACCTTCACGGCAGCTCCCCCGGGTACGGCTCGGCCAGCGCGGCGGCCTGGGCCTCGGTGAGCTTCGCGATGCCGGCGAGGGCGGAGTCGAGCATGGCGTCGAGGGTGGCGCGGGTGTACGTCGCGCCCTCGCCCGTGCCCTGGACCTCCACGAGCGTGCCGGCGTCGGTGGCGACGACGTTCATGTCGACCTCGGCGCGGCTGTCCTCCTCGTAGGGCAGGTCGAGGCGCACCCGACCGTCCACCACGCCCACCGACACCGCGGCGATCGAGCACGAGAGCGGGTTGGGGTCGGCCAGCTTCTTCTTCGCACCGAGCCACGTGACGGCGTCGGCGAGCGCCACGTACGCGCCCGTGATGGCCGCGGTGCGGGTGCCGCCGTCGGCCTGGAGCACGTCGCAGTCCAGCTGGATCGTGTTCTCGCCGAGCGCCTTGAGGTCGATCGCCGCGCGCAGCGAGCGGCCGACGAGGCGGCTGATCTCGTGCGTGCGCCCGCCGACCCGGCCCTTCACCGACTCGCGGTCGGAGCGGGTGTGGGTCGCCGAGGGCAGCATCGCGTACTCGGCGGTCAGCCAGCCGAGCCCGGAGTCGCGCCGCCAGCGCGGCACGCCCTCGGTGACGCTCGCCGCGCAGAGCACGCGGGTGTTGCCGAAGGACACCAGCACGGACCCGGCGGGGTGCTGCTGGAACCCCCGGCGGATCTCGATGGGGCGGAGTTCGTCGTCGGACCTGCCGTCACTGCGTGCCACGGTCGCCCACCCTAGGAGGCGTCGTTCCGGGGCGACGTCGTCGGACCCCCCGGTTAGCGTGCAGGACGTGCCCCGGGATCGTCTCGTCCTCCTCGTCGCCTGCCTCGCGCAGTTCATGGTCGTGCTCGACGTGTCGATCGTGAACGTCGCGCTGCCGGCGATGCGCGAGGCGCTGGGGTTCTCGGCGGTCGGGCTGCAGTGGGTGGTCAGCGCCTACACGCTGGCGTTCGCCGGGGTCCTGCTGCTCGGCGGCCGCGCGGCGGACCTCTTCGGGCGCCGGCGGATGTTCCTGGCCGGGCTCGTGCTGTTCGGGGTCGCGTCGCTGGTCGGCGGGCTGGCCGACTCGCAGGGGCTCGTCCTCGCCGCCCGCGCCGCGCAGGGCCTCGGCGGCGCGGTGCTCTCCCCCGCCACCCTGACGATCCTCACCACCACGTTCACCGAGGGCGCCGCCCGCTCCCGGGCGCTCGGGGCCTGGGCCGCGGTCGGCGGGGTCGGCGGCGCCGTGGGCGGCATCGCGGGCGGGGTGCTCGTGAACTTCCTCAGCTGGCGCTGGATCTTCCTGGTCAACGTGCCGGTCGTGATCCTGACGGCGGTCCTGGCCCGGATCGCGGTGTCCGAGACCCGCGCGGACGACCGACCGCGGCTCGACACGGGCGGCGCCCTGCTCGTCACCGGCGGCCTCGTCGCGTTCGTGCACGGGGTGGTCACCAGCGAGACCGCCGGCTGGGCGGCGCCGCTGACGTGGGGGAGCTTCGTCGTCGCCGCGGTGCTGCTCACGGGCTTCGTGTTCCTCGAGACCCGGATCGCCTCGCCGCTGGTGCCGCTCGGCATCTTCCGCATCCGGCCGGTCAGCGTGGCCAACGCGACGATGGCGCTGATCGCCTCGGCCATGTTCGCCATGTGGTACTTCGTCTCGATCCACATGCAGGGCGTCCTCGGCTTCGACGCCCTCACGGCCGGGCTGGCGTTCCTGCCCCAGTCCGGCTCGATCGTGCTCGGCTCCCAGCTCTCGTCCCGGCTGCTGGGCCGCGTCGGGACCCGTCCCCTCCTCGTCGGCGGGGCCTTCCTGACGGCGGCCGGCTTCGCGTGGTTCGCGCTGCTGACGCCGGAGTCGACGTGGGTCGGCGGTGTGCTGGGTCCCGGCGTCGCGGTGGGGCTCGGCATGGGGATCGCGCTCACCCCGTTGGCCGGGGCGGCCACCTCCGGCGTCGACCGCACGCAGGCGGGGCTCGCGTCCGGGCTGCTGAACACCTCCCGTCAGGTCGGCGGCGCGATCGGGCTGGCCGTGCTGTCCACGCTCGCCACGTCCCGCGCCGACGGCCTCCTCGCGGTGGGCGCCTCCCCGGCCGCGGCGTCGACGGCGGGCACCACCCGGGCGTTCGCGGTGGCGGCCGTGGTCGTCGCGGTCGCCGGGCTCGTCGCGCTGCTGCTCCCCCGGGCGCCCCGCACCACGGACGACTCCCCCGCCGGGCTCGTCGACACCCCGGACGGCGCGCCCGCGCGCTGAGGCGCCGCCGGCCTGCGGGCGTCCGGTGTCGGCGCCGTGCCCGGGGTGCCGGTCGGAGCAGGGACGCGCTCTCAGATCGTGTAGTGCCCGTCGGGGCGCACCAGCTCGGCCGGGCCGGAGTACTCCGTGCGCGCCTCGGCGAGCAGCTCCGCCCCGTCGTACCAGGCCGGGACGTGCGTGATCAGCAGCCGCTTGACGCCGGCCTCGCGGGCGACCGCACCGGCCTGCTTGCCGGAGAGGTGCACGCCCGGCGGACGGTCGGGCGAGTCCGTCCAGGTGGCCTCGCAGAGCAGCACGTCGGCGCCGCGGGCGAGCTCGACGAGCGAGTCGCACGGCCCGGTGTCACCGGAGTACACGAGCACCCGTCCGTCGTGCTCGAGCCGCACGCCGTAGGCCTCGCAGGGGTGGTCGACCGGGGCGCTCGACAGCGCGATGTCCCCGACGCCGGCCGGGCCGTCGGCGAAGACGTGGTAGTCGAAGACGTCGGTGAGGTCGGTGGCCACGCGCTCGTCGGAGGACGGGGCGTAGGCGACGGCGAGGCGCACCTCGGACTCGCTCGGCCCGTGCAGCGGGAGCACCTTGCCGGGGCCGTCGGGGTGGTAGCGGCGGTGGACGATCAGGCCCGAGACGTCCGCGCAGTGGTCGGGATGCAGGTGCGAGAGGACCACCGCGTCGAGGTCGAACGGGTCCATGTGGCGCTGCATCGTGCCGAAGGTGCCGTTGCCCAGGTCGAGCGCGAGCGTCGTGGAGCGGGTGCGCACGAGGTACCCGGACGCGGGCGAGGTGGGTCCGGCCCCGCTGCCGGAACACCCCAGGACGATCAGTTCCACGCGGGCACCCTACGGGCCGATCGGAGAGGGCGACACTCCGTCGGACGGCCGGGTTCCCCGGGAACCCCGCCGATCGGCGCCGGCGACCAGGCGGGCGGCCAGGATCCCGGCGAGGGCGCCGAAGAGGTGGGCCTGCCAGGAGACGCCGGGCGTACCGGGCAGCACGCCCCAGAGCACCCCGCCGTAGACCAGGAAGAGCACGACGGCGAGGACGATCTGGCGGCCGGACCGGGCGAAGAAGCCGCGGAACAGCAGGAACGCCAGCCACCCGAAGATCACGCCGGACGCCCCGACGGTGATGCCGAAGCCGGTCAGCCACGTGAGGAACCCGCCGAGCAGCCAGACCAGGGCGGTGACGGCGATGAACTGGCCGAGCCCGCCCGCCAGCACGAGGAACCCGAGCACCAGGAACGGCAGGGAGTTCGCGATCAGGTGGGCCCAGCCGGCGTGCAGCAGGGGCGCCCAGAGGATCCCGGACAGGCCGTCGACCTGGCGCGGGACGATGCCGTCGTAGTCCAGGGCGCCCCGGAGGACGAACTGGTCGACCGCCTCGATGACCCACAGCAGGGCGAGGAAGAGCACCATCCCGACGGCGGCGCGGGCCGGGCGCGCCGGGATGATGCGGGGCTTCGCGGGGACCGTCGGCGTGCTCACCACTCCGACAGTAGCGACGGAACCTGAGAAATCAGGCCCAGAGCTGGCCCTCGAGCCCCTCCGCGGCCTCCTCCAGGGTGCCGGAGTAGGCGCCGGTCGACAGGTACTTCCACCCGCCGTCGCACACGATCATGACGATGTCCGCCTCGTCGTCGCTGCCCGCGGCCTTCTCGGCCTGGGCGAGCGCGGCGTGCAGGATGCCGCCGGTCGAGATGCCGGCGAAGATGCCCTCCTGCTCGACGAGCTGGCGGGTGCGCCGCAGGGCGTCCTGGGCGCCGACCGAGTAGCGGCCGGTGAGGATGTCCGGGTCGTAGAGCTCCGGGACGAAGCCCTCGTCCATGTTCCGCAGCCCGTACACGAGCTCGCCGTAGCGGGGCTCGGCGGCGATGATCTGGCAGTCCGGCTTGTGCTCGCGCAGGTAACGGCCGGTGCCGACCAGGGTGCCGGTGGTGCCCAGACCGGCCACGAAGTGCGTGATCGTCGGGACGTCGCGGAGGATCTCCGGCCCCGTGCCCTCGTAGTGCGAGAGCGGGTTCGCCGGGTTGCCGTACTGGTAGAGCATGACCCAGTCCGGGTTCTGCGCCGCGATCTCCTTCGCGGTGGCCACGGCCTGGTTCGAGCCGCCCGCCGCGGGCGAGAAGATGATCCGCGCGCCGTACATCTCGAGCAGCTGGCGCCGCTCGGCCGACGTGTTCTCCGGCATGACGCACACGAGCGAGTAGCCCTTGAGCTTCGCCGCCATCGCCAGCGAGATGCCGGTGTTGCCGGAGGTCGGCTCGAGGATCGTGCACCCGGGCGTCAGCAGCCCGTCCTCCTCGGCCTTGGTGATCATCCGCAGGGCCGGGCGGTCCTTGATCGAGCCGGTCGGGTTGCGGTCCTCGAGCTTGGCCCAGAGCCGGACGTGCGGGGCCGGCGAGAACGACGGCAGCCCCACGACGGGGGTGTCGCCCAGGGCGTGGATCAGCGAGTCGTACCGCGCCATCGGGTGCTCCAGAGAAGAGACGGCCCCCGGGCCGCATCGGCCCGGGGAACGGGGCTCAGCGTCCGCCGGCGACGGCGGGCAGGATCGTCACGGTGCCGTTGTCCGGGACCTGCGCGTCGAGGCCGCCCGCGAAGCGGACGTCCTCGTCGTTGACGTAGACGTTGACGAAGCGGTGCAGCGCGCCGTCGGTCACCAGCCGGTCCTTGATACCGGGGTGGTTGGCCTCGAGGTCGGCGATGACCTCCTGCAGCGTCGACCCCTCGGCCTTGACCTGCTTCTCCCCACCGGTGTGGGTGCGCAGGATCGTCGGGATCGAGACGGTGGCGGACACGGCTTTCCTCCAGGAGACGGGATCGATTGCTCTACGACAGCGTCGCACGACGCCGGGTTGTTCCGGGTGCGTCAGGAACGGTCCGGCACGTCACCCGCGCCGGTGTGGGAGAACATGTAGTTCTCCACGACCTGCACGTCGTCCTCGACGACCTCACCCGCGTCGTCGAGCAGGAACGACCGCAGGTCGTAGTCGGAGTCCGGGCCGGTGATGGCCACGATCACGAAGTGGACGCCGGGCTGCAGGCCCATGTACTCGATGTCCTTGACCGAGGGGTACGCCTCGGGCAGGCCGGAGTCGGTCAGCGGGCGGCGCGGCACGCGGGTGTGCGAGTGGAAGACCACCACGGTCTCCTCGTCGCGCTCCGTCGCCTCCTTGTACACGGCGAACTGCTCGCGGGAGTCGAAGCGGTAGTCGCTGCCCTGTGCGTCCGGGTCGTCGGCGTTCGTCATCGGCACGTAGCGCTCGGGCCGGTCGGACTCCTCCGGGCCCAGCAGCTGGCCGCACGCCTCGCGCGGGTGGTCGGCGCGGGCGTGCGCGACCAACTCCTCGACGAGATCACGGCGGATGACGAGCACGGCGTCCACCTTACGGGGCGGCTACGGCAGGAGCACCGTGAGCAACGAGTCCTGCAGCCAGGTCAACCAGTGGTAGACGGGCAGGTGGTCGGTCCGGGGGTCGTCCGGCGGCAGCTGGTCGGGCATGTCCTCGGTCACCTCGAGCGCGGTGCCGAGCGCCAGCCGGACGTCGTTGACCGCGGACAGCCACGCCTCGGCCTGCGGCACCGTCAGCTCCACGCGGCCACCGCCGCCCGGGCAGGAGCCGAGCACCGTCGCGACGGCGTCGCGCTTGGCGGCGATCAGTTCGGGCTCGTGCACCGACCGCATCGCCGCCGACAGCGCCGCCCCGTCCGCACCGGCGCCGCCCTCGGCGTCGGGACGGTGGAAGTCCGGCAGCAGCCGGGAGAGCACCGGGTCGTCCGGCGCGGTCGACGGGCCGGTGCGGATGCCGGTGAGCTCGGCGAGCTCGTCCTGCGGCACCTCGTCGGCGCGGCCGGAGAGCATGTCGTCGACCTGCCCGACGAGCCCGCGCAGCACCGAGGCCTCGGCGGGGTCGAGGACCGCGACGTAGCGGGCGCGCTCGCCCCGCCCGTGCCGTTTCCAGGCGCGCACGACCTACCCACACCCCGTCGCTGCGCTCGCCCCGATCACGACGACCGCTGCATCGTCGCCCACAGGCCCGCCGCGTGGAGCTTCGCGACGTCGCCCTCGACCTTCTCCCGGCTGCCCGACGACACCGTCGCCCGACCCTTCTGATGCACGTCCATCATCAGCGCGGTGGCCTTCTGCTTGTCGTAGCCGAAGATTTTCTGGAACACGTAGGTGACGTAGGACATCAGGTTGACCGGGTCGTTCCACACGATCGTCTGCCACGGGGTGTCGGCGCCGACGAGCTCGTCGGGCAACTCCTCGACCGTGGGCGCCGGCTCCACCGGCGCCGAGAGGGCAGGGAGACGCAGCGCAGCGGAGCTCGACCCGGTGGCACGGCGCATGTCCCCATCGTCTCAGTCGACCGGCGGGTGCTGCATCCAGCCCGACGGGTCCGGCTCCGCTGCGCTGCGCGTCCTAAGCTGACCAGATGACGGGCGGCACCGCGCTCATGACCGACCAGTACGAGCTGACGATGCTCGACGCGGCCCTGGCCGACGGCACCGCCGATCGGCGGGCCACGTTCGAGGTGTTCGCCCGCTCGCTGCCGCACGGCCGGCGCTACGGCGTGGTCGCGGGCACCGCGCGGGTCCTCGACTCGCTCGCGCGGTTCGCCTTCGGCGACGACGAGCTCGCGGCGCTGCGCGCGACGGGCGCGCTCTCCGAGCGGGTGCTCGACCACCTCGCGGGCTTCCGCTTCCGCGGCGACGTCGTCGGCTACCCCGAGGGCGAGCTGTACTTCCCGGGCTCCCCCGTGCTGTCGGTCTCCGGCTCCTTCGCCGAGTGCGTGCTGCTCGAGACGCTCGTGCTCTCGATCCTCAACCACGACTGCGCGATCGCCTCCGCCGCGGCGCGGATGACGACGGCGGCGGCGGGTCGCCGGCTCATCGAGATGGGATCACGGCGCACCCACGAGGAGGCCGCGGTCGCGAGCGCCCGCGCCGCCTACCTCGCGGGCTTCGACGCGACCTCGAACCTCGAGGCCGCCGCCCGCTACGGGGTCCCGACGACGGGGACCTCGGCCCACGCCTTCACCCTGCTGCACGACACGGAGGAGGAGGCGTTCCGCGCGCAGGTGGCCGCGCTCGGGGTCGGGACCACGCTGCTCGTCGACACCTACGACATCACCGAGGGCATCGACACGGCGGTCCGCGTGGCCGGCCCGGAGCTCGGCGCGGTCCGCATCGACTCCGGTGACCTCGGCGTCATGGCGCAGCGCGCCCGCCAGCAGCTCGACTCGCTCGGGGCCACGCGGACGCGCGTGGTGCTCTCCGGGGACCTCGACGAGCACGCGATCGCCGGCCTGCGGGCCGAGCCGGTCGACGCGTACGGGGTGGGTACGTCGGTCGTCACCGGCTCCGGCGCCCCCACCGCGGGGATGGTCTACAAGCTCGTCGAGGTCGACGGGCGGCCGGTGGCCAAGCGGTCGTCGTCGAAGGAGTCGCGGGGCGGCGCGAAGTCCGCCGTGCGCCGCCACCGCCCGACCGGCACGGCCGTGGAGGAGGTCGTGCACCGGCGCGACCACTCCGTGTCGATCGGCGAGCACGACCGCGTGGTGCCGATCGACCTGGTGAAGGCCGGCGAGCAGGTGGCCGGGCTGCCGTCGTTGACCGAGGCCCGCGAGCACCTGCGTCGCAACCTCGTCGCGATCCCGTGGGAGGGTCTCAAGCTCTCGCGGGGCGAGCCGGCGATCCCGACGACGTTCGTGCCCTGACCCGGTCAGTCCAGCTGCGGGCGGATCTCCGTCGCGAACCGGCCGAGCAGCTCCCGGCCCGGCCCGACGTCGTCCCGGATGGCCGGGACGATCAGTTCGTCGAGGCCCGCCTCACGCCACCGCCCGATGGTGTCGACGATCTGCGCCACCGATCCCGCGACGACCGGGGAGCGGGACCCGGGCGCCGTCCCGTCGATCAGGAACACGGCCTGGGTGGACCGCCGGATCTCCCGCGGGTCCCGGCCGATCCGCTCGCAGTGCTCGTCGAGGACGGCCGACTTGTGGGCGAACACCTCGGGGGTGGACCAGGTGTTCCACTCGTCGGCCCACCGGGCGACCACGCCGAGCATCCGCTGCTCGCCGGATGCCCCGATCAGCAGCGGTATCCGGTCCGCCGCGGGCACCTGCGGGGCGTCCGTGACGGTGTAGTGGTCGCCGGTCACGGTGGTCCGGTCCCGGCGCAGGAGGCCGTCGAGCACGGCGAGGGCCTCCTCGAACCGGTCGATCCGTTCCCGGACCGGGCCCAGCGGGATCCCGTAGGCGGCGTGCTCGTTGAGCTGCCAGCCCGCCCCCACCCCGAGGACGAGACGCCCACCGGACAGGTCCGAGGTCGTCGCGGCGATGTTCGCGAGGACCGCCGGGTGCCGGTAGGTGATGCCCGCGACCAGGCTGCCGAGCCGCACCCGGGGGACCGCGGTGGCGAGCCCCGCCAGCACCGAGAAGCAGTCCCGGAGCGCGACGTCGGACCGCTCCTCGGTCCCGGTGTTGCCCATGAAGTGGTCGGCCGCCCAGATCCCGTCGTAGCCGGCGGACTCCACCTCCCGCGCGACGGCGACGAGGTCCGGGGCCGACCAGGTGGGGGCCAGCCAGGCGCTCACGGCGAGACTCGACACCGGGCGAGCAGATCACGGGGCCGCGCGAGGGGCAAACCGCGGACCCGGCCCTCGATAGGCTGACGACATGACCCGCGCGCTGATCGTGGTGGACGTCCAGCTCGACTTCTGCGAGGGCGGCTCCATGGGCGTCGCCGGTGGGGCGGCGACGGCCGCGGCGATCACCCGCCACCTCGCGGCGGAGCACGGTCGCTACGCCCACGTCGTCGCCAGCCGCGATTACCACGAGGACCCGGGCGCGCACTTCGCCGAGCAGCCCGACTTCGTGGACAGCTGGCCCGTGCACTGTCGGGTCGGCGAGCCCGGGGCGGCATTCCACCCTGAGCTCGACGTGTCGCGGATCGAGGAGGTCTTCTCGAAGGGCCGACACACGGCCGCCTACTCGGCGTTCGAGGGCACGTCCGAGTCCGGCGAGCGCCTCGTCGACTGGCTGCGCAACCGCGGCGTCGACCTGGTCGAGGTGGTCGGGATCGCCACGGACCACTGCGTGCGCGCCACCGCGGTCGACGCCGCGGCCGAGGGCTTCTCGACGACGGTGCTGCTCGACCTGACCGCCGGCGTCGCGCCGGGGACGACGGAATCCGCGTGCAGCACGATGCGCGAGGCGGGCGTCGTGCTCGCCCGTGCGTCCTGACACCTCCGTCGAGGTCCCCCGCGCTCCGGGTCGGTCAGCCGCTCCCGGGCCCGACGTACGGGGCCGGGGCCGGGCCGGGCAGACCGGCCGCGTCGTGCAGGCCGAGCATGCCGAGCAGCTCTCGGCAGTCCTCGACGCCGCTGCTGCGGGCGGCCACGACCCGCGCGGCGCGCACGCGGGCCGCTTCGGAGGCCTCCGCCTGCTCCGCCTGCGTCTCCGCGAGCCGGAGCTCGGGCGCGGTCGAGCGCGGGCGCGCGGTCACCGGACACCCGCCGTCGGGACGGGGGAGGTCGCACGTGCTGGTCCCGACATCGTCGGCGCCCCGTCCAGGCCGCCCGGCGGCCGGTCTGGCAGATCGTCGGGGACGGCCGGCAGGAGTGCCG
Organism: Actinomycetospora soli; assembly: GCF_021026295.1. Taxonomy (GTDB): domain Bacteria; phylum Actinomycetota; class Actinomycetes; order Mycobacteriales; family Pseudonocardiaceae; genus Actinomycetospora; species Actinomycetospora soli. The sequence goes on from NZ_JAJNDA010000004.1 coordinate 179,118, forward strand.
GGCTGGAGACCCCGATCCCGACACGGTACCCGTCCTCGGCCGTCTCCGGGTGATCTCCGTCTCGCCGGGTGCGACGGCGCCCGACGGGGCACCATCGGTGTACGCCACCTCGTCGGGTCCCGCGTACGAGGTCGACGGCCTCCTCGACGACCAGGAACGACCGTGCCGCGGTGGAGCGCGCGGTCCACCGGAACGAGGAACCATGACCGTCCACGGCGGCACCGCCCGCACCGAACCGACGTTCACCGAGCTCACGACCCGCATCAAGGCGGCCGACCTGCTGCGGCGCCGGCCCGGGGTCTACGCGACGGTGTTCACGAGCAACCTGCTGCTGCTGGCGGGAACGGTCACCGCCTTCGTCCTGCTCGGTCCGTCGTGGTGGCAGGTCGCCACCGCCGTGGTCCTCGGCCTCACGACGACCCAGCTCGCGTTCGTCGGTCACGACGCCGGGCACCGCCAGATCTTCGCGGGACGCCGGGCCAACGACGTGGTCGGCCACCTCCACGGCTGCCTCGTCGGCATGAGCTTCGGCCAGTGGGTGGCCAAGCACAACAGCCACCACGCCTCGCCCAACCACGCCGACGCCGACCCGGACATCGACATCCCGGTGCTCGCGTTCAGCGTGGAGCAGGCGGCCACGCGGCGTGGCTTCGCGCGCTGGGCCGTCGCGCACCAGGCGGTGCTGTTCCTGCCGCTCCTGCTGCTGGAGGGGTGGAACCTGCACCTCGTGGCGTTGCAGGCGGCGCTGCGCCGGGAGGTGGCGCGCCCGACGCTCGAGATCACGCTGCTCGCCGTGCACGTCGTCGGCTACGCCGCAGCCCTGCTCCTGGTCCTTACGCCGTGGCAGGCCGTCGTGTTCGTGCTCGTCCACCAGGGTGTGTGGGGTCTGTCGATGGGCCTGGCCTTCGCCCCGAACCACAAGGGGATGCCGGTGGTCGCACCGGGTACGCGGCTCGACCACCTGCACAAGCAGGTCCTCACCTCGCGCGACGTGCGCGGCGGCCGCGTCCTGGGCTACCTGCTGGGTGGCCTCGAGCACCAGGTGCCGCACCACCTCTTCCCGCGCATGCCGCGCCCGAACCTGCCGCGGGCGCGGGTGCTCGTCGAGGCGTTCTGCCGCGAGCACGGGCTGCCGTACACCCGGTCCGGCCCCCTGGACTCCTACCGCCAGGTGCTGCGCCACCTCCACGAGGTGTCCGCGCCACTGCGCGGCTGACTGGTCCGGCCGGAGCAATCGTGGCGGTGCCGGGAACCGGACGGCCGCCTCCGTAGTCTGAGCCCCCGAAGGGGGTGCGGGCATGGCACAGCTGACGGAGTCGGTCACGGACACCGCCCCGGTGGCCGACCTGCTCGCCGCCGCCGTCGAGGCGCTGGGCGGCACGGAGCGGACGGGCCAGCAGGAGATGGCGGCCGCCGTCGAGCGTGCCCTGCGGACCGGGGAGCACCTCGCGGTGCAGGCCGGCACCGGCACCGGGAAGTCGCTGGCCTACCTGGTCCCGTCGATCCGGCACGCGCTGGAGGCCGACCAGGCCGTCGTCGTCTCCACCGCCACGATCGCGCTGCAGGCCCAGCTCGTCGACCGTGACCTCCCGCGCCTGACGAAGGCCCTCGAGCCCGTCCTCGGCCGGAGGCCGACGTTCGCGATCCTCAAGGGCCGCGGCAACTACCTGTGCCGTCACAAGATCGAGTCCGGGGCCCAGGCCGAGGACCCGGGCGACGAGCAGCTCTTCGACCCGTTCCAGGTCTCCGCCCTCGGCCGCCAGGTCACCCGGTTGCACGAGTGGGCGGAGCAGACGTCCACCGGCGACCGCGACGAGCTCGTCCCCGGGGTGCCCGACCGCGCCTGGCGTCAGGTCAGCGTCACCGCCCGCGAGTGCCTCGGCGCGTCCCGCTGCCCCGTCGCCGAGGACTGCTTCTCCGAACTCGCGCGGCACAAGGCCGGCGCCGCCGACGTCGTCGTCACCAACCACGCCCTCCTCGCGATCGACGCCATCGAGGGCCGCGCGGTGCTGCCCGAGCACGACGTGGTGGTCGTCGACGAGGCCCACAACCTCGTCGACCGCGTCACCTCCGTCGCCACCGGCGAGCTCACCGGCGCCACCGCCACCGCGGCCGCCCGCCGCTGCGCCAAGCTCGTCGACCAGGCCCTCGCCGACCAGCTCGTCGACGCCGGCGAGGGGCTCGACGCGGTCCTGCTGGACGCGCCCGTCGGCCGCTGGGAGCACCTCCCCGAGCCGGTGGGCCGGATGCTCTCCGCCGTCCGCAACGCCGCGTGGGCGTGCAAGCAGGCGCTCGGCCCGGAGCGGGAGAAGGGCGCCAAGGAGAACGAGGCCGACGCCGCCAACCGCCGGTTCGCGGCCGCGATGGTCGAGGAGGTCCACGACGTCGCGGGTCGCCTGCTCACCGCGTTCGACCGGGAGGACCCCGCGACCCGCCCGGACGTCGTCTGGCTCTCCGAGCGCGAGCTCGGGTCGAGCACCGTCCGGGCCCTGCACGTCGCGCCCCTGTCGGTCGCGGGCCTGCTCGCCCACCGGCTGTTCGGGCAGTCGACCGTCGTCCTCACCAGCGCCACGCTCGTCCTCGGCGGCTCGTTCGACGCCCTCGCCCGGCAGTGGGGGCTGCCGGTCGCGCAGCGCAGCGAGCTCCCCGACGACGGGTCCGGGCACGGCAACGACCCCGCCACCAACCTCGTGTGGCACGGGCTCGACGTCGGGTCGCCCTTCGCGCACGCCAAGGCCGGCATCCTGTACGTCGCCCGCCACCTCCCGCCGCCGGGCCGCGACGGCCTCTCCCCCGCGATGCTAGACGAGATCGACGGGCTCGTGCGCGCCGCCGGCGGGCGCGCCCTCGGCCTGTTCTCCTCGATGCGCGCCGCCAAGCAGGCCACCGAGGACCTGCGCGGGCGCTGGGACGGCACCGTGCTCTGCCAGGGCGAGGACTCGACGAACACCCTCGTGCAGAAGTTCGCCGCGGAGACCGGCAGCGTCCTGTTCGGCACCATCTCGCTCTGGCAGGGCGTCGACGTGCCCGGCGAGTCGCTGCAGCTCGTCATGATCGACCGCATCCCGTTCCCCCGGCCCGACGACCCGCTTGTCGCCGCCCGGCAGCGCGCGGTCGACGCCCGCGGCGGGAACGGCTTCCTCACCGTCTCGGCCACGCACGCCGCGCTGCTGCTCGCCCAGGGCGCGGGGCGCCTCCTGCGCGGCACCGGTGACCGCGGCGTCGTCGCGATCCTCGACTCCCGGGTCGCGACGAAGCAGTACGGCGGTTTCCTGCGGGGCTCGTTGCCGCCGTTCTGGACGACGAACGACCCCGCCGTCGTCCGCGGCGCCCTGGAACGCCTCCGGGGCGACTGACCTACAGCGACGCGAGCAGCGCGTCCGCGAGCCGCCCGGCGGCCTCGGGGGCGCGACGCAGGAACAGCTCGGGCTCGATGAGCTCGAGCTCCATCACCACCGGCTCCCCGTCGATGCGCACGAGGTCCACGCGCGCCGCGTGCACCGGCGCCGGCGCGTGCGCGAGCGCCTGCTCGGCGACGTCGAGCTCGCGCGGCGTCGGCTCGTGGTCCTCCAGCCGCCCGCCGTGCCGCTCGTGCACCAGGAACCCGTCGGCCGCCGGGAACTTCCGCACCGCGTGGGACCAGCGGTCGCCGAGCCGGATCAGCGACACCTCGCCCTCGCTCCCGATCGACTCGACCGCCGGCTGCACCAGGACGTCGACGGTGGCCGCGAGGCCGGCGAGGGTCTCCGAGAGCTCCGGTCCGGTCCCCAGGAACGTCTCCCGGCCGCCCGCCGACACCGCCGGCTTCACCACGACCCGCGCCGGCCCCAGCGGCTCCGGCGTCGACCCCGCGGGCACGAGGCGGGTCGGGACCACCGGCACCCCGGCCGCGGAGAGCTCGACCAGGTAGCGCTTGTGCGAGTTCCACTCGAGCACCTCGAGCGGGTTCTGCAGCGCCGTCCGCGCGGCCACCGCGCGCGCCCACGCCAGGAACTCGTCGCGGCGCCCGGTGTAGTCCCACGTCGTCCGCACCGCCACCAGGTCCGCCGCCGACCAGCCGGCCACGTCGTCCGGGCTGTCCCACGGCTCCACCCGCGCGTCCGCGCCGCGCTCCACCAGGGCCGCGACCAACGGCTGGTTCTCCGCGTCGATGCGTTCGGAGCGCACGCGCGTGCTGGCGACGATCACGGTCGGTCCGGTCGGCATGGTGATCAGCCTCCCGCAGCCACCTGCCCGATGCAGGTGACCGTGCCCGGCGCCACCTCGGTGAAGCCCGCATCGCGCACCGGGGCGACGCCGTGGCGCTCCCAGGCGGCCCGAGGGTCGTCGAGCGCCGCGCACCAGACGTCCCAGTCCGCCGTCGAGGCCGTCCGGACGGCGGGCGTGGCCACCGTGGCCGGGTCGCCGCCGGTCCACGCCACGACCGTCGCGAGGATCATGCTCGCGTGCCCGACCTGGGCGCCCGCCTTGCCGGTCGACTGCTCGACGCGCGGGTTCAGCCAGATCACCGGCCGCCCGGGCTCGACGGGACCGGGGCGGTCGTCAGGAAGGTCCGTCCCGCCGATCTGCAGGCGCCGCACCTCGTGCGGGACGTCGTCCACCGGGCCCGGGACGAGCGCACGGACCAGGTCCGACTCCGTCACGCCCGGCACGTCCTGCACCGCCCGCCAGTGCGAGGTCCGCGCCCGCCGGGCCAGCTTGCGGATCCGACCCGCCCCGCACCAGGCCGCGACCGCGTCGAACCACTCCCCCTCGGGCGCCGAGCGCTCGTCGAGACACAGCGCGAGGGCGGCCGCCGCGGCGGCCTCGAGCAGCGCGGTGGGCGACGGCGGGTCCTGCCGCTCGATGCGCAGGACGACCGGCATCGCCCGCACCGGGCCGTCCGGGTCCTCGTCGACCTCGGGGGCCGGGAGGTCGGTCGCCCACGGGCACACCCGCGCCGCCAGGGGCGCGAGGGCGGTCAGGTCAGAGCGGGACACGGCGCAGGAGACCCTCCGCGGCGTCCGCGACCTCGATCTCGTCGCGGGTCACGCCGAGCACGAACAGAACGGCGTCGAGGAACGGGTACGAGAGCGCCGTGTCGGCCGCTGCCGCGACCACGGGCTTGGCGTTGAACGCGATCCCCAGGCCGGCCGCGGCGAGCATGTCGAGGTCGTTGGCGCCGTCGCCGACGGCCACCGTCTGCTCGATCGGCACGTCGAAGCGGGCCGCGAAGTCCAGCAGCGACCGCGCCTTCCCGGCCCGGTCCACCACCTCGCCGACGACCCGGCCGGTCAGCAGGCCGTCCACGATCTCGAGCTCGTTGGCGGCCGCGTAGTCGAGTCCGAGGTCCTCCACGAGGTAGTCGATGACGTGCGTGAACCCGCCGGAGACCACCCCGCAGCGGTACCCGAGCCGCTTGAGCGTCCGCACCGTGGTGCGGGCGCCGGGAGTCAGCTGGATCTGCGCGGCCACGTCGTCCAGGCACGAGGCGGGCAGGCCCGCCAGGGTCGCGACCCGCCGGTGCAGCGACTCCGCGAAGTCGATCTCCCCGCGCATTGCGGCCTCGGTGACCGCCCGGACCTCGTCCTCGCGCCCGGCGTGGGCGGCGAGCATCTCGATGACCTCGCCCTGGACCAGGGTGGAGTCCACGTCGAAGACGATGAGCCGCTTCGCGCGCTGGGCGATGCCGACCCGCTGGACCGCGACGTCCACGCCCGCCCGCTGGGAGGCGCCGACGAGCGCCTGACGCAGGGCGGTGTCCGTGGGCGGCGACACCCCGGGCACGGAGATGCGCAGCTCGAGACCGGTCACCGGGTAGTCGGCGACGCGGCGCACCCGGTCGATGTTGACCCGCAGCGAGGCGAGCGTCCGGGCCACCTCGGCGAAGTCCGCCGCCGCGATGGGCCGGCCGAGCACCGACACCACGTGCGTCGAGTACGGGTGGACCGAGGAGGCGTCCCCGCCCGTCTCCACCGTCACCGCGAGCCCGAGCGCCGGGATCGCGAGGTCGAGGCTGCGGGCCAGCCGGTTCGGGTCACCGGCGACGCCGACGAGCACCGACAGGGTCAGGTGGCCGTGGATCGTCGCCTGCTGGACGTCGAGCATCTCGGCGCCGTGCTCGGCGAGGACGGTGAAGAGGGTCGCGGACACACCGGGGAAGTCCGGTCCGGTGACCGTGACGAGCAGCGTCGTACGCGCCACCGCCGGGGCGGACTCGTGGTCCGCCCCGGCGGTGTCGTACGCGTGACCGTCCCCCGACGGACGGCTCACTTGTTCCGGGGGTCGCTGCCGGGGAGGTTCTCCTGACCGACCTTGCCCGTGGCCGCCTCACCGATGCTGGCGTGACCGCCACCGATGTGCGCCTCGAGCCGGATCCGCTCCGTGAGGTGCGGGTAGTGCAGCTCGAACGCCGGGCGCTCCGACCGGATGCGGGGCAGCTCGGTGAAGTTGTGCCGCGGCGGCGGGCACGAGGTGGCCCACTCGAGCGAGTTGCCGTGACCCCAGGGGTCGTCGACGTCGACCGGGCGGCCGTAGCGGTAGCTCGCGAAGACGTTCCAGATGAACGGCAGCGTCGAGGCACCGAGGATGAACGCGCCCACGGTCGAGATCGTGTTCAGCGTGGTGAAGCCGTCCGAGGGCAGGTAGTCCGCGTAGCGCCGCGGCATGCCCTCGTTGCCCAGCCAGTGCTGCACGAGGAACGTCGTGTGGAAGCCGATGAACGTGGCCCAGAAGTGGAACTTGCCCAGGCGCTCGTTCATCATCCGGCCGGTCATCTTCGGGAACCAGAAGTAGATGCCGGCGTAGGTGGCGAACACGATCGTGCCGAACAGCACATAGTGGAAGTGCGCCACGACGAAGTACGAGTCCGAGACGTGGAAGTCCAGCGGCGGCGACGCGAGCAGGACGCCGGTGAGACCGCCGAAGAGGAAGGTCACCAGGAAGCCGATGGAGAACAGCATCGGCGTCTCGAAGGTGAGCTGCCCCTTCCACATCGTGCCGATCCAGTTGAAGAACTTGATGCCGGTCGGCACGGCGATCAGGAACGTGGTGAAGGAGAAGAACGGCAGCAGCACGGCACCGGTCGCGTACATGTGGTGCGCCCACACCGCGACCGACAGGGCCGCGATCGACAGCGTCGCGTAGATCAGCGTCTTGTAGCCGAAGATCGGCTTGCGGCTGAAGACCGGGAAGATCTCCGAGACGATGCCGAAGAAGGGCAGCGCGACGATGTAGACCTCGGGGTGCCCGAAGAACCAGAAGAGGTGCTGCCACAGGATGACCCCGCCGTTGGCCGGGTCGAAGAGGTGGGCGCCGAGGTGCCGGTCCGCCAGCAGGCCGAACAGCGCCGCGGTGAGGATCGGGAAGGCCAGCAGCACGAGCACGACCGTCACGAGGATGTTCCACGTGAAGATCGGCATCCGGAACATGGTCATGCCCGGGGCGCGCATGCAGACGATCGTCGTCACGAAGTTGACGCCACCGAGGATGGTGCCCAGACCGGAGACGGCGAGGCCGACGATCCACAGGTCGGCGCCGTAGCCCGGGGTGTACAGCGAGTCCGACAGCGGCGAGTACGCGAACCAGCCGAAGCTGGCGGCGCCGCCGGGGGTGAAGAACCCGGAGACGACCATCGTGCCGCCGAAGAGGAACAGCCAGTACGAGAACGAGTTGAGCCGCGGGAACGCCACGTCGGGCGCACCGATCTGCAGCGGCACGATGTAGTTGGCGAAGCCGAAGAGGATCGGCGTCGCGTACAGCAGCAGCATGATCGTGCCGTGCATGGTGAACAGCTGGTTGTACTGCTCGACCGACAGGATCTGCAGACCCGGCTGCGCGAGCTCGGCCCGCATCAGCAGGGCCATCAGCCCGCCGATGAGGAAGAACGCGAAGGACGTGATCATGTAGAGGATCCCGATGTCCTTGGGATCCGTCGTCTTGAGCATCCGGCCGATGAACGAACCGCGCTTGGTCTCCCGCGCCGGGTACGGCGTGGTCGCGATCGGCTTGGGTGCGACGGCCGTCACGTCTGCCTCCTACCCACGGCAACTGCCTCCTGATCGACGGCGCTCGGGTGCGTCGTCCTCGACCCGGCGATCGTAACCGCCGGGGAGCCCGGTGGCTCACCGGGAGACAGTATCTCCGACGCCCTGTCGTACGACACCGGGGCGACGGTGTCCGGGGACACCGCGAGGGCGCCCCGGGACACGACGAAGGCCCGCCGACCAGGTGGTCGACGGGCCTTCGTGTCCGTGGGTGGAGCTGAGGGGACTCGAACCCCTGACCCTCACACTGCCAGTGTGATGCGCTACCAGCTGCGCCACAGCCCCAACGCGACGGAACGCTACACGGCGGGTGAACGCCCGCCGTCAGGGGGGTGGGTGATCAGCCGGATCAGCCCAGGGCCGCGGCGAACTGCGGGTCGTTCGGCTGCACGAGCCGGCCGTCGACCACCACGGTCGGCGTGCCGAAGCCGGTGCTGCCGCCGGAGGTCTGCTGCAGCGCGGGGTTCGTCGAGGCCTGCTGGTAGTTCTGCGCCACCGCCGCGCTGTAGGTGCCGTTGCGGACGCAGGACTCGTAGTCGCCGCCGGCCCCGGAGTTCCTCCCGAGGGTGACGAGGTCGTCCACGGTGTACCCGGCACCGCCCTCGGAGGGCTGGCGGTCGTAGAGGGTCTTGTGCAGCGTCGGGAAGGCCCCGTTCTGCGCGGCGCAGATCAGCGCGTTGCCGCCGAGCGTGGAGTAGCCGGGCGGGTTCGAGCTCTGCTCGAGCAGGTTGACCATGTGGTAGCGCACGGTGATGCGCCCGGTGTTCAGCGCGTCCGTGATCCGCTCGCCGTACACCGACTCGAACTGCTTGCACGCCGGGCAGAGCGCGTCCTCGTAGACGTCGATCGTCGTGCGCCCGGTCCCGGCGACGATCACCCCGTCCTGCACGGTCGTCCGGTAGCTCGCGTTCACCGGCGTCACCGGCTGGTTCACCGGGAGGGCGGCGTCCCGGTTGGCCTGCGCGGAGATCACCGCGACGGCGATCACCCCGACCAGGACCAGGAGGGTGACGACGGCGATGATCGTGGGGGTCCGGGACCGACCGACCGTCGGGGCACTTCCGCGCCCCCGTGCGCGCTGCTTGGCCATGGGTCAACCGTAGCCAGCGTCGATCAGAACGCCGTACGGCCCTTCTCCTGCTCCAGCAGCGCGTCCAGGTCCTTGAGCCGGTCCATCGTCGCGACGGCCCGCGCGGTGCGCTGGTTGGCGCGCAGCAGGTCCTGGTGCCGGTGCACGAACTGCCAGTAGCCCGCCGTGAAGGGACACGCCTTCTCGCCGACCCGCACCTTCGGGTCGAAGGCGCAGCCGCCGCAGTGGTCGGTCATCCGGTTGAGGTAGGCCCCGCCGGAGGCGTACGGCTTCGTCGCGAGCCGCCCGCCGTCGGCGTGCTGGCTCATCCCCACGACGTTGGGCGGCATCACCCAGGCGAAGCCGTCGACGAACGAGGTGGTGAACCACTCGGCCAGGTCGCTCGGCCGGTAGCCCCGCTGCAGGGCGAAGTTGCCGAGGATCATCAGGCGCGGGATGTGGTGGGTCCAGCCCCGGTCGCGCACCTCGTCGAGCGTGTGCCCGAGGCAGGCGGCGGTCACCGCGTCGCCGTCCAGCCCGGTCCACCAGTCCGGGAGCTCCGCCCGGGCCCCCAGCTCGTTGCTGCGGTGGTAGTCCCGGCCGAAGTGCCAGAACAGGTGCCAGATGTACTCGCGCCAGCCGAGGATCTGCCGGACGAAGCCCTCGACGGAGTTCAGCCGGGCGTCGCCGGACTGGTAGGCCTCCTCGGCCGCGTGGACGGCGTCGAGGGGGTGCAGCACCCCGAGGTTGAGCGGGACCGAGAGCAGCGAGTGCGCCATGGTCCAGTCGCCGGCCATCACGGCGTCCTCGTACGGGCCGAACGGGTCGAGCCGGTGGTCGACGAAGCGCTTCAGGGCGTGCCGGGCCTCGGTCGGGGTGACCGCGAACAGGCGCGGGCCGTCGGCGCCGACCGTCGGCAGGTCGAGGTCGTCGAGGTCGTGGCGCACGCGCTCGTCGATGTCGTCCTCGGTGGGCCACCACGGCTCCTTGACGCCGAGCGTCGTGCCCTTCGGGGGCTCCTCCCGGTTCTCGTGGTCGAGGTTCCACTTCCCGCCGACCGGCGCGTCCGCGCCCTCCATGAGCACGTCGAAGCGTCGCCGCTGGTTGCGGTAAAAGTTCTCCATCGTGAAGGAGCGGTCCTCGCCGGCCCACGCGGCGAACTCCGCCCTCGAGCGCGCGAACGTCGTGGTCGGCAGCACCGCCGCGACGAGGCCCTCGGCGTGCAGGGCGTCCACGAACTCCGCGGCCGCCCAGGACGTCGGCTCGTGCACGACGACGGGTCGGTCGACCTGCTCGAGCGCCTCCCGGTAGGTCCGGGTCCGGTGGTAGGTGGAGCGGTCGCCGAGGTGGTCGTCGAGGTGGCGCATCCCGGAGAGCAGCAGGTGCAGCTTCTGGCGGTGGTAGCGGCGGCGACGCAGCACCGCCTCGGACTCCACGAGCACGACCTCGCGCTGCGCGTGCTGCGGCAGCCCGTACACCGCCGGGCCGAGCTGGTCGCCGAAGCACCACAGCGGCGCGTCGTCGGGCACGCCGTCGAGGGCCGCGTCGATCGTCTCGCCGTAGATCCCGACGACCCCGTCCGGCACGCTCTTCGGTCCGATGCTCACGCCGGGCGGGTGCCCTCCTCCTCCACCGACGAACCGGTGCGGGTCGGCAGCCACACGACCAGGGCGAGGACGGCCACCGCGCCGGAGACGCCGAACGCGACGCCGAACCCGAACCGCTCGGCGAGGGCGCCGGCGGCGATCGGCCCGACGATCGTGCCGATGTCGGTGGCCATCTGGAACCCGGACAGGGCCGGTCCTCCGGAGCGCCGGGAACCGACCAGGTCGGCCACGGCCGCGCCCTGCGCGGGCTGGAGGAGCCCCGCACCCGCGCCCGCCACGAGCGAGGCGACGAGCAGCACCCCGAGGTCGGGCAGGATCCCGAGCGCCGCCGTGCCCAGCGCGACCAGCGCGAGCCCCGCGATCACCACGGGTCGCCGTCCCCGGCGGTCGGAAAGCCCGCTCGTCGCCAGGAGCATGGCGCCGTCCCCGACGGCGAAGACCGTCAGCGCGACCCCGGCCCACACCGGCTCCCGCACGAGCGCGACGGCGACGAACAGCGGCACGAGCCCCACCCGGACGCCCTGCACGGCCCACCCGGTGGCGAGCCCGGAGGCGAGGGCCGCCCGGTAGGTCGGGGACCGCAGCGCGCCGACCAGGGTCAGCGGCGGCACCGACGGGTCCTCCGGGCGCCGCCGCAACCCGCTGGACCGGGCGAGCAGACCCCCGACGACGACCGTGGCCACCACCAGCGCTCCCGCGTAGACGAGGAACGGGGCCCGGATGTCGACCGCGACGAGACCGCCGCCGAGCACGGGCCCGCTGATGCCGCCGAGCAGGAACGAGCCGGTGAACAGCCCGCTGACCTGGCCTCGCCGACCCTCGGGGGCGAGCCGGAAGATCAACGAGAAGGCCGAGACGGTGAACATCGTCGACCCGATGCCCCCGAGGCCGCGGTAGACGAGCAGCTGCACGTAGCTGGTGGCGAGCGCGCACGCGCCGGTCGAGGCGGCGACGACGAGCAGGCCGGTCAGGTACATCGCACGCTCGCCGACCCGGGCCACGAGCCGCCCCGAGACGGGGGCGAACAGCAGCCGCAGGACGGGCAGGGCACTGACCACCGCCGCCGCGGCGGTCACCCCGACCCCGAAGCTCTGCGCGAACACCGGCAGGGCCGGCGCCACGATGCCGTACCCGGCCGCCACGAGGAAGCTGCCCGCCAGCAGCGCCCAGACCTCCCAGGGCAGCGCGGCTCGCCGCTCGGCCGCGACGGACATCGACGTCCTCTCCGGCGGTGGTCCGCCCCTCCGATCGACGCCCGCCGACGCTACGCCGGGCCGTTCCCGACGGCGGGTCGGGCCGGTCCCGGGACGAGGGCGCGGGTCAGAACGTGCCGAAGGCCAGCAGCGCGTTCGCCTGCGCGGGCACCGGGGTGACCGTCGTCGTGGTCGTCGGGGCGACCGGCGGGGTCCCGCCGACGGGCGGCGTGGGACCGGTGCCCGGGCCCGTCGGCGTGCCCGGCGCCGACGTGGTGGAGCCGGGCGCCGTGGTGGTGCTCCCGGGCCCCGTGCTCGGCGTACCGGGCATCGTCGTGCCCGGCACGGTCGTCGAGGAGGTCGGCGGCACCGTGGGCGTCGTCGTCGTGGGCCGCGTCGGCGGCGTGGTGCTCGGCGTGGTGCTCGGCGGCCCGTCCGGGTCGGTCGGGTCGGTCGGGTCGGTCGGACGGGTCGGGTCGCTCGACGGCACGGGTTCGGCCGGTGTCGTCGTCCCGGGCGTCGTCGTCTCCTCCGGGGCGGGCGCCTCGTCGGGCGTGCGCGTGGAGGTCTCGGCGGCGCGGGTCCACGGCCCCGCGTCGTCGTCCGAGGCCTCCGACGACCCCGACCCGCCGTCGTCGGAGGCCGGGAGTGCGGGGCCGAACGCCGGGAAGCCGGGCACCGCCGCGGGGATCGCGAGGCTCGGACCGACCTCGGCCTGCGGGATCTGGCGCACCACCTGCGACTCCCCCGCCCAGATCACCAGACCCGACGCGAGCGCCAGGGTCGCGGTGGCGGCGGCGAGGACACCGGCGCGCCGGGCGCGGCGGCCGGGGCCGGGCACGACGGCGAACGGGGTCACGCCCGACAGGCCGTGGGCCCGCACGGCCGGTCCCACGGCGACGGCGGCGCCGACGGTCGGTCCGGTGTCACCCGGCGTCACCGGGCTCTCCGACCACGAGGCGACCACCGGCACGAGGCGGGCGGCGGCGGTCTCGTCGGTGACGGGGGTGTCGTCCCGGCCGAGCCGGACGAGCCGTTCGGAGAGGGCCGCGGCCGACGGCGGCAGGTCGGTGTCGGCGTCGCGCAGGAGGGCGAGCAGGCGCTCGGCGTCGCCGTCGCCGTCCGGGGCGAGGCCCACGACGTCGGCGAGGGTCCGCGCCAGGGCCCGGACGTCCGCGGCGCGCCGCGCGGGCGCGTCGGACGTCTCGGACACGACCGGCAGCGGTCCGGACAGGGAGGCGGTGAGCCCGACGAGCCAGGCCTCCGCGCCCGCCCGGTTCACCAGGATGCTGGCCGGACCGATCGCGCCGTGCTCCACGTGGTGGGCGTGCGCGTGGGCGAGGGCGGACGCGAGCTGAGCGCCCATGCGGGCCAGGTCGGCGGCCGGCAGCGGGCCCTCGCGCAGCACCACCGGCAGCGGCTCGCCGGCGACGCTCTCCAGCACCAGGGTGCTCTCGGTGTCCGGGGCGAGGCCGTCGACGTCGTAGACCTCGAGCAGGTGCGGGTGGTGGAGGCGGGCGAGGTGGCGGACCTGCTCGATGCGGTCGGACAGGGCGTCGCCCGTGGCGGGCGGCAGGGTGACGAGCCGGACCTCGCGGCCGAGGACCTCGTCGACCCCGCGCACCGCCGCGTCGGCGGCGCCACCGACGAGGACCTCGGTGGGGGTGTCGGTGCCGTCGGCGCCCTCGGTGTCGGGACGGACACCCTCCGTGTCGACATGGGGGTCGCGGTCACCGTCTCGGGTCGAACCGGTCGTCTCGACCGTGTCGTCGGCGGTCACGACGCTCCCCCTGCCTCACGGCGTGCAGCACTGGTGCCAACCAGCTACCTCGGCCGGGTGACCGTATCTCCCCGGGCGGGTGGTGGTCGACACCGTTCACCGACTCCGGCACGCGACATGGATCTCGGTGTCGGACCGGACGCGGCGGGACGTCGCGCCCACCGCATGACGAAGGCCGGAGAGCGATCCGCTCTCCGGCCTCGTCGTGGGGGTGGAGGTGCCGGGAATCGAACCCGGGTCCTCCGAACACCTGTCAGGACTTCTCCGTGCGCAGTCTGCTACGTCTCTGCTCGGGTCCACCGGATGCGCAGACACACCGGTGTGACGACCCCAGTCGCTGTTCGATGTCCCACCGGGCCCCGCGACCGGGCCCGGAGGTGGAGTCCCCTAGCTGATGCCGGCGACCGGGTCGGGAACGAACCCGGGCCGACAGAGTCCAACCTCGCTACTTAGGCAGCGAGCTGGAACTCGCGCTGAGTACTGTTCTCGGCGCTTATTTCTTTGCGACGGGTGGTTATCGAGATCATCGTCGCCTTCCTCGGCACGCTTCCCCTGATCAACCGCTCGGAGTCGAAACCAGTCACCCCCTTCTCCCCCCGGTTCCCGGAGGGACTGCCCATCATAACGCCCGCCGGGCCCGCGATCATCCGTGGCGCAGCAACGCGGCCGGTGCGTCGTACAGCACGCTCCGGAGGAAGCCCTCGCCGAGCCGGTCGTCGGCGGCGGCCCAGCCGCGGATCGCCTCCAGCTGGCGCCAGTAGCCGTACGGGATGTTCGGGAAGTCGGTGCCGAGCACCACGCGTCCCGCCCCGGAGAGGTCGGCGAGCCGCGCGGCCCAGTCCCGCGGCAGCGGCGCGAAGGCCTCGGTGAACGGCGTGCCGACCATCGTGGTGTCCAGCCGGACCGCCGGGTGGCGCTCGACGAGGGCGAGCGCGGCCTCGTAGTCGGGCAGGCCCGCGTGGGCGAGCACCAGCGGCAGGCGCGGGTGCCGGTCCATCACCTCGCCGATGATCTCGATGCCGGTGTGCCGGCCCGGGATGGGCCCGTCGCCGCAGTGCGCGATCACCGGGATGCCCGCCTCCGCGAGCAGGCCCCAGGCCGGGTCGAGCAGGTCGTCGCGCGGGTCGTAGCCGCCGACCTGCACGTGTGCCTTCACCAGCCGGGCCCCGCGCTCGACCGCGTCACCGAGGTAGGTCGTCACCGACTCCTCGGGGAACAGGGTGGCCGTCGGCACCGCCTCGGGGACCTCGGCCGCCCACTCGAGCGCCCAGCCGCACAGCCACGCCGCCATGTCGGGCTTGTGCGGGTAGGCCAGCGGGGCGAACGCCTCGACGCCGAACGAGCGCAGCCGGGCCAGGCGCTCGTCCTCGGGCAGGCGGTAGTGGATCGGCCAGTCGTAGCCGTAGTGCGCCACGGCGTCGTCGAAGTAGGCCCAGACCTTCTGCAGCATCCGGTCGGGCAGGAAGTGGACGTGCACGTCGACCAGCCCCGACCGGCCGTCGGGACCGAGCCCGAGGGACCGGACCCAGCCGGCGACGTCCTCGTCCGAGGCCAGCGGCGCCTCGAGCGCCGGGGTCACCACCCCTTGATCCGACGACCGACGATCCGCTCCGCCTCGCGCTTGGCGTCGCGCTCGGCCATCGCCTGGCGCTTGTCGTGCGCCGCCTTGCCCTTGACCAGCGCGAGCTCGACCTTGCACAGCCCGCCGGAGAAGTAGACCGACAGCGGCACGAGGGTCATGCCGCCCTCGCGGGTCTTCCCGATCAGGCGCTCGATCTCGCCGCGGTGCAGCAGCAGCTTGCGGTGCCGGCGCGGCTCGTGGTTGGTCCAGGAGCCGTAGTCGTACTCCTGGATGTGCAGCCCGCGCAGCCACACCTCGCCGTCGGTGACGGTGGCGAAGGCGTCGGCGAGCGAGACCCGCCCGGCGCGCAGGCTCTTCACCTCGGTGCCCTGCAGGGCGATGCCGGCCTCGTAGACGTCGATCACCGAGTAGTCGTGCCGGGCCTTGCGGTTGGTGGCGACGACCTTGCGTCGCTCCTCGGGCCGGTTGGAGCTGGCCTTCTTCTGCGCCTTCTCCTTGGAGCGGCCCGAGTCCGTGGGGACGGCCGTCTTGGCCACGAGGGTGCCTCCCAGTATCGAGCAGGGTCTAGCTGCGGACGTACAGCCGCAGCGTGACATACCCGGTCGCCGCCGCGATGACGGCGCCGATCACGATCAGCAAGGGTGCAACGAAGAGCAGCACGTCGCTCATTCCGACGGCGGGGATCGCGTTCGAGATGAGCCGCCCGGACAGCAGCCGGTCGATGAAGAAGAGCTTGCCGAGCACGAGCCCGCCGGTCGCGAGGATCGCCCCGACCACGCCGGTGATCACCGCCTCGATGAGGAACGGCACCTGCGTGTACCACCGGGTGGCGCCGACCAGCCGCATGATCCCCACCTCCGTGCGGCGGGTGAACGCGGAGACCTGGATGGTGTTGGAGATCAGCAGCAGGGCCGCGAGCGCCTGGACCGACGCGAGGCCGAAGGCGGCGTTGCGGACGCTTCCGAGGAACGTGAACAGGTCCTCGACGAGGCGACGCTGGTCCACCACGTTCCGGACGCCGGGTCGGGTCGAGAACTCCTGCACGATCGCGTCGCCGCGGGTCGGGTCCTTCAACGTCACACGCAGGGTCGCCGGCAGCGACTGCGGCCGCACGAGCTGCAGGATCGACTGGCCCGCGTAGATGCGCAGGAAGCGCTGGAACGCGGCGTCGCGGGACTCGTAGGTGACCCCCGCGACCAGCGGGTCGGCCTGCAGCTGGTCGCGCAGCCCGCGGCAGACCGGGCTGCCGCAGTCGGGGTCGCCGGCGCTCGTGGGCTCGTCGAGCGCGACCTGGACGGCGAGCTGGGAGTAGTAGAGGTCCTGGGTGCGGTCGATGGTGCGCACCGCGAGCAGGCCCGCGCCGAGCATGCCCAGCGAGATGGCCGTCGTGAGCATCATCGCGACGCTCATCGTCACGTTGCGCCGGAGCCCGGCGACCGCCTCCCGCCAGACGAAACCCAGCCCGTTCACCGGCGCGCCCCGTACACCCCGCGCGCGTCGTCGCGGGCCAGCCGGCCGAGGTGCAGCTCCACCACCCGGCGGCGCATCGCGTCGACGATCTGCCGGTCGTGGGTCGCCATCACGACCGTCGTCCCGGCGCGATTGATCCGGTCGAGCAGCAGCATGATGTCGTCGCTGGTCTCGGGGTCGAGGTTGCCGGTGGGCTCATCGGCGAGCAGCACGAGCGGCCGGTTGGCCAGGGCCCGCGCGATCGCGACGCGCTGCGCCTCGCCGCCGGAGAGCTCGGCGGGCATCCGGTCGGCCTTGCCGGTGAGGTTCACCAGCTCGAGCATCTCCGGCACCACGGTGCGGATGGTGTGCTCGGACTTGCCGGTCACCTCGAGCGCGAACGCGACGTTGTCGGCGACGCTGCGGGTGGGCAGCAGCCGGAAGTCCTGGAACACACAGCCCATCCGCTGGCGCAGCTTGGGCACCTTGCGGTTCGGCAGCCGCGCGACGTTCCAGTTCGCGACGTAGACGCTGCCCCGGGTGGGGGTCTCCTCGCGCAGCAGCAGGCGCAGCAGCGTCGACTTCCCGGAGCCCGACGGCCCGATCAGGAAGACGAACTCCCCCGCCTCGACGTCCACGGACACGTCGTCGAGCGCCGGCCGCGCGGACGTCGGGTAGATCTTCGAGACGTTCTCGAGCCGGAGCACGGGGCGCGATGCTACGCGGGCGGTGTCGATCTTCCCGGACGGGCGAACGCCCGCGCCGGAGCGCTACGCAGCGGCCTCGGTCTGCTTGCGCCAGCGGATCCCGGCGTCGAGGAAGTCGTCGATGAACCCGTCGAGCACCTGCGAGGTCTGCGAGGTCTCCTGGTTGGTCCGCAGGTCCTTGACCATCTGGTACGGGTGCAGCACGTAGGAGCGCATCTGGTTGCCCCACGACGAGCCGGAGTCCTTGAGCGAGTCGAGCAGCGCCCGCTCCTCGGCGCGCCGACGCTCGAGCAGCTTGGCCGCGAGCACCGTCATCGCCGTCGCCTTGTTCTGCAGCTGCGAGCGCTCGTTCTGGCAGCTCACGACGATGCCGGTGGGCATGTGGGTCAGGCGGACCGCGGAGTCGGTGGTGTTGACGCCCTGCCCGCCGGGACCCGACGAGCGGTAGACGTCGACCCGCAGGTCCTTCTCGTCGATCTCGACGTGGTCGGTGGACTCGACGACCGGGGCGACCTCGACGCCCGCGAAGCTCGTCTGGCGCCGGCCCTGGTTGTCGAACGGCGAGATGCGCACGAGGCGGTGCGTGCCCTGCTCCACGGAGAGCGTGCCGTAGGCGTAGGGCGCGGTGACCTTGAAGGTGGCGGACTTGATCCCCGCCTCCTCCGAGTAGGAGGTGTCGTAGACCTCGGTGGGGTAGCCGTGGCGCTCCGCCCAGCGCAGGTACATCCGCATGAGCATCTCGGCGAAGTCCGCGGCGTCCACGCCGCCCGCCTCGGCGCGGACGGTGACCAGCGCGTCGCGCTCGTCGTACTCGCCGCTCAGCAGCGTGCGCACCTCGAAGGCCGAGATGTCGGTCTGCAGGGAGGCCCGCTCGGTGTCGGCCTCGGCGGCGAGCTCGGCGGCGTCGGCGCCGGACTCCTCGTCGGCCATCTCGTAGAGCGTGGAGAGGTCGTCGAGGCGCGAGCGCAACGACTCGGCCCTGCGCAGGTCGGCCTGCTTGTGGGTGAACTCGCTGGTCAGCTTCTGCGCGGTCTCGACGTCGTCCCAGAGGTCCGGGGCGGCGACCTGCGTCTCGAGCTCGGCGACCTGCCGCCGCAGACCGTCGAGGTCCATCGCCGCCTCCACCGAGTCGAGGCTGGCGGCGAGGTCCTTGAGCTGGGTCGCGGTCGAGTCGTCCACGACCCCAGGGTAATCCCGGGGCCGTGGGCGCCCGACACCTCAGTGGTGCGCGCGCAGGTGCTCGGCCAGCACGTCCCGGCCGAACTCGTGCCCGGGCACGCGCCACACGCTGTGCGCGTGGTTCACGCCGCGCTGGGTGTTGTCCCACTCGGCGAGCAGGCCCGGCCCCTCGAGGCGGTAGTAGTGCGGGTCGCCGCGCTCGATCCCCCCGGCCCACGCGAAGTGCACGGCGCCGAGGTCGAGCCGCTCGTACTCGCGCTCGACCAGTCCCGCCGGCATGCGGTCGAGGTAGACCGCGACGACCGCGCGGAGCACCTCGCGCTGCGAGCTCGACAGGTCGGTGGCCGCGATGCCCTTGGGCCGCGCCGAGAACTCGGTGGCGGCCCGGTCGTCCTCGGTGACGCCGAGCTGGGCCTCCAGCCCGTCGTGCATGGACCAGAGCCGGTCCTCGAGCGCCTGGTCGTCGAAGTGACCGCGCCAGAGGTCGGGCAGCGGGATCAACCGGTCGCCCGGGGACACCTCGACCCGGTTGGCGCCGATGATGTCGGCCGGTGCCGTGGGGGTGAGGATCGCGCGCTCGCGCTGGTTCGGGTCGAGGGCGTGCAGCAGCTCCCGCCCCGCGTCCTCGATCCCGCCGAGCGGCCGCAGCTCCCGGCCGCCGAGCAGCGGCGAGACCATCGGGTCGGCCCCGAGGAAGCACGGGGAGCCCGCGACCGCCTCGCCGTCGACCACCAGGTGGTTGACCGAGACGTGGTGCCCGCCGAAGCGCCAGCCCCACGGCCCGTCGCCGGTGGGGTCGCCGAACACCCGCAGGTAGTACATCCCCGGGTCGCGGCCGCGGTCCCGGCCGAACCCGGTGGTGAACCCCTCGGTGCGGTCGAGGACGTTCTCCAGGCCCATGATCGTCGACGCGCTGACGTAGGCCGGCTCGGAGAGCCCGGTGGCGAGCAGCCTCATCGCGGCCCGCTGCTGGTGGGGCAGCTGCTCGTGGATCGTCAGCCCGCCGTGGTCCGTGGGGGTGTAGTACCACTTCAGGCGCTCGGCCTCGGCGGCCTTGGAGCCGGGCCAGTCCCAGACGCCCTGCGCCGACTGCTCGTCGTCGAGGGTCTCCGCCCAGGCCGCCGCCGCCTCGGCCATGGCCGAGGCGACGGACGCGGGGGTCGCTGTCACGCGATCCGCTTGAGGCGCTGGATGATCAGGCCCTCGGAACCGTTGACGAGCAGGTCGTCGAGCTTGCCGGCGAAGTCGACCAGGTGCGGCGCGGCGAGGTGGGCGTCGAGCTTCTCGCCCGAGGTCCAGTTCTCGTAGAAGAAGAAGGTCGCCGGGTCGTCCTCGGCCACGTGCAGGTCGTAGTTCACGCAGCCGTCCTCGGCGAGCGTGGTCGGGATCAGCGCCTCGAGCCCCTGGCGGAGCTCGTCCTCCTTGCCCGGCTTCGCCGTCATGCGGGCGACGACCGTCAGCAGGCTGCGGTCGTCCTGGGTCGGAGTGCTGGCCACGGGGTTCTCCTTCGTCGGTGAGGGGGTGACGCCGGTCATGCCATCACCCCCGTACCCCGCCCGCGACCCGACCTATCCGAAGGGGTGGGCTCCGCCCAGGTGAGCACTAAAGGTCGCTATAGCGACCGTTAGTGCTCACCTGACGCAGTCACATCGTCAGCGCCGCCAGCGCCTCGCGGTGCTCCGCGGCGGAGCCGAACAGCGGGGCCCGACGACGGGCGCGCTTGTAGAAGAAGTGCGCCTCGTGCTCCCAGGTGAACCCGATCCCGCCGAAGAACTGGATCATCGCTCCGGTGGCGTTCCAGGCCGCGTCGGAGGCCTTCGAGCCCGCCACCGCGACCGCGATCTCCACGCCGGGGTCGTCGGTGTCCAGCGCGTGCGCGGCGAACAGCACGGCGTGCTCGGCCATCGTGACCGCGACGTGCAGGTCGGCCAGGGCGTGCTTGAGCGCCTGGAAGGAGCCGACCGGTACGCCGAACTGGTTGCGGTCACGGTCGTAGGCCACGGTGCGGGTGAGGGCCTCGCGGGCCACGCCCACGAGGTCCGCCGCGTTGAGCACCGCACCGCGCGCGAGCAGCGCCCGCACCGCGGCGGCGTCGCCGTTCGGCAGGGCCTCGGCGGGGGTGTCGGCGAACTCGACCGCGCCGACCCGGGCGGTCCCGTCGTAGGTGTGCTGGTCGCGGACGGTCAGCCCGGAGGCCCCCGCCTCGACCAGGTACAGGCCCGGGGTGCCGGAGGCGTCGGTGGCCGCGACCACGATCAGCCCCGCGACGGCCGGGTAGTCGACCGGAGAGGCCGATCCGTTGAGCCGGCTCGTGCTCTCTCCTTCCGCGCTGGTGGCGTCGACGGTGATCCCGGAGCCGTCCCAGGCGCCGCCCTCGCCGCGCAGCGCGACGGTGCCGACGGTCTCCCCCGCCGCGAGGGCCGGGAGCCACCGCGACTGCTGCTCGGCCGAGCCGGCGATCCGGACGGCCTCCGCGGCGAGCACGGTGGCGAGCCACGGGCCGGGCGCCACGCCGGCGCCGAGCGCGCGGGCGACCACCTGGGCGTCGACGAGCCCGAGGCCGAGCCCGTCGTGCTCCTCGGGCACGAGGACGGCGAGCGCCCCCTGGTCCGCGAGGCCCTTCCACAGCGTGAGCGGGTGGCCGTCGCCGGCCGGGTCCTCGACGACGCCGCGCACGGCCTCGAGATCGAAGCGCTCGGCCAGGAACTCGGTCACCGTCGAGGCGAAGGCCTGCTGCTCGTCGGTCAGTGCGAAGAACACGTGTCTCTCCTCTACCGCGGCAGGCCGAGCACGCGCTCGGCGACGATGTTGCGCTGGACCTGCGACGAGCCGCCCCAGATCGTGACCGACCGGGACCAGTGGTCCTGCGCGTGGAACGGCGACAGGTCGACGTCGGGCCGCGGGGCCGACAGCGTCGCCTCCGGGCCGAGGACGTGCTCGAAGGCCTCCCAGAGGTCCTGGAACGCCTCGGACCACTGCAGCTTGGTCATCGAGGACTCCGAACCGAGGTCCTTGCCCTGCTCGACCTGCGTGAGGATGTGCATCGCGTGGTAGCGCAGGCACTCCAGCTCGACGAGGCACCGCGCGAGCTCCTGGCGGGCCACGGGGTCGTCGGCGCGGCCGAACCGCTTGGCCTCGGCGACGATCTCGTCGTACTGGCGGCGGAACTCGGTGTACTGGCCCACGCCCGAGGCGCCGCGCTCGAAGGAGAGCAGCAGCATCGCGGTGCGCCAGCCCTGGCCGATCTCGCCCAGGCAGTCCTTGGCGGGCACGCGGGCGTCGGTGAGGAACACCTCGCCGAACTCGCTGGCGCCGCTCATCTGCTTGAGCGGGCGGGCCTCGACGCCGGGCTGGTTCATGTCGATCAGCAGCATCGACAGGCCCTTGTGCTTCTCCGAGCCCGCCTCGGTCCGCACGATGGTGAAGATCTTGTCGCCGTGCATGGCGTTGGTGGTCCAGATCTTCTGCCCGTTGACGACGTACTCGTCGCCGTCGAGCACGCCGCGCGTGGCCACGGCGGCGAGGTCGGAGCCGGCGCCGGGCTCGGAGAAGCCCTGGCACCAGATGACCTCGTTGCGCAGCATCGGGCCGATGATCTCGGCCTTCTGCTCCTCGGTGCCGATCGCCATGATCGTCGGGGCCAGGAAGGTGAGGCCCAGGACGTTCACGGTCTGCGGGGCGTGCGCCCGCACCGTCTCCTCGTCGTAGATGGCCTTCATGCCGGGGGTGCCGCCGCGGCCGCCGTACTCCACGGGCCACTGGATGCCCGAGAAGCCCGCCGCAGTCTTGCGGGCCTCCCACTCGCGGCGCTTCTCGAACGACTCCTCGTCCGACAAGGTCGCCCAGTAGCCCGGGACGGTCCACTCGGTGGGGATGTTCTCGGCGAGCCAGGTGCGCAGCTCCTGCCGGAACTGCTCCTCCTCCGCCGTGTAGGTCAGGTCCACGGCCCGCACTCTCGCAGGTCCCGGACGGCCCCGCACTACCGCCCGGTAGTACCGCTCGCTCGGTTCAGCAGCGCAGGACGCCCTGCTGCTCCTTCAGGGCGAGCACCCGCCGGACCGCGTCCTGCGCCCGCTGTGCGAACGCCGGTTCCCGGGCCGCCGCGGTGATCGCGTCGAGCATCGGGGCGAGATCCCCCGGGCGGATGGTCAGCACCAGGTCGCCGCCCGCCGCGACGAACCTCGTGGCCCGGGCCCCGACGGGGGTGTCGGCCAGCGCGGCCGCGGCGCCGACGTCGTCGGTCATGATCACGCCCTGGAACCCCAGCTGCCCGCGGAGCAGGTCGTTCATCACGCGCGAGGAGAACAGCGCCTGCTCGTCGGGGTCGATGCGGGTGTACCGGGCCGAGGACATCATCACGAACGGCGCACCGGCGCGGATGCCCGTGGCGAACGACTCCAGCGTCGGTGAGTCGGGGCCGGTGGTCGAGTCCACGACGCCGCCGGCGAAGTCGGTGTTCTGCCGCACCTCGCCGAGGCCCGGGAAGTGCTTGAGGGTGGACGCGACGTCGGCGTCGCGCATCCCCGCGACGAAGGCCCGCACGCCCGCGGACGCGGTCGCGGCATCGTCGCCGTACTGCCGGTCGAAGCGCCCGACCGGTGCGTTCGCCGTGCCCAGCGACGGGTCGACGACGTCGGCCACCGGCGCGAGGTTCACCGTCACGCCGACGTCGCGCAGGGCCCGGCCCCAGCCCCTCGCGTCGGCCTGCAGCCCGCCCGGGTCACGGCCCTGCGCCAGCGCCGACGGCATCGTCGGGAAGCCCGGGCCCTCGAGCTCCTGGACCTGGCCGCCCTCCTGGTCGGCCGCGACGAGCAGCGGGACCTCGGCGCCGCCGGTCGCCTGGGCGCTGGTGACGACCTTCGTCACGGTGTCGGCGCTCGCGGACTCGCCGTCGGTGAGGATGATCCCGCCGGGCTCGAGCGCCAGCGCCTGCCGCGCGGCCGAGCTCACCCCGCCCGCCGGGACGCCGACGACGACGAGCTGGGCCCAGCGCTGCCGATCGGTCAGCCGGTCGTAGGTGGCCGTGGCGCAGGAGACCGGCGCGGCGGGGCTCGTCGGCGCGGCCGCGGCGCTCGAGCCGGTGGCCAGCGGCGGGGCCGCGGGGGCCTGCGCGGCGCTGCAGCCCGTGAGCAGGGCCAGGGCGGAGAGCGAGGCGACGAGACCGGAACGCGACATCGCGGGCCAGGGTAGGAGGACCCGTCGTCACCGACCGAGGGTGGGCACCGGCACGCGCGATGCGACACGATGCGACCCATGAGCACCACGCGGCGGGCGGTCACGCTCCACGGGCACCGGATGGCGTACCTGGAGGCGTGCCCGGCGGCGTCC
Organism: Actinomycetospora soli; assembly: GCF_021026295.1. Classification (GTDB taxonomy): domain Bacteria; phylum Actinomycetota; class Actinomycetes; order Mycobacteriales; family Pseudonocardiaceae; genus Actinomycetospora; species Actinomycetospora soli. The sequence goes on from NZ_JAJNDA010000004.1 coordinate 203,036, forward strand.
ACCGACGATCCCGAGGTGCTGGTGCTGCTCCACGGCGTCGCCGGCAGCTCGTCCACCTGGGAGCCCGTGCTCGAGCGTCTGGAGGACGAGGGCTGCCGCCACCTCGTGATCGTCCCCGACCTGCTGGGCCACGGGGAGTCCGCGGGCCCGAGCGGCGACTTCTCGATGGGTGCCTACGCGAACGGGCTGCGCGACCTGCTCGCGGCGCTCGGGCACCGGCGCGTGACGGTGGTCGGGCACTCGCTCGGTGGCGGCGTCGCGATGCAGTTCGCCTACCAGTTCCCGGAGATGTGCACGCGGCTGGTGCTCGTGTCGTCCGGGGGCCTCGGTCGCGGGGTGAGCCCGACGCTGCGGCTCGCGGCGCTGCCCGGCGCCGGGATCGTGCTGCCGCTGCTGGCCCGCACCGGCCTGCTCGGGCTGGGGGTGAACGCGCTGCGCGCCGCGGCCGCCCTCCCGCTGCCCGCGGCGGAGAAGGTGTCGCTGGTCGAGTACTCCCGCCACGTCGGCTCGCTCACCGAGCGCGCGCACGCGGACGCCTTCGTCGACACGATCCGCGGCGTGATCGGCCCGTACGGCCAGCGCGTGAGCGGCACCGACCGGCTCTACCTCACCGAGGGGCTGCCGACGATGGTCGTCTGGGGCCGGCGCGACCCGATCATCCCGGTGGGCCACGCCTACCGGGCGGCGGCGCTGATGCCCGGCTCGCGCCTCGAGATCTTCGACGGCTCCGGGCACTTCCCGCACTGCGACGAGCCGGCCCGCTTCGTCGAGCTGCTCACCGGGTTCTGCGCGTCGACCGCGCCGGGCGAGATGTCCGCCGCGGCGATCGGGGCGAAGCTCGTCGGTTAGCGGTTCCGGCACTGGTAGGCCAGTGCCGGCGGGACGTTGCGCCACACGATCGGCGTGACGGCGACCTCGTCGAAGCTCTCCTGGAGCAGGTCGCGGAAGCGCCGCTGCGTGGGGAGGTTCATCACGTGCGCGTAGGCGAAGGTGGTGAACACCCCGCCGGGCACCAGGACGCGGTTGACCTGCTCCATGATCCCGCGCTGGGCCTCGCGGCTGAACAGCGTCCACGGCAGGCCGCTGACGATCGCGTCGACGCCGGTGATGCCGACGTCGGCGAGCAGCTTCTGCAGGTCCTTCGCGTCGCCCTCGAGCACCTCGAGCCACGGCAGGTTGCGCCGGAGCAGGGACACCATGCTGCGGTCGAGCTCGACGGCGACGTGCCGGGCCTCCGGCGGGAGCCGCCGGCGCAGGGCCTGCGAGACGACCCCGGTGCCCGGACCCAGCTCGACGACCGTCGACGCCCGGTCCGCCGGCGCCACGGACGCGAGCAGGTCGGACAGCGCCCGTCCGCTCGGGGCGACCGCACCGATCACTCCCGGGCTCCGCACGGCGGAGGAGACGAACGTCAGCAGGTCACGAGCAGCCGTCACGCCAGGCAGCGTGGCAGGTCGTCCGCCGGGCGACCACCGGAAGCCGCCGGGGTCACCGCGGGTCGACGACGCGCATCACGATGTAGACGAGCAGCAGCAGGATCATCATCGAGAGGTCCAGGCTGATGTTCCCGATCCGCACGGCGGGGATGAGCCGCTTGAGCAGGTTCACGGGCGGGTCGGTCACGCGGTACATCAGCTCGAGGCTGACGGCGGTGCCCCCGGCCGGCCGCCACTCGCGCGCGAAGCCCCGGACCACCTCGACGACGAGGCGGCCGATGATGAACAGGTAGAACACGAACAGGACGTAGTAGACGACCAGGAGGATCGTGTCCGTGGGGCTCGCCATGCCCCCAGTGTCCCCTGTTCGGCGTGAGGACCAGGATCCCGGGTCATGATCCTCCACATCTGTCCGCGCCCCGACTGGGAGGCCGCCGGCACGGCGCTCGAGCCGCCCTCGCTCGCGAGCGAGGGCTTCGTGCACTGCTCCGACCCGGGGACGGTCGCCTTGCCCGCCACGCGCCTGTACCAGGGCCGGGAGGACCTGCTGCTGCTCGAGGTCGACCCCACCCGCTGCGGGGCGCCCGTGCGGTGGGAGCCGGGCGTGCGCGACGGACAGGTGGAGACCTCCGGGCCCTGGTTCCCGCACGTGTACGGCCCGCTGCCGGTCGCCGCCGTCGTGGGGGTGCACCCGTTCCCGCCGGAGCCGGACGGGTCCTTCCGCCTGCCGTCGTCGCTCGCGGAGCGCTGAGGAGTCGTCCCCGCCTCATCGCGGGCTGCCGCGCCACCCCGCCCGCCTCGTCGCGGGCTGCCGCGCCACCCCGCCCGCCTCGTCGCGGGCTGCCGCGCCACCCCGCCCGCCTCGTCGCGGTGTCTCACCACGACAGGGTGAGCGGCGGACGGGCAGAGCCCGCGACATGGGCGGGGCAGGAACGACGGAGGGCCCCTCACCGTGGTGAGGGGCCCTCCGGGTGGTAGCGGGGACAGGATTCGAACCTGTGACCTCTGGGTTATGAGCCCAGCGAGCTACCGAGCTGCTCCACCCCGCGCCGTCGCCGTGCGTTCCGGCGATGCCCAGAACACTACCGGGCGGTGAACCGGGGCCTCGCAGGGGGGTGGCGGCGAGCCGCCGGGCCCACCCGCCGTCGGGAAGGACCCGGGAACGACGAAGGGCCCCTCACCACGGTGAGGGGCCCTTCGCGAGTAGCGGGGACAGGATTCGAACCTGTGACCTCTGGGTTATGAGCCCAGCGAGCTACCGAGCTGCTCCACCCCGCGTCGTGTCACCAACGATACGCGACGCGGGGTGGAGTGGATCAGCCGGGGGTCCCCCCGGTCGCGGCCCGGTAGGCGTTGATGGCGTTCGCCAGGTCCTGCTGGGCCTGACCGATCCCGGCGAAGTCCCCCTGCTGCTGCGCGGTGCGCAGCCGGTCCAGCGCCGAGTTCATCGAGTTCACCGCGGACGTGACCGCGGCCGAGCTGCCCGCGGCCGGTGCGGCCCCGGCGGCCGGGGCCTGGCCCGCCGCCGGGGTCTGCGCCTGCGCGGGCGCCTGGCCGGCGCTCGGCGTCTGCGCCTGGCCCGGCGTCGACGTCGCCGTGCCCGACGAGCCGAACACCTGGGTCAGCGCCTCGGGCAGGGTCGGCGCGTAGCCGATCCGGCCGCCGAAGCTGACCAGCACCCGGGAGAGCTGCGGGAACGAGGACTCCTGGTTGGAGCGCTCGATGTAGACCGGCTCCACGTAGAGCAGGCCGCCCGCCACCGGCAGCGTCAGCAGGTTGCCGTAGAGCACCTGGGTGCCCTGCTGGCGCAGCAGGTTGAGCTCGCTGGAGACCTGCGGCGACGACAGGAACTGCGTCTGCACCTGCTGCGGGCCCCGGGTCTGGGTGTCCGCCGGCAGTTGCAGCAGCGTCATCTGCCCGTACGTGCCCGGGTCCGAGCTCACCGACAGGTACGCCGAGAGGAACTCACGGCGCAGGCTGACCAGCGCGGTCGTCAACTGGAACTGCGGGACGTTGGCCGTGCCGCGCCGCGGGTCGTCGGCGAGCAGGTAGTACGGCGGCTGCGGGTCGCCCGCCGCGGCCGCGGCGTCGCTCGTCGGGTCGGACGGTACGTCCCAGAACGACACCGTGGAGTAGAACTCGCCGGGGTCGGACACGTGGTAGCGGGTCAGCAGGTCGCGCTGGACCTTGAAGATGCCCTCCGGGTAGCGGTAGTGCGCCCGGAGCGCCGGCGGCACCTCGGAGGCCGGCTTGATGACGCCGGGGAACGCCTTCTCCCACGTCTGGAGCACCGGGTCGTTCGGGTCGTTCTCGTAGAGGTCGACCTGGCCGGTGTAGGCGTCCACGGTCGCCTTCACCGAGTTCCGCATGTAGCCGGCGACCTCGGGCGAGAGCGTCGCGTTGTTGACCGAGTCCCGCGTGGCGTCGCCGAGCGGCACCTGCTGGGAGTACGGGTAGCGCGGCAGCGTCGTGTAGCCGTCGACGATGTACTTGATCGACCCGTCGACGACGGCCGGGTACACGTCGTTGTCCAGCTCCAGCCACGGCGCGACCTTCTGCACCCGGGTCAGCGGGTCGCGGTTGTACATGATCCGCGAGTTGTCGCCGATGGAGGAGTTGAACAGGATGTTGCGCTCGAAGCCGTAGTAGGCGAAGAACGCGAGCCGCGTGACCGGGTTCCCCAGCGACACGCCGCCGGGCCCGGTGTAGGTGTACTGCCGCGAGTCCGTGTCGTACTCCCGCGGCGGGGTGCCGGCGTCGGCACCGACGATCGCGTAGTCGTCCGGGCCGTTGACGAGCTCGCCGAAGTAGATCCGGGGCTGCTGCAGGCCGAACGGTCCCGGGGTGTCGACGTCCGACACCTGGAACTGCGGGTAGCCGCCCTGGCCGCCGTTGGAGTCCAGCGGCGCGTTGACGGTGTTCGCCGGCGCGGCGACGAAGCCGTTGCCGTGGGTGTAGACGAGGTGGCGGTTGATCCAGTCCTGCTGGTTCCCGACGAGGTTGTCGGGGTCGATCTCGCGGGCCGCGACCACGAAGTCCTGCGTCTGGTTGCCCACCGTGTAGCGGTCGACGTCGAGCGTGGCGGGGAAGCCGTAGAAGTTCCGTCGCTGCTCGAGCTGGGTGAACGTGCGGGAGAGCCGGTTCGGGTCGAGCAGGCGGATGTTCGGCACCGTCGCGGTGTCGGTGGCGATCGCCTGCTGCACCGCCGTGGCGCTCTGGTCGGTGGTGCCCGCGTACGGCTCCCGGTTGACGGTCTGGTCGGTGATGCCGAACGCCTGTCTGGTCGCCTGGATGTTGCGTTCGATCGAGAGCGCCTCACGCTGGTTGGCGTTCGGGCGCACCGAGAACTGCTCGAGCACGGCGGGCCAGGCGGCACCGACGAGCACGCTGGAGAGCACCAGCAGGGCGAGGGCGATCGCCGGGATCTGCAGGTTGCGCAGGAACACCGCCGCGAAGAAGGCGGCCGCGCAGATCACCGCGATGAGCAGCAGGATCAGCTTGGCCGGCATCGCGGCGTTGAGGTCGGTGTAGCTCGCGCCGTAGAAGTTCGCGCCGCCGATCGAGGCCTTGCGGTCGGAGAACAGCAGCTCGTACCGGTCGAGGAAGTACGCGACCGCCTTGAGCAGCACGAAGCTGCCGGCGAGGACCGCGAGGTGGGCGCGCGCGGCGGTGGCCAGCGAGCCGTTGCGGCCCGCGAGGCGGATGCCGCCGAAGATGTAGTGCGCGACCAGGGCGGCCACGAAGCTCACGCCGATGCCCACGAACAGCCACGAGAGCACCGCCCGCCAGAACGGCAGGGCGAACACGTAGAAGCCGATGTCGTGTCCGAACACCGGGTCGGCGATGTTGAACGGCGTCTGGTGCAGGAAGAGCTGGGTGGTCTGCCAGTCGGCCTGCGCCGACAGGGCGGCGATCACCGCGACGAGCACCGGGATGCCGATCGCGAAGAGCCGCAGGTGCGAGAGCACCACCGTGCGATAGCGCGCGACCGGGTCCTCCGGGCCCGCGACGGGCACGAACACGGGGCGGGTGCGGTAGGCGATGTACAGGTTGAGCGCGATGAGCCCACCCATGAACACCGCGGCGACGACGCTCTGGATCACGCGGGTGGCGAGCACCGTGGTGAAGACGTCGCGATAGCCGACCTCGCCGAACCAGGCGAAGTCGACGTAGACGTCGACGAGCCGGGCCAGACCGACGAGGACCACGAGCACGATCGCGCCCAGGACGAGCAGCGATTTCGTACGCCGGGAGAGCTGCGGGTTCCCGGTCGCCGGCCGGTTGGCCACGGGCGGTCACACTCCAGAGATGTCGAGGGGGCTCGAGAGCCTCAACTCTATTGAGCCCGTGTGGGTTCCCTGTGGACGGCTTCGTCCGTTTCTCAGCAGGTCGGCGGGGTCCGACCGGCCGCGATGGCCTGGACGGCGGCCACACCCTCGCGCAGGTCGGACACCCGCGCCAGGGTCAGTCCGTCCGGCGCGGTGCGCACCGCCTCCGCACAGTTGCCCGCGGGCACGAGGAACGCGGTCGCGCCGTCGTGCCGCGCGGCGTCCATCTTGAAGCGGATTCCCCCGATCGGGCCGACCCGGCCGGCGGCGTCGATCGTGCCGGTCCCGGCGATGTCCCGGCCGCCGGTGAGGTCGCCGGGGGTGAGCTTGTCGACGATCGCCGTGGCGAAGATCAGCCCGGCGGACGGCCCGCCCACGTCCGCGAGCCCGATCCGGATGGTGGCGGGCGCGTCGACCACGCCGGTCGCGGTGATCCCGAGGTAGCCCTTCGTCGCGTCGCCGGGTCGCGGTGCGGTGGTGACGGTGACGTCGCTGGTGGCCCCGCCCCGCACCACGGTCAGCACGAGCGGCGCCCCGGGCCGTGCGGCGCCGACGGCGTCGACCACGTCCTGCGGCGTCGTCACCGGCCGCCCGCCGATCGCGCTGATGCGGTCGCCCTCCCGCAGCAGCCCCACCGACGGGCCGGGGGTCGTCACGTCGCCGACCTCGACCGCACTGGGGTAGCCGAGGTAGCGCAGCGCCGCGTTCTGGGCGTCGTCCTCGGACTGTGTGAACTGGCGCGTGTTCTCGGCGTCGACCTGCTGGCTGGACTGGCCGGAGGGGTAGACCTGCTCGCGCGGCACCACCTCGTGCGACCCGCTGATCCACATCGCGACGGCACCGAACAGCGTCACCTGGCTGGTGACCGCGACCGTGGTCATCCGCAGCTGACCCGTCGTCGGGAAGGTGGGGACGGCGCCGGAGACGTCGATGATCGTGCGGCCGTCCTGGGCGCCGAGGACGTCGAAGGTCGGTCCGTCGCCGAGGGCGACGAAGGGCACCCGGACCGTCGCCCCGGTCAGCCCCAGCACCGCGGCGAGCACGAGGCCCAGGGCCAGCGTCGCGCGCAACCGGGTCACGGGCCGCGAGGGTAGTGATCGACCGCGTGGGGTCGGGATACGGGCTCGATCCTGAATGTTCGCTGTGGGCGTGCTGTGCGGTCTCCGCGACCGCTCCCGGGGCAGGTGGGCGCGCGTACCGTGGTCGCCATGAGCGACCTGCCCTTCGGTTTCGGCCCGTCCGACCCCGACGACGAGCGGCGCCGGGGGGACTCCGGGTCCGGCTCCGGCGGCGGCCCGCAGGGCTTCGGGTTCGGCGCCGGCGGCAACCCGTTCGGCGCCCTCGGCGGCGCCGGCGGTGCGGGCGGCCCCGGCGGGTTCGACATGAACCAGCTCGGGCAGATGCTCACCCAGCTCGGGCAGATGCTGTCCGCCTCCGGGGGACCCGGCGGCGGCAACGGCCCGGTCAACTACAAGCTCGCGGCCCAGATGGCGCACCAGCAGATCACCGTCAAGGGCGCGCCGAGCGCGGAGCAGAAGAACGCGATCGTCGAGTCGGTCCGGCTCGCCGAGCTCTGGCTCGACGACGCCACAACGCTGCCCTCCGGCGCGTCGACGGTCACCGCCTGGTCGGCCGACGACTGGGTCGACGCCACCATCCCCACCTGGCAGCGGCTCTGCGACCCGGTGGCGCAGCGCGTCGCCGGCGCCTGGGTCGAGGGGCTGCCCGCCGAGGCGCGCGAGATGGCCGGGCCGATGCTCGGCATGATCTCCCAGGTCGGCGGCATGGCGTTCGGCTCGCAGCTCGGGTCGGCCCTGGGCCAGCTGGCGGGCGAGGTGCTCACCTCCTCCGACGTCGGGCTCCCGCTGGGCCCCGAGGGCACCGCGGCGCTGCTGCCCGACGCGATCGCCCGCTTCACCGAGGGCCTGGACCGGCCGGCCGGCGAGGTCCTCGTCTTCCTCGCCGCCCGCGAGGCGGCCCACCACCGGCTGTTCGGCCACGTGCCGTGGCTGCGCCAGCGGCTGCTCGCCACCGTCGAGGAGTTCGCCCGCGGCATCTCGATCGACACCTCGCGCATCGAGGAGCTCGCCCGCGACCTCGACCCGTCGAACCCGGCCGCGATCGAGCAGGCGATGTCGTCGGGGCTCTTCGAGCCGCAGACCACCGAGGCGCAGAGGGCCGCGCTCGCCCGGCTGGAGACCCTCCTGGCCCTCGTCGAGGGCTGGGTCGACCACGTGGTCGCCGCCGCGATCGGCGACCGGCTGCCCGGCGCCGACGCGCTGCGGGAGAGCATGCGCCGCCGCCGCGCCTCCGGCGGACCGGCCGAGCAGACCTTCGCGACGCTCGTCGGCCTGGAGCTGCGCCCGCGCCGGCTGCGCGACGCCGCCGAGCTGTGGCGGCGCCTGGGCGAGGCGCGCGACGTCGACGGCCGCGACGCGGTGTGGGCCCACCCGGACCTGCTGCCGACCGCCGAGGACCTCGACGACCCCGCCGCGTTCGTCCGGGGCCGCTCGGAGCTCTCCGGCGACGGCGGGGAGGGCTCCTTCGCCGACCTCGACGACCCGATCGCCCGCCTCGAGGCGGAGATGAAGGCCGAGCGGGAGGGCACCGGGTCCTCCGGGTCCTCCGAGGGTCCCGCGTCCTCCGAGGAGCCCGGGTCCTCCGAGGGGCCCGGGTCCTCCGAGGGGCCCGACGACGGGTCGTCGGGCCCGAAGGCCTGACCGGTCACTCGTCCGGCTCGGCGCCGATCTCCAGTCCGGCGCCGTCGGACAGGCCCTCGAGGTAGCCGATCGCGCGCTCCGAGCGCGGGTAGCGGGCCTCGAGGGCCCGGAACGCCGGGCCGTGCCCGGCCTCGCGCAGGTGTGCGAGCTCGTGGACGAGCACGTGGTCGAGCACCCAGCCCGGTACCTCGCGCAGCCGCTCGCTGACGCGGATCGTGCCCTCGCTCGGCGTGCACGACGCCCAGCGCGTCCGCATCGGCGGCACCCACCGCACCCACACCGGACGGGGCCAGCGTCCGTCGGGCCCGACCGCGTCCAGGTGCTCGCAGGCGAGGGCGTCGGCGCGGCGGGCGAGCTCGTCGTCCCCGGCCCGGCGCCCGGGGCGGCGGCGGGCCTCCGAGCGCTGCAGCTTCGCGACCATCTCGGCCACGTAGCGCTCCTCCTGGGCCCGACTCGCCGAGGCCGGGATCGAGACGACGAGGGTGTCACCCTCGCGTCGGGCGCTGATCGTGCGCGTGCGCCGGGCGCTGCGGCGCACCACGACCTTCGGGTCCTCCACACCGGTCACGGTAGGCGAGACGGATCCGGACGGCGTCGGCGTGCGTCCGAGCGGATGTGAGGCCCTCCCTGCCGCCCGGTCCGCCACCCGACCCGCCACCCGACCCGCCACCCGACCCGCTGCCCGACCCGCTGCCCGACCCGCTGCCCGACCCGCCCCGGCTCGTCGTCGCCCCGCACTGGCACGACGCCACGACCGCCCGCTTCGGCGACGACCCGGTCCGGCAGCTCGACGACGTCGGGCCGCCCCTGCGGGCCCTGCTCGACCGGCTCGCCGCGCCGGAGCCGGGCCGGTCCCCGCTCGCGGAGGCGGTGGCGCGCGGCGCCCGCCCGGAGGACGTGGCCGCGCTGCTGGCCGACCTCGCCGCGGCCGGACTGCTCCGCCCGGGCTCCCCGACGCGGCACCGGACCGCCTACGTCCGGGTGCACGGGGCCGGGCGCCTCGGGGTGGCGATCGCGACGGTGCTCGCCGGCGCCGGGGTCGGTCGGGTGGCGGTCCGGGCGGGCGGGCTGGTGGTCCCCGAGGACCTGGGCACCGGACTGGAGCCCGGTGACGTCGGTCACCCGGTCGTCCTCGCGGCGGCGGCCGCCGTGGCCCGCGCCGATCCCGCCGTCGCCGTCGCTGAGCCGACCCGCCGCCGGCCGGACCTCGTCGTGCTGACCGGTGCGGCGGCGGGCGACCCGGCCGTGACCGGGCGGCTGCACGCCCGGCACCAGCCGCACCTGGCGGCGACGGCCGCGGACGCGCTCGGCGTCGTCGGGCCCCTGGTGCTGCCCGGGCGGACCTCCTGCCTGCGCTGCGCCGCGCACCACCGCGCCGGTCCCGCGCCGGCCGCCGTCGTCACGGTGCCCGGCGCGACGACCGTGGCGGGCCTGGTCGCCGGGCACGTCCTGGCCTTTCTGCAGGGTCGGCCCGCCCTGCTCGGGGCCGCGGACGAGATCGACGCGGCCGCCGGGCGGATGGCACGTCGTCCGCGTCCGGTGCATCCCGACTGCCCGTGTGGCGGCACACCTCCGCGCGCCCCGGGCGTCGCGGCGGGGGAGAATCGGGGTCGTGTCCGATGACATCCCGCGCCGCACGGTCCAACGCTCCGCGCGCCTGGCGTCCCTGCCGCTCGGGTTCGCCTCGCGCACGGCCGCCGGCTGGGGTCGCCGCCTCGCGGGCGGCGACGCCGGCGAGATCTCCGCCGACGTGGCCCGCAAGGGCGCCGAGCAGCTCTTCGCCGTGCTGGGCGAGCTCAAGGGCGGCGCGATGAAGTTCGGGCAGGCCCTCTCGGTGTTCGAGGCCGCCGTCCCGCCGGAGCTGGCCGAGCCCTACCGGGAGGCCCTCACCCGGCTGCAGACCGCCGCTCCCCCGATGCCGACCGCCCGCACCCACCGGGTGCTCGCCGAGCAGTTCGGACGCGGGTGGCGCGAGCGCTTCCGCGAGTTCGACGACACCCCCGCGGCGTCGGCCAGCATCGGCCAGGTGCACCGCGCGGTGTGGGGCGACGGCCGCGAGGTCGCCGTCAAGGTGCAGTACCCGGGCGCGGAGGAGGCCGTCATGGCCGACCTGCGTCAGCTGCAGCGGTTCGCCCGGCTCATCCAGCCGATGGTGCCCGGCATGGAGATCAAGCCGCTGCTGCAGGAGCTGCGCGACCGGATGGCCGAGGAGCTCGACTACCGCGACGAGGCCGACGCGCAGCGCGCGTTCGCCGCCGCGTTCGAGGGCGACGAGCACGTGGTGGTGCCGCGGGTCGTCGCGTCCGCCCCGAAGGCCATGGTGTCCGAGTGGATCAGCGGCACGCCGCTGTCGCACGTCATCCGGGTCGGGGAGCCCGAGGAGCGCGACCGCGTCGGGCACCTGCTCTCGACGTTCCACTTCTCCGCGCCGGCCCGCGTCGGGATGCTCCACGCCGACCCGCACCCCGGGAACTTCCAGATCCTGCCCGACGGGCGGCTGTGCGTCATCGACTTCGGTGCCGTCGCGCGCCTGCCCGAGGGCCTGCCCTACGAGCTCGGCCACATGCTCGCGCTCTCGGTCGAGGACCGCGCCGACGAGCTGCTCGAGCTGATGCGCGAGCTCAACTTCGTGCTCCCCGACACCGACATGACCCCGGAGCGGGCGATGGCCTACCTCGGGCCGCTGGTGGACCCGCTGCGCACCGAGAAGTTCCACTTCACGCGCGAGTGGATCCGCGGGCAGGCCGAGCGGCTCGGAGACCTGCGCCGGCCCGAGTTCGAGACCGGCCGCGGGCTGAACCTGCCGCCGCAGTACCTGCTCATCCACCGGGTCACGCTGGCCTCGGTGGCCGTGCTCTGCCAGCTCGACGCCGAGATCGGGCTGCGGTCGATCTTCCGGGAGTGGCAGCCGGGCTTCGACGTCTGAGGACGACGCCCCGCAGGCGTGAGGGGAGCCCGCGAGCGCTCTCGTCGCTCGAGGGCTCCCCTCACGCGGGACGGGGCCGGGGCGTCACGCCACACCGGCCGCCGCCCGGGCCGCCGCGATCTCGGCGTCCCGCGCCAGGTCGGCCTTGGACGGCCGACCGCGCGGGCGCTTCCGCGCGATCACGGCACCGCGGTCGAGGATCTCGCCGCCCCACACCCCGGCGAACTCCCGCCGCTCGAGCGCGCCGGCGAGGCACGCGCGCCGGATCGGGCAGGCGATGCAGAGCACCTTCGCCTGCTCGAGCTCGGACGGGCTGTCGGAGAACCAGAGGTCGTCGGGCTCCGTGCGGCAGGGCAGGGAGGCCGACACGGCTATGTCGGGGGCGGTGGGAACGGGGAACATGGTCGGACCTCCAACGGCGGGTGTTCGGGGGTGGGCACCCGGGCCGCGGAGTCGTCGTCGGGTGGGACGACGAAGGCCGCGAACCGGAGTGGTCCGCGGCCTGGGAGAGCGTGGTGGTCAGTCCTTCGGAGGACCACCGCTCGGGCGCGGACGGTGCGGGTCGAGATCGACGTGACGCTGCGGGACGGACGAGCCGGCCGGGCGGGAGCCGCCCAGGCCCGTCGCCGGGGACACCTCTCCCCCGGTGACCGACATGGTCGGCACGGCCGCGAAGGCGCGGATGCGCGTGAGGTACGCACCGGCGGCCACGCGGTCCCACGCGCAGACGTCCGCCGTCGCAGCGATGCTGCGGACGGCGTCGGAGACGGGCGTGCCCGTGAACAAGGTCTTCACCGGTGCACACCCCCCTCGTCTCGACCCCGGACACCTCGTGCGCCGGAGTGCTGTCGAACCTAGGGGCCCGCCCGCGCGGGCCGCAACGGAATTAACCGGGGATTCGCCGACGAAGTTCAGCGGGCGTGTTCGCGCACCATCGTCAGCACGTCCTCGCCGTAGCGCTCGAGCTTCGACGCGCCGATCCCCGGGATCGTCACCAGGCCCTTCGTGTCCTGCGGGCGCTGCTCGGCGAGGGCGACCAGCGTGGCGTCGGTGAACACCACGTAGGCGGGCACCGAGCGCTGCTTGGCCTCGGTCGAGCGCCAGCTGCGCAGGGCGTCCAGCAGCTCGACGTCGACGTCGGACGGGTGCTCGGTGCAGCGTCCGATCTTCTGCGCGCCGGCGTCGGCCAGCGCCTTGCCGCAGATCCGGCAGGCCGCCCGTGCGACCTTCGCCTTCGGTCCGCCGTCGATGCCGGAGCCGGGCTTCCGCGACGCGGGATGGTCCTCGGGCACGAGCCCGTAGAGGAAGCGGCTGCGCCGCCGGGAGCGGCGGCCCCCGGACTGGCGGGCGAGCGCCCAGGAGATCCGCAGGTGCACGCGGGCGCGGGTGACGCCGACGTAGAGCAGGCGGCGCTCCTCCTCCACCGCCTCGTCGTCGCCGTCGGCGTGCTGGATCGGGAGCGTGCCGTCGACGAGCCCGACGAGGAACACCGCGTCCCACTCCAGGCCCTTGGCCGCGTGCAGGGACGCGAGCGTCACGCCCTGCACGGTCGGCGGGTGCTGGGCCTGCATGCGGGTGGTCAGCTCGGCGAGGAACGCGCCGAAGGTCGCCTCCGGCACCGCCTCGACGAGGTCGGTCGCCAGTTCCGCGAGCGCCCGCAGCGACTCCCAGCGCTGACGCTGCGCGCCGTCGGACGCGCTGCCCGCGGGCGGGGTGTCGGTCAGGCCCTGCTCCCCCAGCGCCGCGCGCACCGTGGTGACGACGTCGGCGCCGACGACCGCGTCCGGCCCGCCCTCGAGCCGCCCGGCGAGGGTGCGGAGGGCCGCGATCGCGTTCTTCACCTCCGTGCGCTGGAAGAACCGCTCGCCGCCGCGGACCTGGTAGGCGATCCCGAGGTCCGAGAGCGCCTGCTCGTAGACCTCCGACTGCGCGTTGATCCGGAACAGCACGGCGATCTCCGCCGGGGACACCCCGTCGTCGATCAGGCCGCGGATCTGCTCCGCGACGGCGACGGCCTCGGCGGGCTCGTCGTCGTGCTCGGCGAAGTCGGGGGCCGGTCCGGGGGGACGCTGGCCCTCGAGGCGCAGCCGGCTGCCCGCGGCCCGGCCGCGCGCGGCCCCGATCACGGTGTTCGCGGCGGCGACCACCTGCGGGGTCGACCGGTAGTCGCGCACCAGCCGGACCATCTCGGCCTCGGGGTACCGACGGGGGAAGTCCAGCAGGTAGGAGGGACTCGCGCCGGCGAAGGAGTAGATGGTCTGGTTGGCGTCACCGACGACCGTGAGGTCGTCCCGGCCGCCGAGCCACGCGTCGAGCAGCCGGTGCTGCAGCGGTGTGACGTCCTGGAACTCGTCGACGACGAAGCAGCGGTACCGCTCGCGGAACTCGTCCGCCACCTCGGCGGTCTCCTCCAGCGCCCCGGCGGTGTGGATCAGCAGGTCCTCGAAGTCGAGCTGCTCGGCCCGGTTCTTGAGCTGCTCGTAGGCCGCGTAGACCTGGGCGACCTGGTCCGCGGGCGCGGGGGTGTCGCGCTGCGCCGCGGCCACCGCCTCGACGTAGCGGTCCGGCGCCACGAGGCAGGCCTTCGACCACTCGATCTCGCTCGCGAGGTCGCGCAGGGACTCCCGGTTGGTCGCCGCCCCGGCGCGCTGCGCGGCCTGCCCGACGAAGCGGACCTTGTTCTCCACCAGCGGCCAGGCCTCGCCACCGACGGCGCGCGGCCAGAAGTAGCGCAGCTGGCGCAGGGCCGCGGCGTGGAAGGTCCGCGCCTGCACCCCGCCGACCCCGAGGTCGCGCAGGCGGGTCCGCATCTCCCCGGCCGCGCGGGCGGTGAAGGTGACCGCGAGGACCTGGCCGGACCGGACCTGGTCGGTGCGCACCAGGTGGGCGATCCGGCGCGTGATCGTGCGGGTCTTGCCGGTGCCGGCGCCCGCGAGCACGCAGACCGGACCGCGCGGGGCGACGACCGCCGCCCGCTGCTCGGGGTCGAGTCCGTCCGTCGCACTCCGGTCCGCCGCCACGCCCGTCATGGTCTCTCACGGGCCCGACAGTGTGGGGAGGACGGGCACCTCCGGTGCCAGCAATGCGTCACTGCCTGCACCCAGTGCCAGGAAAGGCGGCTCCGTCACCGGGCCCGGCGCCGGAACTGACCCGGCGTCTCCCCCGCGAGCCGGGCGAACTGGCGGGTGAAGGCGGGCTGGTCGTAGAACCCGCAGGCCAGCGCCACCTCGGCGAGCGGGAGGTCGGTGGTGGTGAGCAGGGAGCGGGCGCGGTCGATCCGGGTGCGGAGCACGAACTGGGTCGGGGCGAGCCCGAACACCGCGCGCATCCGCCGCTCGAGCGCGGAGGTCGACATCCCGGCGGTGGTCGCCATCTCCTCGACACGCGGCGGGTCGGCGATCCGGTCCGCCACGAGGTCGACGACGCGGGTGAGCGCGGGCATGGCCGGATCGCTCTCGTCCGCCGAGCGCAGGTCCTCGGAGACGCTGACTACCCCGACCACGCGGCCGTCGGCGCGCACCGGCACCTTCGTCGTGAGGTACCAGCCGGGCACCCCGCCCTCGCGGCGGATCAGTTCCAGCTCGTGGCGCAGCGTGCGGCCCTCGCCGAGCACGCGCGCGTCCTGCTCCTCGTAGCGCTCGGCCAGCGCCGGGACGAACAGCTCCCCCGCACGCCGTCCCACGACGGCGGACCGGTCGCGCTGGTTGGTGCGCCGCACGAAGGCGTCGTTGACCTCGGTGTAGCGCCCCTGCGCGTCCTTCGCGCAGAACATCACGCCGGTGAGCTCGGCGAAGAGCGCGACGAGGGCGTCGGCGGGCAGGTCCACGCGTCCCATCCTCGTTGGCGGGTCCCGACGGCGGGGTCGCCGGATTCGGACAAGAAGAGTGTCGGACCCCGGGTGCACGCTGGAGCCATGAGCGAGCAGGTGGTGCAGGTCGGACTGGACGAGGCCCTCGTCGAGCGCGCGGTCGCCCGCGCCGACCGGTGGGCCGGCGCGAGCGACGAGGCGGGGCACGACGCGTCGACCCGCCGGCTCGCCGCGCTCGTGCACGATCCCGCCGGGGTCGACTTCGCGATGCACTTCGTCGACCGGGTCGCGCGCCCGGAGGACGACGCCGTGGCCGCCCGCGAACTGGCCCGCCTGGCCGGGCGCGGTGCCACGCTGCCCGGGTTCGCCTCGGCGCTGGACCGGCTGATGCTGCGCACCGGGGCGGCGCTCGCCCCGCGCGCGCCGCGGCTCGTCGTCCCGCTCGCACGGCGGCGGCTCCGCCGGCTCGTCGGGCACCTCGTCGTCGACGCCTCCGGTCGCGTGCTCGGCCGTCGGCTGGCGGCAGCGCGGGCCGACGGGTTCCGGCTGAACCTCAACCTGCTCGGCGAGGCCGTGCTCGGCGAGGACGAGGCGGACCGTCGCCTCGCCCGCACGCTCGAGCTGATCCGCCGCGACGACGTCGACTACGTCTCGGTCAAGGCGTCGTCGGTGGCGAGCCAGCTGGTGCCGTGGGACCTCGAGGGCAGCCGGGACCGGCTCGTCGAGCGCCTCACGCCGCTGTTCGAGGCCGCACGCGACCACGGCGTGTTCGTGAACCTGGACATGGAGGAGTACAAGGACCTCGACCTCACGGTCGCCCTGTTCACCGCCCTGCTCGAGCAGCCCGCGCTGCGCGGGTACTCGGCCGGGATCGTGCTGCAGGCCTACCTGCCGGACTCGGTCGCGGCGCTCGGGCACCTCGCGGACTTCGCCCGACGACGGGTCGACGCGGGCGGGGCGCCGGTCAAGGTCCGGCTGGTCAAGGGCGCGAGCCTGGCGATGGAACGGGTGGACGCGGCCCTGCACGACTGGCCGCAGGCGCCCTACGGCACGAAGGCCGAGGTGGACGCCAACTACGTCCGGCTCCTCGACCGGGCGCTGCGCCCCGAGCTGGCCGACGCGCTGCGGATCGGGGTGGCGAGCCACCACCTGCACCACGTCGCGCTGGCGGTCGAGCTCGCCGCTGCGCGCGGGGTCGGGGCGCAGATGGACGTCGAGATGCTGCAGGGCATGGCCCCCGCGCAGGCCCGGGCGGTGGCGGCGGACCTGCCGGACAGCGGGCTGGTGCTCTACACGCCCGTGGTCCACGCCGAGGACTTCGACGCGGCCGTGAGCTACCTGGTCCGGCGGCTGGAGGAGAACGCCGGGCAGGAGAACTACCTGTACGCGATGTTCTCGGCACAGGGCCCGGGGTCCTACGTCGACCGCTTCCGCGCCTCCGTCCGCGACCGGGACGCCGTCGCCGACACGCCGCGCCGCACGCAGGACCGGACCGCCCCCGTGGTCGGCCCCGTCCCCGAGCGCTTCCGCAACGAGCCCGACACCGACCCGTCGCTCGGCCCCAACCGCGACTGGGCCCGGCGGGCGGTCGCCGCGGCACCCGCCGTCGTGCGGGCGCCGGAGCTGACCGACCCCGCCGCGGTCGACGCGGTGGTGGAGCGCGCGGCGGCGTCGACGTGGCGTGGGCTGGCGCCGGCGGAAAGGGCGCGGCTGCTCCGGGAGGCCGCCCGCGCGCT
Source organism: Actinomycetospora soli (assembly GCF_021026295.1). Taxonomy (GTDB): domain Bacteria; phylum Actinomycetota; class Actinomycetes; order Mycobacteriales; family Pseudonocardiaceae; genus Actinomycetospora; species Actinomycetospora soli. Next base: position 219,990 of record NZ_JAJNDA010000004.1, read on the forward strand.
GGTCGCGGCGCGCACGGAGCTCGTGACGACCATGGTCCACGAGGCCGGCAAGACGGTCGCCGAGGCCGACCCGGAGATCTCGGAGGCCGTCGACTTCGCGGCCTACTACGCCGACCGCGCCGAGGAGCTCGACACCGCACGCTTCACACCCGACCGGGTCGTCGTCGTGACGCCCCCGTGGAACTTCCCGGTGGCGATCCCGCTGGGCGGCTGTCTCGCCGCGCTGGCGGCGGGCGGGGCCGTCGTCATCAAGCCCGCGCCGCAGGTCCGGGCGTGCGCGGAGGTCGGGGTCGCGGCGCTGCACCGCGCCGGGATCCCGGCCGACGCGCTGCAGCTGGTGCACACCGACGAGGCGGACGCCGGACGCCGCCTCGTGACGCACCCGGCGGTCGACCGGGTGGTGCTCACCGGCGCGAGCGAGACCGCGGCGCTCTTCCGGTCGTGGCGGCCCGACCTCGCGGTGGTCGCCGAGACCAGCGGCAAGAACGCCCTGGTGATCACCCCCGCGGCCGACCCGGATCTCGCGGTGGCCGATCTCGTCCGGTCGGCGTTCGGGCACGCCGGGCAGAAGTGCTCCGCCGCCTCCCTGGCCGTCCTCGTCGGCTCGGTGGGCGACCCGCGCACCGCGGTCGGGCGGCGGTTCCGCCGTCAGCTCGTCGACGCCGTGCGCACGCTGCGGGTCGGGCCCGGCACCGACCTGTCCACGACGATGGGCCCGCTCGTCGGCGACCTGTCACCGAAACTGGAGCGGGCGCTGACCACGCTCGAGCCCGGCGAGTCGTGGCTGGTGGAACCCCACCGGACGGGCGACGGACAGTGGACTCCGGGGGTGCGTGAGGGAGTGGCGCCCGGGTCGTGGTTCCACCTCACCGAGTGCTTCGGTCCGGTGCTCGGCCTGATGACGGCGGCGTCGCTGGACGAGGCGCTCGCCCTGCAGAACGCGACCGCGTTCGGCCTCACCGGGGGCCTGCACTCGCTCGACCGGGACGAGATCGAGCACTGGATGGAACGGGTCGAGGTCGGCAACGCCTACGTCAACCGGCACATCACCGGCGCGATCGTGCAGCGTCAGTCCTTCGGGGGGTGGAAGGGCTCGGTGGTGGGACCGGGTGCGAAGCCCGGCGGGCCCAACTACGTGGCGCAGTTCGGCACCTGGGCCGACACGGAGTCGCCCGCGACCGCGCCGCTGGGCCGGGCCGCGGCGGACCTGCTCGCCTCCGTGGCCTCCTCGGTGCCGGCGGACGACCTGGCGTGGCTGCGCGCGGCGGCGGGGTCGGACGCGTACTGGTGGCGCGAGGAGTTCGGGGTCGAGCACGACCCGACCGGGATCGCGGCCGAGGCCAACGTGTTCCGGTACCGACCCCTGCCCGCGCTGCGGGTCGTCGTCGCGGACGGGGCCGCCGACCGCGACGTGGTGCGGCTGCGGCTGGCCGGCGCGTGCGCCGGGGTGCCGGTCGCGGACGTGACCGCGGAGGTCGTGCCGGAACCCGGCGAGCGGCTGCGGGTGGTCGGGACGGCGCCCGAGGCGCTGCGGCGGCGGGCGGGTGAGGTCGGCGCCTCGCTGGTGGAGGGTCCCGTGCTCGCCGACGGCCGACGCGAGCTGCTCACGGTGCTGCGCGAGCAGGCGGTGAGTGTGACCCGTCACCGGTTCGGCCACGTGGAAGCCTGACGCGGCCCGGCGCGTTGTGCCTCACATGGCGCAGATGACGATGTACACGACCAGCTGGTGCGGCTTCTGCCGGCGGCTGAAGAGCCAGCTGGACCGCGAGGGGATCGGCTACTCCGAGGTCGACATCGAGCGCACGCCCGACGCCGCGGAGATCGTGACCCGCATCAACGGCGGCAACCGCACCGTGCCGACCGTGGTCTACCCCGACGGCTCGTCCGCCACCAACCCGAGCTTCGCCGAGGTGAAGACGGCCCTGGCGAAGGCGGAGGCCGCGCCGGGCGTGTGACGCCGACCCGTGCTGAACGAAGGGCCCCTCCGGTCGATCTACTCGACCGGAGGGGCCCTTCGTTCGTTCCGGGGCCGGCGCCCCTCGTGGCAGGTCAGCCCGCCGTCGCCCACGCCTCGAGCATCGCGCGCGCGATCGACACGCCGCCGGGCAGGATCAGCTCGCGGTCCTCGCCGGCCTCGAACGCGGTGCCGCCCACCCCGTGGGCGCCGCGGGGTCCCTCGCCCTCGCGGGTCATCCAGTCGCCGGCGGCCAGGGCGGTCCGCAGCTCGTCGCGGGTGACCCACCGGGCGTTCTCGATCTCGCCCTCCTGCAGGGCGAGCGTCTGCTGCGGGTCGGCGACCGCGGAGAACCCGATCATCAGCGAGCGCGGGAACGGCCAGGGCTGCGACCCGAGGTAGGTGATGTCCGAGACGGTCACGCCGACCTCCTCGGCGCACTCCCGCGCGACGCACGCCTCGAGCGACTCGCCGGCCTCGACGAACCCCGCGAGCACCGAGTAGCGGCCCGCGGGCCAGATCGGCTGGCGCGCCAGCAGCACGCGGTCGGCGCCGTCGTGGACCAGGCAGATCATCGACGGGTCGGTGCGGGGGTACTCCTCGTGGTCGCTCGCCTCGCAGAGCTGCGCCCACCCGGCCTTGATCGACCGCATCGGCGAGCCGTCCCGGGCGCAGAAGCGGGCCCGTTCGTGCCAGGACAGCAGGGCGACCGCCGTCGTCAGCAGCCCCGCGGAGTGGGCGTCGAGGTCGCCCCCGGAGACCCGGAGGTCGCGCCACAGCTCGGTCGAGGAGAACCCGGAGCCGGCGTCGTTCGACGCGTCGGCGTCCGGCACGCGCACCCCCCAGTACGCCGTGCCGTCCTCCTCGCCCAGCAGCACCGCACCTTCGGGGATGGATGCGCCGAACTGGCGCGACGGCACGTCGATGACGCGCAGCGTCCCGTCCGGCTGCTCCTCGACCGGCGTGCGGCCCTGCGGGTCGACGCGCACCACGCGGGCCAGGGGCCACGTCGACGCCACGTGCTCCGGGTCGTCGCGGACCTGCTCACGCCGGTCGACGGTGGAGCGCGAGAGCCGCGGCAGGGAGTCGAGGTGGAACGCCGCCCGCATGTCGGGCCCCGCGGTGGGTGCAGTGGTCACGGGGTCCTGATACCACCCAACGCCCGCAACGACTCCGCCGACGTGGCGGCGTCGGCCACCACCACCCCGGTGAAGCGCGCGGGCGCGAGGAACTCCGCCGCCGCGGCGTGGACCTGCTCCAGCGTCACGGCCTCGAGGCGCTGCGGGTGCTCGCGCACCCACCCCGGGTCCAGTCCGACGCCGGCGAGCCCGGCGAGCGTGGACGCGAGCCCGGCCTGCGTGTTCATCGAGATCAGGAGCGACCCGACGGCGTAGCGCCGGGCCGACTCCAGCTCGGTTGCGCTCGGCGGCACGACGGCGGCGCGCCCCAGCTCGTAGCGCATCTCCAGCAGCGCGGGGGCGGTGACCTCCGAGGCGCAGTCGGTCTCGACGAGGAGCGCGGCCCCGTACGGGTCGAACTCCAGCGACGACGACGCGTGGTAGGTGTAGCCCTTGTCCTCGCGCAGGTTCTCCACCAGGCGCGACGAGAAGTAGCCGCCGAACGCCAGGTTCGCCAGCTGCAGGGCCGGATACCGCGGGTCGGTGCGCGGGACGGCCGCGGCGGAGAGCCGCAACTGGGACTGCACGGCGCCCGGCCGGTCCACCAGCAGCAGGTCCGACCCGTGCAGCTCGGGCAGCGGCGGCAGCAGCCCCGCCTCGCCGGGCGGGTCCCACGCGGCGAGCGCGGCCTCGGTCGCGGCGACGGCGGCGGTCGGGTCGAGGTCGCCGACCAGCACGAGCACCGAACCGCGCGGCACCACCTGACGGCGGTGCATGGCGGTCAGGTCGTCGGTCGTCACCGCCGCGACGTCGGCGACGTCGGGCATCTCGCGGGTGACCGGGTGGTCGCCGTAGCGGTGGCGCTGGAGCGCCCGGCGCGCGATCACCGAGGGCTGGGCGGACGCCACCTGGATGCGCTCGGCGAGCCGCTCGCGCTCGCGCGCGACCTCCTCGTCGGGGTAGGCGGCCCCGGTCAGCACGTCGGCGACGACGTCGAGCAGCGTCGGCAGGCCCTCGGCCAGCGCGTGCCCGGCGGCGGCGAGCCGCTCCGGGTCGACCGCGAAGCCGATCTCGCCGCCGACGCCCGCGAGGTCGTCGTCGAGGGAGATCCGGCTGCGTCGGCCGGTGCCCGAGAGCAGGGTGGACGCGAGCACCTCGGCGACGGCCGCGTGCGTGGGCCGCTGCGCGTCCTCGCCGGAGAACGGGATGCGCAGCCGGAGCTCCACCACCGGGACGCCGGGCCGGCGCACCGCGATGACGCGCAGACCCGTCGTCAGGACGGTGTCGACCTCCTCGGGCGCGGGGACCTGCGGCTGCGGGCGCAGCGGGGGCAGCTCGCGGGGACCGGCCGGGGTGCGGCCGATCTCGGCGGCGGAGCGGCGCTCGGCGGCGGTGGGGGCGGTCATGCTCCGGCTCCGGGGGTGAGGACGAGCAGGGCTCGCGAGGTGGGCCGCAGGGACGCCGCCGCGGCGGCGACCGCCTCGGGCGTGACGGCCGCGATGGCGCCCGGCAGCTCGTCGGAGAGCTCCGCCCGGCCGTGGACGAGCTCGGCGGACCCGAGGGCGAGCATCCGGTTCATCAGCCGGTCGTGCTCGCGGTGCAGCGCGCTGGCCCAGCGGGCGGTGACGCGGCGCAACTCCTCGGGGTCGGGGCCGCGCTCGCCCAGGATCAGCAGCTCGGCGTCGACAGCGTCGACCACCCGCCGCGGGTCCACGGTGTCCGGGTGCACCGCGGTGATCGTGAAGGTGTCGGGGTCGCGGGCGTCCAGCGGCGCACCCATGAGTCCCGCCGAGGCGGACACGTCGGTGACCAGGCCGTCGCCGTAGACGAGGCGCTGGGTGAGGCGGGCCGCCTCGCCGTCGGTGAGCAGGCTCCCGAGAACGGCGTGGGCGAGGTAGCCGGGCAGGTCGGTGCCCGGGTCGGGCAGGCGGTAGCCCAGGGCGAGCGCGGGCAGCGGGGCGTGGGCGTCGAGGACCGACTCGTGACGCTCGCCGTCGGGGGCGGGCTCGCCGAACGCGGGCCGGGCCGGGACCGGGCGGGCCGGGATGTCGCCGAAGTGCCGCTCGACCAGCGCGGCGGCGTCGTCCGGGTCGAAGTCGCCGACGACGGTCAGCACCGCGTTGCCGGGCGCGTAGTAGGCGTCGAAGAAGGCGGCGGCGTCGTCGAGGGTGGAGGTCTCGAGGTCGGTGAAGTCGCCGTAGCCGTTGTGCGCGTTGGCGAAGGTCGAGTACAGCACCGGCGGCAGCAGGATCCAGGGGAACCCGCCGTACGGCCGGTTCAGCACGTTGAGCCGGATCTCCTCCTTCACCACGTCGATCTGGTTGCGGAGGTTCTCCTCGGTGAGCTTCGGCGCGCGCAGCCGGTCGGCCTCGAGGAACAGCCCGCGCTCGAGCGCGCCGGCCGGGAGGATCTCGAAGTAGTCGGTGTAGTCCTGGTGGGTCGACCCGTTGAAGACCCCGCCCGAGCCCTGCACGTGGCGGAAGTGGGCGAGCTTCTCCAGGCTCTCCGAGCCCTGGAACATCAGGTGCTCGAACAGGTGGGCGAACCCGGTGCGGCCCTCCGGCTCGCTGCGGAAGCCGACGTCGACGTGGACGGCGACCCCGACGACGGGATTGGTCCGGTCGGGTGCGAGCAGCACCCGGAGACCGTTGTCGAGCGTCAGTCGCTGTCGCTGCTCGGGCGGGGCCGAGGTGGGGGCCGTACTCACCCCCCGACCCTAACGGCGATGACGGTCCCGCTGGGCGGGGACGGCGCGTCGGGCGGGTCGGGCGCGCCCCCGGCCCGGACGGCGGGACGCGGCGCAGGCCCGGCCCCGCGCGGGCACGGCCACGCGACGCGCGGGGCGCCGCTGCTGCCGGCTGAGGGCGACGACGAGCGAGCCCGCCCCGAGCGCGGCCGCCACCGCGAGCGCGAGCTCCAGCCGCGCCACCAGCGGGGAGACGGCCTCACCCGCGGCGTCCGTCGCGGTGCGGGACCCGGAGGCGCCCGTCCCCGCGACGGCCAGCGGCGCGGTGATCGTGCCGTCGGCGGGCACCTGCACGGGCACCGGGAAACCGGGGTTGCGCCCGCAGCCGTCGAGCAGCGCCGTCCGCCGGACACCGCCGACCTCGAGGGTCACGCGGTCGTGGGGGTCGGCCGATAGGCAGGAGGCGGTGGCGGTCACGACGGCCGTCACCGTCACCGGCGGCGCCACCGGCGCGGCGGGTGCCGGACCCAGCCCGACGGCCTGCGCGAGCGCGGGGACCCGCGGCACGACGACCGCGACGACGGCCAGCGCCCCGAGCGCGAGCGCGACCAGCAGGACGAGGGTCCGGGTGGCGCGGTGATCGGACTCGGCGACCCGGGGACGCGCAGGTGCGGAGGCGCGGGACGGGAGGCCGACCGAGAGTGACACGGCTGACATTCTGCTCACGCCGCGCCGGACCCGTTGGAGGGATCCCCGGTCGGTACCCACTGCGACGGGCTGGTACACCGACGCGTTTCGTGGACGTCCCGTCCGGCCGATCCGGTCACCGGGTCGGCCGCCGCCCCGCCCCGGGGCCCGTCAGCGCGTGAACCCGTCCACGCCGGTGGCCTCGACCGAGGTCCGCCACAGCCACTCGGCCGCGTCGGGGTCGATCGCGTACGGCATGACGCCGCCGGGGTGGCCGCCGCGGGAGTCGGGCGGGGTCGAGGTGTCGACGGCCACCGCGACCTCGCAGTCCTCGAGGTACACCCCGGACAGGTCGGCGAGCTGCGGGCTCGTCGCCGCCCACGTCTCGGTGGCGGCGCCCTGCTCGGGGGTCTTGAAGTTCGCGGCCGCCGGCCCCGGGTTGCCGTCCTCGTCCTGCCAGCCCAGCGCGACCATCTCCTCGAGCGGGAGGTGGCGCTGCAGCGGGGTCATGATCCCCCCGGGGTGCAGGGCGAAGGCCCGGACGCCGCGGGCGGCGAGCCCGACGGCGAACAGGACGTTCGCGGTCTTCGACTGCCCGTAGGCCTGCCACTTGTCGTACGCGCGGTGCTCGTAGTGCACGTCGTCGCGGTGCAGGTCGGAGAAGTGGTGCCCGCGCGAGGACACCGAGACGACGCGCGAGGTGTCGTCGAGCAGCGGCGCGAGCCGGTTCACCAGGGCGAAGTGGCCCAGGTGGTTGGTGGCGAACTGGCGCTCCCAGCCCGGGCCGACGCGCTCGAGCGGGCACGCCATGACGCCCGCGTTGTCGATCAGCATGTCGATGCGGGTCCCGTCGGCGAGCCGACGGTCGGCGAAGGCGGCGACGGAGTCGAGGTCGGCGAGGTCGAGCTCGTCGGTGGTCACGCCCTCCAGGCCCGCCAGGGCCTCGTCGGCGACCTCCCGACGACGGGCCGGGACGACGACGCGGGCGCCCGCGGCCGTGAGGGCCCGCACGGCCTCCAGTCCGAGGCCCGAGTAGCCGCCGGTGACGAGGGCGACGCGCCCGGTCAGGTCGATGCCCTCGAGGACGTCGGTGGCCGTGGTGGTCGCGCCGAACCCGGAGCCGATCGGGGTCTGCTGCGCTGTGATCATGCGTCCGACGCTAGGACTTCGAGCGCACTCGAACGCAACCCGACGGCCCTCGCCCGTCGTGGCAGGAAAGCGTCGTTGCTGCCACTGGCTGACAGCAACGACGCTTTCCTGCCACGCCCCCCCCCCCCCCCCCCCCCCCCACGAGGGGGGGTCAGTGACGCGCCCCCAGCAGACGCCACAGGTGGGCCACCGACTCGGCGCCGCGCAGCAGCAGCGGGAGCACCGCACGCTCGTCCGGGGCGTGGATCCGGTCACCGGGCAGCATCACGCCGAGGAAGGCGAGCGGGGCGTCGAGCGCCGTCGTCAGGAGCGCCTCGGGGCCGCTGCCGCCCTCGCGCGCGGGCAGCACCTCCACGCCCAGCGCGATACCCATCGCCGCGCGGATCGAGGCCACCAGCGGCGAGTCGAGGTCGCAGATCAGCGGCGGCACGCCCGGCCCGCCGGTGGAGACCTCGGCGTCGATCCCGGCGGGCACGCGCTCGGCCACGAAGCGCTCCAGCAGCGGCTTGATCCGCGCCGGGTCCTGGGCGTCGACGAGCCGGAACGTCATCTTCAGGGTCGCGGCGTGCGGCACGATCGTCTTGTGGCCGGGGCCGGCGTACCCGCCGTGCAGGCCGTTGACCTCGGCGGTCGGGCGGGCCCAGAGCCGCTCGTAGGTCGACCAGCCCGCCTCGCCCGACGTCGCCGTCGCGCCGGCGGCGGAGCCCGCGAGCCACGCCGGCTCGTCGAAGGGCAGCGCCGTCCACGCCGCGCGCTCCTGCGCGGTCGGCTCGCGGACGTCGTCGTAGAACCCGGGCACCGCGATGTGCCCGTCGTCGTCGTGGAAGGCGGCGACGAGGCGGGCGAGCTCGGTGACGGGGTTGGGCACGGCCCCGCCGAACTGCCCGGAGTGCAGGTCGACCGACGCGCCGCGGTAGACGACCTCGAGGTCCACCAGTCCGCGCATCCCGCAGCAGACCGTCGGGGTCTCCCGGTCGACCATGCCGGTGTCGGTCACGACGATCTCGTCGCACGCGAGCGCGTCACCGTGTGCGGCGAGGAGCTCCGCGAGGTGCGCCGACCCGGACTCCTCCTCACCCTCCACCAGGAGCTTCAGCGACACCGCCGGGGCCGCCGCGCCCGTCGCCGCGAGGTGCGCCCGGACGCCGAGCAGCACCATCGCGATGTGGCCCTTGTCGTCGGAGGCGCCGCGCCCGCGCAGCTCCTCCCCCACCACCTGCGGCTCGAAGGGGGCGAAGGACCACCCGTCGTCGAGATCGGCGGGCTGCACGTCGTGGTGGCCGTAGACGAGCACCGTCGGCGCGGCCGGGTCCGCCGCGGGCCAGTGCGCGTACACGGCGGGCAGGGCCGCGGTGTCCGACCACACCTCCACCGTGGGCCAGCCGTCGCGGCGCAGGGTCGTCGCGAGCCACTCCGCGGAGCGCGCCACGTCGCCGTGGTGGCCGGGGTCCGCGCTGATCGAGGGGATGCGCAGCCACTCCGACAGCTCGGCGACGAAGGCGTCGGCCCGCGCCGCCACCTCGGTCTGCTCGACGGTGCCCGAGAGCGGCTCGATCGTGCTGGTCACGCCCTCACGCTAGCCCCCGACGAGGGCCCGGATCTCCCGGCGGCGCACCACCGCGACCACGAGCAGGAGCACGCCCAGGATCACCGGCGTGTACCAGAACCCGACCGAGAGGAAGAAGAGCTGCGCGATCGTCGCGCCGACCATCACGGCGGCGAGGCACGTCGCCGCGAGGCCCGCGAGGCGCGGCACCAGCAGCCCGATCCCGCCCGCGATCTCGAGCACGCCGACGACGAGCCGGAGGGCCTGACCGCCCGGGAGCTCCGCGAACAGCTGGATCGCGTAGGCGTCGCCCCAGAGCTTCGGCAGGCCCGAACCGACGACGAACATCAGCCCGAGGAGGACCTGGAGGACCCACAGGCCGATGGTGGCGGCGCGGGAGCGGGTGGCGGCGGGGGCGGCGGTGACGGTGCTCATGGCGTCGATCCTGCTGCTCACGAGGGCGTGGTGTCAATAACGTATCGCCTGATTGTTTTTTCGTACTGCGCGTCGGCGGGGCTGCTGCGCCACCATCGGCCGATGCGCTTCTCCCGCCCGCCGGCCTTCACCACGCGCCCGACCCTGGAGGGCACCGTCGGGATGGCGGCCTCCACGCACTGGGCGGCCTCGGCCACCGCCATGGGCGTGCTGGAGCGGGGCGGCAACGCCTTCGACGCCGCGGTCGCGGCCGCCTTCGTCCTCCAGGTCGTCGAGCCCCACCTCAACGGGCCCGGCGGGGACCTGACGGCGGTCTTCACGACGGCGGGTGATCCGACCCCGCGGGTCCTCGACGGCCAGGGCCCGGCGCCGGCGGGCGCGTCGGCCGCGCGGTACCGCGCCGAGGGCCTCGACCGGGTGCCCGGCGCGGGCGCGCTCGCCGCGGCGGTCCCCGGGGCCACCGACGCCTGGCTGCTCCTGCTGCGCGACCACGGCACGTGGGAGGTGACCGACGTCGTCGGACCGGCGATCGGCTACGCCCGCGACGGCTTCCCCGCCGTCGCACGCGTCGGGTCGACGATCGCCGCGGTGGCCGACCTCTTCCGGGAGCACTGGCCGTCCAGCGCGGCACTCTGGCTGCCCGACGGGCGACCGCCGGCCCCCGGGCAGGTGCTGCGCAACCCGGCCTGGGCCGCGACCCTGGGTCGGCTCGCCGACGCCGCGCAGGGACCGACCCGCGAGGCCCGCGTCGACGCGGTCCGCGGTGTCTGGGCCGAGGGCTTCGTCGCCGAGGCGGTGGAGGCGTTCTGCCGCACGCCGCAGCGGCACGCCTCGGGGACCGACCACGCCGGGGTGCTCACGGTCGCGGACTCCGCCGGCTGGCGGGCCTCGGTGACCGACGCCGCCGTCGGGACCTTCCACGGGTACCGGATCGCGAAGACGCCGTTGTGGGGGCAGGGCCCGGCGCTGCTGCAGATGCTGGCGCTGCTCGAGCCGGACGTGCCCGACCCGTCGACCGGGGAGGGCGCGCACCGCGTCCTCGAGGCGATCAAGCTCGCCCAGGCCGACCGCGAGGCGTGGTTCGGCGACGACACCCCGGTCACCGTGGCCGAGCTGCTCGACCCGGCGTACCTCGACGCGCGCCGCGCACTGCTCTCCGAGGTCGCCTCGCCCGACGTCCGGCCCGGGCGCGTCGGCGGACGCGAGCCGCGGATGGCGGAGCTCGCCACGGCCGGGGTGGCCCCGGGGGTGACCGCGGGCTCGGCGGTCGGCGAGCCGACCGTGACGCTGGAGGGCGAGCCGGGCACGTCGTCGCACGGCGAGATGCGCGGGGACACCTGCCACGTGGACGTGGTCGACCGCTGGGGCAACCTCGTCTCCGCGACCCCGTCCGGCGGCTGGCTGCAGTCCTCGCCGACGATCCCCGGGCTCGGCTTCGCGCTCGGTACCCGCCTGCAGATGACGTGGCTGGAGGAGGGCCTGCCCTCGACGCTCACCCCCGGGCGGCGCCCCCGGACCACGCTGACACCGACGCTCGTGCTCGACGACCGCGGTCCGGTCGTCGCGCTCGGCTCGCCCGGCGGCGACCAGCAGGACCAGTGGCAGCTGCTCTACCTGCTCCGGACGCTCGTCGGCGGCTGGTCGCCGCAGGCCGCGATCGACGCCCCGGCCCTGCACACGACGTCCTCGCCCGGCTCGTTCTGGCCGCGCGACCGGGAGCCCGCGGGGGCGACCGTCGAGGACCGGCTCGGCGAGGCCGTGATCGGCGAGCTGGAGCGTCGGGGGCACCGGGTCACGCGGGCGGGCGACTGGGCGCTGGGCCGGCTCTCGGCGGTCGGGATCGACCGGGACCGCCGCGTGCTGTGGGGTGCGGCCAATCCCCGGGGCATGCAGGGCTACGCGGTGGGAAGGTGATCGACATGGCCTTCTCGCTGCGTCGTCGCCGCCGTCCGTCCCCCGGGACGTCCGCGGCCCTGCTCGCCTACCCGCTGCTGGGGATGGGGGTGCTGCACTTCGCGGCGCCGGCACCGTTCGACACGCTGGTGCCGCCCTGGATTCCCGGCGAGGCCCGGTTCTGGACCTACGCGAGCGGCGTGGCCGAGCTCGCCGTCGGGACCGCGGTCGCCGTGCCGCGGACGCGGCGGCTGGGGGCGACGGCCGCCGTCGGGCTGTTCCTCGCCGTGTTCCCCGCCAACGTGCAGATGGCCTGGGACTGGCGCCGCCGCCCGTGGCCGTGGCGGGCCGTGGCCCTCGGGCGCCTGCCGCTGCAGTACCCGATGATCACGCACGCCCTGCGGGTGCGGGCGGACTCCTAGGCGGGCAGGCCCAGCACGCCCGCGGGGTCGTGGCGGCGGGCGAGGGACGCGAAGCGCGCCTCGTCGGCCTCGCCCGGCTCGGCCGCGAGCAGGGCCGGCCCGGCGCCGTCGGCGTCGAGGACGACCTCGGTGACCACGCCGACCGCCTCCGGGCGGCAGCGGAAGGCCCACCAGAGCTCGGGGTCGGGGTGCGCGCCGGCGAGCGGGTGCACCACGGCGTCGCCGGTGACCAGCGTGACCCCGCGCAGACCGCCGGCGCCCGGGGCGTCGGCCACGGTGTCGGGGCGGCGCGGCACGCGGACGGTGCCGCCGCCCGCGCCGACGACCCGGCGGACCTGCGCCCACGACGCGCCGACGCCCGCGTGGACGAGCCCGTCCCGGACCACCACGCGGTCGGCGCGCGCGAGCGACAGCGCGACGGCGGGCCGGTTCGTCCGGCTCGGCGGCTGCGCGGTGTGCGGGTCGAGGACCACGACCTCGACGTCGTTCTCGTTCGCCCAGGTCAGGGTGGCGACGACGTCGGGCGTACCGGTCGCGCCGACCACCGCGAGCAGACGCGACGGGGGCCGGCCGATCGACGTGGTGCGCAGCAGTTCGACGGCGGCGTCGGCCGTGTACGGCGGGAGCACCGGACCGTGCACGAGGTCGCCGAGCTCGAGGGCCGCGCGGGCCACGCGGCCGGTGGCGCCGCTGTGGTGCGGGCGCGGACTGATGGTCACGCCCGGTGCATCGTTCGCCGACCCGGAAGGGTTATCCGGATTGGCCGATCGATCGGGTGAGCGTGCCGAACGGGTCGTGGCGGCGCATCACGTCGGCGAAGCGCATCCGCTCGCCCGCGCTCCACGCCGTCCGCCGCTGGAGCATCGTGGTGTCCCAGGGGTCGAGCACGACCTCGGTGAGGATGCCGACCCGCTCGGGCTGGGCGCGGTAGGCCCACCACAGCTCGGGATCCCCGGAGCCGGCCCCGAGGTGGTGCACCGTCCCGTCGCCGGTGACGAGGACGACCCCGCGCTTCGTCACCGACCCGACGCCGTGGGCGACCAGGCCGGGGCGGTGCAGGAGCGTCCGCGGCGCGGGGTCCTCCTCCGGGGCGGCCCGGTACACCGCGGGCCACGACGCCCCCACGCCGGCACGCAGCGTCCACGCCGCCCGGTCCAGGTGCACGCCGTCGATCCGGCTGCGGGAGACGGCCAGCACCGGCTTGGAACCCGCCGTCGGGACGGCGGTCGCCAGGGCCGGCCGGTGCGGCCGCGGGTCGAGGGCCACGACGCCGACGTCGTGCATCGTGGCCCACCCGACGGCCGCGGCGACGTCGGCGGTGCTGGTGGCCCCGACGACGGCGAGCAGCCGCGGCAGCGCCGCCACGGCCGGGTCGACGGCGAGCTCGACGGCCGCCTCCGCCGAGTGCGGCGCGTGGACGGGCCCGTCGACGAGCGGCTCGAGCTCCGCGGCGGCCTGGCCTGCCCGCCCGGCGCGCGGTCCGCGCCGGGTGGGCAGGTCCTGTGGATCGATGGTCATGACGTCCCCCCGTCGTCGACCTGGTGGTGTTACCGGAGCCCGAGCCGGCGTCCGCCGAGCACGGCGTCCGGGTCGGTCCGGGCGACGACCGCGGCGAGCCGCGCCCGTCCGTCGTCGGTCCAGCACGCCCCCGGCCGCGCGGCGATCGTCTGCGGCGAGGCGTAGTTCGCGGGCACGGTGCCGGCCGACCAGGGCGCCAGGGCGTCGACGAGGCCGAGCCCGAGGGCGGGGACGACGTCGACGAGCTCGGGCACCATCGGCGCGACGACGCCGACCGCGTACGGCGCGCGGGCCGCCACCCCCTGTGTGCCGCGCAGCGCCTGCCCCCCGGTCTGGCGCAGCTCGACGACCACGACCGGCAGCTCGTGCTGCGGGCCGGCGACCGCCAGGACGGTGTCGATCGTCTCCGTGGTGATCTCCCGGAGGTACCCCCCGGTGATCCACGCGGGCATCGGGTCGGTCGGGTCGCAGTGCACGACGTCGATCGCGATCGAGGGCAGGTCGCCCACCATGTCGAGGACCGGGGTCGCGACCCGCCGCATCGGCGCGAGGATCTCGAGGCCCTCGATCTCCGGCCCGAGGTGCCAGAACCGCAGGTGCACGACGGTGCGCCCGCGCAGGGGCGGTGGGGCGGCCTCGAGGTCCGGCATGCGCAGGATCGCGATCGAGGTCGTGGTGTTCTCGCCCAGGCGTGCCTGCCACGCCCGCCAGGCGTGCAGCACGGCCGGCGCGTCGGCGGCGTCGTAGAAGATCGCGCCGCCGTGGAAGCGGGAGACCTCCACGAGCTCGACGGTCATCTCCACGACGATCCCGGCCGCGTCCTTGCCCCCGAGCATCGCGTCGAAGAGCTCGTCGCCCCGACCGACCTCGCGGATCTCGCCCGTGCCGGTGACGACCTGCATGGCGCGGACCTGGTCGGAGCCGAGGCCGAAGCGGCGGATCATCGGACCGATGCCGCCGCCGGTGCAGAAGCCGACGACGCCCACGTCGGAGGAGGAGCCGGTGACCGCGGTCAGGCCGTACGGCGCGGCCGCCTCGAGGACCCGGGCCCACTTCACGCCCGCGCCGACGGTGACGGCGCGCGCCCGCGGGTCGACGTCACAGCGGTCGAGTCGCTTCGTGGAGACGACGAGCGTGCCGCGGTGGGAGAAGTCGGCGTGCCCGGTCGCGATGACGGCGACCCCGAGGTCGTGGGCCCGGGCCCAGCGGACCGCGGCGGCGACGTCGGCCGCGTCGGTCGCCCCGACGACGCCGACCGGCTCGTGGACCGGCGCGAGGTTGAAGCCCGCGATCTCGGCGACGAGGCCGACGTCCCCGGGATCCCACACGGGTCCGGACACGGTTCTGCGGAGCTGGTCGAGGCCGAGGCGCGCAGTGGTGGACGTCGTGGGGGCAGCCAGCTCGGTCATGGTCAGCTCTCCGTTATCACTGCAGGGCCACTCGGGTGAGTGGCGAGTGTCACTGACCGTAGAGCGAGCACTCTGCGTCATACAAGACGCAGTTCCGCGCTGGATCCGGCACGGAGCGTGAGAGCTCCTAGCCGCGCGGGCGGATCGTGGCGTTCGGGAGCGCGGGCGCGTGGAGGCGTGCCGTCCCGCCGTCCTTCCCGACGTAGCCCGAGACCCGGCCGAAGCGCCGCTCGGGGTCGTCCTCCCACGCGGTGCGGAACGCGACGATCTCGTCGTGGGACCGCCCGACGAAGTTCCACCACATGACGATCTGCTCGCCGAACGGGGTGCCGCCGAGCAGCAGGATCCGGGCCGGCTCGTCGCCGGGGTTCGCGAGGTCCAGCCGCTCGCGCCCGGGGGCGACGTAGGCGAGCTCGGCCGCCGCCACGGGCTCGCCGCCGATCGTGAGGCGGCCCGTGTCCACCAGCACCCCGTGCTCGAACGCGGGGTCGACGTCGAGGCCCACCGTCGCGTGCGGGTCGAGCAGCAGTTCGGCGCCGAGCAGCGGGCTGAAGGTCTCGACGGGGCTGCTGATGCCGGCGAGCTCGCCGAGGAACACCCGCAGCGTGGCGCCGACGAGGTCGACCGCGTCCGGCGCGTGGTGGGCGAACGACCGCGGGGTGTCCCGGTGGGCGTCGGGCAGGGCCAGCCAGAGCTGGGCGCCGTGGAGCACGGTGGTGTCCGGGGTGGAGACCTCGGAGTGGCAGACGCCGTGGCCGCCGGTCATGAGGTTCAGCTCGCCGGGCCGCACGATCGCGTGCACGCCGTGGGAGTCGCGGTGCTCCACCTCGCCGGTGAACAGCCAGCTGACGGTGGCCAGCCCGGTGTGCGGGTGCGGGGCGACGTCCATCCCGCCGGACACGGTGACGTCGTCGGGGCCGTAGTGGTCGAGGAAGCACCAGGCCCCGATCAGCGAGCGCTGCCGCTGCGGCAGGGTGCGGCGCACCGTCATCGCCCGCGGGCCGCCGAGCGGCACCTCGCGCGGCGTGAGGATCTCGACCGTGGCGTCGGGGGCCTCGCGGCCGTCGCACAGGACCTCGTCGGGCGCGGTCTCGACGTTGCTCACGCCCCGATCATCCCCCTCGTCCTGCGCTCGCCGCCAGGAGCGTCCGACCGTCCCGCGCCCCGGTCGCGGGGGGAGGCAGGCCACCGGTGTCGCCCTCGCCGCCGGTGCTCCGGTCACCGCACCTCGGGGTCGCCGTCGTCGAAGCCGGTCGTGTCGGGGTCGGCCTCGTCGTCGACGAAGTCGGCGCCGCGGACGGCGTCGTCCCCGACGGGGTCGCGCACCTCGACCGGCACGCTCGCCACGAGGGCGCGCAGCCCGGCGGCGTCGAGCAGGTCGGCGGGGGTGACGGTGCGGTCCTCGCGGACGTAGTGCAGCGCCGCGCGGATCCGCTCGACGGGCGTGCCGGTCAGTGCCGCCCACGCGAGCCGGTACGCGGCGAGCTGGACCGACAGGGCCGGCATCGCCTCGGGTCCCGGTGGGGCCCCGGTCTTCCAGTCGACCACGGTGGCCCCGCCGTCGGGGTCGGTGAACACCGCGTCGATGCGGCCCCGGACCAGCGTGCCCTCGACCTCGGTCTCGAACGGGACCTCCACCGCCACCGGGGTGCGGGTCGCCCACCGGCTCGCGGTGAAGCGCTCCTGCAGCACCGCGAGGTCGGCGGCGGCCTCGGCGTCGGTGTCCGCGGCGTCGTCGGCCGCGCCCGGCAGCTCGTCGAACTCGAGCAGTTCGGTGCGGGCGAACCACCGCTCGACCCACGCGTGGAACTCCGTCCCGCGGCGCGCCCGCGGGTCGGGTGGCCGCGGCACGGGCCGGCGCAGCCGGCGGGCGAGCGCGTCGGGGTCGGCGGCGAGGTCGACGAGCTGGCTCACCGACAGCTGCGGGGGCAGCAGCACCCGGGCGTGCCGTTCGCGGGCGGCGGCCCGCTCGGCGAGCAGCACGTCGACGTCCGCGGCCCACCCGTCGGGATCGGGCTCGTCGGGGAGCTCCGCCGGCCGCTCGCGGGCCGCGCGCACCAGGGCGGCGCCCTGCTCGACGGCGTCCCGCCGTTCGGCGAGCGGGTCGATCGGCCACGCCTCGGTGCGCACGCGCTCGGCGAGCGGGTTCTCGGCGCCCTCCTCGGGCGGGTCGGCCCACGTGTCCACCACCGCGCCGCCCGCGCCGGCGAGGGCCCCGACCTCCTGCAGGAAGTCCGACGGCCCACGGGGCGTGCTGCCCGACTCGCCCCACCAGTGCCCGGACACCAGCAGCGTCCGCTCGGAGCGGGTCAGCGCGACGTAGAACAGGCGCCGCTCCTCGACGAGCCGGCGCTCGTCGAACTCCTGCTCGTGCCGGTCGAGCCGCTCGGTGAGCTCCTTGCGGTCGGCGACGCCCGCGACGTCCAGGGCCGGGAGGTCGGGCCGGTCGCCGCGGAGGTCGACCGGCAGCGAGGGGATCGTGGTCAGCCACGACCCGCTGAGCTTCGGACCGGGGAACACCTTCGTGCAGACGTGCGGCACCGCGACGACCTGCCACTCCAGGCCCTTCGCGGCGTGCACGGTGAGCACCTGGACCCGGGTGCCGCCCAGCGCCGGGTCGGAGGCCGCGGCGACGTCGACCTCGCCGGGCGTCAGCCCGTCCTCGGCGTCCTCCGCGGCGTCGAGGTAGGCGAGCAGCGCCGTCGGGGTGGCCGTGCCGCCCGAGGCCGAGGCCCCACCGCTGAAGTCGGCGACGACGTCGGCGAAGGCGTCGAGGTGCGCCCGCCCCACGGCCGAGGGCCGCGAGACGGCCTCGACGTCGAGCAGCAGCGTGCGCTCGACGTCGGCGACGAGGTCGACCAGGGGCGCGGTCACCCGGCGGCGCAGTCCCGCGAGCTCCCGCGCGAGCCGCGTGATCCGGGCGAACCCGGCCGGGGAGTACCGCGTCGCCGGCCCCGGGTCGTCCAGGGCGTCGACCAGTCCCGCCCGCTCGGCGTGCTCCCCGGGCAGGGCGTCGGCGATCGGGTCGGGGGCGGCCGCCGTCGGCAGGTCGGGCGGCGTCGGCGGGGCGGCGAGCTCCCGCGCCCGGCGCCAGAGCGCGGCGAGGTCGGCCCCTCCGATCCGCCACCTCGCCCCGGTGAGCAGCCGGACCGCGGCGCCGCCCGCCAGCGGGTCGACGACGAGCCGCAGGGCGGAGACGAGGTCGCGCACCTCGGGCTCGTCGAGCAGACCGCCCAGGCCGACGACCTCGACGGGCAGGCCCCGCGAGCGCAGCGCCGCGGCGATCTCGGTCATGTCGGCGCGGCGCCGGACCAGCACGGCGCTGGTCGGGGCCGGCTCGTCCGCGTCGAGCGCCGCCCGCCAGCGGTCGGCCACGGCGTCGGCGAGCCACTCCCGCTCGGCGACGACGTCGGGGTGCAGCGCCACCCGCACGTCCCCCGGCGGCGCCCCGGCGAAGGCGCGCAGCTCCCCCACCCCGTCGAGGGCCCACGGGTCCCGCAGCGGCTCGACGACACCGTTGGCCAGGTCGAGCACCTCGGGCGGGTTGCGGAAGCTCGTGAGCAGGCCGAAGCGGCGGGCGGCCACCCACTCGCCATCCGGGTCGGGTCGGGGGAAGTCGGTGACGAAGCGCGGCAGGTTCGCCGCGCTCGCCCCGCGCCAGCCGTAGATCGACTGGAAGGGGTCGCCCACGGCGGTGACCGCCGTGGCCTCGTCGCCCGCGAACAGCGCCCGCAGCATGATCCGCTGCGCGTGACCGGTGTCCTGGTACTCGTCGAGCAGGACCGCGCGGAACATGCCCCGCTCGGCCTGGCCCACCTCGGGGTGCCCGTCGGCGAGCCGGGCGGCCGCGGCCATCTGGTCGGCGAAGTCGAGGCACCGCTCGGCCTGCTTGCGCGCGGCGAGCTCGGCCACCAGCGGGAGCAGGGCCGCCCGGAACCGCTGCCGCTCGACGATCTTGACCAGGGCCTGCGGCAGCCCCGCCTTCTGCCGCTTCGCCGCCGGGGTCGACTCGATCACCCGGCACAGCGCCTCGGTGTGCGCGCGCAGCGCCTCCGGGTCGGCGAGGTGCTCCCCCAGCTCCCCGGCGAGCGCCAGCACGTACTGCGTGACGGTGGTGGGGACGAGCGCGGTGTCGAGGTCGCGGGCCCAGGAGGACACGACGCGGTGCGCGAGCTGCCACGAGGCGGTGGGCGAGAGCAGCCGGGCGCCCGGGTCGGTGGGCAGCCGCAGCCCGTGCTCGGTGAGCAGCCGCCCCGCGTACGCGTGGTAGGTCGACACGGTCGGTTCGAGCGTGCGCACCAGCACCCGGCGCTCGCCGCTCGGGTCGATCTCGTCGAGCAGCGGGTCGGACGCGAGTCGGCGCAGCCGCTTGCGGATGCGGTCGGCGAGCTGTCCGGCCGCCTTGCGGGTGAAGGTGAGCCCGAGGACCTGGTCGGGCGTGACGACGCCGTTGGCCACCAGCCACACGACGCGGGCCGCCATGGTCTCCGTCTTGCCCGACCCGGCACCCGCCGTGACCAGCGCCGAGGCGAACGGCGCGGCGATCACCTCGGCCTGCTCGTCGGTGGGCCGGCGCAGCCCGAGCCGCTCGGCGAGCTCCGCCGGGTCGATGAGCCCCGTCATCGGACCGGTCACGGCACCTGCCTCCCCGAGGTGTGCACGGGGCAGGCCGTGCGCACCGGACAGCGCGGGCAGGCGTCGTTCTCCTGCCCGACGAAGCGCGGCCCGGCGGTCAGCCGGGCCGCCGTGGCGACCTGCTCCCGCCAGTGCTCGACCCCCTCGTCGTCGAGCGGGGGTTGCGCGCGCGTCTTCGCCTCGGCACCGTCGCGCTGCAGGTAGATCAGCCGGGCGCCGCCCGGCACCGCGCGGGCGGCGGAGTCGGCCGGCCCGGCGAGGACCTCGCCGAACGCCCCGAGCGCCACCGCCAGCTGGTACACGGCGAGCTGCGGGTGCTCCTGGGCGGCGGGGGCGCTGATCGGTGTCTTGCCGGTCTTCACGTCGACGATCACGGGCCGGCCCCGGTCGTCCACCTCGAGCCGGTCGACGCGCCCGCGGATGGCGACCCCCTCCGCCAGCCGGGCGGCGACGGACTCCTCGACCGCGACCTCGGTGAGCTCCCGCCGCGACGCGTCCCGCCAGGACAGGAACGAACGCAGCATGGCGCGGCAGTTCGCGAGCTCGCGGCGGGAGAACCACGGGGCGCCGGCGTCCACCGACGCCCACGCGACGTCCAGCGCCTCGTCGAGCTCCCGCTCCCCCGCGCCCTCGGCGGCCCGCTGGACCAGCGCGTGCACCAGTGACCCGGTGACCGAGGCGAGCGAGTCGGAGTCGTCGCCGCCGTGCGCCTGCAGGGCCCACCGCAGCGGGCAGGTGAGGATGGTCTCGACCGCGCTCGGGCTCACCGCGATCGGTGCGCCGTCCTCCCGCAGCGGCCCGGTGCTGGACACCTCGAGCAGGCCGTACCACTCGTCGGGGTCGGCGCCGGGCACCCCGGCCTCGGCGAGACGGGCGAGGTGGGCGGCCGCGCGCTCCCGCCGCGCCGGGTCGGCGTCGGGGTCGGTCACCGCGCGCCGCAGGTCGCCCACCAGCTCGGCGAGCACCAGCGAGCGCCGCGGTCGGACCCGCGGTCGGGGCGCGTCGTCAGCCGCCACCGACGGTGCCACGTCGTTGAGGAAGCGCGACGGCGTGACGTCCTCGGCCTCGACCGCCCCGACGTGCACGGCGTGCCGGGCCCGGGAGAGCGCCACCGCGAAAAGCCGCCGCTCCTCGTCGAGCAGCGGCACCCGGGTGGACAGCGCCGGGTCGTCGGGGACGCCCGCGAGGACGTCGATCATCCGCTCGACGCCGAGCAGCGTGCCGCGGCGCCGCAGGTCGGGCCACACGCCCTCCTGCACGTCGGGCACGACGACCCCGTCCCACTCCCGGCCGCGGGACGCATGGGCGGTGAGCAGCGCGACCGCCTCGCCGTCGGGCGCGCGGGGGGCCAGCGAGTCGCTGCGGATGCGCTGCTCGTCGACCTGCGCGACGAAGCCGGCGACCGTGCCGCCCGGCAGCTCCTCCGCGTAGCGCCCGGCGCGCTCGACGAGGGCGACGACCGCGTCGAGGTCCCGGTCGGCCTGGGCCCCGGACACCCCGCCGCGCTCGCTGACCGCGACCCAGCGTCGCTGCAGCCCGCTGGCCGACCACACCGACCACACCGCGTCGGGCACGCTCTGCCCCGCCCGGATCGCCTCGACCGCGGTCGCGAGCAGGCGCGCGACCCGCCGCAGCGGGGTGACGTCGGCGTCGGGCAGCAGCGTCAGCCGGTCGGGCCGGCCCGCCAGGTGGTCGACGAGGACGTCGACGATCAGCTCGTCGCTCGAGCGCGACTCGCCGGTGGCCCCGCCCTCGTGCAGGCGCAGCAGGCCGCGGCGCAGCCGGCGCAGGCCCAGCGGCTCCGCGCCGCCGAGCGGGGACACGAGCAGCCCGAGGGCGGTGTCGGCGTCGAGCGCCTCGGCCGGCGGCGCGGTCGCGGCCGCCGCCGCGGCGCGCAGCAACGTGAGCAGCGGCGCGACGGCGGGCAGTGCCGCCAGCGGGGTGTCGTCGGCCGGGACCGCGAGCGGCACCCCGGCGGCGAGCAGGGCACGGCGCAGCGGCGGCAGCGACAGCGGCACCGAGCGGACGACGACCGCGAGCCGCGACCACGGCACGCCGTCGACGAGGTGCGCGCGACGCAGCGTGTCGGCCACCCACGCGGCCTGGTGGCCCGGTGTGGCGAACACCGACACGGTGGCCGCCCCGGCGTCCGGGTCCTCCCCCGGCGGGCCGGTCCGCGTCCGGGCGGGTCCGGTGCCGCGCAGGGGCTCCACCACCCGGGACACCGCGTCGCGCACCGCGCGGGCGCCCCGGTGGTCGACGCGGAGCACGGCGGTGGCGTCACCGCCCGGGTCGGCGTCGCGCAGCAGGCCCGGCGCGGCGCCGCGGAAGCCGAGCACCGAGGAGTCGGGGTCGCCGGCGAGGAGGGAGGTGGTGGCGGTGCTCCCCAGCACGCGGGCCAGCTCGAGCTGCTGGGGGTCCATGTCCTGGGCGTCGTCGACCACGAGGTGGCGCACCGCCGCGCGCTCGGCCTCCAGCAGCCCCGAGTCCTGCGCGAAGGCGTCCAGGACCGCGGCGACGAGCTCGGCCGCGTCCAGCGGCGGCGCGGAGGCCAGCGGGTTCGCCGAGCCCGCCGCCGCGCGCAGCAGCGTGACCTCCTCGTAGGACTGGTAGAAGCGGGCGGCCGCCACCCACACCGCGACGTCGTGCTCCTTGCCCAGCGCGCGCAGCTCCCGCGGGCCGAGTCCGCGCTCGGCGGCGCGCAGCAGGAGGTCCCGCACCTCGGCGGCGAAGGCGGGCGCCTCCAGCGCCGGGGTCAGGCGCGCGGGCCAGCCGGAGCCGCGGCCCACGCCCTCCGCCTCGCCGGCGAGCAGGTCCCGCACCATCGCGTCCTGCTGGGCGCCCGGCAGCAGACGCGGCGGCGCCTGGTCCTGCCGCGCGGCGTGCCGTCGCAGCACCGCGAACGCGTAGGAGTGCACGCTGCGCACCAGCGGTTCCCGGGCGGCGGTCAGTCCCCCGCCCACCTCGCCGGCCAGCACCCGGCGTCGGGCCGAGATCCGCTCGCGCAGCGCGGCCGCGGACCGCCGGTCGCCCACCAGCACCAGCGAGCCCGTGTCGGGCTCGGCGTGCAGCAGCCGCGCCACCCGCTCGGCGAGCAGCGTGGTCTTCCCCGTCCCGGGCCCGCCGAGCACGCGCAGGAAGCCCGCGCGGTGCTCGAGGACCCGCCGCGACCCGTCGTCGAGCAGGAGATCCGTGGGCAGCCGCGTGGCCGACCGCAGCAGCCTCGGAGCCGACTCGACCGTCATGCCCCCGAGGGAACCACGACCCCCCGACAACCTCGTCAGCGGCGGGGCACCACGCCGCACGACCACAGCGCCACCGCGATCGGCACCGGCTGGGCGAACAGGCGCAGGAACCGCATCCGGTCGGAGTTCAGGCCCAGCCCGTCGCGGCGGTGCCGCCACTGGGCGAGGTTGCCGGGGAAGACGGCGGTGAAGAACAGGGCCGCGATCGTGCCGATCTTCACCCGCTCCTTCGGGAACGCCGCGAGGGCCGTGCCCAGCGCGACCTCCGCGCAGCCCGAGATCACCACCGTGTCGTCGACGTCGATCGGCACCCACGGCGGCACCTGGGCCCGGAAGCCCTCGCGCGCGACGGTGAGGTGGGAGAGCCCGGCGCCGACGAGGAACGTGCCGAGGCCGACCCGCGCGGCGTCCTGCAGGGGCGTGGTCGTCATGGCCGGAGGGTGCCCCCCGGGCACGGCGGCGCACACTGTCAGGCCGTGGACGAGGAACGGCACGAGCGGATCCGGGCGGTGGTCGCCTCGATCCCGGAGGGCTCGTGGTGCAGCTACGGCGACGTCGCGGCCGCGGCGGGCGAGCGCTCGGCCCGGGTGGTCGGCACGGTGCTGCGCGAGGACGGGGCGGACGTCCCGTGGCACCGCGTGCTGCGGACCACCGGGACGCCCGCGCCGCACATCGCGGTCGAGCAGATCCGCCGACTGACCGCCGAGGGCGTGCTGGTCGTCGACGCCCGCGCGGCGAAGGACCAGCGGCACGTGTTCGAGCCCCCGGATCCGGGACGAACGACTCGTTCGTCCGGGCCGGGTGGCCCGTCCTGACGACGGGTCGGCGCCGGTCAGTCGACCGGCTCCGCCGGGGCCGGGCGGACCAGCTCGAGCACCCAGACCGCGAGCCCGACCAGCGACACCACGGCTCCGAGCGCGCACACCCCGGGCCAGCCGACGGTGGCGTAGAGACCCGACGTCAGCGCCGACGCGATCCCGCCCCCGATGAACGCCGACACGAGGAAGGCGCTGGTCACACGGCTGCGGGCGTTCGGGCGCCGCGAGTAGATGGCGTGCTGGTGGCTGATCTGGAGCAGCTGCTGGGCGAGGTCGAGCACGACGATCCCCGCGATGAGCGCGACCAGGGAGCTCCCGCCGAGCGCGAGCAGCCCCCAGCTCGCGAGCAGCAGCACCAGTCCGACGGTGACGGTCCGGCGGCCGTGGCCGCGGTCGGCGAACCGGCCGGCCCCGATCGCGGCGGACGCGCCCGCCAGGCCGGCCAGCCCGAAGAGCCCGATGACCCCGGAGCCGTAGGAGTAGGGCGGGGCGGCGAGCAGGAACGACAGCGCGGTCCACAGGATGGTGAAGCAGCCGAACCCGACGCCGCCCAGCAGCATCCGACGCCGGACCAGGGAGTCGTGGCGCACGATCGATGCGACCGAGACCAGCAGCGACGGGTAGGTCGCCGTCGCCGCCACCGGCACCCGCGGCAGCGCCAGCCGCACCAGCCCGGCGAGGACAACCATGACCACGGCGCCGAGCACGAACACCAGCCGCCAGCCGCCGATCTCGGCGACCAGGCCCGCGACCGTGCGCGCGAGCAGGATGCCGACGAGCAGCCCGCTCATGACGGTGCCGACCACCGAACCGCGGGTCGCGTCGGAGGCCAGCGACGCGGCCATCGGCACCACGATCTGGGCGACCGCCGAGGTCACCGCCACGATCGCGACCGCCGCGAGCAGCACGCCCAGCGAGGGCGACGCCGCCGCGCCGAGCAGCAGCACACCGGAGAGCGCGAGCAGGCCGCTGACCAGCCGTCGTCGTTCGAGGATGTCCCCCGCCGGCACCAGGAAGGCGAGGGCCAGCGCGTAGCCGATCTGCGAGGCGGTGACGAGGTAGCCGGCCGTGCCCTCCCCGACGCCGAAGGCCTGCGCGACGACGGGCAGCAGCGGCTGCGCGTAGTAGATGTTGGCCACCGCCGCGCCGCACACGACGGCGAGCAGCAGCACGGTCGGGCGGCCGAGGTGGGTGGGCGGGGCCTCCGCCTGGGCGCTCATCGTTCGCCACCCTAAGCAGTCGCGACGGCGGGTCGCGCGCCATCGCGTGTCACGTCACCGGTGCTGCCGGCGGCTGCCCCCGTGCCAGTCCTCCACCAGCCCGACCTCGCCCGCGGCCACGCCGAACGCGGGGAGCTGCGGGCGCTCGCGCAGGCTGCGCTTGAGCTCGGCGAACCCGGGGAAGCTCGCGAGCCCCACCACGTGGTCCCAGAGCTCCTCGGCCTGCTCCTCGGTCGGCCGGCGGCTGATCACGGGGCCGAAGAAGGCGAGCCCGTCGGGCGGGTCGATCTGCATCAGGGGGGTGCCGACGTCCTTGCCCACCAGCGCGAGCGCCTCGTCGGTCTCGGCCTGGATCGTCGCGTCGTACCGGTCCGCCTCGAGCGCGTCCGCCAGGTCGGTCGGCAGATCGGCCCGCTCCAGCACGGGCAACACGAACTCCCGCGTGCCGCGGCGTTCCCGCTCGCTCGAGTGCTCGGGGACCTCGCCCTGCTCGAAGACCGCGTCGCCGAGCACCTCGTAGAACCGCCCGACGGCCTCGTCGCCGTGCCCCTCGCGCACGGCGGCGCACACCCGCAGGAGCCGCAGCCCGGCCGTGTGCCCGGCCTCGTACTCCGGCGGGAACTGCGCGTCGTAGTCCACGTGCGCGTTGAGCAGCCGCAGCGAGATGAACTGCCACTGCACCGTCAGGCCCCGGCGACGGGCGACGGTGCGCACCCAGCCGCTGGTCAGCCAGCAGTAGGGGCAGACCGGGTCGAACCAGTACCGGACGTCGGGATCAGCCACGCCCCCACGCTAGTGCTCGATGAGGATGCGCAGGACGATGACGACGAGGCCGAGCACGAACGCGGCGAGGGCGCCGAGGACGGCCGACCACCAGCGCGGCAGGGCGCGCCAGCCCCCGACCCCGCCGAGGACCACCAGCAGGAGCAGCCCGAGGTCGGCGACCAGGTCGATGGCGGCGTCGGCCCCGTGCGGCGCCCCGATGCCGGCCAGCCCGTAGACGAGCACGACGACCAGCGGCGGCACCGCGAGGAGCAGGTACTGGGCGGCGTGCGCGGTCAGGGCCCGGAAGCGGGCCCCCGACGGCAGGGCCCGGTGCGCGTTGACGGCCGCCAGCACCGAGGCGAACAGATGGGCCGCGAACGTGGCGACCAGCGGCCCGACGACGACCTGCACGGCCTCGGCGAAGTCGTCGATCCCGTCGTCCTGCGCCACGGCGAGCACGGTCAGCAGCACCACCGTGCCGTACACCGCGACCTCGACGTCGAGCGCGAACCGGCCCCACCCGACGAGCGTCAGCCGCTCCCGCCCGATCCGCACCGCGATCACGCTAGCGGCGCCGACGATGCGGCGGAACTGCCACTGGACGACAGCGACGACGCTTTCCTGCCACCCGGAGGGGGCGGGCCGTCAGGACGACGACCGGTACGCCGCCAGGTGCCGCGCCGCCACCGTGTCCCAGGTGTGCGAGGCGGCCAGCGCCCGGCCGACCGACGTCCGCGCCGGACCGCCCGGGTCGTCGCCGGCCAGGACCGACCGCAGCTGCACCGCGATCGCGTCGGCGTCCGCGGCGAAGCGCACGGCCCCGGCGAACACCTCGCGCAGCACCGGCAGGTCCCGCGCGACGACGGGCACCCCGGCCGCCAGCGCCTCCATCGCCGCGAGCCCGAAGCCCTCCTTGGTCGAGGGGAACGCGAAGGCGGACGCACCCGCCACGAGCCCGGGGAGCTCGTCGTCGGGAACGGCGCCGAGCACCTGCGGCTCGACGCCGAGCGTGGCCGCGAGCGCGAACACCTCGTCGCGGTAGCCGCGGTAGTCGAAGAGGGTGTCGCCGCCGGCGACCACGAGCGGGGCGTCCACCGACGCCATCGCGCGGACCAGGTCGAGCGTGCCCTTGCGCGGCTCGATGCCGCCGACGGCGAGCACGTAGCGGCCGAAGCGCGCCCGCCACGGCTCCCCCGCCCCGGCGGCCTCGGCGGCCGCGAAGCGGGCCGCGTCCACCCCGTTCCCGACGACGGGTGCGGGCCTGCCCCAGCCCGCCGCCACCTCGGCGGCGACGGCGTCGGAGACGCAGAGCAGCTGCGCGGGCTCGACGAGGGCGCGCTCGTGGCAGGCCGCCAGCGACGGCGTCGTGAAGGTGTCGAGGTGGTGCACGGTGCGCACGAGGTCCGCGTAGCCGTGCGCCGCGCCCTCAGCGTTGGCCGTGAGGCAGTCCTGCGCGTGGCGGACGTCGACCGGCCCGGCCGCCGCGAGCCCCGCGGTCAGCAGGGCGATCGAGCGCAGGATGCGGTCGCCGACCGACTCGCCCTCGAGCTCGGGCACCTCGACCAGCCGGATCGGCACGACCACGTCGCGGAAGAACGCCGTGTCGCCACCGCGGGCGAGCGCCCAGACCTCGACGTCGTGCCCGGCCCGGGCGAGCGCCTCGGCGAGGGCCAGCGTGTGCACCACCCCGCCCCGCGGCTTCGTGGAGTAGGTGGAGAGCCGGATCCTCACGAATAGGCTCCCGGGCGCCGCTCGTCGAGGTGGTGCAGGACGGTGCGGGCGGCGTCGACCATCGCCTCGGCGTCGACCTCGGCGACCGCGAGCCCGCCCTTCGACCAGGTGCGCGCGAGGATCTCCCCGCCGGGCCCGACGACCTTCGCCCGCCCGAGGAAGTGCAGCGTCCCCGAGCGGCCGCTCTGGTTCGCCGAGAGCCACAGGACCTGGTTCTCGGCGGCGCGGGACTGGTCGTAGAGGTCGAACAGCCGGGCCTGCTTGTCCTGCGCCATGCGCGGCGCCCGGTTGGTCAACGAGGTCGGCCAGGCGGAGAGGCAGGCGATCGTGGTCGCCCCGTCGAGCGCCAGCGTGCGGGCCGACTCCGGGAACGTCTTGTCGTGGTCGATCAGCATCCCGAGCCGCCCGACCGGGGAGTCGAAGGCCGCGAACCCGCAGCCGGGGGTGAGCAGCTTCGCGACCCCGGCCGGCTGATGGACCTTGCGGTGCCGCCCGAGGATGCCGTCCCCGCACAGCGCCACCGCGGCGTTGTAGAGCTCCCCGCCCGGGCCCCGCTCGCAGTACCCCAGGCAGACCACCATCTCCCCGGCGACGTCGATCACCGAGCGCACCGCGTCGCCGTTCGGCTCGAGGGCCGGGGGCAGGTCGAGGTCGTCGGGGTCCTCCGGGCGCAGGTCGGTGACGTACCCGCCGAGCGCGCCGTCCGGCAGCGCCAGCAGGTCCACGCCGGCGTCCCGGGCGTGCGCGACGATCACGCCGATCCGCTCGAGGTCGAAGTCGAGGTCGCGGGTGAAGTGGGCCGCCGCCGCGGCGATGCGGAGCACGGTGGCGGGGCCTAGGCCGGGACGGACGCGTAGCTCGCCTGCCGTCGGTCGCGCAGGTGGCCCATGAACCGCCGGGCGGAGTCCACGGCGTCGTCGACGTCGATCGACGCGACGGCCAGGCCGGCGCGGGTGCCGGTGGTGTCGAGCACCTCCCCGCCCGGGTCGACGACCTTCGCGCTGGCCACGAGCTGCATCGACCCGAACTCGCCGGCCTGGTTCGCCGACACCCAGACGATCTGGTTCTCCAGCGCCCGGGCCCGGTCGAACAGGTCGAAGCGGCGGGTCCAGCGGTCGTCGGCGAGCACCGGCGCCCGGTTCGTCCGGGAGGCGGGCCACGCCGACATGCAGACCACGACCCGCGCCCCGTCGACGGCCAGCGCGCGGGCGGCCTCGGGGAACGCCTTGTCGTAACAGATCATCATCCCCATGCGCCCGACCGGGGAGTCGAACGCGGCGAACCGGTCGCCCGCGGCGTAGGAGTTGTTCTCGTCCAGCGGCTGGTGGACCTTGCGGTGCCGCCCGAGCACGCCGTCCCCGTGCACCGCGACGGCGCTGTTGTAGGGCCGCCCGTCGGACGCGGCGTCGCCGCGCTCGCAGTAGCCCGCGGTGACCACGAGGTCGCCCGCCAGCGCCGCCAGGCGCGCGATCTCGAGACCGTCCGGGTCGAGCTGCGGCGGCACGTCGTCCGGATCGCCGTGCAGCGACGACAGGTAGCCCCCGAGCGCGGCCTCCGGCAGCGCGAGCAGGTCGGCCCCGGCCGCGCGGGCCCGGCCGATCAGGGTCTCGATGCGCCGGAAGTCCTCGTCCAGGTCGCGGACGAAGCCCTCCGCGGCGGCGGCGAACGTGAGCATCAGGCCCTCCCGAGTCCGGTCACGGTGTCCGTGACCGCTGTCGTCGTCTCCCCGTCGGGCCAGCGCAGCGCGACGCCCGTCCCCTCCACCAGCTCCCCGCACGCGTTCCCGACGGCGGGTCCCGCGGCCGGGAGCGGCGCCCCCGGCTCGTCGGTGGTGAGCAGGGCGAAGCCCGGGAAGCAGGTGAACCAGTCGGCCACCCCCACCCCGGCGGGTCGCGGCACGGCGGCCACGTCCAGCACGGCGCCCGTGCCGCTCGCCTCGGCGAGCATCCCGAGGGTCCCGACGAGGCCCGCCATGCTCACGTCCTTGGCCGCGGCCGGGCGGTACGGGGCGTCCGGGCCGATCGCGCCGACCATCGCGCGCAGCTCCTCGGGGCGGCGCCGCGAGGTGGTGTCGAACTGGCGGCCGGTGTACCCGGGACGCCACCCGCCGTCGAGATCGGCGGTCAGGCGCACCGCGTGCCCGACCCGTCCGCCCCCCGCGGGGACGGGTCGGCGGGACGCGTGGCGCAGCGGAGCCGGACCTGACGGCGTCGTGGTGCCGAGCGCCGTGACGGCGAGGGAGGCCGGGACGTCGACCGTGGTGTGTCCGCCGAGGACCGGCACGCCGTAGGCGTCGGCCGCCGCGCGCAGGCCGCGCAGCACCCGCCCGACCGCGGCCGCGTCCGCGCCGCCCACGGCGTCGAGCAGGCCCACGGGCCGCGCGCCCATGGCGGCGAGGTCGTTGAGGTTCACCAGCACCGAGCACCAGCCCGCCCACTCCGGGTCGCGCTCGACCATCGCGGGCAGGATCGCGTCGCAGGCGGCGACCACGTCGGTGCCGGGGACGGGGGCGCCGTCGTCGCCGACGAAGCCCGGCGGGGCGAGGCCCGCGACGAGGTCGGCCAGCGGGGCCTTCGTGGCCGCGACGAGACGCCGGATGCGGTCCATCGGGTGGCGCATCCGCACGTGCGCGACGCCGCCGACGGTGCGGGACGGCGCGACCGTGTCCCAGCCGAGGCGGGTGAACAGGGCCGTGTTCGGCGCCTGCACCTCCGCCTCGAAGCGCAGCACGCCCGCGGTCTCCGCGCGGGCGACGGCGGCCCGGACCAGGGTGGCGCCGATCCGGATCCCGGCGCGCCGCCGGCCGGACGGTGCGACCGCGAGACGGCTGCCGGTCCACCAGCCGAGGTCGGGCTCGCCGGGCCGGGCGGGACCGAGCCGGACGCCGCCGAGCACGGTGCCGTCGGGGTCGCGGGCCACGAGCACCAGCGCGCGGGGATCGGTGTCGACGTCGTCGAGGTCGTCGTGGGCGAACACCCGCTGCTCGTCGACGAACACCGCGCGGCGCAGGGCGCGGTGCGCCACGACGTCGGGGTGGGTCGCGTCCGCGGCCGGCGCCTCGGAGACCGTGACGTCACGGCGGGGGTGCACGAGCCCGCCGAGGATCTCCTCGGCGGCGGTCAGGGCCCTCCCCCGTGGCAGGAAAGCGTCGTTGCTGTCAGCCAGTGGCAGGAAGGCCACGTCGTCGAACGGCGGTGCCATCGCGATCAGCCCCCCGCCGCGGACAGGGCCGAGCAGGCCCCGCAGGCCGCGCAGCCCGCCGCCTGGTCGGCGCCGCGCATGCCGGCCGCGCGCAGGGCCGCCGCGACGCGGGCGGTGACGTCGGCGAGCAGACCCGGGTCGGGCGCGGGGTCGCCGTCGGCGAACGCGAGGGTGCCGGGGATCGGGCGGTAGGGGACGACGAAGGGGTACACCCCGGCGTCGATCAGGCGCTCCGCGCCGGCGACCAGCTCGTCGGGGTCCTCCCCGAGGCCGACGATGAGGTAGGTGGAGACGGCGTTGCGGCCGAAGAGCCGGACGCTCTCGTGCCACGCCGTCCAGTACTGCTCCAGGGGCACCGTCGCCTTGCCCGGCATCCAGCGCCGGCGGACGGCGTCGTCGAGGGACTCGACGTGGATGCCGATCGCGTCGGCCCCCGCGTCGCGCAGCGCCTGCAGCGCCGCCAGGTCGTCGGGCGCGGGCGGCTCGCACTGCGCCTGGATCGGCAGGCCCGGCACGGCGGCCCGGACCGCCGCGGTGCAGCGGGCGAGGTGGCGGGCGCCCCGGTCGCGGCCGTTGCTGGTGCCCGTCGTCATGACCATCTGGCGGACGCCGTCGAGCCGGACCGCGGCCTCGGCGACCTCCGCGAGCTGGGCGGGGGTCTTCACCGCCGTCGTCGCGCCGCTGCGCAGCGACTGCTCGATGGCGCAGAAGCGGCAGCGGTCGGCAGCGTCGTCGTCCGAGCCGTAGCGCACGCAGGTCTGCACGACCGTCGTCGCGAGCACGTCGTCGCCGTGCAGCCGCGCGATCTGCTCGTAGCGGACGCCGTCGGCGGTGGTGAGGTCGTAGAAGGCGGGCCGGGCGACCGTGTCGACCTCGACGCCGAGGTCGGTCACCCCGCCGTCGGGGCCGGTGCGCACGAGCCGGCCGTCCCGGAGCCGGAAGGGGCTCGACGGGTCGATCGGCAGGGTGGTCCGCAACCCGTCGACGAGCAGGTGCCCGTCGTCGGAGGGGCCGGCACCGCCGGGGCGACGCAGGGGGATGGTGGAACCGAGGTCGACCGCGACACCGCGGACGGCCACCTCGGCACGGACGTCGAGCCCGGACCGGGACTCAGCGGGAGCGGACACGCGGGGACCTCCTTCGATGTGCGGCGGGGCCGCCCGTGAGTACTCGTGACGGCGATGACCGTCACCAGTACTCACGGGCCGGAGGCACCTAGAGCTGGTAGGTGGAATTGATGATCGCGCCCTTGCGTGCGTAGTAGATGAGCGCGTCCTGGACGTCGAGCGGGTGCGTCGGGATGACGCCCTCGATCAGGTCCTCCTCGCGGGCGCCGTGCAGCGAGAGCCCGAATCGGCAGCAGAACACCTTGCCGCCCTCGGCCATGAACGTCTTCAGCTGGTCGTTGATGTTGTGCTCGCCCGGGAAGGCCGAGGTCCCCGTCGTCGGGAACCCGCGGGTGGCGAGGCAGTTCAGCGAGCCGGGGCCGTAGAAGTACATGGCCGACTCGAAGCCCTTGCGCAGCGCTCGCGTGGCCTGCAGCACGGCGACGAAGCTGACCGACGACTCGTGGGCGATGCCGTGGACCAGCGTGAAGTAGGTCTCGCCGCTCTCGGCCTGCAGGTCGGGGAAGACCTTGGTGCCGCCGTAGATGCTGGACCCCTCGGGCAGCGAGGGGTGCGGGATCTCGTCGAGGCTCTTCTGCTCGACGTCGGACAGTTCGGCCGTGGTCATGACGGTCTCCTGACGGTGGCGGGGATTCGGGGCCGGCGCCGCGACCGGGTGGGACCCGGGGTGCCGTTGCCGCAGAAGCTCACCAACCGTGCGTGTCGGATTCGTTTCCGAGTGACTACGACCCCGTGTCCGGTCGGGCCGTTCATGACCCCCGTGTTGCGAAACACGCCGAAATGCAGCGGCCCTCCGCGCGCAACCATTCGGAAACACTTCGGGCGAACGCTGCCGTCATTCGTGCCCACGCCTCGGGAAGGAACACCCGGCCATGACCGTCACGCCGCTCCCTGCACGCGGCCGCCCCGACGTCCCGGGCGACCTCACCGGAGTCCACCGTCCCGTGGTCGTCATCGGCGGCGGCCAGGCCGGCCTGTCGATGAGCCGCTGCCTGGACCGGGCCGGCGTCGACCACCTCGTCCTCGAGCGCGACTCCGTGGCGCACTCGTGGAAGACCTACCGGTGGGACACGTTCTGTCTCGTCACGCCGAACTGGCAGTGCGCCCTGCCGGACTTCCCCTACCGCGGGGACGACCCGCACGGGTTCATGGTGCGGAGCCAGATCGTCGACTACCTCGAGGCGTACCGGGACTTCGTCGACCCGCCGCTGCTCGAGGGCGTCGGCGTCACCCGCCTGTTCCGCGACGACCACGGCACCTACCACCTCGCGACGACCGCGGGCGAGTGCACGGCCGACCAGGTCGTCGTCGCGACCGGCGGCTACCACACCCCGATCACGCCGCCGATGTCGCAGCCGCTGCCCGCGCACGTCGTGCAGGTCCAGTCGCAGGACTACAGGAGCGGCGCGCAGCTGCCGCCGGGCGAGGTGCTCGTCGTCGGGTCGGGGCAGTCCGGCGCGCAGATCGCCGAGGACCTGCACCTCGAGGGCCGGCGGGTGCACCTCGTCGTCGGGGACGCCCCGCGGGTCGCCCGGTTCTACCGCGGCCGCGACGTCACCGACTGGCTCGACGAGATGGGCTACTACCGCATGCCCGTCACCGAGCACCCGCGCCGCGAGGCCGTCCGGGCGCAGGCCAACCACTACGTCACCGGGCGCGACGGCGGGCGCGACATCGACCTGCGCGCCCACGCCCGCGACGGCATGCGGCTCTACGGGCTCATGACCGACCACCGCGACGGCATGCTGCACTTCGACCCCGACCTCACCGAACGCCTCGACCACGCCGACGAGGTCTCCGAGTCGATCAAGGACACGATCGACAAGTACATCGCCACGCAGCAGATCGACGCGCCCACCGAGGAGCGGTACACCCCGGTCTGGCGTCCGTCCGCCGAGACCACCGAGCTCGACCTCGCGTCCTCCGGCATCACGTCCGTCGTCTGGTGCATCGGGTTCCGACAGAACTTCTCGTGGATCGACGTGCCGGTCTTCTCCGGCCGCGGCGCCCCCGGGCACCAGCGCGGCGTGACGAGCGCACCGGGCCTGTACTTCCTGGGCCTGCCGTGGCAGTGGACGTGGGGCTCGGGGCGGTTCTCCGGCGTCGGCGACGACGCCCGCTACCTCGCCGAGCGCATCCGCTCCCAGCGCGGGCTCACCGGCACCGGCGGCCGCGGCGACGTCTGCAACGTGCTGGCGCTGGGCAGCTGACGTCGGCCGGGTGCACGCAGTGCGTCACTGCGTGCACCCGGTGACGGGAACGGCGCATCGTCGCGCGGCGGCACAATGACGCGGTGTCCATCCGGCTGCTCGGCCCCGTCTCGGTGGTCGACGACGACGGGCGCGAGCTCCTGCCCGCCGGGCCCCGGGTGCGGGGTCTGCTGGCCCGGCTCGCGCTCGAGGCCGGGCACCCGGTCGACGCCGCCACCCTGGTCGACGCGCTGTGGGGCGAGGACCCGCCGTCGACCGCGAACGCCCTGCAGTCCCTCGCCTCCCGGCTGCGGCGCGCGCTCGGGGCCGACCGGGTCCGGAGCGCCGCGGGCGGCTACCTGCTCGCCGTCGACCCCGACGAGGTGGACGCGCTGCGCTTCGGCGCCCTCCGGCGCACCGCGACCGGCGAACCCGAGGACGGCCGCGCGGTCGCCCTGCTCACCGAGGCCCTCGCGCTGTGGCAGGAGCCGGTGCTCGGCGGAGTCCGGGACCTCCCGTTCGCCGGGCCCGCCGCCGCCCGCCTCGCCGACGCCCGGGCCGGGGCCGCGGAGGAGCTCGCCGCCCGCGGGCTCGCCGCCGGCCGGACCGACGTCGGGCGCGCCACCCTCCTCGCCGTCCTCGATGCCGACCCGCTGCGGGAGACCACGGCCATCGCCCTGGCCCGCGAGCTGCACGCCGGCGGGCGCCGCGCCGACGCCCTCGCCGTGCTCGACCGCACCCGCGCCACGCTCGCCGACGAGCTCGGCGTCGACCCCGGGCCGGACCTCCGACGCGCCCGCACCGAGCTGCTGCAGGACGAGCCCGTCGTCGTCGGGAGGACCCGGCCGCAGGCCCTGACCTCGTTCGTCGGGCGCGACGACGACCTCGCCCGGCTGCGCGCCCTGGCCGGCACGGCGCGACTGGTGACGATCACCGGTCCCGGCGGGGCGGGCAAGACCCGGCTGGCGACCGAGGCGGTCCGCGACGACCCGCGGCGGGTCGCGGTCGCCGAACTGGCCGCGCTGACCGCCGCGGACCAGGTCGCGCCGACCGTGCTGCACGCCGTCGGCGGGCCGGAGCTCGCGCTCGGGGACCGGAGCGCGCCCGACGCCGTCCTGCACCGCCTGCGGACCGCCCTGGCCGGCAGCCCCACGGTGCTGGTGCTCGACAACTGCGAGCACCTGGTCGACGCGGCGGCGACCCTGGTGCACGACCTGCTGACGACGGTCCCCGGGCTCGTCGTCCTCGCCACGAGCCGGGAGCCGCTGGGGGTGCCCGGCGAGGTGCTCCACCCGCTCGGCGCGCTGGACGACGAGCACGCGACGCGCCTGTTCGCGGAGCGGGCCGTCGCCGTCCGGCCGGACTTCGCCGTGGCCGAGCACGCCGAGGTCGTTCGGGGGATCTGCCGACGGCTCGACGGGCAGCCGCTGCCGATCGAGCTGGCCGCGGCCCGCGTCCGGAGCCTGGCACCGGCCGAGATCGCCGCGCGCCTGGCCGACCGCTTCCGGCTCCTGACGACGGGCGCACGGACCGCCCTGCCCCGGCACCAGACGTTGCGGGCCGTCGTCGACTGGAGCTGGGACCTGCTGACCGACGACGAGCGGCGGGCCGCCGCCCGGTTCGGGGTGTTCGCCGGGGCCGTCGACGCGCGCGCGGTCGCGGCCGTCGGCGGCGACGACGCGCTCGACCTGCTCGACGCGCTGGTGGACAAGTCGCTCGTGGTCGCGACGCCCGGGGCGCCGACCCGCTACCGCATGCTCGAGACGATCCGCGAGTACGCCCTGGCCCGGCTCGACGTCGCCCTCGACCGGGACGCGGTGCTCGCGGCGCACGCCACGTGGGTGCTCGGCGTCCTCGAACCCGTGGAGCCCGACCTGCGCCGCGCCGCCCAGCTCGACGCGCTCGCCGTCGTGCGGGAGGTCGAGGGCGAGGCGGTGCGGGCCCTGGAGCGGGCCGTCGACGCCGGGGACGCCGACCGCGCGCACCGCCTGCTCGCGGCGCTGACCTGGAGCTGGGTCGTGCGCGGCGACACGCCCGGACTGATCCACTGGTCGGACCGGGTGTTCGCCCTCCCGGTGCCGGACGCCGGGGCCGCCGTCGCCCTCACCCGCACGCTGCACGCGGCCGTCACGGCGGCCCTGCACGCGGACGTCGACGTCCGCGAGCACACCGACGCCGTCCTCGCGCTGCTGCCCGGGCTGCCGCGGCCGTGGCACCCCGTGGTCGCGCTGCACGAGCCGACGGCGCGCGCCTTCGTCGATGACGACCGGACGGGGCTGCTCGCCCTCGCCGAGGGGGCCGACGACCCGTGGCTGCGGGCCGCCGCGGCGCAGCTCGCGGGGGTGCACGCCGAGAACGCGGGCGACCTCGAGGTGCAGCGACGCTGCTTCCGCGCCGCCCATGACGGGTTCGCCGCCGTCGGCGACCGCTTCGGGCTGGGGATGATGACGTTCTCGCTCGGTGAGCTGGAGGACCTCGCCGGGAACCGGGCGGAGGCCCGCCGCACCTTCGCGGCGGCAATCGCCCTGGCCGAGGAACTGGGCAACGTCGACGACGTCCCCCAGTACCGCATGCGTCTCGCCGCCCTCGCGGCCCGCGACGGGGACGCCGCCGAGGCGCGGGAGCAGCTCCGGCGGGCCGCCACGACCGCGGACCGCTCCCGGGACCCCGGGACGACGGCCTGGCTCGCCTGGAGCGAGGCCGACGTCGAGCGCCGGCTCGGGGCGCCGGAACGCGCCCTCGACCTGCTCGCGGCCCACCCGCCGTCGTTCGAGGGCCTCGGTCCCGGGCGGGCCCAGCGGGAGGCGCTCGCCCACGACCTGCGCGCCGCCGCCCTGCTGGACCTCGACCGGCTCGCGGAGGCCCGCACCGAGGTCGAGGCCGCCCGGGCCGCCGCCGCACGGACCGCGGACGGACCGGTGATCGGTCAGGTCACCGAGACCGCCGCCCGGCTGGCCCTGGTCGAGGGCGACGCGGCCCGCGCCGCGGAGCTGCTCGCCGAGGCCCTCGCCCGCCGCGGTGCCCTGCACCTGGGCGACCCGGACGTCGTCGCGACCCGCGACGCGGTGCGGGCCCTCGGCCTCCCCGCCTGAGGGGAACCCTCGCGCCACGAGAGCGCCCGGATCCTCCCCTCACGGCGGCGAGGTCAGGTCCGGCGCCGGTACAGCGCGACCGCCAGCGGCGCGAAGATCACGACGACGACGGCCGAGGTGAGCAGGGAGATGGCCGCCGCTCCCCCGGCCGGGGCGCCGTCGAGCAGGGCGCGGACGGCGTCGGCGCTGCGCGAGACGGGGTTGATCGCGACGAAGCCCTGGAGCCAGCCGGGCATGGTGGCCGTCGGGACGAACACCGAGCTGGCGAACGTCAGCGGCAGCATGATCGTCGCGGACAGGCCCTGCACCGACCGCGGCTCCCGCACCACCATCGCCAGCGCCGTGAACACCCAGCACAGGGCGAACGCGAAC
The DNA here is from genome assembly GCF_021026295.1 of Actinomycetospora soli. Lineage (GTDB taxonomy): Bacteria > Actinomycetota > Actinomycetes > Mycobacteriales > Pseudonocardiaceae > Actinomycetospora > Actinomycetospora soli. The sequence goes on from NZ_JAJNDA010000004.1 coordinate 257,202, forward strand.
GCGAGGACGAGCCCGAAGGCGGCCAGCACGGCGAGCGGCGAGGCGGTGGTCCGGTACCCGAGGGCGAACCCGAAGGCCAGCATGATCACGCCCGCCGTCAGGTAGCGGACGAGGTCGGCGGCGATCGCGCCGAGCAGCGGGGCCGCCCGCGAGATCGGCAGGCTGCGGAAGCGGTCGAAGATGCCGGTCCTGAGGTCCTCGGCGAGCCCGACGCCGGTGCCCGCCGACGCGAACACCACGGTCTGGAGCAGCACGCCGGGCAGCGCGAAGTGCAGGTAGTCGGCGCTGTTGCCGGCGATCGCGCCACCGAAGACGTAGACGAACAGCAGCAGGAAGATGACCGGCTGCAGCGTCACGTCGATGAGCGCCTCCGGCGAGTGGATCGTCTTCACGATCCCGCGCCGCGCCAGCGAGAGGCCGTGGCGCAGGGTCGAGGGCACCCGTCGTCGGGACGGGGCGTCCGGGACGGCGGGTGCGGTCGGCTCGAGGGTGGTGGTCATGCGGCGGCTCCTGTGGTGGCGTGGCCGGTGAGGGTGAGGAAGACGTCGTCGAGGCTGGGCAGGCGCAGGCCGATCTCGGCGACGGCGATGCCGGCGACGGCCAGGCGCTCCTCGACGCGGCGCAGGGCCGCGGCGTCCGAGGTGCCCACGACCACCTCGCCGGACGGCGCGATCGTCGGCTCCCGGCCGACGTCCGAGGCGACGATCGACGCGACGACCGCCGCCTCGCCCGGCCGCTCCGGCCGGACGTGCAGCCGCCGCCCGCCGGCCCGCGACTTCAGCTCGGCCGCGGTGCCCGAGGCGATGACGAGGCCGCGGTCGAGGACGACGAGGTCGTGGGCGAGCTGGTCGGCCTCCTCGAGGTACTGGGTGGTGAGCAGGACGGTGACGCCGTCGTCGGCGAGGGTCCGGACGGCCTCCCAGACCTCGTTGCGGTGGTGCGGGTCGAGGCCGGTGGTCGGCTCGTCGAGGAACAGGACCTCCGGGCGCCCGACGAGGCTCGCGGCGAGGTCGAGGCGGCGCCGCATGCCGCCGGAGTAGGTCCTCGTCCGACGGCCGGCGGCCTCGACGAGCCCGAACTGCTCGATCAACTCGGTGGCGCGCTGCCTGGCCTCGCGGCGGGAGAGGTCGAGCAGCCGGCCGATGAGGTACAGGTTGTCGCGGCCGGTCAGGGTCTCGTCGACCGCGGCGTACTGGCCGGTGAGCCCGATGCGGCGGCGGACGGCGGCGGGGTCGGCGACGACGTCGTGCCCGAGCACGGTCGCCCGGCCGCCGGTGGGCGGGAGCAGCGTGGCGAGCATGCGGACGGTCGTCGTCTTGCCCGATCCGTTGGGGCCGAGCAGGCCGAGGACCTGACCGCGCCCGGCGGTGAACGAGATGCCGTCGACGGCCCGGACGTCCCCGAACGCGCGGGCGAGGTCGTCGACCTCGAGGGCGGGGGTGGTGTGCATGGCTCCGAGCGTGGGCGGGCCCGCTGGTACGGGGCTGGCACGGCGCTGGTGCGCGCTGTCAGCCGTGTGCCACCGCTGACGTCGAGCGTCAGCCGTGTGCCACCGCTGACGTCCGGTGTCGGCCGTGGCCGGGCGGTGTCGGTGGCGGGCTGCTCCCCTGGATGCGGGCAGCGCGCCATCGTCGACCGGCCCCGGGGACGCGCGGACTGGTAGACCGGCGGTCGTGATCGACGAGGTGCGGCTCGACCTGCCGGTGCGGGCGGCGCTGCCGTCGTTGCGCGCCGCACTGGACGAGCACGGCACCGCCGTCCTCGTCGCCCCGCCCGGCACCGGCAAGACGACGCTCGTGCCGCTCGCGCTCGCCGCGCAGGTCGAGGGCCGGGTCCTCGTCGCCGAACCCCGTCGCGTCGCGGTGCGGGCCGCAGCGGCGCGGATGGCGTCTCTGCTCGGAGAGGAGGTCGGTGACCGCGTCGGCTACGCGATCCGCGGCGAGCGGAAGCCGGGCTCGCGCGTCGAGGTCGTGACGACGGGTCTGCTCGTCGCCCGCCTGCAGCACGACCCGGAGCTCGCCGGGGTCGACGCGGTCGTCCTCGACGAGTGCCACGAGCGGCACCTCGACACCGACCTCGCGCTCGCCTTCACCGTCGACGCCCGGGTCCTGCGCCCCGATCTCCGGCTCCTGGCGACCTCGGCGACCGCCGCCGCCGACCGGCTCGCCGACGCCCTCGACGGCCCCGTCGTCACCGCGCCCGACCCGCTGCACGACGTCGCGATCGTCTGGTCCCCACCATCGCGCCCCCTCCCGCCGCCACAGGGTCTGCGCGTGGAGCCGGCGCTGCTCGACCACGTCGCCGCCACCACCCGGCGGGCGCTCGCGGAGCACGACGGCGACGTCCTCGTCTTCCTCCCCGGGCGCCGGGAGATCGACGAGGTCGCACGGCGACTCCCCGGGACGGACGCCGAGGTCCTCCCCCTGCACGGCGGGCTCGGCGGCGCGGCGCAGGACGCGGTGCTCGCCGGCCCGGCCACGGCGCGCGAGCGTGGCGGCGAGCTGACGGTGGACGTCAGCGGTGGGCCACGGCTGACCGCGCCGGCACGCCGCGTCGTGCTGAGCACCTCCATCGCCGAGACCAGCCTGACCGTTCCGGGCGTCCGGGTGGTCGTCGACGCCGGCCTCTCCCGGCAGCCCTGGACCGACCACGCCCGCGGCCTCGACACGCTGGTCACCGTGCTCGCGTCGCAGTCGTCGGCGGTCCAGCGCGCCGGCCGCGCGGGCCGCGAGGCACCCGGCGTCGCCTATCGGTGCTGGTCGGAGGCCGAGCACGCCCACCGCGACCGCGACGACGACCCCGAGGTCGCCCACGCCGACCTCACCGCCTTCGCCCTCGCGCTCGCCCGCTGGGGCACACCCGACGCCGGCGGCCTCGCCCTGCTCGACCCTCCCCCGCCCGCCGCGTTCGACGCCGCCCGCGCCACCCTGCGCAGCCTCGGCCTCGTGCACGACGACGGATCGATCAGCTCGAGGGGCCGAGCGGTCGCGGGGGTCGGGGTGCACCCGCGGCTCGGCCGGGCGCTGCTCGACGGGGCCGCCGCTGTGGGCAGCAGGCTCGCCACCGAGGTCGTCGCGCTCCTCGCCACCGCCGGCCCGGGCGGGAGCGACGACCTCGAGGACCGCCTCCGCGCCGCGCGCTCCGGCGACGACCCGGGCCGGCGGGCCGAGGTCCGCCGCCTCGACCGGGCGCTCCGCGAGGTGCACACGAGGCAGCCCGGAGGCGCCCGGACCCTGCCTGACGTCACCCTCGCCGTCGGCGCCGCCACCGTCGTCGCCCTCGCCTACCCCGACCGTCTCGCCCGCGCCCGCTCCGCCGACGCCCGCGAGTTCCTGACGACGGGTGGCACCGGGGTGGAACTCGGGCGCGAGTCCCGCCTGCGCGGGCAGGACTGGATCGCGGTCGCCGACGCGGCGCGCGGGCCCGGCGACCGGGTGGCGCGGGTCCGGCTGGCCGTCCCGATCGACGAGGACCTCGCCCGTACCGCTGCAGCGCACCTGCACACCGACGACGAGGTCGTCGACTGGGAGGACGGCGACGTCGTCGCCGAGCGCCGCGAACGTCTCGGCGCCATCGTGCTCGCCCGGCGCCCCCTGCCGCACCTGACCGCGGACGCCGTCGCACCCGCCGTCCGGAAGGGGCTGGAGCAGGAGGGCCTCGGCCTGCTGCGCTGGACCGACGCCGCGACGGCGCTCCGGCAACGGCTCGCGTTCCTGCACGCCGCGCGAGGAGCGCCGTGGCCCGCCGTGGACGACGCGGCCCTGCTCGCGCGGGCCGACGAGTGGCTCGACCTGTCCCGCGTCCGCCGCCGCGCCGACCTGGCCCGGGTGACGCCGCCGCTCACGGCGTTGCTGCCGTGGCCCGAGGCGGCGCGGTTCGACGAGCTGGCGCCGACCCACGTCACGACGCCGGGCGGACGGCGGGTACGGGTGGACTACGCCGATCCCGAGAAGCCGACCGTGTCGCTGAAGCTGCAGCACGCGTTCGGCTGGGAGCGGACGCCGGAACTGGCCGGGCGACCCGTCGTCGTGCACCTGCTCTCACCCGCCGGGCGACCGGCGGCCGTGACCGCCGACCTGGCGTCGTTCTGGGACGAGGGGTACCGCCTGGTGCGCGCGGACCTGCGCGGCCGCTACCCGAAGCACGCGTGGCCGGAGGACCCCCGGCGCCCCTAGTCCCTAGTCCTTCGCCGCGACCTTCTCCAGCTTCTGCTTCACGGTCTTGCGGTCCTTCGTGTCCTTCTCGTGCTCGAGGGCTTTCTCCGCCTCGTCGGGCTCCATCGACGTCGCCCGCTTGACCGCGTCGTCGGCGTTCATCTCCTCGAGCTTCGCGTCCTTGCGGGCCTGCTTGGCCGCGGACGTGTTGTCGACGGTGCCCTGCCCCTTCTTCGACGCGTCCTTCTTCTTCGCGCGGGTCTTCTCCTTCTCGTCCTCGGAGAGTTCCTCCCACGCCTTCTTCGGCAGGTAGCGGTCGGTCCCGTCGTCGCCGCGGGCCTCGGTGGAGCCGTCGGCGGTCTGCCACTCCTCGTCGGTCCACTGCTTCAGGCTGCGCTGCTGCTCGGTCGGCTGGTCCTCGTGCTCGTAGTCGCCGCCCTGCTTCTCGTACTCCTGCGTGAGCAGCTGGCTCTTGCGGGCGGACCACTTCCCGGGCGCACCACCCTTGTCCGAGGCCTTGATCTCCTCCTTGAGGCGCTCCCGCAGCTCGGGATGGGTGTAGTCCTTCTCGTAGTCCTGCTTGCCCTTCGCCATGGGCGGGGCTACCCGCGTCGGCGTCCCTGCTCGCGGACGAGGGCGTCGAACTTCGGCGGCCCACAGATCGTCAGCATCCGCACCGGCTCGTCGCCCAGCACCCAGAGCGAGTGCTCGATGTCGCGCGGCAGGAAGATGAAGTCGCCGGTGTCAGCGGTGAACTCGTCGTCCCCGCAGCGCCCCCCGACGCGGCCCGCGAGGACGTGGAACATCTCGTCCTCGCCCTCGTGGGTGTGCGGCGCGACGACGAGGCCGACCGGCGCCGCCTGTTCCATGACCGACACCCGGCCCTCGGTGTGCTCGCCCGTCGCCTTCATCGTGAAGACGGCGCCGTCGAAGTCGTAGGTGTCGCCGGTCCCGGCCGGGCGCACGAATCCGCTCATGGACGGGGGCTACCCGTCGACGGGGCGGCCCGCTGCGAGTGCGTCCGGGCGACGCTCCACCGCCCTCCGTCGCGAGTGGGCGCAGGAGACAGGCCCGGACCTGCCTCCTGTGCCGTTCGGCAAGGCGCTAACCCCCCAGCGAGAACACCTTCCGCGCCGTCTCGCCGAGGATGTTCCGCTTCCCGTGCTCCGAGACGAACGGCAGCGCCGCGATGCGGCCGGGCACGTCGAAGTCCCAGTGCGGCCAGTCGCTGGAGTACATCAGCGTGTTCTCCGCGTCGATGGCCTCGAGCGTCGCGGCGAGCAGCTTGTCGTCGGTCCACTCCATCGGCTGCGAGGTGTAGTACATCTCGCGGATGTAGTGCGACGGCGGGCGCGTGAGCAGCGGGGCGTCTGACTGGCGCATCGAGTACTCGTGGTCGAGCCGCTGCATCATGAACGGCAGCCACGCGAGACCGCTCTCGATCCAGATCGTCCGCAGCCCCGGGAACCGCTCCGGGATGCCGTTGACCACCCAGTTGGTCATGTGCGTCATGTTGCAGGTCACGAAGCTCATCGCGTGCGCCGAGAGGAACCGGTTCATCGTCGACGTCATCGTGTCGGCCTGGTTCGGCCCGGCGTGGAAGCCGATCGGCAGCCCGCGCCGCTCGAGCTCCTTGTAGACCGGCATGTACGCGTTGCGGTGCACCCCGGCGTGGCGCTGCGAGGTCACCAGGAATCCGATGACCCCCGGGGTGTCCCCGAACTCCTCGATCGTCGCGAGGCAGGCGTCGGGGTTCTCGAACGGCAGGCCCAGCATCGTCCGGATGCGCGGCTCGCGCGGCAGCACCTCGGCGGTGAACCACCGGTTGTAGGCCTGCAGCAGCGCCGTCGCGACCTCCGGCTGCGGGTGCAGGCCCGTCTCCAGCATGGGCTGCGGGAACACGACCTGGACGTCGATCGACATCGCGTCCATCGCGCGGCGCACCAGCGTCACGTCGCGGTCCGCGCCCGACGTCGTCCCGGGGGTCTCCTCGGCCAGCGACGCCTGGTGCGGGATGCGCCCCGAGACGTCCTGCATCGTCAGGCCGGGCGAGTGGTTGTGCAGCGCCAGCCGGGCCGCGTTCGGCCAGTTCGCCATCATCTGGTTCGCGCTGTCGCGCATCACCGGGCTGTCGAGGTACTGCAGGATCTCCGGCCACGAGTCGAGCTCGACGTGGTGGGAGTCGACGTCGACGATGAAGTAGTCGTCGAGCCCGTAGCGCTCGGTGTCGCGCCGGGCGTTCGCGAGGATCTCGCGGGTGTCGGTGGCGGTGGTGATCTCCTGCGTGGGCAGGCGCCTCACATCGGTCATGACGAGCTCCTCGAGAACCACAGGGCGAGGTCGAACGGGTTGAGGTCGTTGCTGCGCAGGGCGGCGGTCGCGAGCACCACCGCGTCGGTCGGGCTGAGATCCGTTCCCGACGGCGGGTCGTGCCCCTCCTCGGCGGCGACGGCCCAGCAGCGTCCGGCGACCCCGACGAGCCGGCGCGCCGTCCCCGGCGGGAGCTTCGCGATCGCCCCGTCGTCGAGCCCCGCCGCGATCTCGGCCTCGAGCTCGGCGACCAGCGCGTCGATGTGCTCAGACCGTGACACGGATCCGGCCCTCCGCCTCGGCCACGTCGAAGCGCCGCAGCGAGGCGCCGGGCACCCCGGGGTGGCGACCGGTCGTCACGTCGTACTCGTAGCCGTGCCAGGGGCAGACGACGTGCATCGTGTTCTCGTCGAACCGCATCCCGAGGCTGCGCTGCTCGGCGTCGAGGCGCTCGCGGACGCGGCTGATGATCCGGCCCTGGCACGCCGGCCCGCCCTGGTGGGCGCACACGTTCTCCCAGGCGTACAACCGGCCGCCGAACCGGAAGATCCCGAGCGTCGTCGTGCCGTCGATCTCCACGACGAGGCGGCCCCGCTCCGGCACGTCGTCCGACGCGGCGACGTCGACGTCCCGCGCCTCGGATGTGGTGGTGGTCATACCGCTCAGCGTCCACGTCCGAGCCGCATCTGTAAATTTCACGATGCTACGGTGCTTCGTGAGTTCCTCGAACTTTACGTTGCGCCAGGTCGCCTACCTGGTCGCGGTCGCCGACCACGGCACGCTCGCGGCGGCCGCGGCGACGCTGCACGTCTCGCCGTCGGCGATCTCCGTCGCGCTCGACGAGCTCGACCGGGCCCTCGGCGTCCAGCTCACGCTCCGCCGCCGGGCGCACGGCGTGCAGCTGACCCCGGCCGGGCGCGCGGCGGTCACCCGCGGGCGGCGCCTGCTGCGCGACGCCGGCGAGCTCGCGACGAGCCTCGGCGAGGTCGCGGGCGTCGTGTCCGTCGGCTGCTACCCGACGCTCGCGCCGACGGTCCTCGCCCCGTGGATCGCGGCGCTGCGCGAGGCGCACCCCCGCACCCGGGTGGCGTTCGTCGAGGACGACCAGGACCGCCTGCAGCGCCGCCTGCTCGACGGCGAGCTCGACCTCGCCGTGCTCTACGACCACGGTCTGTCCCCCGACCTCGACACCGAGCGGGTCGCCGCCACCGTCCCCTACCTGCTCGTCGCCCGGGACCATCCCGCCACCGACCTCGCCGCGGTCGCCGACGAGCCGATGGTGCTGCTCGACCTGCCGCCCTCGTCCGACCACGCGCTCGCGGTCTGCCGGGAGCTCGGCGTCAGCCCGCGGATCGAGCACCGGACGCGGTCGACGGAGATGGTGCGAGCCCTCGTCGCCCAGGGTCTCGGCTGGTCGGTGCTCGCCCAGGCCGTTCCCGACGACGGGGTGGCGCGGGTCCCGCTGCCCGCCGACCCCCTGCCGGTGGTGGCCGCCCGGCCGCGGGCGGTGGCACCCAGCCCGGTGGTCCTGGCGATGCTGGCGGCCCGCCCGTGATCACGGCTCGCGTGCCGCCGCGATCACCGCGCCCAGGTCGCCGTGCAGCCGCAGCAGCTCCTCGACCGGCATGCCGAGCCGCGCCACGATCGCCGGCGGGATGCGCTCGGCCTCCGTGCGCAGCGCCCGGCCCGCGGCGGTGAGCGTGACGGCGAGGGTGCGCTCGTTGCCCGGGACCCGTCGTCGTTCCAGGTAGCCCTGGGCCTCGAGCCGCTTGAGCAGCGGCGAGAGCGTGCCGGGGTCGAGCGCGAGCCTCTCCGACAGCGCCGTGACCGACAACGGCTCCTCGCCCCACAGCGCGAGCATCACGAGGTACTGCGGGTGCGTGAGCCCCATCGGCTCGAGCAGCGGGCGGTACAGGGCGATCACCGAGCGCGCCGCCACCGCGAGCGCGAAACAGACCTGGTTCTCCAGGGCGAGGGGATCGATCTCCTCCGGGGCGGCCGTCACACTCCCGACCTTACACGTGGCGTGCATACTGTTGGCGTGCAAAGTGTCAAGCGACCCGGTCCCCTGTGGTGGCTCTGGTACGCCTACGGCGGCGGGCTGCCCGAACGCTTCGCGCCGTGGGTCCTGCACGACACCACCTGCCGCACCTGGTGGCTGCGCCACATCGCCCGGATCCTCGTGCAGATCGCGCCGTTCGCGGTCGCCATCGTCGTCTTCGTCCCCGGCCCGCTCTGGCTGCGCCTGATGTGCGCGCTCGGCGGCGGCATCATGGGCATGATCTTCGCGGTCGCGTACGTGCACGAGACCGCCGAGCACCGCCTGGTCAAGGCCGGTTACCCGGTCGGCACGGGGGTCGCCACCCGCGCGGAGCGTGACCGCGAGAAGGACGAGGCCGCCGCGGCTCGCTACGCCGAGCGCTACCGGCGTTCCTGACGACGGGTCGGCCCCCGTCAGCGGCTCGACAGCACCTGGCTGCCGTCGATCTTCCAGCCGCCGTCCTGCTGCACCATCCGGAACAGCGTCCGTTCCGTGCTCGTCCGACCGTCCCGGGCGGTGTAGGTGACCGTGGCGTCCACGGAGTCGCCCGGGGCGGCGGACAGCCCCCGGACGGTCACGCGACCGATGTCGCCCCAGAAACCGGCGTAGCCGGCGAACCCGCCGGCGGTGTTCCGCTGGTACGACGGCGTCAACCGCTGCCATCCCTGCGCCAGGTCGGTCGGGATCAGCGCGTAGTAGTCGATCACCGCCTGCTGCTGCGCGACCTGCTCCGGGGTCCCCGACGGCGAGGCCGTCGGGTCGGCGTCGGAGGCCGAGCCGTCGGAGGCCGAACCGTCGGAGGCCGAACCGTCGGAGGACGAGCCGTCGGAGGACGGGTCGGACGCGGCGCTCCCCGTCGACGGCCCGGTGGTGGCGCTCGTGCCCCCGCCCCCGGACGTCGAGAGCACCAGGGCGACGCCGGCGACCAGCAGCAGGAGCAGCGCGAGGCCGATCAGCAGCGGACGCCGGCGGCGCCGCGGAGCGGGCTCCGGGTCCGGCCCCGGGTCCGGCTCCACCGGCGCTGCGGGCGCGTTGCGGGGCGGCAGCGGGTGCGTGGTGCCCGCTGCGGCCGGCGAGCCGGACGCCGGCACGACCGCGACGCGGTCGGCGCCGCCCGGGGCGCCCCCGGCCGCGCCGCGTCGCGGCGGGACCGGCACGGTCGGGCTCGTCGCGGGCCGTTCCTCGGGCCAGGCGTCGGTCGCGACCTCGACGGCGGCGAGGCGCTCGAGCTCGTCCCGCACCTGGTGCATCTCGGGCCGGTGCACGGGGTCGGCCGCCAGCAACCGCTCCAGCAACGGCGCGAGGGCGCCCGCGCGCCGCGGGGGCGGGTGCTCCCCCGACGCCACGCGGTGCAGCAGCGCGAGGGCGTTGTCGGCGAGCCCGAACGGCGGGTCGCCCTCGACGGCGGCGTAGAGGGTGGAGCCGAGCGAGTACACGTCGGACCGGAAGTCGGCCCGGCCGCCGCGGGCGACCTCGGGGGCGAGGTAGGCCGGGGTGCCGGCCATCATCCCGTCCGAGGTCAGGGTGGCCTCGTCGATCGCCCGGGAGATCCCGAAGTCGGTCACCTTGACCACACCGTCGTCCCCGAGCAGGACGTTCCCCGGCTTGACGTCGCGGTGCACGATCCCGGCGGCGTGGGCGGCGGTCAGCGCGGCGGCGACCTGATGGCCCACCGCCGCGGCCGCCGTGGGGCTCAGCGGGCCGTCGGCGGCGAGTGCCTCGGCGAGGCTGCGCGAGGGCAGGTACTCCATCACGAGCCAGGGCTGCGCGTCGTGGTCGACGACGTCGAACACCGCGATCGCGTGCGGGTGGTGCAGGCGGGCGAAGAGCCGGCCCTCCCGCATGATCCGGCCGTAGGCCTGCTCGCGGCTCCGGTCGTCGACCGCCGACGGCAGGCGCACCTGCTTGAGCGCCACGGTGCGACGCAGGGTCTCGTCCTCGGCGCGCCACACCACGCCCATCGCCCCGCTGCCGACCTCGTCCCCGAGCCGGTAGCGCCCCGCGATCAGCCGGTCGTCCACCCGGTGCCCTCCCTCGCCTGCGCGCGAACGCGGGAGTGCCCAGCCGGGCCGCCCGCGATACGCCGGGTCCGCACGCGCGGGCTCAGCCGGCGAGGGCCACCGCCGCCCGGTACCGCTCCACGAGCAGCGACGCCACCGCCGGGTGGTCGCCCAGCGGGTCGGCGACCACGGCGGCGGCCACCCCGCACGCCCACCGGTGGAACACCCCCGGCGCGAGCAGCCACGTCAGCAGCGCGACCGGCCCGTCCTGCGCGCCCACGACCTCGGCGAGCCGGGGGTCGCCGCCCGCCACGTAGCCGACCGGGACCTCGCCGCCGAGCCGCTCCCCCACGAGCGCGGCCGCCGTCCGCAGGTCGGCCTGCGCCACCGGGTCCGTCGACCCGGCCGCGGCGAGCACCACCTGCTCACCGCCCCACCCGGCGTCGCGCAGCCGGTCCAGGGCCGCGTCGACGAGCACCGGGTCGGGCCCGAGCGGGTCGGTCACCCGCACGTCGGTGCGGCCCAGCGCGGCCAGCTGCTCGGGCACGTCGCGGCGCACGTGGAACCCCGAGGCCAGGAACGCCGGCACCACGACGACGGGTCCCTCGTCCAGCTTCGGCAGCAGGTCCGCCAGCTGCGGACGCGCGACGCCCGCCCAGGCCAGCCGCACGCCTGCGTCGGGGACGAGCGACCGCACCCGCGTGAGCAGCGCACCCCAGGTGGCCCGGCCCGCCGGGTCGTTCGTGCCGTGCGCGAGCACCACCAGCGTCATCGCGAGGCCACGTGCTCCTCCAGCCGCTTCACCATCGCGCCGAGCCGGAAGCGCTCCGGCGCGATCGACGGGACGTCGAGCCGGTCGAGCGGGGCCGCCGTCACCGGGCCGACCGCGCACGCGAGCACCCCGCCCCGCAACGCGCCGAGCAGGTCGTCCCGACGGCCCACCGCCTCCGCCCGGTGCACCAGCCCCTCGACGGCCGGGGCCGAGGTGAAGGTGACCGCGTCGACGTCCCCGGCGATCACGGCCTCGATGAGCGCGTCGACCGCGGGCAGGTCCGGCGGCGGCTCCCACCGGTAGACGTGCACCTCGACGACGTCGGCGCCCGCCTCGCGCAGGGCGCCGAGGAACGACGTCATCGGGTCACCGTGCAGCTGCACCGCGACCCGCCGCCCGGACACCCCCACGGCGAGCAGGTGCTCCAGCACCTCCGGCGACGACTCGGTCTCGTCGGCCGACCACGCCTCGCGGAACCCGGCACCGCGGATCGCGCCGCGCGCCTTCGGGCCCCGCGCGAGCAGCTCGGCGTCGGTGAGGACCGCCCGCAGCCGCTCCCCGAGGCCCCACTCGTCGGCCACCTCGAGCCAGCCGCGGAACCCCTGTCCGGTGGTGGCGACGACGACGTCGGGCGGCGCGTCCAGCAGCGTCCGCGTGGTGGCGGCCAGGTCCGAGTCGTCGGCCAGCGGGACGATCCGCATCGTCGGGCCGTGCACGGTCGTCGCGCCCTTGCGGTGGAGCAGTTCGATCTGGTCGTCGGCGCGACGGTCCGCCGTCACGCCCACCCGCAGCCCGGCCAGGGGGCCCTCCGTCATGGGCTGCCGACCTCCACCGTCCCGTTCACCACCCGCACAGGATAGGTCGCCACCCCGACACCGGAGTCCTCCAGCGCCCGGCCGGTCTCCAGCGCGAAGTGCTGCTTGTACAGCGGCGAGGCCACCACCGGTGTCCCGCCGAGGTCCCCGACGATGCCGCGCGAGAGCACCGAGGCGTGCGAGAACGGGTCGACGTTGTGCAGGGCGAACAGCCGGTCGTCGTGGGTCCGGAAGACCGCCACCGGCTCCCCCGCCACCAGGGCGCACACCCCGCGCTCCGGCTGGAGCCGCTCCAGCGGGCAGACGGGCGTCCACCCCGTTCCCGACGACGGGTCGGTGCCGGTGCGTTCGTCGAGTGCGGTCATGCGGGGGCTCCCATCGGGATCCGGGCGCCGTCGGTGATCGGCACCCCGCCCAGGCCGAGGGCGGCGAGGTCGGTGGGCTGGCCGTCCTTCATCCCGGCGGGGACCCGGCGGCCGAGGTGGTCGACGAACTCGATCGTCGGGTCGGGCACGCCCGGCGCGTTGACGAACGAGGTGAACCGCGCGAGCTTCTCCGGGTCGTCGAGCACGGCGGCCCACTCGTCGGCGTAGCCCGCGACGTGCGCCGCCATCTGCTCGTCGAGCGCGGCGCAGATCCCCAGCGAGTCGTCCATGATCACCGCGCGGAGGTGGTCGATGCCGCCCTCGAGCGACTCGATCCACGGCGCCGTGCGCTGCAGCCGGTCGGCGGTGCGGACGTAGAACATGAGGAACCGGTCGATCGTGCGCACCAGCGTCGTCGTGTCCAGGTCGGAGGCGATCAGCTCCGCGTGCCGCGGGGTGAACCCGCCGTTGCCGCCCAGGTAGAGGTTCCACCCGGTCTCGGTGGCGATGACGCCGAAGTCCTTCGAGCGGGCCTCGGCGCACTCGCGGGCGCAGCCCGACACCCCGGACTTCAGCTTGTGCGGCGAGCGCAGCCCCCGGTAGCGCAGCTCGAGCGCGACGGCGAGCCCCACCGAGTCCTGCACGCCGTAGCGGCACCAGTCGGTGCCCACGCACGACTTCACCGTCCGCAGCGACTTGCCGTAGGCGTGGCCGGACTCGAACCCGGCGTCGACCAGCCGCCGCCAGATCGCCGGCAGGTCGTCGACGCGCGCGCCGAACAGGTCGATCCGCTGCCCGCCGGTGATCTTCGTGTAGAGCCCGAAGTCCCGCGCCACCTCCCCGATCGCGATGAGCCCGTCCGGCGTGACCTCCCCGCCGGGCAACCGCGGGACCACCGAGTAGGTGCCGTTGCGCTGCATGTTCGCGAGGAAGTGGTCGTTGGTGTCCTGCAGCGTCGCGGACTCGCCGTCGAGCACGTGCCCGCCGGCGAGCGTGGCGAGCATCGAGGCGACGGCGGGCTTGCAGACGTCGCAGCCGCGCCCGGTCCCGTACTGCGCGACGATCTCGCTGAACGTGGTCGATCCGGTCACGCGGATGATCTCGTAGAGCTCCGCGCGCGACCGGGTGAAGTGCTCGCAGAGGGCCGTCGACACCTCGACGCCGCAGCTCGCGAGCACCTTCGCGAGCGTCGGGACGCACGAGCCGCACGTGGTGCCCGCCCGGGTGCACGCCTTGAGCTGCGGCACGGTGGTGGCCTCGCCGGACGAGATCGCCTCGACGAGCGCGCCCTTGGTCACCGCGTTGCAGGAGCAGATCTGGGCCGCGTCGGGCAGGGCCTCGAACCCCACGGCCTCCCCGCCGGCGGGCGCGATCAGCGACATGGGGTCGCCCGGCAGCTCCGCGCCCAGGAACCCGCGGAGCGTGTCGTAGTCCGAGGCGTCGCCGACGAGGACGCCGCCGAGCAGGGTCCGCGCGTCGTCGGAGACGACGAGCTTCGCGTAGGTCCCGGCCACCGGGTCGTCCAGCGTCACCTCGAGGGCGCCCGGCGTCGCGGCGTGGGCGTCGCCGAAGCTCGCGACGTCGACCCCGAGCAGCTTGAGCTTCGTCGACAGGTCGGCCTCGGTGAAGCGGCCGTCCCCGCCGGTGAGGCGCTCGGCGACCACCTCGGCCATGGCGTAGCCGGGCGCGACGAGGCCGTAGGTGCGGCCCCTCACCGCCGCCACCTCGCCGATCGCCCAGACGTGCTCCGCGGAGGTGCGGCAGCGGTCGTCGACCAGCACCCCGCCGCGCTCGCCGACCTCGAGACCGGCCGCGCGGGCCAGGGCGTCCGCGGGTCGGATGCCGGCGGAGAACACGACGACCGAGGCGTCGAGCTCGGTCCCGTCGGAGAGCGTGACGGTGAGCCCGCCGCGGTGGTCGCGGGCGATCGAGCTCGTGGACACGCCGGTGTGCACGCGCAGCCCGAGGTCGGACACGAGCCGCTGCAGCAGCGCCCCGCCGCCCTCGTCGACCTGGACCGGCATGAGCCGGGGCGCCATCTCCACGACGTGCGGCGACAGGCCCAGCCGGCGCAGCGCGTTCGCGGCCTCCAGCCCGAGCAGCCCGCCGCCGACGACCACGCCGGCCCGGCGACCCGCGCCCGCCGTCGAGACCGCCCGCTGCGCCGCGGCGCGCAACCCGTCGAGGTCGTCGAGCGTGCGGTAGACGAAGACGTGCTCGAGGTCCCGGCCGGGTACCGGCGGGACGAACGGGACGCTGCCGGTGGCGAGGACCAGCTCGTCGTAGGCGACGTCGCGGCCCTTCCCGGTGCGCACCGTGCGGGCCACCGGGTCGACCGCGGTGACCGGCTCGTCGAGGTGCAGCTCGACGCGCGGGTCGTGCCCGTCGAGCGTGAGGTCCTCGGCGGACGCGTCGCCCACGTAGGACGACAGGGCCACCCGGTCGTAGGCCGGCCGGTTCTCCTCGGCCAGCACGACGACGCGCCAGGTGCCGTCGGGGTCGAGCCGCCGCAGGCTCTCGACGAACCGGTGGCCGACCATCCCGTGGCCGACGACGACGACCGTCTTCACGATGTGTCTCCCTTCGGTCGACGTGTGCTCACACGGACGCGTACGAGACCGCGGCGCCGGTGCCCGGGTCGGTCGCGGCCCGCGGACGGCGCATGTAGACGAGGTAGGTGACGGCGAAGCAGACGGCGTAGAAGGCGAGGAACGCCCAGAACGCGGGCACGCCGCTCTGCACGGTGAGGAACGACTGGCGGAAGGCCAGGTTGATCAGCAGCCCGCCGAAGGCGCCGATCGCGCCCGCGATGCCGATCACCGCGCCCGAGACCCGCCGGGCCCACAGCAGCGCCGCGTCCGTGTCGGACGACGAGGACGAGGACGCGGACGCGAGGGCCTTCGTCCGGAAGATCGCCGGGATCATCTTGTAGACCGAGCCGTTGCCGATGCCCGAGGTGATGAACAGCAGCGTGAAGCCGACGACGAACAGCGCGAGCGACTGCTGCCCCGAGGCGACGATGCACACCAGGGTGGCGACGGCCATCGCGACGAAGTTCCAGAAGGTCACCCGCACGCCGCCGACGCGGTCGGAGAGCCGGCCGCCGACGGGGCGGATCAGGGAGCCGAGCAGCGGGCCGATGAAGGTGAGGGCGGCCGCCTGGAGCGGGGTGCGGCCGAACTGGTTCTGCAGCACGAGCCCGAACGCGAAGCTGTAGCCGATGAACGAGCCGAAGGTGCCGATGTAGAGGAAGGAGATCACCCAGGTCTGGGCCTGGGTCGTCGCCTCCCTGAGCGCGCCGGTGTCGTTGCGGACCGAGCTCAGGTTGTCCATGAACAGCGCCGAGCACAGGGTCGCGAGGACGATCAGCGGGATGTAGATCCCGAGCAGGACGCGGATGCCGGTGACGCCGCCGCCCGCCGTGGCGAGGACGAGCAGGCCGAGCAGCTGGATCACCGCGACACCGAGGTTGCCGCCGCCCGCGTTGAGGCCGAGCGCCCAGCCCTTGTGCCGGTCGGGGAAGAAGGCGTTGATGTTCGTCATCGACGAGGCGAAGTTGCCGCCGCCGACGCCCGCGATCGCGGCGAGCACCATGAGCGTCGTGTAGCTGACGCCGGGCTGGACGACGAACGCGGCGAGGATCGTCGGGACCAGCAGCAGGGCCGCCGCGATGATCGACCAGTTCCGGCCGCCGAACACGGCCACGGCCATCGTGTAGGGCAGCCGCAGGAACGAGCCGACCAGGGTCGGCATCGCGACCAGGAAGAACTTGCCGGCGACGTCGAGCCCGAAGGCCTCGTTCGGCATGAACAGCACCACGACCGACCACAGGGTCCAGATCGAGAACCCGATGTGCTCGGAGAACACCGAGAACCACAGGTTGCGGTTCGCGACCCGCCGGCCGCCGCCCTGCCAGAACGCCTCGTCCTCGGGCCGCCAGTCGTCGATCCACCGGCCCCTGATCGACCCCTCGGACCTCGCGGACGGAGCATCCCCCGTCGCTGCGCTCGCCCCAGCCGTCATCTCGTCCGCCCTCCGCCTCGCCGGGGGGCGCCCACCGGGGCGCCCCGTCTCGGCGGCGACGCTAGGAATCGGTCGTTACGCGGGAATGACGACGTGTGTCCGGGGAACGACGGAAGGAGAGCCGCCCGTCACGCGTGGGCTCAGAGCAGTTCGGTGATCACGCGCGCGGCGTGCTCGAGCCCCCGCAGCGACTCCTTGGTGCACGCCGGGTGCTGGGCGTGCACGGCGAGCCGGAAGAGCAGGCCGTGCAGCAGCATCTGCGGCCACTGGTCCAGGTGCGACCAGCGCGTCACGATCCCCGCGTCGGCCCCGCCCCAGGCGAGCGCGTCGACGACGACCACGGCCGCCGCCCACTCCACCGGCCGCCAGAACGGCACGAGGTCCAGGACGGCGGGCGGGGTCTGGTCCTCGCCGGCCCCGGGCCCCTCGAAGAGCACGGTGCCGAAGAGGTCGCCGTGCACGAGCTGCAACGGCAGCGTCGTCGACACCCGGCGGCGCACGAGCTCGGCGAACAGGTCGCCGCCGGTCTCGGGGTCGAGCGGGACGGTGCGCTCGCCGAACGCGGCGCGGTCGGCGCGGGCGAGGATGTCGTCGCGGTCGTCGACCAGGCGCGGGCGGGACAGCCGGGCGGTGGCGCGGTGCAGGCGCAGCGACACGGCGACGACGTCGTCGTGGCGCGGCCGGACCTCCCCCGCGACGTCGTGGCAGGCCGACCAGCCCGAGACCACGCGGCGGCCGTCGGAGGCCCGGACGGGCCGGGCGAGGCGGATGCCGTCGACCCCGCCGGCAGCGAGCTCCTCCAGGGTCGCGGCCGACCACGCGGCGAGCACGGTGTCCGAGACGGGGCGCAGCAGCACGCCGTCGCAGCTCCACGCCGGCCCGGGCAGGTGCGGCCGCGGGCGGGGCACGGAGTCCCGCACACCGAAGGCGGTCCGGACGTGCAGCGGGGGCCCCTCGGGCTCCCCGGCCGCCGACGCCCCCTGCGACGAGCCCTGAGCCACCGCGGTCATCGTTCCCCCGTCGCCGAGAAGGCCCTGCCCGTCACGCTCCGCACGCTATACCCGACACGGGTCGAGTCAGGGGCACAGGCCCCGGCGTGTCCGTCCCCGCCGGTCGGCCCGGGGTTCGGCGCTCAGCGGTCGTCGACCAGGCGTAGCACCCGGCTCACCCGGTCGAGCCACCACGTGGCCCGGTCCGGGGACATCCCCCCGTTCCCGACGTCGGGTCGGGGCGCCTCGCGCAGGACCGGCAGGGATCCGGCCCCGGGCACCAGGGACGCCGCGACCGTGTCCTGCGCGAGCAGGCTCGTCGTCCCCAGCCCGCAGGCGTACGGCAGGTCGGGCAGCGCGCCCGCCAGCGCGAGCCCCGCGGCGAGCCCGACCGAGCTCTCCACCGCCGACGACACCACGCACGGCAGCCCGATCGCCTCCGCGATCCGCAGCGCCGCCGCGACCCCGCCCAGCGGCGCGACCTTGACCACGGCGACGTCCGCCGCCTCCGCCTCGACCACCCGCATCGGGTCGGACGCGCGCCGGATCGACTCGTCGGCCGCGACGGGCACGTCGACCCGCCGCCGGACGGCCGCCAGCTCCTCGACGGTCCGGCACGGCTGCTCGACGTACTCCAGCCCGCCCGCGGCCCGGTCCAGCGCGCGGATCGCGGCGACGGCCGCGTCCACCGACCACCCGCCGTTCGCGTCGACCCGCACCCGCCCCGCGGGTCCGAGGGCGGCGCGCACCGCCTCGACGCGCGCGAGGTCCTCGGCCGGGTCCTGCCCGGCCTCGGCGACCTTGACCTTCGCCGTCCCCGCCCCCGAGTCCGCGGCGATCCGGTGCGCCTGCTCCGGTCCGACGGCGGGCACGGTCGCGTTCACCGCGACGCGGTCGCGGAGCGGGGCCGGCCAGGCCGGTCCGAGGGCGGACTCCAGGGCGCACCGCAACCAGGGCCCGGCCTCGACGTCGTCGTACTCGACGAAGGGACAGAACTCGCCCCACCCGCCGTCGGGACCGGCCAGCAGCAGCGTCTCGCGGACCGTGATGCCCCGGAACCGCACGCGCATCGGCAGGGCCACCGGGTACGCGCGGAGCGCGACGCCGCCGACGGTGGTGACGAGATCGTCCACCCGCCCCACGGTAGTCCCGATCATGATCATGGGCGGCCCGACGGCCTACCGTGGTCGGCATGGACCGCACCCGCCCCGTCGAGGTCGTCGCCACCGACGGGTCCGCCGCGGCGGCCCGCGCCCTCGGCGAGCGCCTGGTGGCCGCGGTGTCCGGGCACGGCCCGGCGATCCTCCCGACCGGTCCCGACGACCCGCTCCCGCCCCGCCGGCTGACCGCTCCGGTCGCGCCCGGGGTCGCCGCCGTCGTGACGACCTCCGGGTCGACCGGCGTGCCCAAGGCCGTCCTGCTCAGCGGCACCGCGCTCGCTGCCTCCGCGGTGTCGACGGCCGCCCGGCTCGGCGGCGAGGGCCGCTGGCTGCTCGCGCTGCCCGCCCACCACGTCGCGGGGGTGCAGGTGCTGCTGCGCTCGGCCCGCGCGGGCGTGCCGGCCGCGGTGATGGACCTGCGCGAGGGCTTCCGGCCGGACGCGTTCGCCGCGGCGGTGCGGGCCGCCGACCCGGCGGTCTCGCGGCTCTCCCTGGTGCCCACCCAGCTGCGGCGGCTGCTCGACGACGCCGACCACGGGGGCGGCGCGGGCCTGGACGCGCTCCGCCGGTTCGGCGCCGTGCTGCTCGGCGGGGCGGCCGCCGAGGCCGCGCTGCTGGAACGGGCCCGGACGGCGGGCGTGCGGGTGGTCACGACCTACGGCATGAGCGAGACCTGCGGCGGCTGCGTGTACGACGGCGTGCCGCTGGACCGGGTCGGCGTCGAGATCGAGGACCCGGACCCGTCCGGCGCCGGACGGATCGTGCTCGGCGGCGCGACGGTGGCCGACGGCTACCAGGGGCTGGACGACCCCGCGTTCCTCCCCGGACGGCGCTTCCGGACGTCCGACCTCGGACGGGTGGACCCCGACGGCCGGCTGACGGTGCTCGGCCGCGCCGACGACGTCATCGTCACCGGCGGGGAGAAGGTGCCGCCGGCGGTCGTCGAGCAGGCGCTCCTCGCGGTCCCCGGGGTGCGCGAGGCCTGCGTGGTCGGGGTCCCGGACGCCGAGTGGGGCGCGCGGGTGGTCGCCGTCGTCACCGGGGCCGGCCTGGAGCCCGACCTCGTGCGCGGGGCCGTCGCCGACCGGCTCGGCCGCGCCGCGCCGCGCGACGTGCGGGTGCTCGAGGAGCTGCCGCTGCGCGGGATCGGCAAGCCCGACCGCGCCGCGGTGCGTGATCTCTTCCACCCGTCCGCGGGGGCAACACCGACGTAACGGCGGGGTGGTGCCATGGTCGGCGTGCACCTGCTCGTGCTGACCGGGGCGGCCACGGTGGACGAGCTGCTGCCCGGCCTCGCACTGCTCCCCGACCACCGGGTGACCCTCGGCGCGCTCACCGCGGCCGACGCGGTGACCTCGGCGGTCGACGTCGACCTCGTCGTCCTCGACGCCCGCACCCGCCCGTTCGCGGCCGCCGGACTCGCCGCCGCGGTCGACGCCGTGCGCCCGGGCCTCCCCGTGGCGGTCGTCGTCGGGCCGGACGCGGCCTTCCCGGTGGAGGACGCGGCGCCGGTCGACGCCCTGCTGCTGCCCGACGCGTCCCCGGCCGAGGTCGCGGCGCGCCTGCGTCTGGCCGCCCGACCGGTGCCGCCCGCCCCGCGCGCCCGCCGCGGCCGGCGTGCGGACCTGCCCCCGCCCGGCGCGCTCGTGGTGGACGAGCTGGTCGTCGACACGGTCGCCTTCCAGGCCTGGTTCGCGGGCCGCCCGCTCCCGCTCGCCCGCCGGGAGCTGCAACTGCTCGCCGCCCTCGCCGCGCGGCCCGGGCGCCCGCTGACCCGGGCCGCCCTGCTGCACCTCGTCTGGGGTCCGGGCCACACCGGCAGCGCCCGGACCGTCGACGTCCACGTCCGGGCCCTGCGCCGCGCCCTGGGGCCCGGCCGCGACCTGATCCGCACCCTGCACGGCACCGGTTACGCGCTCCACCCGACCGGTGCCCCCGCTCGAGCCCGCACCGCGCCGCCCCCGCGGACGGCCGCGCCGCTGCGCCCGGAGGAGGCACTCACGGCCCCGTCCGCGCCGGGCCGCCCGGGCGGGCGGGACGCGCCGGGCGACGTCGTCGCGAGCAAGCGCGCCGGGCTGCCCCTCGACCCCGACGCCGTGACCGCGGGCCGGCTCGGCGCCCTCGAGCGGTACAGCCTCAAGACGCTCGGGGCCTGCTCGGAGCGCGACGACGGGCGGTTCCTGCTGCGCGCCCGGACCCGGGGACGCCTGCCGATCGCCGCCGCCCGCGCGCTCGCCGCCCTCCTGCGCGAGCGCGACCTCGGCCCCGTGCACCTGACCACCCGCCAGCAGCTCGAGCTGCACGGCGTGCCGGCGGCACGGGTCGTCGACACCCTCGACGCCTTGCACGCGGCGGGCCTGGACACGACGGCGACCTGCGGCCACACCGTGCGCGGGGTGACGAGCTGCCCGGACGCGGCCGTCTCCGCGGAGGAGCCGTTCGACGGCACCGCCGACGCAGAGCTGCTGACCGATTCGCTGCTGCGGCTCGGTCCGGAGCTGAACACGCGCCTGCCGCAACGGTTCACGGTGGGGCTCGGCGGCTGCCCCGGATGTCGCGCCCAGGCCAAGGTCTCCGACGTCGGGCTCGTGTCGGTCCTCGACGGGGCAGGCCGTCCCGGCTACGAGCTGTGGGTCGGCGGCGGGCTCGGCCGGTCGCGCCCGACGCTCGCGACCCGGCTCACCGGGTTCGTGGCCCGCGCCGACCTGCTCCCGGCGGTGCACGCCGTGCTCGCCGTGTTCCTCGCGCACGGCGCGTTCGAGACCCCGAACCGCGCCCGCCTCAAGTTCCTGGTGGCCCGGCTCGGTGTCGACCGCTTCCGGGCCCTGGTCGCCGAGGCGGAGGCCGAGCTGCGCGACCGCCCCTGGCCGGCCCCACCACCGGTCGACGTGCGCGCCCCGGGCGTCCCCGACGGACCGGCCCCGCGCCACGGGTGGGGCGACGACGTGCGCCCGCAGCGCACGCCGGGCCTCGCCACCGTCACGGTCACCGTCCCGTTCGGCACCCTCGGCGCGGACGCGCTCGACGTGCTCGCCGACCTCGCGCCCGGCCCGCTCCGGCTGACCCGCGAGCAGAACGTCGTGGTACACGACGTGCCCGTCGCCGACGTCGAGGCGCTCGCCGCGCGGGTGGCGGCCGTCGGGCTGGCCGTCCACACCGACCGCCCCGCCCGCGACGTCCGGGCCTGCGTGGGCACCGCGTCCTGCGCGCTCGCCATCACACCGACCCGCGACCTCGCCCGGGCCCTCTGGCACCTGCCGGCCCTGCGCCGGAACTCGGGCGTGGCCGTCAGCGTCTCCGGGTGCCCCGCCTCGTGCGCCCGCCACCAGGCGGCGGACCTCGGGCTGGCCGGGAACCTCGTGTCGCTGCGCGGGCGCCGCGTCCCGGGCTACCGGGTGCACCTCGGCGGGGACCTCGGGCGCGACCGGCTGGGCACGGTGCTCGGCCGGGTCGCCGCCGGGCAGGTCACCACGCTCGTCGACCAGGTCGTGCGTACCTGGGAGGAGCTGCGGGTCGGGCACGAGTCGCTGGCCGACAGTGTCGACCGGACCGGGACGGAGCCGTTCGTCTCCGGGCTGCGGGGCCTGCCCGGGCTGGCCTGGGAGCCCGGCGACGACGAGTGCGCGGACCGTGTCCCGCCGCGGGCCGGGGTCGGTTCCCACGGTGGTCCGCGACCGGCATCCTCGGAGGTATGACCGGTCCGCGCGTCGCCGTCGTGGGCGCCGGGATCGGCGGCTCCACCGTGGCCCTCGCACTGGCCCGCCGCGGGGTCGACGTGACGGTGTTCGAGCGCCGGCCGGACGTGCCACGGGTCGGGTCGGGGCTCGGACTCGCCCGCAACGGCCGCCTGGTCCTCGAGGGCCTCGGCCTCGGCCCCGCGCTCGACCGCACCGGGGCCCCGATCACGTCGATGCGGCTGCTCGACGCCGCGGGGAGCGAGCGCGCGCACTACGACGTCGGGGCGCTGCTCGGCCTGCGCCGGGCCGACCTGCTGCGGATCGTCCTCGACGCCCTCCCGGCCGGCGCGCTCCACCACGGCCGCGAGTGCGCGGGGGTGGACGTCGGCGACGGGCCCCCGCTCGTCCGGTTCACCGACGGCACCACCGCGACCGCCGACGTGGTCGTCGCCGCCGACGGGCTGCACTCACGGGCGGCCGCCGCCGTCACCGCCCGCCCGGACCTGCAGCCGTCCGGGACCTCGGCGCTGCGCGGGTTCGTCGACGGGCACGGGCTGCCCGACGCGGTCCGCCACGGGCAGAACGCCTGGCTCGGCGCCGACCGCCACCTGCTCAGCTATCCGGTCGACCGCACGGGCACGCTGAACGTCGCCGCGTTCGTGCCGCGCCCGCCCGGCGACGCGGGCGACTGGTCGTCCCGGGTCGACCCCGACGACGTGCGCGCCGCGTTCGCCGGGTGGGACCCCGACGTCACCGCGCTCCTCGCCCGCGCCGACGAGGTCTACCGCTGGGACCTCGCCGACCGGGAGCCGTTCGCCCCGTGGAGCCGCGCCGGCGTGGTGCTGCTCGGCGACGCCGCCCACCCGATGCTGCCGCACATGGGGCAGGGCGCGAACCAGGCGATCGAGGACGCCGCGGTGCTCGCGGCGCTGCTCGCCGACGCGCCCGACCGCTCCGACCGTGCCGACCTCGGCGCCCGGCTCGCCGCCTACGAACGCGAACGGGCGCCCCGCACCGCGCGCGTCCAGGACGGCTCCCGCCGCAACGGCCGGGCCTTCTCCGGCGGGTCGAGCTCGCCGGGCGGCGCCGACCTGTCGTGGGTCCACGGCTATGACGCCCCGGCCGCCGGGCTCGCGGCCGCCCGCCGGTCCTGACCCCCGGCGGCCGCCGCGTCCGCGGCCAGGGCGATCAGCAGGCTCGCGCCGAGCAGCGGCAGCGCCGCCGCCACGAGCACCGTCCCGGCCACCACCCCGACCTGCCACGGCCGTGACAGCGCGAGGAACGCCCCGCGCGGCGGCACGGTGCCGCCCCGGCGACCCGGCCCGCGGCGCCACCAGAGCACGGAGCCCCACACGATCCCGCAGGCCAGCCCGAGCGCGAGGGCCGCGAGCACGATCTGGTTCGCCACCCCGAACAGCATCCCCATGTGCGCGTCCACGCCCCAGCGGGCCAGCTTCGCCGCGAGCGGCCAGTCCGCGAAGCGCACGGTGTCGATCACGGTCCCCGACGACGGGTCGATCGCGACCGCGTCGAGGTGCGTCGAGTTCCGCAGGCCCTCGAGCGGTCCGACGACGGGGTCGGAGCCGGACACGACGCGGCTGATCTCGGCCACGCCCGTCGTCGCGCCCGGCTCGGAGGCGGGGACGACCTCCATCGGCCCGCTCAGCCCGGCGCGCAGGGCCGCGGCGTAGGCGGCCTCGACGGCCTGCGGCGTCGCCGTGGGCGGTGCGGCCGGCACGGTCGGCGCCGGCCCCGTCTCCATACCCGCCATCCCCGCCATGCCCGCGTGACCGGCGTGCTCGGCCGAGCCCGCACCCGTCGTCGGGACGGCACCCGGGACCGACGACGCCGGGGAGGGCGTGTCCCAGGCCATCAGGCCGCGGAGCGCGGTGACGTTGGCGCCGGCGTAGGTCGACCAGGTGAGCCCGGTGGCGGCGAGGAAGAGGAGCCCGATCACGGCCCAGAGCCCGACGGTGCCGTGCCAGGACAGCAGGCGCGCCCGCCGTCCGGTGGCGTTCCGCGGCAGCAGCAGGGCGCGCGCGGAGGCACGGCGCCGACGCCACATGCCCACCCACAGCACGAGCCCGCCGAGGGCGAGGACCCAGAGCCAGCTCGCCGCGAGCTCGGCGTAGAGCCGACCCGGGTCGCCGAGGTGCAGGTTGTCGTGGAGCTGGTCGACCCACTCGCGCAGCGGCAGCGCCTGCGAGCCGCCGTAGGTGTGCAGGACGCCCGTCACCGCGCCGGTGTGCGGGTCGACGAAGGCGGTCCGGTAGTGGCTGGAGTCGCCGAGGTCGGGCGCCGAGAAGATGACCCGGGTGGTGTCGGTGGGGGTCGGCGCGGGCCGCACCGAGCTCAGCTCCGCGCCCGGCACCGCGGCCTGCCCGGCCGCGACCTGCACCGCGAGCGGCAGCGACGACGGGGCCGCCGGGACGGTCAGCACGCTGCGGTAGAGCAGCGGCTCGATCGACGGGGTGAGCGTGTAGAGGAACCCGGACAGGGCCGCGACCAGCAGGAACGGCCCGACGATCAGGCCCGACCAGAAGTGCACCCGCAGCAGCAGGGCCCGCAGCGGGGAGGTCCGCAGGCCCGGCGAGGGCGGCCGGACGGTGGTGGGGGTCGGGCTCTGGTCGACGCTCATCGGGAGTCAGGTCGTCGCGGACGGCGCCCCGGTTCCCGGGGGACGGTGCCCGTCACATCCGCGGGGTCGGGTCCGGCCGCCTAGGGTCGCTCCGTGGACGAACCGCTGTTCGACAGCTCGGCCTGGCGTCCGGTCGAGGGCTTCGACTTCACCGACATCACCTATCACCGCGCCGTCGACCTCGGCTGCGTGCGCATCGCGTTCGACCGGCCGGAGGTCCGCAACGCGTTCCGGCCGCACACGGTCGACGAGCTCGCCACGGCGCTGGAGCACGCGCGGACCTCCGCCGACGTCGGCGTCGTCCTGCTCACCGGCAACGGCCCCTCGCCGCGCGACGGCGGGCACGCGTTCTGCTCCGGCGGCGACCAGCGCATCCGTGGCCGGACCGGTTACCAGTACGCGTCGTCGGAGACCGAGGTGTCCGCCGACGAACGCGGCCGGGCGGGCCGCCTGCACATCCTCGAGTGCCAGCGCCTCATCCGGTTCATGCCGAAGATCGTGATCGCGGTGGTCAACGGGTGGGCCGCCGGCGGCGGGCACTCGCTGCACGCGGTGTCGGACCTGACGCTGGCCTCGGCCGAGCACGCCCGCTTCAAGCAGACCGACGCCGACGTCGGCTCCTTCGACGGCGGGTACGGCTCGGCCTACCTCGCCCGGCAGGTCGGGCAGAAGTTCGCCCGGGAGATCTTCTTCCTCGGCCGGACCTACACCGCCGCGCAGATGCACCACATGGGCGCGGTGAACGAGGTCGTGCCGCACGCGGAGCTGGAGACCACCGCGCTGCAGTGGGCGCGCGAGATCCTCGGCAAGTCCCCGCAGGCGCAGCGGATGCTCAAGTACTCGTTCAACCTGATCGACGACGGGCTCGTCGGCCAGCAGCTCTTCGCCGGGGAGACCACGCGCCTGGCCTACATGACCGACGAGGCCGTGGAGGGCAAGGAGTCGTTCCTGGAGAAGCGCACGCCCGACTGGGCGCCGTTCCCCTGGTACTACTGACCCGGTCCCAGCACCGCCGCGGCCCGGTCGAGCACCGCCCGCACGACGTAGGGGTGCACGCGGCCCGCGGTGGCCAGGAAGAAGCGGCCCCGGAGATCGTGCGGGGTGCCGACAGTGGTGACGACGACGCGATCCCGCTCGCACCGCAGGGACACCGCGCAGTCGAAGGCCCCGGTGTCCACCGCCCGGGCGAGCTCGTCCGGAGCGGTCCGGCGCGGGCCTCGCGCGGGCCGGATGCCGCACAGCAGCGCCGGCACCTGTCGGGCGCCGAGGACCGGGACCGCCCACTCCGGAAGTGGCCCCCACCGACGCCCGCTCCTACGTCGACACGGTCCTCACGGCGCTCGTCCCGGAGAGCCCCGTCGCGATGGGGCCTTCGAGCACCCGTGACTGTCGGACCCTCGTACTAGTGTTCGAATCATGCCGCAGGACCTGGCCTCCGACCCCCGCACCGAGTTCGCCGCGACCCTGGCCGACTCGGGGTTGCCGCTGCTCGCGCGCGCCGTCACGGCGGGCGCGATCGGCGGGCCCGGCGTGCGCGCCGTGCTCGACCAGCTGGCTGCACTGGCCGCCGACGGGTACGGCGACGCCGCCCTCGCGGAGGCCGAGGAGTTCCTGACCTGCATCGCCGCGGCCACCGACCCGATGCACGTCGCGCAGGAGCTGCGCGAGCACTGCGACGAGGTGTTGCGGCCCCACCTCGACGACCGTGACGACGAGCCGGACGACGAGGAGCTCGGCTTCGACGGGACCCGGACCGACGACCCCGGGACGGGCGAGACCTCGACCGACGAGGCGCCGGTGCGCCCCGATCGTCCGGTCCGACGCACTCGCGTGACCGCCACGCCGACCGCCACGGGTCGAGGGTGTATCGATGACCGCCATGGAGGACCGACGGGCCGACCGGCTGCTCGAGGCGCGGGAGACGGGCGCACGGGTCCCCCGCGACCCCGACCTGGACCTCGACGCGGCGTACGCCGTCGCAGCGCAGCTCGAGCGCCGGCTGGCCGAGCGGGGCAACCGCCGGGTCGGACGCAAGATCGGCTTCACCAACCGTGCCCTGTGGGACGCGCACGGGCTGGACCGACCGATCTGGGCGCCGGTCTACGACACCACGCTCACCCGCACGACGAGCCTCGCCCTCGGCACGCTCCCGGAGCCGCGGCTGGAGCCCGAGATCGTCGTCGGGGTGGCGAGGTACCCGGAGATCGCCTGGGCCGCGATCGGCATCGAGATCGTGGCGAGCCACCACCTCGGATGGCGGTTCTCCCCCGCCGAGGCGGTCGCCGACTTCGGCCTGCACGCGATGCTGGTCCTCGGTCCGCGGCTGCCCGTCGACGGGCTGGAGGACGTCGAGGTCACCCTGTCCGGCCCCTCCTTCACGACGACGGGTCGGGGCGCGAACGCCCTCGGCGGCCCGCGGCAGGCCCTCGCGGCGCTGGCCGACCTGCCGGGCGCCGCCCCCGTCGCCGACGGCGAGATCGTGACGACCGGGACGCTCGTCGACCCGCCGTGGATCGAACCGGGTCAGCGGTGGACGGTGAGCGTCACCGGTGGTCCGGAACTGACCGTCACCACCCGGCCCTGAGGAGGAGAGCACCCGTGTGCACCGAGGCGCCCGACCCCGCCGCCGTCGCCTTCGCAGCCCCGCGACCCGTCGTCGCCGAGGCCGTCGACCCGGTGGTGCTCGAACCGGTCGACGCCCTGACGATCACGGTCCTGGTCGACAACTCCTTCGACGCCCTGCTCGCCGAGGCGCCCGGGGTGTCGCGAGGGCGGCTCGGCACCGGCCCCGGGCTCGAGGCCGGTCAGTACGTCGACGGACTCGCGCGGCCGGGGCTGATCGCCGAGCACGGGTTCTCGGCCCTGGTCACGGTGACGCGGGACGGGCACGACCACACACTGCTCTTCGACACGGGCGTCTCCCCCGAGGGGATGGCCACGAACGGACGGCGGCTGGACGTCGACCCCACCGACATCGGCGCGGTGGTGCTCTCGCACGGCCACGCCGACCACACCGGCGGATTCCCCGGGCTGGAGCGCTGGCTCGGGCGCGCCGCGAGCCCGTTGGTGCTGCACCCGGTGGCGTTCACGCGGCGACGGCTGGCGCCGCCCGGCGCCGAGCCCTTCGCGATGCCGCAGCTCGACCGGGCCGCGCTGGTCGGGGACGGGATCGAGCTGATCGAGCGCCGGGACCCGTCGTTCCTGCTCGGTGGGAGCGTGCTCGTCACCGGCGAGGTCGACCGCACCACCGACTTCGAGCAGGGCATGCCCTTCCACGAGGCCCTGGTGGACGACGCCTGGACCCCCGACCCGTGGATCGTCGACGACCAGGCCCTGGTCGTCGACGTGCGTGGGCTCGGCCTCGTGGTGCTCACCGGCTGCGGGCACGCCGGCGCGGTGAACATCGTCCGCCACGCGCTGCGCCTCACCGGGCACGACCGGCTCCACGCCCTGCTCGGCGGCCTGCACCTCACCGGTCCGGGCTTCGAACGGATCATGGAGCCGACCGTGGCCGCGCTCGTCGACCTGGCGCCCGAGGTCGTCGTGCCGGCCCACTGCACCGGCTGGCGGGCGCAGATGCGGCTCGCCCAGGAGCTGGGCGACTCCTTCGTGCCGGGCGCGGTCGGCAGCCGGTACACGTTCGCGGCCTGACGGGACTCCCGCCCGACGCTGCCTCATGTCCCACTCACCTCGAGCGGGCTCCCGAAGGGCCGGACCACGGCGGCGCAGCCGGGTCGCGGCGACTCGGTCCGACCCACACGGTCGGCGTCGCCCCCGGACCGCCGCGAGGCGCCGGACGCTGCCCCACGCGCCTCAGCGGCGGTGACGGCTCGGCGCGTCCAGGTTCGTGCGCCCGTCGCCGGACTCCGACCGGTGGCTCCCCGGCCGCGTCGAGGGCGGTGGCGAAGTGTCGTCGGCGCGGCGGCGCCGGCCGGACGGCGGCGACTGAGACGTCTGCGGGGCCGGGGCGTCCTCGCCGAACGACATGAGCCGGCGCCGACCCGTCGGCGCCCGCCCGACCACCCCGGTCACCGCGTCCGGCTCGGGCGCGCGGCGCGTCGTGGCCGTCCGCTCCGGCTCGGCGAGTGCGGCGGAGTGCGTCACCGGTGGCGCAGATCGCCGCACGTCCGCGACGCCGGGCGGCGGCGTCGGCACGCCGGGAGTCCGGGCACCCGGCGTCGGGAAGGGCGGACGCACTGCGGGGCCGGGCAGCGACGACGGGCCCGCGCGACGCGAGTCGGGGACCGGGAGCGGCGCCCGGAAGCGCGGGTCGCGGCGGAAGTCCGACGCCGGTCGACGCGCGTTGAGCGCGGCGAGCGGGCTCTCCTGCGTCTCGGCCGGCACGACCATCCCGCCCGCCGGGATCTCCGGCGGACGCGGCGCCTCGCGGCGCGGACCGCGCGGGCGCAACGGCCGCTGGGCGGGCCCGGGGATCAGCGCGGGGCGACGGCCGGCGGCGAGGTCCTCGATCCAGCCGAGGCCGAGGGCGAACACCACCGTGAGCACCACCGCGGTCCCCACGAGCGAGCCGGTCCCGGTCCAGTCGAAGCGGTCGTCGATCATCGGGGCGAGGGCGATCGCCACGTTGTGCCAGAGGTAGATCGTCACGGCGCGGGCGTTGATCACCGTGATCACGCGGCCGAGCAGCGGGATCCGCTCCAGCCACGCCAGACGCGGGGTGTAGCGCAGGACGAGCAGCACCGCGCCGAGCGAGACGAGCGCCTGGCCGAGCGGGATGTCGTTGAGGTCGATGCCGTTGTCGCCGGCCGGGTTGGCCAGCGCCCACGCGACCCCGGCGCCGATCGCGGTCCCCGCGGCGAGCAGCGCCCAGCCCCACGGCATGCGCCGCAGCGACCCGTCGCGGTGGGCGAAGCCGAGCATCCAGCAGCCGGCGAAGATCGACGCGTCGATCAGCGCGGTCCCGACCGCCCCGAAGTCGCGGACCGCCCCGCCCAGCACCGCGTCCAGCGCGACGAGCGCCAGCGGCACGGCGATCGCCACGCCCGGCCGCCGGCGCCAGGCCCACAGCAGCGCGGGGGTCAGCAGCACCAGCCACAGGTAGGTGCGGATGTACCAGAGCACGACGGTCGCGTCGCCGGCCCACTCGCTGCCCGGCGGGTCGAGCACCGGGACGAACCAGAACAGCCACTCCGACGCGCTCGGGGTCTCGTCCGGCCCGAACCCGTGCCACACCATGATCGGCACGACGATCAGGCCGAACAGCCAGAACGGCGGGAGCAGGCGCTTGAGCCGCCGACCGATCACGTCGACCGCCTCGGTCCGCGCCAGCGACGCGAGCATCAGCGATCCACCGAGCGCGAACATCACGCCCATCGACGGGAAGACGAACGACAGCCAGCCCCAGCCGACGACGTGGTAGCCGATCACGCGCACGAGCGCGATCGCCCGGAGCACGTCGAGCCACCGCGTCCGCTCGAGGGGCTTCTCGTCACTCTTCCCGACGGCGGGTGCGGCCGGCTTCGACGGCGTGGCGTCCCTGGCTCCGGGTGCACGCAGTGACGCATGGCCCGCACCGGGGACCGGGGCCGCCGCCGGGACCGCGACCGGCACCGGCGCCGCCTGCCCCGGCATGAGCGCCTTGAGCGCACCGAGCCGCTGGATCCGCTGCCAGCGCACCCGTCCCCCGGTCACGGCGGAGAGCAGCGAGCGCAGCAGCACCGCGTACATCAACGGCCGGTAGAGGACCTGCTGCACCGGGGCGACCCACAGCGGCCCCATCGGTTCGCCGTCGAGCCGGAACGCGTAGGCGGCCGCCGCGGTCTGCACCGCGAGCATCGAGCCCCACAGCACGAGCGTGAGCGCGGCGTCGCCGAAGAGCAGGCCGTAGACGAAGAAGACGTCGACCAGCGGCGCGGCCAGCGGGAAGAGCACCTGGAACAGGCCGATGTGGCCGAGCCCGAGCCACCCGGTGCGCCCGGACGCGCCGCGCTCGCGCAGGGACCGCCGGTGCTTCCAGACCGCCTGCATCGTCCCGTACGTCCACCGGTAGCGCTGGCGCCAGAGCTGCGACAACGTCGTCGGCGCCTCGGTCCACGCGACCGCCCGCTCCTCGTAGACCACGCGCCAGCCGGCGCGGCCGAGCGCGATCGTCAGGTCGGTGTCCTCGGCGAGGGTGTCGAGCGAGAGCCCGCCGACCTCGAGCACGGCCTCGCGCCGGAACGCCCCGGCCGCGCCCGGGATCGTCGTGATGGCGCGCAGCGTGTCCTGCACGCGCCGGTCGACGCCGAAGCCGACGACGTACTCGATGTGCTGCAGGCGCGGGATCAACGCGGCGCGGTTCGCGACCTTGACGTTGCCCGCCACCGCCCCGATCCCGGGGTCCGCGAAGGGCGCGACGAGACGGGCGATCGTGTCCGGCTGGAACACGGTGTCGCCGTCCATCATCACGACGAGGTCGTGGCGCGCCCGCGCGACGCCGGTGTTCAGCGCGATCGGCTTGCCGCTGTTCGGCTGGCGGATCACCCGCACCGCGGGCAGCGCGAGCGACTCGACGAGCTCCGCGGTGCCGTCGGTGGACCCGTCGTCGACGACGAGGATCTCCAGCGGGTGGTCGTTCGCGAGGATCGAGCGCAGCGTGGCCTCGATGTTCTCGGTCTCGTTGTAGGCCGGGACGATCACCGACACCGGGGGCGCCGTGGTGGGCGGCGGACCCCAGGAGAACGCGGGGTCCCGCCGACGACGGGCGTGGCGGCGCGCGACGACGAGCGTCAGCAGCAGCCGCACCACGACGATGAGCCCGACGCCGATGAGCAGGCCCTGCAGCACCCGGACGGTGCCGGTCGCGAGGTCGACGGCCTCGACGAGACCGCCGCCGACGAGCCGGTCACGGTCCGAGGCGGGGGCGTGCGCGCCGGGGGCGCCCACCGCGCCGGTCACGGTGTCGAAGCGGTAGCCCCGGGCCTGCAGCTCGGGGATCAGCCGGTCGAGCGCGGCCACGGTCTGCGAGCGGTCGCCGCCGGCGTCGTGGAGCAGGACCGTCGCGCCCACGCCGTCGCGCGGCGTCGCGTTCCGGATGATCGCGTCGACGCCGGGGCGCTGCCAGTCCTCGCCGTCGACGTCGGTGAAGACGTTGACGTAGCCGTCGCGCCCCGACTCGAGGACGGCGGCGTAGGCACGGTCGTCGATCGCGTCGGGCGTGGACGAGTACGGCGGCCGGACGAGGTAGGTGGTCTCGCCGGTCGCCCCGGCGATCGCGAGCTGGGTCTCGCCGAGCTCGCGTTCCAGGCGCCAGCGCGGGACCTGGGAGAGGTCGGCGTGGGTGAACGTGTGGATGCCGATCTCGCTGCCGGCGGCGCGGATCTGGCGCAGCAGGTCGGGGTGGCGCACGCCGAGCGAGCCGACGACGAAGAACGTGCCCGGCACCCGGTGCTTCGCGAGCACCGCGAGGATCTGCGGGGTCCAGGTCGGGTCCGGCCCGTCGTCGAAGGTCAGCGCGATGGTGCGCGGCGGGAGCCCGGTCG
Source organism: Actinomycetospora soli (assembly GCF_021026295.1). Classification (GTDB taxonomy): domain Bacteria; phylum Actinomycetota; class Actinomycetes; order Mycobacteriales; family Pseudonocardiaceae; genus Actinomycetospora; species Actinomycetospora soli. The sequence continues at coordinate 289,627 of NZ_JAJNDA010000004.1, forward strand.
AGCGGGCCGGATCGACCCGTCCGTCGACGAAGGTGCCCCCGCGCGACACCGACGGCGGGACGGTGGCGCTGTCGCCCTGGTCGTGGTTCGCGTCGTTGCCGATCGTGGCGTTGACGAGGCCGGTGACCCCGAGCACCGTCGCCACGAGCAGGCCGAGCACCACGACGACGAGCCACGTCCCGAACGACGGCCCGGTGCGCCCGGGAGCCGACCTCCGTGCCACGCGCGTTCACCCGCCCTCGCTCGATGGGCCACGCACCGTGACCGTGTCCGCAGTGTGACATCTCGGTCCGGTCACGCCACGGAAGCCTGACAGTGCCAGTTCACGGTGGGTCATCACCTCCGGGCGATGCGTCCGGTTCGTCCCGGACGTCGTCACGGTGTGCAGCGCCTCCGCCGGACTTGCGGGGTGGTCGTGCGCACCGTCACGGTTCTCCCGTGCCCGCCCCCCGCCGCCGGTCCCGTCTGGTCCGCCGTCTGCTCGTCGTCGAGATCGTGACGGTGCTCCTGACGGTGCTCATCGCGGCCGGGGTCAGCGCGGTGAGCACGCGGTCGCTCGTGGAGGACGACGAGGCGGCCCGGATGCTCGGGCTCGCCACCGCGCTCGCGGTCGCGCCCGGGGTGCCGCCGGCGGTCGCGGCCCGCGACGTCGCCGCGCTCGAACCCGCCGCGGAGGCCGTCCGGGCCGACGCGGACGCCTCGTTCGTCACGATCATGACGCCGGACGGCACCCGTCTCACCCACCCCGACCGGTCGCTCATCGGGCAGACCTACCAGGGCACCTTCGCCCCGGCCGCGCGCGGCGAGACGCTGGTCGAGACGTTCCCGGGGACGCTGGGGCCCTCGGTGCGGGCCATCGTGCCGGTCCGCGCGCAGCCCGGGTCGGCGACCGCGCCCGTCGTCGGGATGGTGGCGGTGGGCCTGCTGCGGGTGGACGTGTTCTCGCGGGTGCTGCGCGAGCTCGGGTACCTGGCGCTGGGGGCGGTCGCGGCGATCGGCATCGGGTTCGGGCTCGCGCTGCTGGCCGCCCGGCGGGTGCGGCGCGACACGCTCGGCCTCGAGCCGGCGGAGATCACCGCGCTGCACCGCCACCACGAGGCCGTGCTGCACGCCATCCGCGAGGGGCTGCTGGTGCTCGACGCGGACGACCGCGTCGTCGTGGTGAACGACGAGGCGACGCGCCTGCTGGAGGTGGCCGGGGAGGGCGGGGGAGGCATCGTCGGGAAGACCCTCGCGGAGCTCGGGGTGGACCCGGCGCTGGCGGCACGGCTGGCCGACCCGACGCCCGTGTCGGACGAGTCGCTGCTCGTGGGCGAGCGGCTGCTGCTGGTCAACCGGACCCGGACCGACGACTCCTGGGTGATCACGCTGCGGGACCGCACCGAGGTCCAGCAGGTGATGCGCGCGCTCGACGACGCCCGCTCCGTCGCGGGCGCGCTGCGCTTCCAGGCCCACGAGCACGCGAACCACCTGCAGGCGGTGTCGACCCTCATCGAGCTCGGGGCCCACGACGACGCCCGCGAGCTCGCCGTCCGCTGGACGCGCGACATCACCGACCTCGGTGCCGACCTCCGCGAACGGATCGCCGACCCCGCCCTGGCGGCCCTGGTGCTGGACAAGGCCACGGACGCCCGGGACCGGGGCGTCGACCTGCGGGTGACGGGGCGGACGTCGGTCGCGGACGGCACCGACGACCTCGTGACGATCGTCGGAAACCTCGTCGACAACGCCCTGGACGCGGTGCTCGCGACGGCGGGCCGGGGCGTCGTCGCGCTGGACCTCGCCGACGGTGCCGGCGGGCTGACGATCCGGGTGGCCGACGACGGGCCCGGGCTCGCCGATCCGGAGGCGGCGTTCCGGGCCGGGTGGTCGACGAAGGAGGGCGGGCCGCGTGGACTGGGCCTGGCCCTCGTGGCGCGGGTGGTCGAGCGGCGCGGCGGGACGGTGACGACGGGTCCCGGCGTCGACGGGGCCGGGACCGGCTTCGTCGTGGAGCTGCCCGCGGTGTCGCCGTCAGGGGCTCGCGAGCCGGTAGCCCACGCCCCGCACGGTGACCACGAGGCCGGGCACGCCGAGGCGTGAGCGCAGCGCGGCGACGTGCACCTCGAGGGTGCGCCCGCCGGCGTCGGCGCCGTGGTCGTCGGGAGCCAGGCCCCACACGTCGTCGAGCAGTTCCTCGCGGGTGGCGACCTTGCCCTCGCGCCGGGCGAGCGCGGCGAGCAGGTCGAACTCCTTGCGGCGCAGCGCGATCTCGGCGCCGTCGACGTGCGCCGACCGAGCCGCGAGGTCGATCTCGAGCGGGCCGACGGTGATGGTGGAGACCAGGGCGTGCCCGGAGACCCGGCGCATCACGGCGTCGATGCGGGCGAGCAGCTCGTCGATCGAGAACGGCTTGACCACGTAGTCGTCGGCGCCGCTGCGCAGGCCCATCACGCGCGCGCTGTCGTGGCCGCGCGCCGTCACCGCGATGATCGGGACCGACGACCGCCCCCGGATGCGGCGGCACACCTCGATGCCGTCGAGGTCGGGCAGCCCGAGGTCGAGCAGGACCAGGTCGGGCGGATCGACCTCGTCGCCGACCGCGGCGACGGCGGCGACGCCATTCGACGCCGTGCCCACGCGCCAGCCCTGCGCGCGCAGCACCTTCGCCAGGGCGTCGCGGACCGGTTCGGTGTCCTCGACGAGCAAGACCTTCATCGGCAGCTCAAAGATTCCTCAAGTTCGGATGGCGCGACCTGGGTCCAGCGGGTCGGGTGTTCCTAACCTCACGGCATTGCATGAGAGCTGTACCACGTCCGCACGAAGGAGACACCGATGTCGACGCCCACCACGGCCCCGCCGACCGATCCCCCGCCGTCGGGCACCAGGCGGGGCGGTGTCTACAAGCAGCTCTGGTTCTGGGTGATCGTCGGCATCGTCGCGGGCATCGTCGTCGGCTTCCTGGCGCCGGACTTCGCCTCCGACCTCAAGGTCCTGCCCGACATCTTCATCCAGCTGATCAAGATGGTGACCGCCCCGGTCATCTTCTGCACGGTGATCGTCGGGATCGCCTCGATCGGCAACCTCGCGGCCGCCGGGGGCATCGCGGGCCGGGCGCTCGCCTACTTCCTGCTCATGACCCTGATCGCGCTGGGCCTCGGGCTCGTCGTGGTCAACATCGTCCAGCCGGGCGCCGGGTTCCCCCAGATCCCGCCGGACCCCGCCACCCTCGCCGAGGCGCAGGAGGACATCGCCGCGGGCGCCCAGGGCGGCGGCGCGCTCGACTTCATCCAGGGCACGCTGCTCCCGGAGAGCTTCCTCGGGCCGTTCGTGGAGAACGAGATCCTCCGCGTCCTCGTGCTCGCCATCCTCGTCGCCGCGGCCACGTCGATGCTCGCCCCGGCGCTGCGCAAGCGCGTCGTCGGCGGGATCGACCTCGTCGCCAAGGTCATCTTCGGCATCATCCGGATGATCATGTTCCTGGCGCCGCTCGCGGCCTTCGGCGGCATCGCCTACACCGTCGGTGCCCTCGGCGGCGAGAGCCTGACCAACCTGCTCTCGCTCATGGTCACCTTCTGGGCCACCTGCGCGATCTTCGTCTTCGGCGTCCTGTTCGTGGTCTGCCTGATCTCCGGGTTCAACGTCTTCAAGCTGATCCGGATGATCAAGGACGAGATCCTCATCATCGTCGGCACCTCGTCGTCGGAGACCGTGCTCCCCCGCCTGCTCGCCAAGCTCGAGGCGGCCGGCGCGTCCCGCTCGACGGTCAGCATGGTCCTGCCGACCGGGTACTCGTTCAACCTCGACGGCACCTGCATCTACCTGACGATGGCCGCCCTGTTCATCGCCCAGGCCGGTGGCCAGGACCTGCCGTGGGGCGTGCAGCTGGGCCTCGTCGCGCTGATGCTGCTCACCTCGAAGGGTGCGGCGGGCGTTTCCGGCGCCGGCCTCATCACGCTGGCCGCGTCGCTGCAGGCCTTCGGCGGCGAGTTCTACACCGTGGAGTCGATCGCCATCGGCATCGCGATCATCGCCGGCATCGACCGCATCATGAGCGAGGGCCGCGCCCTGACCAATGTCATCGGCAACACCGTCGCCGTGATGGTCGTGGCCGGCTGGTGCGGCGAGCGCGACGACGAGCGCTTCCACGCCGCCCTGAACGACCCGTCGCTCGTCCGCGACGCGATCGAGCAGGAGACGCACGGCGGCGAGGACGACGAGACGGAGTCGAAGGACCGCACCCCGGTGGGCGCGTCCGCCTGACGCCGGTCCCCGCACGAGCGAAGGGCCCCCTCGGTCGAGTAGATCGACCGAGGGGGCCCTTCGTTCAACTACGGGCGGACGGACCTCAGTACGTCGGCAGCGACGTGTCGACCTGCTGCGCCCAGCCGGTCACCCCGCCACCCACGTGCACGGCGTTGGAGAACCCGGCGTTGTGCAGCGCGGACAGCGCCTCGGCGGACCGGACGCCGGACTTGCAGTACAGGATCGTCTGCCGGTCCTGCGGGATCTCCGAGAACGCCTCGCCCGAAAGGATCTTGTCCTTCGGGATGAGCTTCGCGCCCGGGATCTTCACGATCTCGAACTCGTGCGGCTCGCGGACGTCGATCAGCTCGAACTTGTCGCCCGCGTCGATCTTCTCCTTGAGCTCCACCGCCGTGATGGTGTGCCCGGCCGCCGCCGACTGCGCCTCGTCCGACACGACGCCGCAGAAGGCCTCGTAGTCGATGAGCTCGGTGACCGGCGTGGCGTTCGGGTCGCGCCGGATCTTCACCTCGCGGTACTCCATGTCGAGGGCGTCGTAGACCTTGAGCCGGCCCAGCAGCGTGTCGCCGATGCCGCAGATCAGCTTGATCGCCTCGGTGACCATGATCGAGCCGATCGACGCGCACAGGACGCCCAGCACGCCGCCCTCGGCGCACGACGGGACCATGCCCGGCGGCGGGGGCTCGGGGTAGAGGTGCCGGTAGTTGAGGCCCTGCCCGTTCGGGGCGTCCTCCCAGAACACCGAGACCTGGCCCTCGAAGCGGAAGATCGAGCCCCAGACGTAGGGCTTGCCGAGCAGCACCGCGGCGTCGTTCACCAGGTAGCGGGTGGCGAAGTTGTCGGTGCCGTCGAGGATGAGGTCGTAGTCGCGGAAGACGTCCAGCGCGTTCGACGCGTCCAGCGGCTGCTGGTGCAGGTTGACCTGCACGAAGGGGTTGATCTCGGCGACCGACTCCTTGGCCGACTGCGCCTTCGGCTTGCCGATGTCGGACTGGCCGTGGATGACCTGACGCTGCAGGTTCGACTCGTCGACGACGTCGAAGTCGACGATGCCGAGGGTGCCGACACCGGCGGCGGCCAGGTAGAGCAGAGCCGGGCTGCCGAGCCCGCCCGCACCGACCACCAGGACCTTCGCGTTCTTCAGGCGCTTCTGGCCGTCGACGCCGACGTCGGGAATGATCAGGTGCCGCGAGTAGCGGGCGACCTCCTCCTTCGTCAGCTCGGCGGCCGGCTCGACCAGGGGCGGCAGGGTTGCCATCGCGCGTTCAGCTCCTCTAGGACGACTGCTCGACCCGATTCAACCCCATGCGTCGGCGCGGTGTTCCCGACGTGCGGCGGCCGTCTCAGCGGACGGGGTTCGGCCACGGGTTGGGTCGGCAGACCTTGCCGTCGCGCGGGATCTGGATGCCCTGCGGGTTGTCGTCGGTGAGCTGCGCGAGGTAGTCGTTCGACACCCCGAAGCTCTGCTGCATCATCACCGGCGCCAGCGCCCCGTTCTCGGGGCACGGCACGTGCTGGTTGCGGAAGACGTGCCCGACCTCGTGGTTGATCGCGTACTGCCGGTAGAGCCCCAGCTGCCCCTCGAACGCGGCCGCGCCGCGCACCCAGCGGGAGCCGTTGATCAGCACCCGCCCGATGTCGGACTTCCAGCACGAGGCCTCGTACCGGATCTGGTAGCCGCACTGGGCGCGGGTGGTCAGCTGCGAGGTCAGGCTGATGCGGAAGTCCGGCACCACGCCCGCCGCGGCGTCGACGCGGCGCAGCGCGATCTGGCCGCTGCCGGTCCAGCTGCGGGGGTCGTCGAGGGTCGCGTCGACGGCGGTGGCGAAGGCGGCGTCGCCCTCGGCGAGCACGGCGCCGTCCTCCACCTCGACGGTGTAGGTGTAGACCCGCCCGACGCCGACCTGGGGCGTCGACCCGGGGATCACGCGCCAGGTGCCGGCCCCGGAGATCGGGAAGTCGCCGCCCGCGGGCAGCTCCGCGGTCGGGATGTCGACGCCGGCGAACTCGCCGCCGGACGGTGCCTCCCCGACGACGGGTCCCTGCTCGGCGGCCGCCGCGGGCGAGCGCACGTCGGTCGTCTCCGCGCTCGGTGCCAGGGCCCGCACCACGACGAACCCGGTGAGGGCCAGGAGCACGACGGCGAGGGCGCCCAGCGCCGCGCCGCGGCGGGAGCGGGCGGGCGGCGCCGGGGTGCCGGTGCGGGGTCGCGGGCTCCACGACGCCGCGAGCGGCTGCCCGCGACGCCGGGCGGACCGGCGGCGCTCCGTCCGCCCGTCCGACGGGGAGGAGGCGTCCGGATCCGACCGGGTGTCGGCGTCCCGCTCGGGCGGGCGCGCCCGGCGGGAGGAACCGGTCGGTCGGGTCACCCCCGCACGGTCCCACACACTTCCGGACGAACCGGGACGGAGTCCCACGTCCCGTCGGCGACGGCGTCGACCATGCCCAGCACGGCCCGGGCCACGACGGCCGGGCACTCCATCTGCGCCACGTGGCCGGTGCCGGGCAGCCGGAGCAGGCGGGCCCGGGGGATGGACGCCACGGTCCGGCGGGCCTTGCGCACCGAGATCAGCCGGTCGACCTCGCCCCAGACCACGAGGGTCGGCGTCGTGACGCGAGCGGCGATCGACCACAGCGACCGGGAGCGCGGCGCGAACCAGGTCGACACCAGCCCGCCGAAGGATCGCTGCAGGGCCTCGGCGAGCCACGGGTACTCGGCGCGCTCGGCGGCCTCGGCGACCGCCTGCGCGAAGGCGGCGGGGCTGACCGCGTCGGGGTCGGCGTAGCAGAGCCGCATGGTGCGGCGCAGCCGTGTGCCCGGGTCCTCGGCGGCCAGTTCGCGGCGGGTGCGCGCCCCGACCAGCGGGATCGCGGCGAGCGCCATCTTCCCGTCGCCCAGGCGGGCCGGCGCCGGCCGCAGGTCGGGCATCGCGGGGCTGACCAGCGTCGTCGTCAGGATGGTCCCGGGGCGCTCGGCCGCGACGGTGAGCGCGACCGCGCCGCCCAGCGAGTTGCCCACCAGGTGCACGGGCCGGTCGAGCGAGTCGACGAAGGCGCCGACGGCGGCCGCGTGGGCCCGCAGCGAGTAGTCCCGGTCGGCGCGCGGGCTGGAGTGGCCGAAGCCCGGGAGGTCGACCGCGTACCCGTGCCAGCGCGACGACAGCGCCCCGGCCAGGTCGGTCCAGTTGGTGGCGGAGCCCCCGAGACCGTGGACGTAGACGACGGTGCCGGTGGGCTCGCCGGTCGCGGGCGTCTCGCGCACGTGCAGTTCCACGCCGCCGACGACGACGCGGTGCCCCGGCCAGTGCGGCGTGGGGTCGCCGATCGGCCCGAGGGCGCTGGTCGGGGCGAACGGGACCGGTGCCCCGTTCACCTGCGGGCCACTCCCCGGAACCGTGATCGTCACGATGACCATGGTGCAGGTGGACGACAGGTGAAGCGAATCCGACCCGGGTGTGTCCGGAGATGCTCCGGAGGGCGACGACCGGCGAACCGCGCGTGACGGGCGCGGCACGGCGTCACGGTCGGTAGGGTCGCCCCGACCGGGTGGGGTGGCACCTCGCCCCGGGCAGTGGCACGTGGATGCGGGGAGCGGGGAGTCGATGAGCGAGACCGGAGCGGCGGCGCAGACGGCGGCCGGCGCGGCGGGGGGCCCGGGGTCCGCGGCGGGACGGCCGCGGATGTCGCGCTCGCAGCGGCGCGCGCAGCTGCTGGCCGCGGCCCGGTCGGTGTTCGGCGCCCAGGGCTACCACGCCGCGGCGATGGACGAGATCGCCGAGCGGGCCGGGGTGAGCAAGCCGGTGCTCTACCAGCACTTCCCCGGCAAGCTGGACCTCTACCGGGCCCTGGTGGAGTCGGCCGCGAACGAGATGGTGCGCACGGTCCGGGCGGCGATGCGCTCGACCACGGACAACAAGGCCCGCGTGCACGCCGCGGTGCAGGCCTACTTCGACGTGGTGTCGTCCCGCGACGGCGCGATGCGCCTGGTCTTCGAGACCGACACCCGCGCCACGCCCGAGATCGCCGAGATCGTCGACCGGGCCACGAGCGACTGCATCGACGCGGTGACCGAGGTGGTCACCGCGGACGCCGGCCTGGAGCCCGAGCGGGCCCGGCTGCTGGCGGTGGGACTCGTCGGGCTCTCCACGACGGCGGCGCGCTACTGGCTCGACGCGGGGCTGCAGCCGCCGCGCGAGGACGCGATCGCCCTGATGTCCACGCTCGCCTGGCGCGGCATCGGAGGCGGGTTCCCCCGGCAGGAGGGCTGACGCCCACCCGGCCGGGGACCCCGTCCTCCGGGCTCAGCTGCCGACGCCGAAGCCCACGCGACGCACCTCGGACGGCGCGATCTCCACGTAGGCGATGCGCGTGGCCGGGATGAGGTAGCGGCGGCCCTTGTCGTCGGTGAGCGACAGCGTGCCGCTGCTGCCGGACAGGGCACCGTCGACGAGCTCCGCCACCTCGTCGGGCGTCTGCCCGCTCGAGACGACGAGTTCGCGCGGGCTGTCCGCGACGCCGATCTTGACCTCCACGCGACCCTCCGGTCCTCGTTCGTTGACCTGCGACCGCGAGGCTAGACCAGATCGGGGCACCCCGACGGCCGGGCTCGCTGAGGGCGAACGCGCTCAGAGCCCGAGCGCCGCGACCCGCTTGTTGTGGGCCGACTTCAGCCGCTTGAGCGCCGGCGAGCGGGTGCCGGTCGACCCGTCCGCGACCACGGCGGCCAACCCGGGGCTCTCCGCGAGGGCCGCCGTGACCGCCGCGAGCGCCTCGCCGAGCAGCCGCCGCGCCCACATCGAGAGGCGACCGCGGACCTGCGGGTCCGCGCAGGCCGCCCGGACCCGCTCGGCCACGAAGGCGTCGTGCCCGGCGTCGGCGACGACCTCGCGCACCAGGTCGGCGTCGGGCCCGGTGAGCCCCTCGAGGGCCTCGGTCTGCAGGTCGGTGACGAGCCCGCGCCCGAGGGCCGTCGCGACGAGTGCCTCGGCCCAGTCGCGCCCGGAGACGGTGGCGAGCAGCCGGTCGACGCGCGCGGTGAACGGGGCCATCGCGTCGAGGACGTCGACCCCGCCCGCCGCCAGGTGGTCGCGGACCCGTCGGAAGTGGTCCATCTCCACCGCGGCCAGGGTGGCCAGCTCGACGCGCGCCGTCAGGTCCGGCGCCCGCTGCGCGTCGGCCGCGAGCCGGCTGAACGCGGCGAGCTCCCCGTAGGCCACGAGGCCCAGCAGGGCCCGCGATTCGTCCCCGATGCCGCCGTCGCTCACGGCGGTGGAGCCTACGACCACCCGACCGTGGACCGCCCGTGACCACGGCGCGGCGCGGTGGTGGTGAGCGGAAGGCCACGTGGCGGGTATCATGGGAGACGGTCCGGGCCGGTGACACCCCCTACCTGACCGATGTGGCCCCGCCGGGGCCGCTCCCCCACGCCCCGTCGCCGGCCGCCGGGCCTCCCGCCCCCGAGCGGGCCGACGCCCCGTCGGCCGCTGGAGCGGGACGCAGAAACGCGCGCGGGTCTCCCTCGGTTCTCCCGCCCCCGCCCCCGACGGCACCGATGCCCGGGCGGAGCGGTCGAGCCAACCGGCACTTCTCGCGTGCACCGGCCGCGAGGAAGGCAGACCCCTGAACCCCACCGAGAACGACATCGCCGACGACGGCACCGAGACCTCCGCCCTGGCGACGACCACCTCGTCGGAGGCGTCCCCGACCTTCGCCGAGCTCGGCGTCATGCCCGAGATCGTCGAGTCGCTCGCCGCGAACGGCATCGAGCGGACCTTCGCCATCCAGGAGCTGACGCTGCCGCTGGCCCTCGCCGGCGAGGACGTCATCGGCCAGGCGCGCACCGGCACCGGCAAGACGCTCGGCTTCGGCGTGCCGCTGCTGCAGCGCCTCGGCACCCCCACCGAGGACGGCACACCGCGCGCGCTCGTCGTCGTGCCCACCCGCGAGCTGTGCCTGCAGGTCGCGAAGGACCTCGAGGGCGCGTCGAAGGGCCTCGGCACCCGCGTGGTGTCGATCTACGGCGGCCGCCCCTACGAGCAGCAGATCGCCGCGCTGCAGTCCGGCGTCGAGCTCGTCGTCGGGACCCCGGGCCGCCTGCTCGACCTCGCCCAGCAGGGCCACCTGGTGCTCGCCAAGGTCGGCGGCCTGGTGCTCGACGAGGCCGACGAGATGCTCGACCTGGGCTTCCTGCCCGACGTCGAGCGCATCCTCGGCATGCTCCCCGCGCAGCGCCAGACGATGCTGTTCTCGGCGACGATGCCGGGCCCGATCATCACGCTGGCCCGCACGTTCCTCACGCAGCCGACGCACATCCGCGCCGAGCAGGTCGACGCCAGCGCCATCGGCGAGCGCACCGCGCAGTTCGTCTACCGCGCGCACGCGATGGACAAGGTCGAGATGCTCGCCCGCACGCTGCAGGCCGACGAGCGCGGCCCGACGATGGTGTTCACCCGCACCAAGCGCACCGCGAGCAAGGTCTCCGAGGAGCTCGCCGAGCGCGGCTTCAAGGTCGGCGCCGTGCACGGCGACCTCGGGCAGGGTGCCCGCGAGCACGCGCTGAAGGCGTTCCGCAACGGCCGCATCGACGTCCTGGTCTGCACCGACGTCGCGGCCCGCGGCATCGACGTCACCGGCGTCACGCACGTCGTGAACTACCAGTGCCCCGACGATGCGAAGACCTACGTCCACCGCATCGGCCGCACCGGGCGCGCGGGCAAGACGGGCATCGCGATCACGCTCGTCGACTGGGACGACCTGCCGAAGTGGAAGATGATCTCCGACGACCTCGGGCTGGACGCGCCCGAGCCGCCGGAGACCTACTCCAACTCCCCGCACCTCTACCGCGACCTCTCCATCCCCGGTGACGCGTCGGGCCGGGTGGCCCGCCGTCGCCGGCCCGCGGAGGAGGAGAGCGAGGCCACCGGCGAGCCGGAGAGCCCCGCCGCCGAGGAGACCCCGCGCCCGCGCCGGGCCCGCAGCCGCACCCGCCGCCGTGGCGGCGAGGTCGTGTCCGGCCCCGGCGAGGAGGGCGGTCCCGACGCCGGGTCGGCGCCCGAGGAGTCCTCGGCCGCCGGTCCCGACACCGGGGACGGCGAGTCCGACGAGGACGGGGCCGGGCGCTCGCGTCCGCGGCGCCGTCGCCGGGGTCGTGGGCGCGCCCGCACCGGCGCGTCGGGCGAGGCCGAGGCCGTCGCGGTCGGGGCCGACGCCGACTGATTCCATAGCGGCGTGAGCAGCGCACCGCCGGAGCAGCGCGAGGCCCCGTCGTCCCGGCGGGACGCGTGGTGGCCGCGCGCCGAGCGCCGCCGCCGGGGTGACCTGGTGGCGGTCGCGCTGATCGTGGTCGCCGCGATCGTCGGGGTGATGCTCGTCGTCCGCTCGGGCGACGAGGCCTCCACGACGCTCGACCGGATCCGCACGATCCCGTCCCCGGACACGGCGGCCGTGCCGACCGCGCTGACCGAGGCGTGGCGGGCCGCCGACCCGGTCGGTGCGCCACCCGGCCCCGGCCTGCTCGGCGGGCCGGTCAGCGTCGGCGCCGCCGTGGCCACCGGGCGCACCGGACCCGACGGCACCGGCGTTGTCACCGGGCTCGACGCCGCCACCGGCGCGGTCGCCTGGGAGTACCGCCGGCCCGACCCGCTGTGCGCCCTGGGCGAGGGCTCGGGCGTGGTGCTCGCGCTCTTCCGGACCGAGTCGCCGGTCGGCACGTTCTGCAGCGACGTCGCCTCGTTCGACCCGAACACCGGCGCCCGCGGCCCGAGCCGCAACGCCGACGTGCGCCCCGGGACGCGGCTGCTCGCCGACGGCTCCCACGTCACGGCCACCGGCCGGGACTACCTCGAGGTGTGGCGCGACGACCTCGTCGCGACCCTCGAGTACGGCGCCCTGCCCACCCCGGTGCAGAGCACGCCGCAGCCGCGGGCCCAGTGCCCGCACGTCTCGATCACGGTGGGTGCCGACGACGTCGCGGTGCTCGAGCGCTGTCCCGGCGAGCCGTCCGACCGGCTCTCGGTGCTCACGTCGGCCCCGGCGGAGTACGACAAGCCCGAGGACCGCTTCAGCGTGCTCTCCGGCGTGACCGGGGGCCGCCTCGTCGCCACCGGGGAGTCCCGGACCGCGCTGCAGGCCCCGGACGGCACGCTGCGGGTGTACGACGCGGCGGGCACGCCGGTCGCGACCGTCCCGCTCGGACCCGCCGCCGGCACGATCCCGGACTCGACCGCCACCGACCCGCCCGGCCAGGGGCTCGGTGTGCGCCTCGCCGGTCCGGTGCTGCTGTGGTGGACCGGGACCGCCACGATCGGCCTCGACCCCGCGACCCTGCTCCCCCGCTGGACCCTGCCCGGCACGCTCGGTCCGGGCGCGGCCGTGCCCACCGGCGTCCTGGGGGCCCCGACCACCGTGCTCGTCCCCGTGCCCGCCGGCCTCGCCCCCGTCGACGCCGCGACCGGCGCGGTGCGGCCGGTGGTCCCGGTCGACCGCCGCGCGGACCCGGCCGGGCCGGTCGGGGTGGACGTGGTCGGCGCGACGGTCGTCGAGCAGCGCGGCGGGACGGTCGTGGGGCTGCGCCCGCCGTCGTGAGCGGGCCGCCCGCCCCGTCAGCGGTGGCCCACCGCTGACACCTGACGTCAGCGCGGCGCCACGGTCCACCCGGCGTCGGGACCACCGCCACCCCGCCCGGATGGGGCACACTTCGAAGATGAGCCACGAGCCCCTCCCCGTGCGGGTCGAGGAGGCGCCGCGGGCGGCCGGGCAGATCACGCCGCACCGCGGGCGGCGGGTGGAGCTGCCGGGGCCGGTCGTGGCGCTGCGGGCCGAGGCCCGGACGCGCACGGCGGACGAGCCGTGGGACGCGGTCGCGGTGCTCGTCCCGGGCTACTCGGGCTCCAAGGAGGACTTCGCGCCGCTGATCGACCCGATCGCGGACGCCGGCATCGGGGTGCTCGCGCTGGACCTGCCGGGGCAGTTCGAGTCCCCGGCGCTGCCCGGCGAACTGGACCACCGGTCCTCCTCGCTCGGGGCGGTCGTGGCGCGGATCGTGCGGGCCGAGGCGGACGCGGGACGCACCGTGCTCCTGCTCGGCCACTCCTACGGCGGGCTCGTCGCGCGGGCCGCCGTGCTGTCCGGGGCGCCCGTGCGCGGCCTGACGCTGATGGACACCGGGCCCGGGGAGCTGCCGATGGGGCCGCGGCGGACCCGGCTCGACGTCCTGGAGCCGGTGCTGCGCCGCCGCGGGCTCGACGCGGTCGTCGCGCTGCGCGAGGAGGCGGGCGACTGGGAGGCCGCCGGACCGGCCGTCGCGGGCTTCCTCAAGGAGCGGTTGCAGCGGTCGTCCCCGGTCGCGCTGCTGGGGATGGGCGACGCGCTGCGCAGCGAGCCCGACCGGGTGCCGGAACTGGTCGCCGCCCTGCGCGGGCGGCGGTTGTCGACGCTCGTGGTGTGCGGCGTGCACGACGACGCCTGGCCCGTCACCACCCAGCGCACGATGGCCGACCGGCTCGAGGCCGAGTTCGCCGCCGTGCCGGGGGCGGCGCACTCGCCGAACGTCGAGAACCCCGTCGGGCTGCTCGACGTCCTCGTCCCCACGTGGCGGACCTGGCTGCGCGAGGACACCCTGGAGCCATGACGGATCTCGTGCCGATCCCCAGGGATCCCGCCCTCGGCTACTTCGGCCCGGGCAGCATGACCTGGAAGGTGATGGCCGACCCGGCCGCCGGCCCGGGCGGGATCGCCGCGCTGTTCACCCAGGCGCTGCACCCCCGCGCGCTCGCGGGCGTCGACCAGCACTCCGACTTCCGCAGCGACTTCTGGCCTCGTCTCGCGCGCACCGCCGAGTACGTCATGACCGTCACCTACGGCCCCCGCGAGAAGGTCGACCGCATCGCCGGGCACGTCCGCCGGGCCCACGAGCACGTCCGCGGGGTCGACCCCGTCACCGGGCGGACCTACGCCGCCTCGGAGCCCGACCTGCTGCGCTGGGTCCACGTCACCGAGGTGCACGGCTTCCTCGACGCGGTGCAGCGCGCCGGCGGCGGGCTCACCGACGAGGAGGCCGACCGGTTCCTCGCCGAGCAGGTCCGCGCCGCGGAGCTGCTCGGGGCCACCGACGTGCCTGCCTCGCAGGCCGAGGTCGCCGCCTACTTCGAGGCGGTCCGCCCGGAGCTGCGCGCCTCGGCCACGAGCCGCAGCGCCGCGGTGCGCCTGCTCGCGCCGCCGCTCCCGACGAAGGTCGCGCTGACCACCCCGGCCCGCCCGGGCTGGGCCGCGCTGGCCACCCTCGGCTTCGCGCTGCAGCCGCGGTGGGCGCGGCGCATGCACGGCCTGCCGGGGCTCCCGACGACGGACCTCGCGGCCGGGCTCGTGATCCGCGCCCTGCGCTCGACCGTGCTCGCCCTGCCGGAGACCTGGCAGCGCGGCCCGGTGGCGCGCGAGGCCCTCGCGAAGGAGAAGGCCCTGCTGGGACGGGCGGCGTGAACGACCTCCACCGGCGCGCGGCGGACCTCGACGCCGCCGACCCCCTGGCCGCCTGCCGGGACCGCTTCCTGCTCGGCCCGGAGGTCGCCTACCTCGACGGCAACTCCCTCGGGCGCCCCCTCGCCGTCACCGCCGACGCGCTCGCCCGCTTCACCCGCGAGGACTGGGGCGGGCGGCTCATCCGGGCCTGGGACGAGCAGTGGGTCGCGCTCCCGACCGAGCTCGGCGACCGGCTCGGGACCGTGCTCCTCGGGGCCGCGCCGGGGCAGACGCTCGTCGGGGACTCCACGAGCGTGCTGCTCTACAAGCTCGCCCGCGCGGCGGTGGACGCGGCGCCCGCCGGACGCGACGAGATCGTGCTCTCCGACGACGACTTCCCCACCGACCGCTACCTGCTCGAGGGCATCGCCGCGGAGACCGGCCGCACCCTGCGCTGGATCCCCACCGACCACGCCGGCGGGGTGTCCGTCGAGCAGGCCGCCGCGGCGGTGGGGCCCCGCACGGCCCTCGTGGTGCTCTCCCACGTCACCTACCGGTCCGGGTACCTGGCCGACGCGGCGGCGATCACGGAGGTGGCGCACGCGGCGGGCGCGCCGGTCCTGTGGGACCTCTGCCACTCGGTGGGCTCGGTGCCGATCGACCTCGACGGCTGGGGCGCGGACCTCGCCGTCGGGTGCACCTACAAGTACCTCGGCGGCGGCCCGGGGGCGCCCGCGTTCGCCTACGTCGCGGCGCGCCACCACGGGGTGCTGCGCCAGCCCGTCCAGGGCTGGTTCGGGCGCCGCGACCCCTTCGCGATGGCGGCGGGCTACGAGCCGGCGGAGGGCATCCGCCAGTTCCTCTCCGGCACCCCGCCGGTGCTCGCCTCCGTGCCGCTGCAGGTGGGGCTGGACCTCTACGCCGAGGTCGGCATCGACGCGGTGCGCGCGAAGTCGGTGGCCCTGACGGAGTTCGCCGCCGCGTACGCCGACGCCCTCGGATGGGAGCTCGCCTCGCCCCGCGACCCCGAGCGGCGCGGCGGGCACGTGACGATCCGGCACCCGGACGCCCGGGCGCTGGTGGCCGCCCTCTGGGAGCGCGGGGTGATCCCCGACTACCGGGCGCCGGACGGCATCCGCGTCGGTCTCGCCCCGCTCTCGACGTCGTTCGTCGAGGTCGCGGCCGGGCTCGGGGTGCTCTCCGAGCTCACGCCCACCAGTTGAGGTAGAGCACCACCAGCACCGTCACCGGCACGGCCAGCGCGGCGACCGTCGCCGGCCACACCGGGGTCCGGCGCCCGGCCGCGATCCCGGTGGCCGCGAGCGCGACCACGGCGCCGGTGACGTGCCCGACCACGACCCCGAGCCCCGGGCCCACCGCCCGCAGCACGAACGGCGCGACGACCACCACCAGCGCCAGTACCATCAGGCCGCCGGTGAGCACCCGCGCGACCTCCACGAGCCGCATGAGTGCCGTCGGCCGGTGCCGCCCGATCGGCCGCCCGAACGCCCCCGTGCGCGGCGCCGACGTGGCCGCGGCCGGCACCGACTGCAGGTGCCGGGGAACCGGGCCCTGCGGCGCCGCGTGCGGCTGCGTGGGCCCGTCGAACGGCCGCTCGACCGGCGTCCCCGGCGCCGGCGTGAACGCCCGGTCCATCGCCGCCCAGCCGTGGGGCGGCGTCGGGTCGTCCAGCGGGAGACCGGACGGGGTGGAGCTCGACCGGTCGTCGGGGAGGGGGCTCGACCAGTCGTCCGGCTGTCGGGCGCTCATGCGGTCCTCTCGGGCGCGGCGGGAGCGGTCTCGGGGCAGGTCACGGGGCAGGTCACAGGAAGGCTCACGGGGCCAGGAACGACCAGGAGGGCACCGACGCCGAGGCGGCCCGTCCCTCGGGGCAGCTGCGCCGGAAGTCGCAGCGCGCGCACCCCGGACCCGGCGTGGGCGGGAACAGCGCCTCCGGGTCGCCGCCGGCGGCGAGCGCGTCGGTGCCGTCGGCCAGGGCCCGCGCGGTGGCCTCGGCGGCCTGCCGGTGCCCGGCCAGGGAGGTCTCGTCGTGCTCGGCCGCGGCGACCGTGCCCGACGGCGGGTGGTGCAGCTCCACCCGCCGGCAGGCCCGGCGCAGCGTCCGCACGGCCGCCAGGGCGTAGAGCGCGAGGGCCCGGGAGCCGAGGGCATCGGCGGCGGTCGGCACGTGGCGGCCGGTCTTGTAGTCGACGATCACGGCGTCGCCGTCCGGGCCGGCGTCGATCCGGTCGACCCGGCCCTCGGCGACGATCCCGCCGGTCGGGGCCGCGACCCAGCGCTCGACGCCGAGCGGCTCGCCGACCTCGGTGTCGGCGACGTAGCGCGCCACCCACTCCCGGGCCCGGCCGCGGTACTCGTCGGCCTGGCGGTCGTCGCGGAAGCCCTCGGAGGACCAGAGGGTGTCGACGAGGCGGGCCGCCGTGGCCGGGGTCCGCCGGGCGGCCGGCGTCTCGTACACGGTGCGGAACACGTTGTGGACGACGGCACCGAGCGTCGCGTGCGCCCACGCGCCACCGCGCGGCGGCGTCGGCCGGTCGAGGTAGGTCATCCGGTAGCGCCGCCGGCAGTCGTCCCAGGTCGCCAGCCGCGCCGGGGTCACCCGGACCAGCGGGAGGGGCATGTCCGCCAGACTCAGCTGCCCGCTCATCGGGCCCACTCTAGGCGGCGCCGATGATCACCTCGGCGCCGGTGGCCCCGGCGAGCAGGGCGTCGAGCTGGTCCGGGGCGGTGGTCTCCGCCGCGATCGGGATGTCCTTGCGGGTCCCGTGGTAGTCGCTCGATCCGGTGACGACGAGGCCGAGCTCGCCCGCCAGGGCCTGGAGGCGCTCGCGGTCGTCGGGCGTGTGGTCCGGGTGGTCGACCTCGATCCCGACGAGGCCGCGGGCCGCCAGGTCGCGGATGACCGACTCCTCGATCACGTCGCCGCGGGTCCGCGCCCACGGGTGCGCCCAGACCGGCACGCCGCCGGCCGCGCGGATCGTCGCGACGGCCTCGTCGATGGGGGTGTCGGCCTTCGGCTCGTAGTACGGGCCGTCCTTGGCGAGGAAGGTGCGGAACGCCTCGCCGACCGAGGAGACCACGCCGAGGTCGAGCAGCGCCTGCCCCACGTGCGGGCGCCCGACCGGGGCGCCGGTGCGGGCGGCGATGCCCTCCGGGTCGACGTCGTACCCGGCGGCGCGCAGGCGCCCGGTCATCACCCGGATGCGGCGCAGCCGCTCCCCGCGCAGCCGTTCCTGGTCGGCCAGCACCGCCGGGTGGGCGGGGTCGAACAGGTAGCCGAGCAGGTGGGCCGGGACGCGACCGCCGCGGCCGTCGGGGGCGTCGGTGGAGAACTCCGCGCCACGGACCAGCCGCACGCCGCGCGGGACGGCGGCGGCGGCCGCGTCCCAGCCCGCCGTCGTGTCGTGGTCGGTGAGGGCGAGCGTCGTCACGCCGGCGGCGGCCGCACGGCGCACGACGTCGGCCGGGTCGTCGGACCCGTCGGAGGCGTTCGAGTGCAGGTGGAGGTCGATCACGTCGGGCCGGTCAGGGACGCGACGGCGTCTGGCGCTTCTCGCCGAAGACGAGCTCGGAGATGGCCTCGTAGAACTCGTCGGGGTCGGGCATGTAGCTGATCCGGCTCAGCGCCTGGATCTGACCGGCCGACTCGATGACCAACGTGCCGTAGCCGAGGATGCGGCCCATGAAGGTGCGCTCGAAGGTGAGGTCGGTGACCTTCCCGAGCGGCATCATGCCGATCCGCTGCGTGAACACGCCCTCGGCGAGCATCACGCGCTTGTCGGTCATGACGACCTTCTCGACCCACCACTCGCTGATCTTGTAGGACGCCTTGATCAGCACCAGCAGCGCGCCGTACCAGAGCATGTTCGACAGCACCGGGCCCTCGGGCAGCACCGCGGCGGCGATCATCAGCACGATCACCAGCACGGCGGCCTGGACGACCTCGTTCACGACGACGAACCAGTGCCGCCGGAAGCGGATCACCCGCCGCTCGGTCGGCAGGACGTACTCGTCGATGTCCCGCGGTGCCAGCACGGCGGACCTCCCCTTCCAGCGCCCACCGGGAGCCTATCCCGCCGGGCGCCGTGGGAGGCACCGCCGCCACGGGGGTCAGCGGTCCTGCGGTACCGGCCGGTTCGGCTGCTCCAGCGCGAACTGCTGCTCCGGGGTGTCGGCCACCGGCCGCTTCGGCACCATGACCTTGCGCCGGTAGATGCAGACGACGACGCCGTCCTGGTTGTAGCCGATCGTCTCGACCTGGACGACGCCGCGGTCGTTCTTCGACGACGACTCCTTCTTGTCCAGCACCGTCGACTCGCCGTAGATCGTGTCGCCGTGGAAGACCGGCTTCACGTGGCGCAGCGACTCGACCTCGAGGTTCGCGATCGCCTTGCCGGAGACGTCGGCGACCGACATCCCGAGCAGCAGCGAGTACACGTAGTTGCCGACCACGACGTTGCGGCCCTGCTGGGTCCCGGACGCGTAGTGGTTGTCCAGGTGCAGCGGGTGGTGGTTCATGGTGATGAGGCAGAAGAGGTGGTCGTCGTACTCGGTGACCGTCTTCCCGGGCCAGTGCTTGTACGTCGCCCCGACCTCGAACTCCTCGAAGTACCGACCGAACTGCACGTGTCCACTCCCTGAATTCATTCGACGGCGGCCCCGTGACATGTCACTCCGGCGGCGGTGGCCGCGGGCCGAGTCGTAGGATGGACCATCGGTGCACCGCGCGGACCAGCGGGAACGCGTGAGCCGTGCGACATGGATCGAGACAGGAGGTGGACGTGGACTCCCCCGAGCAGGCAGCCGACAGCCCCGGCGGAAGTACCGGCCGCGTCCCCTCGTGGCCGGCACCACGCCCCTGAGCGGGCGTTCCGGCCGGGGCGACGCGGAGAGCCGTCCACCCCCGACGACCCGAGAACCGAGGTCACCCATGCCCGCCCTCCCCTCGCTGCGCACGGCCGCCCGCGTGCGCCGTCCCCGCGCGCTCGACCACGGCGTCGGCGTCCCGCACGTCCCGATGTCCGCGTTCGTCGTCGACTGCGCGATCTACGTCGACGGCCGCCGGGTCGAGGGCCGCTGGAACCCCCGCGACGCGATCGCCGAGGTCCGCAGCCGTGGCGAGGGCTTCGTCTGGATCGGGCTGCACGAGCCCGACGCCGAGCAGATCGAGGACATCGCCGAGGTCTTCGGCCTGCACCCGCTCGCCGTCGAGGACGCGGTGCACGCCCACCAGCGCCCGAAGATCGAGCGCTACGACGACATGCTGTTCTCGGTGTTCAAGACGATGCGCTACGTCGCGCACGCATCGCCGACGACGGCGAACGAGATCGTCGAGTCCGGCGAGCTGATGTGCTTCGTCGGGCGGGACTTCGTCGTGACCGTGCGGCACGGGCAGCACTCCGGGCTGCGGCGCGTGCGCCGGATGCTCGAGGAGGACCCCGAGCACCTGGCCCTCGGGCCCGCCGTCGTGCTGCACGCGGTGGCCGACCACATCGTGGACGCCTACCTCGACGTGTCCGCCGCGGTGGAGGGCGACATCGACACCATCGAGGCCGAGGTGTTCGCGCCGTACTCCGACTTCTCGGCCGACCAGATCTACCTGATGAAGCGCGAGGTGCTCGAACTCCGCCGGGCGGTCGCGCCGCTGGTCAACCCGCTGCGCCGGCTCACCGAGGGCTACTCCCCGCTGGTGCCGACCGAGGTGCGCAGCTACTTCCGCGACGTCGACGACCACCTCGCGACCGTGGCGGAACGGGTCGCGCAGTTCGACGAACTGCTGACCACCCTCGTCGACGCGGTGCTCGCCAAGATCACGCTGCGCCAGAACAACGACATGCGCAAGATCACCGCCTACGCCGCGCTCCTCGCGGTGCCCACGATGTTCGCGGGCATCTACGGCATGAACTTCGACTACATGCCCGAACTGCACTGGAGCTTCGGCTATCCGATGACGATCATCGTGATCCTGTCGATCTGCGGGTGGCTGTTCCGCACCTTCCGCCGGAACCGCTGGCTGTAGCCGATCCGGGCATTCCCGCCCATTCCCGCCCATTCCCGACGGCGGGTCGGGCCGTTCGGCCCCGCCGGCGCGACCCGACGTCGGGAAGGCGGTTGGACGCCGGGGAACGGGGGCACACGGGCCGACGTGTAGCTGGGCTCACCAACTGCCCGGCCCGTGACGCGGGAGGTTCTCGTGACGGCCGTCCACCCACCGGGCAGCGTGCGCTCGCTGATCCCCGCCCGGATCGACCGGTTGCCCTGGTCCCCCTTCCACACCCGCATGGTGGTGGCGCTGGGGACGGCGTGGATCCTCGACGGCCTCGAGATCACGATCGCGAGCAACGTCGGCGACAAGCTCACCGACTCCTCGCGGCTCGGCCTCTCGGCGACCGCGGTCGGCGGCCTCGCGACGGCGTACCTGATCGGGCAGGTGGTCGGCGCGCTGGTGTTCGGCCACATCTCCGACCGGCTCGGCCGTCGCCGGCTGTTCATGATCACGCTGGCGATCTACTTCGGGGGCTCGGCGCTCACCGCGTTCACCGTCGGGTCCGGCGGCGCGGCGATCGCGTTCATCTACCTGACGAGGTTCGTCGCGGGCGCCGGGATCGGCGGTGAGTACGCGGCGATCAACTCGGCGATCGACGAGCTCATCCCGGCGTCCTACCGCGGACGCGTGGACATCGCGGTCAACGGCACCTACTGGGCGGGCGCCGCGATCGCGGCCGTCGTGCAGGTCCCGCTGCTGTCCGGGGCGCTCTCCCCCGCCGTCGACTGGCGCGTCGCGTTCCTGCTCGGCCCGGTCCTGGGCATCGCGATCCTGTTCCTGCGCCGGCACCTGCCCGAGAGCCCGCGCTGGCAGATCATGCACGGTCGCGGGGAGGAGGCGGAGCGCTCGATCGCCTACATCGAGCAGGAGGTCGCCGCGACGGGCAGGGAGCTGCCGCCGGTCGACGAGCGCAGGGCCATCGAGATCACTCCGACCGATCGGACCGGCCACCTCGCCCTGCTCCGGGTGCTGTTCCGGACCTACCCCGGCCGCTCCACGCTCGGCGCGACGCTGATGATCACGCAGTCGTTCCTCTACAACGCGATCTTCTTCACGTACGCGACGGTGCTCGGGACGTTCTTCGGAGTGCAGGACACGGCGCTCTACTACATCCCGTTCGCGATCGGGAACTTCCTCGGGCCGCTGCTGCTCGGACCGTTGTTCGACTCGCTCGGGCGCAAGCCGATGATCTCCGGCACCTACGTCCTGTCCGGCGGACTGCTGGTGATCTCGGCGTTCCTGTTCCGCGCCGGGATGCTGACCGCCACGACCCAGACGATCGCCTGGTGCGTGATCTTCTTCTTCGCCTCGGCGGGTGCCTCGGCCGCGTACCTGACGGTCAGCGAGGTGTTCCCGATGGAGGTGCGCGCGAAGGCCATCGCCGTGTTCTTCGCGATCGCGCAGGCGTTCGGCTCGATCGCGCCGCTGTTCTACGGCTCGCTGATCGACAAGAACGCGCCCGACCCGTCGAAGCTGTTCCTCGGCTACCTCGTCGGCGCGGCCATCATGATCGTCGGCGGGCTGGTGACGCTCGCGCTCGGCGTGAAGGCGGAGGGGCAGTCGCTCGAGGACGTCGCGAAGCCGCTCTCGGTGGTCCGCGCGACCGGGGCGGCGGGCACGTAGGCCCCGCGTTCCCGACGGCGGGTCGGGGCCCGGCCTGGCAGCATCACGGGTCGTGAGCGACCTCGCCGGCCCCGACCAGCCGATGCCGCCGGGGTGGCGGTCCCACCAGCACGTGCAGCGCTTCGTCACGCCGGCGTCGCGCGAGCGGGTGTGGGCGTGGCTGAACGACCCGGCCACGTTCACCGACACCCAGGTCCCGCCGTGGCGGGTCGAGTTCCTGGGCGGTGGGTTCGCCCCCGGGGTGGTGACCACGCACCACGGACCGGGGCTGCACCTGCCCGGTGTGCTCGGTGAGATCCGCGAGGGCGAGTACCGCGACCTGCAGTACCTCTACGGGGCCTACGCGGTCTCGTTCCGGCTGCTGCGCCCGACCCGGCTGCAGATCGCCGTGGCCGACGCCCCGGGCGGCACCGAGGTGGACCTGCGCATCGACGCCCACGTCCACCCGCGGCTGCTGCGCTCCTGGGCCTTCTCGCAGCGGCTGTTCTGGCGGCGGTTCGAGACCTGGACGGCGACGGCGACGGCGACCGCCTGAGTCCGCCGAGCCTCCCCGGGCTACGTCTGCTCGGACCCGATCGCGAGCTTCGCGAGCATGTCGCGGGCCTTCTCGGCGTTGCGGGGCTGGCAGAGGACGTCGTAGCGGCCGGCGACGAGCTGGCTCGCCGAGGTGAAGTCCCGCCGTCCGCGGGAGGCGCCGTAGGTGATCGCCCCGGAGACGACGCCGAACACGATGCCCATGCCGAGGCCGAGCAGGATCGCGCCGAACGACCCGTTCGCACTGAACAGCGACAGGATGACGCCGACGAACAGACCGAGCCACGCACCGGAGGCGGCGCCGGTGGCGAGCACGCGTCCCCAGGTCAGGCGGCCGATGACGCGCTCGACGAGCATGAGGTCGACCCCGACGATGGTGACGTCGGCGACCGGGAAGTCGTTGTCGGCGAGATGGTCGACGGCCCGCTGCGCCTCCTCGTACTTCGCGTACGACCCGATCGGCCAGCCCGACGGCGGCTCGGGCAGGTTCGGCAGCCCGGGGGCGGCCCCGGGACGGTTGCCGAGGAACGGCGCGCTCACGACTGACCTCCGCTGACTGATCGGCCCCGTTTCTCGGGGTCCGCGCATCCTTCCAACGGACGGAACCGGTGGAAAGTGCCCACGCGGAGTGTGTGCCCGCTGACGCACACCGCCAGACGGACCAACCCGCACCGACCCGACGTCGGGAACGCCGCGAGGGAGCCACCCGGACCCGGGTGACTCCCTCGCGACGGTGTGGCGTTCCTGGCGTCCAGCGCAAGCAGTGACGCATTGCTTGCACCGGAGGTGCCGAGATCAGCGCAGCTTGTAGTCCTTCAGCAGACCGCGGCTGATGATCGTCTTCTGGATCTCCGAGGTGCCCTCGCCGATGAGCAGGAACGGCGCCTCACGCATGAGCCGCTCGATCTCGTACTCCTTCGAGTAGCCGTAGCCGCCGTGGATGCGGAACGACTCCTCGGTGACCTCCTTGCAGTACTCGGAGGCGAGCATCTTGGCCATGCCGGCCTCGACGTCGTTGCGCTCACCGCGGTCCTTCAGGCGGGCGGCGTTGACCATCATGAGGTGGGCGGCCTCGACCTTGGTGGCCATCTCGGCGAGCTTGAACGCGATCGCCTGGTGCTGCGCGATCGGCTTGCCGAAGGTGGAGCGCTGCTGGGCGTACTCGATGCCGAGCTCGAAGGCGCGGATCGCGATGCCGCAGGCGCGGGCGGCGACGTTGACCCGGCCGACCTCGACGCCGTCCATCATCTGCGCGAAGCCCTTGCCCGGCAGCTCGCCGAGCACCTGGGTCTGCGGGATGCGGAAGCCGTCGAACACCATCTCGGTGGTGTCGACGCCCTTGTAGCCCATCTTGTCGATCTTGCCGGGGATCGACAGCCCCTCGGCCACCTTGCCGAAGCCGCGCGGCTTCTCGACCAGCAGCGTCGTCAGGTTCTGGTACGGCTTCTCCGCACCCTCGTCGGTCTTGACGAGCACCGCGGTGAGGGTCGACGACCCGCCGTTGGTCAGCCACATCTTGGCGCCGTTGACGACGTAGTCGTCGCCGTCGCGGGTCGCGCGGGTCTTGATCGCCGCCACGTCGGACCCGAGCTCGGGCTCCGACATCGAGAAGGAACCGGTGATCTCCCCGGTCGCCATCTTCGGCAGGTAGCGCTGCTTCTGCTCCTCCGTGCCGTGGTGGATGAGCATGTAGGCGACGATGAAGTGGGTGTTGATGACACCCGAGACGCTCATCCACCCGCGGGCGATCTGCTCGACCGTCAGCGCGTAGGTCGCCAGCGACTCACCCAGGCCGCCGTACTCCTCCGGGATCATGAGCCCGAACAGGCCCATCTCCTTCATCCCGTCGACGATCTCCTGCGGGTACTCGTCGGCGTGCTCGAGTTCCTGGGCCTTCGGGATGATCTCCTTGTCCACGTAGTCGCGGACGGTGGAGAGGATCTCCTCCTGGACCTCGGTGAGGCCGGCGGTCTGGGCGAGACGTGCCATGACGATGAGCTCCTGACGAAGGTTAGTTACCGGCGAGTATGCGCTCAGCTCTCCGGCGGGGTCCAGCGCTCCCCACGGGTCATCCCGGCCGCCCGGCCCTTGCCCGCGATGACCAGCGCCATCTTGCGCGAGGCCTCGTCGATCATCTCGTCGCCGATCATGGCCGAGCCCTTCTTGCCCCCGGCCTCGGAGGTGAAGTACTCGTAGGCGTCGAGGATGTTCTCGGCGTGGTCGTAGTCGTCCTGGTTGGGCGAGAAGACCTCGTTGGCCGCGTCGATCTGGCCGGGGTGCAGCACCCACTTGCCGTCGTAGCCCAGGGCCGCGGAGCGCTGCGCGACGCGGCGGAACGCGTCGACGTCGCGGATCTGCAGGTAGGGGCCGTCGATGGCCTGCAGGTCGTAGGCGCGGGCCGCCATGAGGATCTGCATGTAGATGTAGTGGTAGGCGTCACCCTCGGTGTAGCCCGGGGGCTGCTCGCCGACCACGAGGGACTTCATGTTGATCGACGCCATGAAGTCGGCCGGGCCGAAGACGATGGTCTCCATGCGCGGCGAGGCGGCGGCGATCTCGTTGACGTTGGTCAGGCCCAGCGCGTTCTCGATCTGCGCCTCGATGCCGATGCGGCCGACCTCGTAGCCCATGGTCTTCTCGATCTGCGTGAGCAGGAAGTCCAGGGCGTGCACCTGCGCCGCGGTCTGCACCTTCGGCAGCATGATCGCGTCGAGGTTCGCGCCGGCGCCCTCGACGACCTCGGTCACGTCGCGGTAGGTCCACTCGGTGGTCCAGTCGTTCACGCGGACGACCCGGGTCTTGCCCTCCCAGCCGCCCTCGTTCAGCGCCGAGACGATCGTCTTGCGCGCCCCCGGCTTCGCCAGCGGGGCGCAGGCGTCCTCCAGGTCGAGGAAGATCTGGTCCGCCGGCAGGGTCCGCGCCTTGTCGATGAACTTCTGGCTCGACCCCGGGACCGCGAGACACGACCGACGCGGGCGGTTCTCGACACTCACTCGCACTGACCTCCTCGAAGGCCCCCGCCTGTCGTCGCGGAGGCGCACGGTTGACCGGGATGCTGACACGCGGCGACTCCGCTGTCCCGATTCAGGTGAGCACCCTCTCCGCCGCGAGCCGCCCACGCAACGCCGCTAACCTCAGCGCGTGACCCGTGCCGCCAACACCGCGATGACCAGGGTGTTCGTCGCCCGGATGGTCGGTCTGCCCGTTCTCGGCCCCGACGGCGAGCACATCGGTCGCGTGCGCGACGCGGTGTCGGCCGTCTCGGTCGGTCCGCGACCACCCCGGGTGCTCGGACTCGTCGTCGGGGTCGGGTCCCGACGACGGATCTTCGTCCCGATGCTGCGCATCACCGCCATCGACGCCGGCGCGGTGACGCTCTCCACCGGCCAGGTGAACCTGCGCCCGTTCGCGCAGCGGCCGAACGAGGTCCTCGTCGTGGGCGAGATGCTCGACGCGAGCGTGCGGATCGTCGACCGGCAGGCCGACGCGACCGTGGTCGACGTCCTCATGGAGCACACCCGCAGCCGGGACTGGCTGATCACGCGGCTGGCGGTCACCGAGCGGCTGGGGGTCCTGGGGCGACGCGGCCCGGTGCAGGTGCTGCCGTGGGCCGCGATCAGCGGCCTGTCGCTGGCCGAGGAGGGCCAGGGGACCGAGCAGCTGCTCGCGACGTTCGAGGACATGCGCCCCGCCGACGTCGCGCGGGCCCTGCTCGACCTCCCCACCCGCCGTCGCTACGACGTGGCCGACGGGCTGGACGACGAGCGCCTCGCCGACGTCATCGAGGAGCTCCCGGGCGACGAGCAGCGCGACGTGCTGCGCCACCTCGCCTCCGAGCGCGCCGCCGACGTGCTCGAGGCGATGGACCCCGACGACGCCGCGGACCTGCTCGCCGACCTGCCCGACCCGGAGTCCGAGCAGCTCCTGGGCCTGATGGAGCCCGAGGACTCGCAGTCGGTGCGCCGGCTGCTGACCTACTCCGCCGACACCGCGGGCGGCATGATGACCCCGGAGCCGATCGTGCTGGCCCCGGACGCGACCGTCGCCGAGGCGCTGGCCCGGGTGCGCAACCCCGACATCACCCCGGCCCTCGCCTCGATGGTGTTCGTCTGCCGGCCGCCCTCGGCCACGCCCACCGGCCGCTACCTCGGCTGCGTGCACGCCCAGCGCCTGCTGCGCGAGGCACCGTTCGCGCTCGTCGCGGGGGTCCTCGACGCCGAGCTGACCCGGCTCGACCCGGACGCCTCGCTGACCGAGGTCACCCGCTACTTCGCGACGTACAACCTGGTCTGCGGCCCGGTGATCGACGAGAACGACCACCTGCTCGGCGCGGTCACCGTCGACGACGTGCTCGACCACCTGCTGCCCGAGGACTGGCGCTCGCAGGACCCCGACCCCACGACGACGGGCGGGCTGCGGATCCCGGACTCCGCCCTGCCGCCCGGCACCGCCAAGGGAGCCCCCCGTGCCTGAGCGCTCCACCCGCCGCCGGCTGGACACCCCCGCCGGGCCGCAGCGCCGGCTGCGGGTCAACCTCGACACCGAGGCGTTCGGCCGGCTCGCCGAACGTCTGGCGCGCTTCCTCGGGACCGGCACCTACCTGCTGTGGCAGACGGTGTTCGTCATCGTCTGGATCGCGCTGAACCTGATCGGCATCCTCGGTCAGTGGGACCCGTACCCGTTCATCCTGCTCAACCTGGCGTTCTCCACCCAGGCCGCGTACGCGGCGCCGCTGATCCTGCTGGCGCAGAACCGGCAGGACGACCGCGACCGGGTGTCGCTCGACGAGGACCGCGCCCGTGCGCAGCGGACCATCGCCGACACCGAGTACCTGTCCCGGGAGCTGGCGGCGGTGCGGCTCGCGGTGGGCGAGATGGTGACCCGTGACTTCCTGCGCAGCGAGCTCGCCGAGCGGGGCGCGGAGCGCTCGGGGGTGGACCGCGAGACGCAGAAGGCCCTGACCCGGGCGGTCGACAAGTCCCTGGACAAGACGTTGGAGCGCGCCCTGGAGCGGGCGGTCGACAAGGCCGTCGAGCGGGCGCTGGGCCGGGTGCTGGAGCACACGGGTCCGAGCAACGGGACGGTCGGTACCGACACGTAGCATCGAGGTATGGCTGCACCGTCCGTCGAGGCGATCCGCACCGCTCTGGGCGGTGTCGAGGACCCCGAGATCCACCGTCCGATCACCGAGCTCGGCATGGTCAAGGACATCCGTGTCCTCGACCACGGCAAGGTCGAGGTCGCGGTCTACCTGACGGTCGCCGGGTGCCCGATGAAGGACACCATCACCAGCCGGGTCACGAACGCCGTGTCGGCGGTCTCCGGCGTCACCGCCGTGTCGGTCGAGCTCGACGTCATGAACGACGAGCAGCGCCGGGAACTGCGCAAGACCGTCAAGGGCGACGCCGACGAGCCGGTCATCCCGTTCGCCCAGCCCGGCTCGATGACCCGCGTGTACGCGGTCGCCTCGGGCAAGGGCGGCGTCGGCAAGTCCTCGGTGACGGTGAACCTCGCCGCGGCCATGGCCGACAAGGGCCTGAAGGTCGGCGTCGTCGACGCGGACATCTACGGCCACTCGGTGCCGCGCATGCTCGGCACGGAGGACCTGCCGACCAAGGTCGACGAGATGATCCTGCCGCCGCAGTCGCACGGCGTGAAAGTCATCTCGATCGGCATGTTCACCCCGGGCAACACCCCGGTCGTGTGGCGTGGCCCGATGCTGCACCGCGCGCTGCAGCAGTTCCTCGCCGACGTGTTCTGGGGCGACCTCGACGTCCTCCTGCTCGACCTCCCGCCCGGCACCGGCGACATCGCGATCTCGGTCGCGCAGCTGATCCCGAACGCCGAGCTGCTCGTCGTCACCACCCCGCAGCAGGCGGCGGCCGAGGTCGCCGAGCGCGCCGGGGCCATCTCGCTGCAGACCCGGCAGCGCCTCGTGGGCGTCGTCGAGAACATGAGCTGGATGGACATGCCCGACGGGTCGCGCATGGACCTGTTCGGCTCCGGCGGCGGTCAGGTCGTGGCCGACTCGCTGACGAAGTCGATCGGCTCCGAGGTCCCGCTGCTGGGCCAGATCCCGATCGACACGCGCCTGCGCGAGGGCGGCGACGCCGGTGTGCCGCTCGTGCTCTCCGCGCCGCAGTCCGCGGCCGGCGAGGCGCTGCGCAAGGTCGCCGACCGCCTCACCGTGCGCGCCCGCGGGCTCGCCGGGATGTCGCTGAACATCTCGCCCGCCGGGCGCTGAGCCCGGCCGGACGTCAGCCGTGGCCCACGGCTGACGTCCACTGACAGCAGTGGCCCACGGCTGACGCCCGGATCACCCCAGCGGCACCAGCGGCGGCTGCATGCCCGGGCTGTCGACGGGGCCCCCGGACATCCGGGCGAGGAACGCCAGGATGCCCGCCGAACCCCAGTGCCACGACGGCTCACCCAGCAGACGCGGCCGGCCGTCGGTGACGTTGGACGGCCACGTCCCGTCGGGGCGCATCGAGGCGCTCAGCCAGCGCTGCGCGCCGAGCGCCGCGTCCCGGTAGGTCGACTCGCCGGTGACGCGGGCGAGGGTGTCGAGGTACCAGCCGGTGCCCGCCGCCCCGGAGTTGGTCGACAGGTGGCTGATCGGGCTGCCCTCGTACTCCGGCCAGGAGGTCCCGCCGTCGCGGTCCTGGGCGACCGCCAGCAGCCACCGCCCGGCCGCCTCCGCGCGCTCGCGGTGCCGCTCGTCGTCGAGGATCTGCGCGGCCTGCAGCGACACCCACCCGATGCCGGCCGCGCCCTCCTCCATGCCTGTGGCCCGCCGCGGGTTGCCCGGGACCCCGGCCGGGTCGACCCAGATCGGCCAGGTGGTCCCGCCGCCCGCCGGGACCGCCGTGCGGTCGAGGAAGTCCAGCGCCCGCTCCGCACCGTCGCGCCACCGGGCCTCGCCGGTGGCCTGGTGGAGCCGCAGGAACGTGAAGGCCGCGCCCGCCGCCCCGGAGAGGAAGCCGGTGTTGCGGGCGGGCTGGTCGGCGCGCTCGGGCATCCCGCCGTCGGGACCCTGCTGGGAGAGCAGGTAGGCGCCGCCGCCCGCGGCGTACGCGGCGAGCCGCCGATCGCCGGTGCGGTCGGCCAGCACGCTCAGGGCGTAGACGATCCCGGCCTGCCCCTCGCCCATGCCGTTGCGGTAGGACGGCGAGCCGTCGTCGCTCCAGGCCCACCGGCACACCGCCGGGCACGCGGGCGCGCCCGGCACGTCCTCGGCGCGCTCGACCAGCCAGGCCGTGGCGGCCCGGGCCGCGTCGCGGTAGCGCGGCTCGTCGAGCCGCTCCCCCGCCGTCCACAGCAGGTCGGCGATGCCGGCCGCGCCGTCGTCGTACGACGAGTACGCGTACCCGGCCACGCCGTCGGGGTCGACGTAGTCGGGGAACCGGCCGGCGCCCCGCTGGGCGGCGACCAGGAAGTCGGCGGCGTCGCGCACGGTGTCGAGCGAGCGGTCCCGCACCGACCCCTCCGGGGCGCCGTCGGCCACCGCGAGCAGCCCCGCGGCGACGCCCGCGACACCCACGTCGCGGTCGACCTGGCGGTGCGGCGCCTGGATCACGCTCGGCCAGGCGCTCCCGCCCGAGGGGCCGGACTCCGCGGTCGCGATCAGCGCGTCCAGCCCGCGGGCCACGTCCGCCGGGACGGCCGCCGCGGCGGGACTCGGGGACGGGACCGCGGTGTCCTCGCGCGCCGGGGTCGACGCGCACCCCGCGGCGAGGGCCAGGACCGCCACCAGCAGCAGCACGCGCGTCACGGCGCCACCACGGCCACGAGCGGCCGGGCCCGACCGGTCGGCACCACGACGCCGGGCTCCATGCCCTCGGCCCGCAGCGCGTCGATGGCCCGCGGCAGGTACTGCCACTGCGGGTCGGGACAGTTGATCGCGTCCCCGCCGTCGTGCAGCAGGATCACCGCCTGGTCCTTCGCCTCGGTCATGATCAGCCGGACGAGCCCGTCCGCGCCCGCGCACTCGAAGTCGCCGGGCAGGTTGGAGCGCCAGTCCCAACCGACGTTCCCGACGAGCCGCCGCTCGGCCAGCACGGCGTCCGCGGCCGGCGAGGACTCGCCGAACGGGTAGCGCCACATCGTCGGCCGCACGCCCAGCTCCCGGGTGAGGATCTCCTCGGACCGCACGATCTGCTCCCGGGCGCGCTGCGGGTCGAGCTCCGGGAAGTACAGGTGCTCGTAGGAGTGCAGCCCGACGGCGTGGCCCTCCGCGAGCGCCCGGCGGGCGATGTCCGGGTGCTTCTCGACCTGGTCGCCCTGGAAGAAGAAGGTGGCCTTCGCGCCCTTCGCGCGCAGGACGTCCAGCACGAACGGCGTGCGCTCCGGGGTGGGCCCGTCGTCGAACGTGAGTCCGACGAGCGGGGTCGCCGGCGTGACGCGCGTCGGTGTCCGGGCCCGGTCGGCGGCCGTCGGCTCGTAGCGCGGCCCGACCACGCTGACCTCCTGCACGCTCGGCGGCGCCGCCGTCGCCTCGTCGGCACCCGCGAGCCACGTCGCGAACCCGGCCACGCTGCCGCCGAGCAGCACGACGAGGATCGTGACCGTCACCAGCGTCCGCCGCCGGCGCACGTCGAAGGCGCTCTTCCCACGACGACGGGGCCCCGTCCGGGCCTCGGCCGCCAGCGCCGCGACGCCCAGCAGCGTCGTCTCCTGCGACGACGTGTCCCGCCGTCTCCTGCCGCCCTGCACCCGCCCGGTCCGCTCCCTCAGCGGAAGTTCCGGGCGCCGCGGCGCGCGATGCGGACGAGCAGCATGAGCGTGAACGCCACCGTGACCCCGGTGAGGATCACCGCGATCGCGCTGACGCCCTGGGTCGCCGCCAGGGCCATCCCGGTGGCGCCGCCGGTGACGCCGCTCGTCAGGTACAGGGACTCGCCGTACATCGTGTGCCTCTCGGTGGGGAGCGAGGGGAGGGGGCCTACCAGCCCTGTCGTCGGGCCAGCAGACAGCGCCACGCGGCCACGACCGCGCAGAACTCGAGGAAGAAGCCGTACAGGTCCTCGACGACCAGCACGGCCACGATCGCGACGTCGGTCGCGGTGCGTCCGGGGAGACGCCACATCGAGGTGACCCGCTCCAGCCACATCACGCCGAGCGGGACCAGCCCGATCAGCGCGTACCGGAACGGGATGGCGTGGGTGATCATCAGGACGATCATCGTCACGAAGAGCACCCGGAAGAACACGCTCAGCACGAAGAGCCCGTACGACAGGATGTCCCGCCGCGTGGCCGGACCCCAGCCGCGCTTGAGGCACTCGTCCATGCCGCCGCGGCCCCAGCGCAGGCGCTGCACCCACAGCTCGCGGAAGCTCGTCGGCGGGTGGGTGAGCACGTGGGCGCCGCGGGCGGCGCCGACGGTCCAGCCGGCGGTCTTCAGGTCGAGGGTGAGCGCGTAGTCCTCGATGAGCGACGTGCCGTCCCAGGGAGCACCGGAGCCCGGCCGTCCCCGCGCCACCTCGTCCAGCGCCTCGCGCCGGTACATCGCGGCCGCACCGCTCGCGACGCTCACCCGCCAGCTCCGCAGCTCGCGCAGGTCGTCGTAGCGGGCGTACTCGAGCCGCTGCAGGCGCCAGGCGAGCCCGCGGCCGGGGGCGGCCCAGTAGCGGGCGCACACGCCGCCGAGGGTGGGCCGGGAGCGGAGCTCCTCGGCCATCGCCGCGGCGCAGCCGGGCCGCAGCACGGTGTCGGCGTCC
This sequence comes from Actinomycetospora soli, assembly GCF_021026295.1. Classification (GTDB taxonomy): domain Bacteria; phylum Actinomycetota; class Actinomycetes; order Mycobacteriales; family Pseudonocardiaceae; genus Actinomycetospora; species Actinomycetospora soli. The sequence continues at coordinate 322,267 of NZ_JAJNDA010000004.1, forward strand.
ATCGTGAGCACGAGGTCGGCGTCGCCCGCGGCCCGCCGCCAGCCCTCGTTGAGCGCGCCGGCCTTCTTCTCGGTGTTGCCCTCGGTCTCGATGACCGTCACGGGGTACCGGCGGGCGATCTCGACGGTGCGGTCGGTGCAGTTGTCCGCCACCACGACGATGCCGGCGATCTCCAGCCACTCCGGCGTCTCCTGCGCCAGCAGGCCCTCGACCGTGTCGGCGATCCCGTCCTCCTCGTCGTGCGCGGGGACGAGCACCACGAGGCTCGTGACCGCGGTCGAGGCTTCCCGACGACGGGTCCGGCGGCCGGTCGGGCGCTCCGCCGGAGCGGCTGCAGCGGCCGGGGCGGGCGTGGCGGCGGCCGCGGGCGCGGTGGTCGGGCGGGGCGCGGGCGTCGGCCGGGCGGGGGCCGCGGTCGTCGCCGTGGCCGGCGCCGGGGTGGCCCGCCGGGCCGGCGCAGGACGGGCGGGCGCGGTCGTCGCCGGGGTGGCGCGCGGGGCCGGCGCGGAACGGGCGGGCGCGGGCGTCGAGGGGCCGGGGGCGGCCGGTGCGAGAGCCGTCGACGCGGCCGAGGCCGGAGCGGGCGGGGCGGCGTGCGTGGCCGGCGCCGGAGCGGGCGGGGCGGCGTGCGTGGCCGGCGCCGGAGCGGGCGGGGCGGCGGCGTGCGCGGCCGTCGCGCGGGGCGCCGACGTCGGGGTGGGACGCGGCGTGGGCGTTGGCCGGGCGGCGTGCTTGGAGCGGCGCGGGCCCGGGGTCGGGCGGGCGCCTCGAGGGGCCACGGTCGGCGTCTCGTCGACGGCCGGGGCGCTGCGGACGGCCGACCCCGCGGTCACGACGGGCAGCGGCCCGGACCCCGCCCGGGCGCCGGGGATCCGGTCCGCGAGCTCGGTGGCGCGCAGCTGCGTGGTGGGCGCCTGCTCGTCCTCGAGCTGGGCCGCGAGGAGCTGGGCGACCGTCACCCGCGGCGAATGGGCCGGACGAGAGCGCCGCATGCCACCGGTCGGAGCATCGAGCACCGTGGTCGCGGTGCGATGCCCTCCCCCAGCCTGACGCATGGTGTCTCCCGACCGACTCGTCACCCCATCGGCATCGCCCGATCGATGCCGACATGTCCCATATAGTCACAGACGGTCCGAGTGTTACACCGGAATCACGGTTTGGCCACGGATGTACCGGTCGTCACGATCCAGAGGTGCACACCGGCTCAGCGGGAGCGGCCGAGCGGGCGACGCCGGGTCTCCCCCGGACGGCCGAGCACGTCCCACGAGCCCCGCGCGACCCACCCGAGGTGCACACCGGGCAGCCCGGCGGGCGCCCGGAACCCGCCCCCCGTCGTCCTCGGGGCGGGCCGGGCGACGGGCCGGGAGACGGCCCTGCGGCCGAGCCGGCCCCGACCCGCCGTCGGGACGGCTCAGGCGAGGGAGAACGAGCGCCGGGAGAGGCCCCACATCATGCCGTCGATCTCCGTGCGCACCGGCGCCTCCGGGTCGGTGGCGGCGCCGAGGGTGACGAACAGCGGGACGTAGTGCTCGGCCGTCGGGTGCGCGTAGGGCATGCCCGGCGCGTCGCGGAAGCGGCGGAGTTCGTCGACGTCGCCACGGGCGAGGGCGTCGGAGACCCAGGCGTCGAAGTCGTCGGTCCAGCCCGGGACGGCGTCGCCCCGGAGCATGTCGCGGGTGAGGAAGGGCAGGCCGTGGGTCATGAAGCCGGAGCCGACCACCAGCACGCCCTCCTGGCGCAGCTCGCGCAGGCGGGCGCCGATGCGCATGAGCCGCTCGGGGTCCTCGTCGGGCATGGAGACCTGCAGCACCGGGACGTCGGCGTTCGGGTACATCACCGACAGCGGCACCCAGGCGCCGTGGTCGAGCCCGCGGGCGGAGCGGTGGACCTGCTCGGTCCCGTCGCCGAGCAGGCCCGCGACCCGGTCGGCGAGGGTCGTCGCGTCCGGCGTCGCGTAGGTCATCGTGTAGTAGCGCGGCGCGAAGCCGCCGAAGTCGTAGACCAGCGGCGTGCCCTCCTCCGGCGCGGAGAGGGTCAGCGGCGCGGACTCCCAGTGCGCGGAGACGATGACGATCGCGCGCGGCTGCGGCATGCGGTGCGCCCAGCCGAAGAGGTCCCGCATCCAGCCGCCGTCGTCGTAGAGCGGCGGCGCGCCGTGGGAGAGGTAGATCGCCGGCATGGGACCGTCGGCGGGGGTCCAGGGCCGACGACCCGAGGCGGTGTCGCGGGCCGGGCCGATGAAGGCGTCGAAGGCGGCGCCGGGAACGGCCGTGTCGAACGGGGAACTCATGACGGACTCCTGGTGCGGGGTGGCTCGGCGCCGACGCTACACGTGCACAGTTGAAGCATCAAGTGTAGCGTGGTGACATGGCCGACTGGTTGACCGCCGACGAACAGCGCGCGTGGCGCCGCACCGCTGCCGTGTTCACGCTGCTGCCCGCCGCCCTGGACGCGCAACTGCAGCGCGACGCCGGCCTCACCCAGTTCTCCTACCTGGTCCTCGCGATGCTCTCCGAGACCCCGGGGCGCACGATGCCGATGAGCGAGCTGGCGTCGATGGTCAGCTCGTCGCTCTCCCGGCTCTCGCACGTGGTGTCGCGGCTGGAGAAGCAGGGCTGGGTCGCCCGCGGGCCCTGCGCGGACAACGGCCGGGTGACGATGGCGCGGCTGACCGACGCCGGGTGGGACAAGGTGGTGGCGACGGCACCGGGGCACGCCGCGGAGGTCCGGCGGCTCGTGATCGACGCCGTCGGCCCGGACCACATCGCCGACCTCGACGAGATCGCCGGCGCCATCCTGCGCCGGGTCGACCCGGGCGGCCGGATGCGGGCCAACCCGCTCAGCCAGGGCTGCTGACCTACGTCGCGTCGGGGTCGAACGGGGCCGCCTCGCCCGGGGCGAGCGGCTTCGCCCGGTCCGACTGTCCCTTGACGACGCCGCCCGCACCCGCGGCGGGGAGGCCGTGCGCCGCCCCGTTCGTGCCGTTCACGGGGACCGGGGCCGCGTCGGCCGGCGTCGCGGCGCCGGTCCAGGTGCCGTCCTGCACCGGGTCGAGCAGCGAGCGCCGCACGGCCGCGCGCGGGTCCAGGTTCCGGATCTCCCGCAGGTCCTCGAGCGGCTTGCGGAACTCGTCGAACTCCGGCCCGATCTCGTTGCGCAGCTGGTCGCGGGCGCCCGCGGCGTACTCGCGGACGGTGCGCATGGTGTCGGCCACCCAGCGGATGGCGCCGGGCAGCCGCTCCGGCCCGAGCACGAACAGCCCGATCAGCGCGAGGACGAGGATCTCGCCCCACCCGACGCTCTCGAACACCCGACCCTCCCGGTCCTACAGCTGCGCCTGCAGCGACAGGGGCCGACCCCCGCGGACGACCCCGAGGGTCACCGTGTCCCCGGGGCGGTGTTCCCGGATCGCGACGACCAGCTCGTCCGACGAGGCTATCGGGCGCTCGTCCACGCGGGTGACCACGTCGCCCTCGAGCACGCCCGCGCGCGACGCCGGGCCGCCCTGCACGACGTTGAGCACCTGCGCGCCGTCCGAGGTCCCGTCGGTGACCGACTTCGCGTTCACCCCGAGGTCGGTGTGCACGAAGGAGCCGGTGCGGATGAGCGACTCCGCGATGACCTTGACGTCGTCGATCGGGATCGCGAACCCGAGGCCGATCGACCCGCCCTGCCCGGAGGAGTCGCTGCCGCCCAGCGTGCGGATGGCGGTGTTGATCCCGACGACGGCGCCGGTCGAGTCCACGAGGGCGCCGCCGGAGTTGCCGGGGTTGATGGCCGCGTCGGTCTGGATCGCGTCGATCACCGGGTTGACGTTGGCCGTCTCGGCGTCGAGGCGGACGGGCCGGCGCAGCGAGCTGACGATGCCCGTGGTCACGGTGCCGGCGAGCCCGAGGGGTGAGCCGATGGCGATCACGCCGTCGCCCACGCGGAGGTCCGCGGACCGGCCCAGCTGCGCCACCACCGGGTCGGCCACGTCGACCTTGATCACCGCGATGTCGGTCTGCGGGTCGCGCCCGACGATCCGGGCCGGCGCCCGCGTCCCCGAGGCGAACACGGCCTCGAGCGTCGCGCGGGGGTCGGTCGCGGCGAGGGACACGACGTGGTTGTTGGTGACGATGTCGCCGCGCGGGTCGACCACGACGCCCGAACCCGTGCCGCCGGTGGTGCCGGAGCGCACCTCGATCGAGACGACGGCGGGCACCACGCGGCCCGCCACGTCGGCGACCGATCCCGCCGGGCGTTCCTTGCCGGCGTCGACCTGGGCGAGGGTGGCGCCCGGGTCGACGATCGTGTCGGTGGCCTCGGCGGTCAGGTGGCCGACGACCCCGCCGATCGCGCCGACCGCCAGGGCCAGCACGGTCAGCAGGACGAGGGCGCTCGGCGCGACCCGGCGGCCGAACAGCAGCTCGCGGGCGGACAGGCGGGGTCCCGTGGCCCGGCGGTCGGGCTCCGGCCCGCTCTCGCGCACGGCGGGGGCGCCCAGCTCGACCGCGGCCTCGGGGTCGCGCCACGGGTCGCGGGTCGCGGCGTCGCCGGACCAGAAGTCGTCGCGCGTGTCCCCCGCGGCCGGCGGGGTCTCCCGCGGACGCTGGAGCGGTTCGGCGGCGTCGGAGGGCCGGCCGAACGCGCCCGCGAGCGCCACCGAGGGCTCGCGCGGACCCGTGGGCGCGGACGGCTCCGCGGTGGCCGGACGGTCGGCGAAGGACCCGGCCGCCCCGGCGGGCCGGCCGAAGTCGGCCGCGAGGTCGGCGTGCCCGTTCGTGTGGCCGTTCGTGTGCGGGTGGCCGTTGCGGTGCCCGTTGGTCGGCCCGGCCGGCCCTGCCTCGGACTCACCGGTCGACCCGGCGGATCCGGTCGACCCGGTGGATTCGGTCGACCCGGCGTCCGGTTCCGGGGACGCGTCGGGGCACTCCGTCGTCGCGTTCCGCGACCAGGGGCTGCTCATGGGTGCGCCCTCCGGGACGACACCGGCGAGGCCGTCCTCGGCATGCCGGGCGTGATCGGGCGCGCGCGGTGGGTGGTCATCGTCCTGTCACGGTAGAGCGCGGACGACTCCCGGGGCGACACCACCCGATCGTCCGGGGTGGACCGTGAAGGAGCGGTCAGGACGACGGGCGCGCCCGGGTGGCGTCCGGGCCGTGCGTGACGTCGGTGGGTGCGGCCGGCGTGGTGGAGGTCGGCGTGGCGGCGCGGGCGACGGCGTCCTGCACGACCGCGCCCGCGACGGGGTTGCCGCGCTCCCCCACGGCGGGCGGTGCCGCGGTGAGCGACGCACCGGCGCTCGGGGCGCGGCCGGGCAGAGGAGCGGCCGGCACCGCGCCCGCGGCGAGCACGGGCCCGACCACGGCGGCCGCCCCGGCCACGAGACCGGACGCGACGACGGCCGGGAGGACCCGTCGTCGGGAACGGGGACCGCCGCCACCGCGGCGGCCGCGGCGCGCGGGCGGGTCCTCCGCCGGCACCACGAAGCGGCCCTCGGCGTCCACGCCGAGCCCGGCGGGCGCCTCGGGCAGCTCCGCGCTGTCGGGGATGTTGCGCAGCGAGGTCAGGAGCGCCGACGGCGCTCCGGGACAGTCGGCGGCGCGCAGGCGGCGCCGCGCCTGCCGCTGCGCGGCGACCTCGCCCGCGCACGTGAGGCAGTGGTCGACGTGGGCCGCGGCCCGGCCGGCGGCGGCCTCGCCGAGCTCACCGTCGACGAAGGCGACCATCGCGTCGAGGGTCAGGTGGCCCGAGTCCGACCAACGCGACCAGGGCGTCCCCGGGGCGCGGCCGATCACGCCCCTGCTCCCGCCCGCTCCGCGTCCGCCCGTCGACGCTCCAGGGCACTGCGCAGGGCCTGCCGGCCCCGGTGGATTCGGCTGCGCACGGTCCCCAGTTTGACATCCAGGGTCGCGGCGATCTCCTCGTACGAGAGACCTTCCACGTCGCAGAGCACCACGGCCGCGCGGAACTCCGGCGCGAGCTCGTCGAGGGCGCCCTGCAGATCGGGGTCGAGGTGCGCCTCGGAGAACACCTGCTCGGGATCCGGGCCGCCGCCGGGGAGGCGGTCGGTGTCCTCCGGCAGGCCCTCCATCCGCAGCCGCCCGCGGCGGCGCACCATGTCCAGGAACAGGTTGGTCGTGATCCGGTGCAGCCAGCCCTCGAAGGTGCCCGGCTTGTACGCGGCCAGGGAGCGGAACACCCGGATGAACGTCTCCTGGGTGAGGTCCTCGGCGTCGTGCGCGTCGCCGGTCAGCCGGTAGGCGAGGCGGTACACGCGGTCGGCGTGCTCGCGCACGACGTCGTCCCACGACGGCGGCGTCCAGGCCTGCTCGTCCGTGGCGAAGCCCGGGACGTGCCCCTCGCGGTGGTCGGGGCGCGCGGCGAGCGTCTCGGTCATGGGCCCACCCTCCCGTCCGGTCATGACACGGGGGTGAGGGTCGTCTGAGAGGGCGCTGAGGAACGCGCGCCGGGGACGCGACGGTCGTCACGCCGTCGGGTGCCACCATCCGGACGCGCGCGGCGCGGCGCGGTGATCGACGCGGCCTCCCGATCTAGCCTGGTCCCCGTGAGCGAGGACGGGGGTCGCGAGGGGACACGACGCGTGCGCGCGCTCCGGGTCGTCGGTCCCGATCCCGCCACCCCGCCGCCCCCCGCCGCTCCGCCGACGACCCCGCCGGTCGCCCCACCACCCGTCCGGACGCCGCCGCGGCCGCACGATGACGCCGGTCGGCGCAGCCCCCACCGTCCGGGGCGCGGAACCGCCCGGATCCCGGTCTACCCGCGCGTCCCGACCGGGCCGCTGCGCCTGCCCAGCACCTCGTTCGCGGGGCGGCCCCGCCCGGGCGATGAGGAGCCGACCACCACGCCGCAGACCCTCCCCCGGCTCGTCCCGGCCGATCTTCCCGACGTCGGGTCGGAGCCGGTCGAGCCGGTCGGTCCCCTCCCGGTGGAGGACGTCGACCTCGACGAGGGCGCCGGCGAGCGGGAACGGCTGCGGGCGCGCGCCGAGCACTTCACCGCCGAGGACGACGTCCTCACGACGGCCCGGGAGCGGGCGGCCGAGCACGGCATCGTCCCGATCGGGGCCGGCGCCGCGGCCGCCCTGACCTTCCTCGCGTCCGCCGGTCGGGCCCGCGCGGTCGTCGAGATCGGCACGGGCGCCGGGATCGGCACCGTCAGCCTGCTCCGGGGGATGCCGCGGGAGGGGCTGCTGACCAGCATCGACACCGAGGCCACGCACCAGCGGCTGACCCGCATCACGTGCGCGGAGGCCGGCTTCGGCTCGGGCCGGGTCCGCATGATCACCGGGCGGGCGCTCGAGGTGCTGCCCCGGCTCTCCGACTCCGCGTACGACCTCGTGCTCGTCGACGCGGCCACCGTCGAGTACCCGCGCTACCTCGCCGAGGCGGTCCGGCTGCTGCGCCCGGGCGGCGTCGTCGTCCTCGACAACGTCTGCTGGACGGGCCGCGTCACCGATCCCGCCCGCCGCGACGCGATCTCGGCGGCGCTGCGCGAGACGGTGCGGATGGTGCGGACCGACGAGCGCCTCGCCCCGCTGCTACTGCCCGTGTCCGACGGCCTGCTCTGCGCCTCGCTGCTGGGCTGAGCACACCCCGCTCCGAGCGTCAGGTGGCCCGGCGGGCGCAGAACTCGACGAGCGTGCGCGCCGCGAAGCCGGTCGCGCCCTTGGCGACCTCCTCGTGCGGCGCGTCGCAGCGGGCGGGGCCGGCGATGTCGAGGTGCGCCCACGGCACGTCGCCCACGAAGCGACGGAGGAACAGCGCGGCGACGATGCCGCCGGGGCCGGGTGGCGCCTGGCGCACGTCGGCGAGCTGCGAGTCGACGTCGGGGTCGTGGCCGGCCGCGAGGGGCACCCGCCACCACGCCTCGCCGGTCGCGGCGCCCGCCTCGGCGAGCGCCGCCGCGAGGTCGTCGGTCGTCGCGAAGAGGCCGCCGGTGCGCACACCGAGCGCGACCTTCATCGCGCCGGTCAGGGTCGCGACGTCCACGACGACGTCCGGGGCGAGCGTCGCGACCGCGTAGCCGAGCGCGTCGGCCAGCACCATGCGGCCCTCGGCGTCGGTGTTGGTGACCTCGGTGGTGCGTCCGTCGTAGTGCCGCACCACGTCCCCGGGCCGGTAGGCGGAGCCGGACACGTGGTTCTCCGCGAGCGGCACCAGGCCGGTGACCCGCACCGGCAGGTCGAGCGCGGCGACCGCGGCGAGCGCCCCGACGACGGCCGCGCCGCCCGAGCAGTCGGTGCGCATGTCGGCCATGCCCGCGTTCGGCTTGATCGAGATGCCGCCGGTGTCGAAGGTGATGCCCTTGCCGACCAGCACGACGTGCCGGGTCGCGGACGCCGGGGCCCACGTGAGCTCGAGGAACCGCGGCGGGCGGGACGAGCCGCCGCCGACGGCGAGGACGCCGCCGAACCCCTGCTCGGCGAGCCACTGCTCGTCGCGCACCACGGCACCGACGCCGTCGGCCGCGGCGAGGGCGGCGAGCGCCTGCTCGGCGAACCACGCGGGGGACTTCGCCCCCGACGGGCTGTCGGCGAGGTCGCGGGCGATGGCCGTGGCGCCGGCGAGCACCAGGGCCCGCTCCACGGCGGGTCGCTCGTCGGACGGGATCTCCACCGTCACGACCGGAGCCGCGGCGGGCTGCGCCGAGCGCACCGAGAACCGGTGGGAGCCCAGCAGCAGGCCGGTGGCCAGCGCCGACCAGTCGGGGGACACCCCGTCGTCGGGAACGACGTGCAGCCGCGCCGGCCCCTCGTCCCCGGCGCCGAAGAGCACGCCGGGCTCGGAGCGACCGCTCGCCACCCGCACCGCGGCGGCACCCGCACCGCGCCAGTCCTTCGCGCCGCCCGCGCCGGCACCGACGAGCCACCGGCCTGCGCCCTCGTCTGGCACGAGCGCGGCGACGGCACCGGCGGACGGCACCCAGCCGCTCGGGGCGTCCGCCGGGGCGCCGGCGTCGTCGCCGGTCCGGCACAGACGCACCAGCGCCGCCCCGGACGGTCCCGCCCCGGGATCGACGAGACGGATCTCCGCGAGCGGGGTGGGCAGCGTCGGGGCGGCGAAGGGCGCCGTCAGCGGGGCACTCACCGGGTCAGGACGAGATCGAGGAGAGGGCCTCCCGCAGATCGCCCGCCTCGTCGGCGGTCATCTCGACGACGAGCCGGCCCCCACCCTCGAGCGGCACGCGCATCACGATGCCGCGCCCCTCCTTGGTGACCTCGAGGGGACCGTCTCCGGTCCGGGGCTTCATGGCCGCCATAGTCGTGCTCCCTCCGCATGGTCGTCGTGGCAGTGAACCCGGTCCGGGCACACTGCACACCGCGCGACGATTCTTCCCCATTCCGTCGCGGGGCACGACACCGGAGCGATCATCGGCATCGGTGTGTCGCTCAGCGCGTCGCGCGGAAGCACCCGACGAGGTGGTCGTCGACCATGCCGGTGGCCTGCATCAACGCGTGCGCGGTGGTCGGACCGACGAACCGGAGGCCCCGCCGGCGGAGCTCGGAGGCCATCGCGGTGGACGCCGGCGTGGTCGCGGCGACCTCGCCGAGCGTGCGGGGCGGCGCCGGCGAGGGGTCGGGCGCGAACGACCACAGCAGGGCGTCCAGGCCCGGCCCCTCGGCCTCGATCCGCAGCACGGCCGCCGCGTTGGAGATCGCCGCCTCGATCTTCTGCCGGTTCCGGACGATCCCGGCGTCGGCCAGCAGCCGCTCGACGTCGGCCTCGTCGAAGGCCGCCACCGCGTCCACGTCGAACCGCGCGAACGCCTCCCGGAACGCGGGGCGCTTGCGCAGGATGACGAGCCACGACAGGCCCGACTGGAACGCCTCGAGGCAGAGCCGCTCGTAGAGCGCGTCGCGGCCGTGCAGGACGTGGCCCCACTCGGTGTCGTGGTACTCGCGCAGCAGCGGGTCCTGCGCACCCCACGGGCACCGGGCGACGCCGTCCTCCCCGAGCACGGCGTCGTCGGGCGGCGTGGTCACCGCTCGGCCTCGCAGCGGGACGCGAGCTTGCGCAGCGAGTACTTCAGCCCCAGCGCGAACACCGGCGAGACCAGCGGCCACCCGAGGGCGCCGAGCACCCCGAGCGGCAGGTCGAGCCGCTCACCCCACTCGAACCGGGAACGTCCCGGGCCGATCTCGATGACGGTGAAGGTGCCGGACCCGCGCACCACCGAGCCGGTGTGCACCACGGTCGCCCGGTGCGGCGGATCCCAGCCGACGATGCGCATCGTGTCGGTGACCCCGAGCGGGCCGACGCCGGTGGTGGCCGCGAGCTCGGAGCCCACCCCGACGCCGTCGCCCTTCGTCACCCGGACCCCGGTGCCGAGCATCCACTCGCTCTGGCCCTCCCAGTCGGTGACAGCCTTCCAGACGACGTCGGCCGGCGCGTCGATGTCGACGCCGACCGTGATGTCACGCGTTGCCATGTGCGGGTCCCTTCGCGGCTCCACCGACTCCGACCGTCGGGTCGGTGGGACTGGGGTCGACGACCGTGTCCGGCTCCGGGTCGTCCCCCGCGTCGGCGGCGTCGCGGGCGCGAGGGGGTCCCTCGTACACCGCCAGCCGCGACCGCAGCGTGTCGACCTCGGCGGCCAGCCGGTCGAGCGCCCAGTCCACCTCGCTCATCCGGTATCCGCGGAACGCCTGCTGGAACCGCAGCCCCCGCACGTCGGACCCGAGCAGGTCCCGCGCCGGCAGCCGGGTGGGCGTGGCGCCGGGGGGCATGGGGGCCAGTTCCTCCCCCCGCCCGGCCAGCAGCGACGTGGCGAGGTAGACGACCGCCGCGACCGCCCCGACGACGAGGACGTACACCAGAGCACTGCCCATGGCCTCATTGTGGCCTCCGGCCGTGTGAGCACGTTCCGTGGCTATCGCGACGGAAAGTGCTCACACGCGCGCAGCGCACGCAGGGGCGGACGATCGTGCGCGGCGACGGCGTGGTCCTCGGGCAGCCAGTGCCCCCCGACCGGGACGAACTGCCGGAGCCGACCCGGCCCGGCGTCGGGGACGCCGCTGCGCCGCAGGACCGCCCCGAGCACCTCGGCGGACGTGACGCCGAGCTCGCGCAGCGAGCGGTGCCGGTGCTTGCGCACGCCGAGGTCGACCTGGGCGATGGCGTCGAGCCCGCGGCGCTCCAGCGTGTCGAGCAGCAGCCCGATCTCCACCCCGTAGCCGCCCGCGAAGGGCAGCGACTCGAGCAGCGACCGCGTCGCGGCGTACTCACCGCCGAGCGGTTGGACGATGCCGGCGAGCTCCGGGCGCAGTGCCGCGAGCGCGGGACGCGCCACCAGCTCGGTGACCCGGCCCCCGCCGTCGCGGACCGCGTCGTGCTCCCCGAGGCGCAGCGGCCGGTGGTAGAAGCCCTTGACGAGCTCGACGCCGGGCGCGGTGAGCAGCGGACCGAGCAGCGAGGGGACGAACGCGGGGTCGAGGTCGACGAGGTCGGCGTCGAGGTAGACGACCAGGTCGCCGGTCGTCGCGGCGAGCCCCCGCCACAGCACCTCGCCCTTGCCGGGACGGACCTCGACACCGGGCAGCGCCTCCTCCCGGCTCACCACGCGTGCGCCGGCGGCGCGGGCGACCCGTGCGGTGTCGTCGGTCGAACCGGAGTCCACGACGACGAGCTCGTCGACCAGCGACCCGAGCAGGGGCCGGACCGCCGCCACGACGCCGCCGACCGTCGCCTCCTCGTCGAGCGCCGGGAGCACCACCGAGACGGTGCGCCCCGCCTTCGCGTCCGCGAGCCCGCCGACCGTCCACGCCGGCTCCGCCCAGGTCCGTCGGGCGAACCAGTCGGTCATGCGCAGGCGTCCAGGGCCGCGTCCACGGTCGTCGTCCGGACGAGGGTCGCGAGCGCGACCTCCCCGACGAACCCGGTGCCCCGGAGACCGTCGAGCCAGGCCAGGAGCCCGTCGTAGAAGCCGCCGGGGTCGCACACGACCACGGGCTTGTCGTGCATCTGCAGGTAGCGCGAGGTCCACGCCTCGAACAGCTCCTCGAGCGTGCCGAGCCCGCCGGGCAGCGCGATCCACGCGTCCGACCGCGCGTCCATCTCGGCCTTGCGCTCCCGCATCCCCGGCACGACGACGAGCTCGGTCGAGTCCTCGTCGGCGACCTCGCGGTGCACGAGGCCCTCCGGGATCACCCCGAGGGTGTGCCCGCCCGCGGCGCGCGCGGCGCGCGTGACCTCGCCCATCATCCCGACGCGCCCGCCGCCGGAGACCAGCGTCCAGCCGCGTCCCGCGATCGCCGTGCCGAGGTCGCGGGCCAGGGCGAGGTACTCCTCCCCGACCGGGCCGGAGGCGCAGAAGACGCAGACGGCCTTCGTCGAGCTCACTGCTCCACCAGGTCCTGGAAGCCCCGCTCGACGATCGCGACGACCTCCGCCACGTCGTCGACGACGTGGATCAGGTCGACGTCCTTCGGGCTGATGACGCCGTGGTCGAGGGCGGTGGTGCGCACCCAGTCGACGAGCCCGCCCCAGTACGCCGAGCCGAGCAGCACGACGGGGAAGCGGGTGACCTTCCCGGTCTGGACCAGCACCAGCGCCTCGAACAGCTCGTCGAGGGTGCCGAAGCCGCCGGGCAGGCACACGAACGCCTGCGCGTACTTCACGAACATCGTCTTGCGGGCGAAGAAGTAGCGGAAGCCGACACCGAGGTCGACCCACGGGTTGAGGCCCTGCTCGAACGGCAGCTCGATGCCCAGGCCGACGGACAGGCCGCCGGCCTCGGAGCAGCCGCGGTTGGCGGCCTCCATGATCCCCGGCCCGCCGCCGGTGATGACCGCGTATCCGGCGCGGGCGAGGGCGGAGCCCAGCTCCATGCCGGTGGCGTAGTCGGGGTGGTCCGGGGCGGTGCGCGCGGAGCCGAACACGGTGACCGCGCGCGGGATCTCGGCGAGCACCGAGAAGCCCTCGACGAACTCGGCCTGGATGCGCTGCACGCGCCACGCGTCGGAGTGCACCCAGTCGCCCGGGCCGCGGGAGTCGAGCAGCCGCTGGTCGGTGGTGGAGGACAGCCGCGCCGGGTCCTTGTGCTCCGCGCGCCGCTTGTCGATGGTCGTCGGCCGCGGCGTCGTCAGGTCGTCGAATCGGGCTTCCGTCACGACGCCCAGCGTAGGGACGCCCCGGCGCACGGTTCGCGGCGGACGGACGGCGGTCACCCGAATTCGGCGTGTGCGACCCGTCCCTGCGGGTATGCAGTTGAAGAAGCAACCATCCCCGTCGTCGGGAAGGACGATCAGCAGTGAGCACCAAGGTCGCGGTCATCTACTACAGCCAGACCGGCACGATCCACCAGCTGGCCCAGGAGTACGCCGCCGGTGCCGAGAAGGCCGGCGCCGAGGTGCGCCTGCGCACGGTGCACGAGCTGGCGCCCCAGGCCGCCATCGACTCGAACGAGAAGTGGAAGGCCCACCGCGAGGAGACCGCGGACACCCCGGAGGCCACCGCCGACGACGTCCTCTGGGCCGACGCCGTGATCTTCGGGACGCCGACCCGGTACGGCAACGTCTCCGCGCAGCTCAAGCAGTTCATCGACACGCTGGGCCCGCAGTGGGCGCAGGGCCTGCTGGCCGACAAGGTGTACTCGGGCTTCACCTCGAGCTCGACGGCGCACGGCGGCCAGGAGTCGACGCTGCTGGCGCTCTACAACACGATCCACCACTTCGGCGGCATCATCGTCTCGCCCGGCTACACCGACGCGATCATGTTCGCGACCGGCAACCCGTACGGCGTCTCCCACGTCGACGGCCAGGGCTCCATCCCGATCGCCGACGAGACCCGGCAGGCCGCGCGGTTCGCCGGCGAGCGGGTCGCCGGGGTCGCCACGCAGCTGACGGCCGGCCGCGACGCGGCGCTGGCGGCCAGCTAGAGGTGGCTTCGCCTCGTGAGTACTTCTGACGGTCATACCCGTCAGAAGTACTCACGGGCCGTCAGGTACCTGCGGAGCGTCTCCGTGCCCGCCGTGATGCGGCGGACGTCCACGTGCTCGTCGCGGGTGTGCGCGAGGTTCGGGTCGCCGGGGCCGAAGTTGACCGCCGGGATGCCGAGCGCGGAGAACCGGGACACGTCGGTCCAGCCGTACTTGGCCACCGGCGTCTCGCCCGAGGCGGCGACGAACTCCGCCGCGGCCGGCGCGGACAGCCCCGGCAGCGCTCCCGGCGAGCGGTCGGTGATCTCCAGCGGGACGCCGTCGAACACCTCGCGCACGTGCTGCTCGGCCTGCTCGACCGACCGGTCCGGCGCGAAGCGGAAGTTCACCGTCACCTCGCAGACGTCCGGCACGACGTTGCCCGCCACGCCGCCGCCGATCCGCACGGCCTGCAGGCCCTCGCGGTAGACGCAGCCGTCGATGTCGACCGACCGGGCCTCGTACGCCGCGAGCCGGTCGAGCACGGGCGCCGCCGCGTGGATGGCGTTGTCCCCGAGCCACGAGCGTGCGCTGTGCGCCCGCCGCCCGGACAGGGTCAGCACGGCCCGCATCGTCCCCTGGCAGCCGCCCTCCACGGCTCCCGAGGTCGGCTCCCCCAGGATCGCGAGGTCGGCGTCGAGCCAGTCGCGCAGCGTCCGCTCGATGCGGCCCAGCCCGTTGCGGGTCGCCTCGATCTCCTCGCAGTCGTAGAGCACGAGGGTGACGTCGTGCACGGGCTCGGCCACCGTGGCGGCGAGGTGGGCCATGACGGCGACCCCGGCCTTCATGTCGGAGGTCCCGCAGCCGTAGAGCAGGTCGCCCTCGCGCCGCGACGGCACGTTGTCGGCGATCGGCACGGTGTCGAGGTGCCCGGCGAGCAGCACCCGTCGGTCGCGGCCCAGCCGGGTACGGGCCAGCACCGCCTCGCCGCTGCGGACCACCTCGAGGTGCTCGCAGCCGCGCAGCGCGACCTCCACCGCGTCCGCGAGGGCCTTCTCGTCCCCCGAGACCGAGGGCACGTCCACGAGGGCCGCGGTGAGGTCGACGGGGTCGGCGGACAGATCGATGCGCACGACGGCCCAGGTTAGAGGCCCCCGATAGGCTGGTCGGCGATGAGCACCGCTAGCACCACCCCGGCCAGGGCCGTCGGACTCGGCCTCGCGACCGTCGCGCTCGACGGCACCGTCCTGGACACCTGGTACCCGCTGCCGGAGCTGTCCTCCGACGCCGACGACATGGCCGCCGAGCCCGGCACCGTCGTCGTCCCCGCGGGCGAGCTCGAGCCGTCCCTGGTGGACGCGCTGGGCACCGACGCCGACCGCGGCGTCGAGGTCGTGGCGGTGCGCACCGTCGCCGACCTGACCGGCCCGCCCGCCTCGGCCTACGACGTCTACCTGCGCCTGCACCTCATCTCGCACCGCCTCGTGCCGCCGCACGGCGTCGACCTGACCGGCTTGTTCGGGCTGCTCGCCAACGTCGTGTGGACCAACCACGGCCCGTGCCCCGTCCCGGAGTTCGAGCGGGTCCGCGCGCGGCTGCGCGGGCGCGGCCCCGTCACCGTGTACGCGGTGGACAAGTTCCCGCGGATGGTCGACTACGTCGTCCCCACGGGCGTGCGGATCGGTGACGCCGACCGCGTCCGGCTCGGCGCGCACCTCGCCGAGGGCACCACGGTGATGCACGAGGGCTTCGTCAACTTCAACGCCGGCACCCTCGGCGCGTCGATGGTCGAGGGCCGCATCTCGGGCGGGGTCGTCGTGGGCGACGGTTCCGACGTCGGCGGCGGCGCCTCGATCATGGGCACGCTCTCGGGCGGCGGCAAGGAGGTCATCTCGATCGGCGAGCGCTGCCTGCTGGGCGCGAACGCCGGCATCGGGATCTCGCTGGGCGACGACTGCGTGGTCGAGGCCGGCCTCTACGTCACCGCGGGGACGCGCGTCACGCTGGACGACGGGTCCGTCGTGAAGGCCGTCGAGCTCTCCGGGCGGTCCGGCCTGCTGCTGCGCCGCAACTCCACCTCCGGCGCCGTCGAGGCGCTGCCGCGCACCGAGGGCGCGAAGGTCGAGCTCAACGAGGCCCTGCACAAGAACTGATTCCGACGACGGGTCCATCTGCGCCGTCCGAAGCGATGATGAGCGGACCCTCATGGGCCTCCACCGCGCTCGTGCGCCCCGCACGGGTCCGTCCCGGGGGGCGAGGTGCGGGCCGCGGACCGGACCAGGTGCCACACTCGTTCCCGTGACCGACGCCCTCCCGGACGACCGTCGCGCCGAGATCGTCGCGGCGCTGCGGGCGGCCGGCGCGCGGTTCGGGTTCCTGCACGGGAGCCGCGCGGCGGGCACGCACCGTCCCGACTCGGACGTCGACGTCGCCGCCTGGTGGGGTGAGTACGCGCCCGCCGCGTTCGAGGTCGACCTCCCGGCCGACGTCGACCTGCTCGTCCTCGACGGCGCGCCCCTGCTCCTCGCCGGTCGGGTCGCGATGTACGGGGTGCTGCTGTTCGACGACGAGCCGGTGGCACGGGTCCGGTGGACGGCGACGACCCGGAAGATCTTCGTGGACGAGCTGCCGCGGATGCACCGGGCCGAGGAGGACTTCCGGAGGAGTGTCCTCGGTGGTCGATGAGGCGCGTGTGCTGGCGCTGTTGCGGTCGATCCCGGCGGACCTGGCGTTCCTGGACCGCGAAGCCGGCGCCGACGAGTCCCGGCGAGCGGACGAAGCCTGGCTGCGCGGAATCAAGTACGCCTTCGTGACGGCGATCGGAGGGTGCATGGACATCGCGCAACACCTGGCGGCCTCCGAGTCGTGGGGAGCGCCCGGCACCAACGCCGACGCCGTCCGGGTTCTCGGGCGACACGGTGTCCTCGACCCGGCCCTCGCCGACCGCCTGGGCCGCGCCGTCGGCTTCCGGAACGTCCTCGTGCACGACTACGTCGAGGTCGACGACGCGATCGTCCTCGCTCGTCTCGCCGACCACGCCGAACTCGACGGGTTCGTGGTGGGCGTGCTGCGGTGGCTCGACCCGGCCACCGGCCGGCTCGCGTGACCGACCCGTACCGCACGCTCGGCCGCGGATACGCCACGCGCCGGACCACCGACCCGCGGATCGCCGCCCACCTGGCCCACGCGCTCGAGGGCTGCGCCACGGTGCTCGACGTCGGCTATCGGCTCGTCACGTGCTCGCGGCCTGCCTGACGAGCTCCGCCGCCTTCTCCTTCGACACCTGCCCGGAGAGCCCGCACATCGTGCACTGCACGACGTGCCGGGTCCGCACCCGGAAGGTCGGCACGAAGAACAGCGTGAACCGCGTGACGAGCCGGGTCACGGTGTGCGCGGCCGGGTGCCCCTGCGGACAGGTCAGCATCAGCACGGCGAGCTGCTTCGCGGTCCGCCGCGTCCCGAAGATCAGCATCAGTCGCCCAGCCGGGCCGCGCCCGCCTCGATGCGCTCGTCGGAGGCCGTGAGCGCGATCCGGACGTGCCGGCCGCCGTCGGGCCCGTAGAACTCCCCCGGCGCGACGAGGACGCCGCGCTCGGCGAACCACGCCACCGTCGCCCGGCACGCCTCGCCGCGGGTGGCCCACAGGTACAGGCCGGCCTCGGAGTGGTCGATCGTGAACCCGGCCGCCTCGAGCGCGGGCCGGAGCACGGCGCGGCGGGCGTCGTAGCGCTGACGGGTCTCCGCGACGTGCAGGTCGTCGGACAGCGCCGCCGTCATCGCCTCCTGCACCGGCCGCGGCACGATCATCCCGGCGTGCTTGCGCACCGCGAGGAGCGACGACACCAGCGCCGGGTCACCCGCGACGAACGCCGCCCGGTAGCCCGCGAGCTGCGAGGTCTTCGACAGCGAGTGGACCGCCAGCAGCCCCTCGAGCGAGCCACCGTGCACCCGCGGGTCCAGCACCGACACCGGATCCGACCCGGGACCGGGCAGGCCGAGATAGCACTCGTCGGACGCCACGACCGCGCCGATCCCCCGCGCCTCGGCCACCCGCGCGGCGAGCGCCTCGGCCGACAGCACCCGCCCCGTGGGGTTGGACGGCGAGTTGAGCCAGACCAGCCGCGTGTCGCGCGGCAGCGACCCGTCGTCGGGAACGCGCACCGCCTCTGCGCCCGCCAGCAGCGCCCCGACCTCGTAGGTCGGGTACGCCAGCGACGGGATCGCGACGGTCGCCCCGCGCAGCCCGAGCAGCGTCGGCAGCCAGGCGACCAGCTCCTTGGAGCCGATCGTCGGCAGCACCGCGTCGGGTTCCAGCCCGGTCACCCCGAAGCGGCGCGCGAGCGCCTCGACCACGGCGTGCCGCAGCGCGGGCGTGCCGTGGGTCTGCGGGTAGCCCGGTGAGTTCCAGGCCTCCTGCAGGGCGGTCGCGACGACGGCGGGCACCGGGTCGACCGGGGTGCCCACGGAGAGGTCGACGACGCCGTCGGGGTGCGACCGCGCCGTCGCCGTCTCCGCGGCGAGACTGTCCCAGGGGAAGTCCGGAAGAGCGGGCAGACTCACTCGCCCTGCGGCGGCAGGCTCGGCACCGGGCCCGCGTCCTTGTCGACCTTGCCCACCTTGGAGGCGCCGCCCGGCGAGCCCAGCTCGTCGAAGAAGTCGACGTTGGCCTGGGTGTACACGGACCACTGGTCCGGCACGTCGTCCTCGTAGTAGATGGCCTCGACCGGGCAGACCGGCTCACAGGCACCGCAGTCGACGCACTCGTCGGGGTGGATGTACATCATCCGACCGCCCTCGTAGATGCAGTCGACCGGGCACTCCTCGATGCACGCCTTGTCGAGCACGTCCACACACGGTTCGGCGATCACGTACGTCACGTCGGCTCCTGCTCCCTACTCAGCTCAAGTGTCCTCACCACCGGGCCGGTGGTGGTCGGCCCGCACACGGCGATGAAACGCCCCCGCAGTATTCCGTTCGGCGGCGCGTCGTGCCCGGGCGGGTCGCCCGTCCCACGACGTGTCAGGCGCCACACCCGTTCCGGACCGGCCGCCGCGGCTACCCGCGCTCCCGGGCCACCCACGCGGCGGTCCGCTTCGCGGCCCGCTTGAGGCCCGAGCGCTCGGCCTTGTAGGCCCCGAAGGCACCCACGACCGGCAGGTTCGCGAGGGCCCGCCAGAACCGCCGGCCCTGCGGTCGGCGCCCCAGCTCGTCGTGGAGGGCGAACAGCGAGCGCCCCATCCGCCACACCGCCCGCGCGAGCGACCGCAGGCGGCTGTCGCCGGAGTGGTCGCGGTGGAGGTCGCCGGTCAGGTCCGCGGCGTCGCGCTCGACCTGGTCGCCGTGGGCGTTGCCGTCCGGGGTCAGGTCGCGCTCGAACAGCACGGCCGCGAGGAGCCGGACCTGCTCGTCGCGCCCGGTCACACCGTGCTCGCCCGCGATCGCGCAGACCACCAGACCCTGCGCGGACAGCCCGAGGATGTCCGAGACGGGCAGCCGGCGCGCCAGGGCGCCGCCGATGCCCGGGAACGCCGCGATCGCCGAGGTGAAGCGCCCCACGCGCCCGACCCACCACTGGTCGCGCTCCTCGGGCGACATCACCGCCCAGCGCGGGGTGCCGGGCAGGCGGGAGGTCGCGAGGCGGTCGAGCACCCGCCCACGCAGGCGACGGACACCCCGACCGATCTTCCGCACCCGGCTCGTGGCCGGCGGTTCCTCCTGCGCCGGACCCTCCAGCTCCAGCGAGCGCCGCTGGGCGAGCTTGCCCAGCCGGAAGGGGTCGGCGTCGCGCAGCCCGGCGAGCACCGGGCCGGTCGCGGCGACGAACGGGCGCAGCACGCTGATCATGTACTCGTCGGAGACGGCGGCCATGCCCGCCTCATGCCCGAATGCGGGGGTGGCCACACCGCATGGCGTGGGTCACAGTGGGCGGGTGGACGTGCGGGCGAACGTGGTGCGGGCGGCCGTCGGCCCGCAGCTGACCGCCCTCGGCGCGCACTACGGCGCGAGCCGCGCCGGTGCGGTGTCCTGGTGGTTCCCGCCCGCCGGGCGCCGGGAGCGGCGCCTGCTCTTCCGTCCGGTGCGGGGGCTCGACGAGTGGGAGGTCGAGTACGCCGAGCACTCGGCCGACGGCCGCCGCGTACTGCGGCACGCCACCCGCACGGTGCGGGTCGCCCGCGCCGGGCTGGGCGACGCCGTCGAGGAGCTCGTCGGGCGCGGCCTGCCCCGGCGGCGCGGGGAGCCCGTTCCCGACGCCGGGTCGGGCCCGGTCGTCGTCGACGGTGCGGCTCCCGGTCCCCGCGCGGCCGCCGCGGCCGCCGCGGCCCACCGACCGCCTCCCCCACCGCGTGCGGTGCGGGTGGGCGACGGGGTGCTCGGCATGGTCGTCGCGGTGGCCCTCCTGGCGGCGTGCCGGATCGACATCGACCTGGCGCCGAACATCGCGGCGTTCGCGGTGCCGATGCTGGGCGTCTCCGCGGTGTGGACGCTGATCGGGCTGTCCGGGGCCGAGCACCGGGGGCGCTGAGGACGCGGTCGGGCGTGTGCGTCGCGCACACACTCCGGCCCCGCCTGCAGCCGACCCTCCGGAAACCTGCGCGTCCCGCACACACTCCGGCCTCGCCTGCAGCCGACCCTCCAGAAACCTGCGCGCCACGCACACACCCGCAGGCCCGCCGTCGATCGTCTCCCGCCGGTCCCCCGGGAGCGGGTGTGTGCGCCCCGCGCAGATTTCCCCCGCACCCGACCTGCCGCCCCGCAGAGTGTGTGCGCCCCGCGCAGATTTCCCCGCACCCGGCCTGCCGCCCCGCAGAGTGTGTGCGCCCCGCGCAGATTTCCCCAGCACCCGACCGGCCGGCAGCAGGCGCGCTACCCCGGGCTCAGACCTCCACCGGCGCGGACGGGCGGACGGGCCGGCTCGCCATCCACACGCCCGGGAACAGCCCGGCCGCGATCAGCACGAGGGACCGCCAGTCGGCCGGGAAGGTGCCGACACCGGTCGGGCTCCAGAAGCCGAACACCACGACGACGACGAACCACGTCACCAGCGGCGCGAACACGAGCCGCGACCCCGGGAAGCACCGGTCGACCACCCGCACCGCCAGCGGCGTCGTCACCGCCGCCACGAGGATCGACAGCGGCAGCGGGACCGACCCGACCTCGAGCGTCAGCCACGCCACCTCGGTCAGCGCGAGCAGGGCGACGTCGAGGAGGACGACCGCCAGGACCGTCACCCTCACGCCGAGAGCGCCGCCAACCCGCCGTCGGGACCCCGCAGCAGCACGAAGCCCTCGACCCCGACCACCGGCTGCGCCAGCTCGTTGGAGAGGGCGTAGGCGGGCGGCTCGGATCCGTCGTCGTGCACGGTGATCTGCGTGGCGTGCGCGCGCAGCGCGGCGAGCTTGCGCACCCGCGCGGACCCGAGCTCGATCCGCACGGTCACGGTGTCGTCGGGGACCGTGGGCAGCCCGGTCACGTCCGGCACGGGAAGTCCGAGCCAGGAGCGGCGACGCAGGGCCTCCAGCCCACGCTCGACGTCGCCGTACGGCGAGACCGCCGCGTACAACCCGACGCGCTCCCCGAGCGGGTCGATCCGCTCGACGGCGCCGCCGGCGATCTCGTGGGCGCGGACGTGGTCGGGATGGCCGTAGCCGCCGGAGGCGTCGTAGCTGATGACGACGTCGGGCGTGGCCTCGGCGAGGATCTCGACGAGCTGGTGGACCTGGAGGTCGACGTCGGCGCGCGTGGCGAACGCGCCCTCGGCCAGGTGGGCGGGGGCGGCGGCGCGGATGCCCTCGCCGGTGGAGACCATCCCGGAGTCGTGCCAGCGTCCCTCGTCGCCGAGGAACCGGTGGTCGGTGACCCCGAGCGCGGCGCAGGCGGCCGCCAGCTCCTTGGCGCGGTAGGGCGCGAGGTCGGCGGAGCCCTCCAGGTACGTCAGCTCCGGCGGGATCACCTCACCGAGCTCGCCGAGCGTGCAGGTGACGAGCGTGACGTCCCACCCGGCGTCGACCGCCCGGGCCATGAGTCCGCCGCACGTGATCGTCTCGTCGTCGGGATGGGCGTGGACGAGCACCATGCGGCTCACTCGGTCCGGTCCTCCGCCGGCAGGTCCCCGAGGGTGGCGAACGCGTCGAGGACCGGCTCGACGTCGCCCTTCGTGGTCCACGACCGGATCTGGTTCGCGGAGCGCCGGGCGAGCGAGGCGCGGTGCAGCTCGAACTCGTCGGCGTGCAGGACGACGTCGGCCTGCTCCGGGTCACCGTCGTCCGACGCCCAGGACCACTGCTTCCCGACGAGGCCCAGGGTGGTCCCCTCCGGCAGGCGGCCGCCGACGCGCGGGGCGAAGCGGTCGCGGATCAGCGCCACGCCGCCCGAGTCCTTGCCGCCGGGCACGCCGAGGGCGCCCCGCAGGTCCTGCTCGTGGATGATCACGTCGCCGAGCGGGCGTGGGCCGTGCTCCCGCATCCACGCGCGCAGCGGCTCGGCGGTCGCCCGCCACTCCTCGACCAGCTGCGCCACGGAGTGGTCGCGCCGGGCCTCGACCTGCTTCGCGGTCCACGTCTCGTTGTGGTCGTCGGGCTCGTCGCCCGCGACCACGTCGGTGCCGAGCCCGACCATGTGGCTGAACAGGTCGCGCACCGTCCAGTCCGGGCAGGACGGGACGCGGCTCTCCACCTGCTCCGCGCTCGCGCCCTCCAGGAGCGCGATCACACGCTCCTGGGCCTTGCTCCACTCGTCGATCGGGTCCACACCGATCATCGTGCCAGGTGGGTCGGACACCCCGAATCCCGTTGCGGGCGCCGTCATGCTCGCCGGGTGGACATCGCGCTCCTGACCATGACGCCGGACGAGTTCGAGCACTTCCGGGAACGCCAGGAACGCGAGTACGTCGAGTCCCTGCGCCGGTCCCGTTCGGCGGAGGCGGCGGAGCGGAAGGCCCGGGACGACCTCGCGCGTCTCCTCCCCGACGGTGCGGACACCCCGGGCCACCGGCTGCTCACGGCGTGGACCAGGGAACGCACGGTCGGCCAGGTCTGGCTCGGGCCCTCCGAGGACGCCGACGACATGCTCTGGCTCTACGAGATCCGGATCGACGAGGACCTGCGCGGTCAGGGATACGGCCGGGCGGTCATGGCCGCGGTCGAACGGGTCGCGCACGGCGACGGCGCGCAGCGGCTCGGGCTCAACGTCTTCGGCGGCAACCGCGCCGCCATCGCGCTCTACACCTCGGCCGGCTACGAGGTCACCGCCCAGCAGATGGCCAAGCAGCTCACCGGGGAGTGAGGCCACGCGGCCCCACTCCCCCGCGACCTCACGCCACCGGCAGGACCTGCCGCACCTCGGCGAAGTGGCACGCCGACGGGTGGTCGCTCGACTCCCCCGCCACGAGCGGCGGCTCCTGCTCGGCGCAGATGGCCTCCGCCTTCGGGCAGCGGGTACGGAAGCGACATCCCGACGGCGGGTCGGCCGGGCTGGGCACGTCCCCGGTCAGCCGGATGACCTCCCGCTTGCCGCGCAACGACGGGTCCGGCACGGGCACCGAGGACAGCAGCGCCTGCGTGTACGGGTGGGTGGCCCGCTCGTAGATCGACTCGCTGTCGCCGATCTCGACGATCTTGCCGAGGTACATCACGGCGACGCGGTCCGACAGGTGCCGGACGACGC
The DNA here is from genome assembly GCF_021026295.1 of Actinomycetospora soli. Classification (GTDB taxonomy): domain Bacteria; phylum Actinomycetota; class Actinomycetes; order Mycobacteriales; family Pseudonocardiaceae; genus Actinomycetospora; species Actinomycetospora soli. The sequence goes on from NZ_JAJNDA010000004.1 coordinate 345,790, forward strand.
CCAGGTCGTGGGCGATGAAGACGTAGGAGAGCCCGAACTCGGTCTGCAGCTCGCCCAGCAGGTTCATCACCTGGGCCTGGATGGACACGTCGAGCGCCGACACCGGCTCGTCGCACACGATCACCCGCGGCCGCAGCGCGAGCGCCCGGGCGATGCCGATGCGCTGGCGCTGGCCGCCGGAGAACTGGTGGGGGTAGCGGCGGATGTGCTCGGGGTTGAGGCCGACCACCTCCAGCAGCTCCTGCACCTTCCGCCTGCGGTCGCCCTTCGGGGCCACCTCGGGGTGGATCTCGAACGGCTCGCCGACGATGTCGCCGACGGTCTTGCGCGGGTTGAGCGAGGTGTACGGGTCCTGCAGCACGATCTGCATGTCCCGCCGCCACGCCTTGAGCGCCGCGCCCGACTTCGCGAACAGGTCCTCGCCGTCGAAGGTGACCGTGCCCGACGTCGGGGGCTCGAGGCGCATGAGGACCTGCGCCAGCGTCGACTTGCCGCAGCCGGACTCGCCGACCACCCCGAGGGTCTCGCCGGGGTGGAGGTCGAACGAGACGCCGTCGACGGCGTGGACCTGGCCGATCGTCTTCTTGAACAGCACGCCCTGGGTGATCGGGAAGTGCTTCACCAGGTCGCGGACGGACAGGATGGGATCGCTCACGGCGTGAGCACCTCCTCGGGCGAGGCGGCCACGAACTGCTCGGCGAAGTGGCACGCGGCGCGGTGGCCCTCGGGCCCGGCGGCCGGGTCCTCGAGCACCCGCAGCAGGGGGAGTTCGGTACGGCAGCGGTCTCCGGAGACGGAGCTCTGCGGAGCTCGACCACGGAAGTCCGCGTGCGCGCACCGCGGGTGGAACGGGCAGCCCGGCGGGATGTTCGTCAGCGAGGGCGGCAGGCCCGGGATCGGGTCGAGCTGCCCGCGCGACGAGTCCAGGCGCGGCACCGACGCCATCAGCCCGCGGGTGTAGGGATGCGCGGGGTGGGCGTACAGCGTCGCCGCGTCCGCCTCCTCCACGATCCGGCCCGCGTACATGACGGCGATCCGGTCGGCGACCTCGGCGACGACGCCGAGATCGTGGGTGATCAGGATCATCCCCATGTCGCGCTCGCGCCGGAGCTCGTCGAGCAGCTCCATGATCTGGGCCTGCACCGTCACGTCGAGCGCGGTGGTCGGCTCGTCGGCGATGAGCAGCTCCGGGTCGAGCGCGAGCGACATCGCGATCATGGCGCGCTGGCGCATGCCGCCGGAGAACTGGTGCGGGTACTCCTTCACGCGCTGCTTCGCGTTCGGGATCTTCACCTGGTCGAGCAGCTCGGCCGCCCGCACCATGGCGTCCTTCTTCGACATGCCCCGGCGGAACCGGAACTGCTCGGCGATCTGCGCCCCGACGGTGTAGACGGGGTTCAGGGCCGACAGCGCGTCCTGAAAGATCATCGCCATCGACTCGCCGCGCAGGAGCCGGCGGCGCTCCCGGTCCGCCCCGAGGAGCTCCTCGCCCTTGAACCGGACCGCCCCGCCGGTGATCCGCCCGGGGGGCGTGTCGAGGATGCCCATGATCGTCTGGGCCGTGACGCTCTTGCCCGACCCGGACTCGCCGAGGACCGCGAGGGTCTCGCCCGCCTCGACGCGGTAGCTCACGCCGTTGAGCACGGACGCCGTGTCGGCGCCCTTGCCGAACTCGACCCGCAGGTCCTCGACCTCCAGCAGAGGTGCTGCGTCGGTCACCGGGTCACCGTCCTCTCGGGTCGAGTGCGTCGCGCAGGGCGTCCCCCATCATCACGAAGGCGAGGACGGTGACCACCAGGAACGCGGCGGGGAAGAACAGCGCGTGCGGCATCTGGATGATGCGCGCCTGCACCTCGGAGATCATCACGCCCCACGAGACGACCGGGTCCTTCAGGCCGATGCCGAGGTAGGACAGCGTCGCCTCGGCGCCGATGAACACGCCGAGCTGGATCGTCCCGTACACCAGCACGGGGGCGAGGCAGTTCGGCAGCATGTGCCGGAACATGATCCGCAGCGGCCCGGCGCCGAGCGCCCGGGCGGCCTTGACGTAGTCCTGCTGCGACGAGGCCAGCGCCGCGGCCCGCATGATGCGCATCGCGAGCGGCCACGAGAGCAGCACGATCGTCAGGACCACCTGCACGATCAGGCGGGTCGACCCGACGATCTCGCCCGGCTTGTTCAGGCTCGTCAGGATGACGATGCCACCGAGCACGAACGGGATGCCCGCGAAGATCTCGCCGATGCGCGAGAGGACCGAGTCGGTCAGGCCCCGGAAGTAGCCCATCGTGAGGCCGGCGAGCGACCCGACGACGACCGTGCCGAGGCTCGCGAGCAGGCCCACCGCGAGCGAGGGGCCCGCCCCGTAGATCGCCCGGGCGTACACGTCGCGGCCGAAGAGGTCCCGGCCGAACCACGACGAGGCGTTCGGCGCCTCGCCCGAGCGGTCGAGCACCTGGAAGGTCGGGTCGACGCTCGTGAACAGCGACGGGAACAGCGCCATGACCAGTAGGACGATGATCACGACGCCGGAGATGATGAACAGCGGCCGGCGTCGCAACTGCTTCCAGGCGTCCGACCACAGCCCGGACTCGGCCTCCGGGCTGACGACCGCGCCCTCGTCGTGGCCGGCGAGCGAGGGTTCCTGACGCAACGTGTCAGTCATAGCGGATCCTCGGGTCGAGGACCGCGTAGAGCAGGTCCACGATCAGGTTGACGACGAGGTAGATGATCACCAGGAGGGCGACGACGCCCACGACCTGAGTCTGCTCCTGACGCTGGATGCCCGTGAAGACGAGCCCGCCGAGTCCCCGGATGTTGAACACGCCCTCGGTGACGACGGCGCCACCCATGAGCGCGCCGAGGTCGGTGCCGATGAACGTGACGACGGGGATGAGCGAGGTCCGCAGCATGTGGGCCAGGACGACCCGACGTCGGGAGAGGCCCTTGGCCACCGCGGTCCGCACGAAGTCCGCGCGGGAGTTCTCCATGAGGCTCGTGCGCGTCAGGCGGGCGACGAAGGCCATCGACAGGCTGCCGAGCACGAGGCCGGGCACGAACAGGTCGAGGATCGTCGGGTCCGGCGGCACCGAGGTCCGGATCCAGCCGAGTTCGACGCCGAGGACCTGCTTGACCACGAGGCCGGTGACGAAGACCGGCAGGGAGATCAGGAAGAGCGTCGAGACGAGGATCAGCGAGTCGACGTAGCCGCGGCCGCGCAGGCCGGACACGAGGCCCGCGGTGATGCCGATGACGATCTCGACGACGACGGCGACGAGCGCGAGCCGGAAGGAGACCGGGGCGGCGTTGGCGATGAGGTCGGAGACCTCGTTGCCGCTGAAGGTGCGGCCGAAGTCACCGGTGAGCAGTCCGCCCAGGTACTTCAGCCACTGGACGATCACCGGGTCGTCCAGGTTGAGGCGCGCGGTCATGGTGGCGACGTAGGGCGCCGGGCACTCCCGCTGTCCGCACTTGCCGGCGAACGGATCGTCCGAGAGACCCCAGACGAGGTAGTAGATGATCAGGGTGGTCCCCAGGAACACGGGGACGAGCTGCAGCAGGCGCCGCAGGGTGTAGCGGCCCATCGGTCCTCCCAGACACGGGACGCGACCCGGTCGCGGCCGGCCCCCCCGTCCTCGGGGGACCGGCCGCGTCCGGTGGTGGTGGTCGTCGGTGCCCGTCAGCCCTGGGGCTTGAGGACGAACGCCGGGGCGTCGATGCGGTTCAGCGGCGTCTGCAGACCCGTCTGCACCCGCTGCCCGTCGCCCCAGATGACCGGCCGGCTCCACAGCGGGATGGCCGGCATGTCGTTCAGGACGATCCGCTCGGCGTTCGCGTACGCCTGGTTGGCCGCCTCGATCGTCGGCGCGGCGTCCGCGGCGTTCATCGCCGCGTCGAAGGCCGGGTTCGAGTAGCCGGCGTCGTTCGCCGACGCCCCCGTGCGGTAGAGCTGGCTCAGGAACGTCTCGATGGACGGGTAGTCGCCCTGCCAGGCCGCGCGGAACGGGCCGGTGTACTGCTTGGCGTTCGCCAGGCGGCGGGCCTCCTGGAACGTCGGCACCGGCGCGTAGTTCACGTCGATCCCGAGGTTCTGGCGCAGCTGGTTGGTGATCGCCTGCATCCACTCGTCGTTGCCGCCGTCGGAGTTGGCGACGAGCGTGACCGGCCCCTGGATGCCGCCGGCCTGGGCCAGCAGCTGCTTCGCGGCGTTCGGGTCGAAGGTGCAGGTCTGCCCGCACTGGTTCGGCACGTAGCCCTGCACGGTCGGCGTCGCGTAGCCGTCGGCCGGCGTGTAGATGCCGTTGAACAGCTGGTTGATGATCGCCTGGCGGTCGATCGCCATCGAGAACGCCTTGCGCAGCAGCGGGTTGGCGAAGCGCGGGTCGTACGTCGGGAAGGTGAGCGACTGCGTCACCAGACCCGGCACCGTCTGCGCGCCCGCGCCGAGGTCGGTCCGCCAGCGGTTCCCGGCCAGGGAGGACGACGGGATCTGCCGGATGTGGTCCAGGCTGCCGGAGACCACGTCGGAGTAGGCGGTGTTCAGGTCGGAGTAGACCCGGAACTGCAGGTTCTGCACCTGCGCCTTGTCGTCCCCGGCGTACTGGTCGTACCGCGCGAGGTCGAGCTCCTGGTTCGGCGTCCGCGAGACGAAGCGGAACGGGCCGTTGCCCACCGGCGCGGCCTCGTAGCCGGCACGGTCGGCGAAGAACTTCTGCGGCATCGGGAAGTACGCCGTGTAGCCCAGCGTCACCGGGAAGATGGTGAAGGGCTGGGAGAGCGTGACCGTGAACGTCGTCGGGTCCACCACGCGCAGCCCGGAGAGCTGGTTGACCGTGGCGTTCTCGGCGCTGACCTGGTCGTAGCCCTGGATCTTCTCCATGAACGACTGGTTCTGGGCGGCGTTCGGGCCGAACGCGGTCCAGTTCCAGGCGTCGACGTAGCTCTGCGCCGTGACCGGCGTGCCGTCGTGGAACGTCCAGTTCGGCTTGATCCTGATGGTGAACGTGCGGTTGTCCGTCGTCGTGATCGAGTCCGCCATCGCGTTCGACGGCTGCCCGGTCTTCGCGTCGTACTTGACGAGCCCGGTGAAGAGCGCGTCGATCGCGTCGCCACCGTTCTGCTCGTTGGTCGAGCCGGGGATGAGCGGGTTCTCCGGCTCGCCCCACTCGATCGAGACGGTCTGCGCCTGGTCGCCACCCCCGCCGCCGCCCCCGCCGCAGGCGGAGAGGACGAGCGCACCGGCCGCGACCAGTGCTCCGACAGCAATCCAGCGCGACCGACCGCGCCTGGTGAACCTGGTCACCACACCTCCTGAATACGTTTGACAGGCGGGATCGCCGCCGGACGCAACCTAAGTGGTCTGGACCTCTTGCGCTACCCCGGAGTGTTGCCGCAGCGTCACGAACTCGTCGCCCACTGTCCGTTCCGTCCCCCTCGCCCGGGTGACGGCAGGTCAGTTGTTGGCGTCGCCGTTCGCCTGGCCCTGCCGGGCCGGGGGCGCCCAGCGGTCCGCCGCCGCGAACGGGCTGACGCCGAACGGCGGCACGACCACGTCCGACCGCGCCTCCGGGGCCACGAGCGTCGTCGCCGCCTGGAAGAGCGGGACCACCGGCGTGGCCCGCCAGAGCATGGGCTCCACCAGGGCGAGCGCGGTGTCGGGGTCGATCGAGCCGGACGAGGCGCCGTCCAGGATCGACTGCAGCGTCGGGTCGCAGAACCCGGTGACCGACAGCGCCTCGGAGGCCTCCGGCGTGCCCTGCGCCGCGAGCGGGGCGGCGGTCGTCGTGGTCGGCGCCTGCGGGGTCGACGTCGGGGCGGCCGTCGTGGTCGTCGGCGGTGAGACCGGGGAGGTCGTCGGCGGGCTCGTCGTCGTCGCGGTGCGCGGCACGGCGGGCGAGACGCCCGAGGTGGTGGGCGCCTGCCGACCGGGGCAGCCGACGATCGAGTCGAGGCCCGCGATCGGGTCGGCGCCGACGGGCAGCGCGAGCACGGTGAGGTCGGCGACCGCCATGTCCGAGGGAGACTTCGGGATCGGCGGCACCGACGTGGTCGTCTCCGTCGGCGGCGTCGTGGTGGTGGAGACGGCGGTCGACGGGGGCGGTGGGGAGGTCGTCGTCGTGCCCGGGACGGCCGAGGAGGTCAGGGGCCCGGGCGTGGAGGGCGTGGCGACCACCGACGGGGTGTCCGACGGGATCGGCCCCCGGCCCGGGGGGAAGGGGTTCGCGCCCGCGTCGGCCACGACCGTCGTCCCGATCCCCGCCGCATTCAGCTGCTCGGCGAGCGTCGCGATCAGCCGGCCGTAGGGCGCGACCTGTGACGGCGCCGCGAGCCGCAGCCGCAGCGGCGTGCCGTCGCGGGTCCACCGGCCGTCGGGCCCGAGCAGGTACCCGGCCTGGGCGAGCAGGCGCGTGGCGGCCGCCCGGTCGGGTGCGCGGGCGGGCGAGTCCGCCGTGATCGTGGGGCGGTAGCCGGGCTGGCTCGGCGCCGTCGCGAAGGCGTCCGCCCGCAGCGCCGCGCCCGGCCCGCCGCCGGCGCCCGCCGTGATGAGCGCGTCCCGGTCGAGCAGCGAGACGACCGCGCGCCGCAGCCGCGGGTCGGCGAGCGGCCCGTCGTCCGAGCGCAGGGCGAGCTGCACGAGCTGCGCCTCGGGCACGGTGCGCACCGCCAGGGGCCCGGCGGGGCCCGGTGGTGCCCCCGAGAGCGCGGCGAGGGCCTCGAGGTCGCTGCCGTCGGAGCGGAACTGGGTCGCCTGCACGTCGCCGGTGCGCACGCGGTCGATCAGGGAGGCGTGGTCGGCGGCCTGCAGCACGATCTGGTCCGGGACGCCGGGGGTGCCCCAGTAGACGCTGTTGCGGATCAGGGTCACCTGACCGCGGATGCGGTCGACGAGCCGGACCGCGTAGGGCCCGCCCGAGACCGGGATGCTGTCCTGCAGCGCGCCGCCCCACGAGCCGGGGGCGTCCTTGAGCAGGTGCGCGGGCAGCAGGTGGTCGAAGAGCGTGGGCCACGCCGGGTAGGGCCGGTCGAAGACGACGTCGACGGCCTTGCCCCCGGCCCGGGAGCGCACGTCGGAGATCGCCCGGTACCCCGCCGCGTCGACCACGCCGGGCTGCGAGCGCATCTGCTGCCAGAGGTAGACGAAGTCCTCGGCGGCGATCGGGGCGTTGTCGCTCCACGCGGCGGCCGGGGCGATCTCGTAGGACACGGTGTACGGCCGGGTGGCGGACACCCGCGCCGAGGTGACGACCGTGGTGTCCGGGCGCCGCACGCCGTCCGGGCCGGCCCGGAACGCGCTCGGCAGGACCAGGGAGGCCGTGGTGCGGCTCGTCGGCGTCAGGTCCGCGATGCGGTGCGGGTTGAACCCGATCCCCAGGTCGTCCACCCCGATGCGCAGCTGCGTCGGGTCCGGCTCGAGCTGCGGCTGGGGGCGCGAGGCGGTGGTCGGCGCCTGCCCCACGACCGGCGGGGGCGACGACGAACACCCGGCCAGCACCAGCAGACCGGCGAGCACGGCGACCAGGAGGGCTCTCATGACGGGGCGGTGCGCTGGTGCCTCTCCGACTCGGCGAGCAGGGGTGAGCCATGTTGACACGCGGGCCCGTCGGACCCGCGTGCGGCCCTTTCGTGGCCGCGGTCGCTCAGGTTAGCCTCACCTCATGGCCAAGCGTGCTCCGTCGACGTGGGTGGACACGCTCGCGCGGCTGCGCCCGCGCGACCGGGCCGCCGCCCCGGCCCCGGTCGTGCCCACCCGGCCCGCGCCGGTGCGGACGGTGGTCGACCCCGCGCAGGCCTGCGCGCTCACCGGCGCGAAGCGGGCGAAGAAGAAGTGCTGCCGCTCGACGCCGCGGTGCAAGGGCTGCCCGGTCGTCCTCATGCGTGCCGCCCGGGCCGCCGAGTCCGGCCTCACCGGCAAGGACCTCGCGAAGGCCGTCAAGCGCGCCCGCGCGGCCTGACGCTCACCCCTCCAGCGCCGCCCGCAGGGCCGGCAGCAGCACCTCGTCGGCGGGCAGCCAGGCCACGCCGTCGAGCTCGTCGGCACCCACCCAGCGCAGCGCCAGGTGCTCCAGCGCGACGGGTTCGGCACCGTTCGCCGGGCGGCACCGGTAGAAGCGGAGGACGAGCGACTCCCCCGTCCGGCCCGTCACGGGGACGTCGGGCCCGAGCCGGCCCTCGACGACGACCGCGTACGCCAGTTCCTCGTGCAGCTCGCGCACCACCGCGTCGACCTCGGACTCGCCCTCCTCGACCGACCCGCCGGGCAGCTCCCAGCGGCCGCGCATGTCCGGCGGCTCCGCCCGCTGTGCCACGAGCAGCCGCCCGCCGTCCACCACCGCCGCCCCCACCACGATCCGCACGACCGTCCCCCCGTCATCGGTGATCGCGTGCATCATGACCCGCATGGCCGACCTGCTCTCCGACGACGCCGTCTCCCGCGCCCTCGCCGACCTCCCCGGGTGGGAGCGCGACGGCGACTCCCTCGTGCGCACCGCGCAGCTGCCGAGCTTCCCCGCGGCGATCGCCGTGGTCGACGCGGTCGCGCAGGAGGCCGAGTCCGCCGACCACCACCCGGACATCGACATCCGGTACTCGACGCTGACCTTCCGGCTCTCGACGCACTCCGAGGGCGGCCTCACGGCGAAGGACCCCGACCTCGCCCGGCGGATCTCCGCCGCGATCGACCAGCACGCGTAAGTCGCTGCGCTCCGCCCCGTTCCTCGCCGTCCTCGTCGCGACCTTCGCGGCGTTCGGCGGCTTCGCGCTGCTGCTGCCGGTCCTGCCGCTGTGGGCGGCGGCCGGCGGCGCCGGGCCGGGCCTCGCCGGGTCGGTCACGGGCGTGTTCATGGCCGCGACCGTGCTCTCCCAGCTCGGGGTGCCCGCCCTGCTGCGCGCGGTCGGGCACCGGGCGTCGCTCGCGCTGGGCGCCCTCGCCCTCGGGCTGCCCGCGGCGGTGCTGCCGCTGAGCCCGTCGCCGGGGCTGCTCGTCCCGGTCGCGATCGCCCGCGGGATCGGGTTCGGCATCCTCACCGTCACCGGCGCGGCCCTCGTCTCCGACCTCGTCGAACCCCGCGTGCGCGGGCGCGCCACCGGGATCTACGGCATCGCCGTCGGCCTCCCCCAGCTCGCGCTGCTCACCGGCGGCGTGTGGGCGTGGTCCCGCCTCGGGCCCACGCCCGTGCTGCTCGCGGGCGCGGCGCTGCCGCTGCTCGCCCTGCCCGCGATGCTGCTGCTCCCCCGGCGGGTCTCCCCCGTTCCCGACGCCGGGTCGGAGCCGGTCCGTGGGGGCACGACCGGATCGTCCGACGCGCACGACCGGGACGGACGACCCGCGCGCCCCGCGCGGACGGTGCCGTGGCGCCAGGTCGTCGGTCCCTGGCTGGTCATGCTGGTGTGCGCGGCCAGCGCCGGCGGGGTGATCACCGTGCTCCCGCTGATCGGCGCGGGCACGACCGGGGCGGCCGAGTTCTCCCTGTTCGCCCTCACCCTGTTCCAGCTCGTGGGCCGGGGCGCGGCCGGCGAGCTCGGTGACCGGCTGCGCCTCGCCGGGCGCATCACCCGCCCCGCGCTCCTGCTCACCGCGATCGGGGCGGCCGTGGCGGCGGCGGGCCTGCTCGTCGGCAGCACCCCCGTCGTCGTGCTGGGGGCGGGGATCGTCGGGCTGGGGTTCGGGGCCGTGCAGAACGACACACTGGTGACGCTGTTCGACCGGGCGGGCCCCGGGCGCTCCGGGACGGCCAGCAGCGTGTGGAACACGGCGTACGACGCGGGCACCGGGGTGGGCGCCACCGCCCTCTCGGTCGTGCTGGGCGCGGCGGGCGCGCCATGGTCGTTCGCGGTCGCGGCCGGTGCGTGCCTGCTCGTCCTCGGCGCAACCTGGACACGCGCCGCGACCACCGCTCGGACGGTCGGGTGAACCCGGGGCCACCGCGGTCCGCCGCGGTAATGACCGACGCGGGCCGCCCGATCACGGGGGCGTGCGCCGGATCCTGCTCGCCGTGGCGGCGGGCGCCCTCGCGATGATGGTCGTGGCCCAGCTGGCCACGGTGCTCACCCGGGTCGCGGAGGACGCGGACGCGTCGACCGTCTCGACGCCGGCCCCGGCCGCGCCGGACGGCGTCGGCGCGCCGACCGTGCCGCTGGCCCCACTGGCCGTGGTCGGCACGGTGCCGCCGCCGACGCCCGGACCGTCGGCCGTCCCCGCCGCGTCCGCACCGGCGACGCCGGCACCGACCCGGGCGCCCGAGGGCGCTCCCGCCGCCCGCGCCCCCGAGCCCGCCGACCCGTCGTCGGGAACGCCACCGGCCCCCGCGAGCCCGGCCCCGGCGGTACGGAGCGCGGCACCGGCGGCCCCGGCCGCACCCGCGGCCACCCGCGCCCCCGGGCCCGCGCTGGAGGTGTGCCTGAAGGTCGTCGCCGGGGTGTGCGTGCAGCTCGGCTGAGCTCAGCCGGTGACGGCGGGCGTCGGCGCCGCGGCGCGCACGCCCCGCACCGAGGTCAGGCAGTCGTCGAGCAGCGCCAGCATCATCGCGTCGCGCGCCGGACCGTCGAGCCCGGCGGCGCGGGCGGCGACGAGCAGGTGGGCGCAGGCGTGGTTGACCGGCCCGACGTGCAGCAGGGTCGCGATGCGGCCCCCGGCCCCGTCCCCGGCGTCCCGTCCGGCCGCGCGGCGGGCGGCGGCCCGCTCCTGCGCGGCGTCGACGCGGCGGACCAGACGGGCGAAGAAGCGGTTCCCGGGGTCGAGGGCGAGCCCGGCCCGGGCCACGGCGGCGAGGACGAGCGGGCGCACCGGCCCGTCGGCGTCGCGGCCGGCCCCGACGAGGTCGACCGCGCGCAGCCCCAGCTGCTGGCGCACCTCGTGGGAGACGGCGTCGTTGACCTGCCAGGCGAGGGCGGCGACGGCCGGGTGCGTGCAGTGCGGACGGTCGGTGAAGCGTTCGCCGGCCAGCACGGAGACGTACTCCATGACGCAGCTCCCGGAGCGGGCGTCACGGTGGGCGCCGGCCTCCAGCACGGGGAGCCCCTCGGGCGTGGCGGACGACGGCTGCGTGGTCGGCATGGCTGCCCCCTGGAGGAACGCGGCGCGCGGAACGTCACGAGACTAGACCGCCGAGGCGCCGATCGGGACCCCTCGACGTTCCGGGTCCGGAGGGCGTGGTAGGGCCCGTCCGCTCAGCCGCCGGAGCTGAGCACCTCGGTGGCCGTGAGGGCGGCGAGCACGGTCTGCACCGTCGGGCTCACCAGCCGGACGATGTCCTGGTCGATCCCCGGCCGGACGAACCGTCCACCGGCGATCGCGCGGGCGCGCCCGGCGGCGGCCGCCGGGTCGATCGGGTGCAGGGCCCGGACGCGGCGGCCGTGGTGGAGCAGGACGACGACCATGGCGGTGTCCTCGTCGGGGTCGACGCCGTCGAGGACCTGCCGCACCACCGCGCGGTCGTGGTGCAGGGCGCCCGTCTCGTGCACGCGCAGCGCCGACCCGAACACCGGCATCGCGAGGTAGCCGAACACGCGGCGCGGCTCCCGGTGGGCGAGGCCGCGTTCGACGAGACGGTCCATCGTGCGGCGGATCATCTGGGCGCCGCGCGGCCCGGTGACCGCGTGGCCCAGGTCGCTCTTGTGCCCGCCGGGGCGCAGCAGGCCGTCCGCGACCCAGCAGAGCAGCGGGTCGGTCGGCTCGACGGGCCCGCGCCGGTAGGTCGTGCCCGCGTCGAGCAGGGAGGCGTCGAGCAGCAGCTCGACCATCGCGGCCGCGACGAGCAGCCCGGCCGGCTCGGTGAGGCTCGAGACGGGGCGGCCGTCCTCGTCGCCGAGCACCCAGGCGATGCGCTCGGGCAGAGTCAGTTCCCGGGTGGGGGCCGACCATCGTTCGGAACGCACGGCGGACAGCGTAGGCACACGACCCGGTGGGATCTCACCCGACCGGGCGCCCGGATCGACCGCTCGTCCTCACCCTTCGTCGATCTTCGCCCCGGTCGACCGGTCGCCGCACGGGACCGACCACCCGTCCGCGCCGCACCGGCGACACGCCGGGGTCAGAGCCCGAGGGCCCGGACGGCCGCCGTGGTCGCCGCCGGGACGGCCGGCACGGCCCGGTCGGACCGCGGGTCGGCGGGCTCGGTGTAGACGGCGAGGAGGACCGGCGGCCGGCCGGGCGGCTCGGACGGCCACGTGATCGCCACGTCGTTCACCTCCCCGCCGTCGCCGCTGCCGGTCTTGTCCCCGGTCCGCCACCCGGCCGGGAGCCCGGCCCGGATGCGCTGTCCGCCCGTGGTGGTGGCGACGAGCCAGTCGAGGAGCTGCGCCCGCCCGGCCTCGTCGAGCCCGGCGCCGAGCGTGCAGGCCTGCAGCGTCGCCACCATCTGCCGCGGGGTGGAGGTGTCGAGCGTGCCCTGGCGGGCGTTGAGCTCCGGCTCGTAGCGGTCGAGGCTCGTCACCGCGTCGCCGGTCGAGCGCAGGTACCCCTGGACGGCCTTCGGCCCGCCGAGGCGGCGGAGCAGGAGGTTCTCGGCGGTGTTGTCGGAGACGGTGATCGCCGCGGCGCACAGCTCCCCGACCGTCAGCGACGTCGACCGGGAGGTGGTCGGCGAGTTCCGCACCAGGTCGGCCGGCGAGTACCGCACCACCTCGTCGAGCGGCACCCGCGCCGCCAGGATCGCCGCGGCGGTCGGCATCTTCGACGTGGAGCAGAGCAGGAAGCGCTCGTCGGCCCGGTGACCCGCCGTCCGGCCGGTCGCGAGGTCGACGGCGAACACCCCGAGCCGGCCGCCCATCGCGGCCTCGACCGGTCCGAACGGGTTCCCGACGGCGGGGGTGGTCGTCGGGGCGGTCGGGCCCGGTGCCGGGGCGGCGCAGCCGCCGGCGAGGACGGCGACGCCCGCGGCGCCGAGGGCGAGGACCCGTCGTCGGGAAGTGGTCATGATCGGGAGCGAAGCAGGACGAACCGGGTCTGTCGAAGTCCGTATGCCCGGTCCGTTCATGCTCCCACGACTATCGTCGCTGCTCGTGGACCTGCTCCGGCACGTGACGTTCTTCGTGACGATCGCCGAGGAGCGCCACTTCGGGCGCGCCGCCGACCGGCTCGGGATGACGCAACCGCCGCTGTCGCAGGGCCTGCGGCGCCTCGAGTCACACCTCGGGGCGCGGCTGTTCGAGCGCAACGCCCGCGAGGTCACGCTCACCCCGGTCGGCCAGGCGCTGCTGGAGCCCGCCGAGGCCCTCGTCGCCGCGGCCGGTGCCTTGCGGCGCACCGCGCTCGAGCAGGTCGAGGCGGGCGTCGCGCTCCGGCTCGGGGTGGTCGAGGCCCTGCGCCCGGAGGTCGTCGCCGCCCTCGCCGCGGCCGTGCGTGCGGCGTCGGGGCGAGGGGTCGAGACGGTCGTGGCGAGCACGGTCGACCTGGCCGACCGGCTCGGCGCGGGGCGCTGCGACCTCGCCGTCGTCCGGCATCCCGGCGTGCTCTCCGACCTGGCGGCCGGGCCGGTCCTGCGGCTCGCGACCCGCCTCCTGGTCCCGGCCGGCCGGGCACCGGACGGTGTCCTGCGCTGGGCGGCGCTGCGCGACCTCCCCCTCGCCCTGCCGCCACGCGCCCACCATCCCGCGGCCCACGACCAGCTCGTGGACGCCGTCGCCCGGCGCGGCGCCCGCCCGCGGGTGATCGCCGCGGAGGACGACCGCACCGTGCTCGCCGCGGTGGCCGCCGACCGGGCGTTCAGCGTCGGCTCCCCCGTGGCACCGGCCGCCCCCGGCGTCGCGGCGCTCGATCCGGCGGACCCGATCCCGATCCGGGTCCGCGTCGTCTGGCACCCGGGCGCCCCGCCCGAAGAGGCCGTCCGCGAGGCGGTCGACGCCGTGCTGCGGGCGGAGGACCGGCGGTGAGCCTCGTGGCGGAGGCGACCGTCGGGATCCGCGCCGTCCTGGCCGACGCCGGCGTGCGCGGCGCGGTGCACGCGCGCGTGGTCGGGGCGGACGGGCCGGAGCTGGGGGTCCGCGCCGACGAACCGGTGACGATGGCATCGGTCTTCAAGCTCCCGGTGCTGGTGGCGCTCGTGCGCGCGTTCGACGCCGGGGACCTCGACCCGCGGGCGTCGGTGACGGTCGACCCGTCGTCGCGCACGGACGGACCCACCGGGCTGTCGGTGCTCGCCGACCCCGTGACGATGTCGCTGCGCGACCTCGCCACGTCGATGACCACGGTGTCCGACAACGCCGCCGCGGACGTCCTGCTCGACGTGCTCGGGCTGCCGCGGGTCCACGCCGCGCTCGCCGACCTCGGAATCCGCCGCACGCGGGTCGAGCGCGCGGACGCGACGTTCGCCGCCCTCGCCGCCGAGCTCGGGGTCACCGACGCCGCCGCGGCCACGGCCCGGCTGGCGGACCCGGACGACCCGCCGCCGCCCTCGGCGTACGACCCGGTCCTCGGCAGTGCCACGACCCCCCGCGACATGACGACGCTGCTCTCGCTGCTGTGGCGCGACGAGGCCGCGTCGCCGTCGTCGTGCGCGTTCGCCCGACGGCTGCTGGGACTGCAGGTCTCCCGCGCACGGCTGGCCTCCGGGTTCCCGTTCGACGAGGTCCGGTGCTCCGGGAAGACCGGGACGCTGGGCGCTCTGCGCAACGAGGTCGGCGTGGTCGAGTTCCCCGGCGAGGCGCCGGTGGCGGTCGCGGTGTTCACGCTGGCCGCGCGTCCGGAGCGGGTGCTCCCCGGGGTGGACGCGGCGATCGGGGAGGTCGCGCGGCTGGCGGTCACGGCCCTCCGTCTGGGTGACTGAGCGCACAGCCGGAAATCGGTTGTGCACAATCTCGGTTGTCTGCCGACATGAGCACCGCTGACAAGGCCAAGGACCTCCAGGCGCTGCACGCCGCGCCGGAGCTGCTGCGCGTCGTGAACGTCTGGGACGCGATCACCGCGAAGGTCGTCTCCGAGATCCCGGGTACGAAGGCCCTCGCGACCGCCAGCCACGGCATCGCGGCGTCGCGCGGCTACGAGGACGGGGAGAACATCCCCCGCGACGAGATGATCGCCGAGGTCGGCCTGATCGCCCGCCAGACCTCGCTGCCGGTCTCCGCCGACCTCGAGGGCGGCTACGGCGACCCGGGCGGCACGATCGCGCGCGCCATCGGCGTCGGGATCGTCGGGGCGAACCTCGAGGACCAGATGAAGCCGCTGCCCGACGCGGTGAAGGCCGTCGAGGCGGCGGTGGCAGCGGCCCAGAAGGAGGGCGTCGACTTCGTGCTGAACGCGCGGACCGACGCGTTCCTCAAGGGCGACGCCCAGGACCCCTTGAAGGAGGCCATCGAGCGCGGGCGCGCCTACCTCGACGCGGGCGCCTCGAACTTCTTCGTGCCCGGCAAGCTCACCGAGGACCAGTGGACCGAGCTGGTGGGCGCCCTGGGCGAGCGCAAGGTCAACATGATCGGCATCCCCGGGTCGATCTCGCAGGAGGCGGCGCAGCGCATCGGGCTCGCCCGGATCTCCTTCGGCCCGTGGTCGCAGAACACGGCGCTGACCGCGCTCGCGGAGCTGGCCGAGCGCGCCTACGACGGCGGCGGGCTCGCCGAGGGCGTGCGGAAGCTGAACTAGGGGTGCGCTGCGCGCCCGTGAGTACTTCTGACGGTGATAGCCGTCAGAAGTACTCACAGGCGGAGCACCTCCCAGCCCGCCAGGTCGGCGAGCAGCTGCCGGTCGTGGGTCGCGACGACGACGGCGGCCGGGGTCGCGAGCAGGCCCGCGGTCAGCTCGTCGACGAGCGCGGCGGACAGGTGGTTGGTCGGCTCGTCGACGATCAGGAGGTCCGGCCGCCGGGCGAGCACGAGCGCGAGCTGGAGCCGCCGTCGCTGCCCCTGCGAGAGCCGCCCGACCGGCGTGCGCCGCGCCTCGGCGTCCAGCAGCCCGGTGGCCGCCAGGGCCACGGCGTCCGCGCCGGCCTCGCGCTCGTGCAGCTGCCAGGGCGTGAGCTCCGGGGGCCACGGCGGCGCCTCCTGCGCCAGGAACCCGACCCGCGCCCGGGGACGGACCGCACCTGCCGTCGGGAACAGCTCCCCGGCGAGGAGCGCCAGCAGGGTCGACTTCCCCGCGCCGTTCGGGCCGGTGACGAGCAGGCGGTCCGCCGGGCCGATCCGGATCGACCGCGGGTCGAGCCGTCCCGCGACGCCCGCCCGGTCCAGCTCCACGAGGGTCCCCGTCCCCGACGGCAGGTCGGGCCAGCGGAGCCGGGCCGGTGGCTCCGGGACGTCGAGGCGGTGCGCGGCGAGCGCCTCCTGGTCGCGCCGGAGGGCCTGGACGACGCCGGGGGCGTGCGACTGCCGCTGGTGCTTCCCCGTGCCCTTGTCCGGGCGCCAGCCGGTGCTGAGTCGGTCGCGGGCCCGGTCGACGGCCTCGGTGAGGCGGCGGTGTTCGGCCTGCTGCTCGGCGTGGTCGTGCTCCCAGCGCTCGCGTTCCCGACGACGGCCCGCGCGCCAGCCGTCGTAGCCGCCGACGTACGTACGGGGCCGGCCGTCACGGGTGGGATCGAGGTCGAGGACCTCCTCCGCGACGTCGCGCAGCAGCGCGCGGTCGTGGCTGACCAGGGCGAACCCGCCGTCGTGCTCGCGCAGGCGGGCGGTGAGGAAGGCGAGCCCGTCGGTGTCGAGGTGGTTGGTGGGCTCGTCGAGCAGCAGCAGGTCGTGCCGCGCACCGAGCAGGCAGGCCAGCCGGACGCGGTAGCGCTGGCCGACGGAGAGCGTGGCCAGCTCGCGGTCGCGGTCGGTGCAGGCGTGCAGCGCCTCGAGGGCGAGGTCGACCCGGCGTTCGGCGTCCCACGCGTCCAGCGCGACGGCGCGGTCGAGCGCGGCGGCGTAGCGGTGGTCGTCGAAGGGTTCCGTGGCGGCGTCGAGCTCGGCGAGCGCGGCCCGAGCGGGACCGACGGCGGCGTCGGTGAGGGTGCGGACGGTGCCGTGGGGCGCGAGATCCTGCTGCGCGAGGCCGATCGCGCCCGTCCGGTGGACCGTGCCCGCGTCCGGCGCGAGCAGGCCGGCGAGCACGTGCAGCAGGGTGGTCTTGCCGCGGCCGTTCTCGCCGACGACGGCGACGCGGGAGCGGGCGGAGACGGTCAGCGACACGTCGGAGAGGACGCGACGCCCGCCGAGGGTGACCTCGACGTGCTCGGCGCGGACGTGGGTGTGGGTGGTGTGCACCAGGGGCTCCGGGACGTCGGAGGCGGAGCCGGGCAGCACGGATCGACCGCCCGGCGGCTGGCCGGGACGGCGGAGCGGGTCGTGGGAGAGGGCGCCGCCGTCAGCGGCGGGTGCGGAGCCTCATCGACTGGATCAACACACCGGCGAGATTACGTGGCAGCGCAAGACGATTGCGACTGAGCCACAGTGGTGCCATTGTGGCTCACATGGACCTGTCTCCCTTCGTCGACCGTCTGGCCGACGAGCTCGCCCTCGCCGCCGAGTCCGGTGGCGAGGAGACCCGCGTCGTGGCCGCACGACTGTCGGCCTCGCTCTCCTCGTCCGTGCGACTCGTCCTGCTCGAGGCGCTCGCGGAGGCCGCCGACGAGATCACCCGGGACCTCGCACCCGGCTCGGTCGAGGTGCGCCTGCGGGGCCGGGAGCCGGGCTTCGTCGTCGTTCCGCCGGCCACTGAGCCAGACCCGGCACCGTCCGGAGCCACCGCTGAGCCGGAGGTCGAGACCACGCTGGAGCTCGACGCCGGCCCCACCACGCGCATCAATCTCCGCCTGCCCGACGCGCTGAAGGCCCGGGTCGAGGACGCCGCCGGCCGCGAGCACCTCTCGACCAACGCCTGGCTGGTGCGGGCCGCCTCGGCCGCCCTCGCCACCGGGACCGGGGACGCCGCCTCGCCCCGCGGGCGGCGCGCCCGGCAGAGCTTCACCGGTTGGGTCCGATGACCCGGGACCAGGAGGGACCCATGACCCGCTACGACACCCCCGACCCCGTCGAGGTGAACCTCACGGCCGTCTCGGCCGACCTGACCGTCCGCGCCTCGGACCGGACCGACACGGTCGTCGTGATCACCCCCGGCGACCTCGGGGACGACGACGACCTCGCGGCCGCCGAGCGCACGCGGGTCGACCTCGTCGGGACCACGCTGACGATCACCGGCGCCCGCCTCCTGCGCCGCTTCCGACCGACCGGCGGTGGCGGCAGCATCGACGTCACCGTCGACCTGCCCACCGGGTCGGCGCTGGGCGCCGAGGGACAGGTCCTCGACGTGCGGACCAGCGGCGCCCTCGGCGCCTGCCGGGTGAAGACGTCGGTCGGCGCGCTGGCGCTCGACGTGGTCGGCGACGCGGAACTCGCGACCACCGGCACCATGGTCGTCGCCCGCGTGGACGGCGACGCCACGCTCACCGGCACCGGTCGGATCCACGTGGGCAAGGTCCGCGGACGGGTCGCGGTGACCAACAGCAACGGGGCGACCGTGGTCGGCTCGGCCGGGGCGGCGGTCACCGCCCGCTCCGCGAACGGCGACATCACCGTCACCGACCCGCACTCCGACGTGCAGGCCCGCACGGCGAACGGCGACGTCGTGGTGGACGGCATCGCCCGGGGCGAGGTCGACGTCGAGACCAGCAACGGCCGGGTGGAACTCGCGCTGTGCCGGGGCAGCGCGGCCCACCTGGACGTGTCCACCCGCTTCGGCCACATCGACAACCGGCTCGACACCGTCGACGCCCCCGGCGACGCGGCCGAGACCGCCGCCGTGCGGGCCCGGACCTCGCTCGGGGACATCGTCCTGCGCCACGCCGACGCGCTCGTCGAGGAGGAGTCCGCATGACCACCGCCGTCGTCACCCGCGGCCTGCGCTCCGTGGGCTGCTGCTCGGCAGCCCGCTCCCCGCCACGACATGGCTGACGGCGCTCGGCGGTGCGTGGTGATCGGCGTCGGCGGCTACGTCTGCGCGGCGAGGCTACGAGCGGCGTTGAGTCACCGGATGCCGACCAGCACGTGGTCGTCGCCCTCTGCTCTCGGCAGGAAAGCGTCGTTGCTGGCGTCCAGTGACAGCTTTGCCGCATCGTCGCAGGTCGTGGGCTCGAACCGGCCGTGATTGTCGGGGGTGGCTGCTAGCTTGCGAACATGAGTTCGAACGAGGTGGTGGACCCGGTCAGTGTGGAGCTGACCGCGTTGCTCGCCCGCCTCGCCGAACTCGCCGAGCTACCCACCGACCCGCTGTCCGATGGGGGCGCGGCGTGCATCGACCGCATCGCCGTCCTGGAACGAGCCCGGGCGGCGCTGGCGGCGGCGCAGCACACCGCGATCGTCGCGTTCGGTCGCGCTCAGGTCGAAGCCCAGATCGAACTCGTCGCCGAGGGTCGGTTGGATCCGGAGAAGCTCGGCCGGGGGATCGCCGACCAGATCGCGCTGGCCGCGCACGTCTCCCCCCACGTCGGCGACCGTCGCCTCCGCGTCGCGCGTGCACTCGCCACGGATCTGCCGTGCACGCGGGCGCTGCTGGTGGTCGGGCGCATCTCGGAGCAGCTCGCCGAACACGTCGTGTCCGTGACCTCGCACCTGGACCCGGAGCTGCGGGCGTTGGTGGACAAGGAGATCGCCGAACTCGGCCTCGAGGGCATGGGCCGTAAACAGGCGGAGGCGGCGGTGAAGAAACTCGCCTACCAGGCCGACCCGCAAGGCTTCACCGACCGCGCCCGCAAGGCCCGCCAGGACCGGCGGGTGACGCTGCGCCCCGCCCCGGACACCATGAGCGTGCTGTCGGGGCTGCTGCCGGTGGAGCAGGGTGTGGCCTGCCTCGCCGCCCTCCGGAAATACGCCGACAGCCTCATCGCGACCGGGGACACCGACGACCGCACCCGCGACCAGATCATCGCCGACACCCTCGTCGAACGACTCACCGGACAAGTGTTGGCCGAGGACGTCAACGTCGAGGTCGGCATCGTCCTCCCGCTCGACGCGATCACCGACCCCGACAGCGCCAGCCCCGGCGAACTCGTCGGGCACGGACCCTTGCCGGCGGGGATCGTCACCGACCTGCTGCGCCACACCGGCGGGCACCGGTGGTGGCGGCGGCTGTTCGCCCACCCCGCCCACGGTGGCCTGGTCGGCGGCGACCCCCGCCGCCGCTACTTCGACGGATTCCTCGCCACCCTGATCGCCCTGCGGGATCACGGCATGTGCCGCGACCCGTTCTGCGGGGCGCCGATTCCGGCATACCGACCACATCACGGGCAAGAGAGCCGGTGGCCCGACCAGCCTCGGCAACGGGCGCGGGAACTGCGTGCGCGGCAACCACCTCAAAGAACTGCCCGGGTGGGTCACCGAACTGCTCCACGACGGGTTCGGGCCGCATCCGCACACCGTCCGGACCACCACCCCGACCGGACACACCTACACCAGCCGAGCCGGACCATGAGCGGTTCAGCCCGCCAGCCACGCCTCGATCCCGGCGAGCGCCGCGTCCCGCACGGACGGCGGCGCCGCCGAGCCGAGCAGCGACGCCCGGGCGACGTCGGCGAGTTCCGCGTCGGTGAGACCGAGCTGCCGTGCGAGTTCGTACTCGCGCGCCAGCCCGGTGCCGAACAGCAACGTGTCGTCGGCGTTGATCGAGCACGGCACGCCGGCGCGGACCAGTGCGGGCAGGGGGTGCGACGCCAGGTCGGCGGCCACTCCGAGCGCGACGTTGGAGCGGATCCCGACGTCGAGCGTGATCCCGCGGTTGGCGAGCTCACGGACCAGCTCCGGGTCCTCCACCGCCCGCACGCCGTGCATGAGCCGGTCCGGCCGCAGCACCCGGAGGTCCTCCTGGATCGACTCCGGGCCGCAGAGTTCGCCGGAGTGCGGCACGACGAGGAGGCCCGCGTCGCGAGCGATCGCCGCCGCCCGGGCGAAGGGCGCGATCGGGGCGGTCTCGTCCCCGGCGACGCCGAGCCCGACGACGCCCCGGTCGGCCCACGCCGCCGCCAGCAGCGCCATGCGGTCCGGGTCCGCGGCGTCCCGTTCCCGGTCGATCCCCACCACGATGCCCGCAGACCCCGACACCGACGCCGACGCCACTGCGTCGCAGACGATCTCCATCGTGGCCTCGTCGGAGCCGGTCAGCCGTCGGTGCCGGCCGGACGGCGAGATGCTCACCTCGGTCCAGGCCGCACCGTCCGCGGCCGAGTCCGCCACCAGCTCGACGACGAGCCGGTGCAGGTCCGCCGGGGAGCGCAGCACGTCCTTCGTCGCCCGGTAGGCGGCGACGAACTCGTCCCACGAGCCGTACCGCGCCGGGAACGCGACCTCCCCGCCCAGCTCGGCGTACGTCGACGGGCGGATCGAGCCCATGAGGTGGACGTGCAGGTGGGCCTTCGGCAGCGCTCGCAGGTCGGCGTTCACCGGGGCTGCAGGAACTCGAGCCGGTTGCCGAACGGGTCGTGGGCGTAGAAGCGGCGGAACCCCGGGAAGTCGTCGTCCCACGTGACGTCCTGCCCGACGCGGCGGGCCACTTCGGCGATGTCGTCCACGACGAGGCCCGGGTGCGCCTTGCGGGCCGGGGCGAACGGCTCCTCGACGCCGAGGTGCAGCTCCACGCCCCCGCCGCGGAACCACGCCCCGCCCCGAGCGGCGAGCACGGGTGGTTTCTCGATCTCGGTCATCCCCAGCGCCCCCACGAAGAACGCCCGGGCCTCGTCCTCCCGGCCCGCCGGCATCGCGAGCTGCACGTGGTGGATGTCCGTGAACACGATGATCAGTGTCGGCTCCGCGCCACCTCCAGGCCAGGCCCCTCGAGACGGTCCAGCCCGGCGCGGCGGCCGTTGAGCGCCAGGAGCAGCCCCGACGCCGGGCCACGCACCTCCGGCCCCTCCCCCTCGGTCCAGTCGCAGTCGGTCGCCACGACCCGCAGGCCGGCGAAGCGCTTCGCCGCCCCGACGAACGGTGCGGACCAGGTGTGCGCCAGACACGGCGCCACCCGCGACACCAGCACGTCGACGCCGTGTCCGAGCGGGACGGCGATGTCCTGTCGGTGCACCAGGAGGTCGTTGAGCGGGTCGAGCGGCCCGGACAGCCGGAGTCGCCGATCGACGTGCGCCATCGCCCGGAGCTGCCCCACCAGCTCGACCGGGGACAACCGTCGGGCACGCTCCCGGGCCTCGTCCGCGAACGCCCGGTCGACGTCACCCCGGGCGCGCAGCGCCGCCCACGCGAAGCGGGGCACGGTCGTCCGGGTCGACAAGGTCAGGTGCGCCGCCACGTCGCGCACGGTCCAGCCCGCGCACAACGAGGGCGTCGCCCACTGCTCCTCGGTCAGGCCCTCGAGTTCGTCCGCCAGCGCGAGCCGTTCGGCCGCCACGTCGTCGAGCATCGCCACGCGTGTCATGCCGGAGACGACTCCACCCGCCGTCGGGAATCATCGGCCCGACGCGAAGATCCTGGTCTGCGGAGCGATGTGCTCGCTGAGCGAGCACATCGCTCCGCTGGAGCGGATCTCGGATCGAGGGAATGAGACCGCACCGAGACTTGTTCCTTCAAGCGTGAAGAAGATCGGGTTCCTCTCGTTCGGGCACTGGTCGCCGTCGTCGCACTCGATGGTGCGGTCGGCCAAGGACTCCCTGCTGCAGTCGATCGAGCTCGCGGTCGCCGCCGAGGAGCTCGGCGCCGACGGCGCCTACTTCCGGGTGCACCACTTCGCCCAGCAGCTCGCCTCGCCGTTCCCGCTGCTCGCCGCGGCCGGAGCGCGCACCACGACGATCGAGCTGGGCACCGGGATCATCGACATGCGCTACGAGAACCCGCTGTACATGGCGGAGGACGCGGGCGCGGCCGACCTCATCTCCGGCGGCAGGCTCCAGCTCGGCATCAGCCGGGGCTCCCCCGAGCAGGTCGTCGACGGGTACCGCTACTTCGGCTACCAGCCGGCCGAGGGCCAGACCGACGCGGACATGGCCCGCGAGCACACGCGGTACTTCCTCGAGGCCCTGAAGGGCGAGGGCTTCGCGCAGCCGAACCCGCGGCCGATGTTCGCCAACCCGCCCGGGCTGCTGCGCATCGAGCCGTACTCGGAGGGCCTGCGCGAGCGCATCTGGTGGGGCGCGGGCAGCCGCGCGACCGCCGAGTGGGCCGGCGAGCAGGGCATGAACCTCATGAGCTCGACCCTGCTCACCGAGGACACCGGCGTGCCGTTCCACCGCCTGCAGGCCGAGCAGATCCAGCGCTTCCGCGACGCCTGGGACGCCGCCGGCCACGAGGGCACCCCGCGCGTCTCGGTCAGCCGCAGCGTCTTCCCGATCGTCTCCGAGACCGACAAGCAGCTGTTCTGGCGCGAGCGGCACTCGACCGACCAGGTCGGCCACCTCGACGGCGGCAACGCCCGCTTCGGGAAGACCTACGCCGGCGAGCCGGACAAGCTGATCGCCGAGCTCGCCGAGGACGAGGCGATCGCCGCGGCCGACACGCTGCTGCTCACGGTTCCCAACCAGCTCGGCGTGGACTACAACGCCCACGTGATCGAGAGCGTGCTCACCCACCTCGCCCCGGAGCTGGGCTGGCGCTGACCGGTGCCCCGTCCCCCGTCGCGGGTCAGCTCACCCGCGACGGGGCGATGACCTCCCCCGCCTGCACCCCGATGACGCGGCACGGGCGGTTCATCGCCGTCAGGGCGCGCTCGAGGACGCGGCCCACCTCCGCGACGGCCGCCCGGGCGTCCGACGCCTCCGTGGTGCCGGTGACCTCGAGGACCCCCGCCGGCACGGTCGGGACGCCGCCGACCTCGACGAGCCGCTCGTAGAGGTCGGCCAGCCCGTCCTCGTCGAGGCGGGTCAGGTCGGTCATCAGGAGGACCCGGTACTTGTCCATGCCGGGAGTGTCCCCGATCACAGGCGGTCGGGCCCGCCGGGGCTCAGGCCGGCTCCGGTACCCGCGGCGACGAGAAGACGAAGCCCGGGTACCCGCGGGCGGCGAGGTCGTCGCAGTGCTGCCGGTAGGCCCCGACCCCGCCGATGTAGGCCATGAACCGGCGCGGTTTGCCCGGCACGTTCGACCCCATGTACCAGGAGTTCGCCTGCGGGTAGAGGGTCGCCTCGCCGGCCACGCGGACGTGCTCGGTCCACTCCGTCTCGGCCTCGGGCGTCGACTCGACGACCGTCTCGCCCCGCCCGTGGGCGAAGGCGAGGCAGTCGGCCACGAAGTCCACGTGCTGCTCGATCGACACCATCATGTTCGACAGCACCGACGGGCTGCCCGGCCCGGTGATCATCCAGAGGTTCGGGAAGCCGGCCACCTGCAGGCCGAGGTTCGTCGTCGGGCCGTCGGCCCACCGGTCCCGCAACGTGGCCCCGTCCCGGCCGACGACGTCGATGCGCAGCAGCGCCCCGGTCATGGCGTCGAAGCCGGTCGCGAAGACCAGGTCGTCGACCTCGTACTCGCGCTCGGAGGTCCGCACGCCCCGGGGCGTGATCTCCGCGAGCGGCGTCGCGCGCAGGTCGACCAGGTGCACGTGGTCGCGGTTGTAGGTCGCGTAGTAGTTCGTGTCCAGGCAGGGCCGCTTGGTGCCGAAGGGGTGGTCGCGCGGCGAGAGCGCCTCGGCGACCTCCGGGTCCTGCACGGTCGCCCGGATCTTGCGGCGGACGAACTCGGCGGCGGTGTCGTTGGCCGCGCGGTCGACGATCGTGTCGGTGTAGGAACTGAGCAGCCCGACGAGGTTGACGCCCCACGCCGCCTCGTAGCGGGCGTCGCGCTCGTCGTCGGACACCTCGAGCGCGGACTGCGTCGCCGCCTCCACCGGCACCCCGAACCCCGAGGTCCGGGCGGCCTCCCGGTGCGCCGGGTAGTCCTGCTTGCGCGCGGCCTGCTCCGCCGGGTCCAGCGGCCGGTTCGACGCGGGCATGCTGAAGTTCGGCGTGCGCTGGAAGACCGTCAGCTCGGCCGCCTGCTCGGCGATCAGCGGGATCGTCTGGATGCCGGAGGACCCGGTGCCGATGACGGCCACGCGGCGCCCCGTGAAGTCCACCGGCTCGTGCGGCCAGTGCCCGGTGTGGAAGGTGCGGCCGGCGAACGTGTCGGTCCCGGGCACCTCCGGGGTCTTCGCCACCGACAGGCACCCGGTCGCCATGATCAGCTGCTCGGCGTCGTAGGCGTCGCCCGCGTCGGTGGTGACGTGCCAGCGCCCGCGGGCGTCGTCGTAGCGCGCCGCGGTGACCGTGGTGGAGAGCCGGACCCCGTCGCGCAGGCCGAAGCGGTCCGCGACGTGCTCGACGTAGCGCAGGATCTCCGGCTGCGTCGGGTACTTCTCGGTCCAGTCCCACTCCTGCTCGAGCTCGGCGGAGAACGAGTAGGAGTACTCCAGGCTCTCGACGTCGCAGCGCGCGCCCGGGTAGCGGTTCCAGTACCAGGTGCCGCCGACGCCGTCCCCGGCCTCGACGACGACGGTGTCGAGCCCCTGGCCGCGCAGGCGGTGGAGCATGTACAGCCCGGCGAGTCCGGCGCCGACGACGAGGGCGTCGACGGTGGTCACGGACGCGGGGCGGGGGGTCGGGACGGACACGGGGGCCACCTCTCGAGGGGTCAGGCGGTCACGGGGCTGAGGTGGCGGTCGATCTCGCCCACCACGAAGTCCATGCCGACCGCTGCTCCCGGCAGCACGCCGACCATGGTGAAGAAGCCGTGCATCTGGCCCGGGACGAGCAGCCGCGTCACCTCGACCCCGGCCGCGGCGAGCCGGTCGGCGTACGCCACGCCCTCGTCGAGCAGCGGGTCGTGCGGGGCGTGCAGGACCACCGCGGGCGGGAGCCCCGCGAGGTCGGACGCCTGCAGCGGCGAGGCGTCGGGATCGGCCCGCACGGCGGCGTCCGGGGTGTAGTGGTCCCAGAACCAGACCATGCTGTCCCGGTTGACCAGCAGCTGGTTCGCCGGGTCGACGTACGACGGCCGGTCGACGTCCGCGTCGGTGACGGGGTAGACGAGCACCTGCGCCGCCAGCGCCGGGCCCCCCGCGTCGCGGGCGCGTCGCGCGACGACCGCCGACAGGTTGCCGCCCGCGGAGTCGCCGGCGACCACCAGCGGCACCCGCGACCCGGCGAGCTCGACGAGGTGCGCGTCCACCCACTGCAGTGCGGCCCAGGCGTCCTCGACCGCGGTCGGGTAGCGGTGCTCCGGCGCGAGCCGGTAGTCGACGAGCACCACGACGCAGCCCGTGCGGTTCGCCAGGAGCCGGCACAGGTGGTCGAACTCGTCGAGCGCGCCGATCACCCACCCACCGCCGTGGTGGTAGACGACGACGCCGCGCGGCGTGCCCTCCGGCGTCAGCACCCGCAGCGGCACCGGGGCATCGGCGGGCTCGTCGACGCGGGCCACCGCCGGGCCGGGCCCGTACATCTCGGCGAGCGCCGGGCCCAGCCCGCGGGCCTGCTCGGGGGTCATCTCCTGGATCGGCGGCATGCCGCTCGCGGCGAGCTGCGCCACCAGGTCCGAGGTCGCGTCGTCGAGGGCCACCGGCCGCACCACCCGTCGTCGGGATCGAGTACCAAACGATCGGTAGGCTAGCGGGCGCGTGGTCCTGATCACAACGGCGAGCGGCTACTTCTGGGTGGCGCCCGCGTCCACCGGCAGCGCGACCCCGGTGACGAACCGGGACTCCTCGGAGGCCAGCCAGAGCACGGCCTCGCTGACGTCGGACGCCTCCACCCACGGCACCGGCAGGGCGTTGATCGACGCGAAGACCGGCTCGGCCTGCTCCGACGTGGGGTGCTCCGCGCCGGGCACCATCAGGCGGTAGGTCGCCTCGTTGCGGATCATCGCGGTGTTCACGCCGGTCGGGTGCACGGAGTTCACCCGGATCCGGTGCGGGGCCATCTCGTTCGCGAGCACCCGGACCACGCCCACCACGCCGTGCTTCGACGCCGAGTAGGCGACGGTGTTGGGCACGCCCTTCAGGCCCGCCGTCGAGCTGGTCACGATCACCGACCCGCCCCGGCCGCCCTCGACCATCGGCCGCAGCGCCGCCCGGACGGTGCGGAACACGCCGGTCAGGTTGATCGCCAGCGTCTCCTCCCACAGGGCGTCGTCGGTCTCCAGCGCGGGCGCCGTCGCGAAGATGCCGGCGTTCGCGCACACCACGTCGATGCCGCCGAACGCGGCGACCGCGTCGTCGACGACCTTCGCGAGCCCGCCGGTGTCCCGGACGTCGACCACGTGGGCCAGCGCTCGCCGGCCGAGGCCGCGGACCTCCTCGGCGGTGCGCTCGAGCTCGTCCGAGGACGGCATGTCGATCGGCGCGGACGGGATCGGGGCGCACGCGTCGAGCAGGACCACGTCCGCCCCCTCGGCCGCGAGCCGCAACGCGTGCGACCGCCCCTGTCCCCGCGCCGCTCCGCTGATCAGGGCGACCTTGCCCTCGACACGTCCCATGTCGCTCCCTCCGGGTCCGGGCCGCCGGACGCGGCCGCGAGTTCGGCGTGCCCGCTCACCGCGGGCCGGTCGTCGGCACCGAGCAGGGCGAAGCCCCCGTCCGGAGCGAGCACCGGGCGCACCACGTCCCCGGCGAGCACCGTGGCGTGGAACCGCGCCTCGAACGCCACGAGGCGCTCGGCGGGCCGCGACCGCACGAGGTGGGTGAGCGCGTACGCGAGGTTGGCGGGGCCCTGGTTCACGCAGGCGCGCCCGAACCCGAGGGCCGCCGCCGCGTCGGCGTCGAGATGGATCGGGTTGGGGTCGCGCAGCAGCAGCGCGAGCAGCTTCATCTCCTCGGCCCGGACGGTGACCGGCTCGCCCGCCGCGCCCCCGATGCCTTCCCGACGACGGGTCGGGGCGGGTCCGGCGGGACGGTCGCCCGGGCGCGGGAGGAGGAACGCGTACGTCGCGGTGACCACGGGGCCCGCACCGCGAAGTTCCAGCACGAGCGTGACCTCGTCGAACGGCCCCAGCACCCGGCTCGCCCGCCGGACCACCGACGTGACCCCACCGGTGACCGTGTGGTCGACGCCGAGCCGGAGCGGGGCGTGCGACCGGGCGCCGAAGGAGCCGAGGACCGGGCCGGCGTCGAGCGGCGTCCCGAACGCCTCGAACAGCGCGGCGAGGGACAGACCCATGCCCCGCTGCGGGGCGAGGAAGGCCCAGATCGGGTGCGGGGCGGCCGCGCGGGGCGCGCGCACGGCGTCGTGCAGCAGCAGGTTCTCGTAGGGCTCGACCCGGCTGGTCCCGCCGGGGACCCGCCACCCGACGAGGTCGCCGCTCACGGGCGGCCCGCGGGCGCGGGAGGCCGCGGCGCCTCCGTGATCCCGGCCGCGGCGAGCTCGGCGGCGATGCGCTCGCGCAGTTCCACCTTGCGGATCTTCGTGCCGGACATCGGCCAGCTCTCGACGAAGCGCACGTACCGCGGGACGCGGAAGCTCGCGACCGCCCCGACGCAGTGCGCGACCAGTTCGTCGGCCGTGACCTGCGCGCCCGGGGCGAGCTGGACGAACGCGGCCGGGACCTCGACGTAGCGGGCGTCGGGCGCCGCGACGACGGCGACCACGCCGACGGCCGGGTGCGTCAGCAGGTGGTTCTCGATCTCCGCGGCGGAGACGTTCTCGCCGCCGACCTTGAGCATGTCCTTGAGTCGCGAGCGGAAGGTGAGCCGTCCGTCCGCGTCGAGGGTGACGAGGTCGCCGGTGTGCACCCAGCCCCGGTCGTCGATCGTGGCGGCGGTCGCCGCCGGGTCGCGGAAGTAGCCGTCGAAGGCGGTGGGCCCGCGGAAGAGCAGCTCCCCCGGCACGTCCGGGGGCAGGTCGGCGCCGGTCTCCGGGTCGACGACCCGGCACGACATCCCCGGCATCGGGTGGCCCCCGGTCGTCAGGCGGGCCTCGAGCGGGTCGTCGAGGCGGCCGAGCGCGAGGAACGCCGAGGACTCCGTCATCGCGACGCACGAGACGTGCACCGCCCGCGGGAGCCGCTCGGCCATGACCCGGAGCCGCTCGGGGACGCCGACGGCCATGACCAGCCGGATCGCCGACAGGTCGCGCCCGGCGGTGTCCGGCCGGTCGAGGACCGGCATCCAGATGGTCTCGAAGGCGGCGAGCGCCACCGTGATCCGCTCGGTCTCCAGCAGGGCCGGGGTGGTGGTCGGGTCGAAGTACCCGGGGTGGACGAAGGCCGCGCCCGCCGTCAGCGCGGCGACGGTGAAGGTGATGCCACCGCCGTGGAAGAGCGGGATCGCCGTCCAGATGCGGTCGGCCGGGGTGAGGGCCATCCGCTCGGCGATCCCCGCCGCGAGCCGGACCAGCGCCTCGTGCGAGATCAGCGCGCCCTTCGGCGCCGCCGTGGTGCCCGAGGTGTAGACGAGGACGGCGGGGTCGCGGACCCGGGTGCCGGCGGTCGCGGCGTCGAGCGCGGCCGGGTCGGTCCGGCCCCGCAGCGTGGCCAGGTCCACGTGGGCGCGCAGTTCCGGGGTGGGGCCGACCGCGCGGGCCTCGTCGGCGAGCCGCGGCAGGTCGGGCGTGCCGACGGCCCCCGGCGCGGTGACGACGAGCGCTGCACCGGAGTGCGCGAGGACGTGGTGGACCTCGCCGGCGCGGTAGCGGGCGTTGACCGGCACGGCGATCGCCCCGACCCGGGTCACGGCGAGAAGCAGCGCGACCAGGTCCGCCGAGGCGGGCAGCAGCAGGGCCACCCGGTCCCCCGGCCCGACGCCGGCCGCGAGCAGGCCGGTCGCGAGCTCCGCCGACCGGGCCGCGAGCCCACCCGTGGTGAGCCGCTCGCCGTCGGCGAAGACGAGCGCCTCGGCGTCCGGGGCCCGCGCGGCGGAGGCGTCGACGAGTTCGGCGAGCGTCGTGACCGGGCCGCGCGGGGTCACGGCCGTCCCGCCGCGTCGGAGGTGACCGGCAGGGTGGCGGCCGCCCGGGAGGCGATCGTCGGGACCCAGTCGGGCTCGGCGGTGACGCGCAGGCCGGGCAGACGCCGGAGCAGCGTCCCCACGGCGTGGCGGGTCTCCAGCCGGGCGAGCTGCGCCCCGATGCAGGCGTGGATGCCGCGGCCGAATGCCAGGTGCTGGTTGCGCTCGCGGTGCAGGTCGAGGGCGTCGGGCCGGTCGAACCGCTCCGGGTCGCGGTTGGCGCCCGGCAGCACCAGCATCACCCGCTCCCCCGCGCGGATCTGCCGGCCCCGCCGCTCGTGGTCGGCCACGACCCAGCGCACGAGGACCTTGATCGGACCCTGCAGACGCAGCGCCTCCTCGACGGCGGGCGCCACGAGGTCGGGGTCGGCGGCGACCCGGTCGCGCACGGCGGGGTCGGCGGTGAGCAGCCGGACGGCGTTCGCGATCGCGTTCGTGGTGGTCTCGTGCCCGGCGAACAGGAGCAGCGCGCACATCCCGACCAGCTCGTCGTCGGTCAGGCCCTCCTCGACGTCGGGTCCGGTCGACTCGCCGGCGATCATCGCCGAGAGCATGTCGTCGGCCGGGTCGCGGCGGCGCTCGGCGACGAGGTCGCGGAAGTACGCGGCCATCTCCTCGAGACCGCGCAGCGCCCGGGCGTGCCGGTCGGCGCGGGCGTCCCCGCCCGTGCCGAAGGCGACCAGCGCCAGCTCGTCGGACCACTCGCGGAACCGGTCGCGGTCGGCGCGGGGCGCCCCGAGCATCTCGGCGATCACGGTCGCGGGCAGCGGGTAGGCGACGTCGGCGACCAGGTCGCCGTCGGGACCCGTCGTCAGGAACCCGTCGACGAGCTCGTCCACGAGGGCCTGGATGCGCTCCCCCATCGCGGCGATCTGCTGCTGCTTGAACGCCCCGCCCGCGAGGCGCCGCAGCCGGGTGTGCGCCGGCGGGTCGCTGACCACCATCCAGTCGCTGATCAGCGACAGCACCCGGTGCTCGGCCGACGGGCCCGCGGCCTGCCGACGCGCGAGCACCGGCCGTACGCGGTCCGAGGACAACGCCGGGTCACGGAACGCGGCGACGACGTCGTCGTGGCGGGTGAGCAGCCACGCGCGGTGCGCGGCGCTCCAGTGCACCGGGTCGTGCTCGCGGAGCAGCGCCGCGGCCCCGGCCGGGTCGGCGACGGCGTCGGGCGCGAGGAGGTCGTCGGGCAGGTCGGGCACCCGGCCGGCGGCGCTCACGCGACCACCGCCGCGGGGTCGGCGAGACCCGGCGTCAGGACGTCGGTGACGAGCTCGAGGTGCCGGTCGACGAGGTCGTCGGGCAGGCCGCCGAGGTCGGCGAAGCAGAACACGTCGGTGACCGGCACCGCCGCGAGCGGCGCGAGCTGCTCGCGCACCGCGGCGACCGCGTCGGCCCCGGTGCGGACCCTCAACCGCGGGAAGGTCGTGTCCCCGGAGCTCCTCGCGGCCTCGTCGTTGCCCCGGTAGGACGCCCGGTTGCGGCCGGCGGCCTCGCGCAGCCGGGCCTTGGCCTCGTCGGGGTCGTCGGCGAGGAAGACGTTGACCAGCCCGCCGACGCGCCCGGTCCCCGCGGCGTGGCCACCGGCCGCGAGGCCCTCGGCGTAGGGGCCGAGCAGGTCCGGGTCGAGCCAGAGCAGCCCGGCACCGGCGCGCCCCGCGAGGCGGGCACCGCGGGGCCCGCGGGCGCCGACCCAGGTGGGCAGCGGGTCCTGGACGGGGGCCGGGGTGACGGTGCCGTCGGCCCAGAGCTGCGGCAGCCGGGCGAGCCGGTCCTCGAGGACGTCGTAGCGCGTGCGGTGGTCGGCGCCGACCCGCGCGAACTCCTCGGCCCGCCAGCCCGCGCCGAGGCCGAGCTCGAGGCGGCCGCCGGAGACCAGGTCGACCACGGCGGCCTGCTCGGCCAGCGTCTCGGCGGGCACGAGCGGCGCGATGACGACGCCGGTCCCGATCCGGACACGGCGGGTCCGGGCCGCCAGTGCCGCGGCCATCGTCAGGGGGGCGGGGAGGTAGCCGTCGGCGAACCCGTGGTGCTCGGTCACCCACACCGCACCCAGCCCGCGCTCCTCGGCGGCGACGACCCGGTCCAGGGTGCGGCGGTAGGTCGACGCGGCGTCGCGCCCCGCCGGGATCCGCAGGTCGAGGTACAGCCCGACACGCGTCATCGCGCACCCGCCGACGCGAGGGCGCGTTCCAGCCCGAGCCGGTCCCGGATCACGCGGCCGGCGGCCACCCGTCCCCCGCGCACCGTGACGAGCGCGGCGGCGTGCAGGGTCGCGGGTCCGCCGTCGCGGTGGGCCCCGCGGACGGTGACGTGCACGGCGGCGCGCGGGCCGGCGACGACCACGTCGTCGACGGTGACGTCCTCGGGCTCGACGAGGACGTCGTCCGTCCCCCGCCCGTCGTCGACGACGACGTCGCCGGTCGGCGGCAGACCGGCGGCGGCCCAGGCGCGGACGACCTCCTCGGTCGCCGGGTCGCCCGGCACCGCGACGGTGTCCCAGGGCGCGAGGGCGGGCGGCGGGACCACGTCGGGGACGCCGTCGGCGAGCTGGCGACGGCGGGCCCGGTAGTCTTGCTCGACGCGGTTGGCGGTGAGGCGCGTGCCGTTCCAGGAGTAGAGCCCGATGCCGCCCCACACCGCGCGGCGGTCGTCGTGGCGCCGCGAGGCGCCGTGCTCGCTGAAGTGCAGGGCGAGGCGGTGCCCGTCGGTGATCACGTCGTGCACCGTGAGCACGAGCCCGGGGAACTGCTCGAGCTGCTTGCGGGTGGCGGGCTTGTAGGCCTCGTCGCGGCCCGCGAGGACGTGCGGGCCCATCCGCAGCACGTAGTCGGGCTCCATGATCTCGTCGCAGACCGTGAGGTCGCCTCGGTTGGTGTAGTCCACGACGTAGCGGCGCATCAGGGCGACGAACGGCGCCGGGGCCTCCACGGGGCTCACCGGCCCTCGAAGCGCGGGGAGCGCTTCTGGGTGAAGGCGGCAATGCCCTCGGCGGTGTCCTCGGAGGACTGCAGCAGCGTGATCGCGTCGAGCGACCAGCTGGTCTCCCCGGAGTCGATCCCGCGGTTGATCATCCGTTTGCCGGTCTCGACGGCGAGCGGGGCGGCACGCGCGATCCGCTCGCCCACCGCGAGGGCGGCGTCGAGGAGGTCCTCGTGCGGCACCCGCCGCTGCACCAGGCCGATCCGTTCGGCCTGCTCGGCGTCGAGCCGTTCCCCGGCCAGCACCATCCACTTCGTCCAGTGCCGCCCGATGACGGCGGGCGCGCGCAGCACCCCGAACCCCGGGACCAGACCGATGGCGCTCTCCGGCATCGCGAACGTGGCCCGGTCGGAGGCGAGCACGAGGTCGCAGGCCAGGGCGAGCTCACAGCCGCCGCCGAACGCGTAGCCGTTGACGGCGGCGATGACCGGCAGTCGGGACTCCTCGACGGCGGCGAAGGTCCGCAGGCACTCGGTCTGGAAGGCCCGGCGTGCGGCGATCCCGTCGAGCTCGCCGAACCCGGCGATGTCCCCGCCGGCGGAGAACGCCTTGTCGCCCGCGCCGGTGAGGACCACGGCCCGGGTCGTGCCGTCGGCCTCGAGCCGGGCGAGCGCCTCGCGCAGCTGCGGCCAGAAGTCGACGCCGAGCGCGTTCAGCTTGTCGGGCCGGTCGATCGTCACGACCGTGACGGCGCCGTGGTCGGCCAGCGTGATCTCGGTCAGGTCGCTCACGGTCGTCCTCCCCGGTGCCCCACCCGCTGCGGCCGTTCCCCCCACGCCACGTCGATCGCCGCGGCGACGGTGGAGCGGGTGGCGGCGGGGTCGATGACGTCGTCCAGCGAGAGGTGCGCGGCGGCCTCCCACGGCTCGGACTCGGCGCGCCACTCGGCGGTGAGCTCCGCGGCCCGCGCGTCCCGGGCCGCCGGGCCCTCCTCGGCGTGCAGGCGGTCCAGCGCCCGCCGGTGCACGGTGCGCACCCCGGTCTCCGGGGCCATGAAGCCCAGCTCGGCGCCGGGCCACGCGAAGAGGAAGTCGGGACGGGTCGGGCGCCCGCCCATCGCGAAGTGCCCGCCGCCGTAGGCCTTGCGCAGCACCACGCCCACGCGCGGAACCTGCGCCCGGGCGATCCGCGCGACGGTCCGCTCGTAGGCGGCGAGGATGCCGCCCTGCTCGGCCTGGCGCCCGATCATGAGTCCGGGCACGTCGTGCAGGAACACCAGCGGCAGGCCGAAGGTGTCGCAGAGGTCGACGAAGTCGTGCTCCTTGGCGAGCGCGGCCGGGTCGAGGGCCCCGGCCCGGACCAGCGGCTGGTTCGCGACGAGGCCCACCGGGCGGCCCTCGATCCGCGCGAGCGCGCACAGCAGGCTCGAGCCCCAGCCGTCGGCCCAGGGCAGCACGCTGTCGGCGTCGGCGACCGCGGCGAGGACCTCGCGCATGTCGTAGCCCGACCGGGCCCCGGTCGGCACCAGGTCGGCGATCGCGGCCGGGTCCCGCGCGGGATCGCGGGGCTCGCCGACCGGGGCGGGCAGGGCCGCGTTGGAGGGCAGGTAGGACAGGAACGCCGCGATCGCGTCGAGGGCGTCCTGCTCGCCCTCGACGACGAGGTGCGCGTTGCCGGCCGCGGTCGCGGCGGCGGGCCCGCCGAGCTCGTCGTCGCTGACCCGCTCCCCGATGGCGGGCTCCACCACCGACGGCCCGGACAGCGCGACCGAGGCGCCCTGGGTCATCACGACGAAGTGGGCGGTCGAGGCGTGCAGCGCCGAGTCGCCGTAGGAGGGGCCGAGCACGGCCGCGGCCCGGGGCACGGCCGGCGAGGAGTCGGTGGCGCCGAGGAAGCTCGTGAAGTCCAGCGGCAGGCCCGAGAAGCGCCACCCCATGACGTCGGGCATCCGGCCGCCGTCGGCGTCGCAGAGCAGCACGAGCGGGAAGCCGCCGCGCTGCGCGTGCTCGATCAACCGGCCCTGCTTGCGCATGCTGATCGGGGCGGTGGTGCCCGCGACCGCGGTGGCGTCGATGCCGATCACGCCCACCCGGCGGCCGTCGAGCAGCCCGAAGCCGGTGACGACCGCGTCGCCCGGCACCGGCTTCTCCCGCCGGATCTCGGGCTGCGCGAGCGCGCCGATCTCGAACCAGCTGCCCTCGTCGACGAGCAGCGCGACCCGCTCGCGGACCGGGAGGCGACCGGAGGCCCGGTGCCGCGCGAGCGCGTCCGGCCCGCCCATGGCCTCGGCGGCGGCCCGACGGCGGGCGAGCTCGGCCCGCGGGTCGGCCTCCTGGTCGTCGGTCGCCGCGGGGCGTCCGTTCGCTCGCGGCCCGGCCTGCTCGAGTGCCACCGTCGCCTCGCTCCCGTCGTCTCCCGTGACCGTCGGCGTCAGGCTAATCTACCATCCGATCGTTTGGTAGACGGGTCGTCGGACGGGGAGGACGCCGTGCTCGGAGCGGTGCTCGTGGCCAACCGTGGGGAGATCGCGGTGCGCGTCCTGCGCGCCTGCCGGGCGCTCGGGGTGCCCGGCGTCGCCGTGTACTCCGATGCCGACGCGGCAGCCGCGCACGTGCGGATGGCCGACGTCGCGGTGCGGATCGGGCCGGCCCCCGCCCGCGCGTCCTACCTCGACGGCGCCCGGATCGTCGAGGTCGCCCGCGAGCAGGGCGTGGCCCTCGTGCACCCGGGGTACGGCCTGCTCTCCGAGGACGCCGACTTCGCGGCCGCGGTGCTGGACGCGGGCCTCGGCTGGGTCGGGCCACCACCGACGGTGGTCGCGGCGCTCGGCGACAAGGTCGCCGCGCGGGCGGCCGCCCGTGCGGCGGGGGTCACGGTGCTCGACGGGACGCCCGCGCCCATCGACGCGACCACCCCGGACCTCGCCGACCGGGCCGCGGAGATCGGGTTCCCGCTGCTGGTCAAGGCCGCGCACGGCGGTGGGGGTCGCGGGATGCGGGTGGTCCGCGCGCCGGCCGACCTCGTCGACGCACTGGCGGCCGCGGGCCGGGAGGCCGCGGCGAGCTCGGGGCGCCCCGAGGTGTTCCTGGAGCGGCTCGTCGAGCGTGCCCGCCACGTCGAGGTCCAGGTCCTCGCCGACGACCACGGCGCGGTGGCGGTGCTCGGCGACCGCGACTGCACGGTCCAGCGCCGCCACCAGAAGCTGCTCGAGGAGGCGCCCGCGCCGGACCTGCCGGACGCCCTGCGCAGCGCGATGCACGACGACGCCCGCCGGCTCGTGCGCTCCGTCGGGTACCGCGGCGCCGGCACCGTCGAGTTCCTGCTCGACCCCGCGGCGGGCCGCACCGTGTTCCTCGAGATGAACACGCGCCTGCAGGTCGAGCACGGGGTCACGGAGCTGGTCACGGGGGTCGACCTCGTCGTCGCGCAGCTGCGGCTCGCCGCCGGGGAGCCGCTGGCGACGGTGCTGGGGCGGGAGGGGGACGTCCCCGTGCACGGGCACGCCGTCCAGGCCCGCATCACCGCCGAGGACCCGGGCGCCGACTTCCGCCCCGCCCCCGGTCGCATCACGGCCCTGACCCTGCCGTCGGGGCCGTGGGTGCGCTGCGACGTCGGCTACGCCGCCGGCGACGACGTGCCACCGGCCTACGACTCGCTGCTCGGCAAGGTGCACGCCTGGGCCCCGGACCGCGACACGGCGCGGGTGCGGCTCGCGGCCGCGCTCGACGAACTCGCCGTCACGGGGGTCCCGACGACGGGTCCGCTGCTGCGGCAGGTCCTCGACCGGCCGGAGTTCGCCGCCGTCGCCCACGACACCGGGAGCCTGGAGCGGGACTGGCTCGCCGCGATCACCCCGGCGCCGCCGGCGCCCGCACCCGTCGTCGGGAACGGGAACGGGGAACCCGCGCAGGACCGGACGGTGGAGCTCGCCACGGACGCCGGGCCGCTGCGCCTGCGCGTGCCGGGGCGGGCGCGGGCCGGGACGTCGCGGGCGGCGCGGGCGCGCGCGGGCCGGTCGGTCGCGTCCGGGCCGGGAGCCGCCGACGCCGGCCTGCGCGCCCCGATGGACGCGACCGTCGTCGCCGTGCCCGCGCGCCATGGTGCGCACGTGGAGGCCGGGGAGGTCCTGGTCGTGCTCGAGGCGATGAAGATGGAGCTGCCGGTCCGTGCGACGAGCGCGGGCGAGGTCGCCACCGTGCACGTCGCGGCCGGCGACGGGGTCACCGCCGGGACGGTGCTCGTCGCGATGGTGGGCTAGGAGGCCGCCCGGCCGACCCGGGCCCGGCGCAGGACGGCCTCGGGGGTGGCGACCCCGTGGATCGCCAGGGCGGCCAGCTGCTCGCCGATCTCCTCGGGCGTCGAGGGGCCGTCGGCGGAGAACCAGCGGTAGACCCAGTTCGTGGAGCCCAGGATCGACAGGCCGGCGATCCGGGGGTCGACCTCGGGGCGCACGAGGCCCTGCTGCTGGGCCTCGGCGACGAGGTCGCGGAAGACGCCCTGGTAGACGTGGCCGCTGCCCAGCACCGACTCGCGGCGGTCGGCGGGCAGCGAGGCCAGCTCGTGGAGGAAGACCGCGGTCGGCACGAGGTGGCGGCACTCGTGCACGACGTGGGCGCGGATCGTGCGCTCGAGGCGGTCGAGCGGGTCGCCGGGCGGCTCGGCGGCGGTGCGCACCACCGCGTAGCCCGCCCGGTGCACGTCGCTGATCACCTCGAAGAGCAGGTCCTCCTTGGACTGGATGTAGTAGTAGAGGCTGCCCTTGAGCATGCCGAGCCGGTCGGCGATGTCCTGCAGCGAGGCGCCGTCGTAGCCCTTCTCGTAGAAGACCTGCGTGGCGACGTCGAGCAGCTGCGCCCAGCGCTCCTCGCGCGGCTTGCGCTCGCCGCCGGTGCGGCGGACGCTGCGGCCCGCGGGCCGGCGATCCTGTGCCATCGTCACTCCCTGCAGCTCACCTCGACCCGACAACCATACGGTCGGTAGTCGCTGCTCCTGTCAGCCGACCAGGGTCCGGCGCGAGAGCCGGGGCGCCTCGGTGATGCCGCGGGCCGCGAGCAGCGCCGCCACGCGCTCCCGCAGGGCCCCCTTCTGGATCTTCGTGCCGGACATCGGCCAGCTCTCGACGAACTCGACCCAGCGGGGCACCTTGAACGTCGCCAGCGTCTCCGCGCAGTACGCCTGCAGCTCGGCGGCCAGGGCGACGGGGTCGAGCCCGCGGGCGGCGGGGGTCGGTTCGACGAAGGCCGCGGCGACCTCGCCGAGGCGGGCGTCGGGTGCCCCGACCACCGCGACGACGCCGACGGCGGGATGGGTCGCGAGCCGCCCCTCGACCTCGGCGGCGGCGACGTTCTCCCCGCCGACCTTGAGCATGTCCTTGAGCCGGCTGACGAAGGTCAGTCGGCCCTGCGCGTCGCGGCGGACGAGGTCCCCGGTGTGGAACCAGCCGTCCGCGTCGATGCGCTCGGCCGTCGTGTCCGGGTCGCGGTGGTAGTACGCCATCCGCGACACGCCGCGGTGCAGGAACTCCCCGACCTCGTCCGGGCCGCACTCCCGTCCCGTCCCCGGATCGGCCACCCGCGCCTCCATGCCGGGCAGCGGCACGCCGCTCGTCCCGGCCCGGGCCTCCGGCGGGTCGTCGACGGAGCCGACGCAGCAGAACCCGGCCGACTCCGTCCCGCCCAGGCACGAGATCTGGACCGCCGACGGGAGGCGCTCCTGCATCCCCGCCATCCGCTCGGCGGGCCCCACGTTGATGACGGTGCGCAGGGCGGGGACGGTGTCCGGGCGCAGGTCGGGGTGGTCGAGGACCGGCAGCCAGATCGTGTCGAAGGCCGGGAACGCGACCGTCGCGCGCTCCCCGACGAGCTGGCGCACCGCCGTGTCCGGGGTGAACGTCCCGACGTGGACGAGCGTGCACGCGGCGGCGAGCGACCCGACGAGCAGGTCGATGCCACCGCAGTGGTGCAGCGGCAGCGGCGTCCAGAACCGGTCGTCGGGGGTGAGCCGGAGCCGGTCGACGAGGTTCTCCCCCAGCGCGGTGTACGCGCCGTGGGTGTGCACGCAGCCGCGCGGCCGCGACGTCGTGCCCGACGTGTAGAGCAGGATGAACGGGTCGTCCGGGGAGAGCACCGGGAGTTCGTCGAGGGGGTCGGCCTCGAGCTCGGCCGGCGTCACCGACCCCGGGCCGGCCGGCGCGGCGAGGTCCGGGGTCGCGACGACGACCGCGGGGTCGGCGTCCGCGCGCAGCCAGGCGGTCTCGTCGGCGGTCCCGCGCGGGTTGAGCGGGGTCGGGAGGGCACCGA
Source organism: Actinomycetospora soli (assembly GCF_021026295.1). Taxonomy (GTDB): domain Bacteria; phylum Actinomycetota; class Actinomycetes; order Mycobacteriales; family Pseudonocardiaceae; genus Actinomycetospora; species Actinomycetospora soli. Next base: position 384,811 of record NZ_JAJNDA010000004.1, read on the forward strand.
GCGACGCCGCCGCCAGGATGAGCGCGACGGCGTCGAGCCCGCTGGGCAGCACCAGCAGCACCCGGTCGCCACGCGTCACGCCCGCCGCCGCCAGTCCCGCCGCGACCCGGCGGGACCGCTCGCGCAGCGCCGTCCAGGTGGTGCGCCCGTCGGGGAACACGACCTCGGCGTCCGGGGACGTCGCGACGGCGGCGTCGAGCAGCTGCGGGAGCGTGCGCAGCACCCGCCCGCTCACGCCGGGACCTCCTCCCCCGGGGCCACGACGCGCCCGCCGAGGGCCTCGACCAGCACGAGCGGGTCGAAGTACTCGGCGAACCAGGTGATCGCGCCGTCCTCGACCCGGAACCGGGAGACGTCGTGGTTCCGGTAGACGCGGTCGGTGGCGAGGATGCGGGCGTCGCTCGCGTCGTGCGCGATCACGGCGGACGGGTCGGTGACGTCGGCCTTCCCCTCGACCCGCCGCGGGAACCCGGGTGGCGCGTAGGGCAGGTCCATGACCACGTCGTCGGCGAACGTCGTCGCCAACGCCGGGAGGTCCAGCGCGCCGACGGCATCGAGGTAGCGACGGACGACGTCGCGGGAGTCCGCCGTCATGCCTCGAACCCCTCCATCTGCGGGGTGGTCAGCGGCGAGATCACGCGGCTGGCGATCCTCCAGCCGTCCGTGGTCCGCCGGTAGGTGTCGACGTTGAGCGCCGCCGCCCTGATCGACGCCCCGCTCGTCGTGCGCCCCTCGGCGAGCACGTAGTTGGTGCCGTGGGCGTGGTCGTCGTCGTCGAACTCGACGACGTGGTTGGTCATGACGTGGAACTGCTCGCTCATCGACGCCGCGTCCCGCTCGAAGAAGGCGAGCACCTGCTCGCGGCCCTCGTAGCGCTCGAGCCCGACGGCGCTCGCGTCCCACACCGCGTCGTCGGTGTAGGCGGAGATCGCCTCCTTCGGGTCCTGGCGGTCCAGTCCGCGGGCGTAGAGGTACGTGGCCTGGATGATCTCGGCACGGTCGTTCGCGTCCGGCACGGGTGCGCTCCTCAGTCGTAGACGATGACGCCGCGGACGTTCTTGCCGTCGTGCATGTCGCGGAACGCCTGGTTGATGTCGTCGAGGGAGTAGGTGCGGGTGATGAGCTCGTCGAGCTTCAGTTCGCCGCGCAGGTAGAGGTCGGCGAGCAGCGGCACGTCGCGGCGCGCGACGGTGCTGCCGTAGAGCGAGCCCTGCAGGCGCTTGCCGGACATGGCGAAGGTGAACAGGTCGAACGGCACGTCGCGCTGCAGCACGGGGGCGGCGCCGGTGAGGACCATGGTCCCGCCGCGGCGGGTCATCTCCTGGGCGGGGTTCATCAGGTCGCCGGTGACCACGCCGACGGTGATGATCACGCGGTCGGCGCCCTGCCCGTTCGTGAGCTCCGAGACGAGCGCGGCGGCCTCGTCGTAGTCCTTCGCGGTGTGGGTGGCCCCGAACTCGGTGGCGGTCTCGCGCTTGAACTCCGAGGGGTCGACCGCGACGACGTGGCGGGCGCCCTTGTGCTTCGCGCCCTGCACGGCGTTCATCCCGACCCCGCCGGTGCCGACCACCACGACGGTGTCGCCGAGCTCGATCTCGGCGGCGTAGACCGAGGAGCCCCAGCCGGTGGGGACGCCGCAGCCGATCAGCGCGGCCTTGTCGAGGGGGACCTCGTCGGGAATCTTGATGACGGCGTCGAGCGGGGCGCAGACGTAGGGGGAGAACGTGCCGAGGTAGGACATGCATCCGACGCCCTGCCCGCGGGCGTGGACGCGGTGGGTGCCGTCGGGGGCGAGCCCGGCGAGGACCCCGCCGCCGAGCTCGCACATGTTCGACTTCCCCTGCACGCACATGCGGCAGCGTCCGCAGGAGGGCAGGAACGACAGCACGACGTGGTCGCCGGGCTGCACGTAGGTGACCCCGGGGCCGACCTCCTCGACGACGCCGGCGCCCTCGTGGCCGCCCAGGACCGGGGACCAGGGCAGCGGGATGTCGCCGGTGTCGAGGTGGTCGTCGGAGTGGCAGATGCCCGAGGCGGCGAGCCTGATCAACGCCTCGTGCTCCTTCGGCGCGTCGATCTCGATCTCCTCGACGCTCCACCCCGAGCGGGTGCCGGGCTCCCAGAGCAGCGCTCCACGGGTCTTCATCGGGTCCACCAATCGGTTGTCAGGTGTGCGGGTGCGCGACGACCGCGCGGGCGGCGGCGGGGCTACTTGACGGCGGCGCCGGCGTCCACCGGCAGCGTCGCGCCGGTGACGTAGCGGGCCTCGTCGGAGGCGAGGAAGAGCACGGCGTTCGAGACGTCGACGGGGTCGATCCAGGGCACCTCGAGCGCGTTCAGCGAGGTGAACCCGGCGATGGCCTTGTCCTGCGTGGGCTCGGGGTCGCCGGGCGCGAACATCCCCCACGTGCCGGGGTTCTGGATCATGTGCGTGTCGACGTTCGTCGGGTGCACCGTGTTGACCCGGATGCGGTGGGGCGCGAGCTCGTTGGCGAGCGTGCGCATCAGCCCGACGATGCCGTGCTTGGCCGAGACGTAGTGCCCCACCTGCTGGATGCCTTTGAAGCCGCCGATGGAGGAGATGAACACGAGGCAGCCGCCACGGTCGGCCGCGATCAGGTGCGGGATCGCCGCCTTCGCGGTGTGCCAGACCCCGGTGAGGTTGACGTCGAGCATGTCCTGCCACGTCGTCTCGTCGAGTTCCCACGCCCGGCCGTAGCTCGCGATGCCGGCGTTGGCGACGACGGTGTCGAGCCCGCCGAGCTCCGCGATCCCGTCGGCGACGGCGGCGTCGAGCGCCCCCTGGTCCCGCACGTCGGCCTGCCGGGCGACGACGCGCCGCCCGGTCTTCTCCACCTCGGCGACGGTCTCGTCCAGGTCCTCCGGCGTGGCCGGCGGGTACTTGCCGGTGACGGTGTCGATCCCCGCGCAGGAGTCGACGGCGATGATGTCCGCGCCCTCCTCGGCGAGGCGCACCGCGTGGCTGCGGCCCTGCCCGCGCGCCGCCCCGGTGATCAGTACGACCTTGCCCTGCATGCGTCCGCTCACGGGTCCGCTCCCTGCTACACCGTGCGCGCCCGGTCGCCCCAGTACGGGGCGCGCAGGTCGCGCTTGAGGATCTTGCCCGTCGGCGCCTTCGGGAGTTCCGCCACGAACTCCACCGACCGGGGCTTCTGGTAGGAGGCGAGGTGCGCGCGGGCGGTGTCGACGATGTCGGCCTCGCTCGCCGTCGTGTCGGGCTTGAGGACGACGAACGCCTTGACGCTCTCACCCCACTCGTCGTCGGGCACGCCGATGACCGCGCACTCCAGCACCGCGGGGTGGTGGGCGACGGCCTCCTCGACCTGCACCGAGTAGATGTTCTCGCCGCCCGAGATGATCATGTCCTTGGCGCGGTCGACGATGAAGACGTAGCGCTCGGCGTCCCAGGTGGCCAGGTCGCCGGTCCACATCCAGCCGTCGCGCAGGGTGTCCGCGGTGAGGTCGGGACGGTTCCAGTAGCCCGCCATGTTGGCCTCGGACCGCACGACGATCTGCCCGACCGTGGCCCCGTCGGTGGGCACGGGGACGCCGTCGGGGTCGACGACGCGCACCGACGTCACGAACCCCTCGCGCCCGCAGGACTGCAGCCGTTCGGGGTGCACGCCGTTGACCGCGGCGTGGTGGTCCTCCTGGGCGAGGAAGCACATCGTCGTGCCCTCGGTCTGCCCATAACCCTGGATGAGGGTGCAGGGGAAGGCCTGCAGCGCGTTCTTCACCACCGCGGAGGGCATCGGGCCGCCGCCGTACTGGATGTTGCGCAGGCTCGCGATGTCGTAGCCGTCGAACCCGGGGACGGCCATCATCCAGTTGAGCATCGTGGTGATGCCGAGGAACGCCGAGACCCGTTCCGCCTCGATGATCTCGAGCGAGCGGCGGGCCTCGAAGTTCATGAGCACCAGCGGGCAGCCGTGGCGCATGTAGTTCATCGAGAGCACGACCGGGATGTGGTACATCTGCCCGGTCAGCATGTAGACGTCGGTGGGGACGATGCGCTCGGCGACGGTCTGGTTCAGCATGCCGAACGAGGCGCTGCGGTGGGTGTGCAGCGCGCCCTTCGAGGCCCCGGTCGTCCCGCCGGTGTAGAGGATGAAGAACGGGTCGTCGTCGCCGACGGCGGCCGAGTCGGCCGGCTCGTCGGTCGGGGACGCCGCCAGCAGGTCCTCGTAACTGCCATCGGAGCCGGGGCCGTACCCGAGCCAGTGCTCGACGTCGACGAGCGCGCCGAGCTCGCGGCCGGTCTCCGCCCACTCCCCCGCCACGACGATCGCCCGTGGCGCGCCGTCCGCGACGATCCGCGCCAGCTCGCCCACGCCGAGGCGCCAGTTCAAGGGCTGCACGACGAGGCCCGCGCGGCCGGCCGCGTAGTAGATCTCCTGGAACTCGGTGGAGTTCTTCGCGAGCACCGCGACGCGGTCGCCCCGCTGCAGCGCCAGCCCGTCGGGGCGCCGCCCGCGCAGGCCGTTGGCGAGCCGGCGGACCCGCTCGTCGAGGTCCCGCCAGGTGGTCCGGGAGCCGATCGTGGTGTCGACGACGGCGTCGGCGTGCGGCGTCAGCGCCGCCCACTTCTCCGGTATGCGACCGATGTTGACCATCTCGGACCGACCTCAGTAGGGCAGGTCGAGGTAGACGTACCGGTCGGCGATCAACCACGCACCGTCGCGGCGGACCAGCTCGTCGCGGTACCAGCCGCTGGACAGCACCCGGATCGCGCCGGCCTCGATCGAGAGCAGCGTCAGGTTCGTGACCACGGTGGCCGCGTCCTCGGTCTCCTTGTCGACCCAGAGGTTGGACAGGTTGTGGCGGCGCTGGTCGGTCTGGGCCGCCATCGAGTCCGCGTGCAGGGCGCGGATCGCGTCCCGGCCCTCGAACGGTCCGACGAGGTCGCCCTCCCGACCGATCCGCAGGCTCATCCGGGCGTCGTCGGTGAAACAGCGGGCGATCAGGTCGGGATCGGCCTCGTCGTAGCCCCACGAGGCACGGCCGAGCAGGTTCTCGAACTCGTCGCGGGCGGTCACGAGGTGCCTCCGGTGGGGGTGAAGTCGAGCAGCAGGCGGGCGGGGGCGCGGGTGAACACCCCGGTCTCCGGCGGGGGCGTCCCCTCGGCGAACCGGATGTCGTCCATGGCGTCGAGCAGGTCGTTGATCCCGACGTCGAGCTCGAAGCGGGAGAGCAGGGCGCCGACGCAGAAGTGGCGCCCGAGGCAGAAGGCGAGGTGGTCGGCCGCGGCGGTGAAGGCGGCGTCGCCGAGCCCGGGCCGGGTCACGTCGAACGCGTCGGGCCGGTCGACGTGCCGCTCGTCGCGGTTCGCCGCCCCGATCAGGCAGGTGACGGTGGAGCCCGCCGGGATCGTGCCGCCGGAGAGCTCCACGTCCTCGGAGGGCTGCCGCATGATCATGTGGACCGGAGGGCTGAAGCGCAGCGTCTCCGCGAACGCCGCGTCGATCAGCGACCGGTCCGCGCGCACGGCCGCCATCTGGTCGGGGTGGGCGACGAGGTTGCGCATCACGCTGGCGATGGCCTTGTCGGTGGTCTCGCCGCCGGCGGTGAGCAGGAGGCTGCAGAACGCCTTGATCTCCTCGTCGGTCATCGAGGAGCCGTCGATCTCGGCGGCGCAGAGCACCGAGAGCAGGTCGTCGCCCGGCGCGGCCCGGCGCTCGCGGATCCGGGGGATCATGTAGGCCTCGAACTCGGCCTTCGTGCGCAGCCCCTCGGCCGCCACCGCCTCGTCGCCGGCGAGGTTCCCGAGGAACCCCATGATCGACGTGTACCAGGCGTGGAACCGGTCGTGGTCGGTGCGCGGCAGCCCGAGCATGTCGACGATGACGTTGATCGGGAAACGGGTGGCGTAGGCGTCGACGAGATCGACGTGACCCGTCGTCGCGAAGGCCTCGACGAGCTCCCGGGAGTTGCGGCGGATCGTGGGCCCGAACCGCTCGGTCAGCTCCCGGCCGCGGAAGGCCGGGGCGACCAGGGCGCGGTGCGTGGCGTGCTCGCGGCCCTCCATCTGCAGGATCGTGCGGCCGTGCACGGGCTCGAGCTGCCACGCGTAGTTCTCGCTGGTGAAGGCCGGGTCGCGGAACGCCCGCCGCACGTCGTCGTACCGGCTGATGACGTAGGTGTTCATCGCCTCGTGGAAGTGCAGCGGGAACTCGTCCCGGAGCACGCGGTAGGCCGGGTACGGGTCCCGGGCGAACTCCGCGGAGAGGATGTCCGGCGGATCGAGCGTGGCCGTCATGTCGCCCCCGACCTGCGACGACAGCACCGACGTCGCGTTGTCTACCGATCGTTTGGTACTGGGCGAGACTAGCATCACACCGAGGGCCGTCAAGCGTCCCGACGGCCGCCGCAGGGGCGTCGCTTGACCGGCCGGACGCGGCTTGCGAAGCTTTCTCGAACGGTCGTTTGGTAGACGAGGAGGCGCGGTGACGAAGTACGACGTCGTGGTCGTCGGGGCCGGCGCCGCGGGCCTGACCGCCGCCAGCCTGCTGGCGGTCGAGGGCAAGCGGGTGTGCCTGCTGGAGCGTTCGCCGTACCTGGGCGGCCGCGGGATGGCCGTGCCCGACGAGGGCTTCACGGTCAACGTCGGCGGCCACCTCGTCGAGGACCCGGGGTCGGGGCTGACCAAGGTCTTCGAGCACGTGGGGAAGACGCTGCAGCACGGCGAGGTCTCCGCCGAGATGCCGGTCTGGGACCACGAGCGGAACCGCTGGGGCTCGATCCGCGACCGCTACGCGGGGAGCAAGGGCGAGCTGAAGAAGGTCATCAAGGCCCTGCTCGCGACCGAGTGGGACGAGCTCGACCAGTGGGACGACCGGCCGCTGCGCCAGTGGCTGCACCAGCACACCGACGACCAGGGCGTCATCGACCTCTTCGAGTTCATCACCGTGCTCGAGTGCATGACCGACAACTGGTGGGACCACTCCGCCAGCGACAACCTCTTCCCCCGCAAGATGCACTTCACCGAACGCAACACCGCGGCCTACTCGTGCTGGCCGGGCCAGGGCTGGGACGGCATGTGGGCCGACCTCGCCGACGCGTTCACGGCGGCCGGCGGCGACCTCCGGCTCTCCACGCCCGTGGAACGCGTCGTCATCGAGGACGGCGTGACGAAGGGCGTGGCGATCGCCCGGCAGCCCCGGGTCCTGCCCAACGAGTTCTTCGAGGAGGAGATCCTCGAGGCCGACCACGTCATCTGCACCCTGCCGGTCTGGCACGTGCTCGACGTCGTCGACGAGGGCGACCTGCCCGACTGGTACGCCGAGCAGATCAAGTTCCTCGCCCAGGACAAGTTCCGCATCGCCTGGCTCGGGCTCTACCTGGCGACCGAGGAGCCCGTGCACCAGTACGACCCACGGGAACTCTCGACCTGGTTGAAGACCCCGAACACCGAGCTCGGCGGCTTCATGTTCAACCAGACCGCGATGGACCCGACGTGCTCGCCCGAGGGCACCCACCTGCACGTGATGGGTGGCGTGTTCCCCGGGGAGAAGGGCCGGGACCGGGCCTGGCTGCGCCGCGAGATGGAGCGCTTCGAGGCGGACGTCGTGACCATGTGGCCCGGCTTCGCGAAGACGGTCTGGCGCCGCCGCCACCTCGTCTTCGAGCCCAGCTTCGGCGTCATCCAGAAGCCCGGGCTGGTCGGGCGCTACCGGCCGCACTGGAAGCCCCCGCGGCCCGAGGGTCTGTGGTTCGCCGGCGAGACGTTCCGCAGTCGCGGGGTCGGCACCGACCGCGCCGCCCGGGCCGCGCTCACCGTCGTCGAGGAGTACCTCGGGCGGCGCCTCGCGACCTTCGGCGACGGGTGGCGGTACTAGCCATGGGGATCGAGCTGGGGGTGCCGGGCCAGATCATGCCGCCCGCCTCCGCGGCGGTGAAGTTCGCGAAGCGCAGCGAGGACGAGGGGTTCGACGCCGTCTGGTGGCCCGACCACCTCATGGGCTGGCACCCCGACTCGATGTGGACGCCCGACCTCACCCCGCTCGCCGACGTGCAGCCGAACCCGCACGTCTACTTCGACCCCGCCGTCATGATGGGCGTGGTCGGCGCCGCGACCGAGCGCATCCGCGTCGGCGTCTGCGTCACCGACCTCATCCGCCGCAACCCGGCGATGGCGGCCCAGACCGCACTGACGCTCGACCACGTCACCGGCGGCCGCGCGATCATCGGGCTCGGCAGCGGCGAGCAGCTCAACGCGACGCCCTACGGCATGCCGTTCGACACCCCGGTGGCCCGGCTCGACGAGGGCATCGACGTGATGCGCCTGCTCATGACCGCCGACGGCCCCGTCGACTTCGACGGCCGGTTCCACCACCTCGACCGGGCCGTCCTCGGCCTGATGCCGTTCGGGGAGCGCCCGCCGGAGATCTGGACCGCCGCGCACGGTCCGCGGATGCTGCGGCTGACCGGCCGGAAGGCCGACGGGTGGCTCCCGACGAAGCTCGGGCCGGCCGAGTACGGCGCGGCGCTCGGGACGATCCGGCAGTCCGCCGAGCAGGCCGACCGCGACCCGGACGGGATCACGCCGGGCATGCTGGGCTACGTCCTCATGGGGCCCGACGCCGAGACGGTGCAGCGGCTCACCGAGGCCCCGCTGGTGCGGGCGCTGTGCGTGCTGCTGCCGGCCCAGGTGTTCCGCGACCTCGGCGTCGAGGGGCCCTACCCCGACGGCAGCGGGTTCCACGACTTCATCCCGACCGCCATCGACCGCGCCGAGTCGCTGCGGATCATCGACGCGATCCCACCCGACGTCGTGCGGCACTACGCGTTCTGCGGGACGCCGGCCGAGGTGGCCGAGCAGGTCGAGGAGTACGTGGAGCAGGGGCTGCGCCACCTCGTGATGTGGAACATCACCGCGTTCGGCGACCCCTCGTTGGCGCGGTGGTCGTTCTCCGCCATGTCCGAGCTGCGGAAGCGGCTCGGATGATCGGGGCGAGCGGAGCGACGGGGGACGGCATCGACCTGCCCGACGTCGTGACGCGGTACTTCACGGCGATCAACGCCGAGGACTACGACGCGCTGGGGCCGGTGTTCGCCTCGGACGCCGTGCTGCGCGCCGTCGGCGGGATCGAGCGCCACGGCCGCCAGGAGATCGTCGCGCACTTCCCGAAGGTGCTCGCCGGGCTGCCGGAGCACGACGACGAGCCGACCCGGGCCGTCGTCGGGACCCACGACGGGCACCCCGTGGTGACCGTCGAGATCCGCTTCGTCGGACGGACCCCGACCGGCGCCCCGGTCGGGTTCGACGCCGTGGACGTGTTCGACCTGGCGCCCGACGGCTCGGTCATCACGGCCCTGTCGACCTGGTACGACACGGCGGCGGTGGGGCGGATGGTGTCGTGAGCGGTCTGGGCGTGACGCTGCCCGTCGACGAGGGCCTGTCCGCCGGGCAGTACCTCGACCTCGCGCGGCTGGCCGAGTCGGCCGGGTTCACCGACGTCCTGGTGGGCGAGACCGCGGGCCCCGAGGTGTTCTCGATGCTCGGGATGATCGCCGCGGCGACCTCGCGCATCCGGCTGGGCAGCGGCATCGTCGGGATCTACCCGCGGACGGCCGTGACCACGGCGCAGGGCTTCGCGACGCTCGCGTCGCTGGCGCCGGGGCGGGTGTTCGCCGGGGTGGGGGCGTCGAGCCCGATCATCGTCGGGCAGTGGCACGGGCTGGACTTCGACGCCCCGCTCGCGCGGCTGCGGGAGTACGTCGCGGCGCTGCGGGCGGTGTGGTCCGGGGAGCGGACGGGGGTCGACGGGGCGCACGTGCGCTCGCACGGGTTCCGCAGCGGCTTCGGGCGGGTCGAGGTCCCCGTCCTGGTCGCCGCGATGAACCCGCGGATGCTGCGGCTGGCCGGCGCGATCGGCGACGTCGCGTTCCTGACGTGGACCCCGCCCGACGAGTACGCCGCCAAGATCGCGCTCGTCCGGGAGGGCGCGCGCGAGGCGGGCCGGGACCCGGCCGCCGTCGGGATCGCGGCGTCGTTCTGGGCCTACGCCGGGGACCGTCCGGACGAGGCCCGGGAGCGGATGCGGCGGTTCGTGCTGCAGTACGCGATGGTGCCCACGCACCGGCCGTCGTTCCGGACGAGCCTCGCCGGACTGGACGAGGCGTCGGCGGCGTGGGAGCGGGGCGACCGGGCGGCGGCGCTGCGGGCCGTGGACGATGCGGCCGTGGACGCGATGTGCGCGCTCGGCTCCCCCGACGACGTGGCCGCGCGGGTCGCGGCGATGCGCGCGGCGGGGGTGGACCTGCCGATCGCGCTCACCCCGGGTGCGGTGGCCGGGGACCTGGAGGGCGCGGCGCAGACCGTGGAGCGACTGGGGACGGTGTCGGTGTGATCCCGGACGACGTCGGGCTCCTGCGGCTCGACCACGTGGCGATCGCCGTCGCCGACCCGCGCGAGGGGGTGGCGCTCTACCGCGACGTGCTCGGCGGGCGCTTCCTGTTCGGCGGGGACTCGGACGAGCAGGGCATCCGGGTGCTGCAGTTCGCGCTGCCCGACGGCTCGAAGGTCGAGCTCATCTCCCCCACGCGCCCCGACGCCGGGGTCGCCCGCTTCCTCGAGCGGCGCGGCCCGGGGGTGCACCACCTGACGTTGGTGTTCGCCGACGTGGAGGTGGCGCTCGCCCGGCTGGCGGAGCACGGCTACGAGGTGGTGGACGTCGACCTGCGTCGTCCGGTGTGGCGGGAGGCGTACGTGCGGCCGCGGTCCGGGCTGGGCGTGCTGCTGCAGATCGTGGACTCCACGCTGCGCTGGGACGTGCCGGCGTCGCCGGAGATCACGGTGGAGCGCGTGCTCGCGGGCGACGTGGTGTTCACCGCCGACGAGACGGCGGTGCTGCGCGCGGACGCGTGACCCGCACCGACCCGTCGTCCAGAAGGCTCAGACGTTGAAGCGGAACTCGACGACGTCGCCGTCCTGCATGACGTAGTCCTTGCCCTCCATGCGCACCTTGCCGGCGGTCTTGGCCGCGTTCATGGAGCCGGCGGTGACGAGATCGTCGTAGGAGACGATCTCGGCCTTGATGAAGCCGCGCTGGAAGTCGGTGTGGATGACCCCGGCGGCCTCGGGGGCGGTGGCGCCGATCGGGATCGTCCAGGCCCGGGACTCCTTCGGGCCCGCCGTCAGGTAGGTCTGCAGCCCGAGGGTGCGGAAGCCGGCACGGGCGAGGGCGTCGAGACCGGGCTCGGTCTGGCCGATCGACTCGAGCAGCTCGGCGGCGGACTCGTCGTCGATCTCCAGCAGTTCCTGCTCGACCTTCGCGTCGAGGAACACGGCCTCGGCCGGCGCGACGAGCTCGGCGAGCTCCTTGCGCCGCGCGTCGTCGGTGAGCACGCCCTCGTCGGCGTTGAAGACGTAGAGGAACGGCTTGACCGTGAGCAGGTTCAGCTCGCGCAGCGCCGGCGAGTTCATCCCGGCCGAGAAGAGCGTGCGGCCCTCGTTGAGGATCGCCGCGGCCTTCTGGACCTCCTCGAGCACCGCCCGGCGGTCCTTCTGCATCCGCGACTCCTTCTCGAGCCGCGGCACCGCCTTCTCGACGGTCTGGAGGTCGGCGAGCACGAGCTCCGTCGCGATCGTCTCGATGTCGGCGGCGGCGTCGACCCGGCCGTCGACGTGCACCACGTCGTCGTCGGTGAACACGCGCACGACCTGGCAGATCGCGTCGGCCTCGCGGATGTTGGCGAGGAACTTGTTGCCCAGCCCCGCGCCCTCCGACGCGCCCGCGACGATGCCCGCGATGTCGACGAAGCTCACCGTGGCGGGCACGACCTTCTCCGAGGAGAACATCGCCGCCAGCCGGTCGAGCCGCGGGTCGCGCAGCGGGACGACACCGACGTTCGGCTCGATCGTGGCGAACGGGTAGTTCGCGGCGAGCACGTCGTTGCGGGTCAGGGCGTTGAACATCGTCGACTTGCCCACGTTGGGGAGGCCGACGATGCCGAGGGTCAAGCTCACGGGGGTCCAGTCTAGGGATTGCATGGATCCGGACGGGTCGGGCGTGCGTCGGAGCGGGTGAAGGCCCTTCCCGACGACGGATGCGGAGACTCCCGTGATCGGCTCACGTTCCACCCTCGACACCCCCTTCGGCCCGTTCACCGCGGTGGTCGACGCCGACGGCGTCGTGCTCGCGGCCGGCTGGACCACCGACCCCGGGCTGCGGCTGCTGCCGTTGATCCACGCGTCGCTCGCGCCGGACGAGGTCGTCGAGTGCGCCGACCTGGGGCCGGTGACCGCGGCCGTGCGGGCGTGGTTGGCGGGCGACCCGGCACCGGCCGCTGCGGTCCCGGTCCGCCAGCACGGCGGGGTCTTCATGCAGGAGCTGTGGGCGCGGATGCGGGAGATCCCGGCGGGGTCGCCGGTGTCGTACACCGAGCTCGCGACGCTGGCCGGCCGCCCCCTGGCCCCGCGCGGCGCCGGGCAGGCGTGCCAGACCAACGCGGTCGGGCTCTTCGTGCCCGACCACCGGGTCCGTCGCGGGGACGGCTCGCTGGGCGGCTTCCGGTGGGGTCTCGACGTCAAGGCGAAGCTGCTGGAGATGGAGGCCAACTGGCCGTGACCCGGGCGAGCGCTGCGACGGGGGGAGACTGTCGGACCCCTGTGCTTCCGTACGTGGCATGACGATCACCGGCGTCCTCGTGGGGCTGCTCCTGGGGCTGCTGCTCGGCGCCCTGGGCGGGGCGCTCGTGGCGACACGGCTGGCCGCCGCGCGACAGGAGGCGGCGGTCGCCGAGGCCACCCGCCGGTCCGGGGCGGCGGCGTCCGCCGCGCGGGCCGAGCTCGAGGCCGAGCGCCGGGCGGGGGCGGTGGCGCGGGAGTCGTTCGCCGCGCTGTCGGCCGACGCCCTCGCGGCGAACTCCGAGCAGTTCACGCGGCTGGCCGACTCCCGGATGCGCGAGCGGGAGCACGCCGTCGCCTCGCTGCTCGACCCCGTCGCCGCCACCCTGCAGCGGCTCGAGGGCCAGATGCGCAGCGCCGAGTCCGACCGGGAGGCGGCGTTCGCCGGGCTGCGCGAGCAGGTCGGGGCGGTCGCGGCGTCGGCGCGCGGGGTGGCCGGCGAGACGCGGGCCCTGGCGACGGCGCTGCGCACCCCGCACGTGCGCGGGCGATGGGGCGAGATGCAGCTCGAGCGTGTCGTGCACCTCGCGGGGATGGTGGAGCACTGCGACTTCACGCGGCAGTCCACGGCGGGGTCGGACGGGGCCGCGCAGCGCCCGGACATGGTGGTGCGGCTCGCGGGCGGCAAGCAGGTGGTGGTGGACGCCAAGGTGCCGTGCGCGGCGTACCTCGAGTCGCTGGAGGCGCCCGACGACGCGTCGCGGCGGGAGCGGGCGGCCGCGCACGCCCGCCAGCTGCGGACGCACGTCGACGGCCTGTCCGCCAAGGCGTACTGGCGCAGCTTCGACCCGACGCCGGAGTTCGTGGTGATGTTCGTGCCGGGCGAGGTGTTCCTGTCCGCCGCGCTGGAGGCCGACCCCTCGCTGCTCGAGCACGCGTTCGCGGCCGACGTGGTGGTCGCGACGCCGACCACGCTGATCGCCCTGCTGCGCACCGTGGGCTACGCGTGGCGCCAGGAGTCGCTCGCGCGCGATGCCGCGGAGATCCACGCCCTCGGGCGGGAGCTGCACGCCCGGCTCGGCACGCTCGGCGGGCACCTCGGGAAGCTCGGCCGGTCGCTCGACGCGGGGGTGCGCGCCTACAACGAGACGGTCGGGTCGCTGGAGTCGCGGGTGCTGGTCACGGCGCGGCGCTTCTCGGAGCTGTCGGTCACCCGCGGCACGCTCGACGAGGTGGACCAGGTCGACCGGCGCGCGCGGGTGCCCGGTGCCCCGGAGTTCGCCGCGGACGACACGGTGGACGGCGTGCGGGACGGCGGGGCGGCCGAGGGTGAGGTGCGTCGATTGACCGGTTGAGGACACGCCCGGTCCGTCGGTGGGCGGCGGATCCTCCGGACACGTGCTATCCCTCGCGCCGAGGGGCGCCGGGTGTCGTCCGCGCGCCCGCTACCGTGATCGTGTGACCACGACGCGGGACGACGCGACGACGTCGGCGGCGCTCGCCGAGGTCGGGGAGGCGTCCGCGTTCCCGGGGCTGCGGGGTCTGCGCTGGTGGGCCGTGCTCCTGCTCGCGCTGGCCCTGACCGCCGGCGGGGTCGCCGTGGACGTCCTGCGCGAGGGCACCCTCGGCGTCGTCTTCCTCGCGGCGTACCCGGGCGGCTGTGTGCTCGCCGCGGTGCTCGCGCAACGGCGCGACATCTTCGTGCCGATGGTGCAGCCGCCGCTGCTGCTGGCGGTGTCGGTGCCGGTGGCGATCGCCGCGACGGGCACGCTGCCCGCCTCCGGCGGACTGGTCTCCACCGCCCTCGCCGTCGGCGCGCCCCTCATCAACGGCTTCCCCGCGATGGCCGTGACCACCGTGATGTGCGTGCTGATCGGCCTGGTGCGGATGCGGGTCCAACGGTGGCACCTGCCGGACGCCGAGGCGCGCCGCGAGCCGGTGCGTTCCGGGCCCGCGGCGGCGCCGACCCGCGACGCCCGACCGCGGGACGACCGGGACCGCGACCGTGAGCGGGACCGGGGTCGTGACCGCGAGCGGGAGCGGGAGCGTGCCCGCGAGGAGCGGGACCGCCGCGAGGCCGCCGAACGCGCCGACGCCGCGGACCGCCGCGAGCAGGCCGAGCGGGACCGCCGCCGGGCCCAGGAGCGGGCGCGGGCCGAGCGGGACCGCGAGATGGCCGAGCGCGACCGGGCCGCCCGGGAGCGTCGGGAGCAGGACCTCGCGGAGCGCGAGCGGGCCCGCCGCGACCGCGACGCGAAGGCCGGCTCGAAGAGCGGTTCGAAGAAGCGTCCGAAGGCCCGCGACGAGCGTCCGGACGAGCGCGAACAGCTCGCGCGCGGCGCCGCGGAGGTGCCGCCCGGTCCCATGCCGCGTCGGTCGCCGCTCAAGGGCGCCGGCCGCGACGAGGCTCCGGCCCGGGACAAGACGCCCCCGCGGGAGCCGGCGCCGCGCGACCAGCCGCCGCGCGACCAGCCGGCACCACGGGACGCGCGCAGCCGGGAGGACCGCATGCGCGAGGAACGCCTGCGGGAGGAACGCCGCGCAGGCCCGCGTCCGCCGGGGGTGCACCCCGTGCGGGAACGTCCGCCGGAGCGGCCGCCGCGCTGACGCGCCTTCGCTCTCGCAGCCCTCGCCGCCGAGTGGCACGTCACGCAGGAATCCGGGCCCCCCGAACCTGCGTCAGTGACCACTCGCGCAAACGGGACTGGCCGCCCGCGCCGCCCTCACCGCGAGTGGCACATCACGCAGGAATCCGGGCCCCCGGACCTGCGTCAGCGACCACTCGCGGGCGGGGTCAGCGCACGGCGTCGGGGCGCATGTCGCGCTTGAGCTCGCGCGGGAGCGAGAAGGTGAGCTTCTCGTTGGCGGTCGTGATCTCCTCGACCTCGGCGTAGCCCCGGTCGGCCAGCCAGTGCAGCACCTCGCCGACGAGGATCTCCGGCACCGACGCGCCGCTGGTGACGCCCACGGTGCGCACGCCCTCGAGCCACGTCTCGTCGATCTCTCCGGCGTGGTCGACCAGGTGCGAGTCCTTCGCCCCGGCCTGCAGCGCGACCTCGACCAGGCGGACCGAGTTCGACGAGTTCTTCGACCCGACGACGATGACGAGCTCGCACTGCGGCGCCATCGCCTTCACCGCGACCTGGCGGTTCTGCGTGGCGTAGCAGATGTCGTCCGAGGGCGGGTCGGCCAGCGCCGGGAACCGCTCGCGCAGTGCGGACACGGTCTGCATCGTCTCGTCGACCGACAACGTGGTCTGCGAGAGCCAGATGACCTTCTCCGGGTCGCGCACCTCGACCGAGTCGACCGCGGCCGGGCCGTCGACGACCTGGATGTGCTCGGGGGCCTCGCCGGAGGTGCCCTCGACCTCCTCGTGGCCCTCGTGGCCGATCAGGAGGATGTCGTAGTCCTCGCGGGCGAAGCGCTTGGCCTCCTGGTGCACCTTCGTCACCAGCGGGCACGTGGCGTCGATCGTCTTGAGCTCGCGCTGCGCGGCCTCGGCGTGCACCGCCGGGGAGACGCCGTGCGCGGAGAACACCACGGTCGCGCCCTCGGGCACCTGCGTGGTGTCCTCGACGAACACCGCACCGCGGGCGGCGAGGGTGTTCACGACGTGGCGGTTGTGGACGATCTCCTTCCGCACGTACACGGGCGGGCCGTAGGTCTCGAGGGCCTTCTCCACCGCGACGACGGCACGGTCGACACCGGCGCAGTAGCCGCGCGGCTTGGCCAGCAGCACCTTGTGCGTCGTGGTCTCGGGCCCCGTGGTGACGGACATGTCCCCGAGGGTACGGATTCGGCGGCGCCGATCACGGGTGAGCGGGTGAACGTGAGCTATGACCAGCGCCCCGTGGCGATTCGCACACCACCGGCGGGTCCTGGCAGGGTGGGGACATGAGTTCCCTCCCGTTCCCGGTGCGTGTCGCCGCCGGACTGGTCGTCACCGCGGTCGAGGAGGTCCAGGCCCTCCCGCGGACGATCGTCGGCCTGCCGATCACCGCCGTGAGCACCGTGCTGCAGCTGTCCATGCGCGCACAGCAGGTCGTCACCGAGCTCGCCATCAAGGGCGACACCGCCCTCGAGGGCGGCCGGCCGGTCGAGGACGCGCCGTCCTGGGCCCGCTTCGACGACGACGTCGACACCGGCCCTGCGGTCGCCCCGTCCCGGCGCCCGTCGCTGGAGCAGGCCGCGACCAACGGCCACGCCCGCCCGCGCGGCCCGCAGGCACCCGCCGTCGGGACGCCGCAGGACACCGCGAGCGTCACCCCGGACGCCCTGCCCGGCTACGAGACGATGACCGTCGCGCAGCTGCGGGCGCGCCTGCGGACCCTGTCCGTCGAGCAGCTCACCGAGCTGCTCGCGTGGGAGTCCGCGCACGCCGACCGGCCGCCGTTCGTCACGATGCTGACCAACCGGATCGCCACCGTCACCGCGGAGCAGTGACCGGGGCGGGCGCAGCGGCGGGGGGCGGCGCCGAGCCGACCACCAGCGCCGAGTCGCCGTGGCCGGTCCGCACGGTCGCGCTCAAGGTCTCGAAGTGGATCGACCGGCTCGGGCCGGTGTGGGTCGAGGGCCAGCTCACGCAGCTCTCCGCGCGCACCGGCACCGCGTTCCTGACGTTGCGCGACCCGGCCGCGGACGTCTCGCTCTCCCTGACCGCGCCCACCCCGCTCGTGCGCGAGAAGGCGCTGGCCGAGGGCCAGCGGGTGGTCGTCCACGGCAAGTTCTCGTTCTTCTTCGGCCGCGGGACGCTGTCCCTGCGCGTCGACGAGGTCCGCGCGGTCGGGGTCGGTGAGCTCCTCGCCCGCATCGAGCGGCTGCGGGCGCTCCTCGCCGCCGAGGGCCTGTTCGACGCCGCCCGCAAGCGCCGGCTCCCGCGCCTGCCCACCTGCGTCGGGCTGATCACCGGGCGGGCGAGCGCGGCCGAGCACGACGTGGTCACGGTCGCGACGACGCGGTGGCCGGCCGTGCACTTCCGGGTCGAGAACACCGCCACGCAGGGCGTGCAGGCGGTCCCGCAGATCCTCGACGCCCTGGACGCGCTCGACCGCGACCCGGCCGTCCAGGTGATCGTCATCGCCCGCGGCGGCGGCAGCGTCGAGGACCTGCTGCCCTTCTCCGACGAGGCCCTCTGCCGCGGGATCGCGCGCTGCCGCACCCCGGTGGTCACGGCGATCGGGCACGAGCCGGACACCCCGCTGGTCGACCACGTCGCCGACGTCCGCGCCGCGACCCCCACCGACGCCGCCAAGCGGATCGTCCCGGACCTCGCCGAGGAGACCGCCCACCTCGCCGCCCTGCGCACCCGCGCCCGCCGCGCGCTGCACGCGTGGGTCGAACGCGAGGACGCCCTGATCGCCCGGCTCCGGGCCCGGCCGGTGCTCGCCGACCCGCTGCGCACCGTCGACGCCCGCGCCGGGGAGGTCGCCGCGCTCACCGACCGCGCCCGCCGCACCGTCGACCGCGGCCTGCGCGAACGGGAGGCCGACATCCGCCACCGGCGGGCCTCGCTGACGGCGCTCGGACCCGCGGCGACCCTCACCCGCGGCTACGCGATCGTGCAGCGCGGCGGCGAGGTCGGCTCCCCGGTGCTGCGCGCCGCCGCCGACGCCCGGCCCGGCGACCTGCTGCGGGTCCGCCTCGCCGACGGGGCCGTCACCGCGCGGGTCGAGGCCGCCGAGTGAGCGCCGTGGGCCACCGCTGACACTGGACGACAGGAACGGCACACGACGGGAGTACCGAGCATGGCCGACGACGAGCCCGGCTACGAGCAGGCCCGCGACGAGCTCGCGCAGGTCGTCGCGAAGCTGGAGGCCGGCGGGCTGTCGCTCGAGGACTCGCTCGCGCTCTGGGAACGGGGCGAGGAACTCGCCCGGGTGTGCGAGCGTCACCTGGCCGGAGCACGCGCGAAGGTCGACGCCGTGCTCCGCGAGGCGGAGTCGCAGGAGCCTCCGGGTCGGTCAGGATAGGGCCATGAGCAGCCCGCCGGAGGAGGCCTGGGAGCGCGCGATCGCGGACGCGCACGACGGCTACCACGACGAGACCCGCCTGCACCGCGATCCCGACGTGCTCGTCGAGGACGTCGTCTCCTGGCGGATGCTCTCGCCGCACCTGATGCGGGCGCTGGCCTTCCTGGTCGCGCCGACCGTGCTGCTCGGGATCTGGCTGCTGCTCGACTACCTCGCGTCGACCTCCGGGCCCTCGATCACCGGCCGGCTCGTGATGAACGTGCTGATCGCCGTGATCGTGGTGCTCTACCTCGCCGGGCTCGCCGCGTTCTTCGCCCCGGCCAAGGAGCCGATCGCCGAGTACTCGCGGCTGCTGGAGCACCGCGCCGGCGCGGCCCGCGGCGCCTACGACTGGGTCACCCGTGCCGCCCGCGCCCGGCGCACGCCCGCGGAGGTCGCGCCGAGCACCGTCGCCGGGGTGCCGGTGCTGCTGTTCCGCCAGCGCAGCGAGCGGGCGATGCTGCTCGTCCAGCCCTACGGCCAGGACCTCTACGTCGGCTGGACGATGTGGCGCTCCCGCTCGACGGCCACGCTCCTCGCGCACTTCCTCCGCGACACCTTCGGCCGCTTCGCGCCGCTGCCGGTCCTCTCGGCCGAACTGCGCGCCGCCTCCACCCGCGCGATGCGCGAGAGCGTGCACTCGCTCGCCCGGGAGGGCGTGGCGGCCGCCGCGTACGCCGACCGCGCCGCCGCCGAGCCGTCCCGACGGCGGGCCGCGTCGCCGGAGACCGCGGCCCCCGCGGCCCCCGCGGCCCCCGCGGCCCCCGCGGCCCACCGGGAGCAGGAGCCGGAGCCGCACCGGCCCGCCGCGGCCGACCCGACCCGTCGTCGGGAAGGCCTCCCCGCCTCGGCCCCGGTGACCGACCCGACCGCTGGCTGGGCGCAGGAGGAGCGCGAGTACGTCACCCGCGACGAGGCGTGGGGCCCGCCGCCGCGCTGACCCGCGCGGGTGTGGCGCCGGACTGACGTCGGACGTCAGCCGTGTGCCACCGCTGACGCGGCTACGGCGACCGGCGCGCCGCGGTGATCAGCTGGACGAAGCGGGCCGGGGTCGCGTCGCCCGTGACGAGCCAGCGCACCCCGCCGCCGACGTCGGCGACCCAGATCGCCTCGTTGCGCAGCCCGCGGTAGGTCGCCCACGTCAGCCCGTCCGCGCTCACCGGGGCCCCGGCCTGCGGCGTGCCCTGCTCCGAGGTGACGAGGCCCTCGACGGTGCCGTCGGACTGGACGAGGCGGACGAACGAGTCGTCCGGGGTCAGCCAGCCGAGCCGGAACGCCCGGCCGCCCTCCCCCGGGGTCGAGCTCTGCGCCGCGTCTCCCGGTACGTCGCGGATGTCGGTGGACTGCGGGATCCAGTCCGCCGGCAGCTGCGGCCCGCGCACCGGGAAGGGCAGCGTGGCGGCGGCCGACCGGGTCGCGTCGGCGACGTCGATGCGCTGCACCGACCCGCGGTCGACCGTGCTCGGCGAGGACACCGAGCACGCGCGGGTGAGTCCGGTGAGGGCCAGGACGATGACCGCGAGCACGATCGTGCCGACGGCGAACGGTCCGATGCCGCCGGTGCGGTCGGCCTTGGGCGAACTCATGGGCTCCATCGTTCCAGTGGCCCTCGACGCGGCGCCGGACGAGGCCCTGGTCTGGGAGGATGGCGACCCCCGTCCAGCTGGAAGAAGGAGCGCACCCGGTGACCTCTCCCGCCCGCCGTCGTCCCGAGGCCCCGGACCGCAACCTGGCCCTCGAACTCGTCCGGGTCACGGAGGCCGCCGCCATGGCCGCGGGCCGCTTCGTCGGGCGCGGCGACAAGGAGGGCGGCGACGGCGCCGCCGTCGACGCGATGCGCAAGCTCGTCAGCTCCGTCTCGATGCGCGGCGTCGTCGTCATCGGCGAGGGCGAGAAGGACGAGGCGCCGATGCTGTTCAACGGCGAGGAGGTCGGCAACGGGGACGGCCCGGAGTGCGACGTCGCCGTGGATCCGGTCGACGGCACCACCCTCATGGCCAAGGGCATGCCGAACGCGCTCGCCGTGCTGGCCGTCGCCGAACGGGGCGCGATGTTCGACCCGTCGGCCGTGTTCTACATGGAGAAGCTCGCGGTCGGGCCGGAGTACGCCGACGTCGTGGACATCACGCGCTCGGTGAAGGACAACCTGCGCGCCATCGCGAAGCGCAAGGGCGGCGGCATCCCCGACGTCACGGTCTGCGTGCTCGACCGGCCGCGCCACGACCAGCTCGTGCAGGAGATCCGCGACGCCGGCGCCCGCATCCGGTTCATCTCCGACGGCGACGTCGCGGGGGCCATCGCGGCCGCCCGCCACGAGAGCGGCGTCGACATCCTGCTGGGCATCGGCGGCACGCCCGAGGGCATCATCGCCGCCTCCGCGATCACCTGCCTCGGCGGTTCCTTCCAGGGCCGGCTGTGGCCGAAGGACGACGCCGAGCGGGAGAAGGCGATCGCCGCGGGGCACGACCTCGACCAGGTGCTGCACACGACCGACCTGGTCAAGGGCGAGAACATCTTCTTCTGCGCCACCGGGGTCACCGACGGCGACCTGCTGCGCGGCGTGCACTACCGGGCGGGCGGGGCCACCACGCAGTCGCTGGTGATGCGCTCGAAGTCCGGCACGGTGCGCCTCATCGACGGCTACCACCGGCTGTCGAAGCTGCGGGAGTACTCGAGCTTCGACCTCGGCGGGGACGACGACGACCTGCAGGAGTCGCCCTGGCAGTGAGCGCGGCTCGCGCGCCTCGGCACAATGACGACCATGAGCAGCAACGGCGCCCAGGAGTTCCGCACCGAGCACGACACGATGGGCGAGGTCCAGGTCCCCGCCCAGGCGCTCTACGCGGCGCAGACCCAGCGCGCGGTGGAGAACTTCCCGATCTCCGGCCGCCCGATCGAGCCGGCCCAGATCCGCGCGCTCGGGCTCGTCAAGGGCGCCTGCGCCCGGGTGAACAAGGACCTGGGCGTGCTCGACGCCGGGATCGCCGACGCCGTCGCGGCCGCCGCCGACGAGGTGGCCTCCGGCGCGCACGACGGCGAGTTCCCGATCGACGTGTTCCAGACCGGCTCGGGCACCAGCTCGAACATGAACGCCAACGAGGTCATCGCGACGCTGGCCTCGCGCGCGTCGGGGGAGAAGGTCCACCCGAACGACCACGTCAACGCCTCGCAGAGCTCGAACGACGTCTTCCCGACGACGATCCACCTGGCCGCCACCGAGGCCGTCGTCCGCGACACCATCCCGGGCCTGGACCACCTCGCGTCGGTGCTGAACCGCAGGGCGCAGGACTGGCGGCACGTGGTCAAGTCCGGCCGCACGCACCTCATGGACGCCGTGCCGATCACGCTCGGCCAGGAGGCCGGCGGCTGGGCGACCCAGTGCACGCACGGCGCGGAGCGGCTGCGCGCCACGCTCCCCCGCCTCGGCGAGCTGCCCATCGGCGGCACCGCGGTCGGCACCGGGATCAACACCCCGGAGGGCTTCGGCGGCAAGGTCGTCGAGCAGCTGCGGCAGTCGACCGGCATCCCCGAGCTCACCGAGGCCCGCGACCACATCGAGGCCCAGGGCGCCCGCGACGGCCTCGTCGAGGTCTCCGGCGCGCTGCGCACCGTCGCGGTCAGCCTCTACAAGATCGCCAACGACGTCCGCTGGATGTCCTCGGGCCCCTCGACCGGGCTCGCCGAGATCCGCATCCCCGACCTGCAGCCGGGCAGCTCGATCATGCCGGGCAAGGTCAACCCGGTGATCTGCGAGGCCACGATGATGGTCTGCGCCCAGGTCATCGGCAACGACGCGACCGTCGCCTTCTCCGGCACGCAGGGCAACCTCGAGCTCAACGTCATGATGCCGGTGATGGCGCGCAACATCCTGGAGTCGGCCCGCCTGCTGGCCAACGCCGCGCGCCTGCTCGCCGACCGCGTCCTCGAGGGCACCGAGGCCGACGAGGAGGCCTGCCGCCGCTACGCCGAGTCCTCCTCGGCGATCGTCACGCCGCTCAACCGCCTCATCGGCTACGAGGAGGCGGCGAAGATCGCGAAGAAGGCGATGAAGGAGCGCAAGACGATCCGCGAGGTCATCGAGGCCGACGGCTACGTCCGCGACGGCAAGCTCACCCAGGAGCAGCTCGACACCGCGCTGGACGTGCTCGCGATGACGCGGGTGGACTCCTGACGATGCTCTTCTCCCGGGTCGTCGCGACCTCCGGCGAGGTCGGGGCGACCCGGTCGCGCAAGGCCAAGACCGCGGCGCTGGCCGCGGTCCTGGCCGACGCGTCGCCCGACGAGGTCGCGCCGGTCACGGCGTGGCTCGCCGGGTTCATGCTGCAGGGCCGGACCGGGATCGGCTGGCGCACGCTGTCCGGCGTCGACGTCCCGCCCGCCGCGGAGCCGTCGCTGGCGGTCGGTGACGTCGAGGCGGCGCTGGACCGGCTCGCGGCGCTCGCCGGGTCGGGCAGCGGGGTCGGCGCCCGGCGGGCGGAGGAGCTCTCGGCGCTGCTCGGCGCCGCCACCGCCGACGAGGGCCGGTTCCTGGTGCGGCTGCTCGGCGGCGAGCTGCGCCAGGGCGCGCTCGAGGGGCTGATGGTCGAGGCGGTCGCCGCGGCGGCGGAGGTCCCGGCCGAGGTGGTGCGCCGCGCGTTCATGCTCTCCGGACAGCTCCCGGAGACCGCCCGCGCGGCGCTGGCGTCCGACGACCCGGTGGCGGCGCTGGAGGCCGTCGGGCTCGAGGTGATGCGCCCGGTCCGCCCGATGCTCGCCTCCCCCGGCGACTCGCTGGAGGACACGCTCGCCGACCTGGGCACCGAGATCGTCGTCGAGCACAAGCTCGACGGTGCGCGCATCCAGGTCCACCGGCGCGGCGACGAGGTGCGGGTGTGGTCGCGGACGCTGCACGAGATCACCGACGCGGTGCCGGAGATCGTGGCGCTGACCCGCGCGCTGCCCGTCTCCGAGGTCGTGCTCGACGGGGAGACGCTCGCCGTCGCCGAGGACGGGCGGCCGCGCGCGTTCCAGGAGTCGATGAAGGGGCTGGGCTCCGGGGCGATGCAGCCGTGGTTCTTCGACTGCCTGCACCGCGACGGCCGCGACCTGGTCGACGAACCGCTGGAGACCCGTCGTCGGGAACTGGCGGAGGTGGTGGGCGACCGGGTGATCCCGTCGGTGGTGCGGCCGAGCGCGGAGCGCGCGGCGGAGGCGATCCGCGAGGCCCTGGCCGCGGGCCAGGAGGGGTCGATGGTCAAGGCCCTCGACTCGACGTACACCGCGGGCCGGCGCGGGAAGGCCTGGCAGAAGATCAAGCCCTCGCACACCTTCGACCTGGTGGTCCTCGCCTGCGAGTGGGGCTCGGGACGACGGCGGGGCTGGCTGTCGAACATCCACCTCGGGGCCCGGACGGACGACGGCTTCGTCATGGTCGGCAAGACCTTCAAGGGCATGACCGACGAGACGCTGCGCTGGCAGACCGAGACGTTCCCGCGGTACGAGACGTCCCGGGACGCGTACACGGTGTATCTGCGGCCGGAGATCGTCGTCGAGATCGAGCTCGACGGGGTGCAGACCTCCACGCGCTACCCGGGCGGCGTGGCGCTGCGCTTCGCGCGGGTGGTGCGCTACCGCGACGACAAGCCGGTGGGCGAGACCGACACCCTCGACACACTTCGGGCCCTGCGCCGCTGATCGTCGCGACGGCGGGGCACCCCGGTCCCGTGCGCATGCTCACGACCGTCACCGGCTCGCCCTCCCACGCCCGGGCCGTCCTGCCGTTCGCCCGGGTGGTCGCGGAGGCCGGACACGAGGTGGTCGTCGCCTGCCCGCCGGACCTCGCCGCCACGTTCGACCGGGAACCGGTGACGGTCGCACCGGTGCTGGTCCCCATGTCCGAGGCGGCCGCCCGCTTCGTCCCGCGCATCGAGGCCCTGGGCGAGGACCCCGACCCGGCCGCCGTCGTGGCGCGCGTGTTCGCCGGCGAGCACCTGGTCGACGAGGTGCGGGCGCTGCGCGGGCTCGGTCGCGTCGACCTCGTGCTGCGCGACGGGGGCGAGTTCGCCGGGATGCTGTACGCCGAGGAGCTGGGGGTGCCGCACCTGCCCGCGCCGTCCGGGGCGGCGCACGTCCTCGACCCGCTGCACGTCGGGCCGCTGCTCACCGCGTCCCGCACCGAGCTGGGGCTGCCCGCCGTCCCCGACGCCGGCGCGCCGGCCCCGTTCGGCCGCCTGGACTGCATGCCGCCGACGTTCTCCTTCGCGCCGCCGTGGCTGCCGGACGCGTTCGCGTACCGGCAGGACGACGAGGTCGAGCGCGGCGGTCGGCTGCCGGAGTGGGTCGCGGCGCTGCCGGCGGGCCGGCCGCTGGTGCTCGGGTCGCTCGGGACGGCGCTGCCGATGATGCAGGCGTCCGGGCGCAGCGCCCCGGGCGGTCCGCCCGCCGACCCCGCCGCCGGGCTCCGCGCGCTGGTGCGCGGGGCGAACGCGGTGGACGCCGAGGTCGTCGTCGCGACCGGCGGGCTGGAGTGCGACGTCGAGCCGGCACCGCACGTGCACCTCGAGCGGTGGGTGCCGCAGCCGCTGCTGCTGCAGGTCGCCGACGCGATGATCACCCACGGCGGCTACAACACCGTGCGCGAGGCGGTCCGCCACGGCGTGCCGATGGTCGCGTTCCCGCAGTTCGGCGACCAGTTCGCGAGCGCGGGGCGGATCGCGGCGCTCGGGCTCGGCCGGCACGTGGACGGGGCGTCGGTGGCCGAGGGACTGGCGGCCGTGCTCGACGACGGGTCGGTGCGGGGCGCGGTGCGGGCCGCCCAGCGGGCGATGCTCGCGCTGCCGCCGGTCGCGGAGTTCGTCCACCGGGCGGAGGCGCTGGTCGGCTGAGAGGCGCACACTGGAGCGCATGGTCATCCGACTGACGACCTACGGGCCCGCCTCCCTCGTCGCGGTGGCGCTCGCGGGCGACGCCGACGACATGCCGCGCGACGTGCGTCTCGTCGAGCCCGAGGTGGCCGCCGAGATCGAGGCGCTCGTCGAGGAGCACCACGGGGAGCAGCTCCTCGGGGTCGACCTGGACACCCTCGTCGAGGAGGCCACCGCCCGGGTCGACGCCGCTCGGCGGTGAGGGCGCGCCCGACCCGGTAGCCTGTGCGCACGTGCGGTTCCTCGACGGCCACGTTCCGGCTCACGACCTGACCTACGACGACGTCTTCCTCGTCCCCGAGCGCTCCGACGTCGCGTCCCGGTTCGACGTCGACCTCGCGGTCGCCGACCCCTCGGGCGCGACGATCCCGGTGGTCGCGGCGAACATGACGGCGGTGTCCGGCCGTCGCATGGCCGAGACGCTGGCGCGCCGCGGCGGCATGGCCGTGATCCCGCAGGACGTCGACCCGGCCGCCGTCGCCGACACCGTCGCCGGGGTGAAGTCGCGCCACCCGGTGTGGGACACCCCCGTCGTCCTGGACCCGGGTGAGGCGGTCGCGGATGCGCTGAACCTCGTCAGCAAGCGGGCGCACGGTGCCGTGGTGGTGGCCGACGCGGGCGGGCGTCCGCTCGGCGTCGTCCGGGAGGCCGACTGCACCGGGGTCGACCGTTTCACCCGGCTCGCGGACGTGCTCGTGCCGGCCGTGACGGTGCCGGTGGGCACCGAGCCGCGCGCCGTGTTCGACGCCCTGTCGGCGCCTGGCGCGGGCGACCTCGCGATCGGTGTCGACGACGACGGCCGCCTCGCCGGCGTCCTCACGCGCACCGGCGCGCTGCGCGCCGAGGTCTACGTGCCCGCCCTCGACGCCGACGGCCGCCTGCGCGTCGCCGCGGCGCTCGGCGTGAACGGCGACGTGGCGACGCGGACGAAGGAGCTCGTCGCCGCGGGCGTCGACGTCCTCGTGGTCGACACCGCGCACGGCCACCAGGAGAAGACGATCGCCGCGCTGCGCACGGTGCGGGGGGCCGCGCCGGACGCGGTCGTCGTCGCCGGGAACGTCGTCACGGCGGCGGGCACGATCGACCTGATCGAGGCGGGCGCGGACATCGTGAAGGTCGGGGTCGGACCCGGCGCGATGTGCACGACGCGGATGGCCACCGGCGTCGGCCGCCCCCAGTTCTCCGCCGTGGCCGAGTGCGCCGCGGCCGCCCGGGCCCGCGGGAAGCACATCTGGGCCGACGGCGGGGTGCGGCACCCCCGCGACGTGGCGCTGGCCCTCGCCGCGGGCGCCTCGGCGGTGATGGTGGGGTCCTGGTTCGCCGGGACCTACGAGTCGCCCGGCGACCTGCAGCGCGACGAGCACGGCGCGCCGTACAAGGAGTCGTTCGGCATGGCGTCGAAGCGCGCCGTCTCCGCCCGGACCCGCACCGACTCGGCGTTCGACCGCGCCCGCAAGGGGCTGTTCGAGGAGGGCATCTCGTCGTCGCGGATGCGGCTCGACCCGGCCCGGCCCGGCGTCGAGGACCTGCTCGACTCGGTCTGCGCGGGCGTCCGCTCGGCGTGCACCTACACCGGGGCGTCCACGCTCGAGGAGCTCCACGCCCGCGCGGTGCTGGGCATCCAGTCCGCGTCCGGCTTCGCGGAGGGTCGCCCGCTCCCGACGGGGTGGTGAGCGCCGACCCGCCGTGCCCCTGCGTGAGGGGAACCCTCGTGCCACAAGAGCGCTCGAAGGTTCCCCTCACGACGCGGGGCGGGTCAGCCGCCGTGCGCCTCGCCCTCCAGCATCTCCGTGACGAGCGCCGCGATGGGCGAGCGCTCGGAGCGGGTCAGCGTGACGTGGGCGAACAACGGGTGGCCCTTGAGCTTCTCGATCACCGCGGCGATCCCGTCGTGGCGGCCGACGCGCAGGTTGTCGCGCTGGGCGACGTCGTGGGTGAGCACGACCCGCGAGTTGGTCCCGAGCCGGGAGAGCACGGTGAGCAGCACGTTGCGCTCGAGGGACTGGGCCTCGTCGACGATGACGAACGCGTCGTGCAGTGAGCGCCCGCGGATGTGGGTCAGCGGGAGCACCTCGAGCATGCCCCGCTCGATGACCTCCTCGACGACGTTGGTCGAGACCAGCGCGCCGAGGGTGTCGAAGACGGCCTGCGCCCAGGGCGCCATCTTCTCGTTCTCGCCGCCGGGCAGGTAGCCGAGATCCTGCCCGCCGACCGCGTAGACCGGCCGGAACACGACGATCTTGCGGTGCTGCTGGC
This sequence comes from Actinomycetospora soli, assembly GCF_021026295.1. Classification (GTDB taxonomy): domain Bacteria; phylum Actinomycetota; class Actinomycetes; order Mycobacteriales; family Pseudonocardiaceae; genus Actinomycetospora; species Actinomycetospora soli. The sequence continues at coordinate 412,566 of NZ_JAJNDA010000004.1, forward strand.
GCTCGAGCACCGCCTCGAGGCCGGCGCAGAGCGCGACGGCGGACTTGCCGGTGCCGGCGCGGCCGCCGAGGGAGACGATGCCGACGTCCGGGTCGGTCAGCAGGTCGATCGCGATCCGCTGCTCGGCGGAGCGGCCGTGCAGCCCGAAGACGTCGCGGTCACCGCGGACGAGGCGGACCTGCTTGTCGGGCGTGACGCGCCCGAGGGCGGAGGAGCCACCGGCGAGCAGCCGCAGCCCCGTGTGGCAGGGCAACTCGCGGGCCGCCTCGACGTCGGTGAGCCCGTCGGCGAACAGGTCGGAGATCTCCTGCGGCTCCGCGGCGACCTCGGCCATGCCGGTCCAGCCCGACGTCACGACGTCCTGGGCGTGGTACTCGTCGGCCGGGAGCCCGACCGCCGCCGCCTTGACGCGCAGCGGCATGTCCTTGGTGACCAGGGTGACCCGCGAGCCCTCGGCCGCGAGGTTCGCGGCGCACGCCAGGATGCGCGCGTCGTTCTCCCCGGTCCGGAAGCCCGCCGGCAGGACCGACGGGTCGGTGTGGTTCAGCTCGATGCGCAGGGATCCGCCCTCGGGCGTGATCTCGATCGGCTGGTCCAACCGGCCGTGGGTGATGCGGAGGTCGTCGAGGAGGCGCAGCGCCTCCCGGGCGAACCAGCCGAGCTCCGGGTGGTGGCGCTTGCCCTCCAGCTCGGTGATGACGACGAGCGGCACGACCACCTCGTGCTCGGCGAAGCGGGTGGGGGCCCACGGGTCGCTGAGCAGGACCGAGGTGTCCAGGACGTAGGTGATCGGGGTGACCGACGGGGGCTGTGCGACGTGCTCTGCGCTCACGGCTACTCCCTCGGGCGGTCGCGGCACCCACGACCACGGTTTCCTCGCTGGGACGAGGTGACCTACGTCGTGATCCGGAGCCGCGGGGGCGGGCCCCCGCCGGGGGACCTCCCTCTCCGGCGCCGCGCGCGAGGACCGGGTGCCGGCCCTCCCGCCGGGTCGTCCGGGCCGTGGTGCACGCCCGCCGGGGCGGGCGCCCCGGCGGTGCCGCGGCACCGCGTCCCGATCAGACCCGTCACGTTCTCCGGCCTCCCCGGACGGTCCGCATCCGCTACGGCGCCGTCGAGGCGGACGGTACAGCCGGTGACCGGTCGTTGTCGCGCGCCGAGCGTGACAATTTCGGGTCGCACATCACACGCTCGGCGACATCGGCGTGTCGTCGACGTGTCGGGGGTACCGCTCGGCGTCGGCCGCGGCCTCGATCTCGCGGCGCAGCATCCCCGGGGTCCAGGACTCGTCGAGCAGGCGCGCGAAGCGCTCCCCGGCGGTCGTCCCGGGCGGGCGGGCCGCCAGCCAGGGGCGGACCAGCCGGGCACCCTCGACGTAGGTGGTGGTGTGGATCCGCCAGCGCGGGTGGGCGAGGAACTCCAGCATCCGGCCGGCGCGGTCGTCGTCGACGAGCAGCCAGCGCCGCAGGTGCGTCCGGGCCCGGTCCGCGCGGTCGACCGCCGACGAGCCGTGCAGCAGCAGCGCGGCGTCCTGGCGCACGCTCGCGAGCGGCTCGCTCGCCGTCTCGACGGCCTCGCCCAGCGCCGCCCGGTCGGGCCCCGGTGCCCCCGCGATCCCGACGAGGCGCTCGGCGGCCCACCGCCCCCACCCCGGCCCGACGACGGCGTCGAGCCCCACCTCGGCGGCACCCTCCGCGACGAGGCTCTGCGGGGTGCGGGCCAGCAGCAGGGTCCGCTCCGGTCGGGCCGTGCCCTCGGTGCGGGCCGCCTCGGTGTGGTGGCCGGGGTAGGCCTCGTGCGCCGCGAGCAGCGGCAGGTGGCTCCACCGGTGCCCGGCCTCGACGGCGACCTGCACGACCGACCGTCGCGGCCCGGTCCGCCGCGTGAAGCCGGCCCACGGGGCGCCCTGGACGACCTCGAGGCCGACCCACTCCCCCGGCGGGAGCCCCACGGTGGCCGCGGTGGCCTCCCGCAGCCCCGCCAGCACGGCGGCGGTCGCCTCCCGCAGCACCGCGGGCGGCACCCGGTCGGCGTCGCGGAAGGCGGCCATCGCGGCGGGCAGTCGCGCGAGCGGCACGCCGAGGAGGGCGGCGAGGGCGTCGTGCGCGGCGCGGTAGCGGTCCTCGTCGCCCGGGGCGATCCCGACGCCGAGGCAGCCCCGCACCTCCTCGACGAAGGGCGCCTCGCCGCCCGCGGCCCGGAACGCGACGACCTCGCACGCCGCGAGCTGCGCGTCGAGGTACTCCGCCCGGCGCCCGCGGTGCCCGGCGACCCGGCGGCGGAGTGCGGCCGCCTCCCGGCGCAGCGTCTCCGGGTCGGTCGCCTCGTCCGGGAGCCCCGGAGGCTCGTCGGCGAGGTGCGCGTCGACGAGTCCGGGCACCGCGCGACCGAGGCGCAGCCCGAGCCGCACGTAGGCCCGCGCGAGCCCGTCGAGGCCCTCGTCCGCGATCTCGTCCGCGATCTCGTCCACCGTCCGGTGACGTTACCCGCCGTGGCCCGATCGGGCCTCGGAGCGGACACCGCGTCGCTGAATACGACGGACGGGTGTCGAGGTGGCTCACGCAGCGGGAGCTGAATGCGCTCTCCGGGCGCTCGCCGCGACCGTTCCGGGGCGGGGTCTCACCCGGTGAAAGCACTCAAGTCGCGCTACGAAGTAGGTGCCACTCGATCGGGGATCCGGCGATACCCACGGCCGAGTTCGCCCGTTAGGTTTCATGTCATCAGCCGCACCGTCCGTGGGGCTGGAACACACGAAAGCGGGTCACCCGATCCCGGATCGGGAACCGCACTCTCACGAGGGGAACTTCTCCGAATGCTGCTGAAGAAGGCGGGAATGGTCGTCCTGGGTGCCGCGGCGGGCGTGGCGGCGCTCTCCGGGACCGCTTTCGCGGGGGACATGCCCTCGACGCGCACCGACGACCACGGTCACCACCACCACCACGACCACGACAAGGACCGCGACCACGGCCGCGACCACTCGCACGGTGGCGGCAACGGCAACGCCTCGGCCCGCAACGGCGACTGCGCCAACTTCGGTGACCAGCTCGTCGGCCTGAACTGCGTCAACGTGCAGGCCCCGATCAACCAGCTCGGCATCCTGAGCGGCTACGACAACAGCAGCGACGACGACGGCGGCCGCAACGGCAACGCCCGCACCGGTGGCGACAACGGCGGCCGCGGTGGGGACCGCGACGGCGGCAACGGCAACGCCTCCGCCCGCAACGGCGACTCCGTCAACTTCGGCGACCAGCTGATCGGCGTCAACGGCCTCAACGCCCAGCTGCCGATCAACCAGCTCGGCCTGCTGAGCGGCTACAACAACGCGTCCTGATCTGAATTCCCGACGGCGGGTGCGGACACTGTGGGAGCGGACCCGCACCCGCCGTCGGGAAAGCCGTGCGACGACGCACCGGCGTATCCGTGCCCATCGGGGGATGGCACGGGTGCGCCGGTGCGTCCTGCTGCGTTCAGCCGCCGTAGCGGCGGTTCCGCTCCGAATAGTCCCGCAGTGCCCGCAGGAAATCGATACGGCGGAACTGCGGCCAGAACGCCTCGGTGAAATAGAACTCCGAGTACACCGACTGCCACATGAGGAATCCCGAGAGGCGCTGCTCCCCCGAGGTCCGGATCACCAGATCCGGGTCGGGCTGCCCCGAGGTGTAGAGGTTCTCCGCGATGTGGTCGACGTCGAGGACCTCCGCGAGCTCCTCGATCGAGGTGCCCGCCTCCGCGTGCCGCAGCAGCAGCTTGCGGACCGCGTCCGCGATCTCCTGCCGCCCGCCGTACCCGACGGCCGCGTTGACCTGGAGCCCGGTCCGCCCCTGCGTGGACTCCGCCGCCGCGGCCAGCCGGGCGGCCGTCGCGGCCGGCACCAGGTCGGGCGCCCCGACGATGCGCAGCCGCCAGTCGCGGTCCGGCGCCGCGAGCCCCTCGACGGCGGTGGCGATGATCTCGAGCAGCGCCTCGAGCTCGGCGGCCGGCCGGCTCACGTTGTCGGTGGAGAGCAGGAACAGCGTGACGACCTCGACGCCGGCCTCGTCGGCCCAGTCGAGCATGTCGACGATCTTCCGGGCGCCGACGCGGTGGCCGTCGCTGGGATCGGTGAGGCCGACCTCCTTCGCCCATCGGCGGTTGCCGTCGAGGATCACCCCGATGTGGCGGGGTGGGTGGCTCGCTGCGACCTTGCGGCGCAGTCGTCGCTCGTAGAGCGAGTACGCCACCTCTCGGACGTTGTCCCGGACGCTCACGGGCGGCCAGGCTACGCCGCCATCCCGTCCCTCCGACCCCCTCGTCACCCGCCCGACGCGCAGAGTTCTCGGGATCCGCCGCGAGCTGTCCTACCCTCTGGAGGCGTGACCATCGTCGACAGTGCCCCGGCGACGCCCGTCAAGCCGCGCCTGCGCGGCTGGCTGCACCTGTGGTCCTTCGCCGTCGGGATCGCCGCCGGTGCCACCCTGATCGCCCTGGCCGGCTCCACCGTCTCCGGCGAGGCCGCCGCGGCCGTGGCCGTCTACTCCGGCACCGTCCTGGGCGTCTTCGGCATCAGCGCCCTGTACCACCGGCGCTCCTGGGTCTCGCCCCGCGCGCGCACCACGATGAAACGCCTCGACCACGCGATGATCTTCATCTTCATCGCCGGGACCTACACCCCGTTCGCGGTGCTGGCCCTGCCCGAGACCACCGGGCTGGTGGTCCTCGCGGTGGTGTGGACCGGCGCGGTGGCGGGCGCGGCGCTCAAGGTCCTGCGCCCGCACACCACACGCTGGGTCGGGGTCCCGATCTACCTCGCGCTCGGCTGGGTCGCCGTCTTCGTGCTGCCCGACCTGCTCACGCGCGGCGGCGTGGCGGCGTTCGTGCTGCTCGTGGTGGGTGGCGCGATCTACACCCTCGGGGCGGTGGGCTTCGCCCTGCGGCGCCCGCGCGGCTGGCCCGCCACCTTCGGGTACCACGAGTTCTTCCACGCGGCGACGGTCGTCGCCGCGATCTGCCACCACATCGCGATCTGGCTGATCCTCTACGCCTGATCGCCCGGCTCGTCGGCCGCCTCGTCGCCCGGCTCGTCGGCCCGGTCCGGCGTTCCCGACGGCGGGTCCAGGCGCGGCCCCCGGGTGCGGAGCTCGTCGACCGTGCTCATCGCCTCGCGCAGCTCGGCGAGCCACGGCTCGGTGTGCTCCCCGACCAGCGCGACCGCCCACGCCAGCGCCTCGGAGCGCGACCGGGCGACCCCGGCGTCGACCAGCGTGTCCAGCACCCGGCGCTCGGGCTGGCGCAGCCGCGTCATCACGGGCACCGACAGCGTGGTGAACAGCTCCTCGACCCCGCCGTCGCCGTCCGCGATGCGCGCGCCCCACGCGACCTTGCGCCCGTAGCGGTGCTCGGCCTGCCGGGCGATCTCCATCCGGTCCTCGCGGGTCTCCTCCCGGAACCGGCTGATCCGACCCACGGCGCTCGCGGCCCGCGCGGCGGCGTCGCCCTCCACCTCGGGCACCGGCAGCTGTCCGACGATCAGGATCTCCTCGCGGTCGACCGTCACCTCGGGGGCGGCCACGAACCAGCCGTCCGGCAGCCGCCCGGCCAGCCAGGCCTCGAGGTCGTCGGTCGCGGGCAGGTCCCCCGCCGGGCGCCCGCCACGGCTCACGCGTCCCCCGCCGCCGGGGCGTCCCCGGTGTCCTCGTCCCACCATCATCATCGGCTCCTTCATCGTGCGATGCATTGATTACAGCATTACGCACGTGCGCGGGTCGAGCTGGTTCGCGGTGGGCGGACGGCGGCGTCTCCCCTCCCCGACCGACGATGGCGCGCTGGATGCACCCAGTGGGAGCAACCCGCCATCGACGTCGGGCCGCCGCCCCGCCCCGCCCCTCGTGGCCCCGCCCCTCGGACGGCAGGAAAGCGTCGTTGCTGTCACGCCGTGGCAGCAACGACGCTTTCCTGCCACCCGAGGGGGGCGCGTCAGCCCAGGTGCAGCGCGCCCGCGAGCTCGTCGGGCGTGGTCACCGGCCGGTCGCACACGAAGCCGCGGCAGACGTAGGCCGCGGGTGCCCCGTCGACGAGCGGGCGGTCGGCGAGCAGCGGGACGCCCGGGGCGTCGGGCTCGCCGCCCACGACCACCGTGCCGCCCGGGGCGTGCCGGCGCGCCGCCCCGAGCAGCGCGTCCCGGTCGGCCGCGTCCGGGCCGACGACGGCGACCTGCAGCGGGCCCGTCAGCGCCGCCTCGGCCGCGGCCGCCCAGCCGCCCGCGAACCGGGCGTGGCGGGCGAGCAGGGTGCCGGCCGTCGTCAGCGCGGCGTCGGCCGCCTCGCGGTAGCGGGCCGAGTGGTCCGGGCCGACGAGCACGGACGCCGTGAGCAGGGCCGCGGTCAGCACCGACGACCCGCACGGGGTGGCCCCGTCGGTGATCTCCCGGGGTCGGCTGACGAGGGCCTCCGCGTCGTCGGCGGTGTCCCAGAACAGCCCGGGGTCGGCGTCCGCGAAGTGGGTCAGGGCGAGGTCGAGCAGCCGGCACGCCTCGTCCAGCCAGCGGGCCTCCCCGGTCGCCTGGTGCAGGGCGAGCAGCCCCTCGGCGACGGCCGCGTGGTCCTCCAGCACGCCCGGCGCGTCCCCGACGACGCCGTCGCGCGAGGTCCGGCGCAGCCGCCCGTCGACGAGGTGCACCCGCAGCAGCATCCCGCCGGCCCGGCGCGCGGCGGCGAGGAGGTCGGGGCGGCCCAGCGCGGCCGCGGCCTCGACCAACGCGGTGATGGCCAGCCCGTTCCAGGCGGCCACCACCTTGTCGTCCCGCGCGGGCTGCGGCCGCGTCGCGCGCGCCGCCAGGAGCGCCTTGCGGGCCGCCTGCCAGCGCGCCGGGTCGACGGGGTCGACCGGCATCTGCAACGTCGAGCGACCGTCCTCGAACGTGCCCTCGGGGGTGACGACGAGCAGCTCCGCCGCCCAGGCGCCCTCCTCCGGCCCGAGGACGTCGGCCAGCTCGGCCGGGGACCACACGTAGGTCGAGCCCTCGGAGCCCGCGGCGTCGGCGTCGAGGGCCGCGGCGAACCCGCCCTCGGGCGTGCGCAGGTCGCGGAGCAGGAACGCGGCGGTCTGCTCGGCGACGTGGCGGGCGAGGCCGCCCGCCAGCCGGGCCTCGTGCGCGTAACTGCGCAGCAGGAGCGCGTTGTCGTAGAGCATCTTCTCGAAGTGCGGCACCACCCAGCGGGCGTCGACCGAGTAGCGCGCGAACCCGCCCGCCAGCTGGTCGAGCAGGCCGCCGCGCGCCATGCGCTCGTGGGTGGCGGTGACCATCCGCCAGGCGGCGGCGCTCCGGGTCCGCTCGTGGTGGCGCAGGAGGAACTCGCACACCGACGACGGCGGGAACTTCGGGGCGCCGCCGAAGCCCCCGGCGGTCGCGTCGAACTCCCCCTCCAGCGCGGCCACCGCGCCGGCGAGCACCTCCGCGTCGACCGGGGCGGCGGGCAGCGACCGCGCGACACCGGCCAGCCGCATCGCGATGCCCGAGGCGGCGCTGCGCACGGTGTCGTTGTCGGTCTCCCACGCCTTCGCCACCGCCGCCAGGAGCTGTGTGAACGAGGGCATCCCGCCGCGTGGCTGCGCCGGGTAGTACGTGCCGCAGTGGAACGGCTCGCCGGTCGGGGTGAGGAAGCACGTCATCGGCCAGCCGCCCTGGCCGGTCATGGCCTGGGTGGCCTCCATGTACACCGCGTCGACGTCCGGGCGCTCCTCCCGGTCGACCTTGATCGCCACGAAGCGCTCGTTCACGAACGCCGCCACCTGCGGGTCGGAGAACGACTCGTGCGCCATCACGTGGCACCAGTGGCAGGCCGAGTAGCCGACCGACAGCAGCACGGGCACCCCGCGCTCCCGGGCCTCCGCGAAGGCGGCGGGCTCCCAGGGGCGCCAGTCGATCGGGTTGTCGGCGTGCTGGCGCAGATAGGGGCTGGTCGAGTCGGCGAGCCGGTTGGCCATGGCCGCGATGGTCGCACGGCGTCACCGGGCCCTCCGCCGTCGGCGTCAGCCCTCCGGGCCCGCCCGGCCACCCCGTGACGGCGAGTCCACCGGTCCCGACGACGGCTCCGGCCCCGGGCCCCCGTCGGGCGCCTCCGGCGAGCCCTCCGTCTCCCCCGGCGGGTCGAACGACTCCGGCACGTTCCGCAGCCGCTTGGTCATCGAGCGGATCAGCAGGAACGTCGCGATGCCCAGCAGGAGGATCACGACGAGGGCGATCGGCGAGGTCTTGCCGAACTCCTCGCCGCGGTCGGCTCCCGGCGCCGGCGGCTGGGCCTGCGCCAGCAGGACGACCAGGCTCGCGGGCATCACGACGTCAGCACCCGCTCGCGCACGCCGGAGAACAGGTCGCCGTCCTCGGGCGACTCGGTCTCCGCGGGTTCACCGACGAGCGAACGCGCCAGTTCGTAGTCCTCCGTCGGCCACACGCGCTGCTGGAGCTCCATCGGCGTCTGGAACCAGCGCCCGTCGGGGTCGATCTGCGTGGCGTGGGCGAGCAGCGCGGCGTCGCGCACCGGGAAGTACTCGGCGCAGCGCACCCGCGTGGTCACCCGGGACCCGGGGTCGGGGCGCGACGAGGTGTCCCAGTTCTCCAGCCACTCCGCGTAGGGCGACTCCTCCCCCGCCGCGAGCATCGCCTCGTGGAAGGCGACGATGCGCGCGCGGGAGAACCCGTGCGAGTAGTAGAGCTTCAGCGGCTGCCACGGCTCCCCGGCCTCCGGGAAGCGGTCGGGGTCCCCGCAGGCCTCCCACGCCGCCATCGACACCTCGTGGCAGCGGATGTGGTCGGGGTGGGGGTAGCCGCCGTTCTCGTCGTAGGTCACGACCACGTGCGGGCGGAACTCGCGCATCACACGGACGAGGGCCTCGGTGGGCACCTCCAGCGGCTCGAGCGCGAAGCAGCCCTCGGGCAGCGGCGGCTTGGGATCGCCCTCGGGCAGCCCCGAGTCGACGAAGCCGAGCCACCGGTGCTGCACACCGAGGATCTCCGCCGCCCGCGCCATCTCGGCGCGCCGCACGCCGACCATGTCGGCGAGCACCTCGGGGCGGTCCATGGCCGGGTTCAGGATGCTGCCGGCCTCACCCCCGGTGCACGTGACGACCATGACCTCCACGCCCTCGGCGACGTAGCGCGCACACGTCGCCGCGCCCTTGCTCGACTCGTCGTCGGGGTGCGCGTGCACCGACATCAGTCTCAGCTGATCTCCCACGCCCACCATCATCCTCCGACCCCCCGACAGCCTGCCGCGCCCACCGGGTACCCGACCCCCGTCCGGCGGATCGTCGCAGGTAGGCGAGGCCCTGTGACTTTCCTCGGAGATCCGGGAACCTCTCGGGGCCGGAGTTCGTACCGGCTCCGCAGGGCCCCGACCGTGTTAGTGTCCACCGACACGGCCCGCATGCCGCGGGTCGTGTTTTTCCGTCTGTGGACGCCCCGCGACCTCTCGCGGGCGCGTGCAGGCCGCCGCCCCGCGCCCGCGGGACCGGACCCCGAGGAGTTGATCGCCGTGACCGAGACGCAGACCCAGGTGACCTGGCTGACCCAGGACGCCCACGACCGCCTCAAGGCCGAGCTCGACGACCTCGTGGGGCAGCGTCCCGCGATCGCGCAGAAGATCAACGCCGCCCGCGAGGAGGGCGACCTCAAGGAGAACGGCGGCTACCACGCCGCCCGCGAGGAGCAGGGCGTCATGGAGGCGCGCATCCGCCACCTCCAGGAACTGCTGCACACCGCGAAGGTCGGCGAGACGCCCACCGAGTCGGGGACCGCCGTCCCGGGCACCGTGCTCACCGTGCGCTTCGAGGGCGACGACGACACGGAGACCTTCCTGCTCGGCTCCCGCGAGGAGGGCTCGGCCGGCTCCATCGAGGTCTACTCGCCGAACTCCCCGCTCGGCTCCGCGCTCATCGGCGCGAAGGCCGGCGACACCGTCAGCTACGACCTCCCCGACGGCGGGTCGATGGAGGTCACCCTGGTCTCGGCGGAGCCCTACTCCCCCTGACCGGGCACGCCCCGGACCCTCACACGGCGCCCTCCGCGACGCGGTAGCCCGCGTCGCGGAGCGCGGTGAGGATCGTGTCCTGGTGCTCGGGCCCGCGGGCCTCGAGCGTCAGCGCCACCTCGACGGTCCCGAGGTCGAGCGGCCCGAGCCCCGCCGACGCCCCGAGCCGGCGGTGCTCGACGTCCACGACGTTGCCGCCCAGCCGTCCCACGAGCGCGAGCAGGTCGGCGAGGTAGCCCGCCCGGTCCGGGATGCGCACGCGCAGGCCGGCGTAGCGGCCGGCCGCGACCATGCCCCGCCGCACGATCTCGGCGAGCATCAGCGGGTCGACGTTGCCGCCGGAGACGAGCGCGACCACGGGCGGTTCCCAGCGGCCCGGGTACTCGGCGATCGCCGCCACGGCCGCCGCGCCCGCGGGCTCCACCAGCAGCTTGCTGCGCTCCAGGCACTGCAGCACGGCCCGGCTCAGCGCCTCCTCGGTGACCGTGACGATCTCGTCGACCTGCGCGGCGACCTGTGCGAAGGTCAGCTCGCCCGGCCGGGGCACGGCGATCCCGTCCGCGATCGTGGCACCGGTGACGGTCGTCGGCTCCCCGGCCGCCAGCGAGGCGGGCCACGCGGCGAGCCCCTCCGCCTGGGCCCCCACCACGCGGACGCCGGTGCCGTGCAGCGCGGCCGCGATCCCGGCGACGAGGCCGCCCCCGCCGGTGCAGACCACCACCGTCCGCGCGTCGGGGACCTGCTCGGCGATCTCCAGCCCGGCCGTCCCCTGCCCGGCGACGACGTCGGGGTGGTCGAAGGGGTGGATGAGCACGGCCCCGGTGCGGTCGGCGAACGCCTGGGCCTCGACGAGCGTGGCGTCGAAGGTGTCCACCAGCTCCACCCGCGCCCCGTAGCCGCGGGTGGCCGCGAGCTTCGGCAGCGGCGCCCCGGCGGGCATGAACACGGTGGCCTCGGCGCCCAGCAGCCCGGCCGCCAGCGCCACGCCCTGCGCGTGGTTGCCGGCGCTGGCCGCCACCACGCCGCGGGCCCGCTCGGCGTCGGTGAGCCGCTGGATCCGGCGGTAGGCGCCCCGGAGCTTGAAGCTGCCGGTGCGCTGCAGGTTCTCGCACTTGAGCAGGACCGGCCCACCCGCCGGCACCGACAGCACCCGCGAGGGCTCGACGGGCGTCCGACGCACCACCCCGTGCTGGTCGGCCCGGGCGGCCTCGACGTCGGCGCGGGTGACGAGGGTCGGCACGCCCCGCATGGTGCCCCACCCCGGCCGCACCCCGGTGTGAGGGGAGGATCCGAGCGCTCTCGTGGCCCGAGGGTTCCCCTCGCGCGGGGACCGGGCGCGGGAAGTTCCCGGCGCGGCGGTGATGTCGCCGACCGGTTCCGGGCCGCGGCGGGCGGGCAACCGAGCGGTGTCGGGGACGTCCCACGGGCCGGTCGCCGCGCGGGTGCCGACGCCGACCGGACCGCCCGAACCGAACGGGCGTGCGCACCGGACGTCGTCGGTAGCCTGTGGTGAGAGCGTGAGATTGCAGGGGGAGGACCCGATGGAGACGCGTCGACGTGCCGCCCGGATCGGGCTGGTCGCGCCGCTCGTCGCCGCCGCCGCGCTGGCCGGGGCGGCCGTGTTCACGGTGCAGGCGGCGGGGTGCGACGACCCCGGCACGCTGGTGTCCACCCAGCACGGCCCGGTGCTGGTCGGCGGGTGCACCGTGCCCTCGCTCGTGACGCCCGGGCACACGGCACCGCACGGCTCGGCCGAGGACCAGGCGGCCGCGCGCCGGGGCTGACCCGCCCCGGCGTCGCGAACCTCGCTAGAGCCGGCCCAGCGCGGTCAGCAGGTCATCGACGAGGTCGTCGGCCTCCTCGATGCCCACCGACAGGCGCACGAGGTCCGACGGGACCTCGAGCGGCGAGCCCGCCGTCGACGCGTGCGTCATGGCGCCCGGGTGCTCGATGAGCGACTCCACGCCGCCGAGCGACTCGGCGAGCGTGAAGACCGTCGTCGCCGCGCACAGCGCCCGCGCGGCCTGCTCCCCGCCCGCGAGGCGGATCGACACCATCCCGCCGAAGCGGTGCATCTGCTTCGCCGCCACCTCGTGGTTCGGGTGGGTGGCGAGGCCCGGGTAGAGCACCGTCGACACCGCGTCGTGGGCGGCGAGGGCCTCGACCACCCGCTCGGCGTTGTCGCAGTGGCGGTCCATCCGCACCGCGAGCGTCTTGATGCCGCGGGTGGTGAGGAAGCAGTCGAACGGGCCGGGCACCGCGCCCATGCCGTTCTGGAGCCGCGCGAGGTCGGCGGCCAGGGCCTCGTCCGAGGTGATGACGGCGCCGCCGACGACGTCGGAGTGCCCGCCGAGGTACTTCGTCGTCGAGTGCAGCACCACGTGGGCGCCCAGGGCCAGCGGCTGCTGCAGGTAGGGCGAGGCGAAGGTGTTGTCGACGACGAGCCGGATCCCGGCCTCGTCCGCGACGCCCGCCAGCGCCGGGATGTCCGCGATCGAGAGCAGCGGGTTGGTCGGCGTCTCGCACCACAGCAGGCGCGTCTCCGGCAGGATCGCGGCGCGCACGGCGTCGACGTCGGAGAGGTCGACCGCGCTGAACCGCACGCCCCAGTCGGCGAGCACCGTCGAGACCAGCCGGAACGTGCCGCCGTAGGCGTCGATCGGGATGACGACGTGGTCGCCGGGGCGCAGCGTGGCGCGGAACAGCGTGTCCTCGGCCGCCATGCCCGACGCGAACGCCCGACAGAACCGCCCGCCCTCGAGCGCGGCGAGCTGGGTCTCCAGCGCGGCGCGGGTGGGGTTGCCGGTGCGGGCGTACTCGTAGCCCGAGCGCAGCCCGCCGACCCCGTCCTGGGCGAACGTCGACGTCGCGTGGACGGGGACGACGACCGAACCGGTGGTCGGGTCCGGCTCCTGGCCGGCGTGGATGGCGCGGGTGGCGAAACCGTGGTCCTGACTCACCCGGTCCAGTCTGCCCGGATTCCCGACGGCGGGTCGGGCCGGGTCGGTGTCGGCCGTGTGCCACCGCCGACACCGGGCGTCAGCCGTGTGCCACCGCTGACGCCCGGGAGCGGCTACCGCCCGGCCAGGAACGCGAGCACGTCCGCGCGGCTGACGATGCCCGCCGGGCGCCCGTCGGAGATGACCAGCAGGCCGTCGCCGCCCTGGAGCTTGTCCATGGCGCCCGAGAGCGGTTCGGTGATCCCGACGGTCGGCAGGTTCGGGGCGAGGTGGTCGGCGACCTTGTCGGTGAGCGCGGCCTTGCCGGTGAACAGCTTGTCGAGCAGGTCCCGCTCGGTGACCGCCCCGCGGACCTCGGCCATCATCACCGGCGGCTCGGCCTGCACGATCGGCATCTGGGAGACGCTGAACTCCCGCATGATCGAGACGATGTCGGACACCGTCTCGTTCGGGTGCCCGTGCACGAGGTCGGGGATCGAGCCGTCCTTGCCGCGCAGCACGTCGCCCACGGTGTACTCCGTGGTGTCGGCGCGCAGGAAGCCGTAGGACTGCATCCACTGGTCGTTGAAGACCGTCGAGAGGTACCCGCGGCCGCCGTCGGGGAGGAGCACGACGACGACGTCGTCGGGGCCGAGCTCCTCGGCGAGTCGCGCAGCGGCGACCGTGGCCATGCCGCAGGAGCCGCCGACGAGCAGCGCCTCCTCGCGTCCGAGGCGCCGGGTCATGTGGAAGGAGTCCGCGTCGGAGACGGCGATGATGCGGTCGGCGATCCCGCGGTCGTAGGTCGTCGGCCAGAAGTCCTCGCCCACGCCCTCGACCAGGTAGGGGCGCCCGTCACCGCCGGAGTAGACCGAGCCGAGCGGGTCGGCGCCGATGATCTGCACCCGGCCGTCGGAGATCTCCTTGAGGTACTTCCCGGTGCCCGAGATCGTCCCGCCGGTGCCGACGCCCGCGACGAAGTGCGTGATCCGACCCTCGGTCTGCTCCCAGATCTCGGGGCCCGTCGACTCCACGTGCGACGCCGGGTTGGCCGGGTTCGCGTACTGGTTGGGCTTCCAGCCGCCCTCGGTCTCGCGGGCGAGCCGGTCGGAGACCGAGTAGTACGAGTCGGGGTGCTCGGGCTCGACCGCCGCCGGGCACACCACGACCTCGGCGCCGTAGGCGCGCAGGGCGTCGCGCTTGGCCGGCGAGACCTTGTCCGGGCACACGAAGATGCAGTGGTAGCCGCGCTGCTGGGCGACGATCGCGAGCCCGATGCCGGTGTTGCCGGAGGTCGGCTCGACGATGGTGCCGCCGGGCTTCAGCTCCCCCGACGCCTCGGCCGCGTCGATCATCTTCTCGGCGATGCGGTCCTTCACGCTGCCGCCGGGGTTGAAGTACTCGACCTTCGCGAGGACGAGCGGCGCGTCGGGCCCGGTCGGCACGACCTTGTTGAGCTTCACCAGCGGGGTGTGTCCGACGAGGTCGGCGACGTGCTCGGCGTACTGCATGACCCCATCCTGCCGAAGACCGCCGATCACGTCGTGGCTGTGCGGCGAATCACCGCCGTCGGTGGTCCGACGCCGCGCCTACAGTGCCGGTCATGGCCACTCCCGACGCCGTGATCGTGTCCGCCGCCCGCTCCCCCATCGGGCGGGCCCGCAAGGGGACCCTCGCCGGCATGCGCCCCGACGACCTGGCCGCGCAGATGGTGCGCGCCGCCCTCGACCAGGTGCCCTCGCTCCCGCCCGCCGAGGTCGAGGACCTGATGCTCGGCTGCGGCCTGCCCGGCGGCGAGCAGGGCTACAACATGGGCCGCATCGTGGCGGTGCAGCTCGGGCTGGACACCGTCCCCGGGACCACGATCACCCGCTACTGCTCGTCCTCGCTGCAGACCATCCGCATGGCCGCCCACGCCATCCGCGCCGGGGAGGGCGACGTGTTCGTCGCCGCGGGCGTCGAGGCGGTGTCCCGGTTCGAGAAGGGCTCGTCGGACGGCCTGCCCGGCACGCAGAACCCGCTGTTCGACGAGGCGCAGGCCCGGACCGCCGAGACCGCGGCGGCCGGCGCCCCGGAGTGGCACGACCCGCGCGCCGACGGGCTGCTGCCCGACGCCTACATCGCGATGGGGCAGACGGCCGAGAACGTCGCCCTGCTCGAGAACGTGTCGCGCGAGGAGATGGACCGCTTCGCGGTGCGCTCCCAGAACCTCGCCGAGCGCTCGGCCGCCGACGGCTTCTGGGCCCGCGAGATCACGCCGGTGACGCTGCCGGACGGGTCGGTGGTCGCCGCGGACGACTCCCCGCGCGCCGGCACCACCTACGAGGCGGTCGCCGACCTCAAGCCGGTCTTCCGGCCCGACGGGCGCATCACCGCCGGCAACGCCTGCCCGCTCAACGACGGCGCCGCCGCGGTCGTCGTGATGTCCTCCACCCGCGCCGCGGACCTCGGCATCACCCCGCTCGCGCGGATCGTCTCCACCGGCGTCACCGGCCTGTCCCCGGAGATCATGGGGCTGGGCCCGATCGGGGCCTCGCAGCAGGCGCTGCGCCGGGCCGGGCTCTCGATCGACGACGTCGACCTCGTCGAGATCAACGAGGCGTTCGCCGCGCAGGTCCTGCCGTCCGCGCGCGGCCTCGGGCTCACCGACGAGACGATCGAGTCGAAGCTCAACGTGCACGGCGGGTCGATCGCGGTCGGCCACCCGTTCGGCATGACCGGCGCCCGCATCGCCACCACGCTGCTCAACGGCCTGCGCGCGAAGGACGCGACGTTCGGCCTCGAGACGATGTGCGTCGGCGGCGGCCAGGGCATGGCGATGGTGCTCGAGCGCCTGTCCTGACGCCGGGTCCTCCCCCGCACACGACGACGGCCCGCCCCGGGAGTCCCGGGGCGGGCCGTCGTGTCGGGTGCGGCTACTCGCCGCGGAAGTAGCTCAGCAGACGCAGGATCTCGATGTAGAGCCAGACCAGCGTCGTCATGAAGCCGAACGCGAGGTACCAGGCGAACTTCGCCGGGACACCCGCCTTGACGGCCTGGTCGGCCTGGTCGAAGTCCAGCAGCAGCATGAACGCGCCGACCGCGATGCAGACCAGCGAGAAGATGATCGCCAGCGGGCCGCCGTCGCGGAGGCCGATGCCGCCGGTGGTGAAGAACGACACCACCAGGTTGACCAGCATGAGCACGACGACGCCGATGGCGGCGCCGATGACCATCTTGGTCAGGCGGGGGGTCACCCGGATCGCGCCGGTCTTGTAGACGACGAGCATGCCGATGAAGACACCGACCACGCCGACGATGGCCTGGAAGCCGATCCCCGCGTAGCGGTTGCTCGACGCCTCGAAGAACCCGGTGATCGTGCCCAGGGCGAGGCCCTGCGACACCGAGTAGGTGAGGACGAGCGCCGGGTTGGCGCTCTGCTTGAAGATGATGATCAGCGAGACGACGAGGCCGACGACGAAGCCCAGGATGCCCAGGACGGGGCTGAGCAGGATCGCGGCCGCGATGCCCACACCGATGGTGATGACGGCGTTGAGCGCGGTCTTCTGGACGACGTCGTCGACGGTCAGCGGCCGGTCCGAGGCACCCGCCGTCGGGGGCTGCCCCGCGGGGCCCCCGCCGAAGGCGCCGCCCAGGCCCGCCGGCGCGTCACCGAACCGCGCGTACCCACCGGGTGACGTCGGCAGGTTGCGGAACGCCGGGTTGCTGCTGGTGCGCACCAGTCCTCCTCCACGTGCACCGAGCGGCCGGTCGACCGCTCTCATTGGTCCCAACGCGCGACCTCGGGCTCGGGTTCCCGCGCGGGTAAAAGAATTTTTGCACTGAATGCGGCGATCCGGACACCCGGGACGCACCCTGCGTGACCATGTCCGGCGACCGGGCGAACCTCACCGGTCCGTGGACCCCCGGGCGGCATGGAACGGCGTCGTGCGGGTCACTCTCGGAGTGTCCGGAGTACGTGTACCCGAGAGCACCAGGAGGTTCGTCGTGGCAGGCCTCGGCGACATGGTGAACAAGGCCAAGGAATGGGCGGGGAAGAACCCCGACAAGGCCGACGGCTTCGTCGACAAGGGGAGCGACGCCCTCAAGGGCAAGTTCGCCGGTCACGACCAGCAGTTCGACCAGGCGTCCCAGAAGGCGAAGGACTACCTGCACGGCCCGCAGGGCGGGCAGGCACCGCCCCCGCCGCCGCAGGGCGAGCAGCCGCCGCCCCCGCCGCAGCAGTAGTCCCGCACGACGACGGCCGGCGCCCCTCCCGCGCGGAGGGGCACCGGCCGTCGTCGTGTGCGGGGCCTCGTCGTCGCCTAGTCGATCCGGACCGCCAGCAGCACCGCGTCGTCGCGCAGCCCGTCGGCGCCGAGCACCTCGAGCACGCGGTCGCAGATCGCGCCCACGTCGTCGACGTCGGGAGCCTTCGCGAGCGTGCTCGCCAGCAGGTCGGTGCGCTCGTCCGGGTCGGCGCCGGGGGCCTCGATCAGCCCATCGGTGTGCAGCACCAGCAGGTCCCCGGGGCTCAGGTGCACCTCGGTGCAGTCGCGCGCGGCGGCCCGGGTGGCGCCGATCAGCGGCGACAGGTTCCCGGTGAGCAGCTCGACGGTGCCGTCCACGCGGCGCAGCAGGGGCGGCGGGTGGCCCGCGTTGCAGTAGCCGAGGATCCAGCCCTCGCCGTCCTCCGGCCGCTCGAGCCGCCCGAACACGGCCGTGGCCATGGCCGCCGCCATGTGCATGCCTTGCACGAGGTCGTTGCACCGGTCGATGACGGCGTCCGGGCCGAGGCCCTCCCACGCGTAGGAGCGCAGCACACCGCGCAGCTCGCCCATCGCGGCCGCCGCGCGCAGGTCGTGGCCGACGACGTCGCCGACCGCGATCCCGACCGCCCCGTCGGGCAGCGGCAGCAGGTCGTACCAGTCGCCGCCGACCTGGGCGCCGTCGGTCGCCGCCAGGTACCGCGACGCCACGACGAGGCCCGGGACGTCCGGGACGGCGGGCAGCAGGCTGCGCTGGAGCGTCTCGGCGGCGCCGTGCTCGCGGGCGTAGAGGCGGGCGTTGTCGACGGCGAGCCCGGCCCGCGCGGCGAGGTCGCTCGCGAGGTAGAGGTCGCGCTGGGAGTAGCGCCGCCCGTAGGGCAGCTCGGTGCCCAGGGTGAGCGCCCCGAGCACCTGCCCGCGCGCCCGCAGCGGCACGACGATCGCCGACCGGGGCCGCAGCTGCTCGTACTGCGCGAGCAGCTCCCGGTCCTCCCGCAGGCCCTCGGGACGCACCGGGAGCTCGGGCAGCAGCGAGGGCGACCCGCCGGCGAGCACGCGGTCGACCGGGTCGTCGCCGTCGTCGGTCGGGGTGATCCAGCGCCCGAGGGCCGACACGGTGTCCGTCTTGGTGTCGTCGCGGTGGTTGACCGCCACCCGGTGCGACGACGAGGGCACGCCCACCTCCTCGAGGAGGTCGACGCAGCAGTAGTCCGCGAGCGCGGGCACGACGATGCGGGCGAGGGCCCGCGCCGCGCCGCCGGAGTCGAGCGAGGCGGTCATGGCCGCGGTGGAGTCGGTCAGCAGCCGCAGCTGCTCGCGGGTCTCCTCGGCGGCCGCGAGCGCCGCCCGGCGCTCGTTCTCCACCATGACCCGCTCGGTGACGTCGGCCTGCACCCCGACGAAGTTGACGACGCGGCCGCCGCCGTCGAACACCGGGGAGATCGACACCTGGTTCCAGAACGCGGTGCCGTCGCGGCGGTAGTTGAGCAGCACCTCGGTGATCGGGCGCTCGTCGGCGAGCGCGGCCCGGATCCGCGAGATCGACGTCGGGTCGGTGTTGGGGCCCTGCAGGAAGCGGCAGTTGCGCCCGAGGACCTCGTCCAGGTCGTACCCGGTGAGGCGGGTGAACGCGGGGTTGACCCACACCAGCGGGTTCTGCTCGCGGCCCGGGTCGGAGATCGTGAAGGAGAGCTCGGTGGCGACGACCGCCCGGTCGCGCATCATCTCGAGGTGGCGCTGCGCGCCGGCCCCGGAGAGCTGCAGGAAGACGACGAGGGCGAGGCGGCGGCGCTCGTCGTCCTCGGCCTCGGACAGCGGGAAGCCGGTGACCCAGAGCAGGCGCCCCTCGGCCTCCTCCCGCTCCTCGACGGTGGCCTCGGAGCCCCGGCGGGCCGCGTCGGCGACCGCGACCGGCTCGCCGGAGACGGGGATGCCCTGGGCCACGCGGGAGAGCGGGGAGGCGGTGTCGCGCATCGGGCGGCCGGACAGGTCGGTGAGACCCGCGGCCTCGCTCCACGCGTCGATGTCGAGGGGGAGCTGGGCCCGGCCGCCGGTGAGGTCCTGGGCGGACCCGTTGGCGTAGGTGACGGTGCCGGCGTCGAGGTCGATCAGGGCCACCGCGGCCGGGGCGGTGTGCAGCACCTGCGGGAGGTCGCCGTCGCCGACGTCGACGGTCAGGCTGTCCCGGACGCGCGCGGCCTCGTCGGCCATGCCCGGGTCCGCGCCGAGGTCGCCGGGGGCGTCCGTCGTCGAGGTCCACCTCGCGCCGTCTGCGGTCTCCACGTGCTCGATCCCGACTCCTCCTGTCACCACCGTGTCGTGGGCGTCCCGGTGACGCGCCGACGTCGCGGCCACGCCGTCCTCGGCGTGACCGTCCCCGTTCGACCTGCCCGTCACCCCGGGCAGCCTAGCCACCCGCGGGCGCTCCGGCCCGACACGGATGCGGGGAATACCCCGGACCGGGTCCTCCGGGACGATCCGTCGGACTGGGATGCAAC
>NZ_JAJNDA010000050.1 GCF_021026295.1 Actinomycetospora soli
CCCAGACGGGCAAGCTCGACCGCTCGCCGCCGGAACTCAGGCGCGTGTGGGGCAGGCACGAAGATGATCCTCCCTGGCGGACCGGGTCCACCTCAGGCGAGGTGTCCGGTGGGAGGGGTCAAGCTCAGGCAAGCCCTCGCCGAGAACACCGGCACCTTGTTCGAGCAGCCCACCATCGAGCCCGTGCACGTCATCGCCGAGAAGTCACCGATCTGACCGACCCACCACGGCGCCGGGTGGCCCGGCCACCCGGCTGCCTGCCGAAGCCGCCGGACACCCGCTCGGTCCTCACCGAGCCGCGACCGCTTGACGGCCTCATCCGGTCACCATCACTGCCGACGCGCGGAACCCACTGACTCGGGTCTCGGCGACCTCGATCCCCTCGCCTACCCCTCAGGCGGTCGTGCGGGTCGTTGTGCGGGTCGGGGTGTGCATCTAGCCGTAGACAGAGAGTGGGTAACCAAAGTCATGGACGCCTCCATCACGCTGAGCGTGGACGGTCGGGAGCGGTCGCTGACGATCGATACCCGGACCACTGTGCTCGACGCCCTCCGCGAACACCTCGACGTCACGAGCGTCAAGAAGGGTTGTGATCACGGCCAGTGCGGTTCGTGCACGGTCCTGCTCGACGGTCGGCGCACTCTGGCGTGTCTCTCGCTGGCCGTCGCCCATGACGGCGACGAGGTCGTCACCGCCGACGGGCTGGCCCCGGAAGGGGAGCGGCACGCGATGGCACAGGCGTTCCTGGACGCCGACGCCTACCAGTGCGGCTACTGCACCCCGGGCCAGATCACGTCGGCGGTGGGGATGCTCGAGGAGGTCGACGGCGGTCACCCGAACGCCGCGGCGATCGACGTGGCCGCCCCGCCCCAGCTCGACCGCGCCGAGATTGCCGAACGCATGAGCGGCAATATCTGCCGCTGCGCCGCGTACGCCAACATCGTCACCGCGATCGAGAACGCGCACGCCGCGCGGAGTGGAGCCCTGCCATGAGGCCCTTCACCTACGCCCGCGTCGACGACGCCGCCGGCGCCGTCGCCTCGGTGACCGCCGACCCGGACGCGATGTTCCTTGCCGGCGGCACCAACCTCGTCGATCACCTCAAGCTGGGCATTGCGGCGGCGAGCACGCTCGTCGACGTCACCGGCCTGACCTCGGACCGGATCGAGGACCTCCCCGGCGACGACGGGCAGGAGGGAGGCCTGCGGATCGGCGCTGCGGTCCGCAACTCCGACCTCGCCGCGCACCCCCGGGTGCGCGCCGAGTACCCGGCGCTCGCTGAGGCGCTGCTGCAGGGCGCGTCGGGCCAGCTGCGCAACATGGCCACCACCGGCGGCAACCTGCTCCAGCGCACCCGGTGCGCCTACTTCCAGGACCGCACCACACCGTGTACGAAGCGGTCACTCGACGAGTCGTGCTCGGCGCTCGGGGGCTGGGCGCGGTACCACGCGATCGTCGGCGCCGCCGAGGACGACGAGGGTCTGCGGCGTTGCATCGCCACCCACCCGTCGGACATGGCCGTGGCGATGTCGATGCTCGACGCGCGGGTGCAGGTCCTCGGCCCCGAGGGCGAGCGCACGATCCCGATCGGAGAGTTCTACCGGCTGCCCGGCGACGACCCGACCCGTGACACCGTCCTGCGCCACGGTGAGCTCATCACCGCCGTCGACCTGCCGCCCGCGCCGATCGCCACCAACTCCACCTATTACAAGGTCCGTGACCGGGCGTCCTACGCGTTCGCGCTCGTCTCGGTGGCCGCCGCGCTCGAGGTCGACCGCCCCCCCGATGGGCCGGTCGTCGCCGACGTACGCATCGCCCTCGGCGGCGTCGCCCACCTCCCGTGGCGCGCGTTCCGCGCCGAGGAGGCGTTGCGCGGGCGCCCGGCGACCGACGAGAACTTCCGCGCCGCCGCGGAGGCCGAGCTCGAGAGAGCGCGCCCCGTCGAGAGCCCGGCCGGCGGTAACGCCTTCAAGATTCCGCTGGTGGCCGGGACCGTGACCACGGCCCTGCGCCGCCTGACCCAGGACCCGTCCGCGACCGACGGCGTCCCCGGAGAGTCCGCATGAGCATCACCGCACGGTCGATGGGCACCTCCCAGCCCCGCATCGAGGGCCCGCAGAAGGTCGCCGGCACCGCCCCCTACGCCTTCGAACACCCCGTGGTCCGGCCGCTGTACCTGCACCCGGTGCAGTCGACGATCGCCCGGGGCCGGATCACCGCGATCGACGCCTCGGCGGCCGAGGCCCTCGACGGTGTCGTGGCCGTGATCACCCACGAGAACGCAGTCCGGCTCGCGGACACCTCGGACGCCGAGTGGTCGGTCCTGCAGACCCCCGAGGTCAGGTTCCGCGGCCAGTACGTGGCCGGGGTGCTCGCCGAAGGATCCGAGATCGCCCGCCAGGCCGCCGAGCTCGTGGCCGTGACCTACGACCAGGACACCCACGTGGCGTCGCTCGACGAGCACTCGCCCGATCTCTACGCCCCGGACGTGGTCAACCCGGCGTTCGCGACCGACGAGAGCATCGGCGATCCGGACGCCGCTCTCGCCGCCGCCGAGTACACAGTGCGTCAGACCTACACCACGGCGATGACCCACAACAATCCGATGGAACCGCACACCACGATCGCGTCCTGGGACGCCGAGGGCGGCCGGTTGACGCTGTTCGAGTCGACCCAGGGCGTGGTCACCACCCGCGATGCCGTCACGAGCCTCTTCGGTCTCGGCGCCGACGCGGTCGCCGTGATCGCCCCGCACGTGGGGGGCGGGTTCGGCTCCAAGGGCAACGTGCATGCCAACACCGTGCTGGCCACCCTCGCCGCGATGGCCGTGCCCGGCCGGGCGGTGAAGTACGCCTTGACCCGCCAGCAGATGTTCGACCTGGTCGGGTACCGGACGCCGACGATCCAGCACGTCGCGCTCGGCGCCGACACCGACGGGACCCTGACCGCGATCACCCACGACGTCGTCGAGCAGACCGCCC
The DNA here is from genome assembly GCF_021026295.1 of Actinomycetospora soli. Classification (GTDB taxonomy): domain Bacteria; phylum Actinomycetota; class Actinomycetes; order Mycobacteriales; family Pseudonocardiaceae; genus Actinomycetospora; species Actinomycetospora soli. The sequence continues at coordinate 2,982 of NZ_JAJNDA010000050.1, forward strand.
GGTTCAAGGAGTTCGCCGAGCAGACCGCGACCTACAGCCGCTCGATGTACGCCACCCCCAACCGGCGCACCACTCACCGCCTCGTCCCGCTCGACGTCGGGATCGCTTCGTGGATGCGAGCGCCCGGCGAGGCGCCGGGCAGTTTCGCCGCCGAGGTCGCCATGGACGAGCTCGCCGTCGTCACCGGCCTCGACCCCATCGAACTGCGGGTGCGTAACGAGCCGACAGTCAGCCCCGAGTCGGGACTGCCGTTCTCCAGCCGCAACCTCGTCGCCTGCCTGCGACGCGGCGCCGAGCGCTTCGCCTGGTCACATCGCGACCCGCAGCCCCGCGCCCGCCTCGTCGACGGCTGGTGGCACGGGACGGGGGTGGCCAGTTCCAGCTACCCGGTGTTCTCCATGCCCGGATCGACCGCGGTCATCCGCTTCCACCGCGATCCCTCGCTCGACCCCGCCCTCGGCGCCACCGGGCGCTACGAGGTCGAGCTCGCCGCCGCCGACATCGGCACCGGAGCACGCACCGTCCTCACCCAGATCGCCGCCGACGCGCTCGGACGCCGCCCGGGCGCTGCACGAGGCCAACCCCGCCGTCGACCTCGTCGCGGTCTTCGAGCGGGACGCCGTCGACGGGCACTTCGCCGCGATGGGCGCCTCGTGGGACCCCGACGAGGACCTCGACGCCTGGGTGCGGCGCCTCTACGGGAACCTCGACCGCGACGACGACGGCATCGTCACCCACCCCGCTCCGGCCTCGGCGCAGCTCGGGCTGCAGTGGCGCCCGGGTGTGAGGTACGACCAGCTCCACGCCGCGGTCCGTGAGCACGTGCCGGCGGGGTCGAGCGCGGCCGTCGCCGTCCTCGAGGGCGGCGAGGTCTGGGCGACCCTCGTCGTCGGGTTCGACGCCGACCACCGGGTCACCCTGATCACGACCGCCGACCCCTTCGCCCCGCTCGCCGGGTCCCCGCAGGAGATCCTCGACGGACTGGTCGCGCTGGCCCGCGAGCGCCACGGCGCCTGTGACACCGGCGTCGCGATCGAACGCGCCGACGCCGACCGCCTCCTCGACGAGGGTGTGACACGCGAACAGCTCACCGCTGCTGCCCTCGCTGCCCGCTGGTGAGCGATCACGAGAGAGGTCCCGATGACGAGTGCGCCAGCCAAGCGTGCCGACATGATCGTGCACGAGCAGGAGCCGTACAACGCCGAGCCGCCCCGGGCGGCGCTCGCCGAGCACGTGATCACCCCGGTGGAGGTGTTCTACGGCCGCAACCACGGCACGATGCCCGAGATCGACGCCGGGGCGTGGCGGCTGCGTGTCGGCGGCATGGTCGGTCACGCCCTGGAGTTCTCGCTGGCCGAGCTCCAGCACCGGTTCGCGCCCGTGGAGGTGACCGCCACCCTCCAGTGCGCCGGTAACCGTCGCGCCGGGTTGATGGCCTTCCGCGACATCCCCGGGCAACACCCGTGGGGGGCGGGTGCGACGTCCACTGCTCGCTGGCGCGGGGCCCGCCTGGCCGACGTGCTGACCGCGTGCGGTCTCGACCCGCACGCCACCGACATCGCGTTCGACGCCCCCGACGTCGCGCCGGAAGCCGATCCACCACAGCCTTTCGGCGGGTCGATCTCCGCGGACAAGGCCACCGCGCCGGAAGTCCTGCTGGCCTGGGAGATGAACGGCGAGCCGCTGACCGCCGCGCACGGGGCGCCCGTACGCGTGATCGTTCCCGGTCACATCGGCGCCCGCAGCGTCAAGTGGGTCCAGCGGATCACCGCCCAGGACCACCCGTCGGACAACTTCTTCCAGCAGGGCGCGTACCGGTTGCTGCCCGCCGACACCGACACCGCTCGGACGCGCCCGGGGGACGGCGTCGCGCTGGGAGCGGTCGCGCTCAACTCCGAGATCCTCGTCCCCGACGACGGCGACGAGCTGCCCGCGGGGCCGACCCACGTGGCCGGCTACGCCTTCGCCGGTGACGACCGCACCGTGGTCCGCGTCGACGTCACCGCCGACGGCGGCGCCACCTGGGTCCAGGCCGATCTCGACGCCCAACCCACCCCCTGGACCTGGCGCTTCTGGCACGCCCGTGTCGACGTCCCGGCGGGAGGGGTCGAGATCACGGCACGTGCCTGGGACAGCACCGCGGCCGTGCAGCCCGAGCACGCTGCCACCGTCTGGAACCCCAAGGGCTACGTCAACAACTCGTGGCCGACGGTCACCGTCACCGCGACGCCGACCGGAGACGTGTCCTAGGTGGTCGAGATCGTTGCCGTGGTGGTCGGCCTGGTGACGCTGACCGCGGCGGTCCGGGCGGGGGCACGCCGCCTCGGTGTCCCCGACCCGATCGCGCTGTTGGTAGTGGGCGCGGCGGTGTCGTGGGTGCCGGGGGTCCCGCCCTTGCGGATCGACCCCGACCTGGTCCTGGTCGTCCTGCTCCCGGTGCTGCTGTACTGCGCGGCGTTCGCCGCCTCGCTGCCGGCGTTCCGGCGCCACGTCCGGCCGATCCTGCTGCTCTCCGTCGGCCTGACGATCGCCTCGGCGCTGGCCGTCGGCGTGGTGGCGACCGCCGTCGTCCCCGGCCTGGGTTTCGCCGCGGCGTGCGCGCTCGGCGCCGCCGTCGCGCCACCGGACGCCGTGGCCGCAACCGCCGTCGCCCGTGGCGTCCGCCTGCCGCGCCGGGTGGAGGCGCTGCTGGAGGGCGAGAGCCTGTTCAACGACGCGGCCGCGCTGACCGTGCTCACGGTGGCCGTCGGTGCGGCCACCGGCGAGAGCCTGTCCTTCGCCGAAGCGACGGGGCAGTTCCTGCTCAGCGCCCTCGGTGGGCTCGTCATCGGTGGGCTCGTCATCGGTGGGGTCGTGGCCGCGGTGGTGGCGTGGGTGCGCCGTCGGGTGCGCAATCCCTACACCGACGTCGTGGTCTTCCTGGTCGCTCCGTTCGCGGCGTTCCTCCCCGCCGACGTGGTAGGCGCGTCCGGCTTGGTCGCGGTGGTGACCGCCGGGCTCTACCTCGGCCACCGCGCGACGACGATCATGGAGCCGGGCGCCAGAGTCGTCACCGGGTCGGTGCGGACCGCGCTGTCCTGGCTCCTCGAGGGCATCGTCTTCCTGCTGGTTGGGCTGGAACTGCGTGAGGTGGTCGCCGGGCTCACCTCGACCCCGCTCCGCGTCGTGGTCGTGTCGTCCGTGGCGGTCGTCATCACACTGATCGTCGTCCGTGTCGTGTGGCTGGCCCTCAGCGAGCAGGCGGTGCCCGCCGTGGTCGGGCGCCGTCGGGCGACGTGGGGCGAGTCGACGTTGACCGGTTGGGCGGGGATGCGCGGTGCGGTGTCCCTGGCCGCGGTGCTGACTCTGCCGCTCATGATGCCCGACGGGGGAGCCTTCCCCAGCGCGACTTGATCGTCTTCCTCACCTTCGTCGTCATCCTGGCGACCCTGCTCGGTCAGGGACTGACCCTGACCCTGCTGGCGCGGCGGTTGGTCGGCGGCGACTCGGAAGCGGCCGTGGAGTCACAGCAGGAGGCACGGGCGCGTCGGGAAGCCGCCGACGCCGCGATGGCCCGCCTCGAGGAGATGCACCGGGACGCTCCCGGCGGAGAGGAGATCGTCGATCAACTTCGTCGCCGGGTGCAGAACCGTGTGCGCGCCGCCGACGAGCAACTGGCCGCGATCGGAACGCAGGCCGACATCGCCGAGGGCGACCCTCGAGCCTACCTCGAGCCGCGTGCGGCGCCCGGTGCCGGGCAGCAGGAGCTCCCCCGGGACACCTACCGGCGGTTCGGCCAATCCATGATCATCGCCGAGAGGGCCCGTCTGCTCGCCCTGCGCGACGACGGGCGTCTCGGTGAGGACGCCTTCTTCCGTATCCAGCGCGAGCTCGACCTCGAGCAGGCCGCGCTCCTCGTGCGCTGAGATCCGACCGGGTGTGATCGAGGTCGGTGATCGGATTTCGCCCCGATACGGCGGCGCTCTCTCCGTCGAGCGCCGCCGTGCCGGACCCCGCCGTCAGAGCGACTGTGCGGTCGGCCGAAGGACGATCTCGTTGATGTCGGTGTCGGCCGGCTGGTCGATCGCGTAGGAGATGGCCCGGGCCACGACATCGGCGTCGATGGCGACCGAGTAGAGGTCCTCGGCGCTCTCGGCGCTGTCGGCGTGGGTGATCTTCGAGGTCAGCTCGGTGGACACGGCGCCCGGGGAGATGACCGTGGCGCGGATGTCCTCGCCCACTTCCTGGCGCAGACCCTCCATGACCGCCCAGACCCCGAACTTCGTCGCGGAGTAGACGGCCGAGTTGGCGAACACGGTGTGTGCCGCCACCGACGCGAGGCTGATGACGTGCCCGCCGCCCTGGGCCCGGAACTTCGGGAGCACGGCCGCGATCCCGTAGAGAACGCCCTTGAGGTTCACGTCGATCATCTGCTCCCACTCGTCGACCTTGGCGGCCTCGAGGGGCGAGAGCGGCATCAGGCCGGCGTTCGCGAGCAGCACGTCGACGCGGCCGAACTGCTTCTCGGCGGCGTCGACGAACGACTGCACGTCGTCGCGGTCGGTGACGTCGAGGGTGCGGTAGGCCGCGTCGTCCCCGATGTCGTCGGCGATCCGCTTCAGGTTCTCCTCGCGCCGGGCTCCGAGGAAGACCTTCGCGCCCTGGTCGGCGAGCCGTCGTGCCGTCGCTTCTCCCAGCCCGCTGCTGGCTCCGGTGATGGCCACGACCTTGTCGGCGACGTTCGTCATGAGGCCTCCTCGTCAGTCGGTGTGGACGGCCGGCTCGGCGCGTCCGGAGGTGGCCTACCCACGGCGGGGCCGGGAGATTCGTGGCGACGACGACGTTTGCGGGTGCACACAGGACGGCAACTCTGTAGTTGAAGCGACAACCGTCGTTGTCATTCTTGGGTCCGATCGCCGAGACCGAGAGAGGCGCCCGCTGTGTCCACCCCTCTGCCCGACGACAGTCCGCTCCTCGCGCCCCTGCGCGTCGGTCGTCTCGAGCTCCCCCACCGCGTGCTGATGGCTCCACTGACCCGCAACCGGGCCGACGGAGACGTTCCGAACGAGATGCAGGCCGAGTACTACGCCCAGCGGGCGTCGGCCGGACTGATCTTCTCCGAGGGCAGCCAGCCCCAGCGGATGGGTCAGGCCTATCCCAACGTCCCCGGCGTCCACTCGGTCGGGCAGAAGGCGGGCTGGGCGCGTATCGCCCGCCACGTCCATGACCGTGGGGGTCACCTGTTCGTCCAGTTGATGCACTCCGGGCGGATCTCCCACCCCCACACGCTGGACGGCGCCACCCCCGTCGCGCCCTCCGCCGTGCGCCCCGAGGGCTCGATCGTCACCTGGTCCTCGCCCGACCCGGGCGCCGAGCGGGAACTGACCACGCTCGAATACGTGACCCCACGCGCGCTGGAGCTCGCCGAGATCCCCGACGTCGTTGCCGGGTACGCCCACGCGGCGCGTCTGGCCGTCGACGCCGGCGCCGACGGCGTCGAGCTGCACGGCGCGAACGGATACCTCATCCACCAGTTCCTCGCCGACGGCATCAACCGCCGGACGGATCGCTACGGCGGCTCCCCGCAGAACCGGGCTCGCTTCGCGGTCGAGGTCGCGCAGGCGTGCGCCGAGGAGATCGGGGCCGACCGCCTCGGTATCCGTGTCTCACCGCTCAATCCGTTCAACGGCATCGTCGAGAACGACGACGAGGTCTACGACGTGCTCGTCGACGCTCTCGCCCGGATGGACCTGGCCTATCTGCACGTCGTCGGCACCCGTGAGCAGGACTTCGTGCCGCGTCTCCGCGCGGCGTGGCCAGGCGTCTATGTCCTCAACACCAACTTCGAGGAGTACTCGACCCGCGAGGACATGTCGGCGCTGATCGCCGACGGCGTCGCCGACGCCGTGACGGTGGGACGTCCGTGGATCGCCAATCCGGACCTGGTGCGCCGCTGGCGGGAGGGAGCCGTCGAGACCGAACCCGATCAGAGCTCGCTGTACGGCGGGGACCGTCGGGGCTACACCGACTACCCGTTCCTCCACGACGCCGTCTGACCCGCCGCCTCGGCTGTTCCGGCGCACCCGCGTCGGCGGCGCCCGAAGCCGACGAACGCGACGTCGACAGCCGAGGCGGCGCCCGGCACCGAGCAGGCTTGCCGACAAGCCGTGCTCTGAACTGCAGGAGCTCCGGAGGTGCTGATGTAGCTGTCGTAGCCGCAGGATCGCTCGGAACGGACGACGTACATCCACTACAGGCCGGCCTTGGTGGTGGTGACGTCGAGGGGTTCTTGCTCGGGGGAGGGCTGCCCGGTGGCGAGCTCAGCGGAGCGGCGGATGGTGCGCCGGTACGCGGCCGGGTCGGTCTGCAGGATCGCGATGCCGCGCCAGCGCTCCACGAGCTCATGCACGCCGGCGAGGTCGAGCGACGTGCGCGCGTCGTTCAGGGCGGCCTCGTAGGCAGCGACGAAGCGCGCGGCGTCGTCGGGGACCAGCCGCTGCCTGATGACCGCTGGCGAAGCCCCGAGCGCGAGCGGGTGCGGCTCGGGGTCGCGACGGGCTGCAGCGGTCACAGCGGCGACGATAGCGATTACTGCCGACACCGGACCAGGGCACTGAGCCGATGTCGGAGTTGAGGAGTCACCGCTGAGCCTCGGTCACTTCTCAACGCTGTGACCAGGAAGAACGTGGTGCGCCGTCAGGGACTCGAACCCCGAACCCAGTGGACAGGGTTCACGACCGCCACGGTGACGGCCTATGGACGTTCATGCTGGTCACAAGTGATGCTCGACGGTGTCGATCATCAGTTGTGCAGCGCCGTGATGGCCGAGGACGTGACGTAAGCGGGCCGCTATTCGCGTCGCGGGGCGCGCTCTCCCGCTCGGTCCGGCGGGCACCCTCCTTCCCCTCACGAGGGAGCGCTGCGGATGGCCGTCAGCTCTTGGCGCGCTCGACCAGGGTCGCGGCGGCGAGCTTGCCGAGGGCGTTGGCGGCCAGTGGGCTGTCGCCGGTGAGCAGGCCACGGTCGCGGTGGACGTGGCCGGCCATGTCCTCGTTGACCACGACCAGTCCCTGGGCGCGCAGACCCTCGG
>NZ_JAJNDA010000051.1 GCF_021026295.1 Actinomycetospora soli
CGAACCAGTGACCCGACCGTGCGGCTCGGGTGGCGCGGGCGCGGCGTGGGATCGGTCGGGTCACGTGGTTCGGAGGAGCCGGAACCCCCGACCGTCCGCGCGAGCGCGGACCGGCCCCCGGTCCCTCTCATCGACTCGCGCCCCACGGGGCGAAGGAAAGGGTCGCCGGACCCCCACAGGGCACCGGCACCGGTTCCTGCTCGTCCCCGCAGCTTCGCGACGAGTCCCAGGAGGACACCAGCGATGACCATCGCCGCCGACACCGACACCAAGACCATCACCGTCCAGTCCGGCCCGGTCGTGGCCGACCCCGACCGGGTCCAGCACCTCGACCCCTGCACGCTGCTCATGGACCGCAACATCCGTCTCGACACCAGCGCCGACCGCGAGTTCGTGTCCTCGGTGCGCACCCACGGGGTGCTGCAGCCGATCATCGCCGTCGCCACCGACGACGGCCGCGCCCGCGTGCGGTTCGGGCACCGGCGCACCACCGCCGCAATCCTCGCCGACCTCGCGACCGTCCCGGTCATCGTCGGCCCGGTCGGGGCCAGCGACGCCGACGCCGAGGAAGCCGCGCGGATCGCCGCGCAGTACGTCGAGAACCAGGTCCGGCAGGGTCTGAGCACGGCTGACCAGCTCACCGCGTTCGCCGACCTCGCCGCCCTGGGCCGCAGCCCCGGCCAGATCGCCACCGCGACCAAGGCCCGGCGTCGCGACGTGGTCGCAGCGCTGCGCGCCGCCGAGAGCCCGGAGGTCCGCGACGCCGTCGCGGCGGTCCCGATGACTCTGGAGCAGGCCGCCGTGCTGGCCGAGTTCGATGACGACCCCGAGGCCTACCAGGCCCTCCTGGGCGCGATCGGGCACACCGGCGGCGGCAGCTACGGCAGCTTCGCCCACACCGCCGCCCGGCTGCGCGCCGACCGCGCCGAGGCCACCGCCCGCATCGCCCTGATCGCCGAACTCGACGCCGCCGGGGTGGCCATCATCGAGCGCCCCGACTACGGCAGCGGTATCGAGAAGCTGACCGACCTCACCGACGCCCCCGAACCCACCGGCGCCGACGCCGGCGCCGGCGCCGGCGCCGAGGACGAGGACCAGGGCGAGGGCGACGAGGACCAGGGCGAGGCCGACGACCCGGACGAAGAGTTCGACGAGCTGGACGAGCTGGACGAGCTGGACGAGCTGGACGAGTTCGCAGCGGTCGTCCCGGCGCGGGGGCCGGTGGGTGCGGCGATGCCCCCGGCGATCACCCCGGACGAGCACGCGGGCTGCCCGGGCCACGCGGCGTACCTGACGCCCAACTACGGCGGCCCGGCGCGGGGCTCGCGGATCGTCGCGGTGTTCGTCTGCACCGACCCGACCGCATACGGGCACCGGGCCCGCAGCGGGCGCACCCTGCCCGCGCCCCGCAAGACGAACCCGGCCCCGCGCGGATCGGAGACCACCGAGCAGGCCGCCGCGCGCGCCACCGCCGAGCAGGAGGCCGCCAAGGCCCACCGCCGCCGGGTGATCGCCGGGAACAAGGCCTGGGACGCCGCGACCACGGCGCGCCGGGAGTTCCTGTCCGAACTGCTGACCCGCAAGACCCCGCCCAAGGGCGCGAACGCCTGGGTGGCGTCGGCGTTCCTGACCGACCGCTACACCGTGTGCCGGGCCGCCGAGCGCGGCCACGCCACCGCCGCCGACCTGCTGTGCCCCACCCCCGCCGCAGCGGACCGGCCGCTGGCCGGACCGGCCGACCACGAGCGGATCGGCAAGCTCGCCGCCGGGGCCAGCGAGGCCCGCTCAGCGGTGCTCACCCTCGGCATGGTGCTCGGCGCGATCGAGGGCGAGACCAACCGGCAGATGTGGCGCTGGGCGCTGGACCGCCCAGGATTCGAACGCGCGGACGCCGGGCTGGTCCGCTACCTCGACCAGCTCGAACTCTGGGGCTACGAGCGGTCTCCGATCGAGCGCTACGCCACCGGCCAGCCCGTCACCGACGCCGAGGTATTCGACCCCGCCACCACCGCCGCTGCCCACCACGACGTCGAGGACCACGAGGCCGAGGACCACGACGAGCAGGGCGAGGGCGGGGAGGAGTAGCCGACCGGACAGGCCGAGGGCCCGCCGCCCGGGGTGTAAGAGGCACCCCGGGTGGCGGGCCCCCGTCGTGTGCAGGTTAGAGCCCCTGCGCCCGCTGTCGCGGGCGGCGCCCGCGGCCCGCGCCGACCGGTGCACCTCGGACGCCCCGCCCGCCGGTCGGGTGGTGGCCGGCGCGGGCCACGGGCGCGTCCCGGGGCCGGCGGGCGTAGCTCGGCTGGCGGGTGCTCTTCCCGCCCACCCGCCCCGCCGCAGACGCCTTCCGGCGGTGGGCGCGGGCGGGCGGTGGGTGGTGGGGGCTCCTCACGGCCGCGAGGCCAGGGGCGCCTTCGGCGCCTTCTCGGACGCCGCTTCGCGCCGCGTCCTTCTTCGATCCTTCTCCCCGTGGGGCGTCCGAGTCTGAGGGCTCTGGGGTCGGCGAGCGGCCGATGAACCCGGCCCGGCCCGCCCGAGTGACCCCGAGCCCTCGTTCCTCGGGCTGACCCCGGGGCCACATCGTCCGGGCGAGCCGGAACCCCCGCCCGTGGCCTGCGGCCACCGACCCCGGCTGCCCTCTGCTCCGACTCCTCGCCCCACGGGGAGAAGGAAATGGCAGCCCGACCAGCCGGTCGGCGCAGTTCCCGAGCCCCGTCCCGTCTGGCGAGTCCAGGAGGACACCAGAGATGACCACCCACACCACGAGCCCCAACACCGGCGGTACCCCCGCGGCTCCGCGAATCCCGGCGAGCGACGCGGTGCGCTACGCGCGGGCGCTGCTCGCCCGGATGTGTCGGGGGGTGGCGAACCCGGAGGTTGCCGCGCTGGTGGCGGAGTTCGGCCCGGTCGCGGCGGTCGCCGAGGTCTGCGACGACCCCCGCCGGGCGCGTCTGTTCTACGGCGCCACCGTCGCCGCGGGCGACCGTGACCGCGCGGCCGCCGACCTCGCCACCGCTGCCGCGCTGGGCGCCCGGTTCCTGGTCCCCGAGGACCCCGGGTTCCCCGAGCGGGCGGTGATGGGCTGGACCCGCCCCGACGGTGCGCTCACGGTGTCGGCGCCGGTGCTCGGGCTGTGGGTGCGGGGCGACGCCCCACTGACCGGCGGTCGCCGTCTGGTCGTCACCGGCTCGCGGGCCGCGAGCGCGTACGGGCTGCACGTCGCCCGGGACTGGGCCGCGCAGCTCACCGAGTCCGGGGTGCGGATCGTGACCGGCGGCGCCCTGGGCATCGAGGGCGAGGCCCTGCGCGGCGCGCTGAGCACCGCCGCCACCCCCCGCCGGGTGGGCGCCGGGGACGCGGCGGGGGCGCCGGTGGTGGTGCTGCCCGGCGGCATCGACCGCATGTTCCCGGCCGCGCACGCGCCGCTGTTCGAGGCCGTCACCGAGCAGGGCGGGGCGCTGGTGACGCCGTACCTGCCCGGGACGCTCCCGTCGCGGGCGATGATGCTCGGTCGGCTGCGGCTGATGGCCGGGCTCGGGACCAGCGGCACCCTGATCGTGGAGGCCGCGGCCCGCAGCAGCTCCCAGCACGCCGCCTGCGACGCCCGCGACCACGGCTTCCCGGTGCTCGCCGTGCCCGGCCCGGTCACCTCCGAGACCTCGGTCGGCGCGCACCGCCTGGCCCGCGAGCCCTGGGCGCGGCTGGTCGGCAGCGTCGACGACGTGCACGGCGAGATCACCACCGCCGAGCAGCGCGCGGCGCTCGAGGCGGGCGCGTCCGGCGCGGCCCCGGCGAGCGACCAGTGACCACGGCCCACCGGCCGTGCCCGGCCCTGCCCCCGGCACCATGCCGGGGCCCAGGGTCGGGGCGCCGCCCCGGACGCCGACACTCGGCCCGGGTGCGCCCAGGGCCGCCGTCGTGGCCCGGAGCCCCGGCCCACCGCGCCGCCGAACTGCAGCGCTTCGCCCACTACGACACCCCCGGCGACGCCCCGCCCCTGACCGAACACCAGATGCGGCTCGCGCTCACCGCCGCCCGCGCCGTGTACGCCGCCTACGACCACCTCACCGTCGCGGTCGGCGTCGACGCCGCCCCCAGCCCGGACTACCAGCGGAGACAGGCGGCGTGGGCCGCGACCCGCGCGGTGTTCGGCGACGACGCCCCGGCGCACCACCGCTACCGGCTCCACCTCGCCATGAGCCGCGCCGGGCTCCTGCCCTGACCGCACACCAGCCCCGGCCCGTGCGGCGTCGCACCCCGACGGGGTGCGACGCCCGCGGCCCGCGCCGACCGGCGCACCTCGAGCACGTCGCCCGCCGGCGGGCAGGTGTCGGCGCGGGCCGCGGGCGCGCTCGGTGCCGGCGGCGGAGCTCGGCCGGCGGGTGCTTCCCCCACCCACCCGCCCCGCCGCGGAGACCGACCGGCGGTGGGCGCGGGCGGGCGGTGGCTGCGCAGGGCTCCTCACGGCCGGGCGGCCAGGGGCCCTTCGGGCCGACGCGGACGCCGCTGCGCGGCGCGCCCCCTGCTCGATCCTTCTTCCCGTGGGGCGTCCGAGTCTGAGGGCTCTGGGGCCGGCGAGCGGGCGATGAACCCGCCCCGACGACCGAGCCGGTGACACAAGCCCCTCCTACGTCGGGGTCGCCTCCGGCGATGCCACCTGCTCGGGCCAGGGACGGAACCCCCGCCCGTGGCCTCCGGCCACCGACCCCGCCGCCCTCTGCTCCGACTCCTCGCCCCACGGGACGAAGGAAATGGCCGCCGGACCGCCACCACCCCGGCGCCGTCACGCGTCCCGGCCGCAGCCCCCAGCTCGGAGGACCCCGCCATGACCAGCACCAGCACCCCAACCGGCGCCGTCCCGCAGGCCGCGACCCCGACCCCTGGCGGGCGGGTCCGCGAGATCAGCCGCGACCAGTACGACCGCGAGTACGCCCACGGCTACGCCGGACCGGTCACCGACCTCACCACCGCCACCGCCGCCGGGTGGCCGACCCCGTTCTGGTCGCTGGTCCTCACCACCGCCGGAACCGCGCTGGCCCCAACCCGCCTGCTCGACCTCCCCGACGACACCAAGCCCACGACCGAACAGACCCACCGCGACGTCGCCACCCGCGCCGAGTTCGACCCCGACGCGCTCGCCGAGCCGACCCCGATCATCCCGGGCACCCGGCAGCCGGTCCCCGACCCCGGGATCGTCGCGGTCAGCGTGACCCTCGACGGCCGGGTCCGCCCACACCTGCTCACCCGCCGCCACCGCGCCCGCGCGCAGGCCCTCGCGACCCTCGCCGGGGTCCCGCACCGCATCTGGACCGCTCGACCCGACCAGCCCGACGCGGTATGCGCGGGACTCGGGGTGCTGCGCCTTGACCGCGCCGACCACGACCTGGACATGTGGTTCGACCTCGACGGCGCCGAACACCACCCGATCAACCCCGCCGCCTCGGTGACCGCCGCCAGCTTCGGCGTGCACGGCGGCATCTACGGGCCCGTCGTGTTCACCGGCGCCCCCGACGCCTACGGCCTGACCCGTGACGTCGCCACCGCCGCGACCGTGCTCATCGCCGCCACCGCCGCCGCCTGCGACGACCCGGGCGACCCCGGCGCCCCCGCCCGCCGCGCCGCCGAATTCACCGCCCTCGGCATCACCATCACCGCCCCCGACGGCGACCCGGACCCGGCCGGACCGGACGCGCTGCCGGTCCCCGCGCCCCGGGCGGCGGGGGAGTCCTACGACGCCCAGCGCCACACCGTCTGCCGCGACGGCGGCTTCCCGTGCTGCGCCGAGTGCGACGAGCACGCCCCGCACGGCCACGACGAGCACCACCCCGACCAGCTCACCGCCCACGCCGCTGCCCGCTGACCCGCCCGCTGACCCGCCCTACGGGGTGTCCCGGCGCCCGGCGCGTGAGCCACCGAGCCGCGCCGGGCCCCGGGCCCCACCACCCCCCGCACCACGCGACCACCAGGAGCGCTCCGCGATGCCGAAGAACCCCACGCCGAACCCCACCACCCGACCGACGACGCGACCGACACCGCTGCGGCTGCTGCCCCAGCCCGACCCGACCCTGGCCGGGGTGTTCGCGGAGACCCTGGACATGGAGCTGCCCGAACTCGACGCCCGCGACCGGGCCCGGGTCGTCGCGACCGTGCTCGGGCTGCTGGTGACCACCCAAAAGGAGCACCAGCCCACCCGCTACGCGATGTCGGTGCTGCTCGCGACCCCCTGCCGGCGTTGCGCCCGCGCGATCGGCTGGGACCCCTTCGAGCAGGGTTGGCTGCACTACACCGGCGCCCGCTGCTGCACCCCCGACGCCGTTCTCGCCCACGACAGCGAACTCGCCCGCCGCATGTTCGCCGCCGACCGCGCTGCCGACCGGGCCCAGACCGAGCACGACACCGCCCTCGCCGCCGACGACCCGGTGGCCGCCGCGCAGGCCACCGCCCGCGGCGCGCTCGCAACCGCCCTCGCCGGGCAGCTCGCCGGCCACCTGCACGCCACCCCCTGATCCCGCGCCCCCACTCAGCCCGACGACGAGCCCCGACGGGCCCGGAGAGGACCCCCGACCATGCGACTGCTCGACCTGTTTCGCCGCTCCGGCCCCGAGAGCCACCAGCCCACTCCGCCCGCCGACCGCGAGGAGCCCGACCAGCCCGCGGCGGCGGTCGCGTTCGCCCAACGACCCGAGATCGCTGCCGCGTTGGAGCGCCTTGCCGGCGCCGAGCGCGCCGAGGACGACCGCCTGCGCGGCGAGCGAGAGCGCCTGCGCAACGAGGAAGCTGAGCGCGAGGCCCGGCACGCCGCCCACGCCGCCGCCGACCAGCTGCGCTGGCGGGTCGCGGCCCAGCGCCGCGAGCACGGCGACGACGCCGCCCTGCAGGCCCGGTGGGCCGGGCGCGCCGACCAGCACGCCGACGCCGAGCGCGCCGAGCTCGACCGGCAGGTCCGCCAGGACCGCGAAGACGCCGAAGCGACCCGCCGCTTCCACGAAGAGGAAGAACCCGTCCTCAACGCCCTCGGACGATGGGAGGCCGAACTCGAAGCCCGGGCCGCGGTCCCCTACGACCTCCAGCTCGACCAGCACGAGCACGAACACGAGCACGAGCCGGAGCAGGACGAGGCTGAGGACGACCCGCCGTTCTGAGAGCCCGGTGCCGGCGGGCGGGGTCGGGCGGCGGGTGCTCTTCCCGCCCACCCGCCCAGCCTCCGGTGCCCGCGCCGGAGGACGCGGGCGGGCGTCGGCGGGTCGGGGCTCCTCAGGGCCGGGCGGCCCGGGGGCCCTTCGGGCCCTTTTCGGGCGCCGCTTCGCGGCGGCGCTTCGCGCTGGTCTTTCTTCTCCCCGTGGGGCGTGCCGAGTCTGAGGGCCCGGGGGCCGGCGAGCGGTCGATGAACCCGGCCCGCACCGAACCAGTGACCCGACCGTGCGGCTCGGGTGGCGCGGGCGCGGCGTGGGATCGGTCGGGTCACGTGGTTCGGAGGAGCCGGAACCCCCGACCGTCCGCGCGAGCGCGGACCGGCCCCCGGTCCCTCGATCCGACTCGCGCCCCACGGGGCGAAGGACAGGGTCGCCGGACCCCTCAGGGGACTGGCGCCGGTTCCTCGTCCCGTCTCACGTGTCGCCCGAGACGGAGAACCTGCCATGGTCCACCCGCTGATCGCCCGCCCCGACTACCTGACCGCGCTGTGGCTGCCCGCCGACGGCGGCATCACCACCGTGCGGCTGTCCCGCGACTCCTCCCAGCGGGTGGAGGAGCTCTCCGAGCTGGTCGGCGGGCTGTTCGACGTGGTGCGCCTCGACGAGCGCACCGACATGTGGGTCAACGACCTGGGCCTGTTCGGCTGGCCCAGCCCGAACGTCATGGCCACCCGCGTCGCCGGGGCCCACGGGATGGACCTGCAGCCCTACCACGGCCCGGCGGTCCTCACCGGCGGCGCCGACGAGCGCGGCGACACCGTCGGCCTGGACGACACCACCGCCACCATGCTCGCCTCCGTCGCCTTCTACGGCGCCGCCGAGGGCCCGATCCGCCCCGACGAGATCGACGGTCACCGCTTCTACGAGTTTGACGCCCGCCGCTACCACCACGGCGCCTGATCCAACCGACCCCGACCCGGGCCCGGTCCCGCCGCACACGCGGACCGGGCCCGGGCTCCCGCGAGCATGTCGACCCTGAAGCCGGCGCGCGGCGTGGCCGGGATGGCCGCGCGGTGGCGGCGGCGGCCGCCCCGCCCGATCCCGTGGACGGTCGCCGGGCTCGCGCGGCAGCTGGACCCGGCTGAGGCCGGGGTGCTGCTGGCCTACCACCAAGCCCGCACCGGGGAACCGGGCTACGTCCCGGCGTGATTCGGGATCGCGGCCACCGAGCGCGCGGTCCGTCGCGGGGGCTGGGAGCGCGGCGAGGTGATCCGCGTCGGGCGTGATGAGCTGCTCGCCCTCGGGTTGGTCGAGCCCACCGAGCTGGAGACCCGCCGCCGACACCCACGCTAGGACAGGTGGCCGGCCGAGGCGCTCAGGGCCGCGCCGGGCCGGGCCCGGCGGCGGACCCCGGGCGGACCCGGCCGCTGGGGCGGCCTCCCCGCCCGGAGGGACTGCCCCGCTGGGACCGGTGTCGCCCCTGGCGGGGCTCGACCGGCCCGGGGCCGCGGCGGGACGGACGCCCCGGGGGGCGTCCGAGGACCCGCCCCGACCACGCCGGCCCCGCGAGGTGGCCGGCCCGTGCCTCGGCCCGTCGCAGGCGGCCCGCTCACCTCGAGGTCCAGGACCAGGCGGGGCCCGGTTGTGGTGGTCCGGAGTGTGACGGCCGAGGGCGCCGCGGGGGAGTGGTCGCGGGGCTCCGGGTGGGTGGATACCGGAGAGGACGCCCTGACGGTGGGGGCGCCGGGGGTGTCGGGCCAGGGGCGCCCGGCCGCACCGATCGCTGCGCTGCGGGTGGTCCGAGCCCTCCTGCGTCGGGCTGAGCGTCGGACCACCCGATCGGTGGACCGTGCGCGTCCTGGCCCTCTCACCCCCACCGCCCCCAGGCGGGGCCGCGTCCCCACCGGCACCCACCCCCACTGGAGGCGGCCATGACCACCCAGCCCGAGACCCCCGCAACCGAACAGGCCACCCAGCAGCCCACCCAGCAGGTCGGCACGGCGGCTGCCGAGCGCCCGGTGCCCCTGGTGATCGAGGGTGTCCCCGACGTCGTGGCGTGCGAGGTCGGGCTGGCCGGCTGCGACCGCGTCGGGTCCTGGACCGCGTGGGCCCGCGACACCGACCCGCAGCGCTGCTGCGCGGCGTGCGGCGGGCAGATGGCCGGCCGACCCGGGGTGATGGTCTTCCCCGTCATCCGCTGACTCGCCCTGCGGCGGGCCCCACCAGGGGCCCGCCCCGCGGCGCGGGCCGTCGCGGTGTGCCGGGCGAGGTGGGTGGGGCGAGGTGGGTGGGTGTTCCGCCCGTGCGGGCGGACACACCGGGCGGCGAGCGTGCTGCTCGAGCTCGGGATACCCGGCCAGCGGTGGGGGTGGGGCGCTCAGGGCCGCGCCGGGGCCGGGCGCATTGATGACCCGGCCGCTCCGGCCGCCAGGGGCGGCCTGCGCGCCCGGGACCGTTCCTCAGGGGCCGGTGTCGCCCCTGGCGGGGCTCCCACCGGCCGGGGCCGTGGCGGGTCGGACGCCCCGGGGGGCGTCCGAGGACCCGCCCTGGCCGACGGACGGGGCGGTGCCGGTCGGGCCGGTGTCGCCCCTGGCGGGGCTCCGACCGGCCGGGCCGTGGACGGGCTCGGGCCGCCTGGGGGCGGCCCG
>NZ_JAJNDA010000052.1 GCF_021026295.1 Actinomycetospora soli
GCCTCAAGGACCGCGACCTCGGCCGCGTCCCCGCCGCCGGCAAGACCGACGACTAGCTAGATCAACAACCGCAGAGGGGTCCGTTTTCGGCCGTCGCCAGAGGGTCCAGATTCAGGCGCCGTTGACAGCTGCGAACGGTCTTCGACCTGGCCCGGTACTCGTCGAAGGAGACCGTGACCCCGGACAACGTGTGGCCGCTCGACCGGAGTTGGCTCCTGACGACGGACTACGACCTGTGGGCCACGCGTCTCGCCGGTCCAGCTGCGCTGATCGCCGCGATCGAAGCTGACCCAGAACTGGAGACCACCCGCTTCGGAAGACGACCCGAGTCGACGGACATCGAGGAATGAGCGCTCCCGTCCCCGTCCGCGTCCCGGTCGTCCCCGCAGACGGCCGACCGGAGGGCCGCCGGACACGCCAGTGCGCCGACCGGCGTGGTCGCCGGCACCGGTCCCGCCTGCGGCCGCCCCCGCTGCGTTGCTCGGTGGCCGGCGGGGATGCACGGTCTGTCTCCGGTTCCTCCCCTGCGGCGGCCTCGTTGGATCGGGTATGGGGGACCTCGGCACCAGCTTCGGCAGGCGACTCACACCGGTACTGACCTTTCTCGGGGCCACCCTGGTGGCGTTCGCCCTGGTCACCGGGTGCTCCTCGGATGGCCGGGGCTCCTCGGCGGCGTCGACGTCCGGGTATTCCACGACGCCGCTGGGTTGCCCGGCTGACCTGCCGCGGCTCCCCTTGCAGACCGACGAGGCGCACCTCGAATGCACTGAACGGGCGCTGATCGGCCTGGTCTGCGATCTGAATCCCGATGCGCTCACGCAGGTTGGTGCTGGCGGAACCAAGCTGGTTCGGCAGGTGCGTTACTCCGCGGCCAACCCACGCAACATCGCCAACGTCACCTACGACGAGCTGAACAGTTCCAACTACCTGATCAACCTGGGCTGCACGGTCCCGGGCGGCGGTGTCGCTACGAAGAAGGGCAACGTGCAGCTGAGCTACGCGGATTGGGGGGTGATCGCCTCACCCGGCACGTCGTTGCCTCAGGCTCTGCAGCCGCAGAACCTTGCCCGGCCCCGCCCGTCGTGGGTGCAGCCGCCCCCGACGCCCTCAGAGTCCTACGCGCCGGCGCCGGAGGTGCCCGACAATCCGGGGTTCGCCGATTGCGAGTCCCGGGCCTTCGAGGTGTTCACCCGCTTCGCCAATGGCCAGCTCACCCTCGCCCAGGCCCGCCAGCAGCTTCCCGCCGGGGTTCCGCCGGCGTCGCTGACCCGCAGTCTGGAGGGTGTGAAGCGCTATGAGTCGGAGGGCATCAGCCATGCCGACGCTGTCTCTGAGGCCGGCGGGGCGGTCGGGCAGGCCTGTCCCCGCTGACCGAGCCGCCCCCCGACCTCACGGTGTGCTCAGCACTCGCTGGCGGGGAGTTGTCCCTGTTCGCAGGCGTACTGCGTCTGGAGGTCCCCGGAGCTGGGCGCCCGGCCGGCGGCCTTGCCGGGGTCGAGATAGCCCTGGTATTCCGCGCAGGACGGGTTGAACACCCCGCGAGCCACCGCCCGCTGCCCACAGCCAGGGCCGGTGTCCGCGCTGCTGCTGCGGCTTCGGGTGCTGCTCGGGGCGGCCGCCTTGGTGCTCTTCGTCGTGGTCGTCGCCCTCGTGGTGCTCGTAGCCGACGCGGCGGCGGTCGGGGTCGTGCCGCGGTAGAAGACCGGAGCGCTGGAGAGCTGCCCGGGCGTGGTGATCTCCTCCGCCGTCAGGACCATGTCGGCTGGCTGCGCGGGCACTGGGTATGTCTGATCGAACGACTGCGACTGGCCGGGCAGCAACGCCCCGCCGGCGAGCGTGACCTCCGGCGGCTCGCTGACCGCAAGGTTGTTGTCGGGTTGACCGTTGAAGGTGGCGGTCCAGCGCACCTTCGGTGGCTCGAAGGGCCCCGGCGACCGGTTGGTCAACGTGATCGGGACCTGCAGCACCGTCTTGGGCACCGAGGACCCGTAGCCGTTCTTCGTCCGGTACACCCGAGGGGCCTCAGCCCGGACCTCGATGCCGTCTCCGAAGGTGAACGGCGCCCCGAACGTGAGCGGTGCGGCCGCGGCCGCGGTCGTCGGCGCCGCCGGTATCGCGTCACCGCTGCCGTCACCGCAGCCGGACGCGACCAGCACCACGGCCAGCAATCCCGCGGCCCATCCGCCCGCTCGTGCCCGAACCATCTCGGCCCCCTCGGCCTCGACTTCCACCCCGAGGCGGGCACGCTACAAGTGCCCGTCGAGCACCCGCAGGACGACAGACGGCCATCGGGGCATTGCACTCGCCGGATCGTGGCTGTCCTGGCCGATCGGCACCGCCTGCACCCTAGGCAGGGTGTGCTCCGGCCCGAGCTGTCCTCCGCGCACGGGCACTACCTGCCGCTGCGACATGTCAGTTCCAGGGCCGGGTGGGCTGCTCTACCCTCGATGTGGAGCCGTATCGCTGCTGGTCGAAGGAGGTGTGTGGTGGCGCTGTTCCCGCTGGGTCGCTACGGCGACAACCACGTCACCCCGGCCATGCTGTTCGATCCGCGAGATCCGGGTGCTCGTCCGCCGTCCGATGCGGTCGACGTGCAGTTCCGGCTGCCGTCGTCGCTGAACGCGATGCTCGACGGGATGGCTCGCGCGGGCCGTGACGACCTCATCGATCCCTGGCGGGCCCTGTACTCCGAGATCGCCGAGAGCACCGCGACGCAGCTGCAGCACGGCGGCTACGGCATCGACAACGAGCAGGCCGGGAAGGCTCCGGCCCGTCTTGAGATCACCGCGATCATGCACCGCGAGGTGCCCGGATTCGCGGTCGCGCGCTGGCACCTGCACCTCTACATCGGTGCGACCGCGACCTCGCTGCTCGACGGCCGCCGGCTTCCCGTGGCCTGGGACAGCATCGACAACGTCACCTCCGCAGTGGCGTGGCCGCACTACATCAACCAGGTCGAGCAGCGCACCATCGAGCTGTGGGGTGTCCGCTGGGACGAGCCCCGACTTGGCGCCCAGCCCGAGATCGTCGAGCCGGCCTGGCACGAGCACGTCGACAGCCTCGACCGCGGCGTGTGCCCCGGCCCGTGGGGCGACCACCAGACCATGGTTGCCGACGAGGCCACGGTGCAGCAGGCCATCAAGGACGAGGAGTTCCTCGCGCGCGAGCACGCAGCCGGACGCGAGCTCAAGCGGGCGAAGCTGCTCTTCGAGGACGACGACGAGGACTTCCCGGCGAGCGCCACCGGCTGATCCGCCGACGGCGACCGCTGCAGGCTCGCCCTGGTCTGACGATGCCCTCGCGGGGCGGGCGCGGTTAGTCGATCTCGGGTCCCCAGTCGCGTTCGCGCTGGCGTTCGAGTTCGAGCTGGCGCTGCTGCGCCTGCTGGGGCGACCGGTGCGTGGAGAGTTCGTCGTCGAGCGCCGACTCCCGATCGAACTCCGGCGCGACCGCCGGACGACCAGATTGGGGCGACGGCTCGCCGGGCTGCGTCTGGTGAGCCTGCTCCACCTCGCGGGCGATCCGCGCGGCTCGCATCTCGCGGGCGGTCTGGCGCAGCTCCTCTCCGCCGCGCCGTCCCGGCGGGCCGCTCGCGGCGTCCTGGTGCGGCCCGTCCTGGGACGGGAGCTCCCAAGCGGCCGGTCGGACCGCGGACCGAGCGGTCTGCGCGGCGGGCTCCTCGCTCGGCCCGACCTCCGGGGTGGCGGGAGAAGGCTCGTTCACGGTCGTTCCAAGGTTGACCCCGGCGGTGTGTTCGACCGGTGGGGTCTGCTCGAGGTCGGGCGCCCCGACCGGGTGTGGCTCGATGACGGGGAGGTCCGCGGCCCTGCGGCGAAGGTCGGCGAGCTCGAGTGCGCGGGCGCTCGCGAGATCGACGTCCGAGAGCACCTGTTCGGGGTCGAGCCGGGCCCCGTGCTCGGCGCGGATGTGCTCGACGGCGACCTCGAAGTTCCGGGCGCGCAGCACCGCCTCGCGGGTGTCGCGGTCCATGGTTCCGTCGGGGTCGACCGCGGCCAGGGCCTGTTCGTGCTCGTACGCTAGTCGGTCGAGGAACTGTTGGTGACGCTCGGAGCGAGACGCAGCGTCCTGGTCGAGTTCGGTTGCCGCCTTCGGATCGAGGTCGAAGGGCTGCTGCTCGGGGCGGTCTGGCGCCGCCGCAGCAGGTTCCGGCTCGCCAGGGTCTGGGTGACCGAACGCCGGGCCGTCTGCGTCCGGCTCGACGAACGTCGGCGAGCTCTGGCCGGGCTCGGATTCGGCGACGCGGGGCAGGCCGCGACGGTCGAGCTCGTGGCTGGCGCTCAACGCCGCTTCGCGGACGTCGCGGGAGGCTTCCCACCAGGCTTCGCGGGTGAGGTGGGCCTGGTCGAGGCTGTCCGCGAATGCCTGGGCCTGCTCGGCCATCACTTCATCGGCGTGGACACGCTCGACCAGGCGCGCCCGCTCGGGGTGGTCGACCGCCATGGTGTCGAGGCGGGCCCTCCCGAGGACGGCGTCGTTGGTGGCGTCGTGCACCAGGGCGAGGGCCTCTCCACGCTCCTCGGCCACCGGCACCGGCGCCCACTGCTGGCGCAGGTCCCAGCGCCGGATCGCGGCGCGCAGCTCCTGGTCGCTGGCCTTACGCCAGTCGACCACTCGCGGGTCCCCGGCGCCTGCGGCGGCGGCGCGGGACCACAGCTCGTGGGCGAGCTGCTGGGCGGGCGGGGGCGCGGCACCGATGCTGACCTGCTCGTCGGGGATACCGCGCCACTCGCGGTAGGCCGCGACCTGCCCGGCCCCGCGCGCCCAGACGGCGTGCGCGGCCGACTCAGTGGTGGCGTCGGGAATCGGGCCCAGCCACTCGATCGCCCAGGTCGGCGCCGAAGCGACGGTCTCCTGGCCGAGCTCCTCGCTGCGCTCGTGTGCGCGTCGGGCCAGAGCCGCGAGCACCCCTTCGACGGCGTCGCCGGTCTCGGCGGCGCGGGCGCGGTGCTGCTCGGCGAGCTGGTCCCACGCCGGGCGCACCGTGCGCTGACCGTCGACGACCTCTTCCCGGGTGCGCTCGGGGGTCCGGCTCTCCTGAAGAACCCCGAGACGCCAGTGCATCACCTTTGCCAGCTCGCGGGCCCCACGGAAGGAGGCCATCTCCTTGGCCTCACCGAAGATCGCGGTGATGTCGTGTCCTTCGAGCTCGACCGCCCGCATTCGCCCCAGCAGCGCCGCGAACGCCCGCTCTTCCGCGATCCCCGCGCCGAGCTCGGCGACGGCGAGCGCTGCGTGGCGGGTGTGGCCCTGCTCGGCGGCGACACGCTCGTAGTGCTCGGCCAGGGTCAGCATCGACCGTGACTCGATCGCGGCGTTCGCCGCGACGGTCAGGGCGGCGTCGGTCAGCTCACCGGCGTCGTTCTCCAGGATCCGCACGAGCGCCGACACCGCGGTGTCCCGTTCACGCTGCGGGGCGTGCGGGTCGGGGTCGACCTCGGTCTGCAGGTAGATGACGTTGAGGTGCCGGCCACGGGTCGAGGCAGGGTAGAGCGCCTCGGCGCTCATCCCCCGCTCCGCGAGCGCCCGCGCCCGGTCCACCGTGACGCCCTGCGCGGCGTGGTTGGTCACCGCGTACGCCAACGTCACCTGCTTCCGGACGTACTCCTTCGTGAGATGCGCGATGGCGCCGTGCTCGTCGCGGGCCAGGACGGTGGAGGTGTCCGCGTCGTAGCCGACGACGGTGAACACCTGCCGGTTCGCGACCGGCATCGCCTCGCCCCGCTGCCCGTCGGCGTCGACCGGCGCATCGACGCGCAGCGATGCGTTGCCCTCGCGGGCCTGGATCAGGTCGCCCATGCGCAGCCCGGTCCCGCCACGCAGCTCGGCGATCTTCTCCCGACCGACGAGGCCGAGGTCGGCGAGCTGGGACTGGATGTCGCGTGAGAGGAGCTCCGCGCGCTGGTTGCTGCCCACGATGAGCAGCCCGGAGACCCCGGCGACCCGGTCGGCGAGGTAGTCGCGGGTGGCGAGGTACTCCATCTGCTCGAGCGTCCCGGCCCGCAGTCGGCCCTCGTTCGCGTACACGGGCGCCACCGCGGCGTCGCCGACACGCAGCCGCAGCGACGCCTCGCGCTCCCAGGCCGCGGAGAACCGGTGCACGGTCTCGAGCTCGATCGCGCCGGGCTGCTCGGCGAGGTGGGCGAACAGGCCACCGGCACCGACCGCGGGCAGCTGGTGGTGGTCCCCGGCCCAGATGACCTTCGCGCCGGCGCGGGCGGCGTGCCGGGTCAGGGCGTCGAGGTCGCTGGTGGTGGCCATGCCGGCTTCGTCGATGACCAGCAGGTCGTTGGCCTGCAGCGTCAGACGCACGCGGCCGTGTTCGTCGGGCTCCAGGCTCCGGCGGAGCTTCGCGAAGTTCGCGGCGAGGAACCCCAGCTCGGCGAGCTCCTGGGTGGAGTCGTTCAACTCGGCCTGGGTGCCGAGGTCGCGCAGGTTGCGGGTGGCGACCTCGGCGGCCGCAGTACCGATGACCCGGCCGCCGTGCTCGGCCTGCCAGGCCTGGGCGAGCTGGGCCAGGGTGTGCGACTTCCCCGCCCCGGCGGGCCCGACGAGGACCTCGACCTGTCGCGGCGACGCGAGCACCTCCGCGACGGCCTGCACCTGATCGACCGAGAGGCCGGCGCGGCGGGCCCGGTCGGCGACCCGCCCGACGGTCTCGGGGTCCAGCGACGGCGCGGTCGGTGCCTGCGCGGTGGCGACGAGGCGTTCTTCGAGGGAGAGGTGCGCGGCGCTGACGTAGCGCTCGTCGATCGGGGCGCGGAACCGGGAGCGGCCGTCGACCTCGCGGCGAAGCTCCGGCGGGATCGGCACCGGGTCGCCCATCGAGACCTGCACGACCCGACCGTCGGGGCCCGGGGCGACCGCGGTGCGGGCGAGGTCGGCGACCCAGGCGTGTCGCTCGGCGATCGCGAGCCCGACCGCACCGGCAGCCGCCCCGAGGTGGTTGTCGATCTCGCGGTGCAGCGCCCCGATCGACCACGACGGGTACTTCGCCTGCACGCTCTCCAGCCCGGCGGCCACCGCCCGGGCGCCCAGCTCGATGCGCGCGGCCAACGCCTCGGGCGACTCCGTGACCGGGGTGCGGCCGTCGGCCAGCTCGTGGCCACCGGCGCCGAGTTCGCGGCCGGTGGCCACGTCTCGGTCGGCCACGTAGCCGGTGGCCATGGGCTCGGGGTGGCCACCGGCGGCGGCGGCGATGACCGCGGCGTCGACCTCATCGAGGGCAGCGGTCAACCGCTGCGCGCGGCCGTCGACGCCGGCCACCCACGCGGCCACCGCTGCCGGGCCCGCGGGGCCGGTCTTCGGACGGCGGGTGTCTTTCACCGCCTGGTCGACGATCTTGCGGCGGGCCTGCGGACCGGGCTCGTGACCGTGCCGCTCCTGGTAGGCGGCGACCAGCTCCTCGATCCGGGGCTCGACGTGCTCCCGGGTCCGGCTCGACGCCTCCTCGAGCAGCGTCGGGTCGATCCCGGCGATCTCGCGCCCGTGCCCGTCGGGCCGCTCCACCCACACGACCCCGGTCAGGTCGGACAGGATCGCCTCCATCGCCCGGTCGTACATCGACGCCATCGCGTCCTTGACCGGCCGGAACGCCGCCCCGTCGAGGGCGTAGACCCGCCCGTCGTCCAGCGCGACCCGGTTGAGCACCGCGACGTGGGCGTGCAGCTGGGGTTCGCCGTCGCGGTTGGTGTGGTGCCCGAACAGCACCGCCGAGAGCCCGGTCGCCTTCTGCCACTCCCCCGTGGTGCGCCCCGACGGCGACGCCCGCCCGTGCCGCCCGGTCTTCGCCCACGCCACCTGCGCCTCGGCGGACTCCACCGCGAGCCGCACGGCCTGGTCGTGGGCGTCGCGGACCGCCTGCGCCAGCGCGACATCCCCGGCCGCGAGCAGCGCCGCGTAGTACACCGACACGCTCTTGACCGGCGAAAACGTCACGTCGTAGTAGGCGGTGTTCGACCGCGAGTTCCGCGCGGTCGTCACCTCGATCTCGCGCTGGCGCTCCGGAGTGGCGTCCGGCTCCGCCTTCAGCGCCGCGTCCACCCGCTCGGCGAGCGTCTGATAGTTCCGTGGCTTCGCCCCCAGGTAGATCGGGGTGTCCTTCGTGGAGCCGGGGCGCTGCGAGCCCGGGAACCGCAGCTCCCCGAACAGCGCCCGCAAGTCGTTTTCCCGCGCCGTGTCCCCGGCCCGGTAGGACAACCCCAGGCCCTGCATCCCCGTGCCCAGCCACCGGCCGGCGGGCTCACCGCGGTCGTCGAGGAAGTACCCGACCCCGCTCTCCCGCTGCGGCTGCACCTGCGCCTCGAGACCCGGCTCGGCCCCGTCGGCCTCGAGTTCCTGGCCCGGTTCCCGCTCCGTGCCGGGCTCGGGCTCCGCCGGGTCGCAGCCGTGCAGCAGGTACTCCACCGCACCCGGCCCGATGGCCTGAATCCGGACGACGCCCACTGCACTCACCTCCCCGACTGGACCACCCCGAGGGCGCCCGTAGGGCGCCCCCGGCAAGATCATTTGATTCATGTGTCTGCGGGTTCGTGGTGAGGCTAGCAGCAGGGCAGGACAGCATGAAGATCATCGAATAGATGATCAAGAAGAACGGCCAGGACAAGATCAAGCACGGAAGTAGAGAGCGCCGAGCAAGATCAACGAAAGCGGCCAAGACCAACGGGACGAGGACAGGACGATCAACTGTGGAACGACGCTGGAAGTGCAGTGGCAGACGTCGTGGAAGTTGCAGTGGGCGTTGCGGAATTTGCAGTGGGTTAAGGGTGGTCGGCGACGCTGCAGGAGGTGGTGTAGCTGGCGGCGAAGGGGC
>NZ_JAJNDA010000053.1 GCF_021026295.1 Actinomycetospora soli
TTGACATAGAGAACGGTGCTCTCGGTTGGCGCGCGGAGCGGGTAACACCAGTGCATTAGTTGATGATCTTGGGCGCGTGCGCGTGTCATTGAGTCGTTGACGCGCGCCGCTCGACCCTGTTGAAGATCGTTCCGAGCGAGGCTGTCGGGGTGCGGGTGTAGACACCGCAGCATGACGACGAAGGGTTCGACAGCCTGGTGCGCGGCATTGCGCGATGGGTTGCCCGGCGGGTTGCCCGGCGGTTGTCAGATGGGTTCCCGGAAGGGTTCCCGCATGTGACGCAGATGGGTTGTCACATGGGTTGTCACACGTGATGTCCGACGGGGTGTCACGCGTGACATCCCATGGCACCTAGAGTCGCGGCTGGAAGCCGGACACCGACGGGGTGATGGCCCGTGGTGCCCAGCTCCCAGCCTGGGTGGTCAGGAACTTGAGTGGTCTAGAACCGGCTCGCCCAGAAGATCAGGGTCCCGATGGCGGTACCGACCGTGGCTGCAATCAGCTCCCACAGGGTCGGCCCGCCATCGGGCGTCCTGGGGTTCGAAGTGTTGACCATGCTCACCTCCTCTCGTTCTCACATCGAGGACGCTACCTGCGGGGTCCGACACTCCGGGCGCTCACTCGTGTGCAGCGGAGCCAGCCTGCGGCAAGGGCCTTGATGAGCTGCGAAAACCCGCAAGCGGCTAGTGGCCCTGGGCGCGCCCCCGCCGAGTTGTCCACAGGCTTTGCACCGTTGTAGTCGAGTCACTCCGGTGAACCACCGCGCCACGCACCATCAAGATCATTCGATGATTCATGGGTGTGCGGGGTTGTTGGAGAGAAGAACGGCGCGGGCGTCGGTGGTCCAGCGGGGTGGGCGGTCGGAGGGGCGGCGGCCGGGGCGGCCGTCAGAGGTGCGTGGTCGCAAGACGGCGGGGTGGGAGAAGTCGTAGCCGCGGCCGGTGCCGGTGTCGCGGTCGAGAGGCATAGGTGTGCCGTCGGATCGGTGGTCGACGGCAGGTTGGTCGAGCCAACCGATGCCAGCGCCATGGATGACGTCCTGGCCGTGGTCGTGGAGCCAGCGCACGAGGCCGGCCATGCCGTCGGTCTCGGCGATGTCGAGGACGGTTGAGGTGTGTTGGCCGGCGCGGACCCAGCCCCAGACTTCGGGGGCGAGGCCGAGGCGTTCGTCGGCGTCGAGGGTCTCGGCGGCGATCTCGTCGTCGGTCTGTTCGTGGCCGAGGTCGGCGAGGCGCCGTAGGTCGCGGTCTCCAAGGGACCAGGTGACTTGCTTGCGCCCGGCGGAGGCCTGTTCCCACTCCCACCACAGGTGGATGTCGTCGGCGCGGTAGGTCTCGACCGCGTCGGCAAGGAGTTGCATGGGGGTGCGGCCGCCAGGGCGCCGGCCTTCCTTGCGATGGGAAGAGGTGACCTCGTGGGCGAGCTTGGTGAGGTAGTTGGACAGGGCGTTGTCGTGGAGCTGGGCGCGGCGGACGTCGTAGCCGGGAACCTTGCCGTCGGCGGCCATGTCGCCGGAGGCGTCGAACCCGGCTCGCTCGAGCGCGGCCTTCCAGCGGTGGAACATGCGCGCGACGAGCGGGCGGACCTGCTGCTCGGTGACGTCGTCGGCGAAGCACAGCAGGACGTGCACGTGGACGTGCCAGCCGGAACGCCCGATGGTCGCCTCGACGGCCTTGACCCAGCCGAGAAGCCCCCCGTGGAGTTCCTTGTCCTTGTCCCACTGACCGCCGGAGTTCGCCGCCTGCCAGCCGTCGCCGAGAGCGTCCCAGAGCCCGCGCTGGGCAAGCAGAGCATCACGGGCCGCGCGATCGGCGCGGTCTTGAGCCTCGTCAATGGTGTCGCCAAGAGCGGCGGCCCGCTCGCGCTTCTTGATCACAGCAAGCAGGCGAGCAGCCTGACGGCGCTGCTCACGGGTCCAGCCGAGCTTGTCGCGGCGCTTGTGCTGGATGGTGAACGTCGCTAGGTGCGCGGAGCCCCCGAGCAGGTCCACCGCACGGATGGCGTCGGCGAGCTCATCGGCGCGGCGGGTGGCGATGACCGCGGCGCACTGCGGGCAGCACCAGACCGATCCGCAGGTCGCGACGCCGCCGTAGCCGGCCACGGGGCCGGTGCGGCCCTGGGCCAGGCCGACGGTCACCCCGCCCCCAGTGACGGAGGTGGCGCCGCAGCGCTTGAGCCGGGGCAGAGTGGTGATGGGCCGGACCTGCTCGCGGCGGGTGAAGCGGTGGGTGCGCCGGGCGCGGGCAGCTTCCCGACGCTGGGCGCGCTGCTCGGGGGATTCATGAGCCTGCTCGCGGTGACGGCCCCGAGGATCAGCTTGAAAGGGTGTTCGCGGAGTACCAAGCGCGTCGCCTCCGGCGCCGCTGGCCGCCCCCGTGGGGCGGCCGGGAGCGGGCGAGCCGGTGCCGGTGAAGAGGTCGGGTGCGGCGGGGTGAGGGGGGCGTGCCAGCGCCTCCGGCCTCCGGCCTGCGCGCTGACCGCCCCCACGAGGGGAGGTGGCGGTGCCGGGGGGGCGGCCCTGGGCCCGGGCGCCACTCACCGGCGCACCAGCGACGCGAGCACGATGAGCAGGAACAGGACCAGGACGAGCGCGAGATCAGTCACGACGCGGGACCAGATCAGGGCCGGCCCCGATCCCGCTGACACAACGTGGAGCCGAGGACTGTTCGTCACACGCCAACGGGCGGGTTCGGTGTGTCGTGATGGCGCGCAGACGGGTGCGCGCCAGTAGCCTGGCGACAGCACGGCCGGTCGTCCTCTCTTGTGCAGCACGCGGACTCGGACGACCGCCCTGCAGAGAGCCCCGGGTGTTCCACCACCTGGGGCTCTCGCCGTTTCACGGGCGGTCTGCAGGCGAGCGTCCCGTAGGAAGACCCCGGATCCGGGGTGGTTGGCCCACGACACGCCGAAATCAATTCCGGCCGTCGGCCACCGCGGCGCAGTAGTCGGCGTATGCGAGCAGCGTCGATCGGGCTCGGAAGGTGCCGACGCGGGGGGCGGTGACCGCGCAGACGCCGGGGTCGGCGATGGAGTGCTCGTCGGGGTCGATGACGTGGGCGGGGTGCAGCATGCGGATGCCGTCGGCCTCGGAGGCGAAGCTGACGCGGAGGGTGGCCTGGGCGCGGATCGCGCCGTCCACGATCGAGGCGTCGGCGCGCTGCACGATGAGCACCAGGCGGAGGCCGACCTTGCGGCCCTCGGAGAACAGCCGGCCGACGAGCTGGCGGACCTCGGCGCCGGTGCGCTTGTCGACGAGCTCGGCGGCGCGCACGAGCGCGGCGTACTCCTCGAGGAACACGGCGAGAAGGGGTGTGACCTCGTCGGTGGCGAGGTTGTCGGACCGTGCGGGGAGGACGGTCAGTCGCCGGTCCATCTCCGCGCACAGCTCGCGCAGCACCTGACGGTGTTCGGTGAGGTCGCCGGCCACCCCGGAGACTCGCCATGGGTCGGTTGGCCAGGGGCGCCAGAGCAGCCCGGAGGGGTCGATCCCGACGACGCGGACGTCGCGGCGCCGGACGAGTGGGGCGAGCTGGCCGTAGGTCCAGGAGGACTTCCCGGAGCCGGTCGAGCCCTGTGCGACGCAGTGCGGGCGTCGCTCCCACGGGGCGGAGAACAACCGTCCGACCTCGTCGCGGGCGATGAAACCGTCAGGCAATGCTGACGACCAGTGCCGGGAGGCGGCGAGCGGGTCGACGTCGAGCAGGCGCAAGGCGATCCAGCGCTCGGCGTCGAGGTCGTCGATGACGACGCGGGCGACTCCGAGGGCGTCGGCGAGCTGGGCGGCGCGGGCGCGGTAGTCGGCGGTGCGCTGGCCCGGGTGGCGCTGGACGGTCGCGCGGCAGACGCGGCCGGTGCCATCGAGGGTGACCCCGCCGACCCGTGGGACCGACACGGTGACGCCGGCGGCGACGTGGACGACGCGGGCCAGGTCGCAGCCCTCGGCGACGTCGCGCCAGTGGGCCCGCCATTCCTGCTCGGTGCTGCGGCGCCGGTCGGGGACCTCGCGGGCGTAGCGGGTGTGGTGGCGGCCGCGCAGACGGGAGAGCCCCGCCACCGGGGAAGTGGTGGCGGGGCTCCGACGGGGCCACAGGGCCATCAGGCCGCCGCCTCGTGCTGCTTGGCCGGGCGGGCGGCGTTGACGAGTCCCGCGGCTGACCAGTAGGTCGCGAGCTGGCCGTTGGTGCGGTTGACCCGGGTGCTGCACTCCAGGCGCTCGAAGCGCGCGGGGCCGAACTGCTGGACGTCGGGGACCTCGGGCGACGGGACCCGGACGGCCATCAGAGTCGGGCGGTCGCCGCTGGCGATCATGCAGTGCACCGTCCAGAGCGGGTGGCCGGTGGCCTCGTCGCGCTCCTGCTCGGTGCCGGGCTGGCGGCGGCCGTCCTTCTCGATCCACGGCATCACGGGCTCGACCTGGCCGGAGAACACGGCGGCGAGGCGGTCGGTGTCGATGGGCAGCTGCATGGCGGGTCTCCTCGGTGCGGCTCGTCGTTCGTCGCAAGCGGCGCGAACGTAGCAAGTGCCTCACGAAGGTAGAGCTAACGGCGCGATCGTCGCAAGTGCCTCATCGAAGTTCAGTGTGGTGCCGTGTTTGAGTCACCTGCGACGATCGCGACGTGTCCAGTCCTGACCAGCACGTCTCAACCGGCGACGCCGCCCACGCCCTCGGAGTCAGCCGAGCAACGCTCGTGCGGTGGGCGTCGGCCGGCCACGTGACGCCGGCTCGAAAGACTGTGGGAGGACACCTGCGGTGGGACTTGGACGACCTGCGCAAGCAGGTCGCCGAGATCACCGAAAATTAGTGCAGAACCGACCCCCCCTGTCGGAACTAGCCAGTGGTCGGTCCCTGCTGCACTGCGGGTGGGCCAGTAACAGCTTTTGCGTAGAGATCGTTGATGTCGCGGGTACGAGCATTGTTCAGTAGTGCTGTCTCCCGGGCGTCGATGGCAGAATCAAGCGCTTCGAGCACCCTCCCGCACAGAGTCGCCATCTCATGAGCCGACTCGATTATCGGACCAACCATCGTCAGGTTGAGCCCGGAGACTCCACGGACCTCTGGGGCTTGGTCGCGTGGTGCGAGGAAGGCGAAAATTTGCGCCTGCTCACGAGGGCCTACGCGGTGGGCTACGTGCTGGCTGGCGGTCTCAAGAAGCTCGTCGTGGACCCGCCGCTGATCTTCGTTGAAGGAGGCCACGAGCCCGTCCAGCGAGAACCGAGAGGTCTTGGGGGTGATTAAAGCTTTGCCGGACTTGAAGGCCCTGCGATAGGAAATGATACTGGAATTCCAAAGCGACTGCCTGGTAAGACTATATTCCGCTTCGTATGAACTGCGATCTTGATTGCTCTCTACTATAGAAATATACGCGTGCACGCAATTAAAAGCAAAAATTATGTCATCGCGGATAGAATAGAGGTCAGCTAGGGCATTAGGATCGTCGCCAGTCAACTGGACCCGAGGCAACTCGAAGACTTCGTCCGCCTCCGGAACGGTTGGAATCTCACTCATACCGCAGATGCTATCCACTCCCCTGCTAAAGCCGATACGCGTTCGACCGCGGAGCGATGCGGGTGATGCGGATGCGGTGGCTGTCCTCGTCGATCACGTAGAGCACGCGGTAGGCGTCGATCCGAGCGGACCACTGGCCGGCCAACTCGCGGGCCAGTGGCTTGCCGATGCGGCGCGGGTTGGTCACCAGCCTGTTGGCGATGAACTCAACGATCTGCACAGCCACCCGCGGTGGCAGCGCATCGAGCTGCCGGACCGCGCGGGCCGCGAGGGTGAACCCGTAGGGCGTCGGATCGGGGGGAGCCACCCGACTAGTCCAGCACCCGGCTCCGACACGGAGGGGGGACTCTCGGGTCTCAACGCCGGTCTTCACACACCAGGGGTGCTGCCGTGGCCTCCGCCGAGGTACTTCGCGACCACGGTCGCCCCGTCGATCTCCTGGCCGGCCTCGAGCTCGGCGCGCCCGGCCGCGATCTCCTCGCGTTCCCCCGGAGTCGAGAGGATGTCCAGGGTCTCCAGCAGGCCCTCGTACTCCTGGGCACCGAGCAGGAACGCCACCGGCTGGTCCCCTTCCAGCAGCTCAACGGGCTCGTGGGTCTCCCGGGCGTGAGCCGCCAAGGCACGCACGTCCTTCTCCCCGTCGCGGTCGAGCGGGACAGCCGTCATGAGGACCATCGTCGCCGCTCGGTGCCATGTGGTGCCACCCCGGCCGCTCCGATGAGCACTAATGCGCTCCGGGTCGCCTCGATGATGTCGCGCTGGGCTCGTGCAGGGCGTTCTTCTCCTTCGGGTACCTCGATGACCTCGGTCGCCTCGCAGTGGGAGAAGTCCTCCACCGACTCTTGCCCCTAGCCACCCTCGAAGGGGACACCAGGTGATGCCTCCGGCGGGGCCTCGGATCAGGTGGGGCACCGGGAGACGGGGCGGGGTGCGGTTTCGAGGTGGTCGGGGACCGGTGCTCCACCCTCACGACGGCCGATCAGGGATTGCCAGAGGACCCCCGGGGCCGCAACCCGCAGCGGTGCCAGAAACAACTGTCGACGCAGCTCGGAGACGGTGCCGGTAGCGGGTTGCACCCCCGGAGAACCCCTGGCACGCGGGGCGCGGCCGACGTGAGGGTGGAGCACCGGAGGGGGCGCGTGCGCTGGCGTGTTGCGTCTTCGAATCGTTGACGCGAACGATGAGTCAACGTATCATTGACGCATGGATGCTGAGGGTGCCCGGGAGTGGATGCAGGAGAACGGGATCAAGCGGGGCGGTGAGTCGCTGGCCTGCCTGGTCCACCTCGACCAGGCGGTCGAGCAGCGCGGCGACAAGCTCGGGGAGCAGTGGCCGGCCGCTTGGTACGCCCTCGTGCAAGACACCCGGCGCTTGGCCGACGTCTACGAGGCCGCGTTGATCCGCAAGCTCCGGGCCGGGGAAGGTCCGTCGGGGGAGACGACCTGGGCGTCGGTGGCTGCCGCGGTGGACTCCCACCTCGGGTCCCGACAGGCCGCGCAGCAGAAGTGGAAGCGGCTGCTTGACGGGAACCGCCGGGAGTACGGCGGACCTGGGCGAGGCGGGCGGCAGAAGACCTCCTCCGAGTCCGTCGCCGATCCCGAGACGGAGAGGAGCTAGAGGTACCTGGAAGCTCGCGACCAGGAAAAATGCACTTCCTGAAGTACTGATATCAGCATCGCAGTACCGACCGCCAACGATACGTTGACGCGAGCGACACGCGTTACTGGAGTGCTGAGATCAGTACTCCAGTACTGAGAGGATGGGGGTCATGATCCTGGCGTTGGTGAACCTGAAGGGTGGGACCGGCAAGACGACCTCGGCCGCGTTCCTGGCCCACGCGCTGCACGAGCGTGGCCGGCGGGTGCTGCTGGTGGACGCCGACCCGCAGGGTTCGGCGCTGCGCTGGTCCGAGGACGCCGAGGTGTGGCCCGTGGCCACGGTGGCGCTGCCGACCAAGCGGCTGCACCAGCGTCTCGACGACGTCGCGGGCGGCCGGTTCGACGACGTCGTGATCGACACTCCGCCGCTAGAGGAGAACGCCGGGATCGTGAACAGCGTGCTGCGGGTGGCCTCGCACGTGCTGGTGCCGGTGGCGCCGACCCCGATCGAGGTCGAGCGGGTGGGCGCAGTCGCCGAGGCGGTCGAGGACTCCGCGGCGGTCCGCCGCGAGGGCGAGGCGCCGCGAATGGCGCTGCTGTTGACCCGCACGGTCCCGAACGCCTCGAGCACCGGGGTCTACCGCGAGGTCCTCACCACCGCCGGCCACCGGGTGCTGCCCGGCGAGGTCCGCCGCGTCGAGCGGTTCGCCCAGGCCTGGGGAGACCCCATCACCCGAGCCGCGGCCACCGCCTACGGCGACGCCCTCGACGCCCTGGAGGTCCCAGCATGAGCACCGCGAGGGAGAAGATGGCAGCCAAGGCCGCCCGGGTCGCCCAACGCCCTCAGAGCGACGCTGCGCCCGTCCCGACCGACGAGCCCACCCAGGGAGTGCCCGAGCCGCACAGCCCGCCTCAGACCTCGCCAGCGCCCGCAGGGGCTCGTCGCCAGGGCAGCAGCGCGAAGGTCACCGAGCAGTCCGGGATGGTCCGCACGACCGTCGACCTCGCCCCCGCGATGCACCGCGAGCTCCGGGCGCTGCTCGCTGACGTCGCCGCCGACCTCGGCCGCACCCGCGTCACCGCCAGCGACGCCCACCGGGTCCTCGTCCGCCGGCTCCTCAACGACCCATCTGCACGGGAGCAGTTCGTCGCCGACTGCCGCGAGCAGCTGTGAAGTGGCGCCGCCCCACCGCCGCCGTCGTTCTTGGCGCGTCTCTGATCATGGCCGTCTTCTTCGTGATCGCACTGGTCCGCAGCTCCGGCTCTGACACGTCCGCCTGGTTGAACCTCGCCGTCGTGCTCCTCACCAGCACCGGCATGTACATGATCCTCAAGTCGTCATCGTCTCGTTGACGGCTACTGATCTTCCTGCTGCCGCAGACACATGAATCAAACGATCATGTCGGTGACCTGCGGTCCTTCCAAGATCGAGACCCAGCGCAACACACCTATGCCTCCGGCGTCGCGCCAAAGATCAAGAGCACCCCGACACACCAATGCTATTGACATAGAGAACGGTGCTCTCGGTTGGCGCGCGGAGCGGGTAACACCAGTGCATTAGTTGATGATCTTGGGCGCGTGCGCGTGTCATTGAGTCGTTGACGCGCGCCGCTCGACCCTGTTGAAGAT
>NZ_JAJNDA010000054.1 GCF_021026295.1 Actinomycetospora soli
CCGCCACCACGACGCCGTCGATCACCACCACCAACAAGCTCAACTCGCCGGTCCCGGCGAGGCGATGACGCACGCCCACCCACCGGAGCAACCCACCTTGACTTCGCCCTCATAGGTTGCTCAGCGCACGGCGAGGTGCACGTGATCAGGGACGAGGGGGGACGATTGGTCGTCCATCAGGATGGGACCGGTGGCGAACACTCCCCGTTCACGGGCGGCGCGCATCACCTCGTAGGCGCCCTCCACGTGTTCGGAGGTGACGGGCTCGCCGGCGATCCGTCGGATGTCCGCTGCGCGGCCGGAAGCGTGTTGGGTGGCCGGGTCGTCCTTCAGCCGTTCGGACGGGTAGGAGGCGTAGCCGCTGGTGAGCAGGGAGACCTCGATCTCCTGATGGCAGGCAAGCGCCGTCAGGAGCTGGAGTAGCTGATCGCCGACGCGTCCCGCCACGACGTCGGAGCGGGCGGGCCCGGACAGGACGATGCGATGGTTGTCGAGCACCTGGCGGGCAGCGGGGGTGGGCGCCGCGGTACCCGGCGGCGCGGGCGTAAGGGCAGGCGTCGGAGAGGGGACCACGACCCAGGTCCCGGCGTCGTCCTCGACGAGGTCGACCCGGACCGCGATGTCCCGGACGGTGACGCCGAACGGTTCTTCGAGCGTCTGGCGAGCAGTCACGATCGTCGAACGCTCCTGCGGCCAGGTGTCGGCCACCTGCACACCGACCACCGTTGTCCGTGCTGCCGGGGCTGTGGCCCACAGCTCGGGCGGTGGCTGCTTCGCCGTCCCCGCGGTCCACGACCCGACCCGCTCCGCCCAGTCCGCGGCGGCTCGCTTCGGGAGTAGGTAGGGCTCGCCCGGAGCGTCCCACGCGCTGGGTGGGGGGAGCGAGCCGTGTCGGTTGGCAGTGCCTTGGTGAGCCAGCGCGGACGGCGGACCTGCGGGAAGCAGGAGTGCCATGAGCAGGGCCACGACGCAGGCTCGACCGACCGTGCCGGTACCGGCTCGTCGCTCGGGGGACATGGTCACCTCGAGCGGCGGTGGGACAGGAGCCGGTGGGAGATGCCGCGCGCCAGGCCCGCGGCGACCGACACGGGGCCGCGGCTGGATCCGGGTTCGCGCGCGTACCTGGTCGGCATCCCGAGCACGACGAAGCGCCGGACGTAGTCCTCAAGCTCGTCCGGGTCGCCGGCGAGCAGACGCGCGTAGCCGTCGCGGGTCAGGCGTTCTCCCGCCGAGGTGTAGCTCAGCATCCCGGAGTTCTCGAAGGCGTACCAGGTCGACGGGAACGAGAAGGACAGGCACACCTCGTCGCCGTCCTCGCGGACCGTGAACAGGGGGCTGATCGTGAGGGTCCCGGCCGCGTGGGGCGGCAGGACCCCCTCGAGTTGCTGGTGGTCGGTGAAGATCGAGACGTCGAGGCTGCTCACGATCGAGAGCCACTTGTGCATCTCGACTTCTTCGGGCTCTCGCTCCTCGGCGAGCTGCGGGCCGAAATCGGCGAGGTATCCGGCAATGAGCTCGTCCTCCGAGAGGATGCGGCCCGGCGCTCCTCGCAGGAGCTCGAGATAGCCGGCGGGGTCGCGCTCGTGGTCGGAGTCGCGCGGTTCGAGCAGGGCGTTGCCGATGCGGTCGAGGATGACCGTGTCGGCCTGGGCGGCTCGGCGCATCTCGTCGAGGACGGTCTGCTGGTCGGTGAAGTAGTGGAACGCGTCTCCGCAGACGGCCGCTGCGAAGGCGTCGTCGTGGAAGGGCAGGGAGGTGATCTCGTCCGAGCAGACGAAGGTCTGGCCGGGCGCGATGTAGCGCCGTCCGACCCAGAGTTGGAAGAAGTTCCGGTCGACGCCCACGACGTCGGTGGAACGGTCGCGGCTGGCGAGATGGTGCATGACGTGGCCGTAACCGCAGGCGAGGTCGAGTACGGGCCGTGGGTCGGTCGGTAGGGCATGCAGCAGCGAGAGCGTCGCCAGGTGCCGCGGCTGGCCGAATCGGGCGAAGAAGTAGGCGAACAGCTCGCCGGTGATCCGGTTCGAGGAGCGCCGGTAGGCGAGTTCCATCCAGTCCTGGGCGGTCAGGGCGTCGAGGTCCTCGAGCATCGCGGCGACCTCGGCGCGTCGCGCGGCCAGGGCGAGGTGTGGCCACGGGCCGCGGGTGAACGGCAGGCGGAGTCCCGGGCGGTCGCCGAGTCCGAACGGGATCGGCGGAGGGAACGCGAGCATCTCGACGAGCGCTTCGAGACACCGACCGCGCTCCAGGAGTTCCACGAGATGCTCGACGGTGGGCCCGTCGACCTCGGTCCGCCCGGTGATGTGGTCCTGCTGATCGACGCGGCTGCTTCGCAGCACGGGGATGCCGTCCAACACCGGGTAGGTGCTGCAAGGGCACCGCAGAAGCCCGAAGCTGCCGCCGGGCAGCGGTTGGGAGGCGTTCGCTCGAAACGCGAGGGGTTGGCGGCATCGCGGGCACCGAAGCTCGACCTGCCAAAGCGGCGGCTGGGCGACCTGCAGCTGGACGACGGGAACTCCGAACTGATGCGGCAGCGACGGCGACGTTGACATGGGACCTCTGGGGTTGGCGGCGGCGACGGAGCCGCGGACCGAGCGGGGGACGGGGTTCTCGGGCGCCTCGACACCCGGCAGCTGCTTGTTCTGTGCGGCAGTGCCGGACTGGCCCGGTGGAGCGCGGCGCGGCTCCGCCGAGCCCGGGCTTCCGAGGGAGGACCCGGGCGCGAGCCCGACCGGGTGCGGCCGGTCGGGCGTCGAGGCAGGGACGGGTCCTAGGAGACGGCTTCCATCTCGAGCTGGGCGCGGGCCTCGCGTGCGCGGAACCACTCCAGCGTGCGAGCGAGCCCGACCGGGAGCGGCGTGCGCGGCTGCCAGCCGAGCGTCCCGGTGGCGTGAGTGAGGTCGGCGATCCGCGCGACGTCGTTGCGCCGGTCCTCGAGCCGG
Source organism: Actinomycetospora soli (assembly GCF_021026295.1). Taxonomy (GTDB): domain Bacteria; phylum Actinomycetota; class Actinomycetes; order Mycobacteriales; family Pseudonocardiaceae; genus Actinomycetospora; species Actinomycetospora soli. The sequence continues at coordinate 2,943 of NZ_JAJNDA010000054.1, forward strand.
CCGAATCCGAGGTCGCCGTCGTAGCGGGCGACCTTGGCGAGCAGCCGCACGGTGTCGGCGATCGTGGTGGAGGTCCCGGAGCCGATGTCGGCTACGAGGCCGGGCGCCTGCGGGTGGGAGGCCGCCGTCAGGAACGCGTCGCAGACGTCGTCGATGTAGACCCAGTCGATGGGTCGGCTCCCGCTCGCGAGGCTCGGGGCGCGACGACGGAGCAGGCTGGTGGCCACGTGCGGGACGAGCTTGCGTTCGTCGGTCTGTCCGGGCCCGTAGACCATGGCCAGCCGGAGCACCGTGACCGGCAGGTCCCACTGGTCGGCGAACATCCGGGCGTAGCTCGTGGTCGCGGCCTTCGCCGCGGCATAGGGCGAGCAGGGCGCCTCGTCGGCAACGTGGGGTTCCTCCACCGACCCCGCGAGGACCAGTCGGGAGACCCCGACGTCGCTCGCAGCGGCCATGATGTTCACCGCGGCGCGGGTGTTGTCCTCGAGCATGGGCAGGGCGAGCGCGACGTCCCGGTGGCCCTGGACCCGGCTCGCGAGGTGGAAGATCACCTCGGGGGCGACGTCGCGGAAGACCGATCGGACGGCGTCGACGTCGACCAGGTCGCACCGGTGCCAGGTGACCCGGTGAGCGGGCCGGCGGGCGACCGCGACCGACGGGACCGGCCGCTGGTCCTCGGGGCGGATCAGGGCGTGCACGTCAGCGCCGGCGTCGAGCAGGGAACGGACCAGGCGGGAGCCGATGAAGCCGCGAGCTCCTGTCACCAGGACACGGCGACCGGTGAGGGCGTGGTGCGGGCGGGCCTCGGCGATGCGGGGACGCGGGTTGGGGGACGGGGTGGTCGGTCGGACGATCATGCGGGCCTCACGGAGGTGACCGGACGCGGGGTCCGGCGCGGACAGGGCACCGTCGGCGCCCATCGCCGAGACCTCCGCCGGGGACCCGCGCAGCGTCGCTGCGGTACGCCGCGGTCACGTCGACCGAGTGGGTCGACAGGGAGGCTCAGACGATGCAGGCGCGCGTAGCGGGCGGGCCGCGGCGCGTGAGGCTCTGACTGAGCAGGAGATCCCGGTGGCGCGGCGGACCGTTCTGCTGCTCGCGCCGCCGGTGCCGGACGACAAGCGGTCCGGCGGGCTGCTGGGTACGCGAGAGAACGACGAGGGCGCGCTGCACGGTGCGAGCGATCACCACACACAGCGGTTCGCTCGCGGCGACCGCGACCACGAGGACGGCGATGACGACATGGATCGCGATGGCGAAGAAGTTGTCGGGCACCGTGTGGGAGTGGGGGAGCGTCTCGGCGCCCGCCTGGGAGAGCTTGGTCAGGGCGTGTACGGCAGGTTGGCCGATCACGACCAGGTTCATGGCGGCGAAGACCTGACTGGCGCGTCCCCGCAACCAGAAGCGCCCCAGCCCCACCGTCGCCGCGGCCAACAGCACCATCAACGTATGGGTCGGCGGTTCGTCGGCGAGGACGTCGAAGACCACCGCCAGCGCGACCACGGCGGACGCCGAGAGCATCAACCCCGCTGAGCACACAAGGGAGTCACGGTGTGTGACCTCCTGACGGCTCATACTCCGAACGGTAGCAGGAGGAGCGTCGGTCGACGTGAATCGTCGACGCTCGGTGCCGGTGCGGTCCTACTCGACGCCTCCGGGTGACCCTCGTCCCGCCTCCGGGCACGCCCTCGGCGCGAGCGCGCGGTGTTCGTGTCCGTACGATCGGTGGCGTGTCCGGGCAGCGTCGCGGTGGTGCGCCGATGGCGGCCGCCTTCGAGCTACCGGGGGCCGCGACGAGCAACGCCGGTTGGCTGCAGCGCGTCGGGTTGCTGGTCCTGGCGGTCTTCGTCGCCGTGATGCACCACGTCGTGGGTTCCCACGCGCACGGTGGAGACGCAGCCTCCATGGCCGTCTCCCACGCGCACTCGGGCACGGCGAGCCCTGTCATGCACGCCTTCCCGTCAGGTCCCCTCGGCTCGCAGGAGAGCGTCGTCGGCTCGCCGTCGACGCTCCCGCAGGCCTCGGTGGACGCACGGTCGGACGCGGCCGTCGTGCCTCAGGCGGCTTCGCTCGAGTTGGCAGGCCACGCGATGGCCATGCTGCATCTGTGCCTGGCGGTATTGGCGGCGGTGGCCGCCTTGGCGGCGCTCCTTCTGATCGCCGTCGCTCTCGCCGAGCGCACCGCACCCGGGATCACCCCGACTGGCTGGCTTTCGCGCGGTCCCCGCCCGCCTCCCTCCGCGCGCAGGCAGGCGCGCCTTCAGGTCCTTCGGCTGTAGGCCGGCCCACCGTGTCGTCGCAACTCGACGACACGGCGCCGACCCATGCCCGCACACGCCGCTGCCCTGGCGGCGTGCAGCTTGAAGGAGCTCTACTTCCGATGCGTACCCGACTGATCGGCGGCGTTCTCGCCGCCGCGACCGCCGCTGCGGTGGCGGCCGGTTGTTCCAGCACCTCCTCGGCGCCGGCACCGACCCCCGCGCCGTCCCCGTCGTCGTCGTCCGCCGCTGCCGCCGCGCCGGTGGCGCCCGAGCACAACGCGGCCGACGTGACGTTCGCCCAGAGCATGATCCCGCACCACACCCAGGCCATCACCATGTCGCAGCTCGCTCCGACGCGTGCGGCCTCGCCCGAGGTCAAGGAGCTGGCCACGAAGATCGAGCAGGCCCAGGGCCCGGAGCTGAACCAGATGAACGCGATGCTGGCGGCGTGGGGAGCGCCGGCCCCGCAGCCCGGAAGCACCGCCATGCCGGGGATGCCGGGGATGCCGATGGGCGGGATGTCGATGCCCGGGATGATGGGCGAGGGACAGATGCAGCAGCTCTCGTCGCTGTCCGGTGCAGCGTTCGACCAGACCTTCCTGCAGATGATGATCGAGCACCACAGTGGCGCCATCCAGATGGCCCAGACCGAGCTGGCTCAGGGGCAGAACCCCCAGGCCAAGCAGCTCGCCCAGGCCATCATCGAGGACCAGCAGTCGGAGATCCTCGAGATGCAGGTCCTGCTCGCACGGGCATAGCCCGATAAGCAGGGGCGTCGACGGGCGCACCAACCGCGTCCGCCGGCACCCCTGCTGCGGCTGACCACCGTCAGTCGACGACGTGTGGCCGAGCAGCAGGCCGGGCGAGCACGCCACGCGCAGCACGTCGAGACCGACGCCTTCTCACTGCCCTGGCCGCCCGCCTCGCCGAGGAGCCGCGCCATTGCCGGTGCCAGGATGATCGGGTTGGAACGACGGCGGCGCGAACACGACAGCCGAGGGCTCAGCGTGGGTGCTCGCCCACCGCTCCAACGCCTACCTCGTGGAGCCCGCCCTCGGAGGCGGTCGTCCACGCCGGCTCCACGACGTGCACCTCGACGTCGACGCGGCTCAGCCACGGCAGCCCGCTGAGACTTGCCCGCCGCGGTCACCTGGCCGCCGCTCACATCGCCCGGGCACCGAAAGACCACTGTCACTGAGCCCGGCGCGTGACCGACACCCAGCGGCAGCGCGTGCCCTGCCGCGCTGTGGGCGGCGCCTCGACGCGGCTCGCAGGCGCTCACCCGGTGGGGGAAAGAGCGCAGTGATCAACGCTCTTGGGCATGGAGACCTCGCGTCCGCGGAGCATCGAAACCGGTACCCGTAGGGGGTATACGTACCGACGGCTCGCTGCCCCTCTCCCGCGCACGTGGCGTCATTCCACGGTGGTGACCGAGTCTCCTCGCCCACGACTGAGCCAACTCTTCGCAGCTCGGGCGGCTTGATGGCGCTGGGTGGGGAGCCGTGCAACCGATCCAGCGACATCGCCTGGGCGAGCCCACCTTGAGGTGGCCTTGATACCCATACCCCCTAGGGGTATATGTTGAGGCGAACGAGGAGGACGCCATGCACGGCTACAGCGATGACAAGGACGCCTACCTGAAGCGGATGCACCGCATCGAAGGTCAGGTACGCGGTCTCGCCCGGATGATCGAGCAGGACAAGTACTGCATCGATGTCCTGACGCAGGTCTCGGCAACGACCCGCGCCCTCGAAGAAGTGGCGCTGGAGCTGCTGTCGGACCACCTGGGCCACTGCGTGACCGAGGCAGTAGCCGAGGGCGGTGACGTCGCCGAGCGCAAGGTCGCCGAGGCCAACGCGGCCATCGCCCGCCTGGTCCGCGCCTGAGGCCTGTCCCCGGGCCGCACACATGACCGCACGCCGAGGAGCAGATCGTGAGCACGTCCACCGCTACCTACACCGTCACAGGAATGACCTGCGAGCACTGCGTGCTCTCCGTGCGCGAAGAGCTCGAAGAGATCGCGGCCGTCACCGCGGTCGACATCGACCTCGACACGGGCACGGTCAGCCTGACTGCGTCCGAGCCGATCGCCTCCGACGAGGTACGCGCCGCCGTGGAAGAGGCCGGGTACCGACTCGTTGAGCCCGCGGCATGAGTGCCGCACCTGCGCTCCGGGCCCGGTTCGGCGCATCAGTCGCCCGATGGTTGGAGCGTCCGATGCCGCGCCTCGCCGGGTTCGGCGCGGCCCTTGCGATCGCCCTCGCTGCCGGCGCCGGGCTCGGCGTCGCCCTGGGACCGGACAGCGTGCCCGTTCCGGCCGCGCCCGCGTCGCACAGCACCACCACCACCCACTGACGGCCGACCGACAGGGAGGAGAACCCGCGATGAGTACCGACACCCAGACCTCACCCGCGAGCACCGACGGCGAACAGCACGTCGAGCTGGCCCTCGGCGGCATGACCTGCGCCTCGTGCGCCAACCGCATCGAACGCAAGCTCAACAAGCTCGACGGCGTCCAGGCGTCCGTCAACTTCGCTACCGAGAAAGCGCGCGTCACCTATCCTGAGACCGTCAGTACCGCTGACATCGTCGCTGCGGTCGAAGCCGCCGGCTACTCGGCCGCACCGCCGGCGGAGCGCGACGCCGACAGCGCCGCCGACAGCACCGCCGACGACCCTGAGGCGGGGGGCGAGGCCGCCCAGCTGCGGACCCGGCTCGTCGTCTCGTTGGTGCTCTCGGTCCCGACCATCGCCCTCGCGATGGTCCCGGCCCTGCAGTTCACCTACTGGCAGTGGGCGTCGCTGACGCTCGCCGCGCCGGTGATCATCTGGG
>NZ_JAJNDA010000055.1 GCF_021026295.1 Actinomycetospora soli
CCGAGGTCGGGTACAAGGGCGCCCTGGTCGTCGACGAGCAGATGCGCACGAACCTGCCGCACGTGTTCGCCGCCGGCGACTGCGTCATCACCCACCACCGCCAGCTCGGCATCACCTACCTGCCCCTGGGCACCACCGCCCACAAGCAGGGCCGGGTCGCCGGGGAGAACGCCCTCGGCGGAACCCGGCGGTTCGCCGGCAGCCTGGGCACCCAGGTCGTCAAGGTCTTCGATCTCGTCGCCGCCCGCACCGGCCTCCGCGAACACGAAGCCGTCGCCGCGGGCCACCGGCCCGCCACGACCCTGGCCACCCCCGACGACCACAAGGCCTACTACCCGGGCGCCACCCCCATCCACATCGCCGTCACCGCCGACACCAGCACCGGCGCGCTGCTCGGGGCCCAGCTGATCGGGCGCCGGGGCGCCGAGATCGCCAAGCGGGTCGACACCTACGCCACCGCCCTGTTCCACGGCATGACGGTCGACGGCATGAGCGAGCTCGACCTGTCCTACACCCCGCCGCTCGGATCGCCGTGGGACGCAGTGCAGATGGCCGCCCAGGCCTGGATGCGCCAGCACGTCCCTACCGAGCCCGGCACCGCGACCCTGCTCACCGAACCCGTCCCCGCACGCGCGGTGTCGACTGAGGCTTCTTGACCTTCGTCGAAGGAGGATCGTCGTCGTGGTGAACCCCCAGGGCGCTGCCGCCGCTGTCTCCGTGGTTCGGTCGTTGGCCACGGCGCTGGCAGCCGGCGACGTGTCTTCGGTTGCGGAACTACTCGCTGAGGGCGTGCGGTGGGGTCCTACTGACGACACGCCTCAGACTTGTCGTGGCAAGACAGCAGTGGCGCAGCACTGTGAGCAGCTGCTGCGCTCCGGCGTGGTGATCGAGGTTCTCGACATCGAGCCCAGCGGACACCTGGGCCGGGATGTCGTCGTCCTGCACCTCAAGGTCGCGTGGCCTGCTGACGGCGACGTCACGTCAGACAGGTCAAACGTCACCGCGCAACGACTGGGCCTGCAGGTACAGGACGGCCTGATCACCGACATCCGCGACCTTCCAGCGGATCATCTCATCGAGCTGCTCTTCTTCGAGGGATGCCCGAATCACGAGGCGTTCCTGCCGCGGCTGCGAGCGCTGCTCGACGACCTCGGTATCCACGTCCCCATCCGCACCATCGAGGTCCCTACCGAGGACGCCGCACGCGCTCACCGATTCCTGGGGTCGCCCAGCCTGCGGATCGACGGGAGGGACGTCGAACCTGGTGCCGACCACCGGGACGACTACGCCCTGCAATGCCGCCTCTACCGAACGCCCGACGGCGTCCGTGGGGCGCCGCCGGATCAGTGGGTGCGGGACGCCCTTGCCGGCCACGAGTCGCCGTGATCATCCGTCACCTCGGACCCAGCAAGGGCCGCCCTCAGCGTGAATGACGGGGATTAGGTGCGGCTCGCGCTGGGCTGCTCGGGTCGGGTGCCGAACGCCATCGCGGCTGCGACGACCGCTGCGAGGGCGAGGACGACGAAGACCGACGGGTAGCCACCAGACAAGTCCGCGAGCGCGGACCCGGCCCACGGGGAGACGGCCACGGCGACCATGGCCGGAGCGGACAGCAGGCCATTGAGGCGCCCGTACAAGCGCGGATGCCACCGGTCGGACAGGGCGGTGGCCTGGAGCAGGGTGAAGATCCCGCGCGCCGCACCGGCCCCCATGGCGACGAGGATGAGCACGACGGGCGGCCCGGACAGCACCGCGAACAGCGCGCTGGTGGCGGCGAGCAGTACGAAGATCACCGCGGCCCGGCCTCGGACCCCGACGTGACGGGTCATACGGCGGTAGCCGAGGCGGCCGAGGACCTGCCCGATCCCACCCAGACCGAGGGCCCAGGCGGCGAGGCTGGTCGACATTCCGCGCTCGATGAGCAGGGGCACCTGGTTGACGGTGACCGCGAACGAACAGAACGCCCCGAGGAAGATCGCGACGACCAGCAGCACGAAGGGCCGGCTGCGCGCGATCCGGCCCGGGTCGTCGTCGAGGGCCTGGCCGTCCGGTTCCGGCCCGGAAGGGTCCGGCTCCTCGACGGGCTCGGGCCACGGTCCGCGCAGCCCGAACAGGTGCGCGGGGATCGTGACGACGGCGAGGATCACCGCGAGCACGAGGTAGGTCCCCCGCCAGCCCAGGGAGTCGAGCAGGGCCGCGGTGAGCGGGCCGAACACGGTGCTGGCGAGCCCCGCGACGAGGGTGAGCCCGGTGAGGGCCCGGACCCGGTCGGTGCCCCACCAGCGGGTCAACGCGGCGAAGGCGGGCGGGTAGAACACCGCCGCCTGGGCGACCCCGGCGAGCAGCCACGCGGCGAAGAACCACGGCAGTGAGCCGGCCGCTGCGATCGCGACGGTGGCGGGCACGGCCAGGACCGAGCCGGCCGTCATCACCCAGCGCGGACCGTGACGGTCGAGCAACCGACCGACCGGAATGCCGACGAGGGCGGAGACGACCAGACCGCCGGAGAAGGCCGCTGTCACCGTGCTGATCGACCAACCGGTGTCCCGCGCGATCGACGGGGCGAGCACAGGAAACGCGTAGTAGAGGACGCCCCAGCTGGTGATCTCGGTGACGCAGAGGATCACCAGCACCCGCCGACGGCCGGCGGAGCCCAACACCGGGGACGGGTCCGACCGGTCCCGCGCCTCGTCGGCGGCGGGACCGGCCGGGCCGCGCTCAGACCCCGGCACCGCCGACCGACACCGGCTCGCCCCGCTCGCTCGCGTCCGGCGTCGAGCAGCAGCCGCTGCCGGCCGCGGTCTCGGCGGCCGAGGTGTCGGCGTCGAAGAGCCCCGCGCCGCCGCAGACACCGGTCTCGTTGAGGACCAGCTCCACGCGGGAGGCGGCCTCGTGGTCGCCCGCGAGCTCGGCGGCGATGGAACGGACCTGCTCGTACCCGGTGCGGGCCAGGAACGTCGGCGCGCGGCCGTAGGACTTCATCCCGGCCAGGTACAGGCCCGGCTCGGGCTGCGCGAGCTCGGCGGCGCCGTGCGGGTAGACCGTGCCGCACGAGTGGACATTCGGGTCGATCAGCGGCGCCAGGCGCACCGGGGCCTGCAGGGTCGGGTCCAGCTCGAGGCGGACCTCCGACAGCCACGACAGCTCCGGGCGGAAACCGGTGACCACCACGACCTCGTCGACACCCTCGACCCGGACGCCGGCGTCGGACACCAGCGTCAGCCGGCCGTCGGGGTCCTGCTCGACGCGCTCGGTGCGGAAACCGAACACCGGGGACACCGCCCCACCAGACACAGCCTCCGCAGCACGCTGACCGAGAGCCCCGCGAGCCGGCAGCTGATCGGCATCGCCGCCGCCGAAGACCTGCCCGAACCCCGAGCGGCGCAGCAGCCACGAGACGGTCGTGCCCGGCTCCTCATCCACGAGGGCGGCGAACCCGGCCAGGGCGGTCAGCGCCGAGTGCCCCGACCCGGCCACCACCACGTGCCGCCCGGCGTAGCGAGCCCGCTCCGCAGCATCGCTCAGGTCGGGCACCGCCGCCCGGACCCGCCCGGCCGCGGCGCGCTCACCGATCGCGGGCATCCCGTCACCACCCAGCGGGTTGGCCGAGGTCCACGTCCCGGAAGCGTCGACGACGGCGCGGGCCAGCACACGCTCCTCTCCACGCGAGGTGAGCACGTGGATCACCAGGGGTTCGGTGTCGCGGCCGGCGTCGACCACCCGGTCACGCCCACGCCGGGTCACCCCGACCACGCGGGCGTCGGTGACGACCCGCTCGCCCAGCGCCTGGGCCAGCGGGGCGAGGGTAGCGCTCGACCCACTCGGCGCCGGTCGGGTACTGCTCGGGGTCCGGGGCGGTCCAGCCCTGCTCCTCGAGCAGGCGCTGAGCGGCCGGGTCGACGATCCACTCCCACGGGGAGAACAGCCGCACGTGTCCCCACCCGCGCACCGCCGCGGCGGCCTCGGTACCTGCCTCGAGCACGAGCGGCTCCAAGCCCTGCTCGAGCAGCTCCGCGGCGGCCGCAAGGCCCACCGGGCCCGCACCGACCACGACGACCGGCAGTGCCGTCCCGTCCATACCGCCTCCATCGACGCGCTTCGATCGAACGCGGCGGACAGTATCGACGACGATCGATGGATGCAACCATCGACTCGGATCGATACTCTGCGGGGGTGTCTGCGAGTTCGCTGCCTCTCGCCCCCGCGCCGCAGGCTGAGGAGCCGACGCAGCTCCCCGCCGAGGACGCCGCGACCTACGCGAGCTGGTTCGCCTGTCTCGCCGAGCCAGTCAGGATTCGCCTGCTGCACGCGGTGGCGACCGCGACCGGCCCGGTCTCGGTGGGCCGGCTCGCCGAGCTGACCGGGGTCAGCCAAGCGACGTGCTCGCACCACCTGCGCAAGCTCGCCGACACCGGCTTCGTCGTCCTGCGCCGTGAGGGCACCTCCACCCGGGTCGCAGTCAACGCCGCCTGCTGCACCGGGCTCCCCCACGCCGCCGACGCTGTCATGGGCCTGCTTGCGCCCCGGCCCTGCTGCCCCGAGGACCTACCCGACGACGTCACCGTCCGCGCACTCGAGGACGGTGACTGGGGCGCGGTGCGCCGGATCTACGCCGAAGGGATCGCCACCGGCCACGCCACCTTCGAGACCGAGGTCCCCGACGAAAGGGCCCTCGACGAAAAGTGGCTGCCCGGGCACCGTTGGGTCGCCGAGATCGACGGCCGGGTCGTCGGCTGGACCGCGGTCAGCCCGACCTCGAGCCGAGAGGTCTACGCCGGAGTGGGCGAGACCTCGATCTACGTCGGCGACGGCTACCGCGGCCGCGGCATCGGGCGCGCCCTGATCCACCGCCAGGTCACCGCCGCCGACACCGCCGGCCTCTGGACCCTGCAGACCTCGATCTTCCCCGAGAACCGCGCCAGCATCGCCCTGCACCACAGCGCTGGCTACCGCACCCTCGGCGTCCGCGAACGCATCGGCCAACACCACGGCTCGTGGCGGGACACGATCTTCCTCGAACGACGTCGCCGCGCTCCCTAGGTGTACTGACCGGACAGGTTGGTCAAGCGGGTGATCGGGGGCTGTCTGCCGATGGCGCTGTGGGGCCGGTGGTGGTTGTACTCGTGCAGCCACCCCGGGAGCGCCTTGCGGCGCTGGGATTCGCTCAGATAGAGCCGTCGGAAGGCCCACCCGGCGGTCATGGTGCGGTGAAACCGCTCGATCTTGCCGTTGGTCTGAGGCCGGTAGGGCCGGGTCCGCTTGTGCACGACGCCGAGCTCGGCGCAGGCATCACGCCAGGCGTGGGACTTGTAGGCCGACCCGTTGTCGGAGAGCACCCGCTCGACGGTCACGTTGCGGGCGGCGAACCAGGCCACGGCGCGCACCAGGACCCCGATGGCGGTGTCGGCTTTCTCGTCGTCGTGGATCTCGGCGTAGGCGACCCGGGAGTGGTCGTCGATCACGGTGTGGACATACGCGGTGCCGATCAGCGGCTGGTGGTGGGCGTTGCGGGTCTTGCCGGGGGTGGCGATGCGGTTGCGCTTGCCCTGAGCGCGGCCGACGTAGCGCCATCCGCCCTGGTCGGGGATGTTCCCGAGCTTCTTCACATCGACGTGGATCATCGCCCCGGGGTGGGGGTGTTCGTAGCGGCGCACCGGCTCCCCGGTCGCGCGGTCGACATGACCGAGTCGGCTGATCCCGCAGCGGCGTAGCCACAGGTGCACCGTGGAGGCCGCCACCCCGAGCCGGGCGGCGATCTCGAGCTGGCCCAGGCGCTGCTTCCAGCGCAGGTGCACCATCTTGCGGATCACCGGCCGCGGGGTCGTGCGCGGCATCCGGTGCGGCCGCGAGGACCGGTCGACCATGCCGGCCTCGCCGAGCTCGCGGTAGCGCTGCGACCAGCGCTTCGCGGTCGGCCACGACACCTGGAAACGGATCGCGGCCGCGGCGATCGGCCAGTTCTGCTCGACGATCAGACGCGCGAGCTTCAATCGGCCGCGCGGGGTCAGCGCCGCGTTAGCGTGGGCCACGGAGGACCTCCCGGTCAGTGAGTGGATGCCGTCAGACAGCTCCACAGCACTCCCGAGAGGTCCTCCCCTCAAGATCATTCAGACCGTGTCGTCACACCGGTTCAACCAACGTGTCCGGTCAGTACACCTAGGAGCGCCGACTCGTAGCCAGCGGGTCCAGGCGGCACCGGCGTCGAGCAGCGTCGAATCCTCACTCCCCTCCCCCGTAGAAGCTTTCGAGGAGGGCGCGGCGATGCCGATCGTCGTGCCGGTGCCGTGCTGGTCGGTCTTCGAGCGGGACAGGTCGACCGAGAGGCCCTGGTCGGAGGGGTGCAGGTCGGTCATCTGCAGGCGGGCGAGGTCGTCGGTGTGCAACGCCGTCTTTCACCCGACGACCAGCAGGGCATCTCCTTGGGGTAGTTCTCGGCGCTGGCGCGCTCCACGCCCTCCCGGGGCTACAGAGCCGCCACCACAGCCGGGGCGGTTCAATGCGCTCATCGGGCGGACCGTTGGTTCCGTGGCGGTACGCCGTTGAGGTCGGCCCCGAACGCGCCGACTCCATAGGCGAGGGTGTTGACCATGCGGTCGAACATCGGCCTGTTGATGTTGTTGATGTCGTCGCAGGCCCGGTGGTAGCAGGGTTGGAAGGGGACGCCAGGCTGGCCGCCCCACAGCTGGGCCTGCTCGGCGGTCTTCGTTCCCGAGTCCCCGGAGAACACGCCGCCGGCGGGGATGCCGGCCGCGACGAACGGGCCGTAGTCGGAGTCGTCGACGAATCCGGTCCCGCGCGGTTGCACGCCCTG
>NZ_JAJNDA010000056.1 GCF_021026295.1 Actinomycetospora soli
CGATGGTACTGCGACCGCCAGGTCGTGGGAGAGTAGGACACCGCCGGAACACCCAACCACCCCCACACACCCAAGCCCCCCAGACACACGTCCGGGGGGCTTTCGTGTCTCCACCACCAGACACAACCCCCATGCCCCCGCGAAGCCACGGCAGACCGTGTCTCCCGGGCCGCTATTCCTGCCCCACGGACACCCCGCGACGGTGGGTCGAGTGCCGGTCAGTCGGTCCTGTCCCGAGGTGCACACCACGCAGCATCCCGGGCCGCTATCCCTGCCTCACGTACACCTCGCGACGGTGGGGCCGACCAGTGTCGGACACCCCTCCCGACCGACGTCCGCTCACTTCTCTGATCCGTACGGCGCATCGCTCTGTCCCCACCGGCACTCGGCGTGCTCGTAGTCCACAGGCGCGAGAGCGACATTTCCGTCGCCGATCCCCAGGCGTGCACGCTCGTCCCGTACGAGCCGGCCACCGCCGGCCGACCGAGGGGACGAGAACGATGAACGAGACCTGGGTGACGGTGACCGGCAACGTGGCCACCGATGTGACATGGCGGCGGGGCGCGACCGGCAGCGTCGCGAACTTCTTCCTGATGAGCAACGAGCGCAAGTTCGACGGACAGAGCGGGGCCTGGCGCGACGGCGACCGGCTGGGCATCCGCGTGACGTGCTGGCGCGGTCTCGCGGAGAACGTGCGGATGTCGGTGACCAAGGGCGACCCGGTCGTGGTCCACGGTCGGCTGTACACCAGTGAGTACGAGCAGGAGGGCGTCCGCCGCACGTCGACCCAGATCGAGGCGAAGAGCGTCGGTCTCGACCTGCGGAAGGTGTGCGCCCGGGTGGTCATCATCCAGGAGAGCGGACCCGACGACGGGCGGGGCCCCGTGGACGTCTCCGACCTCGTCGTGGTCCCGGACGAGCTGACGGCGCCGGGGTTCACCGGCGTGGACGTCCCGTCCGGGGACGGTCCGCTCGAGGTCGACGACGACGAGCTCCCGGGGCGAGAGGCCCTCGCGAGCTGAGCGACCACCGGGCCCGGGGACCGGCGTACCTCGCCAACTACCATCGGGTGCGTGGCTGAGTTCATCTACACCATGAAGAAGGTTCGCAAGGCCCACGGCGACAAGGTGGTTCTCGACGACGTCACGCTGAGCTTCCTCCCGGGAGCGAAGATCGGCGTGGTCGGTCCGAACGGCGCGGGCAAGTCGAGCGTTCTCAAGATCATGGCGGGACTCGACCAGCCCAACAACGGCGACGCGTTCGCCGCCCCCGAGGCCACGGTCGGGATCCTGCAGCAGGAGCCCCCGCTGAACGAGGAGAAGACGGTCCTCGGCAACGTCCAGGAGGGCGCCGGGGACGTCGCGGTCAAGCTCGCGCGCTACAACGAGATCGCCGAGCTGATGGCCACCGACTACTCCGACGAGCTCATGGAGGAGATGGGCGCGCTCCAGGAGGACCTCGACAACGCCGACGCCTGGGACCTCGAGTCCCAGCTCCGGCAGGCGATGGACGCGCTGCGCTGCCCGCCCGGCGACTCGCCGGTCACGCACCTGTCCGGTGGCGAGCGCCGGCGCGTCGCCCTGTGCAAGCTCCTGCTGAGCAAGCCCGACCTGCTCCTGCTCGACGAGCCGACCAACCACCTCGACGCCGAGAGCGTGCAGTGGCTGGAGGGTCACCTCGCGTCCTACGCCGGCGCCGTCCTCGCCGTGACGCACGACCGGTACTTCCTCGACAACGTCGCCCAGTGGATCCTCGAGCTCGACCGCGGTCGGGCCTACCCGTACGAGGGCAACTACTCGACGTACCTGGAGAAGAAGGCCGAGCGCGTCGCCGTCCAGGGCCGCAAGGACGCGAAGCTGCGCAAGCGGCTCGCCGACGAGCTCGCGTGGGTCCGCTCCGGCGCGAAGGCGCGCCAGGCGAAGAGCCGGTCGCGTCTCGCCCGGTACGAGGAGATGGCAGCCGAGGCGGAGAAGACCCGCAAGCTCGACTTCGAGGAGATCCAGATCCCGCCGGGTCCGCGGCTGGGGAACGTCGTCGTCGAGGTGTCCCACCTCGACAAGGGCTTCGACGGGCGCGTGCTCATCAAGGACCTGTCGTTCTCCCTGCCCCCGAACGGCATCATCGGCGTCATCGGTCCGAACGGCGTCGGCAAGACGACGCTGTTCAAGACGATCGTCGGGCTCGAGCAGCCCGACAGCGGCACCGTGAAGGTCGGCGAGACGGTCAAGCTGTCGTACGTCGACCAGAACCGTCAGGGGCTGTCGGGCACCGAGAACGTGTGGCAGGTCGTCTCCGACGGGCTCGACTACATCCAGGTCGGGAACGTCGAGATGCCGTCCCGTGCCTACGTGTCCGCGTTCGGATTCAAGGGACCCGACCAGCAGAAGCCGGTCAACGTGCTCTCCGGTGGTGAGCGCAACCGACTGAACCTGGCCCTGACCCTCAAGCAGGGCGGGAACCTGCTGCTCCTCGACGAGCCGACGAACGACCTCGACGTCGAGACGCTCTCCTCGCTCGAGAACGCCCTGGAGAACTTCCCGGGCTGCGCGGTGGTCGTGTCCCACGACCGCTGGTTCCTCGACCGCGTCTGCACGCACATCCTCGCGTGGGAGGGCACCGACGACGACCCGGCGTCGTGGTTCTGGTTCGAGGGCAACTTCGCGGACTACGAGCAGAACAAGATCGCCCGCCTCGGCCAGGAGGCCGCGCGTCCGCACCGGGTGACGCACCGCAAGCTCACCCGGGACTGAGTCCCGCTGGGCCGTGGGAGGGTCCCGCGGCCGGGTCGAGAAGGGAGCGGTCGTGGCTGCACGCAACGAGCACGGCACGCCGTCCGCGCTCACGGTCCTCGAGGTCGCCGAGGGTCTGCGCTGGACCGACCCCGCGCTCGGCGCGTCGCTGGCCGAACACGTCCGGCGCGTGTCGGGCGACGACCCGGCCGTCCGGGCTGCGGCCGACCGCTCGGTCCTCCGCTCCCTCGTCGAGTCCGACCGGTACGCGGACGTCGTGGAGCGCGGCGTCCCGTTGCTGGCCGAGGCCCGCGGGCGCGGGGACCGCGACGACGGGGCGGCCGTCCTCGTCGACCTCGCGGTCTCCGCCACCGAGCTCGGGGACGCCGGCCTCGCCCGGCGTCTCCTCGACCGTCTCGGCCCGCTCGACGAACTCCCCGCACGGGTCGGCGCCGGCGCGTGTGTCGCGCGTGCAGAGGCGTTCGCGACGGACGGCGACGTCCCCGCCACGGATGCGGCCGCTGCCGCCGCGGGCCCCGTGCTCTTCCGCGTCCCCCGGCAGGAGGCGGCGGTCCTGCGCGCGAGGGTCGCACTCGCCCGCGGTGTCGCCCGGCGCCGGGCGGGAGACGTCGACGGCGCCCTCACGACGCTGGCCGCGGCCGTGTCGGCAGACCCGGCCGGCGATGTCGACGGCGGCCGTCGGTCGATGGCGGCGGCCGCGGAGGAGACCGAACTGCTCGTCGAGGCCGGCCGGCACGACGAGGCCCGTGACCGTGCGCGTCGTGTCCTGACCGAGGGGTCGCACGGGCCGCACGTCGCGCGCGCCGTCGGCCGGATCCGCCTCGCGTCACTCGCAGCGCCCGGGAGCGGCTCCCGGGAGGCGGCCACGGTCGCCGAGGAGCTCGAGGCCGCGGGGTGGACCGCCGAGGCCGCCCGGGCGTGGGAGCTCGTGTCGAGCCTGGCCGAGACGGAGGGCGATCTGGGGCGCGCGCTGGCCGCACTGCGCCGCGGGCACGGCCTGACGTCGACGGGACGCGACGCGGGCGCCCGGGCTCTGCGCACGCTCGCCGCCGTCGCCGACGGCGCCGACCCCCTCGCTGCCGGCCCCGTGGCGGCCGACGACGGGAGTGCGGCGCCGACGTCGGAACGGGAGCGGGGCGTCCGGGGCGGACGCCGCCGTCGTCCCGAGCCGACCGACGCCGAACCGTTCCCGACGACGGGTCCCGCACCGACGGGCGTCGACCTCATCGGGATCGACGTGCCCGTCGGCCGCAACGGCACCACGCCCGCCGTCGGGACGACGGCGGACGGGGCGTCCCGGGCGTGGAGCGTCGACGCTCCGGAGGTGTCGGAGCCGCAGGGGACACCGGAGCCGCCGGCCGTCGTCGGGACCGCAGCGGTGCAGCCGCGCGACCTCGACGACGTCGGCGCCGGGGATGCCGGCGTGGTCCCCGATCCGGGCCCCTCCCGGTCGACCCGCGACGAGCTGGCCGAGCTGCTCGCGTCCCTGACCCGGTCCATGGATTCCTCGCGGGCCTCGGCGTCCGCGATGGGGCTCGAGCCGGCACCCGCGATGGGCGTCGAGCCGACGCCGACGAGCGGGGACGGTCGTCAGGAGCCGGACCTCGCACCGCGGTCCCGGCACTCCGCCCCCGCGACCTCGAGCACCCCGACCCCTGCCCAGGAGCCGACGTCGTCGCGACCGACGTTCGACGCGTTCTCGACCGCTCCGCTGAGCCGACCCGGCAGCAGCGACGGGAACGGCGTCGCAGCGCCCGTCGCTCCTCTCCCGGAGGACCGGTTCGCGCCGCCGGACGACGGCGCAGCGGCGGACCGACCGTGGGCCGGGAGCGCACTCGACGACGCGCCGGCCTCGGTGAGCAGCCTCGTCGACGCCCTCGGCGATCCACTGGGGGACTCGTCGGCGGGGTCCACGGCCGATCCGTCGAGCTCGCCTTCGCGCGAGGACACCGCGGCATCTCGCCCGACCTCCGTCGACGCGGGCGAGGAGCTCGCGCTCGCGAATGGTCGGTCGGGAACCGACGAGCCGACGGGGTCCGGAGGACGCGCACCCGCCGACGCGGTGGCTGCGCGGAACGGTGCGGTCGAGCCCGACCGGGACACGGCCGCGGATCCCGGGGCCACCGTGCCGGACCTGGCCGAGAACCGCGGCCCGGAGCGTGCGACGGGCGCGGCGGAGTCGACGGCCGGCCCGTCCGAGGGCGACGCAGGCTCGGGCTCGCGCATGCCAGTCGATCCGAGCCCGTCGTCCGGGGCGGACGAGACGCCCGGGGCGCCGACGGGCGGAACCGCCCGCCCGCGGGAGCGTGCCCGTGAGTCCGTCGAGTCCGTCGAGTCCGTCGAGCCCGCGGGCGAACGGGACGCGAGCACGGTTCCGGGGACCGGACGTCGGCCTGACGAGCGTGCGGGTCCGCAGACCGAGGTCGCGGGCACGGAGAGCCGAGCTCGCGCGAAGGTGCCGTCGCCCGAGCCGCGGGATCGACGGCAGATGCCGTCGGGGACGACCTCGGCCGCCGGCCGTCCCGCGGCTCGCGCGCTGGGCGAGTACGAGGAGGACCTCGCGCTCACGCTCGCGACGGTGCTCGGCGAGTACCACCTGCCCGACGTGCCGATGCCGCCGCGACGGGAGAACGTCGGGTCCGCCCAGCCTCCGCGTGCGTCGGCCGGGTCGGTCGGGTCGGCCGGGTCGTCCTCGGGCAGCGACGTGTCGGTGCCCTCGGCCCGGCGTCACACGTCGGGCTCCATGCCTGTGCCCGGAGACCAGCGCCGGGCGGCGCTCCCGGAGTCGGGGAGCAACGGCGCTCGCGGGGGAGCCCCCGAGGACGCGCGTCGCGACGCGGCCGGCGCCAACGGTCGCGGCCGTCCACCCGAGTCCGGGGCCAAGCTCGCGGACCTCCTGGCGGAGGCGATGGACGCCTTCCGGCACGTGGGGCCCGAGACCCAGGAGGGGTCGCGCGGGCCCGGAGTGGGCTCACGCCGCGCCTGAGCTGCGAAGATGACCAAGAGAGACCCCCCTGAAACGCCCCGATCGAGGGCGTGTAGTGTTCTCCATGTCGCCAGGACGAAGGGGTTGCCTCGGAGCCTGGAGGCGGGATAGGTTCGAGAGGTTGCCCTCCAGCCGGTCTGGTAGGGTGAGGACTCGAAGCCATCGGGCTTGGCGGTCCACCTGGGTGTGGGTCTGCGGGTTCGTGTGGTCGTCCTTTGAGA
>NZ_JAJNDA010000057.1 GCF_021026295.1 Actinomycetospora soli
CACGGTGGGGGGGGGGGGGGGTGGGGGCCGAGGCGGGCGGCCTACGTCGCGATCCCGGGTCTGGCTGGTCTTGTCGTGGGTTGTCCGGATGACCGGTGCACCTTGTCGTTGGGGGTCACCGCGACAAGGTGAGGCGGGGCGGTCGGGAGGCCGCGACAAGGCGGGGCTGGCGGCCACACGGTGAGCAGCCGCGAGCCCGCCCGCGAGAGACCGGACCTACCCGGAGACCCGGAGCGCCTCGATGTCGATCTCGATCCGCAGGGTGCGCCCGATCGCGAAGATGCCGGCGATCACCGACTGGTTCCACGAGATGTCGAAGTCGTCGCGCGAGAGCTGGGTCGTCGCGGAGAACCCCGCCCGCTCGCCGCCCCAGAGGTCCGGCCCGGCCCCGTGGTAGACGACGTCCAGGGCGACCCTGTTCCGCACGCCCTTGAGCTCGAGGTCGCCGAGCATCGTCCAGTGGTCGGCGGTGTGCCGCACGATCTCCGTGGAGGAGAACCGGATCTCGCCGAAGCGCAGGACGTCGAGGAAGTCGGGGGCGCGCAGGTGCGCGTCGCGCTGCTCGTCGTCGGTGTCGACGCTGCCCGACTCGATGGCTGCGGTGACCTGCGAGGTCTCGAGCGTGGCGCCCATGTCGATCGCCCCGGTGAACCGGCGCAGGCGCCCGTGCACCTTCGTGATCCCGAGGTGGAACGCCGACGCCGCGATCCGCGAGTGCACCGGGTCGATCTCCCAGCGCCCGGGGGCGGGGAGCTCGAGGGCGCCGGTGCGGGTGAGGACGACGCGGCCGAGGTCGCCCGAGGCGGGGCCGGCGACCGGCCGCGCCGACGGGGTGTGCCCTACCGCGGAGGTGATCACCGTGCACGGCCCGGCGGGCAGCCCGTCGAGGACGAAGCGACCGTCGTCGTCGACCGCGCAGCCGCCGATCTGGGAGCCGGTCGCGTCGATCACCGTGACGACGGCGAACGGCACCGGCCAGCCGTCACTGGTGACGGCGATGCCTCCGATGCGCTGGGTCCCCGACTGCGTGGCGGTCACCGCCGCCCGCCGTCGGCGTCGAAGCCGCGATCGGTGTCGAAGCCGCGCTCGGAGTAGCGGTCGCCGGTGGCGTGCCGCCCGTTGTGCCCGTTGGAGTACGCCCCGGCGGGCACGGCGTCGACGCCGAAGTCCTCCCCGGAGAAAGCCCGGGTGACCTCGGACGGCGCCTCGTCGGCCGGGCCGAGCGCGGGCGGGGTGAGCGTGAGGGTGACCTCGGACGGCTGTCCCGCGCCCACCTCGATCTCGCTGGCGACGGGCGCGTACCCGCTGGCGGTGATCGTGTAGGTCCCGGGCGCGACCTCGGGGAAGTCGAAGCTGCCGTCCTCGCCGGTGACGGCGGCGCCGACCACGTTGCCGTCGGCGCCGACGAGCGTGGCGAGCGCCTCGGCGACGGGCCGGCCGCCCGAGGCCGAGCGCACGACGCCGCTGAGGCGCAGCTGGCTGACCAGCGCGATGTCGCGGGTCACGCGGCCCTCGCCCGGGATCTGCACGGTCTCGGCGACCGGCGTGGTGTCCGGGGCGGCGGCGGTGAGCGTGTAGGTGCCCTCGTCGAGGTCGGCGAAGCGGTAGCCGCCGTCGCCGTTCGACCGGGCCACGGCGACGACGGTGCCGCGCACGTCGGTCAGCGTGAGCACCACGCCGGCCGTCCCGACGATCGCGCCGTCGCGTGCGGCGCCGACGGTGCCCTCGAGCGCGGCGCCACCGCCGGAGAGGGATACGTCGTGGCGCAGCGGACGGTCCGCCACCGCGACCAGGGAGGCCTTCGGCTGGTGGGTGGAGGACGAGCAGATGACGAGGTAGGTCCCGCCGGTCGAGGGGGAGAGGCGGTACTCGCCGGCGTCGTCGGCGACCGTGCGGTCGAGCTGGTCCCCCGCGAGGTCGCACAGCGTCAGCGCCGCCCCGGGGAGCGGCCCGCCGTCGCCGCGGGTGATCTTCCCGAAGATCGTGATCGGCTGCTGTCCGTCCACCGTCGCACTCCTCAACCGCTGCGTCTCGACGCCCTGGGCTCCCGCGGGAGGGCGCCCGCCCCCACTCTCGGGGAGCCGGTACCCCGTCGGCCACCCGAATCCCCCCGGGCCACCCATTTCACTTTTATCGTACAAGCATCTAGCGGTGGGCGCCCGTGCGATCACCCCATGCGTTGGCGCCCGGCCCGGACCGGGAGCACGCTGAGGACATGGCTGCGCCCACCGACGACCGCATCTCGATCGCGCCCGCCACCGCCGGCGAGGGCGGCGGTCACGGCGACCCCTTCGCCGACCTGCCCCGCCCGCACCTCGAGCTCGACCCGGACGCCGAGCGGGTCGCCGACTTCTACGCCTACGGCGAGCTGCTCACCGACGACGAGCGCGACATCCTGCGTCGACTGCGCGGCTACCTCGCCTCCGACGTGGCGCCGGTGGTGAACCAGGCCTGGGAGGCCGCGGAGTTCCCCGAGCAGTTCCGCCGCGGGTTCGCCGCGCTCGACCTCGCCGGGCTGCCGTACGGCCTCTCGAAGCTCTCCGACCGGCCTGCCCGCCGGGTGCTCATGGGCTTCGTGCACGCCGAGATCGCGCGGATCGACGCGTCGACCAACAGCTTCTTCGGCGTCCAGAGCGGCCTCGCGATGGGCTCGATCGACGCCTGCGGCACCCCGGAGCAGCGCGAGCGGTGGCTGCCGCCCATGGCGCGCCTCGACCTGGTCGGCGCCTTCGGCCTCACCGAGCCGCACGGCGGGTCCGACGTCGCGGGCGGGATGGAGACCGTGGCCCGCCGCGACGGTGACGAGTGGGTCATCGACGGCCACAAGCGGTGGATCGGCAACGGCACGTTCGCCGACGTGCTCGTCATCTGGGCCCGCGACGGCGAGGCGGTGCGCGGCTTCGTCGTCGACCGCGACACCCCCGGCGTCACCACGGCGAAGATCGAGGGCAAGACGGCCCTGCGGATCACGCAGAACGCCGACATCACCCTCGAGGGCGTCCGCGTCGGCGAGGACCGCCGGCTCTCCG
Organism: Actinomycetospora soli; assembly: GCF_021026295.1. Taxonomy (GTDB): domain Bacteria; phylum Actinomycetota; class Actinomycetes; order Mycobacteriales; family Pseudonocardiaceae; genus Actinomycetospora; species Actinomycetospora soli. Next base: position 3,030 of record NZ_JAJNDA010000057.1, read on the forward strand.
GCGGGCAGGGCACGTTCGCCGACACCGGCGGCGTGCTGCGCCGCACCCGCGGCAACGCCTCCTGGGCCTGCGTCGGCGTGCAGATGGCGGCCTACGAGCTCGCGCTGAGCTACGCGCAGCAGCGCGTGCAGTTCGGCCGCCCGATCGCCGGGTTCCAGATGATCCAGGACGCCCTGGTGCAGATGCTCGGCAACACGACCGCCTCGCTCGGGATGGCGTCGCGCAACGCCCAGCTGATCGACGGCGGGGGTGGCTCGGACGCGCACTCGGCGCTGGCGAAGCAGTTCTGCGCCGACCGGATGCGCGAGACGGTCGCGCTCGGCCGCCAGATCGTCGGGGGCAACGGGACGATCCTGGAGAACGGGATCGCGCGGTACTTCAACGACGCGGAGGCGCTCTACTCCTACGAGGGGACGCGCGAGATGAACACCCTCATCGTCGGGAAGAAGATCACCGGCCACAGCGCCTTCGTCCGGTAGTCGCGGTCGTCATCCCCGACGCCGGGCGGCGAGACGCACGAGGTCGGCCGCCGGACCGGCCAGGGGGCGGCCGCGGGGCCAGACCGCCGCGAGACGCCGGTCCAGCTCGGCGCCGGCCACGGGCACCGCGACGAGGGTGCCCGCGGCGAGTTCGCCCGCGACCGCGAGCGAGCTCAGGACCGCGGGCGCCATCCCGTCGGCGGCGGCGGCCTTGATCGCGGTGGTCGAGGAGAGCTCCAGCACCGGGTCGACCAGCCCGCCGACGGCGTGATCGAGGAACGAGCGGGTGCCGGATCCTGCCTCGCGCGCGACCAGCGGGGTCGCGGCGAGGCGGGCCGCGTCGACCCCGCGACGACGGCCCGCCCACGGGTGGGTCGGGGCGACCACGAGCGTCAGCCGGTCCCGGGCGACGACCTGGGAGTCGAGCTCGTCGGGCACCGTGGGTCCCTCCACGAAGCCGACCTCGGCCCGGTCGGCGAGCACGTCGGCGACGACGTCGGCGGAGTTGTGCGAGGTCAGCGACACCACGGTGTCGGGCAGCTCCGCGCGCAACGCGACGAGCCAGCGGGGGAGCAGGTACTCGGCGACGGTGAGACTCGCCGCGACGCGCAACCGGCTCGCCTGTTCGGTGCGCAGCGACGCGACCCCGACCTCGAGGGCCTCGGCGGCGTCGACCGCGACCCGGGCCCAGTCCGCGACGAGCGCCCCGGTCGTGGTCAGCCGGGTGCCGCGGGGCGAGCGTTCGAGCAGCGTGACGCCGAGGGCGCCCTCGAGCGCCCGGACGCGCGCGCTGACCGCGGCCTGGGTCACGCCGTGGCGAACGGCGGCTCGGCCCATGCTGCCGAGCTCGGCCACGGACAGGAGGACGTCGTAGGGGCCGAGGTCGACCACTCGCGGGCTCAGGGGCACAAACGCAGCTTATGACCCCACGAGGTCCGACCGCCTACTCGATCACC
>NZ_JAJNDA010000058.1 GCF_021026295.1 Actinomycetospora soli
ACCGAAGCCATCAACGGGCGCCTCGAGGCCCTGCGCCGCAACGCCCTCGGGTTCCGCAACCTGATCAACTACCGCATCCGCTCCCTGCTCCACTGCGGGAACCTCGCACTCTGATTCCGGAAGAGCCGCTTTAGCTGATTTGGAAGCGATGACATTCCGTTGCTTTAAACGCCGCGATAACTCCATTTATCGCGGCAACCGAGGACAAGAGCAGCGGACCCGGCCTTATCCGAACTCGAAGGTAGCCTCTTTTGCGCACGAGGCGTTCGGGATGGTGGCGCTGACCGTCGATCGGGTCTGGTCGTTGGTCGCTCGTGCTTGGTCAGGCTGGACCATGCTGGGGTGCAGCACGGGGAATCACGACGAGGGGCTGGCGTCGGGCTCGGGCGCTGGCTCGGGCGTGGTCGAGCAGTCGATCGGCGACATGCTGCTGAAGCCGACTCTGCCGCAGCAGGAGCCCGGTGACGACAGTCGACCCGAGAGCGAAGCTGGGGTAGAGCAGGACCGGAATATGCTCCAGCAGCAGCGGACTGATGAAGGCGAGCGAGAGCGAGACCGCCGACATCAGTGCGATCGGGGTCAGCGCGAGGTCGGGTGCGGTGCTGCGGGCTCGGGTCAAGGTCGCGTCGGCGTATCGCTGATCGCCTGCGCGTCCTCGACGCCACTCGCGCAGCAGGTCGACCCGGTCCGCAAGTGGGAGCTCGGCCAGACGGCGGGCCTCGGCGGGTGTCTGTCGGTACGGCCGGGCGAGGAACCATGCGGCGGCGGCCAGGGCGAACTCGACGACAACCACCGCGCCGGCGAGCACAAGGATGGCCAACCCGTCCGCCAGGTCGCCACCGCGGAGAGCCACACACCAGCCGAGGCCGGCGAAATAGACGACAAGCGCCGCGACGGCCAGCCACTGCACGACCCTCATAGCCCTCCGCCACCGCGCCCAGTCCGGCCTCAGGAAGGCGTCGTCCAGGTCGAGCGCGACCACGGTAGGTCCCGGTGGGTCCGTCCACCGAGACACCGCCTGGCGGGACCGCTCGCTCCGCACCACCAGCACAACTCCGAGGGCCGCGATCAGGACAGCGAGCACGACGGCCGTCCAGCCGGCTGGTGCCTCGACGATGGAGACCGCCGCGCCGAGCGGGGCAGAGAGAAGGAGCAGGGCCGCGCCGATCGAAGCGAGGACCTGCCGGGCGCAGGCATACTCCACGGCCCCCTGCGGAGGGGGTTCGTCGCGGCGCCGGATGGCGAGGTCGGCCGATCGGCGCTGCTCGCGGGACAGATCTCGTCGGGCCGCCAAACGGTCCCGCCGCGGCGCCCGAGCTCGCCCGGCCTCACGGAAGGCCACCGACACCCCAGCAATCCCCGCCCACATCAGCACTGCGTTGCCGATCGTCGTGCGCCAGAGGTCGCCGTTTGAAAATCCGTCGCCGTGCGACGACGACCATGCGTACAGGGCTAACAACCCGAGGCCATAGGCGGCGACTGATGCCTGCACGGCCCGTCGCGCGCGCGGTGACAGCGCGATGAGCTCCCCCATGTGCACCCCCGGAAGAAGTATCAGCAGAGATCCCCCGGCCCGCGCGTTCTGTCTCATCGAAGGCTCGTCCCCCGGCGGACCAGGCGCTCCTCCCCCGCCGAGCGTGTCAACGGCCAGTTCGTAGTCCCCGCTGGTGGCCAGGTGAAAGTCCCCGGTCCTGAGGTTGTTCAGCTGCTGGCGACCGGCTTCGTTCCCTTCGTTCGGGCTTGCCGCATGCGGTAGGACTCGCCGTCGGTGACGACGACGTGGGCGTGGTGCAGGAGCCGGTCGAGCAGGCTGACCGCGGTGGTGTGTTCGGGTAGGAACCGTCCCCACTGTTCGAAGGGCCAGTGCGAGCTGATCGCCAGGGAGCGGCGTTCGTAGGCGGCGGCGACGAGCCGGAACAGCAGTTGGGCTGCGGTGTCGTCGAGCGGGGCGAACCCGATCTCGTCGATGATGATCAGGTCGTGGCGCAGGGTCTGGTCGATCAGGCGGCCGACGGAGTTGTCGGCCAGGCCGCGGTAGAGCGCTTCGACGAGCTCGGCGGCGGTGAAGTAGCGGACCCGGTGCCCGGCCTCGACCGCGGCGTGTCCGAGGGCGACGAGCAGGTGGGACTTGCCGGTGCCGGCGGGCCCGACCAGGGCGAGGTTCTCCGCGCCGCGGATCCACTCCAGGCTGGCGAGGTAGTCGAACGTCGCAGTCGGGATCGAGGAGACGCCGATGTCGAACTCGGCGAGGGACTTCTCGACCGGGAACCCGGCCGCGCGGCGGCGGTTGATGGTGTTGGAGGCCTCGCGGGCGGCGATCTCGGCCTCGACCAGGGTGCGCAGCAGTTCCTCGGGTCGCCAACGTTGGGTGCGGGCGGTGAGGAGCAGTTCGGGGGCCAGGCGGCGCATCGCGGCGAGCTTGAGCCGCTTGAGTCCGGCTTCGAGGTCGGCCTCGAGCGGCGGTGGCGTGGTGGCGGTCATGACGCGTCCCCGGACCCGGCCGTGTCCGGGCTGATCTTGTAGGCGTTCAGGGAGCGGGTGGGGACGCTGGGGAGCTCGACGACCAGGGCGTCGCCGGCCGGCCGCGGGGTCGGGGTGTGCCCGGCGGCGAGGATGGAGCGGACGTCCTCGGCGCGCCAGCGCCGGAACGCGGTCGCCCGGGTCAGGGCCTCGAGCAGAGTCTCGGGGCCGTGGGCGTGGCCGAGGTCGACCAGCTCGGCGAGGTCGGCCGACAGGCGGGTGGAGCCGGCGGCGGCGGCGCCGGCCAGGAACGCCTGCGCGGCCGGCCCGAGGGCGCAGAACGCCTTCTCCGTGGCGGTGCGGGGCCGAACCGCCCGCGCCGGGACGGTGGGTCGGGCGCCGGGATAGTGCGCGTCGAGGATCGAGACCTCGCCCGGCCCGACGACCTGGTGGCAGGCCAGCAGCTGCGGCGGGGTCGCTCCGCTCTGGCGGGTCAGGATCGACAGCTCGCCGCCGTGGACGCGGACCTCGACGCTGTCCCCGATCGCGGTCGAGGGGACCGAGTAGCGCGCCGAGCCGTGCCGGATGCAGGACAGCCGGTCGACCTTGCGGAACACCGCCGGGCCGCCGATCCGTGGCCGCAGCCCGGGCAGCCCGCCGAGCAGCGCGAGCTCCCGGTCTCTGAGGCGTTCGGCCGGGACCGCGGCGATCTCGGAGTGGGTCGCGGCGTTGACCTGCGTGCACCACCGGGCCGCGGCCAAGTTCGCCGAGGCCAGGTCCGGGCGGGCCTTCGGGCGGTCGGGGTCGACGAGTTCGCAGCCGATCATGAGATCCGCCTTGGCGTAGCCGACGAGGTTCTCCACGATCCCCTTCGACTCCGGATCGCCGCCTTCGCAGAAGTCCGGGCGGAACCGGTAGTGGCTGGCGAACCGGACGTAGTCCGGGGTCGGGACCACCCGGCCCGCGACGATGTCGGCGCGCAGGCAGCCCATCCGGTCGGCCAGGACGACCTTGGGGACCCCGCCGAGGGTCTCGAAGCACTCCGCGAGCAGCGCGAACGTCGTCGCGGCGCGCTCGTCCGCGGCGAAGCGCACGAACCGGACCCTCGACCAGGCCAGGACCGCGCAGAACACGTGCAGCCCACCGAGGACGCCCCAGTCGATGACCAGGTGCTCGCCCGGGGCCCAGACCGCCGGGCGCCGCCCGCGGTGATGGGTGCGGCGCCACTCGGCCTTCGCCTCGGCGACCAAGCGCCGGAAGTTCCGCCCGGAGCCCTCATATCCGGCGGCGACCGCCAGGGGCAGCAGCCGCTTGGCCGACATCCGCCCCTTGGTCTCGGCGATCTTGTCGATCACGACCTGGGTCACGGCGTCGTAGTTGTGGGGCCGCGGCTTGCGCTGCGGCGCGATCCCGCCGGCCTCGTGGCGGGTGATGACCCGACGCACCGTCTTCGGTGTCGTCCCGCAGATCGCGGCCGCGCCGCGGTAACTGCCCACCTCCCGGTAGGCCGAAATGATGTCCATACGTTCCCTCGCAGACTTCAATGGAGGACCCCTGGGCGGTGCGGTGAGCTGGCTAGTCACCGCGCACCGTCACCGCCCAGGGCCCCACCGTCGGGACGACACGACGAGGGACCGGGACTTCTACTTGGCCACCAGCGGGGACCTCACCTGGCCACCCGCGGGGACCTCAACCTGGCCAACACCGGGGACTTTTTCATGGCCACGGACAGAGCGCTGTGAACCGCCCCGGGCCTGGGTGAGGCTGGGCGTCAGGCCGCGGCGGCCTGCCGGGTTACCGCGGCAGTGTAATGGGCTTCCCATTCAACCGGCGGCAGGTATCCGACCGACGAATGAAGGCGTTCGT
>NZ_JAJNDA010000059.1 GCF_021026295.1 Actinomycetospora soli
GTCCCGGGCTTTTTGGTCTGGGGGCGTCGGCACACTGTTGGGTCCTGAGAGGACGATCGGCCCTCACGTCTGGCTGCCTGTGTGGTGGTGGGTGTGGGGGTTGGTGTTTTCTCTGGACAGTCATCGCCGGCTCCCTGCGGTTGCGGGGTGGTGCGGTGGTGGTCTGTGGGTTGGGTTGTCAAGTGGACAGTGGACGCGAGCATCTTTTTTTCCTGGTCGCCGCGGCAACGTTTTCCGGGCTGGTCCGTCGTGGGCTGGTGGCGGGAGAGGTTGTTGTGGTTGATCTTAGTTTGCTTTGATGACTGTGTTGATCTTCGACGGCCGCATCGCGTGAGGCATGTTCGTGCTGTGCATGTTCTGCTGCATGTTCGTGCTGTGTGTGTGGTTGTTGTTGGTGTGTTGGTCAAGTTGTCAAGGGCGCACGGTGGATGCCTGGGCATCAGGAGCCGATGAAGGACGTGGGAGGCCGCGATAGTCCTCGGGGAGTTGTCAACCGAGCTGTGATCCGAGGGTGTCCGAATGGGGTAACCCGGCAGCCGTCATGGGCTGTCACCCCCGCCTGAATGTATAGGGCGGGTGGAGGGAACGCGGGGAAGTGAAACATCTCAGTACCCGCAGGAAGAGAAAACAACAGTGATTCCGTGAGTAGTGGCGAGCGAAAGCGGAAGAGGCTAAACCCCGCTTGTGTGATAGCTGGCAGGTGTTGCTGGTGGGGTGTTGTGGGGCGTCATGTCCGGGGGCTGCTGACCCTGGGCGTGGTGGTGGATGGTTAGTCGAAGGCGTTGGGACGCGCCGGCGTAGAGGGTGAGACCCCCGTAGACGAAAACTGTTCATCATCGCGTGGTGACGTGCCCGAGTAGCAGCGAGCCCGTGGAATTCGCTGTGAATCTGCCGGGACCACCCGGTAAGCCTAAATACTTCCTGATGACCGATAGCGGACAAGTACCGTGAGGGAAAGGTGAAAAGTACCCCGGGAGGGGAGTGAAATAGTACCTGAAACCGTGTGCCTACAAGCCGTCAGAGCCTGGATTTCGGTCCGGTGATGGCGTGCCTTTTGAAGAATGAGCCTGCGAGTTAGCGGTACGTGGCGAGGTTAACCCGTGTGGGGAAGCCGTAGCGAAAGCGAGTCCGAACAGGGCGTGTGAGTCGCGTGCTCTAGACCCGAAGCGGGGTGATCTACCCATGGCCAGGGTGAAGCGCCGGTAAGACGGTGTGGAGGCCCGAACCCACCAGGGTTGAAAACCTGGGGGATGAGCTGTGGGTAGGGGTGAAAGGCCAATCAAACTCCGTGATAGCTGGTTCTCCCCGAAATGCATTTAGGTGCAGCGTCGCGTGTTACTCACCGGAGGTAGAGCACTGGTTGGCCTAGGGGGCCTACAAGCTTACTGAAGTCAGCCAAACTCCGAATGCCGGTGAGCTCGAGCGCGGCAGTGAGACTGCGGGGGATAAGCTTCGTAGTCGAGAGGGAAACAGCCCAGATCGCCGGCTAAGGCCCCTAAGCGTGCGCTAAGTGGGAAAGGATGTGGGATCGCCCAGACAACCAGGAGGTTGGCTTAGAAGCAGCCACCCTTGAAAGAGTGCGTAATAGCTCACTGGTCAAGTGGTCCTGCGCCGACAATGTAGCGGGGCTCAAGCGCACCGCCGAAGCCGCGGCAGCACCACGGACACCTAACGGTGGTGGTGCTGGGTAGGGGAGCGTCATGCGGGTGGTGAAGCGGCGGAGTGATCCAGCTGTGGAACCCGTGTGAGTGAGAATGCAGGCATGAGTAGCGACAGCAGAGTGAGAAACTCTGCCGCCGGATGACCAAGGGTTCCTGGGCCAGGTTTTTCCGCCCAGGGTGAGCCGGGACCTAAGGCGAGGCCGACAGGCGTAGTCGATGGACAACGGGTTGATATTCCCGTGCTCGTGTAGGCGCGTCCATGGCGAGCCCAGGTGTGCTAACCGCCCGAACCCCATGACTCCTTCGGGAGTCGGACGGGGGAGCGCGGGATCCTGCCTGGTAGTAGCCAAGCGATGGGGTGACGCAGGAGGGCAGCTCCGCCAGTGAGTGGTTGTACTGGTGCAAGCGTGTAGGCCGGTGCATAGGCAAATCCGTGCACCACGTGGCTGAGACGTGACGCATAGCCGTTGAGGCGAAGCAGAGTGATCCCATGCTGCCGAGAAAAGCCTCTAGCGAGTTCCTACGCGACCCGTACCCCAAACCAACACAGGTGGTCAGGTAGAGAATACCGAGGCGTTCGAGCGAACTGTGGTCAAGGAATTCGGCAAAATCCCCCCGTAACTTCGGGAGAAGGGGGACCCTGTGGCCTGAAGCCTTTCGCGGGCTAGGGCTGTGGGGTCGCAGAGACCAGGGGGAAGCGACTGTTTACTAAAAACACAGGTCCGTGCGAAGTCGCAAGACGATGTATACGGACTGACTCCTGCCCGGTGCTGGAACGTTAAGGGGACCGGTTAGGCCTCACGGCCGAAGCTGAGAACTTAAGCGCCAGTAAACGGCGGTGGTAACTATAACCATCCTAAGGTAGCGAAATTCCTTGTCGGGTAAGTTCCGACCTGCACGAATGGAGTAACGACTTCCCCGCTGTCTCGACCACAGACTCGGCGAAATTGCACTACGAGTAAAGATGCTCGTTACGCGCGGCAGGACGGAAAGACCCCGGGACCTTCACTACAGCTTGGTATTGGTGCTCGGTTCGGCTTGTGTAGGATAGGTGGGAGACTGTGAAGCGGCCACGCCAGTGGCGGTGGAGTCGCCGTTGAAATACCACTCTGGTCGAATTGGGCATCTAACTTCGGGCCATGATCTGGTCCAGGGACAGTGCCTGGTGGGTAGTTTAACTGGGGCGGTTGCCTCCCAAAGGGTAACGGAGGCGCCCAAAGGTTCCCTCAGCCTGGTCGGCAACCAGGTGTTGAGTGCAAGTGCACAAGGGAGCTTGACTGTGAGACCGACGGGTCGAGCAGGGACGAAAGTCGGGACTAGTGATCCGGCACCTCCTGGTGGAAGGGGTGTCGCTCAACGGATAAAAGGTACCCCGGGGATAACAGGCTGATCTTGCCCAAGAGTCCATATCGACGGCATGGTTTGGCACCTCGATGTCGGCTCGTCGCATCCTGGGGCTGGAGTAGGTCCCAAGGGTTGGGCTGTTCGCCCATTAAAGCGGTACGCGAGCTGGGTTTAGAACGTCGTGAGACAGTTCGGTCCCTATCCGCCGCGCGCGCAGGAGACTTGAGGAAGGCTGTCCCTAGTACGAGAGGACCGGGACGGACGAACCTCTGGTGTGCCAGTTGTCCCGCCAGGGGCACGGCTGGTTGGCTACGTTCGGAAGGGATAACCGCTGAAGGCATCTAAGCGGGAAGCCCGTTCCAAGATGAGGTCTCCCACCCCATGAGGGTTAAGGCCCCCACCAGACCAGTGGGTTGATAGGCCAGACATGGAAGTACCGCAAGGTATGCAGTGGACTGGTACTAATAGGCCGAGGACTTGCCCGACACACCACCAACACCCACACCCGGGCCGTTGGC
>NZ_JAJNDA010000005.1 GCF_021026295.1 Actinomycetospora soli
AGGCCCCCACCAGACCAGTGGGTTGATAGGCCAGACATGGAAGTACCGCAAGGTATGCAGTGGACTGGTACTAATAGGCCGAGGACTTGCCCGACACACCACCAACACCCACACCCGGGCCGTTGGCGTCGATCGGTCATCACACACAACGAAAAACTGCTGCTCGCGTCCACACCACTAACACCCCAACCCCCCACAACACAGGTGGGGGTGGTTCGGTGTTCCGGTGGCCACAGCGGAGGGGAAACGCCCGGTCCCATCCCGAACCCGGAAGCTAAGCCCTCCAGCGCCGATGGTACTGCGACCGCCAGGTCGTGGGAGAGTAGGACACCGCCGGAACACCCAACCACCCCCACCTCGTGTGGACACACATATTTCGAGAGTGAACGGCGCGGACCGGTATCGGCCGCGTGACAGACACGGGGTAGGACCCATCCGGTCCTGCCCCGTTTCGTCGTGTCAGGAGGCCGATCGGTGAGCGTGGACCCGCAGGACAGCCGGGGCGACCGATCGTCGTCCGCTCCGGAGGACCGGCGGCGGTCCGACGACTCGCGAGACGGCGGACGGGGCCGGCCGGCCGGCGGAGACCGCCGCGGCGGGCGGCCCGACGACCGACGTGGCCGACCCACACAGGGCGGCGACCGCAACCGCGGAGGCCGGCCGGACGACCGCAGCCGTTCACCCCGCCCGGAGCGGGGCGGACCGCGCCAGGACCAGGCGCGCGGCCGTGATCGCGACGGCGCCCCGGGTCGGGACGACCGTCGGACCACTGCTCGCCCGTACGGCGACCGATCCGCACCGTCCGGGTCCGGAGCTGACCGGCGCCCGGAGCGCACCGAGAACGTCCGGGGGCGCTCCGACTCGGACCGCTCCTCGCGTTCCTGGGAAGACCGTCGCCGCGAGGGCGGTCGACGGGGCGGCCGGTCCGACAGCGAGCACCGCGGTCCCCGCCGCGACGCCGGGCCCGACCGTTCCTCCGACTCCCGCGACGACCGTGGTCCGCGGCGCGAGCAGACGGATGACCGTCCCCGACGGAGCGACGCCCCGCGCGCCGGTCAGGCGCCGGACCGGCGTCCGTCCGGTCCTCGCGACGACCGTCGTGACGGCGCGCCCCGTGGCGATCGTCGTGATGGCCCGCCGCGTGGCGACCGTCGTGATGGCCCGCCCCGCGGCGACCGTCGTGACGGCCCGCCCCGCGGTGACCGCCGGCAGGGCCCCCCGCGGGACCGCGACGGACGGCCGCCGCGTGACCGTCGCGATGCGCCGCGTGGCGACGACCGGACACGGACCCCGCACGCCGAGGACCGCCCGATCCGCCGCCACCAGGACGCGCAGCCGCGCCCGACGGAGCCGGCGCTGCCCGACGAGGTGACCCCGGATCTGCTCGACGGCGAGGTCCGCCGTGACCTGCGCGGACTGCCGAAGGACCTCGCGGACAACGTGGCGCGGCACCTCGTCGCGGTCGGCGAGCTCCTCGACGACGACCCGGAGGCCGCCCTCGCCCACGCACGCTTCGCCCGTCACCGGGCCTCGCGCGTCGCCGTGGTGCGCGAGGCGTGCGGTCTCGCGGCCTACCACGCGTCCGAGTGGGCCGAGGCGCTCTCGGAGCTGCGGGCCAGCCGTCGTATGGGAGGCGCCGCCCACGTGGCGGTGATGGCCGACGCCGAGCGCGCGCTCGGCCGGCCCGAGCGGGCCCTCGAGATCGCGCGGAGCCCCGAGTCGGCGGACCTGCCGCGCGACGAGGCGATGGAACTGCTGATCGTCACGTCCGGCGCCCGGCGGGACCTGGGCGAGTACGCGGCGGCGGTCGTGGGCCTGCAGGTCCCCGAGCTCGACGTCCGGCGGACCGACGACCCGTGGACGTGCCGTCTCTTCTACGCCTACGGCGAGGCCCTCGTGGCCGCCGGTCGCCGCGAGGAGGCCGTCCGCGCCTTCCTCGACGCCGCGCAGACCGACGCCGACGGTGAGACCGACGCGGAGGAGCGGGCCGCGCTCGTGGCTGCCGGGGTCGACACCCCGCCCGGAGAGCTCGAGACCGCGGACGAGCCCGGTGACGTCGACGACGTCGACGGGTCCGACGAGACGGGCGCGCCCGCGGACAGGACCGTCGAGACCGACGACGACACCGTCGAGCCCGACGACATGGCCGACGACACGGCCGACGACGGGGCACCCGGGGCGGACGGACCCGTCGTCGGGAACGGCCCGACCGACACCGCGACCGACACCGCGACCGAGGCGCCCCGCGGGGACGACGAGCGGTGACGCGCCACGACGCGCTCCTGGTCGACCTCGACGGCACCGTCTACGCGGGCCCGGATGCCATCCCGGGCGCCGTCGAGGCCCTGGAGGCCGCCCGGGAGCGGGGGTCGACGGTCTCCTACGTCACGAACAACGCCTCGCGCACGCCGGGCGCGGTCGCCGGGCACCTGGCCGACCTCGGTCTCACCGTCACCGAGGACGACGTGGTCACGAGCGCCCAGGCCGGCGCTGCGGTCCTCGCCGGGCAGGTCGACGCGGGCGCACGGGTGCTGGTGCTCGGCACCGACGCCCTGGCCGACGAGGTCACGGCGGTCGGTCTGACGCCGGTGCGGAGCAACGACGACGAGCCGGTCGCCGTCGTCCAGGGCCACTCGCCCGACACGGGCTGGCGGCAGCTGGCCGAGGCGGCGCTGGCGTTGGCCCGCGGCGCGACCTGGGTCGCCTGCAACGTGGACCCCACGCTCCCCTCGGAGCGGGGCCTGTTGCCCGGGAACGGGTCCATGGTCGCGGCGCTGCGCCACGCCAGCCGTCGGGAACCGCAGGTCGCGGGCAAGCCCGCGGCGCCGCTGCTGCGCCAGGCGATGGAGCGGGTGGGGGCGAGCAGCCCGCTCGTGATCGGCGACCGGCTCGACACCGACATCGCCGGCGGGCACGCCGTCGACGCCGAATCCCTGCTCGTCCTCACCGGCGTCTCCACCGCGACGGACGTCCTCGCCGCCCCGCCCGAGCAGCGGCCCACCTACGTCGCCGCCGGTCTCGCCGCGCTCGCCGACCTCGATGCCGTCCGCGTCGGCGTCGACGACGGGTGGACCGCGACGGTGCACGACGACGGGTCGCTCGAGCTGGCGGCGCCGGCGGGCGCCGGGGAGACCGCCGAGGACCGGGCCGCGGCGCTGCGGGCGCTCGGCGCGGCGCACTGGGCGGCGGTCGGCGACGTGGCGCGTGCCCCGCGGGTGACCCCGGCCGACGACCTCGCGGGCCGGACGATCTCCGCCCTGGGCCTCGACGCCGACGGGTGAGTTAGCGTGGGACCCGTGGATCACGGTGGGTCGGACGACGGGCTGGCGCGGCTGCGCGAGGCCGCGGCCGCCGTCGAGGGCCTGGACGCGTCCCGGGGCGCCGACCCGATGGAGCACGCCGACCGGTTCGAGGCGCTCCACGAGGCGCTGACCTCGGCGCTCGCCTCGGTCGACCGGGGCTGACCGGCGTGGCGCGCACGTCGAGCCGCCGCCTGCGCCTGGACGCGGAGCTGGTGCGGCGGGGACTCGCCCGGTCCCGGGAGCAGGCCGCCGCCCTCATCGCGGACGGCCGGGTCACCGTGGGCGGCAGCGTCGCGACGAAACCCGCGACCGCGGTGGAGACCGCGGCCGCCGTCGTCGTCACGCCCGAACCGGACGGCACCGTCGACGACTGGGCCAGTCGCGGCGCGCACAAGCTGATCGGCGCCCTCGAGGCGTTCGAGGTCGACCCGACGGGCCTGCGCTGCCTCGACGCGGGCGCCTCGACGGGCGGGTTCACCGACGTCCTGCTGCGCCGCGGCGCGCAGGAGGTCGTGGCCGCCGACGTCGGGTACGGCCAGCTCGTGTGGTCGCTGCGGACCGACGACCGCGTGACGGTGCTCGACCGCACCAACGTCCGCGCACTGAGCCCGGAGCAGATCGGCGGGCCCGTCGACCTCGTCGTCGCCGACCTGTCCTTCATCTCCCTCCGGCTCGTCCTCGACGCCCTCGCGGCGTGCACCCGACCCGACGGCGCGCTGCTCCCGATGGTCAAGCCGCAGTTCGAGGTGGGGAAGGACCGGCTCGGCTCCGGCGGGGTGGTGCGCGACCCGGGACTGCGCGCCGAGGCGGTCCTCGGGGTGGTGGCCGCCGCCCGCGAACGGGGGCTGACGCTGGCCGGGGCGACGGCCAGCCCCCTGCCCGGTCCGTCGGGGAACGTCGAGTACTTCCTGTGGCTGCGGCCGGGAACGGGTACGGGTGAACAGGACGACGCGATCGTGCGTCGTGCGGTCGAGAACGGGCCACAGTGAACCAGGAACGGGAGAACCGGTGCGGGACGCGCTGATCGTGGTGCACACCGGGCGCGAGGCGACCCGGAAGGTCGCGTCGACGGTGGCGTGCAGCCTGCACCGCGCCGGGTTCTCGTTGCGGGTGATGCCCGACGAGTACTCGAGCGACGCCGGGCTCTTCGACGACCTCGAGCCGCACGAGCGCCCCCAGCGGGTGGCGCCCGACGACGACGCCGCCAACGGCGCCGAGATCGTCATCGTGCTCGGCGGGGACGGCACGCTCCTGCGGGCCGCGGAACTCGCGCGCTCGGCGCGCGTCCCGCTGCTGGGGATCAACCTCGGCCACGTCGGGTTCCTCGCCGAGGCGGACCTCGACGACCTCGACGAGGTCCTCGACGCCGTCGTCAACCGCACCTATCGCGTCGAGGAGCGGATGACGGTCGACGTCACCGCCTCCGCCGACGGCCAGGTGCTCGGACGGACCTGGGCGCTCAACGAGGCGATCGTCGAGAAGACCAACTGGGCGAAGCTGCTCGACGTCGTGCTGGAGGTCGACCACCGGCCCGTGTCGGAGTTCGCCTGCGACGGCGTGCTGTGCGCGACCCCCACCGGCTCCACGGCCTACGCCTACTCGGCGGGGGGACCGGTGGTGTGGCCGGAGGTCCAGGCGATGCTGCTGGTGCCGTCGAACGCGCACGCCCTGTTCTCGCGGCCGCTGGTCGTCTCGCCCGAGTCGCGGGTCGCGCTCGAGGTGTCGGGGCGCGGGGACGCGGGGGTGCTCGTCTGCGACGGGCGCCGGACCCTGGACCTGCCGCCCGGGTCGCGGGTGGAGATCGGCAAGGGGGAGACGCCGGTGCTGCTGGTCCGCCTCCGGGTGCAGCCGTTCACCGACCGCCTGGTGCGCAAGTTCGGCCTGCCCGTGCAGGGCTGGCGCGGGCGCCGGTAGGGATCCGGCCACCGCGGTCCACCGACCGTTCGACCACCTGTTCGAATTCGATCGGCGTGTTCGGCCCTGGGTGTCGGACCCCGTCGTTACAGTGACGGCGTGCTCTCCGAGCTGAGAATCCAGGGCCTCGGCGTGATCGAGGACGCGACCCTGGAGCTGCATCCGGGGCTCACCGCGGTGACCGGCGAAACGGGCGCCGGCAAGACGATGGTGATCACCGGGCTGCACCTCCTGGGTGGCGGTCGCGCGGACTCCTCGCGCGTGCGACGTGGGGCGTCGCGCGCCGTGGTGGAGGGCCGCTACGTGCTGCCCGTCGACGGCGCATCCGCGACGGCGGACGGGCCCGGCGACGACGACGGGCCGCGCGACGCCGCGGACGTCGCCCGCGACGCCGGGGCCGCGCTCGACGACGACGGGTCGCTCATCGCGGCCCGCACGGTGTCCGCGGACGGGCGCTCCCGGGCGCACCTCGGGGGCCGGTCGGTGCCGCTCGCGGTGCTCACCGACGTCGCCGACGCCTCGCTCGCCGTCCACGGCCAGCACGAGGCGCTGCGCCTGCTCCGGCCCGCCGAGCAGCGCGCGGTGCTCGACCGGTTCGCCGGGGCCCCGGCGGCCGACGCGCTGGCGCGCTACCGCGACGTCCGGAGCCGGTGGCGCACCGCCGTCGCCGAGCTCGCCGAGCGCCGCGAGCGCACCCGGGAGATGGCCCGCGAGGCCGACCTGCTCCGCCACGGCCTCACCGAGATCGAGGCGCTCGACCCGCAGCCCGGCGAGGACGAGGAGCTGGTCGCCGAGGCTCGCCGGCTCGCCGACGTGGACGACCTGCGGTCCGCCGCGCTCACCGCGCTCGCGGCGGTCGCCGGCCCGCCGGACGGCACCGGGGACGAGCCCGACGCGACCGCCCTCGTGGGGGAGGCGCGCCGCGCGCTCGCCACGGACGACCCGCGGCTGACCGCGCTGGAGCCGCGCCTGGCCGAGGCCGCGGCGCTGCTCACCGACGTCGCGGCGGAGCTGTCGGGGTATCTCGACGGGCTGGAGGCCGACCCGGAGCGCCTTGCCCGGGTGCTGGAGCGCCAGGCCGCGCTCAAGGGGCTCACCCGCAAGTACGCCGCCGACGTCGCGGGGGTGCTCGCGTGGGCCGACACCGCCCGGGAGCGGCTCGAGTCGCTCGACGTCTCCGACGAGGCGATCGCCGCGCTGGCCGCGGAGGCCGACCGGCTGGGCGCCGAGCTGGCCGGGCACGCCGCCGAGCTGAGCGCCGTCCGCTCCGAGGCGGCCACGCGTCTGGCGGAGGCGGTCAGCACCGAGCTCGACGGGCTCGCGATGGCCGCGGCCACCGTCACCGTCGAGGTGAGCCGCAAGGACAGCACGGGCGCGGACGCGATCGAGCTCGACGGGCGCCGGGTGGCGGCCGGGCCCGACGGGGTCGACGAGGTCGAGCTGCTGCTCGCCCCGCACGCCGGGGCGCCGCCGTTGCCGATCGCGAAGGGCGCCTCGGGCGGCGAGCTCTCGCGCGTGATGCTGGCCGTCGAGGTCGTGCTGGCCGGGGCGGACACGGTGCCGACGCTCGTGTTCGACGAGGTCGACGCCGGCGTCGGCGGCCGGGCCGCGGTGGAGATCGGGCGCCGGCTGGCGCGTCTCGCCGAGACCCACCAGGTCGTGGTCGTCACGCACCTGGCGCAGGTGGCGGCGTACGCCGACCGGCAGCTGGTGGTGGACAAGGGGTCGGTCACCGAGGGCGTCACCCGCAGCTCGGTGCGCACCCTCGACGACTCGCAGCGGGTGGTCGAGCTGGCCCGGATGCTCGCCGGCACGGAGGAGACCGAGACCGGGCGGGCGCACGCCGAGGAGCTGCTCGCCGCCGCGGCCGACGACAAGCGGGGCGTGCCCGAACCGACGCCCATCAGCCGGGGTGCGGCGAAGGGCGGTGGTCGGCGGCCGAAGCGCCGCGCAGGCTGAGCCGGGCGGTGGTCCCGCGTTCACCCCTGTGACGGATGTGGCGCCCGGGTCGGGTGAGACCTGTGGTGTGGCTCGGCGTGGCGACGTGTCCGGATCGTGATCGCCCGTCAGCATCGTGCGCATGCGATGGCCTGGACGCGGGACCCGGACGCGATCGGTGCTGCCCGGCGTGAGCGGCACGGCCCGGATCGGGCGCCGCGGATCGTCGGGGGCGGACGCCGCCTACCTGCGTCGGCTCGGCCCGGGGGACGTGGCCGTCATCGACCAGGTCGACCTGGACCGGGCGACGGCCG
Organism: Actinomycetospora soli; assembly: GCF_021026295.1. Taxonomy (GTDB): domain Bacteria; phylum Actinomycetota; class Actinomycetes; order Mycobacteriales; family Pseudonocardiaceae; genus Actinomycetospora; species Actinomycetospora soli. The sequence goes on from NZ_JAJNDA010000005.1 coordinate 7,469, forward strand.
CGGCGCTGCTCGAGGCCGGGGTGGTCGGGGTCGTCAACGCGGCCCCGTCGATCTCCGGTCGCTACCCGAACCTCGGACCGGAGATCCTGGTCGAGGCGGGCGTGACCCTCGTCGACGACTGCGGCGCCGGGGTCTTCACCGACCTCGTCGACGGCGCCATCGTGCGGCTGCACGACGGCGCGGTGCACATCGGCGACCGCGAGGTGCTCCGGGGCTTCGGCCAGGACCGCGCCAGCGTGGCCGACCTCCTCGAGGAGGCCCGCGGCGGCATGGCCGCCCAGCTCGAGGCGTTCTCCGCCAACACCAGCGAGTTCCTCGGCCGCGAGCGCGCCCTGCTCGTCGACGGCGTCGGCGTCCCCGCGATCTCGACCTCCATGCGCGACAAGCAGGTCGTCGTCGTCGCCGGCGGTCCGGGCACGGCCGAGGAGGTCCGGGCGCTCACCGGGTTCATCCGCGAGTACAAGCCCGTGCTCATCGGGGTCGGCGACGGTGCGGACGCGCTGCGCGACGCCGGGCTCACGCCCACGGTCGTGCTCGGGACGGTCGCCGAGCTCGACCCCGCCGTCGCCCGCAAGGCCCGCGACGTCGTCGTGCCCGCCGACCCGGACGGCTTCATCGCCGGGCTGGCGCGGATGCAGGACCTCGGCGTCGACCCGGTCGCCTTCCCGTCGTCGGCCAACCCGGAGGACCTCGCCCTGCTGCTCGCCCACGCGCACGGCGCGGCGCTCGTCGTCGCCGTCGGCTTCGACGCGAGCCTGGGCGGCTTCCTCGACCGCGGCCGGTCCGGGTCGATCCCCTCCACCTTCCTGACGCGGCTGCGGCTCGGCCCGACCCTCGTCGACGCGCCCGCCGTGCTCGCGCTCCACCGCAGCCGGGTCTCGATCCTCACGCTGGTCATGCTCGTCGTCGCCGTCCTGGCCGCCGCGGTCGTGGCCGCCCTCGCGCTCGGCGCCGGGCCCTCGCTCGTGCTGCTGCTGCAGACCGGCGGCCGGGCGGTCCTCGACTGGGGCACCGCGGTCGTCCGGAGCGTCGTCGGATGATCTCGTTCCGCTATCACATCGTGTCGCTGTGCGCGGTGGTCCTCGCGCTCGCGCTCGGCGTCGTCCTCGGGGCCTCCTCGCTGTCCCAGACGATGCTCGGGGCGCTCTCCTCCGACCGCGCCGACCTCTCCGGGCAGGTGGGCACGCTGACCGCCGAGCGGGACACCGCCCGCGCGCAGCAGTCGGCGGCCGACCGGGTCCTCGCCGGGACCGCGCCCGCGCTCGTGGGCGGCGCGCTGCGCGACCGCACCGTCGTCCTGCTCGCAGCACCGGACGCCGACCCCGCCGACCTCGACGCGCTCACCGGGCTCGTCGGGCAGGCCGGGGGACGGGTGACCGGCACGCTGTCGCTGACCGACGCGATGCTCGCGCCCGACCGGGCCGACGCGCTGCGCACCCTCGTCACCCGCGTGCTCCCGGCCGGCGTGCAGCTGCCGTCGACCACCGACGTCGGCACGTTGACCGGCTCGCTGCTCGGCTCCCTGGTCACGACCGGACGCGGCCCGTCGAGCTCGCCCGCCGAGGTGGGCACGGCGTTCACCGCCCTGGCCGACGGCGGGTTCCTCGCGCCCGGTGCCGCCCCGGCGCCGGCGCAGCTCGCGCTCGTGGTCGGCGGGACCGCGGCGCCCGCACCCGACGCGGCGGGCCGGTCCGCGACCCTCGCCCGCCTGGCCGCGGGCGTGCACGCCGGCGGCGCCGGGACGGTGCTGGCCACCCGGTCCGCCGACGGCGCGGTCGCGGTCGTGCGCGGCGACCAGGCGCTGCGCGGGGTCTCCACCGTCGACGGCGTGGGGGCGACGGCGGGCCGGCTCGCCGCCGTGCTCGCCGCGGCCGAGCAGGCGGCCGGGCGCTCGGGCGCGTACGGCGCGGCCCCGGGGGTCGCACCGTTGCCACCGCGGTCGCCCGCGGCCTGACCCACGCCCCCACGCACGGGTCGTTCGTCCCGCACGACGGTGACGAACGGCCCGGTCGCACGCCGGGGCGGCGCCTGCGGACGACGACGGCGTGAGGTCTGCGCTGGTCACCCGGACGGCGGTGTTAGGGTGAGGTTCCGTGGACCGGTGCCCGAACGCCCGAATCTCCCGGACCGACCCCCGCTCGAACGGGGGGAACTGATGCAGCATCCGCGGACCACGAAGCACGTCTTCGTCACCGGCGGCGTCGCCTCGTCCCTCGGCAAGGGCCTGACGGCCTCCAGCCTCGGCCAGCTGCTCACCAGCCGCGGCCTGCGGGTGACGATGCAGAAGCTCGACCCGTACCTCAACGTCGACCCCGGGACGATGAACCCGTTCCAGCACGGCGAGGTCTTCGTGACCGAGGACGGCGCCGAGACCGACCTCGACATCGGCCACTACGAGCGCTTCCTCGACCGTGACCTCTCGGCGCGTGCGAACGTCACCACCGGCCAGGTGTACTCCGAGGTCATCGCGAAGGAGCGCCGCGGCGAGTACCTCGGTGACACCGTGCAGGTCATCCCGCACATCACCGACGAGATCAAGTCGCGGGTGCTCGCGATGCGCGACGGCGGGGACGGGCCCGGGCCCGACGTCGTCATCACCGAGATCGGCGGCACCGTCGGTGACATCGAGTCGCTGCCGTTCCTCGAGGCCGCCCGGCAGCTGCGCCACGAGGTCGGCCGGGACAACTGCTTCTTCCTCCACGTCAGCCTCGTGCCGTTCCTGGCCCCGAGCGGCGAGCTGAAGACGAAGCCGACCCAGCACTCGGTCGCCGCGCTGCGCAACATCGGTATCCAGCCCGACGGCCTCGTGCTGCGGGCGGACCGGCACATCCCCGAGGAGATGACCCGCAAGATCTCCCTGATGTGCGACGTCGACGAGGACGGCGTGGTCGCCTGCCCCGACGCGCCGTCGATCTACGACATCCCGAAGGTGCTGCACTCCGAGGGTCTCGACGCCTACGTGGTGCGCCGCCTCGGGCTGCCGTTCCGCGACGTCGACTGGACGGTATGGGGCGACCTGCTCGACCGCGTGCACCAGCCGACCGAGCGGGTCACGATCGCGATCGTCGGGAAGTACGTCGACCTGCCCGACGCCTACCTCTCGGTGACCGAGGCCGTGCGCGCCGGGGCGTTCGCGCACCGCGCCAAGGTCGACGTCCGGTGGGTGCCCAGCGACGACTGCCAGACCCCCGCCGGGGCCGAGAAGGCCCTGGCCGACGTCCACGGCGTGCTCGTCCCCGGCGGGTTCGGCGTGCGTGGCATCGAGGGCAAGATCGGCGCGCTGGACCACGCCCGCCGCCACGGCATCCCCGCGCTGGGTCTGTGCCTCGGGCTCCAGTGCATGGTCATCCACGCCGCGCGGGCGCTCGCCGGCATCGAGGACGCGAACTCCGCCGAGTTCGAGCCCGACACCGCGAACCCGGTCATCTCGACGATGGCCGACCAGACCGACGTCGTCTCCGGCGAGCGCGACATGGGCGGCACGATGCGCCTCGGCGCCTACCCGGCCGTGCTCGCGCCGGACACCGTCACCCGCGCCGCCTACGGCACCGGCAAGGTCTCCGAGCGGCACCGCCACCGCTACGAGGTCAACAACGCCTACCGGCAGCGCCTGGCCGACGCGGGCCTCGTGTTCTCCGGGACCTCGCCCGAGGGCACGCTGGTCGAGTTCGTCGAGCTGCCGCGCTCGGTGCACCCGTTCTTCGTCGGCACGCAGGCCCACCCGGAGCTGAAGTCGCGGCCCACCCGGGCGCACCCGCTGTTCGCCGCGTTCGTGGCGGCGGCGCTGCGCCACGACGCCTCGTCGCGGCTGTTCGGCAACGACGGGACCGACACCGCCGACGGGACCGGGGACGCCGACCTCGAGGGTGACGACCCGGTCGACGCCGAGGCCGCACGGCTGCACGAGGCCGGCGTCTCGTGAGCCCGCGCGACCCGGTCACCCCGGAGTCCCTGCGCGACCCGCACGACGGGCACCCGCCGCACTCGTTCGACGTCGTCGACACCGAGACGCTCTACGAGGGCGCCATCTTCGCGCTGCGCGGGGACAAGGTCCGGATGCCCGGCGGGCGGATCGCCACGCGGGAGAAGGTCGAGCACTACGGCGCGGTGGCCGTCGCGGCGCTCGACGACGAGGACCGCCTCGTCATGATCTACCAGTACCGCCCGGCCATCGGCCGGCGCATCTGGGAGATGCCGGCCGGACTGCTCGACGGCGGGTCCGACGAGGCCCCCGTCGAGGCCGCGAAGCGCGAGCTCGTCGAGGAGGTCGGGATCGAGGCCGACGACTGGTCGGCCCTCGTCGACGTCGTCGGCTGCCCCGGGTTCGCCGACGAGTCGGTGCGCGTCTTCCTCGCCCGGGGCCTGCGCGCGGTGGAGCGCCCCGAGGCGGGGGACGACGAGGAGGCCGACCTGGTGATCCGGCGGGTGCCGCTCGACGACCTCGTGGCCGGCGCGATGTCGGGTGACCTGGTCAACGGCCCGTGCATCGCGGGCGTGTTCGCCGCCGTCGAGGTCGTGGCGGGCCGGTTCCACCCCCGCCCGGTCGACGCGCCGTGGATCGACCGCCCGACGGAGTACGCCGCGCGCAAGCAGGGCTGAGCCGCCGCGACGTCAGCGGTGGCCCACGGCTGACGTCCGGCGTCCGCCGTGTGCCACCGCTGACACCCCCACCCGCCGTCAGGACGCCCGGACCTCGCTGGGCGCCACCCCGCGGTGGCGTCGGAACGCCGTGGAGAAGCTGAACGGGTTCGCGTAGCCGACCCGGCGGGCGACCGCGGCCACCGTGACGTCGGGTTCGGTGAGCAGGGCGTGCTCGGCGACGGCGAGGCGGTGCTCGCGGACGTAGGCCGAGGGCGACGTGCCGACCGCGTCGTGGAAGCGGCGGGCGAACGCCGCGCGGCTCACGCCGGCGCGGTCGGCGAGGGCGGCGACGCTCCAGGGCGCGGCCGGGTCGGCGTGCAGGGCGGCCAGCGCCGCGGCCACGGCCGCGTCGGCGACCTCGCCCTGCGAACCGCGGGCGAGGAGGACGTCGCGGACGGTCTCGACGACGAGCCAGTCGAGCAGCCGGGCGGACACGACGTCCCCCGCGGCGGCACCGGTCCCCGCCTGGTCGGCGACCCGCTCGATGAGCAGGCGGCAGAACTCCGAGTCCGCCGGGGCGAGCACCTCGTCGGGCAGCGCGAGCAGGCGCGCCGGTCCCTGCAGGGCGAAGCGGGCGACGACGACGGTGGTCGGGTCGACCGCGACGACCGGCACCGACCCGGCGTCGTGCAGGAGGAGGGCGTCCCCGGGGCCGAGGTCGGTGCCGAGCGCCCGGACCCGGCCCCGCGCCACGGCGACGAGGCTGCGCCGGTGGCCGGTCGCGAGCGTCGCCCGGCCGGACGGCTCCGCCACCACGAGCTCCGGCTCCACCACACGGACCGCGCCGAGCAGGGCCTCCACGCCGCCCGAGGATAGACGCGCGCGAAGGTGCCGGAGCGCCACGGACATGGGCGGACCGGTCGCCGACGGCCAGGCTGGACGCCATGACGATCACCGCCGCCGACCGCGAGCTGCTCGACCGCCCCCTGTTCGGCCTGCTCACCATCCCGCCCGGCCCGCAGCGGCTCCCGGCTCCGCGCCCGGTGTGGTTCGAGACGACCGCCGACGGCGGGCTCCAGCTGTTCTCGATGGCCGACGCGCTCAAGGTCCGGCGGCTGAGCGCGGACCCGCGCGCGAGCTTCGTCGTCGTCGCCCCCGCCGACGAGCCGGAGCGGTGGGTCTCGGTCGAGGCCGACGTCACCGTGCACGACGACGGGGCGAGCGAGCTCGCGCACCGCCTCGCCGACCGCTACTGGGCCGACCCGGACACCGACGAGCACCGGGAGCTGCTCGCGTCGTTCGCGGACCCGGCGAAGGTCCGCCGGATCGTCCTGCACCCGCGGCGCGTCACCCGGGGCCCGGCGGTGTGAGGCGGTAGAACCGAGCCCGTGGCACACCCAGCGGACGTCGTGGCCACCTACCTCGACCACCTCGACGTCGAGCGCGGCATGTCGGTGCACACCCTCTCCAACTACCGCCGCGACCTGGACCGCTACCTGGGGCACCTGGAGCGGGTCGGCCGCACCGACCTCGCCGAGGTGACCGCACCCGACGTCGGGACCTTCCTGGTGGCGCTGCGCACGGGGGAGGACGGGCACCGGCCCCTGGCGACCTCGAGCGCCTCACGGGCCGTCGTCGCCGTGCGCGGGCTGCACCGGTTCGCCCTGGCCGAGGGGGTCGTCGCGCAGGACGTCGCTGCCGAGGTGCACCCGCCCGCGCCGCCCCGCACGCTGCCCGAGGCGCTCGACGTCGACACCGTGACCCGGCTGCTCGAGGCGCCGTCCGCGGACGACCCCCGCGGCGTGCGGGACCGGGCGCTGCTGGAGCTGCTCTACTCGACGGGGGCCCGGATCAGCGAGGTGGTGGGCCTCGACGTCGACGACGTGGACGTCGAGCAGCGCACCGTGCTGCTGAGCGGCAAGGGCGGCAAGCAGCGGCTGGTGCCGGTCGGGCGGCCCGCGCTCTCCGCCCTGGAGGCCTACCGGGTGCGCTCGCGGCCGGGGTTCGCGGTGCGCGGCCGGGGCACGCCGGCGCTGTTCCTCAACGCGCGGGGGGCGCGGCTGTCCCGGCAGAGCGCCTGGAACGTGCTGCGCGAGACCGCCGAGTTCGCGGGCGTCACCGCCGACATCTCGCCGCACACGCTGCGGCACTCGTTCGCGACGCACCTGCTCGACGGCGGCGCCGACCTGCGCGTGGTGCAGGAGCTGCTCGGTCACGCCTCGGTGACCACGACGCAGATCTACACGATGGTCACGGTCGACCGGCTGCGCGAGGTGTACGCGACCTCGCACCCCCGCGCCCGGGCGGGCTAGCGTCCGAGGAGTGGACTTCACCGAGGCCGAGGACCACCGGCTGATCCGGGAGGCGGTGCGCGAGCTCTGCGCCCGGTTCGACGACGACTACTGGGCGGCCTGCGACCGCGACCACGCCTTCCCGTGGGCCTTCTACGAGGCGATGGCCGCCGGCGGCTGGGTCGGCATCGCGATCCCCGAGCAGTACGGCGGCGGCGGGCAGGGCATCGAGGCCGCGTCGATCGTGCTGGAGGAGGTCGCGGCCTCCGGGGCGTGCATGAACGGCGCCAGCGCGATCCACATGTCGATCTTCGGGATGCACCCCGTGGTGCTGCACGGCAGCGAGGCGATGAAGGCGCGCTACCTCCCGCGGATCGCGACCGGTGACCTCCACGTGGCCTTCGGCGTCACCGAGCCCGACGCCGGGCTGGACACGTCCGCCATCACGACCCGCGCGGAGCGCACGCCGGGCGGCTACCGGGTGCACGGCCGGAAGGTGTGGACGTCGAAGGCCCTGGAGTCGGAGAAGGTCCTCCTGCTCGTGCGCACCACGCCGACCGCCGAGTGCGCGCGGCGCACCGACGGGCTGTCGCTGCTGCTCGCGGACCTGCGCGACCCCGCCGTCACGATCACCCCGATCGCCAAGCTCGGCCGCAACGCGGTCGCCTCGTGCGAGGTCGCCTACGACGGGCTCGAGGTGTCCGCCGACGACCTCGTCGGCGAGGAGGGGCAGGGCTTCCGCCAGATCCTCGGCGGGCTGAACGCCGAGCGGGTCCTCATCGCGGCCGAGGCCCTCGGGACCGGCCGGGCGGCGCTGCGGCGGGCCGTGGCCTACGCGAAGCAACGGCGGGTGTTCGGCCGGTCGATCGGCGCGAACCAGGCGGTCTCCCACCCGTTGGCCGAGGCCCACGCGCGCCTGCACGCGGCCGCGCTGGTGGTCCGGGAGGCGGCGTGGAAGGTCGACCGGGGCGAGCCCGCGGGCGAGGCGGCGAACACCGCGAAGTTCGTGGCGGCGGAGGCGGGCTTCTTCGCCGCCGACGCCGCCGTGCAGACCCACGGCGGGTTCGGCTACGCCGAGGAGTACCACGTGGAGCGCTACTTCCGGGAGGCCCGGCTGCAGCGGCTCGCCCCGCTCCCGCAGGCCATGGCGCTGAACTACCTCGCGCAGACCGTGCTGGGACTCGAGCGGTCGTACTAGACGATCCCGCGCGCCGCGAGGTCGTCCAGCTCGGCGGGCGTGAGCCCGAGCTCGCCGAGGACCTCGCGGGTGTGGGCGCCGAGCTCGGGGCCGAGGTGGTCGACGCGGGCCTCGACGCCGGACAGCCGCGGGACCGGGCCCTGCACGAGCAGGCTCCCGAGCTGGTCGTCGGGGATCCGCCGGAAGACCTCGCGGGCGAGCATCTGGTCGTCGGCGACGAGGTCGGTGACGTCGTAGACCGGGGCGGCGGCGATCTCGGCGGCCTCGAACACCGCCATGGCCTGCTCGAGGGTCTGCCGGGAGACCCAGTCGGCGACGATCGCGTCGACCTCGCCGGCGCGGGCGAGGCGGCGCTGCGGGTCGGCGAACTCGGGGTCCTCGGCCAGCTCGGGGCGGCCGATCGCGCGGAACACCCGCAGGGCGACGGTGGGCGCGCTGCCGGACATGGCGATCCAGCGGTCGTCGGCGGTGCGGTAGGTGTTGCGCGGCGCGGAGATGTCCCACCGGTTGCCCGCCCGGTGGGGCACGACCCCGGTCTGGTCCCACGTGAGCAGGGACTGTTCGAGGATCCGGGCGAGCGGGTCGAGCAGGTTGACGTCGATGAGCCGGCCGCCCGCGCCGCGCAGGTCGCGGTCGTAGAGCGCGGTCATCACCGCGAACGCCGCGTGCAGGGAGGCGACGCTGTCGGCGAGCATGAACGCGGGCAGGGTCGGCGGCCCGTCGGCCTCGCCGGTCATGTGCGCGAAGCCGCTCATGGCCTCGCCGAGGGTGCCGAACCCGGGGCGCTCGCTCTTCGGGCCGGACAGGCCGAAGCCGGTCACGTGCAGCATCACGACCTGCGGGTTCACCGCGTGCAGGCGCTCGTGGTCGAGGCCCCAGCGGCGCAGCGTCTGCGGCCGGGTGTTCGCGACGACGACGTCGCAGCGCTCGACCAGGCGGCGGACCAGGTCCTGCCCGTCCGGGGTCCGCAGGTCGACGGTGACCGAGCGCTTGTTGCGGCCGATGCTCTTCCACATCAGGCCCACGCCGTCGCGCTGCGCGCCCCAGCCGCGGATGGCGTCGCCGACGCCCGGTGGCTCGATCTTGACGACGTCGGCGCCGAACTCGCCGAGGTAGGTGGCCGCGAGCGGTGCCGCGGCGAGCGAGGCCATGTCGAGCACGCGGAGCCCCGCGAGCGGGAGGCGGTCGACGCTCAGCTCCCCGTCCCCTCGTCGGAGCGGCGCCGGTGCTCCTCGAGCAGCCACCCGGCGACGTCGCGCAGCTTGATGTTCGACTGCTGCGAGGCCTCGACGAGCATCCGGAAGGCCCGCTCGCCGTCGACCCCGTGCCGTTCCATGAGGATGCCCTTGGCCTGCCCGATCTGGTCGCGGTTGCCGAGGGCGATGTCGAGGCCCTCGGCGCGGCTCGCCCCGTAGAGCGCGATCGCTGCCTGCAGGGCGAACACCTCGAGGGTCACCCGGCCGGCCTCGGAGAAGGCGCCGGGGGTGAAGGAGTACAGGTTGAGCGAGCCGACGGGCGCGTCGGGCGGCCCCATCGCGTAGGACAGCATCGCCCGGACGCCGGCCGCTCGGGCGCGCGGCCGCCACCGGGGCCACCGCGTCTCGTCGTCGAGGTCGATCGCCTCGACGTGGGTCGGCTCGTCCCGGTGCCCGGCGTCCACGCAGGGACCCTCGTCCAGCTCCGCCTGGGCCGCGTCGAGGTCGGCGACCCAGTCGCTCGACGGCGCCCGGCTCGTGACCTTCCCCCGGTCGGTCTGGGTGATCCCCGCGCCGTCGGCGCCGGGCACGCGCTGCGCGGCGACCTCGACGATGCGGGTGAGGACCTCCTCCGTCGTCCCGAGCCCCTGGTCGGGGGTCGGGGCGCGGAGCACGCTGGTGGCGGCGTGGCTCAGGGCCTCGGACAGGGCGTCGACCTCGTGCTGTTCCATTTCTCCCCGGTCTGGTGCGCGTCCGCCCGGCGGCGTCGAGGCGGGTCCTTCAGAGTAGGAGATCCGGCCCCGACCGGAGGCGTCAGGCGGTGCCGTGGCGGGTGCCCCCATCGGAGTCGTGACCGGTGCCGGTGCCGGTGCCGTTGTCGGGTTCGCGGACGAGCACCGACGCCCGCTGGCGGGTCACGCCGAAGAGCCGGGCGATCTCGTTGATGCTCATGCCCGCGCCGTGCAGGGCGCTCGCCTCCCGGCGGCGCCAGCGGCCGCCCACGGAGTTGAGCGACTCGAGCGCCCGGGAGATGCGCTCCACGATGAGGGGCGGCTCCTCGGAGCGGACCGCGGTGGTCCAGTCCGTGCCGGCGGCCCGCAGGCGCTGGAGCTCCGCCGCCCGGTCCCGGGCGGCGCCGAGGCTCTCGATGCAGGTCCCGAGCTCGACCACGAGGTCGGCGAGCGCGCCGTCGACCTCGTCGGGCCGTTCCGGGGTCTCCTCGGCCACGGGCCCTCCCTCCGTCTGTCCGCAACCTGTGTTGCAGGCAATGGTTGTTGCGTAATCGGTTGTGTGCGACTCTATGGGGAGCGCCCTCCGTTGCGCATCAGCGGGTGAGTGCGCCGAACGAGTGAAGGGTCGGTAGGGCCGACCCGGATCGGAACCCCGCATGACCACACTCTCCGCAACCGTCGACCTCCCGGTCACCGAGCACACGGTCCGCGACGCCCGCGTGCTCGTCCTCGACCTCGTCGACAGCTGGGACAGCACCACCTGCCGCGTCGACCTGGCGCTGCTGATCGACGACCTCAGCTCCGACGTCGTCTCCCACGCCGACGGCGAGCACGACCTCCGCCTGGAGCTGACGCTCCACGAGGACCTGCTCCGCGTCTCGCTCGCCGACGGCAGCGCCGTCCGCCCCGCCGTGGTGGACGCGCTCACCGGCCGGCTGCGGCTGCTCGCGGCCCTCGCCTCGCGTTGGGGTCACGAGCCCTACCGGGGTGGGCACCGGGTGTGGTTCGAACTCGGCGTCGACGCGTCGACGGCGGCCGCCGAGCCGGGGGAGGAGATGCTCCCGGCGATCGCGGCCCGTCTGCGGTCCCTGCTCGAGGGCACCGACGACGTCGTCCGCGAGGACGTCGGCGGGACCCCGCTGCGCCGGGCCCGCGTGGTGCGCTGGCTCGCGGCCCTGCGCGACGGGCGACCGGCCCGCCGCACCCGGAACTGACCGGAGGACTACCGCAGGTCGCAGGCCACGACGAGCGGCGTCCGACGCGCGGCGAGGGTCGGCACGACGTCGTCGAGCACGTCGGCGAGCTCCGCCGCGGTGTGCACCCGGCGCGACGCGCACCCCAGCGCGGCGGCGAGCCCGGGCACGTCCACCTCGCCGAACCCGGGCCACGGGGCCTTGCCGCCCGCGGCCGACGCGAGCCGGTCCATGATCGCGTAGCGCCCGTTGTCCAGGACGAGTACCAGCACGCCGACGCCGTAGTGCGCCGCGGTCCACAGCGCCTGGACCCCGTAGAGCGTCGAGCCGTCGCCGACGACGGCGACCACCGGACGGTCCGGCGCCCCCATCCGTACCCCGATCGACGCGGGCACGCCGAACCCGAGCCCGCCCTGTGCCGCGGAGAGGAACCCCAGCGGCGCCCGCGCGGGCACGAGGCGGTGCAGGTCGGGGCGCGACGAGGGCGTCTCCTCCACGACGACCGCGTCGGCCGGCAGCCGTGCCGTCAGGGCCGTGAACACCGTCGGGGCGTCGAGGTGCGCACCACCCGTGACCGCGTGCGGGGAAGCCTCGGGCGCTCGTGTGGCACCGGGGTTCCCCGCACGCGGGGTGGAGCGCGGGGTGGCGAGCGGCGGGAGCGCGGCCGTCAGCGCCGTGACGGTCGCGGCGGGATCGGCGAGCACCGCCAGGTCGGCCCGGCTGTGGTGGACGTCCTCGGGGTCGTCGGAGACCAGCAGCACGGTCGTGCCCGGCTCCACCAGCTCGCCGGGGGAGTACTGGTACTGCCGGAACACGGGGGCGCCGACGACGAGGACGAGGTCGTGCCCGGCGAGGGTCGCGCGCAGGGCGGCGCGCTCGGGCGGCAGGTGCCCGGCGAAGGACGGGTGGTCCTGCGGGAAGCCCGCGCGCGCGGCGAACGCCTCCTGCCACACGGGCGTCCCGAGGTGCTCGGCGAGCCGGACCAGGGCCGTCCACGCGGCGGGCGAGTCCGCGTCCGCCCCGACGACGAGGGCCGGGGACGTCGCGGCGGCGACCCGGTCCGCCAGTTCCCGCACCGACCCGTCGTCGGGAAGGAGGCCGCGCCGGACGAGCCCGGGGGACGGGAGCGTCCGTGGGTCGGCCTCGGCGGCCCAGTCGTCGCTCGGGACGGTCACGACGGCGGGTCCGCGGGCGCTGACGGCCTCGTGGAAGGCGCGGTCGAGGGCGCCCGGGACGTCCTGCGGCCGGGCGGGCGCCGACCACCAGACCGGGTAGGAGCCGGCGAGCCCCTCGAGGTCGCCGGCGAGGAAGGGGCGCGCGGCGAGGTGGCGGCGGTCCTGCTGGCCGACGAGGACGACGAGCGGGGTGCGGTTGACCCGCGCGGTCGCCAGGGCGCCGACCGCGTTGCCCAGGCCCGCCGTCGTGTGGAGGACGACGAGGGCCGGCCGGTCGGTCGCGGTGGCGTAGCCGGTGGCCAGCCCGACGACCGAGCCCTCGTGCAGGGCGAGCACGAAGTCGAGGTCGTCGGGCAGGTCGGTGAGCAGCGTGATCTCGGTCGACCCGGGATTGGCGAAGATCCGGTCGAGGCCGCGCCGGCGCAGGACGTCGAACGCGGCCTCGCGGACGGTGGTCAGGACGCCGTCCGATCGCGCTCGACGGCGGTGCCGGCGAGGTCCGACGCGGGCTCGGTGCGCCGCACGAACACCACGGCGACCGCCCCGAGGGCGGCGACCAGGGCGAAGAAGTAGAAGCCCCACGGGTAGGCGACGCCCCCGGCGACCAGGGCGCCGGTGAACGCCGGCCCGGAGATCGCGCCGAGGCGGCCGACGCCGCTCGCCGAGCCGAGGGCGGTCCCGCGGGCGGCGGCCGGGTAGATGCGCCCGACCCAGCTGTAGACCAGCACCTGCGAGGAGAACACGAACACGCCGGCGAGCAGGATCGCGACGTAGACCGCGGCGCCGGGCAGCCGGATCGAGAGCAGGGCGAGGAAGACCGCGGCCACGGCGAACCAGGTGATGGTGGCGGGGCGGACGCCGATGCGGTCGGCGACCCGGCCGCCGACGAGCAGGCCGATCACCGCGCCGACGTTCAGCGCGAGCAGCTGGAACAGGGCCTGGGTGAGCTCGTAGCCCGCGAGCCGCATGATCTCGGGCAGCCAGGTGTTGAGGCCGTAGACGAGCAGCAGGCCCATGAACGACGCGACCCAGAAGGCGACGGTCGCGACGCCGTAGCCGCTGCGGAAGAGGTCGCCGACCGGGTTCTTCCGGCCCGCCGTCGCCTCCCGTGCGACCGGCGCGGCGTCGGCGGGGAGCCGGCGCGCCATCAGCGGCACGAGCACGAGCGCGGGCACGGCGCCGACGACGAACATGAACTGCCAGCCCAGGCTTGACACGAGCAGGGCGCCGAGCAGCGACGCGGCGACGGCGCCCGCGTGGTAGCCGGTCATGAGGATCGTGGTGGCGGTGTTGCCGCGGCGCGGCGGGGCGTGCTCGGCGGTCATCGCGAGGGCGACGGGCAGGACGCCGCCGAGGGGGATGCCGGCGAGGAAGCGCAGGGCGCCGAGGACACCGGCGTTCGGGGCGAGCGCGCAGGCGGCACCGAGCAGGGAGAACGCGACGACGCAGGCGATCATCGTGCGGCGCCGGCCCCACACGTCGGCCACGGGCCCGACGGCCAGGGCGCCGACCATGACGCCGAGGAGGCCGACCGTGGCCACCGTGGTGGCGCTGCCGGGGCTCAGGGCGAAGACCGGGTCACGGCGCAGCACCGGGATGACGACGCCGAGGACGACGAGGTCGTAGCCCTCCAGGGCCACGGCCGACCACGCGAGCCACCGCACCGCGCTCGAGGACGGGTTCGTCATCGCTGCCACCTTCCTGCCGTGACGTCCGTGTCCGCGGCGTGCGGCGGAGTATGCGAGCAGGGCCGCCCCGCGGTCACCGGTTCCTCCCGCTGAGCGGAAGACCCCGCGCACCCGCGACGACGACGGCGGCGGGGACGCCCGGCTCCACGGCGCGGTCCGGCGGACGCGTCAGCGCCCGGGACGGAGCCCCAGGTTCCGCGACGCGGTGGCGGCGGCGACCTTCACGGCGGGCACGTACGGCGGCAGCGGGACGGCCGCCGGGACCACGACGCCGAGGGCGGCCACGACCGTCCCGTCGGCGCCGACGACCGGTGCGGCGACGGAGGAGGCGCCCTCGGTCATCTCCTCCCGCGACAGGCAATGCCCGGTGCGCCGGATGTCGGCGAGCGCGGCGCGCAGGGTGGCGGGGTCGGTGATCGTCCCGGGTGCCAGGCGGGGGAGGCCCCGGGTGATCACCTCCTCGACGAAGGCCGTGGGGGCGTGGGCGAGCAGCACCTTGCCCGGCCCGCTCGCGTGCAGCGGCATGTCCCGCCCGACGCGGGAGCGGACCGTGAGCTCCTCCCGTCCGGCCAGGCGCTCCACGAACAGGGCGCGGTACCCGTCGCGCACCACGAGGTGGACGACGTGCCCGGTCACCGCCGCGAGGTCCTGCATCGGGGTGAGTGCGGCCTCGCGCAGCGTCCGGGCCGCCGGGGCGAGGGCGCCGATCCGCCAGAGCCGCAGCCCGATGCGGTAGCGCCCACGCCCGACCCGCTCGAGGGCGCCCCACCCGACGAGCTCCGCGACGATGCGGTGCGCCGTCGCCGGCGGCAGACCCGTGCCCGCCACGATGTCGCCGAGGGCCAGCTCGGGGGACGCGTCGCTGAACGCGGCGAGCACCGCGAGCGCACGGCCGAGCACGGAGCGTGGCGCTGTGCCGTCGTCCTCGGCCCCGCCCGCTGTCATGGCGTCGGGGGTCCCCCGGAAGCGCTTCCGTCACACGTCGGCGCGTCATGATGGCCCCGCTCGGGCCCCCCTCCTAGCCTGGGCGGACCACGGAGGCGCGGGGGTCACCCGGAGGGAGGACGAGCACGATCATGTCGGCACCTCTCTTCGACGCCGAGTCGCTCCGGATGGGCGAGCCCGCTCGGCCGGACGTGCCGGCGGTGACGTCGGCGCCCGAGCCGCCCGACCCGTCGTCGCGACCCCGCCGGGAGATCCCGGAGCCCGCGCCGCTGTCCGGGCACGGCCCCGCGACGGTCCTCGCGATGTGCAACCAGAAGGGCGGGGTCGGGAAGACGACCTCGACGATCAACCTCGGCGCCGCGCTGGCCGAGTACGGCCGGAGGGTGCTGCTGGTCGACTTCGACCCGCAGGGCGCGCTGTCGGTGGGGCTCGGGGTGCAGCCGCACGAGCTCGACACCACGATCTACAACCTGATCATGGAACGGCGCGTCACCCTCGACGACGTCGTGCTCCGCACCGCGGTCGAGGGTCTGGACCTGCTCCCGAGCAACATCGACCTGTCCGCGGCCGAGGTGCAGCTGGTCAGCGAGGTGGGCCGCGAGCAGACGCTCGGCCGGGTCCTCGCGCCCGCGCTGGCGCACTACGACTACGTCCTCGTCGACTGCCAGCCCTCGCTCGGCCTGCTCACCGTCAACGCCCTGGCCTGCGCGCACGGCGTGCTGATCCCGCTGGAGTGCGAGTACTTCTCGCTGCGCGGCGTGGCCCTGCTGATGGACACGATCGAGAAGGTGCAGGACCGGTTGAACCCGGACCTCGAGATCACCGGCATCCTGGCCACCATGTACGACCCGCGCACCCTGCACACCCGCGAGGTCATGGCCCGCGTGGTGGAGGCGTTCGGCGACCTCGTCTTCGACACCGTCATCAACCGGACGGTGCGCTTCCCGGAGACCACGGTGGCCGGCGAGCCGATCACCCGGTGGGCCTCGCGGTCCCAGGGCGCGGAGGCCTACCGGGCGCTCGCGCGAGAGGTCATCGCACGGTGACGCTCGCCCCGGAGCGGCCGGGCTTCCAGGTCAGCCTGGAGAACTTCACCGGCCCGTTCGACCTGCTCCTGCAGCTCATCGGCCGCCACGAGCTCGACGTCACCGAGGTCGCGCTCTCCCGCGTCACCGACGACTTCATCGCCTACACCGCCGCCCTCGGCGGGTCGGCCGACCTCGAGGAGACCACCGGGTTCCTCGTCGTCGCCGCGACCCTGCTCGACCTCAAGGCGGCGCGCCTGCTGCCCAGCGCCGAGGTGGAGGACGAGGACGACCTCGCCCTGCTCGAGGCCCGGGACGTGCTCTTCGCGCGGCTGCTGCAGTACCGGGCCTACCAGCAGGTCGCGGCCCTGTTCCGGGAGCTCGAGTCCTCGGCGCGCCTGCGCTACCCGCGGGCGGTGTCGCTCTCGCCGGAGCTCGCGTCGCTGCTCCCGCCGGTCGAGCTCGGCGTCGACGCCGCCGGGTTCGCCGAGATCGCGGCGGCCGTCTTCCGGCCCTCGCCCCCGCCGACCGTGGGCCTGGACCACCTGCACGCGCCGACCGTCTCGGTGCCCGAGCAGGTGGTGATCATGAGCGGGCGGCTCGAGGTCGCGGGACGGCTGACCTTCGCGGAGCTCTGCGCGGACTGCGAGCACGGCGTCGAGGTCGTCGGCCGGTTCCTCGGCGTGCTCGAGATGTACCGCTCGCGCCAGGTCGCCCTCGACCAGGACGAGGCCTTCGCCGAGCTCGCGGTGCGCTGGGCCCCGGACGCCGAGGACCGCGGGACGGCGGCGTCGGACCCCGAGGCATGAGCCCCGACGACGAGCTCCCCGGGCTCGGCACGGACGCCGAGCTCGACGCCGCGCTCGAGGCCGTGCTGATGGTCGTCGACGCCCCGGTCCCGCCGAGCCAGCTCGCGGAGGTCCTCGAGGAACCGCTGGCACGGGTGACGACGGCGCTCGAGCGACTCGCCACGTCCTACGCGTCGCACGGCTTCGAGCTGCGCCGCACCGACGAGGGCTGGCGCTACGCCTCCCGCGCCCGGTTCGCGCCCTACGTGGAGCGGTTCGTCCTCGACGGCCAGCGCGCCCGCCTCACCCGTGCCGCCCTGGAGACCCTCGCCGTCGTCGCCTACCGCCAGCCCGTGACGCGCGCGCGGGTGTCCGCGGTCCGCGGGGTCAACGTCGACGGCGTGATGCGCACGCTCACCGCCCGCGGGCTGATCGTCGAGGCGGGGACGGACGGCGCCACCGGGGGGACGCTGTACCGGACCACGGAGCTGTTCCTGGAACGTCTGGGCCTCGGCTCGCTCGACGAGCTGCCCCCGATCGCGCCGCTGCTGCCCGAGGTCGACGACATCGACGAGCTGTGACCACGCCCGTGACAGGAAAGCGTCGTTGCTGTCGTCCAGCGCCAGGAAAGCCACATCGTCGAGGAGCTGCCCCGTGCCCAGCGTGATCGTCGTAGGAGTCGGCCCGGGCATCGGGACGTCCGTGGCGAGGCGGTTCGCCCGGGAGGGGTTCACCGTCGGGCTGATCGCCCGGCGCGAGGAGACCGTCGCGACCGCGGCGGACGCCGTCGGCGGCACCACCTGGACCCGGACGGCGGACGCGACCGACGAGAAGGCCCTCCGCGCGGCGCTGCGTGCCTTCGTCGACGAGCACGGCACACCCGACGTCGTGGTCTACAACGCAGCGATCATCCGCACCGACGAGCCGGGTGAGCTCGACCAGCAGACGATGCTCGCCACCTACGCGGTCAACGTCGTCGGGGCGATCACGACGGCGGGGGAGCTGCTGCCGGAGATGAGCGGTACGTACGTCATCACCTCCGGCATGGTCCGCCCCGACCCCGGCCTGACCAGCCTGTCGCTGGGCAAGGTGGGGGTGCGCGGGCTGGTGGACCTGCTCAACGCCTGGCGCCCCGAGGTGCACACGGCGTCGGTGACGGTCGGCGGCCCCGTCGAGCCCGGCGGGCCGTGGGACCCCGACAAGATCGCCGAGCACTACTGGCAGCTGCACACCGGGGCGGTCACCGACCAGGAGATCCGGCACGGCTGCTGAGCCGGCTCGGCGCCGAGTGCGGCGGAGTGCGCCACCGGTGACGCACTCCGCCGCACTCGCGCTGTCCGCCGGTCACCCGCGAGATCCGGCCCGGCGCCGGACGAGCGCCGCCGGGATCGCCACGAGCGTCGCCGCGACGACCAGCACGCCGCCGAGCGCGAGCGCCGGGCGGGCGTCGTCGCCGCTCACCACGGTCACGAGCACCGGGCCCACCACCTGCCCGATCCCGTAGAGCGCGGAGAACACGGCGACGACGGGTCCCGCGCCGCGTCCGGCCAGGGTGCGGGCCAGCGGCAGGGTGAGCATGACGATGCCGATGAACGTCCCGCCGAAGACGACCGCCGAGACGACGACCGCGACCGGCGAGGCCACGAGCGCCGGGAGTGCCAGTCCGGCCGCCTGGACCGCGAGCGCGGCGAGCAGCGCGACACCACGGCCACGTCGCGCCGCCACCCGCGCCCAGAGCAGGCACGACGGGATCCCCGCCAGCCCGGCGATCGTCCACGAACTCGCGGCGACCCACGGCGGGCCGATGTCGGTCGCGACGTCGACCAGGAACGTGCCGGTGATGATGTAGCCGGCCCCCTCGAGGAAGTACGCCGTGCCCAGGGCCACCAGCGGGAGGCGCCGGGGCGGCGGGCCCTCGGTCGCGCCGCCGTCGTCGGGGTCCGCGGGCAGCCGCACGAGCCGGACCGCGACCAGCGACAGGGCGAGCGCGAGCACGGCGGCGACCCACCAGGTCGCGGTCCAGCCGCCGAGGGCCGCGGCCAGCGGGGTCACGAGGCCGGACAGGGCGATCCCGCCGCCGACGCCGCCGAAGACCCACCCGGCGAGGTCGTCGCGGTCGCGGCGGCGCAGCAGGGTGAGCACGAGATCGGCGGCGGTGACGAAGGCGAACGCGCTCGCGACTCCGGAGACGCCGCGGGCGGTCGCCCACACCCCGAACGCCGACGACAGCGGCATCGCCGCGAGGGTCAGCACCGTCAGGACCAGACCCGTCGTCAGGACGGCGGCGCGGTGCCGGCGGACGACGGGCGCGGCGGCCAGGAGGCAGCCGACGAGGTAGCCGAGGTAGTTGGCGGCGGCGAGCAGGCCCGCGTCGGCGGTGCCGAGGCCGGCGCCGGACCCCATCACCGGGATGATCGGGGTGAAGACGAACCGGCCCACGCCCATGGCCGCCGCGAACGCGGCGGCCCCCGCGGCGACCACGGGCCCCAGGCGCGGGCGGGCCGCGACGGTCGGCGTCGACACGGTCGCCGAGCCTAGTGCGCAGCACGACTACGCTGGAGTCCCGTGACCGAGGGTGAGCAGGGAGTCCGCCTGCAGAAGGTGCTCAGCGAGGCCGGCGTGGCCTCGCGGCGGCAGGCCGAGATCCTGATGCGCCAGGGCCGGGTGGAGGTCGACGGCGAGGTCGTCACGGAGATGGGCCGCCGCGTCGACCCGGACACCAGCGTCATCCACGTCGACGGCAGCCGCATCGTCACCGACGTGGAGACCGTGCACCTCGCGCTGAACAAGCCCGAGGGGATGCTCTCGACGATGTGGGACGGCGAGGGCCGGCGCTGCGTCGGCGACGTCGTGCTGGAGAAGGCGGGCTCGACGAAGGGCC
Organism: Actinomycetospora soli; assembly: GCF_021026295.1. Lineage (GTDB taxonomy): Bacteria > Actinomycetota > Actinomycetes > Mycobacteriales > Pseudonocardiaceae > Actinomycetospora > Actinomycetospora soli. Next base: position 27,161 of record NZ_JAJNDA010000005.1, read on the forward strand.
TCTTCCACGTCGGGCGGCTCGACGCGGCGACCGAGGGTCTGCTGCTGCTCACGAACGACGGCGAGCTGGCGAACCGGCTGATGCACCCGTCCTACGAGGTGCCCAAGACCTACCTCGCCGAGATCCGCACGCCGATCGCGAAGGACCTCGGGAAGCGGCTGCGCGAGGGCGTCGAGCTCGACGACGGGCCCGCCGCGGTGGACAGCTTCAAGGTGATCGACCGGTCGGGCGCGCGGGTGATGGTCGAGGTCGTGCTGCACGAGGGCCGCAACCGGATCGTGCGCCGCCTGTTCGACGCCGTCGACAAGCCCGTCGAGCGGCTGGTGCGCACCGCGGTGGGCGAGGTGCGCCTCGGTGACCAGCGTCCGGGCACGCTGCGCAAGCTCGGGCGCGGCGAGGTGGGAGCGTTGTACCACGCGGTGGGCCTGTAGGCGGCTTCATCAGGCACAATGGACTCCCGGACGCACGTGTGGTCGACGTTCGGGAGGCGCTGGTCGTGGAGAAGGTCCTGCAGGGAGTCGTGGCGGTCGACGGACCGTCGGGCACCGGCAAGTCGACGACCGCCCGCGGCCTGGCGATGCGCCTCGGCGCCCGCTACCTCGACACCGGCGCGATGTACCGGGCGGCCACCCTCGCGGTGATGCGCTCCGGCGTCGCGCTGGACGCGACGGTCACCGACGCGGACGGGCACGACGACGCCGTCGCGGTGGCGCTCGCGGCCGACCTCGTCATGTCCACCGACCCGGCCGAGCCGCGGGTCCGCCTCGGCGGCGAGGACGTCGGCGCGGAGATCCGCGGCGCGGAGGTCACCCGGAACGTCTCGGCGATCTCGGCGCTGACCGAGGTCCGCCACCACCTCGTGGCCGAGCAGCGGCGGATCCTCGCCGAGGCACGGCAGGACGGGTCGGGCATCGTCGTCGAGGGCCGCGACATCGGCACCGTCGTCGCCCCGGACGCCGACCTGAAGATCTACCTCGTGGCCTCGGACACCGTCCGGGCGGGCCGCCGCAGCGCGGAGGACACGTCCGCCGGCCGCGCCACCGACGCCACCGCCACGGGCGCCGACCTCGCCCGCCGCGACCGGCTCGACTCCTCCCGGGCCGCCTCCCCGCTGCGGGCCGCCGAGGACGCCGTCGAGGTGGACACCTCGACGCTCGACGTCGAGGGCGTCCTCGACCGACTCGAAGAACTCGCCGCCGAGCGCGGCATGCTGGTTCCCGCGCTGGCCGAGTCCAGCGCCAACGGAAGGTAAGACGTGACGCAGGAACTGCCTGCGGATTTTGACCTGCCCGAGCACGACCTCGAGCGCCCGGCCCAGCCGGTGCTCGCGGTCGTCGGGCGTCCGAACGTCGGCAAGTCGACGTTGGTCAACCGCATCATCGGCCGCCGCGAGGCGGTCGTCCAGGACGTCCCGGGCGTGACCCGTGACCGGGTCGCCTACGACGCCCTGTGGAACGGGCGCCGCTTCACCCTGGTCGACACCGGGGGCTGGACCCCCGACGCCAAGGGCATGCAGGCCGCCATCTCGGCGCAGGCCGAGACCGCGATGGCCACCGCCGACGCGATCCTGCTCGTCGTCGACGGGCAGGTCGGCGCGACGTCGGTCGACGAGGCCGTGGCGCGGACGCTGCGCCGGTCGGACCGGCCGGTGCTGCTCGCCGCCACGAAGGTCGACGACGAGCGCGGGCTCGGCGAGATCGCCGCGCTCTGGCGCCTCGGGCTCGGCGAGCCGCACCCGGTGTCCGGTCTGCACGGCCGCGGTTCGGGCGACCTGCTCGACGCCGTGCTCGACGTGCTGCCGGAGTCCCCGCGCGACGACGTCGACCTCGAGGGCGGCCCGCGGCGCGTGGCGCTGGTGGGCAAGCCCAACGTCGGGAAGTCCTCACTGCTCAACCAGCTCACCGGGGAGAACCGCTCGGTGGTCGACGCGACCGCCGGCACGACGACGGACCCGGTGGACTCGCTCGTCGAGATCGACGGGCAGACCTGGCAGCTCGTCGACACCGCGGGCCTGCGCCGCAAGGTCCACCAGGCCTCCGGCATGGAGTACTACGCGTCGCTGCGCACCAAGGCCGCCATCGAGGCGGCCGAGGTGACCGTGCTGCTGCTCGACGCCTCGGAGCCGATCAGCGAGCAGGACCTCCGGGTGGCCACGCAGGTCACCGAGGCGGGCCGCGCGCTCGTGCTGGCGATGAACAAGTGGGACCTCGTCGACGAGGACCGCCGCACCGCGATGAAGCGCGAGCTCGAGCGGGCCCTCGTGCGCCTGCCCTGGGTGGAGCGGGTCAACATCTCGGCCCGCACCGGCCGCGCGGTGCAGAAGCTGGCCCCGGCGATGCGCACGGCGCTGGAGAACTGGGACCGCCGCATCCCGACCGGGCGGCTCAACCAGTGGCTCGCCGACATCGTCGCCGCCACGCCGCCGCCCGTGCGCGGCGGCAAGCAGCCGAAGATCCTCTACGCCACCCAGGCGCAGAGCCGTCCGCCGACGTTCGTCCTGTTCACCTCCGGCTTCCTCGAGGCGGGCTACCGCCGCTTCCTCGAGCGCAAGCTCCGCGAGGCCTTCGACCTCACGGGCACGCCGATCCAGATCAACGTGCGCGTCCGGGAGAAGCGCAGGAAGAGCTAGGCGGGACCGTCCGGCCGGGGCCCGGCCACCACGACGAGGGCCGCGCGGTCGGAGAGCCCGAGGCGCGAGCACGCGCGGTAGATGTGCGACTCCACGGTGCGCACCGAGACCTGGAGCCGGCCGGCGATCTGCCGGTTGGTCAGGCCCTCGCCCGCGAGGTGGGCGATCTCGCGTTCCCGGGCCGAGAGCACGACGGGGGTCCCGGCGGCGTCGAGCGCCGGGGTGCGGAGCCCCTCGCACGCGGCGGCGAGCCGGCGGGCCCGCCGTTCCGCCTCGGCCGCGGCCACCAGCCCGCCGTCGACCCGGGCGGCCGCGGCGGCCTGGGCCGCGGCGTCGGCCGCCTCCGGGCGCATGCCGGCGCGCTCGAGCCGCCCGGCCACCGCGAGGAGCTGCTCGTGGTCCCCCGCCGCGGCCGCGTGGTCCGCGGCCAGCCTCGACCGGGGCGAGCCGACCTGCTCGTCGAGCTCACGGAGCCGCGCCGCCTGGTCGTGGTCGCCGAGCCGCACGGCCGTCTGGCGGGCGAACACCTCGGCGGCCGCGATGCCGACGGCGCGGCAGCGCTCGGCGGCCCGACGGGCGGTGTCGACGGCGTCCTGCCGTGCGCCGGCGGCTGCGTGTCCCCAGGCCCGGGCGAGGTCGATCTCGAACTCCGTCATCGCCACCTGCGGGTGCCGCCGGTCCTCCGCCGCGGCGAGCGCGGCCCGGGCCGCCGCCGCGTCCCCGAGCATCCCGTGGCACTGCGCGACCAGGGCGAGCAGCCAGGCCGCCCAGCCGCCGCCGTGTCCGGGGAACACGGTGAGCACGCCCTCCAGCGCGGGGACCGCCGACCGCGGCGAGCCGAACACCGACCCCAGCCGGCCCTCGAAGAGCGCCACCCAGAGGGCACCCTCGGCGCCGGGGAGCCCGCGCGCCCACGCGAGCCGGCGCCGCGCCGCCTCCGGCTCGCCCCGCAGGTGGGCGTCGAGGATCTCGCTGAAGGCGAGGTTCCCGGCGTAGTTCACCATCACGCGGCCCCGCAGCGCCGCCGCGAGCCCGCGCTCGACGAGGTCGGCGGGCGGGCGTCCGTCCCCGACGAGCGCGCGGGCGTACCCGAGTCCCCAGCTCACGAGGACGACGTCGTCGTCGTTCGGGTCCGGTGCGGCGAGCACCCGCTCGCCGCGGACGGTCGCCGCGGTGACCTCGCCGCGGCACGCGGCGATGACGCACCGGATGCCGTCGTACCGGGGGTCCTCGGGGGCGGGACCGGTGGTCGCCGCGGACCGCTGCTCGGCCTCGCGGAGCACGTGCTCGCCGCCGTCCAGGGCATCCGAGCCCGAGGCGCCGAAGTGGGCCACCAGGGTCCGCAGCAGCACCGCGCGGGTCACCTCGTCCTGGTCGGCCGCCTCCTCGGCGGCCACGGCGAGGAGCGCGTCGGCCTCGTCGGCGCGCAGCAGGTAGACGAGGAGCGCAGCGAGGGCGGCGCGGGCGTCGAACCCGCCGCCCGCCCCGATCGCGGCGCGCAGGAGCCGCTCGGCCAGGGCGAAGTCGCTCAGCCCGGACGCCTGGCGGGCAGCGGTGAGGAGCAGGTGCGGGTCCGGGCGGCGGCCGTTGTCGAGGGACAGCACGGCCCGCCGCAGGTCGTCCCCGACCCGGCCGCCGTCCGTGTCGGCCGCGCCCGCCAGCGCGTCGGAGAGTTCCGCCCGCAGCCGGCGGGCCCGCGGGATGCCGAGGCGCGACCGGACCACCTCCCCGTAGAGCGGGTGGGCGGGGCGGGCGTCCCAGCGGTCGCCCGCCTCCTCCAGGGCGACGAGCGCCCGCTGGGCGGTCTCCTCCACGGCGTCGGCCCCGGCGAGCCGCTCGAGCAGGTCGAGGTCGAGGGGCTCGACGACGGCGAGGAGCTCGAGGACCCGCTGCTGGGGTCCGGACAGTCCCGCCAGGCGCGCACCGACCAGGTCGGTCAGCACCGGGGACAGCGTGACCTCGCCGGACCACACCCACGAGCCGTTCTCGACCCGCAGGTGGCCGGCGGCGCGCTCGCCGTCGACGAGATGGCGCAACCACAGCAGGTTGCCGCCCGAGATGTCGTGCAGCCGCCGGGCCGTGACCGGCTCCACGGGTGCGCCGAGGGCCCCGGCCAGCGCGGCCACCGTGCGCTCCCGGTCGAGGGGCCCGACGTCGAGCCGCGCGGCCACGTCGTCCTTCCAGAGGGCGGTGACCGCCTCGGGGGCGGGCTCGCCGCTGCGGGCGGTCAGCACGAGCCGCACCCCGCGGCCGACCAGACGACCGACCGCGACGGCCGAGAGCTCGTCGAGCAGGTGGGCGTCGTCGACGAGCAGGACGTCGCGGCCGTCGCGGGGACCGAGCGAGGCCACCGCGCGCTGCAGGCCCGACAGGTCCGCTGACACCTCGGGGAGCACGTCGAGCAGCGCGCCGAGCGGGAGCTCGCGGGCGGACGCCGTGGCCCGGACGATCCCGAGGACGTGGGCCCGCCCCAGCCGGTCGAGCAGCTCCCGGGCGAGGCGGCTCTTCCCGACCCCGGCCGCGCCGACGAGGACGACCGCCCCGTGGTCGGCCAGCGCCGACGACGCCCGCGCCAGCTCGTCCTCGCGGCCGGTGAACGGCCAGCCCCCGCTCACGACACCCGGCGCGACGCGGCGACGGTCACGAGGGCCGCCCGGTCGGGCAGGCCGAGCCGGGAGCAGGCGCGGTAGACGTGGGACTCGACGGTGCGCACCGAGACGTGCAGCCGTTCGGCGATCTGCCGGTTGGTCAGGCCCTCACCGGCGAGCAGGGCGACCTCCCGCTCGCGGTCGGACAGCGGGACCGGCGCGTCCGCCTCGGCGAGGGCGGGGGTCCGCGCCCCCTCCCCGGTCGCGGCGAGCATCCGCGCCCGCTCCTCGGCCTCGGTGGCGACGACGAGCCGACGGTCGCGGCGGGCGGTCGCGGCCGCCTGCGCGGCGGCGTCGGCGGCCTCCAGGACCATCCCCGCCACCTCGAGGTCGCCCGCCACCGCGAGGAGCCGGTCGGGGTCCTGCGCGGCGAGTGCCTCCGCGTGGGCCCGCGCGCCGCGGGAGCGCGGGGTGCCGAGCCGCCGGTCCAGCTCGCCCAGCCGGGCGGCCTGGTCCCGGTCCCCGAGGCGGACCGCGGTCTGGCGCAGCAGGACCTCCGCGGCGTGCGTGCCCAGGTCGGCGCACCGCCGGGCGCCGCGGTGCGCCGCGTCCACGGCCTCGCGCACGGCCCCGGACGCCGCGGCGGTCCAGGCGTGGGCGAGGTCGTACTCGTGCTCCACCACCGGGATGTGGGGGTGCCGGCGCCGGCGGGCGTCCTCGAGGGCGGCGCGCGCGGCGGCACCGTCGCCGAGCACCCCGTGGCACTGGGCGACGAGCGCGGCCCCCCAGCCGCCCCAGCCGCCGCCGTGCCCGGGGAAGGACGGCAGCGCGGACTCGAGCGCCCGGATCGCGGTGCGGGGGAGTCCGGCGCCGCGGGCGACGCGGCCGTCGTAGACCGCGGCGAAGCTCGGGGCCTGTGGGCCGGTGAGGCCGTGGATCCAGTCGAGCCGACGGCGGGCCCGGGCGGGCTCGCCGCGCAGGTCGGCGTCGAGGAGCTCCATGTAGCCGATGTTGGCGGTGACGGTCGCGGTGATGCCGTGCCGGGCGGCCTCGATGCCGCGCTGCAGCAGTGGCCGCAGGTCGCCGCGGTCGCCGGTGAGCGCCCCGAGCAGGCCGAGGACGAAGCACGCGAGCGCGACGGTCTCGTCCGGTCGGGCCGGGTCGTCGACGACCGCCTCGGCGAGCTCCCGCGCCTCGGGGATCCGCCCCGCCGACCCGAGGAACATCGCGCGCAACGCGTCGTAGGCCGGGTGGGGCCGCCCGCCGTGGTGGGCGGCCTCGTCGCGGGTGAGCAGGTCCGGACCGGAGCGGGGCGGGTCGAGCTGGAAGTGGTGGGACAGGCCGCGCAGCACGACGGCCTGCCGGCGTTCCGCCTCGGTCGCCCCGGCGCGGCCCTCGGCGACGATGACGTCGGCCTCCTCGACCCGCATCTGGTAGTCGAGCAGGTGGGCCAGACCGAGCCGCGCCGAGAACCCGCCGCCCGCCGCGACCGCCGCCCGCAGCAGCCGCTCGGCCAGCGCGAAGTCGCGCAGGCCGGACGCCTGGACCGAGGCCGCGACGAGCGCGTCGGGGTCGAGGGGGCGGTCGCTGCCCAGGTCGAGCACCGCGCGACGCAGGCCGTCCCCGGCCCGCCGTCCGCCGGTGCGGGCGAGGGCCTCGGACAGCTCGCCGCGGAGCCGCCGGGCGCGGGGGACGCTCATCGTGGCGCGGACCGACTCGCCGTAGAGCGGGTGGGCGAGCCGGACCTCCCAGCGGTCGCCGTCGGGCAGGACCACCACGAGCCCCCGGTCGGCGACCTCCTCGACCACGGCCTCGCCGACCAGCGTGCCGAGCATGCCCGGCCCCAGCGGCTCGGCCACGGCGAGCAGCTCGAGGACCCGGCGCTGCGGGGCGGTGAGGGTGCCGATGCGGGCGTCGAGGAGGTCGCGCAGCGCGGGGGAGAGGCCGACCCGGCCGGTCCACACCCACGTCGACCCGTCGCGGGCGAGCCGCCCCGCGGCCCGCTCGCCCTCGACGAGGTGGCGCAGCCAGAGGACGTTGCCGCCGGCGGTCTCGTGCAGCAGGCGGGCCGTGCGCGCCTCGAGCGGCCCGCCGAGCACGGTCGCGAGGACGGCGGCGGACTCGTCGCGGGTGAACGGCTCCAGCTCGATCCGCGGGGCGTCCTCGTCCTTCCACAGGGCGGTCACCGCGTCCGGCGTGGGTTCGCCGCTGCGCAGGGTGACCACGAGGCGCGCGTGGCCGCCGTGGGCGAGCTGGTGGACGACGGTGGCGGAGACGTCGTCGAGCAGGTGCGCGTCGTCCACGACCAGCAGACCGTCCGGCACGGCGCCGAGCGCGTCGAGCGCGGCCCGGACGTGGTCGGCGTCCGGGGAGGTGACGTCCACCGCCGCGCGGGGGAGCACGTCCACGAGGGCGCCCAGCGGGATCTCCTGCGCGGAGGACGTCGCGCGGACCGTCCCGACGACGGGTCCGCGGCTGCGGGCGGCCAGCTCGCGGGCCAGGCGGCTCTTCCCGACCCCGGCGGGACCGCCCAGGATCACCGCACCGCGGTCGCGGAGGGCGGCACCGGCGGCGGCCAGGACCTCGTCGCGCGCGGTGAACGGCCAGGTCTCCATCGTGAGGTCCGGCCCCCTCCCTGCACTCCGTCCGGGGCAGAGTGTTCACCATTCGCCCCAGCGATGGTGAAGTGCTCGTGAACTGTTCCGCCGGGGTCCGGCGGCGGTACGGTGCGCGCGCCCGATCTGCCTCGTCAGGGGGTTCCCCGTGCACGATCTCGGACCTGCCACCGCCGCCGCGGCCCGCGTCGTCGCGCTGGTGACCGACGAGGACCTCGACCGGCCCACGCCGTGCTCGGCCTGGCCGGTGCGCGACCTCGTCGAGCACCTCGCGGGCCTCGCCTGGCACTTCGCGGGCGTGGCGCGGGCGACCCCGCCGTCGTCGCCCCCGCCCGCGTCCGACCTGCCCGACGGGTGGCGGGACCTGCTCGCCGAGGAGCTCGCCGAGCTCGCCGCGGCGTGGCGTCCGGAGGAGGCGTGGCAGGGATCCGACGAGGCCGGCGGGGTCACGATGCCCCGCGCGGCGCTCGGGATCGTCGCGCTCGACGAGGTCGTGCTGCACGGCTGGGACCTCGCGGCCGCGCTCGAGGTGCCGTTCTCGGTGGCCGAGGCCGACGTCGAGGTGTGTCTGCCGTTCGTGGAGCAGGTGGCGGGGATGGACGGCGGGCCGTTCGCGCACCCGCTGCCCGGCGCGGGCGAGTCGGCCGGGCTCGAGCGGCTGCTCCGGCTGTCCGGCCGTGACCCGGCGGCCGGTCCGCCGTCGCTGTAGGGCGGGTCTCCGGTGTCAGCGGTGGCACACGGCTGACGCCGGACGTCAGGGGTGCGCCACGATCGTCCGGCGGGGCCGACGTGATCACGACCCGTCGCCGGGGGCGCCGGGACCGATGCGGTAGTGTTCACGACGCTGCAGCGGTCGGGCAGCGGTTCGGGACGTGGCGCAGCTTGGTAGCGCACTTGACTGGGGGTCAAGGGGTCGCAGGTTCAAATCCTGTCGTCCCGACCAGCACGCGAGGCCCGCTGACACTGGTGGATTACCAGGTCAGCGGGCCTTTCTCGTCACCGTGGAGATCCGCCCGTAGCGTGCCGACCATGGACACGGGGACCGTGCGGACCGTGCGCACCCTCCTGGGGACGGCAGCTCTCGTCTGCGCCGCCCTCGTCGGGGGTCTCGTCAGCGTCGTCCTCGAGGACCCGACCGACGTCCGGGCCTGGGTGGGTGTCGTCCTCGCGATCGTGGCCGCCGGCCTCGTCGGGCGGGCCGACCGGTTGGTGCGACGGAACGCGGCGGGCCCGACCGATCCGGCCCGGTGAGCCGGCGCTCGGGCCATCACGGCCCTGGGCACTCATGGTGACCCCGGTTACAGTCCTCCCGACCCCGGGAGATGCCGTTGACCACCAGCGCCACCGACGAGTGGGAGAGCCTGCTCTCGGCGACCCACCTGCCCTGGTCGGTGCGGGTCCCGACGACGGGTGAGGAGTTCCGGGCCGTCGTCCGCCGGCAGTGGATCGACGACCTCGCCCTGGTCGACTGCGAGTGCGGCCCGTGCAGCGGCGTGCGGGGCCGCAGCCAGCTCGCCGCGACCGACGGCGAGCACCTCGTCGTCCTGATCAACCGTGGCGGGAGCGAGACCGTCGGGCAGGACGGGCGGGAGGCCCTGCTGCGGCCCGGCGACGCGGTGGCCTGGGACAGCGCCCGTCCGGCGCGCTTCGCGGTGTGGGAGCCCCTGGTCAAGCGCAGCCTGCTCGTCCCGCGCCAGGCGATCGAGGGCACCGATCTCGTCGGCGGTGTCGTCATCGACGGCGACGGCCCGGCCATGCAGCTCCTCGTCGGCTACCTCGACACGCTCAGTCGCACCCTGCCCCACCTCGCGGGTGCGGCGGTGACGGCGGCGCGCAACGCGACCCTCGAGCTCCTGCGCGGCGCGCTGCGGCCCGACACCGCGGTCGACCCGACCGCCGTCCGACCGGCCCTGCGCGACCGCGCGGACCGCTGGCTCGACGCGCGACTCGCCGACCGCGACGTCGGCGTCGAGACGGTGGCCGCGGCCCTCGGCGTCTCGGTGCGCACCGTCAACCGGCTCTACCGCGACACCGGAGAGACCTTCACGACGGTGCTGCGCGCGCGGCGCCTCGCCCGGGTCCGCGCGGACCTGCTCGCCGGGGACGCGACCGTCGCCGCCCTGGCCGCCCGCTGGGGCTTCTTCGACGCCAGCCACCTCACCCGCAGCTTCCGTGCCGCGCACGGCTGCTCGCCGCGCGAGTACCGCCGTCGCGCCACGACGTCCGAAGCGGTCGCGCTGGTACCGGCGCCGGGCGCTCCGGTACACGCGCCGACCTGACCCGCCCCGCGAGGCTCACGGTGCACCGGAGCACCGAGGAGGCAGGTCATGGCCCGTCGCGATGTCGAGTTCAGCGCCGAGGACGTCACGCTGCGGGGGTGGTTCTTCCCCGCCGAGGGCGTGTCGGGGCCCGCACCCGTCGTCGTGCTGGCGCACGGCTTCTCCGCGGTGAAGGAGATGTACCTCGACGAGTACGGCGAGTCCTTCGCCGCGGCGGGCCTGAACGCCCTGGTCTTCGACAACCGCAACTTCGGCGCCTCCGACGGCGAGCCGCGCCAGGAGATCGACCCGGTGGCGCAGGTCCGCGACTACCGCCACGCCATCACCTACGCCTGCTCGCTCGACGAGGTCGACCGCACCCGGGTCGGCGTGTGGGGCTCGAGCTACTCCGGCGGGCACGTGCTCGTCGTCGCGGCGATCGACCGCCGGGTCAAGGCCGTCGTCGCGCAGGTCCCGCTCGTGTCCGGCTACGAGAACATCCGCTCGCTCGTGCGGTCGGACCTCATCGGCGGCTTCCGCGAGCAGTTCGACGCCGACCGCGAGGCGCGGGGCCGGGGCGAGGCGCCGGCGATGGTGCCCGTCGTCGACCAGGACCCGATGGCGCCGTCGGCGCTGCCCACCCCGGACTCGTGGACGTGGTTCACCGGGACCCACGAGCAGCGCGCGCCGTCCTGGCGCAACGAGGTCACGCTGCGGACCGTCGAGATGCTCTCGGAGTACGAGCCGATCAGCTACATCCACCGCATCAGCCCGACCCCGCTGCTCATGCTGGTGGCCGAGAAGGACGTCCTGACGCCGACCGAGCTCGCCATCGGCGCCTATCAGCAGGCCCGCGAGCCGAAGAAGCTCGTCATCCTGCCCGGCGGGCACTTCGACGCCTACGTCGACGGCTACGACCACTCCATGCCCCCGGCGCGCGACTGGTTCGTCGAGCACCTGCGAGGCTGACCGGCCGTGACCTCCCGTCGCTGCCCCTGCGGACTGCCCGAGCCCCTCGCTGCGTGCTGCGGCCGCTACCTCGGGCCGGACGGCGCCGCCCCGCCGACCGCGGAGGCGCTGATGCGGTCGCGGTACACGGCGTTCGTGCACCACGACGTCGAGCACCTGCTCCGCACCTGGCACCCCTCGACCCGGCCGGCGACGCTCGAGCTCGACCCCGACACCCGGTGGCGCGGGCTCGAGATCGTCGACCGGGTCGGGGGCGGGCTGTTCGACACCGAGGGCGTCGTCGAGTTCCGCGCCCACCACCGCGACGGCGTCCAGCACGAGCGGAGCCGGTTCACCCGCGTCGACGGGCGGTGGACCTACCGCGACGGCTCCGTCGCGCGCTGAACGGCGGACGTTCGTGGTTCGATCGCGTCTCGCACACAGTTTGGGGTACGACGGTGAACCTCGCACAGAACCTGGTCGACACGGCGGACAGGTCCCCGGACGGGATCGCACTCCGGGCCGGCGGGTCGACCATCGACTACGCGTCCTTCCTCGCGACCGCCCGCGCCGTCGGCGGCGCGTTGCGGGACCTGGGCGTGCAACCGGGCGACCGGGTGGGGCTGGTGTCCTCGAACGTCCCCGCGTTCCCGATCGGCTTCTACGGCGCGTTGCTGGCCGGGGCCGGGGTGGTGCCGATGAACCCGATGCTCACGCAGCGGGAGGTGAGCTACTACCTCGAGGACTCGGGCGCGAGCGTGGTCGTCGTGCTCGACGAGGTGGCCCGGGCCGCGCGCGGGGCCGCCGAGGCCGCGGGCATCCCGGTCCTCGAGCTGCCCGCCGCGGGACCGGCGGACGGGTCGCTCGCCGGCGAGCCGGTCACCGACCCGGTCGACCGGGCCGACGACGACCTCGCCGTCATCCTCTACACCTCCGGGACGACGGGTCAGCCCAAGGGCGCGATGCTGACCCACCACAACCTGGACACGAACTGCCGCACCACCGTCGAGGCCCTCATCCGCACGACGCCCGACGACGTGATCATGGGCTGCCTGCCGCTCTTCCACGTCTTCGGCCTGACCTGTGGGCTCAACGCGGCCGTGGTGTCGGGTGCGTCGTTGGCGCTCATCCCGCGCTTCGACCCGAAGGCCGTCCTGCAGATCATCGAGCAGGAGCGGGTCACCGTCTTCGAGGGCGTGCCCACGATGTACGGCGCGCTGCTCGACGTCGACGCGGAGTCCGACACGAGCAGCCTGCGGACCTGCATCTCCGGCGGTGCCGCGCTCCCCGTCGAGCTGCTCCACTCCTTCGAGAAGAAGTTCGACGCGACCATCCTCGAGGGCTGCGGCCTCTCCGAGACGTCCCCGGTCGCCTCGTTCAACCAGCCCGACCAGGAGCGCAAGCCCGGTTCGATCGGCCGGCCCGTGCCGGGGATGGAGCTGCGGCTCGTCGACAACGACGGCGCCGACGTCGCCGTGGGCGAGGTCGGCGAGATCGCCATCCGCGGCGAGGGCGTGATGGCGGGCTACTTCGGGCGCGACGAGGCGACCGCCGAGTCCATCCCCGACGGCTGGTTCCGCTCGGGCGACCTCGCGAAGGTCGACGACGACGGCTACTTCTTCATCGTCGACCGCAAGAAGCAGCTGATCATCCGGGGTGGCTACAACGTCTACCCGCGCGAGGTCGAGGAGGTGCTCTACCAGTACCCGTCGGTCGCCGAGGTGGCCGTCGTCGGGCTGAAGCACTCCCGGCTCGGCGAGGAGGTCGGGGCCGCCATCTCCGTGCGCGGCGGCGCCGAGATCGACGTCGAGGAGCTCAAGGCGTTCGCGAAGGAGCAGCTCGCGGGCTACAAGTACCCCCGCCACGTCTGGGTCGTCGACGACCTGCCCAAGGGCCCGACGGGCAAGATCCTGCACCGGGAAGTCGAACCGCCCTCGGACCTCGAGGTCGAGTGACCGCCGATCCCGACGAGGTCCCGACCGGGGCGCCGCCGGACCGCGCGCTCACCGACGCCGCCCGTGGCGGCGCTCCGGTGCGTCGTCGTCGACGGCGCAGGCGCCGGTCGGCCTCGTGCGGGACCCGCTGCCGGTGGCGCGCGGGGTCGGCGGGCCCGTCCGCGAGCTCGCCCCGGTGATCGACGACCTCGGCTGAACCCTCTCCCCGCGGGAGACGCGAACGCTTGACCCTCGCGCCGCGGAAGCAACCACGCTCCGAGGCATGGACGACGACGCCAGCACCACCGCGCAGCTCCCCGCCACGATCACCACGTTCCTCGACGCCCAGGTGGCCCGCGACGAGACGAGGGCGCTCCCGCTCCTGACCGAGGACGCCGTCATCGTCGACGTCGCCGACGGCGGCGAGGTCTTCAGCGGCCCGGACGGGCTGCGGCGCTTCCTCGTCGAGGCAGGGACGGAGTTCACCTACACCACCGAGCTCACCGGGGTGACGCGGGACGGGGACATCTGGGTGGTGGGCCACCACCTCGAGGGCGACTTCCCCGGGGGAGAGGCGGACCTGGACTACCGGTTCACGCTCGCCGGCGACCGGATCGCCCGGCTCGACGTCGTGCTGCCGTCGTGACCGCCGCAGGGACCACCAGGGTTCGGACGGAGCAGGTCGGGCCCCGCCGCTCCTCGACCCGGAACTCGCCCCCGCCGTCGGCCGCCGTGCTGCTCGTGCCCACTCCGTCGGGGCCCGCCACCGGCCGGCGTCGGCCCGGGAGCAGCTGACGACCGGAGGACGCCCCGCCCCGTCGTCAGGACAGGGCGGGCGTCCGCGACTCCAGCGCACTGGTGAGCAGCGCGACCAGGGTCGCGTGCTGGGCGTCGGCGGTGGCGATCTCGCCCTCGGACCCGTCGAGCGCGACCGCGGCGAGCCCGGCCTTGTCGTCGATCAGCTCGGCGATGCGGGCGTCGATGGTCTGCGCGGCGAGGATGCGCCACGCCGTGACGGGCATCGACTGGCCGATGCGGTGGCAGCGGTCGATCGCCTGGGTCTGCTCGGCCGCGGTCCAGGGCAGCTCCGCGAGCACGATGTCCGACGCGACCTGCAGGTTGATGCCCACGCCGGCCGCCGTCAGCGAGCAGACGATGACCTGGACCTCCGGGTCCTCGACGAAGGCGTCGATGTTCTTCTGCCGGGCGGTGCGGGACTGGTCGCCGCGGATCGCCGCCCAGCGCACCCCCTGCTTGTCGAACGTCGCCTGCGCCTCGTCCATCACGTCGACGTGCTTGGCGAAGAAGACGACCTTGCCGGCGCTGCGGGCGAGCTGCGCGGCGTAGTCGGCCGCGAGCGCCGCCTTCGCCTGCCCGATCCGGCGCATCATCGTGAAGACGTTGTCGCCGTTGGGGGAGTTCTCGGCGTCCTTCTGCTCCCACGAGGCCACCAGGCGGACGAGGTCGCGGTCGATGCCCTCGACCGCCCGCTCGCCGCCCGACCGGGCGGCCAGGGCCTCGTCGTACCGCGCCATCATGCGCGCCGCGAGGTCGCGCTCCGCCGCCCGGATCGAGCGGCCGGTGGGTCCGTCGAGCTCGACGGGCAGGTCGGCGATCCGGCGCTCCGGGATGTCGGCGGCCACGTCGACCTTGCGTCGCCGCACGATCCCCATGTCGACGACCGCCTGGCGGGCCTCCGGGTAGAACTCCCGGTCGGCGGGCGTGAGGCCGGTGTCGGTGAGGGAGTCCATGAGGTCGGCGAGGGGCTTCTTCTCGTCGATCCAGCCGAGGAACTCCCAGATGGCGAGGAAGTCCTCGATGTCGTTGATCAGCGGGGTGCCGGTCAGCGCCATGAGCAGCGGCCGGCCCGCGAACGAGCGGACCTTCTCGGAGAGCGACAACACGTGCTGGGAGCGCTGCGAGCCCTTGTTCTTGATGAAGTGGGCCTCGTCGACGACCATCCCGCGGAAGCCGAAGTCGCCCAGCCAGCCGACGTGGCGGTCGAGGACGTCGTAGTTCACGACGACGATGTCGGCGAACCCGTCGACCGAGTCGCCGTTGCCGTGCACGGCGGTGACCCCGCGGCGCGGGCACCACAGCCCGGCCTCGCGCACCCAGTTGGTCTTGACGACGTTCGGGACGACGACGAGCAGCGGGTAGGCCTCGGCGGCCTCCGCGGCGAGCAGCGCCTGCGCGGTCTTGCCCAGCCCGGGCTCGTCGGCGAGCAGGAAGGTGCGGTGGCCCTCGGCGACGGCCTCGACGACCTCGGCCTGGTGCGGCATGAGCAGCTGGCCGCCGCGGGTCTGCAGCGACCCGGGCTCGGGCAGGTCCATGCAGGCCGGGGCCCCGGCGCTCGCGCGCTCGAAGGAGCGCAGCAGCGGCTCGAGGAGCTCCCAGCTGGCCAGGCGCGACGGGCGGGGCGCGCTCGGGCGGGAGATCGAGTAGTCGGGCTCCATGAAGGGGTTCGCGAGCTGGCGCGAGATCACCGAGCGCGGGACGACGCCGCTGCGCACGGGCGCGACCGGCTCCTCCTCGGGCTCGGGCTCCGGCTCCTCGGCGACCTCGATGCCGGCCTTGCGCAGCATGTCGCGCTCGAGGGCGCGGGCCTCGTCGGAGACGACGGCGTCCTCGGAGAGCAGCACCATGAGCCGGGAGTCGCGCACCGCGCTCATCGCCAGGGAGGTGGCGACGTCGTCGAGCCGCTTGAGCTGCTCGGCGCGCTTCGTCTCGCCGAGGGACTCGTCGGCGCGGACCCGGGCGCGCTCGTCGCGCAGCATCAGCGCGACGGCCTGGAACTTCGTGCGGATCGACTCGGTCACCCGGCCGTTGCCGAGCGCGGTCTTGACCTCACGGACGGCGCGCTGGAGCACCGACATCACGTCGTCGCCGCCGCGGCGGCCACCACGCCGCCGGTCGTTGGCGGCGCCACGGCGAGCCCTCGTGGGCTGGCCTCCTCGAGCCACGTACTCCTCCTCCGTGCACGACGCCGTCGTGCTGGCCTGTCGTGAGACAGCGGGGGCGCGAGGGTGCCGACCCGATGGGAGCGACCTCGACCCGTCGCCCGGGAGCCCCGCCGCAGAACAGGACCGCTCTGCGAAGAACCGGTGCGTCACCCGGACCGTGCGACACCACGGGTGGCGTCGCACCCGCGACTATACGCGGACGGGACGCGACCCGGTACGGGACACGCGCGAGGTCAGGCCACGGCCTTCGACCGCTCGACGGCGAGCCGGTCCACGAGGTCGTTCATCTCGTCGCCGGAGTGCCCCTTGACCCAGCGGAAGGAGATGTCGCCGCGCTCGTTGACCAGCGTGATCAGCGGTTCCCACAGGTCGCGGCTGACGACCGGCTTCTTCGCGCTCGTCGTCCAGCCACGCGCGATCCAGCCCTTCCACCAGCCGTCGCGGAAGCAGTTCACGACGTAGGTCGAGTCGCTGACCACCACCAACGGGCCCTCGAGCGAGCGCACCGCCTCGAGCGCGGCGCGGATCTCCATGCGCTGGTTCGTGGTGCCGGCCTCGCCGCCGCTGTCCTGCCGGCCGTCCCGCGTCGCCCACGCCCAGCCACCGGGGCCGGGGTTGCCCGAGCACGCGCCGTCGGTCCAGACCTCCAGCGCCCCCTCGGCCGCGGGCATGTCCGCGCGCGCCGGCCTCGTCGCCTTCGTCGCGGCCTTCTTCGCGGGTGCCGTGCCCGGCGCCTTCGCCGGGGCGTCCCCGGCCGTGTCCGCGCACGCCACGTGCGCCCACCGCGGGCCGGCCTTCGCGATCTGCTCGCCGGGGGAGACGGGGGCGGCGCACACCCCGCAGGTGGTCGCGTACTTGGCGGTCATCGGCACGCGGCCAGGGTAGGTCGCGCCGCTCCCGCGCCCGTCACCCGCCGCGTGTCCGCCACCTCGCCGCGCGAGGGGAGGATTCGGGCGCTCTTCTGGCCCGAGGGTTCCCCTCGCGCGGGACCGGGGGAGGAGTGGCGTCAGCGCTTGCCCGCACTCCAGGCGTAGGGCAGCTCGGAGCCGTTGAGCACGTGGTCGCCGACCGTGCGGAGCTTGTGGATCAGCGGGTTGTGCACCGAGATGGTGCGGGCGTTGCGCCAGTGCCGGTCGAGGCGCAGGGCCTCCGAGGTGATCGACGCGCCGCCGACCTCGAACAGCTGGGTCGTCGCGTCGAGAACCGTCGGGATGACGGCGGCCTGGGCGCGGGCGACGTCGAACTCGACGCGGTCGAGCAGGTCGGCGTCCTCGCTGTCCCCGGCGAGGATCACGTCGAGCTGGTCGGCGATGTCGAGCACGATCGTCCGGGCCGCGTAGGCGGCCGAGGACAGCCGGCCGATCACCTGCTGCACCAGCGGGTCGTCCTTGGGCAGGTCGGCGGCGGCGTGGGTGTAGGAGCGGGTGCGCTCGCGGACCCAGGCGGACACGTCGTCGGTCGCGCGCTGCGCGATGCCCGCGAGCACGGCGAGCTGCACGAGCTGCAGGTAGGAGGTGCCGTACGTGCGCCCCGGCGTCCCGTAGCCCGGCCCGAGCACCCGGTCGCCGGGCACGAGGACGTCGCTGAACTCGGTGGTGCCGCTCGCGGTCAGGCGCTGGCCGAAGCCGTCCCAGTCGTCGTGCTGGGTGATGCCCTCGGCGTCGGCGTCCACGAGGACCGCGACGCGCTCGCCGGCCTGGTCGGCCGCGACGATGATGTGGTCGGCGTAGAGGCTGCCGGTGCTGTAGTACTTCGTGCCGTTCAGGCGCAGGGCGCCGTCGGTGGAGCCGTCGGGGGTCAGGGTCGTCTGGTAGCGGTCGATCGCGCCGACGCCCGGCTCGGAGATCGCGTTGCCCACGAGCGTGCCGTCGGCGGCCGCGCGCAGCCAGCGCTCCCGCTCGGGCCCCGGCTCGGCGAGCAGCTGCTCCTCGACGAACCACCAGTGCACGCGCAGGGCCTGCGGCAGGTTCGACTCCGCCGCCGCCAGGGCGATGAGCTGCCGGAACAGCTGGCGCACGCTCGCGCCGTACCCGCCGAACTCGACGGGCACCCGCAGCGCGCCGAAGCGCACCTCCTTGAGCGCGCGGACCTCGTCGAAGGCCAGCGCACGGTCGTGCTCGCGCTGCAGCGCGCCCTCCGCGATGCGCGCGAAGACGGGAGCGAAGAGCTCGTCGAGCCTCGCGTCGGGGGTGGTCTCGGTGGGCACGGTGGCGGTCATGGGTTCCTCTCGCGGACGGGGGCACGGCGACGACCGGGCCGGGGCGCGGCGGCACGCGCGGCCGCCGGGCGGACCGGGCCCGGGAGGTGAGGGGGTGCGGCGACGAGACGTCAGGCGCGACACAGCGCGGAGGCGACCCGCGCGAGGTCGATGTGACCCCGCGTGGTCAGCAGCACCGCCGCGATCATGGAGCGACCATAACCCGCCGTCGGGACGGGTCCAAGGCGGTGTGAGGAGGCAGGATGCCGACCATGGCGATCTCGTCGGCCGTGTCCGTCTCTGACGAGGTCCGCGCGGCGGTCGCCGCCCGCCGGCCCGTCGTCGCGCTCGAGACCACGATCATCACCCACGGTCTGCCGCGACCGCGGAACGTCACGGCGGCCCGCGACGCCGAGGCACTGCTGCGCGGGGCGGGGGTCGTCCCGGCGACGGTCGGCGTGGTCGACGGGCGGCCGACGGTCGGGCTCTCGTCCGGGGAGATCGACCGACTCGGGGCCGCCGACGACGTGCACAAGATCGGCACGCGCGACCTGCCCGTGGCGATGGCGCAGGGCTGGTCGGGCGGCACGACGGTGTCGGCGACGGCCGTCCTCGCCCACCGCGCGGGCGTCGGCGTCTTCGCCACCGGCGGCCTCGGCGGCGTGCACCGCGGCGCCGCGACGACGTTCGACGAGTCGGCGGACCTCGTGGCGCTGGCGGGTGTGCCGATCCTCGTGGTCTCGGCGGGGGTGAAGTCGATCCTCGACGTCGGCGCCACCCTGGAGCGGTTGGAGACGCTGCAGGTCACGGTGCTGGGCTACCGCACGACGACCTTCCCCGGCTTCTACGTGCGCGACTCCGGGTTCGGGATCGCGGACCGGGTCGAGACGCCGGGCGAGGTGGCCGCGGTGGTGCGGGCGCGGGACGCGCTCGGGCTGTCCTCGGCGGTGCTGCTCGCCCACCCGGTGGCCGAGGCGGACGAGCTCGACGACGAGCTGCACCGCGCGGTGCTCGACGGGGCCCTCGCCGACGCCGAGGCCCACGGCGTGCGCGGCAAGGACACCACCCCGCACCTGCTCGACCACCTGCACCGCGCGAGCGCGGGCCGCAGCCTGGAGGTCAACCTCGCGCTCTACCGGGCCAACGTCGCGCTCGGCGGCGCGGTGGCCCGGGAGCTGTCAGCGCTCGACGGCGGCGGCGAGGTTCGCCAGTGAGGAGGCCATCGCCTCCTCGTGCACGTCCGCCCCGATGCCGGGCGGGACGTCGTCGGCGGTCACGACCACCTCGGTGCCGGACCCGGCCGGGCGCAGCGACCACGTCATCGTCATGACCCCGGCGAACGCGGGGTCGTCGGCCACGAACTCCGTCCGCCACTCCACCCGATGCGCGGTGACCTCGCCGAACCCGACCTCCACGACGTCGGTCGCCGCGGTCGACTTCCCCGGGGCGCCGGCGGCGTCGAGGTAGGTCAGCTCCATCCGGAACCCGCCGCCCGGGCGCAGGTCCCATCGCTCGATCCGCCCCCGCATGCCCTCCGGCGGCAGCCACGTCACGAGGGCGTCCGGGTCGACGAGGGCGGCGTGGACCCGCTCCGGGTCGGCGCTGATCACGCGCGCGGCGCGGTCGGTGCGGGCCATGCGGCCGA
The DNA here is from genome assembly GCF_021026295.1 of Actinomycetospora soli. Lineage (GTDB taxonomy): Bacteria > Actinomycetota > Actinomycetes > Mycobacteriales > Pseudonocardiaceae > Actinomycetospora > Actinomycetospora soli. The sequence goes on from NZ_JAJNDA010000005.1 coordinate 46,938, forward strand.
TCCTTCCCGACGGCGGGTGGCGGGACGGCGGGTGCCGGCGGCTGCCCGACTCAGAACGTCAACGACGTCTCGTGCGGCCCCTGGTCGAAGTGGCGCCGGCTGTAGCGGGCGATGAGGAACAGCACCGTGCCCACCGCCAGGTAGACCGCGGCCAGCAGCCAGATCTCCGACGACTGCTGGAACAGCAGCGCGATGCTCGCGATGATCGCCAGCACCGGCACGACGCGCGGGATCGTGAAGTGCTCGTGGTCGACCCGGTCGTTCTTCAGCACGAGGCACGAGACGTTCGTCGAGATGAACACGAAGACCAGCAGCAGCACGGTCATGTCGGCGAGGGTGCCGATGCCGCCGACGAAGCTCATGCCGATCGTCGCCGCGCCGACCACGAGGATCGCCACCCACGGGGTGCGCAGCGTCGGCGCGACGTTGCCGAAGATCGAGGGCAGCAGTCCCGCCTCGGCCAGCCCGTAGGTCGCCCGGCTGGCCATGACCATGAACAGCAGCGCGCCGTTGGCGATCGCGATCAGGGCGACCACCGAGAACAGCCAGCCCGGGATCGCGAGGCCGGAGGCCGTGATGACCTCGAGCAGGGGGCCCGTCGACTCCGCCATCCGCAGCGGGTCGACCACGATCGCCGAGCCCAGCGCGATGAGCAGGTAGATCACGCCCGCCGTGCCGATCGCGCCGAACAGCGCCCGCGGGTAGGCCCGGCTCGGGTCCTTGACCTCCTCGGCCATGTTCGCCGCGGCCTCGAACCCGAGGAAGGAGAAGAACGCCGTCACCGACGCGGCGAACGCGCCGTAGAGCAGGGGCTGGTCGGGCGAGGGCGTGAGGATGCGGGCGACGTCGCCGCCGCCGCTGCCGAACACGATCGCCGCCACGACGATCACGAGGACCAGGCCGCTGACCTCGATCACGCTCGCCACCACGTTCGCCGAGAGCGACTCCTTCACCCCGCGCAGGTTGATCGCGATGAGCAGCAGCAGGAACACGACGGTGACCGGGGCGGCGGGCACGTCGATCAGCTCGGAGAGGTAGTCCCCGGAGAAGGCGCTGGCGAGCAGCGCCGACGTCGTGATCCCCGAGGAGAGCATGAAGAAGCCGACCACGAACGTCACGAACGGCATCGTGAACGCCCGTTCGGCGTAGCGCGCCGCTCCGCCCGCGTGCGGGTACTTGGTGATCATCTCGGCGTAGGTGCCCGCGGTCAGCAGGGCGAGGACGAGCGCGAGGACCAGCGGCAGCCACAGCATGCCGCCCACGTCCTGGGCCATCGTCCCGACGAGGGTGTAGATCCCCGCCCCGAGGGTGTCGCCGACGATGAAGAAGAACAGCAGGACCGTGCCCACCGTGCGCTTCAGCTTGGTCGCGTGCGGCGCGGTCGCCGTGTCCGCCGGGGCGTCAGCCATCCGCGCATGGTCACACGATGTGCGACGAATGTCTGTTTCATCCCCGTGACCGTCGGTCCCGGCGTCCTGAGGACGGGTCCTCCGCGCCACCCGAACGAGTGCTGCTCACGCGATCGGCCTAACGTCGACGGCGCCATCCTGCGACATTCGGCGCATGACGACTTCGTTGCCGGCTCCGTCGCGTCCCTTCGGCTTCCGGCATCGTGACCGGGCCCGGTTCGTCGCCTCCTACGTGAAGGACAAGACGGTCGGCATGGTCACCGACGTCCGCTCGCACCGGCTGCGGCTCACCGCCTACGAGTGGTCGTACTCCGTCGCGCGGTTCGCCGGACGCCGGCCGGCCCCGCTGCGGGGGCTGGGCATCGACGAGGTCGACTCCCGCTTCGGCCGCTTCGCCGTGCGGCCCGGCACCATCGACGCCGCCTGCGCCTCGCCCGCCTTCGAGCGGCCCGACGTCGACCGCCTGCTCGCCGAGCTCGACCGCTACCGCGCCGCGGGCCGGACGGTCACCTTCCTCGACATCGGGGCCGACCTCGGGACCTACACCGTCACGGTCGCGCGGCACGATCCCGCGGTCACGGTCGTCGCGTTCGAGCCGGCCTACGACTCGCACGACCTGCTCGCCCGCAACGTCGAGCTCAACGGCGTCGCCGACCGTGTGCACCGCGTGCGGGTCGCGTGCGGCGACGGGTCGGTGGACCGCCTGCTGCTCACCTTCGACGCGGAGGAGCCCGGCAGCAGCGGCGTCCGCGCCGACCTCGTGGGCGGCGCGCGCCGCGAGCAGGTCGCCGTGACGACCGTCGACGCCACGCTCGCGGACCTGCCGGAGGTCCGCGCCGACGACGTCGTCGTGCTCAAGCTCGACGTCGAGGGCTACGAGGTCCCGGCCCTCGACGGCGCCCTCGCGACGACGACGGGGGCCGCCGAGGCGCTGCTGCTGGTGGAGGACTTCGTCGACCACGCCGTCGTCGGGTACCTGCAGGCCACCGGCTGGACGTTCGTCGACAAGCTGACCCCGTACAACAGCTTCTGGCGCCGGACCCGCTGAGCCCGCGCGCTCAGTGCAGCCGGACCTCGTGCCGCGCGCCGAGGTCGACCTCGAGCAGGGCGCGCCCCGACCCGTCCGCCGTGACCGTGTCGGCGGTCGTGCCCAGTGCGGCGTAGGTCCGCCCGGGGACGAGCCGGTCGACCGCGAGGGTGGTCCGCACCGGGCCGTCGCCGGGGCGCAGGACGAGGTCGAGGGCGTTCCCGTCGGTGACCGCGCGGGCGACGAGCACGTCGGGGTAGGCGACCTCGGCCAGGCGCGGGCCGTTGCGCCAGGCCTCGGGCACGGCGCCGTGGCCGAGCAGGTCGCGCAGGCCGCCCGCGCGCCCGAAGCGTCCGAGCACGCCGTAGAAGTTGACCAGTGGTGAGGAGTCGGCGTACCGGCGGGCGCCGTGGCGCTCCTCGACCGGCTCGCGGTCGGCGAGCCGGGCCGCCGCCGCGGCGGCCGTCTCCTCGTCGCCGACCTCGCGGGCGGCCATGGTGATCCCGATCAGCCCGAGCGTGTCGCGGCCGAGCGTGTAGTTGCCGGGATCGAGGCGCGAGACCAGGCCGAGGGGGAGGGCCGGCAGCCCGTCGGTGGTGTCCAGCTCCCGCTCCCGCAGCAGCCACCAGGCCCGCTGCGCGAGGTCGGGGAACCCCGCGTGCAGCCAGAACGTGGTGTTGAGCTGCACGGCGGCGCCCGCCCAGAAGTTCCAGGACAGGCCGAGGTGCCGGGCCCGGACGCCGACGATCCGCCCGTCCGGGCGCAGGAACTCGTGCTCGTAGGCGTGGTGCAGCCGGTCGCGGACGTCCTCGAACAACGCCGTGCCGTGCACCGCGTCGTGCGCGAGCAGCGTGTTGATGCCGAAGGTGTTGCAGACGGTGTAGATCCAGTTCGGCTCGCACGGGATCAGCGCGTAGTCCGAGGCGAGCATGCTGCGGTGGATCTGTCCGGCCAGCGCGTGGAAGTCGTGCGCGTAGGCCTCGTCGTCGGACCACCGGTAGGTCAGTCCGCCGGGCGCGGAGTAGCGGTCGTCGTTGAGCACCGAGTACGCGCCGACCATCGTCCCGTGCCAGCCCGAGAGCATGATGTTCTCGTCGGTGTCGAGCGGGTCGCGGTTGGTCGAGAGGTTGCCCCAGAGGTTCTCGGCCGCCCAGTAGCCCCAGACCTTGCGCAGCAGGACCTTCTCGATCGCGTTCCGCTGGGCCTCGGCCAGGTACCCGGAGAAGGCCGGGGTCCGGGTGAACTGCTACATCGCGACGCCGTTGCACAGCGCCGTCAGCTGATAGCGCAGGGCGGCCTCGCGGTACTGGTCGAGGATCGTGAAGCCCCGGAACTCGTCCACCGGCTGCAGGGCCATGTCCAGCGCGTAACGCAGGTGCGCGAGGTCGTCGGCGGAGCTCTCGACGACGGGCAGGTCGCTCGCGAGGGCCGGCGGACCGGTGATCAGGAAGTCGGTCCGCGCGAGCTCGGCGTTGAGCCGGTCCCGGGTGCGCCGCTGGGCCGCGTGGCGCCCGCGGTGCACGACGACCGCCGCCACGAGCAGCACGACCACCGCGGCCGGGACGGCCGTGCGCATCGTCGGGACGACCTTGGTGGGGTCGACGGCGAGCGCCGACAGCCCGGCGCCCACGACCCACACGACCGGCGGCAGGACCACGGGCCCGGCGAACCACCAGACGACGAGCGCCAGCAGGAACACCAGGAGGGCCACCGCGGCGAGCACGGGGGAGCCGCCGTAGAGGAAGCCCCCGCCGGGCAGGACGAGCCCCAGCCCGAAGCTCGTCGGCGCGGGTGTCGCGCCGAGCCACCCGGGCAGTGAGCCGAGCACCCAGAACACCGCGTACACGGCGACCGCCCGACGCATCCGGCGCGCCGTCACCGGGCCGAGGGCGGCCACGTCGGGCAGCAGCACGGTCGTCCGGCGGTCGCCGGCCCGGCCGGTCGGGGCGGTGGTGGTCACCGGTCCCGGCAACTCCGCGGCACTCATCTCGTCTCAGGCCTTCCTGACGGCGGTCGTGGTCGGTGCCTCGCGACGGGCGGGCGGCGCGAACCCGGCCTGCTCGGGGGCGCGTCCCGGGAACAGGCGGAACCACTGCCGACGCACGAACGCGATGAGCAGTCCGGCCGCCACGCAGCACGCCATCCCGGCCCCTCCCGTCATCTGATACGTCGCTGTGTCAGATGCCATCTGACCAACTGGAACGCAGGCGTGTCAACATGAGGGGGTGACGGAGACCCGGCTCTACCGCGGCCTGAGCGCCGACGAGCGCCGCCGCCGACGCGACCGGCAGCTCCGCGAGGCCTGCCTGGACGTCGTCGCCGACCAGGGGGTCGCGGCGGTGACCGTCGAGCAGGTCTGTGCGCGGGCCGGCCTGACGAAGCGGTACTTCTACGAGAGCTTCCCCGACCGGGACGCCCTGCTCGTCGCCGTGCTCGAGGAGCTCTTCCGCACGGTGAACCGCCGCATCGTGGCCGCCCTGCTCGTGGCGGGGCCGACCCGGCTCGACCGGTCCCGGGCCGCCGTCGGGGAGCTCACCGACCTCCTCGCCGACGACCGGCGGCTCGCCCGGCTCTACGTCGAGGCCGCCGGGCACGGCACCCTGCGCCCCCACCGCGACCGCACGTTCGCGCGCTACGCCGAGTTCTGGCTGACCAACGTGCTCCGCCGGGACCCGACCGACCCCCTGGCCCGGCTCGCCGCCCGGCACGTCATCGCGGGCACCACCGAGGTCCTCTGCGCCTGGCTCGGCGGCGAGCTCGAGCTCGGGCGGCGGCGGGTGATCGACGCGCTCGCCGAGCTCGGGGCGCGCGACGTCCCCGGTCCGCTCGGGGGCGCGAGGTGACCGGGTCGCCCGCGCTGGACCGGCTGCTCCTGGTCGCCCTGCTCGCCGCGGCCGCCGTCAGCGCGGTCCAGCTCGTCCGCGGCCGGAGCGTCGACCGCTACGTGACCGGGCGGGGCGCCGAGACCGGGCACCTCGTGATGAACCTGGTCATGGCGCTGATGCTGACCCCCTGGTGGACCGGCGCGGTGCGCGCGGCCGCGGTGGGTGTCCTCGTGGTCCTCGGGCTCGCGTTCGCGGTCCTGCTGGTCCGAGGTCCGGGTGCGGCCCGTCCCGCTCACCTGTTCCACCTGGTCGCGGCCGGGGCGATGCTCTACGCGGAGCTCGCCGGGAGCCACGCGGGCGACATGGCGGGGATGGACATGGCCGATGCGGGTCCCGGCGCGGCGGCCTGGGTGCTCGCGGTGCTCTTCGCCCTCGATGCGATCGCGACGACGGCCGTCGTGCTGCTCGCGCCGCAGCTCGCCCTGGCACCCGAGCCGGTCCCGGTCCCCACTGGTCCGCCGGCGCCGGCGCCGGCGCCGGCGCCGCGCGCCGACGTCCGGACCCTGCGGGTGGGCACCGTCCCGCACGTCGTCATGGACGTGGGCATGGTCGCGATGCTGCTCGCCACGGGGTAGCGGCCCGGTGCCCCACGGAGTGGCTGGGTCATGGCATGCCGTGTGTGGTGCACAGGAATCCTGAGCACCACACGGGGCACTCGGCGGCCTAGCGTCGCCACGACGGCGACGCTCGTGCCGAGCCGTCCCCTGCCGCAACGACGCCCACGGAGCGTGACGCGATGACCGTGATCCGAGACGCCGGCCCCCTCGACGGGACCGCCCTGGGGGAGTTCCTGGCGGGCCTGGACCGGTCGTTCGCCGACTTCGCCGAGCTCCACCGCTGGTCGGTCGAGGACCTCGACGGGTTCTGGCGCGCGATCCGCGACCACTTCGGGGTGGAGGGCCTCTCCGACGAGGTCCTCGCCTCCCGGGAGATGCCGGGCGCGACGTGGTTCCCGGGCAGCGCGATCAACTACGCCTCCCACCTGCTGCGGGGAGATCTGCAGGAGACCGCCGTCGTCGCCTACTCGCAGACCCGCGAGAAGCAGGAGCTGACCTTCGGCGAGCTCACCGACCGGGTGGCCCGGTGCCGCGCGGGCCTGCAGCGGCTCGGCGTCGGGCGCGACGACCGGGTGGTCGGGTTCCTGCCGAACATCCCCGAGGCGGTCGTCGCCTACCTCGCCTGCGCGTCGTTGGGCGCGATCTGGGCCGCGTGCGCCCCGGAGTTCGGCGCGCGCAGCGTGATCGACCGGTTCGCGCAGGTCGAGCCGACCGTGCTCCTGACGATCGGCGGCTACGTCTACGGCGACAAGCCGATCGACAAGACCGCCGACGTCGCGACGATCCGGGCGGGCCTGCCGACCGTGCGCCACGTGGTGGCGGTGCCCTACGGTGCCCAGGAGGTCCCCGACGCCCTGAGCTGGGACGACCTGCTCGCGGAGCCGGGTGAGCTCGCCTTCGAGCCGGTGCCGTTCGACCACCCGCTCACCGTGCTGTTCTCCTCCGGCACCACCGGGCTGCCCAAGGCGATCGTCCACGGGCACGGCGGCATCCTGCTCGAGCACCTCAAGAACCACTCCCTGGCGCTCGACCTGCGCCCCGGCGACCGTTTCTGCTGGTTCACGACGACGGCCTGGACGATGTGGCCGATCCTCGTCTCCGGGCTGCTGTGCCGGGCGGCGATCGTGCTCGTCGACGGCAACTTCCTGTACCCCGACCTCACCGCGCAGTGGGCCATCGCCGCCGACGCCCGGCTCACCCACCTCGGCACCAGCCCCGCCTACCTCATGGCCTGCCGCAAGGCCGGGGTCGAGCCGCGGTCGGGGCGCGACCTGTCGTCGCTGCGCCTGCTCGGGATCACCGGATCGCCCCTTCCCGACGACGGGTTCGACTGGGCCGCCGCGCAGCTCGGCCCCCGGGTGCTCGTCAACTCGATGAGCGGCGGCACCGACGTCGGCTCCGGCTTCGTCGCCGGCAACCCGTGGCTGCCGGTGTACCGGGGCGAGCTGGCCGGGCCGTGCCTCGGCGTCGACGTCACCGTCTTCGACGAGTCCGGCCGCGAGATCGTCGACGAGGTCGGGGAGCTGGTGATCCGCCGCCCGATGCCGTCGATGCCGGTCCGCTTCTGGAACGACCCCGACGACGAGCGCTACCGCGAGTCCTACTTCGACGAGTTCCCCGGCGTGTGGCGCCACGGCGACTGGGCGATCCGCACCTCCCGCGGCAGCTTCGTGATCACCGGCCGCTCGGACGCCACGCTCAACCGCGGCGGCGTGCGGCTGGGCACCGCCGAGTTCTACAGCGTCGTCGAGGAGCTCCCGGAGGTCGCCGACTCGCTCGTCGTCCACCTCGAGGCCTCCGACGGCGGGCCGGGAGAGCTGCTGCTCTTCGTCGTCGTCGCCGGGGGAGGCGAGCTCGACGAGGGATTGCTCGGCCGGATCCGACGGGCACTGAAGTCCGAGCTCTCGCCGCGCCACCTGCCCGACGTCATCGAGGCCGTCCCTGCCGTCCCCCGCACGATGACCGGCAAGAAGCTGGAGAAGCCGGTGAAGCAGATCCTGCGGGGCCGGCCGGTCGAGGAGGTCGCGAGCCCGGGGGCCGTCGACGACCCGTCCGCGCTGACCGCGTTCGCGGAGCGGGCGTCCCGCTGAGGTGGCTCCGCGACCTGCGCCGGTCGCGGACCCGTCGTCGGGAGAGGCAGCGGGCCGTCAGGCCGGCATCGTGAGGGACTGGCCCGGGAAGATCAGGTCGGGGCTCGTCGCGATGTCCGGGTTGGCGTCGGCCAGGGAGCGCCATCCGCCGGAGATGCCCTGCGCGCCGGCGATCGAGGAGAGCGTGTCCCCGGCCTTCACCGTGTAGCCGCCGGTTCCGCTCGCGGCCTGCTTCGCGGGGACGCTGCGCTTCGGGGTCGACCCGGAGGACCGCTTCGCGGTCGAGGTGTCCTTCGTGCTCGCCTTCGTCGTCGTCCCGGAGGACGAGCCGGACGAGCCGGACGACGAGCCGGACGAGGGCGTCCCGCCCTTCTTCCCGCACACCGGCCACGCCCCGATGCCCTGCCCGTCGAGCACGCGCTCGGCCACCGCGATCTGCTCCTCGCGGGACGCGTTGTGGGCCGAGCCCGTGCCGCCGAACGCCTTCCACGTCGACGGCGTGAACTGCAGGCCGCCGGAGAACCCGTTCCCGGTGTTCGCGGCCCAGTTGCCCGAGGACTCGCACTGCGCGATCGCGTCCCAGTTCACCGACGGCGCGGCCTGGGCGGCGGGGGCGACGACCGCCCCGAGGGCGGCGAGGGCCGGCGGCCCGGTGGTGGTGGCGACCACGGTCCGACGGAGCGGGGTGGCGGCGCGGGGAGCGCGGTGTTTCGGCACGGCGCGACGGTAGGGATCTCCTCCGGCGTGACCCGGCGATCCTGAGAGCCGGAGGCGGGCGGCTGCGCCGATCTGCGTCCGGGACGCGACCGGCGACCGGGGACGCGGCCGAAGGGCGCAGCGGGCGGAGCCGGATGCCCCGCCGTCGCCTCAGGGAGATCCGCTCGGCGCGCCGGCCTGCGCCGAGCGGGCCCGGCGCCGACCTCACGGGCGGAGGGTGGTCGTCCGGATGTGCCCCGCCGAGCCGATGCCCCGCGGCCGTCCTCGCTGCACGGTGGCGGACGGACGCTGACGTCGAGGCGGGAGGCCCCGGTGACCAGGACGCTCGTGACGGGACTCGCCGCGCTGTGCGGGGCCGGGGCCTGCCTCCTGGCCGGGTGCGCCGCCGTCACCGACTCCGGACCGCCGAACACGCTGACCGTGTCCGCCGAGACCGGGACGCCGATGACGGTGTGGTTCGACGTCCGTCAGCGCAGCCCGTCCGGGCTGACGGGGGAGGGCATCGACGCGACCCCGGTGGAACTGTCCCCGGAGCGTCCGACCGCCGTCCTGCCCGTGCCCCACGAGAACGGCAACTGGGTCTGGGCGCGGGTCGCGGGGCCGCCCGACCGGAACCCGCGCACGACCCTGAGCTGCGAGCTCCGCGCGCCGGACGGGCGGGTCTTCGCGGTGGACGCCACCGACCCGCTCGGACCCTCGTCCGACGAGGCGGCGTGCGGGGGCGCCGGCTGACGGTGGCGCACGCAGGCGGCCGCGGGGAGCTGGGCGATGACCGGGCCCCGCGGGCCGGTGTGCGAGCCACGTGGGCGCCCTGCGCGACGCGATCACCGGCGGTGGTCCGGTCCCGGCGGACTCCGGCGCACGTGTCGGCCGGCCCCGCTCGCCGAGATTCTGGGCCCTCCGACGCCGAGGGGCGCCGCGTACCGGTCGGCGTCACGCCGGCCGTGCCGCGGCGCGTAGGGGAGTCGGGAAGGCGGGGTGGAGGGCCAGAGCGGTGATCTCGAGGTCGTTGTAGGGGAGGACCGGCAGCGTGCGCAGGTGCGCGTCGAGGTCCTCGCGGCTCTCGGCGTTCCAGATCGTCACGCTGGTCCCGCTCTCCGGGAGCCGCCACATCCAGACGATCACGCCCGCGTCGACGAGCGCCGTGGCGACCTGGCGCTCCCGGGTCATCAGTGCGTCCCGCTCCTCGGCGGCGAGCTCGAGCAGGCCTCCGGTCGGGGTCGCCGTCACGAGGTGGTCCACGGTGTTCTCCCGGGGTGTGATGGCACGGTGTGACATCACGCTAGCCCTTGATGTCATGGCGTGTCATCACTCGGTATCGTCGGCATCGTGCCGCGGTGGGAGCAGGGCAGCGAGGAACGCCTGACGGCGGCCGCCCTGCAGCTGTTCCGCGAGCAGGGGTTCGACGCGACGAGCGTCGTCGAGATCGCGCGCCGGGCCCGCGTCACCAACCGCACGTTCTTCCGCTACTTCCCGGACAAGCGCGAGGTCCTGTTCGCCGACGCGGACGCCGTGCGGACGGCCCTGGTGGAGGGGATCCTCCGCGCGCCCGAGGTCGCCGAGCCGCTCGGCGTCGTCGTCCGGGTGCTGGCGCAGTTCGACTGGGAGGGCCTCGCCCCGCGCTCCTCCCTGCGGGAGCGCCAGGCCGTCATCGCCGCCAACCCGGAGCTCCGTGAGCGCGACCTGACGAAGCAGCACGCCATGGCGGTCGACGTGGCCGACGCGCTCGCGCAGCGGGGCGTCGACGGGGCCGTCGCCGAGCTGGCCGCCCGGGTGGGGGTCCAGGTGTTCCTGACCGCCTACGAGCGCTGGCTCGACGCGACGGAGGACGAGGACCTGCCCGCGCTCGCCGACGAGCTCCTGGCGACGCTCGGGGCGATCACGTCCTCGTAGTCCGGATCGTCACCCGGCCGCGCCTCCGAAGACGGGCGCCCGCTTCGCGAGGAAGGCCGCGATGCCCTCCCGGCCGTCGGCCGAGGCCCCGCGGGCGAACAGCGCGGCCGACTCCCGGTCGAGCTGCTCGTCCAACGTCGCGTCCGGGCTCGTCGCGACGAGGTGCTTGACGGCCCCGAGGGACCCGGCCGACCCGCGCAGGGCCGCCCCGACGTACTCCTCGACGGCGTCGTCGAGGTCCGCTGCCGGCACGACCCGGTTCACGAGTCCCCACTCCGCGGCGGTCGCGGCGTCGAGGCGGCGGTTGGTCAGGGCGAGCTCGTAGGTCCGGCGGGCGCCGATGAGGCGGGGCAGGAAGTACGAGGCGCCGCCGTCGGGGGAGAGGCCCGCCGCGCCGTAGGCGAACACGAAGCTCGCCTCCTCGGCGGCGACCGCGACGTCCGCGCCGGCGACCAGCGACAGGCCCGCGCCGGCCGCGGTCCCCTGGACGCGGGCGATCACCGGGGCGTCCGCCGCCGCGAGCGCCCGGACGGCGCCGTGGAAGGCCTCGGCGGTCTCCTGCAGGCGCGGAGCGACGTCGCCGGTGAACGACGACAGGTCGCCCCCGGCGCAGAAGAACCGTCCGCTGCTGCGCAGGACGATCACCCGGGCGTCGGCGGCCCGGTGCACCGCCTCCGCCAGGGCGGTCGCGGTCGCGAGGTCGATGCTGTGGGCCGCGTCGGGACGGTGCAGCTCGACGACCGCGACCCGGCGGTGGTCGACGGTCAGCCGGACCGGGTCAGGAGACGCCACGCCCGGCCGTCTCCCAGTAGGGCGCGCGGAGTTCGCGCTTGAGGATCTTCCCGGCGCCGGACATCGGCAAGGCGTCGACGAACTCGACGCTGCGGGGGCACTTGTAGCCGGCGATCAGCGCCCGGCAGTGCTCGCGCAGCTCGTCCGCGGTCGTCGACGTCCCGACAGCGGCGACGACGACCGCGTGCACCCGCTCGCCCCACTGCTCGTCCGGGACGCCGATCACCGCGCAGCTGCTGACCGCGGGGTGGCGGGCCAGCGCGTTCTCGACCTCCGCGGAGTACACGTTCTCCCCGCCCGAGACGATCATGTCCTTGATCCGGTCGACGACGAACAGGTAGCCGTGCTCGTCGAGGAACCCGCCGTCACCGGTGTGCATCCACCCGCCGCGCAGCGCGGTGGCGGTCTCCTCGGGGCGGTTCCAGTAGCCCAGCATCACGTGCGGGCCGCGTGAGACGATCTCGCCGACCGTGCCCGGCGGCACCTCCCGGTCGTCGGGGTCGACCACGCGGACCTCGCTGTGCGGGGCCGCCCGCCCGGCGGAGCGGCGGAGCCCGTCGTGGCCGTGGTCGTCCGGGGTGAGGATCGTGCACACCGGCGACAGCTCGGTCATGCCGTAGAGCTGGGTGAACTCGGCCGTGGGCAGCCGCTTCGCCGCCCGGTCGAGGACGGCCTCGCTGATCGGACTCGCGCCGTAGATCACCCGCTGGAAGCTGGAGAGGTCGTAGGACGCGGCGTCCGCGGAGTCGACCAGCATCTGCACCATCGTCGGGACCAGCAGGGCGTCGGTGACCTCGTGCTCGGCCACGGCGGCCGCGACCCCGACCGGGTCGAACCCGGGCACGATCACGTGCGTCCCGCCGACGACGTTGCGCGCCACCCAGGCGGCCCCGTCCGCGAGGTGGAACATCGGTGCGGCGTGCAGCAGCCGCCCGCCGGGCAGCAGGAAGTGCTCCGTCGCGGCGGTGCCCAGCGCCGAGCTGAGCAGGTTCGCGTGGCTGAGCATGACGCCCTTGGGGCGCCCCGTCGTGCCGCCGGTGTAGTAGATCGCCGCCAGGTCGTCGCCGCCCCGCAGCGCGTCCGGCGCCGGGTCGTGGCGGGCGATCAGGTCGTCGTACCCGAGCTCGCCGTCGGGAACGCCCTCGCCGCAGTGGATCACGGTCCCGACGACGGGTGCCCGCTCGAGGATGCCGGGGACCAGGTCCCGGAAGGTGTGCTCGACGATCAGGACCCGGGTGCCCGAGTCGGCGAGGGAGAAGGCGATCTCCTCGACGCTCCAGCGCGTGTTGACCGGGACCGTCACGCCCCCCGACCACGGCACCGCCAGCTGGACCTCGTGGTAGTCGTCCCGGTTGAGCGACAGGATCGCCACGCGGTCGCCGGCCTGCACCCCGAGCGAGCGCAGTGCCGCGGCGAACCGGGCGACCCGGTCGAGGCTCTCCCGCCAGGTGCGGGTGCGTCCCCCGAACACGGTGGCGGCGAGGTCGGGGGTCTGCTGGGCCGCGCGGGCCGGCCCCTGGGTCAGGCGCATCGGGGTCACCTCTGGGTCGAGTGCGGGGTGCCCCACTTCACACCCGTCGTCAGGAAATAGTCAAGGCGTACTAGTCCGAGCCGCAGGTTCCGCCTACGGTGGGCGCGTGCCGGCCTCTCCGAACGCCCCGCTCCCGGTGCAGCAGCGCGCCTGGGAGACCCGCGAGCGGATCCTCGCGGCCGCGGTCGCCTGCCTGGCCGAGGACGGCTACGCGGCCGCCACCACCGCGCGGATCCAGGGCCGGTCCGGGGTCTCGCGGGGCAGCCTCCTGCACCAGTTCCCCTCCCGGGAGCACCTGCTCGTCGCGGCCGTGCAGCACCTCGCCGCCGCACGGACCGCCACCCTCGACGCGCCGCCCTTCGCACGCGGCGACGTCGACGCCTCGATCGACGCGTTGTGGAACTCCCACCACGGCACGCTGTTCGCCGCGACCGTCGAGCTGTGGGTGGCCGCGAAGAACCACCCCGATCTCGCGGCTGCCCTCGCCCCCCGCGAACGCGAGCTGGGCCGCGCCATCCGGGCTGCCGTCGCGGAGATGTTCGGGCCCGACCTCGCGGGCCGCCCGTGGTTCGGCGACTTCGTCTCCGTGCTGCTCACCAGCCTGCGGGGCGCCGCGCTGACCTACACCTTCGAGGCCCGTGACCGGTCCGCCGACCCGCTGCTCGGGGTCTGGAAGCGGCTCGTCCGGCTCTACCTCGCGAGCGACGAGGGGGAGGCCGGCGCTACGGCTGGACCACCTGGTCGCCGTTCGCGAGCGTCGCAATCGTGACGCTCCCCAGGGCGCCGTGGCGGTCGAACATCGTCACGGTGCCGAGGGCGATGCCGTCGGACTCGACGCGGGACTCCGCGAACACGCCGACCCCGTCCCCGGCGTCGGGGACGCGCGCGATCGTCAGCGTCAGGTCCGCGTTGATGTACTCCACGCCGAGCGTGCCCCAGCTCGACGTCAGGTTGGCCGCGTCGGCGATCGCCGCCAGGTGCGCGAACCCGCTCGGCTCCTCGCCCTCGACGATCGGCGCGGCCGGGAACCAGGTCGCCTTCCGGGCCGCGTTCTCCTGCCGGCGGTCGGTGGTCCAGTCCCCGTCGGCGCGGTAGAGCGTCGGCTCGTCGGGATCGGGGACCAGGTCGGCGGGCGGCGGCGCGGGCACCGCGGGCAGCGGCGCCGTCCACGTCGTCCCCGCCGTCGGGCCACCGGTGGCCAGCAGCAGCAGGGACCCGCGCGCCACCGTCCCGGACGCCTGCACCAGGGCCACGTCGATCAGGCGCAGGCGCCGGCCGCCCCGCACGACCGTCGCCTCGACCCGGCTCGGCACCATCCCGCCCGGCCGGAACAGGTCGACGCTCCAGCGCACCGGCCGGAAGCGTTCGGGCTTCTCGAGCTGCGCGGCGGCGCGCTCGGCGCCGCGGGCCAGGATCCCGCTGACCGCCGTCCCGCGCGCCTGCCCCGGCCCGTCCGGCCCGCCCCACCCGCTCGTCGCCCGCCGCAGCGGCGTCAGCTCGTCGCCGTCGGCCCGGAAGAACGCCGTGGGTCTGGTGGTCACGCGGGCGATCTTCGCAGCCGCCGCCGGCCGCGCTCGACCCGACGATGCGGCGCCCCTGTCAGGCCCTGACGACGCCTGCGGGTCCCTCTCGTGACGGCGGCGCCCGCAGTCGGCTACCTGATCAACGCCTGGACCTCGCGGAACGCGGGATTCGTGCTGGCACCGAGCCACTCGAACACCACCATCTCGGTGGTCACCACCTCGACGCCGTGGTCGCGCATCCGTGCGACCGCGGCGTCGCGGTTCTCCGGCGCCCGGCTGCCGACCGCGTCGGCCACCACGGCCACGTCGTGCCCCGCGGCGCGCAGCGCGAGCACGGTCTGGAGCACGCACACGTGCGCCTCGCACCCGCACACCACGGCCCGTGGCCGGGGCAGCTCCAGCTCCGCCGCGAAGGTCGACTTCGTGACGGCGGGTCCGGGCAGCAGGTCCGCGATCTCAGCCACGGTGGGCCCGAGCTTCGTCGGCTCCTGCTCGGTGGTGGTGACGGGGACGTCGAGCAGGGTCGCCGCGCGGACGAGCCGCCCGGCGTTGCGCAGCACCTCGGGCGCGCCGGAGATCGCCGGCATCAGCCGCTCCTGCAGGTCGACGACGAGCAGGACCGAGTCCTCCGCGGTGAGCGCCGGCATGCCGCCAACGTAGCCGCGAGTCGGCAGGATCCGAACCGGTCGTCCCGTGGGCCGCCGGCGCACGATCCGGACCTGCGGAGCGATGTGGTCGCTGGGCGAGCACTTCGCGCGGCGCGTTGGGATCTTGGGGGACGGGTCGGGACGTCGACCCGCCGTCGGGATGGGCGAGGTGCTGGTGGCGCAAGATCCGGACCTGCGGAGCGAAGTGCTCGCTGAGCGAGCACTTCGCTCCGCGCGTCGGGATCTTGCTCGACGTGGAGGTGGCGCTCACGGGCCGGAGGCGGTAGATCACCGGGCATGACCACTGCATCCGGCGTCCCGCGCGGCAGCTCCGCTCCGCTGCGTGCCGCAGCGTCCGGCGTCCCGCGCGGCAGCTCCGCTCCGCTGCGTGCCGCAGCAGCCGGCGTCCCGCGCGGCAGCTCCGCTCCGCTGCGTGTCGCAGCGGGGTGGACCGAGCGGGTCCAGCACTACCGGGAGCGGTTCGGCACGTTCCTGGAGATCGAGGTCGGGCCGCTCGAGGAGGAGCTGGCGCGCCAGGACGTCGGCACCCCGTTCAACCCACACCTCGACGACGCCGGCCGCATGCACCCCGCGGTGTGGGAGGCCCGGCGGGAGGCGCAGCGCCGGTCGGCGGCGGCCGGGCTGTACGCCCCGCACGTGCCCGGGCCGGGGACCACCCGGTTCACCCGCCCCGAGATGCAGCACGTCGAGGAGTTCGTCTACCACCGCAGCGGGCTCGGCCTCGGGCTCGCCGCCCTGGCATGGACCGAGGGGCCGAACGACGCGATCGAGTACTGCACGCCCGCCGCGCGCGAGCACTGGGTCGACCCGCTGAAGCGCGCCGAGATCACCGCCGCGTTCGCGAACACCGAGCCGAGCGTCGGCACCGACGTCCTGGCCATCACCACGCGGGCGCGCCAGGACGGCGACGACTGGATCCTCGACGGCCACAAGGCGTGGATCACCAACGCGCACTTCTGCGACGTCATCCAGGTCACCGCCGTCACCGAGCCCGGCGCCGGGACGCGCAGCCTGACGATGTTCCTCGTCGACGCGAACGCGCCCGGCGTCACCCGGGGCCGCGACATCCCGACGATGCTCGACGACGGCCTCACCGGCGAACTGCACTTCGACGGCGTCCGCATCCCGGCCGAGGACGTGGTGGGGCAGCCCGGCGACGGGTTCGCGCTGGCGATGACGTGGATCAACTGGCGACGGATGATCCGCGGCGGGATGTGCGCCGGGTGGGGGCAGTGGCTGCTGGAGCGCGCCGTCGGCCGGGCGCGCACCCGGACGGTCGGCGGTCGGCCGATCGCCGAGCAGCAGGTCGTCGCGCACATGCTCGCCGACATGGACGCCGACGTGTACACCGCGCGGGCGGCGTCGCTGCAGCTGCAGGTCGACCTGGAGGCGTTGCCCGGCGGCCCGGCCGCGGTGCCGCTCGACCCGGCCGGCCCGCGCCTGATGAGCCTGCTCAAGGTGGTCAACGACGAGGCGTTCTTCCGGGTCGCGGACCGCGCGATGCAGGTCCACGGCGGCGCGGGACTCCGGAAGGGCTCGCCGGAGGAGAAGCTCTTCCGCATCGCGCGGAACCTCAGGATCCCGGCGGGGACCGACGAGATCCAGCGCAACGCGATCGCGCGGGGCCTGCTGCGGTGACCCTCGCCGCCGTCACGGGCCGCTTCCAGCCGGTGCACGACCAGCACCTCGAGCTGTTCGCCCACGCGCTCGCCCACCACGACGAGCTCGTGGTGGCCGTGACCAACCCCGACCGCGGGGCCCGTCGTCGGGAAGCCACCTCGGAACACCGGCACACCGACGCGGCGAACCCGTTCACGTTCCACCAGCGGGTCCGGCTGCTGACGGCCGCTCTCGCGGGGGCCGGCCTGACGGCGACGGTGGTGCCGTTCGACCTCACCCGTCCCGAGGTCTGGGGTGAGTACGTCCCGCTCGACGCGCAGCACTACGTGCGGGCGTACTCGGCCTGGGAGGTGGAGAAGGCCGCGCAGCTGCGCGCCGGCGGCTACGCGGTGACCGTGCTCGACGGCGACCCGGGGGCGAAGCTCGACGCGACCGACATCCGGGCCGGGTTCGACGACGGGTCCTGGGAGCGGCTGGTGCCCGCGTCGACCGTCCCCGTCCTCAGGAGCCTGCTCTGATCGCGTACGGCGAGACCCAGCCCCGGCTCGTCGACGACCGGCTGCCGGTCGTGCTGGTGGTCCTCGACGGGCTCGGCGACCGTCCGGTCCCGGAGCTCGGCGACCGGACCCCCGCCGAGGCCGCGCACACCCCGGTCCTCGACGCGCTCGCCGCCCGCGGCTGCTCCGGGTGGCACCTGCCGTTCGGCTGGGGCCGCGCGCCGGCCTCGGAGCTCGCGCACTGGGCGATGTTCGGGTTCGGCGACGTGCCGTTCCCGGGTCGGGCGGTGCTGGAGGCGCTCGGTGCGGGCCTCGAGGTCCCGACGGGGACGGCGGTCACCCATGCCGCCCTCCGCGCCTCGCGCGTCGAGGACGGCCGGGTGTGGATCACCGGCCGGTGCGCTCCCGACGACGCCGACGACGCGGCCGCGCTGTTCGAGGCGGTGCGGCCGGTGGCCGCCGGCCACGGGGTCGAGCTGCGGCCGCTCGGGCGCCGCGGGGAGGCGTTGCTGACGCTGCCCGGGCACGACGACGGGTCCGTGACGGACTCCGATCCGTTCTTCGAGGACCGGCACCCCTGGTTGGCCGTGCAGCCCTGCACCCCGTCGGCGGCCGCGACGGCGGAGACGCTCACGACGTTCCTGCGCGAGGCCCGGCGCACGTTGGTCGGGCACCCGGTCAACCGGCGCCGCTGGGGTCGCCCGCCGCTCGACGTCCTGACGACGAAGTGGTCCGGCCGGCGCGACCCGCTGCCCTCGTTCACCGAGGTCACCGGGGTCGACGGGGCCGCCGTCACGTCCACCGGCCTCTACCGCGGGATCGCCGCGCTGCTCGGGATGGACGCGCGGCACCTGGCCCCCGCACCCGACGTCGGGACCGACCTCGCGGCCCGGCTGGAGGCGGCGGACGAGCTGATCGCGGGCGGCGCGCGGTTCGTGCACGTGCACACGAAGGCGACCGACGAGGCCGGGCACACGAAGCGGCCCCGGGCCAAGCTCGAGGTGCTGGAGGCGGCCGACCCCGGGCTGGCCGGGCTGCTGGAGCTCGCCGAGCGCGCGGTGGTGGCCGTGACCGGCGACCACGCGACGCCGTCGGTCGACGGCGTGCTGCACACCGGTGACCCGACCCCGCTCGTCGTCGCCGGCCCGACCGTCCGGCCGGACCCCGTGACCGCCTTCGGCGAGGCACCCGCGGCCTCCGGCTGGTACGGCCGGATCACCGCCGCCGAACTGCTGCCACTGCTGTTCGGCTCGGCCAACCGGCCCGACTTCCTCGGTCACCGCCCGTCGCCGCGCCGCACCCTCGCCCTGCCCGACCACCCGGAGCCGATGACCCCCTAGAGCACCTGCCCGAGCGCGAGGGTGAAGCCGAGGCCGACGACCGACGCGATCGACACCCCGAGCGAGCAGGTCTTCAACGCCCCGCGCACGCTCTGGCCGAGCAGGGACTGGAGCAGCCAGAAGGTGTTGCTCGTGACGTGCACCGCGAAGAGCGCGCCGCTGCCCGCGGCGAGGGCGACGAGCACCGGGTCCAGACCGATCGCCGGGGCGACCGGGGCGAGGATGCCGGCCGCGGTGATCGCGGAGATCGTCACCGAGCCGACCGCGACGTGCAGCACCGCTGCGGTGAGCCACACGGTCGCGAGGGGCAGCGCGGTGTTCGCCGAGAACAGGCCGCCGAGGACGTCGCCGAGCCCCGACCGGGAGATCGCCTCGGCCAGCGAGCCGCCGACCCCCGTCAGGACGAGGATCAGCCCGCTCTCCCGGAAACCCTCGGCGAGCGGCTCCTCCGAACCCTCCCGACCCAGCACCCGCCGGGCCACCACCATCGTGCCGAGCACGCCGAGGAGCAGGGCGATCGGCGGCGCCGACACGACCGCGAGCACGGGGTGTCCGAGCCCGGCGACCTCGGCCACGGCCCCGGCCGCGATGAGCAGCAGCGCCCCCAGCAGCGGCGCCAGCATCACCGGCAGCGAGGTCTTCCCGACGACGGGTGCGGCCTCCGTGGCCGTCGCGGGTGCCGGTCCCGGCTGCTCGACGGCGGGATGATCGACGGCGGGCGGCTCGACGGCGGGCGGTTCGTCGCGCGCCGGGTCCCACCAGCGGGACAGCAGGGCGCCGGTGACGGCGGTGGCGACGATGACGGTCGGGACGAGGACCAGGACACCGAACAGCAGCATGCGCCCGAGGGGGACGCCGAGGACACCGGCGATCGCGACGGTGCCGATGCCGGGCACCATCATCACGATCCCGCACTCGCACCCGATGGCGAGGGCGGCCGCCATCCGCGGGACGCCACCCGGGCCGATCCGGGCGGCGATCCGGCGGGCGAGCGGCGCGGCGATCACGAGCAGGACGTCGACGAAGATCGGCTGGAGCACGGTCGCGCACGCCACCGCCATCGTCTGCGGCATCCGGCGCGGCCCGAACCACCGGAGCAGCGTCGCGACGAGACGCTCGATCGCGCCCATCGCCCGGAGCAGCGACCCGATGAGCACGCCGAAGGCGATGAGCAGGCCCGCCTCGGCGAGGATGTCGCCGAAGCCGTCGGTCAGGGCCTCGACGGTGCCGACGGGGCCCTGACCGGTCGCGAGGCCGACGGCCGTGGCGGCCAGGGCGAGGACGACGGCCGGGTGCACCCGGAGCCGCACGATGAGCAGCACCGCGAGCAGGACGACGACCGCCGTGACGGTGACGAGGTACCAACCGGGCATCAGGTCATCATCGGGAAACGGACATCACGTGTCGAACCGGGACCATCCGCCGGCGAGCTGCCGTTCACCCCTCTGACCTGCGCGTTCGCAGTGCCACACTCCGGGCATGACGACGACCGCGGACGCACCCGCCGTCGAGAAGCCGGCGGCGCCGCCGGCGCCCGCCCCGGTGCGGCAGGACCCGCCGTCGGGACGGAGCACCCCCTGGATCGTGGCGCTGCTGGTGCTCGTCACCGGCATGTTCATGTCGGTGCTCGACGTCAGCATCGTCAACGTCGCGATCCCGTCGATGCAGAAGGACTTCGGGGTCACCACCGACGAGATCCAGTGGGTGTCGACGGCGTACTCGCTCGCCCTCGGCGTGATCGTGCCGGTGAGCGCGTGGCTGGGGGAGCGGCTGGGGCTGGGGCGCGCCTACGTGCTCTCGCTGGTCGGGTTCGGCCTCGGCTCCGCGCTGTGCGGGCTCGCCTGGGACATCAACTCGATGATCGCGTTCCGCATCCTGCAGGCGGTCCCGGGCGGGATCATCCCCGTCGTCGCGCTGTCGATGGTCTACCGGATCGTGCCGCGCGAGCGGATCGGCGCGGCCATGGGGATGTACGGGCTGGGGATCGTCTTCGCGCCCGCCGTCGGGCCGACCCTCGGCGGCTATCTCGTCGAGTACGTCGACTGGCGGCTCATCTTCTTCATCAACGTGCCGATCGGCGTCGTCGGCGCGGTCGCGGCCGTGGTGTGGCTGCCGATGGAGCGCGGGGCGCGCGGCCGCCGCTTCGACGTCCTGGGCTTCCTGACGATCGCCGTGGGCCTGTTCTCGCTGCTCCTGGCCCTGTCGGAGGGGCAGTCGTGGGGCTGGACCTCGTACCCGGTGCTGATCCTGCTCACCGTGGGGCTGCTCTCGCTCGCGCTGTTCGTGGTGATCGAGCTCGAGGTCGACCAGCCGCTGCTGGACGTGCGCGTCTTCTCGTCCTGGCCGTTCACCAACTCGTTGCTGCTGATCGCCGTGCTGTCGGTGGGCCTGTTCGGGGTGCTGTTCTTCATCCCGCTCTTCCTGCAGCAGAGCCAGGGACTCGGGGCGTTCGACACGGGGCTGCTGCTGTTGCCGCAGGCGCTCGTGATGGGTCTGCTCATGCCGGTGGCGGGGCGGCTGTACGACACGATCGGGCCACGCCGGCCCGCCGTGATCGGGCTGACGATCCTGGCGCTCGGGACGTGGATGCTGCGTGACCTGTCGATCGACACGTCGTGGGACGAGCTGCGGTGGATCCTCGTGTTCCGGGCGGTCGGGATGGGCCTCGCGATGATGCCGATCATGACCGGCGGCATCTCCGCCGTCCCGCCCGACCGCGTCTCGGGCGCGAGCGCGTTCAACAACGTCACGCAGCGGACCACCTCGGCCATGGGGCTCGCGGCGCTCACCGCCCTGCTCTCCGCGCAGCAGGCGCAGGAGGGCAGCGACACCGGCGCGGCGACGCACATGGCGCCGCACACGCCGATGCTCGAGCAGTACCTGAGCTACTCGCAGGTGCAGGCGCACGCCTTCGTCACCGCGGTCGACGACCTCATGATGGTGACGGCGGGGCTCACCGCGCTGGGAGTGCTGCTGGCGTTCCGCCTGCGCTCCGGGCCGGCGCCGGCCCCGTCGTCGGGACCCGCCGTCATGGAGTGAGGCCGCGGGCCTCGACGAACGCCGCGCGCAGTGCGGCGGGCCCGATGTGCGACATCCGGGCGCCGAAGGTGAGGTAGAGCCCGGCCAGCCCGATCCAGGACCAGGCACCCATGGTCAGGCGGCAGGTCGTGGCGTCGACGACGTCCACGACGGCGCCGCCGGGGGCGAACTCGGCGACCATGGCCGCGGGCAGGTCGAGGTGCGCCTCGCCGAGGCAGGGCCAGGGCGCGGGGTGGCCGCCGCGGTCGGGCGTGGTCCGGACGAGGCTCACGGGGTCGGTGGGCAGGGCGCGCGGCCGGAAGCGCGCGTGCGTCGGGGCGTGCAGGTGGATGCGGTCGAGGCGCAGCACCCGCCACTCGTCGGCCGTGTGAGCCACGAGGTACCAGCGGGCGGCCCAGACGACGAGGTGGTGGGGCTCGACGCGCAGCTCCTCCTCGTTGTGGGTCACCCGCAGCACCTGGGTGTCCCGCACGGCCCGTCCGACCTGCTCGACGACCGCGGCGTCGATGGGCTCGGCGGGGAACTCCCACTGGTTCGGGACGACGGTGACGGTGAAGGCGTCGGCGGTCGGGCGCAGGCGGCGGGGGAGGGCGTTCGTGACGGTGGTCCGGGCTCTCCGCGCCGACTCCTCGATCCCGCGGAGCACGGCCGTCGAGGTCTGGAGCGCGATGACCGTGGCCACGGCCTGGTCCTCGTCGAACACGATCGGCGGGACCGCACCGCCCGGTCCGAGCCGGTAGCCGCCGTGCACGCCCTTGACCGGTTCGACCGCGTAGCCGAGCTCCCGGAGCGTGTCGACGTCGCGGCGCAGTGTGCGGTCGGAGACTTCGAGCCGTTCGCGCAGCTCCCGCCCCGGGATCGTGCGCCCGGTACCGAGGAGGGACAGGAGAGTCAGCGTCCGGGCGGAGGTCGTGGGCACGGGGTGAGGATGCCGGGTTGATCGCGGTTGATCCGTTCGCGATCGAGAAGTTGCTCCGGACGGACTCTGGATCTTCTCGAACTGGTGTTCGATCGTAGGGGTATGGCGATCGAGGCAGGGTGGGACCCCGACACGGGGCTGCCGCTGCCTGACGACCCGCCGTTCGTGCCGCTCTCGGAGGAGGAGCTCGCGGCGTGGGCGGTCGAGGACGCCCTCACGCCGATCTCGGCGTACTCCTTCCACGATGAGGAGGAGCCGCCACTCGCGGCGGAGCCCGCCTGGGCCGTTCCGGGTGTCTCCGACGCTGAGGCGTCCTCGGACGGGGAGGGTGTGTCGGCGGAGTCGTTGGCGTTGTTGGCCGAGGGCGCGGCGGCGGTCCGGGCCCGACGGTTGGCGGGGGCCCGGCTGTACCGGGCGATCAACGCCATCCGTGACAGCGATGTGCTCGACGAGACCGGGTACCGGCGGATGTCGCGGCTGCTCGAGGACCACCTGCGCCTGGACCCCACCACGGTCCGCCTGCTCGAGCGGCAGGCGGACGCGCTGCGCGAGACGGTGACCCCGACCGGGGCGAGGACACCGGCGGATCTGCCGGCGACGGCGGCGGTGGTCGAGGACGGGCTGGTCGACGAGCATCACGTCGAGATCATCCGCAAGACCATGCAACGTCTCGGCACGGTGCCTGGTTTGGAGCCGGCGGTGCTGGCGACGGCGGAGGAGCAGTTGGCCGCGCTGGCCACCACCCACAGCCCGAAGGCGTTGTTCTCGGCGGCGACGGTGATCGCGGATCGGCTCGATCCCGACGGGGCGGCGCCGAAGGACGACGACGCGTCGGGCAACGAGTTGCGCTATACCAAGCGCCGCAACGGTGACCTGCACGCCAAACTCGTGCTGCGGGAACGGACCGCGGCGGCGTTGTTCGACGACGCGATCCGCGCCGCCACGCCTGCTCCGGCGTCGTCGGTGGTGGCCGACCCGGACACCGGGGCCGCCCCGGAATCCGCCGACGGCAACCGTGGGCACGACCCGCGCGACGAGGCCGACCGCTCCCTCCCGGCCCGGCAGGCCTCCGGGCTGCTGGACCTGATCTCCGCCAGCCACCACGCCGGCCTCAACGAACCCGACCCCGAGCCCGGCACCGGGCAGGCGGCGATGCCGTTCCCCGACGGCGACAGCGACGGCGACCCCGACACCACCGCGCCCGCCGCGTCCGCAACGTCCGCCACGGACAAGCCTGCGGCCGGCCGCGACACCGGAGCCGATGTCACCGGCACCGGTTCCGACGCGAACCGCGCACCGGAGCCCGCCACCGACGAGCCCTCGCCCGAGAACGACGCGGGAACCGGTGCCACCGGCACCGGATCCGACGCCACCTCCGAGCGCGAGCCCGAGCCCGAGGCGGACGAGCCCTCGATGTTCGGCCCCGGCGCGCCCACGCCGGACCACGAATCCGATGCAACTACTGAGTCCGAGGCCGATGAACCACCGCCTCCGCGGCGGCCGTGGACCCCACCGGACGTCGACACCATGGCGCTACCCGGGCGGGAACGCGTCACCCTGACCGTGACGCTGGACTACGAGACGCTGCGCCAACAACTCGCCGACACCAGCACCGCACTGGCCCTGCTCGGCGACTCCACCTGGATCCACCCCGACACCGCCCGCCGGTTGGCCTGCGACGCCGACATCATCCCCATGCTGCTCGGCTCGAAGGGCGAAGTCCTCGACGTCGGCCGCAAAACCCGCTCGATCCCCACCGCCACCGCCCGCGCCGTCACCCGCCGCGACCGGCACTGCGCCTTCCCCGGCTGCCGCCGACGCGCCCGGCACTCCGAGATCCACCACATCATCCACTGGGCCCACGGCGGACACACCGAACCCGACAACCTCGTCTGCCTCTGCCGGTATCACCACGACCTGGTCCACCACAGCGGCTGGGACGTCCACATGACCGACCACATGCCCTGGTTCCGACCCCCCACATGGCTCGACCCCACCCGACAACCCCGACACAACCGGCCCTGGCAGCGGGTCTGACGTCTCGCTCAGGTCGTGGGGTGGAGATGGTGGATGTCGAACGGCTTGTTCGTGACGAAGAGGAACGTGCAGTCGCCGTCCTCGGTCGCGCCGTGCTCCATCGACCCGCCCTCGGGGAACCAGACGAAGCTGCCCGGGCCGTAGGTGCCCTGGTGGGTCTGCAGGGTCCCGGAGAGCACATAGATCCCGTGCCCGCAGGGGTGCGTGTGCTACGGGTTCACGAAGCCGGCCCGGTAGACCATCTTCACCATCATCATCCCGGTCTCGGGGTCGTCGACCAGCGGGACGTGCTCGAGCACGGCACCGATCGCCGGGACCGGGAAGTCCTGCCACTCGGCCGTGGTGGTGTCGGTGACGACGAGCTCGACCGGCTCGGGAGGGGTGCTCATGGGGAGGGGCCTGCGCCGCCGCGATGACGAGACGATGTCAGCCGGAAGGCGGACAGGTCACGGCGGTCGACCTCAGAGCACGACGGCCAGACCGGCGGACGCGATCCGCGCGCGGGTCCGGGCGACGGCGCCGCGCGTGGCGTCCCGGCGACGGCCGTCGGTGTCCACGCGGCCGTCGGCGACGGCGAGTGGGGCGGCCGAGAGATCGGCGACCAGGGCACACCACCACAGCGTGTCCACCGTGGCGGACTCCTCGCGGTCGAAGCCGCCGAGATCCACCCCGACCTGTCCCGCCTCGACCTCAGCGGCCAGCTGGTGGGCGACGAGACCCAGCAGGCGCGCCGGGTAGCTCCGCGCACGCAGGAATCGCGCCGCGTCGAGCGGCGGGAACCCGGTGCGCACCGCGACGGGGGAGCGGCCGACGTCGAGCAGGACCGCCGCGTGGATCAACCACTCCCGGTCGACCCCGGGCAGGCCGGCGAGTCGTACGGCCTCGCGGGCTCGGCCCTGGGTGTGGCGCCACCGCTCCGGGAGGTGGTCCGCCAGCAGGGTCTCGGCGAGCGCCCGCGACGCGGCGAACGACGGCAGGTCGGACGACACGGGCGGCGACGCTAGCCCCGCCCGACGATCACCGCGACGCCCGGCGACCACGGTCACCTGCCCGGCGCCGAACGCCTCACGCCCCCGGTGGACGTGGCGTCGGCGCCGAAGGCGGTCGGCGACCTCAGCGACCGGTCCACTGCGGGGCGCGCTTCTCGGCGAACGCCCGCGGACCCTCCCTGGCGTCCTCGCTCGCGAAGATGCGGGTGCGGACCTCGGAGTTGGCCGCCCACGCGTCGTCACCGAGCTCGTCGAGGTGGGCCGCCGCGATCATGAGGCCCTTCGACTCGCGGACCGCGACCGGCGCGTTCGCGGCGATCGTCGCCGCCATCGCCCGGGCCGCCTCCAGTGCGGTGCCGGCCGGCGCCACCCGGTTGGCGAGGCCCAGCTCATAGGCACGGGCCGCGCTGATCGGGGCGCCGGTCATCGCGATCTCGAGGGCGACCGCTCGCGGGATGCGCTGCGGCAGCCGGAGCAGGCCGCCGGCTGCCGCGACCAGCCCGCGGGTGACCTCGGGGAGACCGAGCTGCGCGTTCTCGTCGACGACCGCGAGGTCGCAGGAGAGCATGAGCTCGCAGCCGCCGCCGAAGGCGAGGCCGTTGACGGCGGCGATCGTCGGGGTGGCCACCTCCTGCCGGGCGAAGCCGCCGAAGCCCCACTCCGGGTGGTCGGCGTCGGAGAGCGTGTCGCCCTGGGCGACCGCCTTCAGGTCGGCGCCCGCGCTGAACGCCCGGCCGGTGCCGGTCACGACGATCGCGCGGACCGCCTCGTCGTCGTCCGCGGCCCGCAGCGCCCGCCCGAGCGCCGTGGCGACCGAGGAGTTGATCGCGTTGAGCGCCTTCGGACGGTCGAGCGTGATGACGGTGATCCCGTCGGCCGTCTCGACCCGCACCTCATCGGACACCAGCAGTCCCCTTCCCGAGAATCTCCGACCGCGCCGCGGCGTCGTCCGCGCCCTGCACCTCGGCGGCCAGCGAGCGCAGCGTCTCGCGGTCCGCGTCGTCGCGCACCGCGATCGAGAACTCGACGTCGGTGACCACCGGGGCGTACCGCTCGAGCAGGCGCCGACCGATCTCGTCGTGCAGCCCGATCACGACGAACCGGTCCAGCGTCTCGTCGTCGATCATGCCCGGCAGGGCCTCCCACCGCTGCGCCTTCGACAGCTCCTTGGCCTCCGCGGCGAGGTCGGAGAGCCCGAGGTGGTCGAACGCGGCGCGATAGCCCGGCGTCGAGGCGTAGAACGCGATCCGCGCCCGGGCGTCCTCCACCTTGCGCGCCAGCTCCTCGTCGGTCCGCGCGGAGGCGACGAGGGGCTTCATGCACACCCGGAAGTCCTCGAGGGACCGGCCGGCGCGCGCGGCGCCGCGACGGACCGCCGGCAGCATCACCTCCGCGATGTAGCTCGGCGTGCACACCGGGTGCGGCCGGATGCCGTCGGCGACCTCCCCGGCCACGGCGCACATGTACGGGTTCACCGCGGCGAGGTGGACCGGGATGTCGGGGTGCTCGATCGGCCCGGCGTCGAACAGCGGCACCATGAGGTCGAGGCGGTAGTGCTCGCCGGAGAAGTCGAGCGGGGTCCCGTGCTGCCAGGTGTCCCACACGGCCCGCATCGCCTGCACGTACTCCCGCATCCACGGGGCCGGCGGGTGCCACTCCATGCCGTAGCGGCGCCGGACGTGCCCGCGGACCTGCGTCCCGAGCCCGAGGGTGAACCGCCCACCGGAGAGCTTCTGCTGCGTCCACGCCTGCAGCGCCATGACCGTCGGGCTGCGGGGGAAGGCGATCGTGACGGCGGTGGTGGTGCGCAGCCGCGTCGTCGCGGCGGCGGCCAGCGCCAGGACGACGAACGGGTCGTCCTTCGTCTCCTCCACGGCCAGCCCGCCGTATCCGATCTCCTCCAGGAGCCGCGCCGTCCCGGCGACCGCGTGCAGATCCAGCGGCGCCTCCGGGGCCCGCAGCCCGGGGTCGACCTTGCCGAGGGGCAGCAGTGTCTCCAGGCGCACGCGTCCGAGCCTTCACGACGACGGGTGCTGGTGCACCCTGGGTGCCATGTCGGAGGACCAGGGTGGCGACCCCGTGTGCTGGGCCCACCTGCTCTGCCCCGCGTGCGGGGCCATGCCCGATCCGGAGGACCCGGCGTCGGGACGATGTCCGCGCTGCGGGGAGGAGATCGAGCGATGACGGCGGAGAACACCCGCGACCTCGAGCAGGAGATCGTCCGGGACTTCACCGAGAACCTCTCGTACGGGCGCTACCTGCACCTCGACGAGCTGCTCGACGCGCAGCACCCGCGCAGCGACCACCACGACGAGATGCTGTTCGTCATCCAGCACCAGACCTCGGAGCTGTGGCTGAAGCTGGCGCTGCACGAGCTGCTGACCGCGTGCGACGACCTGGCCCGCGACGAGCTCTCGCTCGCGCTGAAGCGGCTCGCACGGGTCAAGCACGTGCAGCGCCAGCTCATCGAGCAGTGGTCGGTGCTCGCCACGCTCACGCCGAGCGAGTACCACGAGTTCCGGGGGTTCCTCGGCACGTCGTCGGGGTTCCAGAGCTACCAGTACCGCGCCGTCGAGTTCCTGCTCGGCAACAAGAACGCCGCGATGCTGGAGCTGTTCGCCGACGACCCGACGGCGCAGCGGGTGCTCACCGAGGCCCTCGAGCGGCCCAGCCTCTACGACGAGTTCCTGCGCCTGCTCGCCCGCCGCGGCCACCGGGTCCCACCCGAGCTGCTGGAGCGGGACGTGACGCGGGCGCACGTCGAGAACGCGGGCCTCGTCGAGGTGTTCCGCGGCATCTACGCCGACCCGGACAACGCCTGGGACCTCTACGAGACGTGCGAGGAGCTCGTCGACATCGAGGAGAACATGCAGTTCTGGCGGTTCCGCCACCTCAAGACCGTCGAGCGCACGATCGGGTTCCGCCGGGGGACCGGTGGGTCGAGCGGCGCGGGCTTCCTGCGCCGGGCCCTCGAACTGACGTTCTTCCCGGAGCTCTACGCGGTGCGCACGGCGCTCTAGGTATCGCGACTCGCCGCGTCCCGCAGGAGTTCCACCCCGACGGCGGGTGCCGCTAGCCTCCGGCGCTGACCAGCAGGTTCACGCACCAGCCTGATACGGGGAGGCCGTCATGGCGGGCAAGTTCGAGGTCTACGAGGACAAGTCGGGCAAGTTCCGGTTCCGGCTCAAGGCGAGCAACGGCCAGATCGTCGCGAGCGGCGAGGCCTACGAGACCAGGGCCGCGGCCAGGAAGGGCTGCGAGTCGGTGCAGAAGGCCGCGGACGGCGCGAGCGTCACCGAGGTCTGAGGACCGTCACGACCTCCACGGGCCGGCGGCCCGCCCGATCGGACGGGCGGGACGCCGGCCCGTCCCGCGTTCCGGGGCGACGCCGTCGGTGGGGCCTGGCAGAGTCCGGACCCGACGTCGTCGCCGACCCGGAGGTCCCCGTGAGCGAGCTCGAGACCCTGCGCATGCTGATCGGCGGCAAGGCCGTCGACGCGATCTCCGGGAAGACGTTCGAGTCGCAGAACCCGTACACGGGGCAGAGCTGGGCGGTCGTGCCGGACGGCGACACCGACGACATCGACACCGCGGTGGCCGCCGCGCGGTCGGCGTTCGACGGCGAGTGGGGTGCGATGACGCCCTTTGCCCGCGCCGCCTGCCTGCGCCGGCTCGGCGACCTGATCACCGAGAACGCGGAGCGGCTGGCGCGCCTCGAGGTGAACGACTCGGGGAAGCTCTACCGCGAGATGCTCGGCCAGCTGAACGCGCTGGGCGGCTGGTACCACTACTACGCGGGCCTCGCGACGGCGATCGAGGGCGCGCAGCCGCCGTCGCCGAACCCGAACTACCTGGTCTACACCCGCCGCGAGCCGGTGGGCGTCGTCGCGGCGATCACCCCCTGGAACTCCCCGCTGCTGCTGATGAGCTGGAAGGTCGCGCCGGCCCTGGCGGCCGGCTGCACCGTGGTGATCAAGCCGAGCGAGCACGCGCCGGGCTCCACGCTCGGGTTCGCGGAGCTCGTCGAGCAGGCGGGCATCCCGGCGGGCGTGGTCAACGTGGTCACCACGCTGCGGGGCGAGGTCGGCGGGCACCTGGCGGCGCACCCGGGCGTCGACAAGGTCGCGTTCACCGGCTCCACCGCCACCGGCATCAAGGTCGGCCACGCCGCGATGGACAACCTCAACCCGGTCACCCTGGAACTGGGCGGGAAGTCCCCGCAGGTCGTGTTCCCCGACGCCGACCTGCAGGCCGCCGCCAACGGCCTCGTCGCGGGCGTGTTCGCCGCGACCGGGCAGACCTGCATGGCGGGCTCGCGGCTGGTGGTCCACGCCGACGTGCACGACGAGCTCGTCCGGCTCGTCGCCGAGCGGGCCGGGCAGATCAAGCTCGGTGACCCGTTCGGCGAGGACACCGAGATGGGTCCGGTGGCGAACGGACCGCAGTACGAGAAGGTCCTGGGCTACCTCGAGACCGCGCGGAACGAGGGCGCGACGATCCAGTACGGCGGATCGGCCGAGGAGGCGCTCGGCGGCTACTTCGTGAAGCCGACGGTGCTCACCGTCAAGCCGAGCGACACCGTCTTCCGCGAGGAGGTGTTCGGTCCGGTCCTCTCGGCGGTGACGTTCACCGACGAGGAGGAGGCCATCACGCTGGCGAACGACACGCCCTACGGCTTGGCAGGCGCGGTGTGGACCAAGGACGTGCACCGGGCGCACCGCGTCGCCGGGAGGATCCGGGCCGGCACGGTGTGGATCAACGCGTACCGCGCGGTCGCGCCGAGCGTGCCGTTCGGCGGCTACAAGATGTCGGGCCTCGGCCGGGAGAACGGGCACGCCGGGCTCGAGCCCTACCTCGAGACGAAGTCGGTGTGGGTGGAGCTCACGGGCGGCACTCGCGACCCGTTCACGCTGGGCTGATCTGCACCTGCGGCTCCCGCCCCGGGACGAGGACGGTCAGCACGACGCCGAGCGCGGTGCCGTCGTCGTCCCGGGCGGCGGTCGAGAGCACCAGCCGCCGCCCGTGGCGCACGGGCTGCACCGCCCCGGCGCCGGGGTAGGGCGGGTCGAACGCGACCCGGTGCAGCCCGGCCACCCGGTCCACGTCGGTCGCGAGCGATCCTGCTGCGCGCAGCAGGGCGTCGTCGTCGGCGTCCGCGGGAACACCCGTGCCGAGCCGGCGGGCGAGGTGCAGTCGCAACGCCCCGGCGACCACGAGGCGACGGGCCGCGGGATCGCTCACGGCCACATTCTCACCGAGGGGGATCCCCCGTGCCCGACAACCTGATCCGGCGGATCCTCGCGGCCCACCTGCGCGAGGGGGAGCTGACGCCGGGGACCGAGATCGTCCTCGACGTCGACCAGGTCCTGATCGAGGACGCCACCGGCTCGATGTGCGCGCTGCAGTTCGAGGAGCTCGGCGTGGACCGGGTCGCCGTCTCGCCGTCGGTGATGTACGTCGACCACAACGTCCTGCAGATCGACGGCCGCAACATGGACGAGCACCGCTACCTGCAGACCTTCGCGGCGCGCTACGGCCTGCACTTCTCCCGGCCCGGCAACGGCATCTCGCACTACGTTCACCTCGAGCGCTTCGCGCGGCCCGGGGCGCTGCTGCTCGGTGCGGACTCGCACTCGACGATGTCGGGCGCGGTCGGGATGGTCGCCTTCGGCGCCGGCGGGCTCGACGTCGCGGTCGCGATGGCGGGGCACGGCGTCGCGACCACCGCACCCGCCGTCGTGAACGTGGAGCTGCGGGGCGAGCTGCCGCCGTGGGTGGCGGCGAAGGACGTGATCCTCGAACTGCTGCGCCGGCACGGCGTGCGGGGCGGGCAGGGCCGCGCGTACGAGTTCACCGGACCGGGCGCGGCGGCCCTGTCGGTGCTCGAACGCGGGTCGATCTGCAACATGATCACCGAGCTGGGAGCGCTCGCGGCGGTGTTCCCGGCCGACGAGCAGGTTCGGTCGTGGCTGCGCGCGCAGGACCGGGAGGGCGACGTCACCGGCGTCGCCGCCGACCCGGACGCGGACTACGACGAGCACGAGGTGATCGAGCTCGGCGACCTCGAGCCGCTCATCGCGTGCCCGTCGTCGCCGGGGTCGGTGGTCCCGGTCCGCGAGGTCGCCGGCACCGAGGTGGTGCAGGTGTGCGTGGGGTCGTCGGTGAACTCCTCCTACGAGGACCTGGCGATCGTCGGCGCGGTGCTGCGCGACGAGATCGTCCACCCCGCGATCGAGATGACCGTGACGCCGGGGTCGCGGCAGATCCTCGACCGGGTCGCGCGCGGCGGGGTGTACGGCGAGCTCGTCGCCGCCGGGGCCCGCATGCTCGAGCCGGTGTGCGGCCCGTGCATCGGGGTCGGCCAGGCGCCGAGCCCCGGCAAGCCCTCGGTGCGCACGTTCAACCGCAACTTCCCCGGCCGCAGCGGCACGGCGGGCGACGAGGTCTACCTGTGCTCGCCGCCCACCGCGGCGGCGACCGCCCTGCACGGCGTGATCACCGATCCGCGCGACCTCGGGGAGGTGCCCGCCTTCGACCCGCCGTCGACGAACCCGCGCCGGGTCGACGACCAGATCCTCGTGCCCCTGCCCGACGACGAGGCGGTGCAGGTCGAGGTGGTCCGCGGCCCGAACATCGTGTCGCCGCCGGCGGGGGCCCGGGTGCCCGACCGGCTCGCCGACCCGGTGCTGATCGTGGTCGGCGACGACGTCTCGACCGGCGACATGGCGCCCGACGGAATGGGCATGAGCGACTGGTCGAACATCCCGGAGTGCGCGCGCTCGATGTTCGCCCGCCAGGATCCGGGGTTCCACGACCGGGCGCTGGCCCGCGAGCACGGCGTCATCGTCGGCGGGCACAACTACGGGCAGGGGTCGTCGCGGGAGCAGGCGGCCCAGGCGGCGCTGTACCTCGGGGCCCGCGCGGTGATCGCGGCGAGCTTCGCGCGCATCCACCGGGCGAACCTGATCGCCCAGGGGATCGTGCCGCTCGAGTTCGTCGACGCCGCGGACCTCGAGCGCGCGGCGACCGACCAGACCTGGACCGTGGAGGGGCTGCGCGATGCGGTGGAGTCGGGCGCCGAGGAGCTCACCGCGAGCACCGACGTGGGGGAGCTCCGCCTGCGCCTGCGCCTGGCACCGCGCGAACGCGCGACGCTGCTGGCGGGCGGGACGATCGCACGGTTGCGGGGCGAGCGGCAGGAATCGTCGTCGTCGGGCTGAGGTTGCACCCGGTATGACGAGCGTCGCAGAGGACCTGACCACCGACTGGCAGCGCTGGCACGACGAGCGCGAGGCCACGTTGCGCGAGCCGCACGGGTGGCTGTCGCTGACCGCCCTGGAGTGGCTGGACGACACGGCCCGGCCGATCGCCGACCTGCCCGGGACGTGGCGCGCGGCCGGCGACGGCACCGTGGAGATCACGGCGGTCGCGGCCGACGGGGTCGTGGTGGACGGGACGACGGTCGACGGCACGGCCACGGTCCGGCCGGTCGACGGGGCGCCCGGGGTGCTCGTGGGCGTCGGTGACCGGGTCGTGGAGCTGGCCCGCCGCACCGACTCCTACGCCCTGCGCGTGCGCGACCCGCAGGCACCGACCCGTCGGGCCTTCAGCGGCGTCCCGGCCTTCCCGGTGGACGGGCGCTGGGTGGTCACCGGACGCTTCGAGGCCTACCCCGAGCCGCAGCGGATCACGGTCGGCGCGGTGGTCGACGGCCTGCAGCACTTCCCGACCGCGGTGGGCACGGTGACGTTCACCCTCGCCGGCACCGAGCAGCAGCTCATCGCACTGGCCGGCAAGGGCGAGGGCCTCTCCCTCCACTTCCGCGACGCCACCAGCGGCGTGTCGACCTACGGCGGCGGCCGCATCCTGCGCACCGGCGACCCCGCCGACGACGGCTCCCTGACGCTGGACTTCAACCGCACCGTCAACCTGCCGTGCGCGTTGACGGCGTTCGCCACCTGCCCGCTGCCGCCCGCCGAGAACGTGCTCGACGTCGCGGTCGAGGCGGGGGAGCGCGACGACCGCTGAGCGCGTCCCACGATCGGCTGTGCACTATTCGTGTCGAGGTCAGGGTGACGACGTGTGAAGCGGGTATGAACCTCTCGATCGTGATCTGACCGAGATCGAGGAGGAGACATGACGCGGACGATGCGACGTCGCGTCGGCTACACGGTGGCCGCCGCGGCGCTCTCGATCGGCACGCTCGGGGCGTGCTCCGGCGGCGGGGAGGCCCCGCAGGCGCCGAACCTGCCGTCGGGGGTGCCGACCGCGGTGCCGTCGAACCTGCCGAACATCCCGGGCGTGCCCGGGCAGGGCGGCCAGCCGGGCCAGCCGGGTCAGCCGGCCCCGGGTCAGCCGGGCGCTCCCGGCCAGCCGGGTGCCGAGGGCGGCGCTGCCGGCGGGGCCGCGGGGGGCGCCGCGGGCGGCGCGGCCGGACAGCCCGGCGCCGAGGGCGGCGCGGCCGGGCAGCCCGGCGCCGAGGGCGGTGCGGCCGGTCAGGGCGGCACCGGCCAGGGTGGCGCCGGTACCGGCGAGGCGGGCTCGGGCGCGAACGGCTCGGGCTCCAACGGCTCCAACGGCTCGAACGGCTCGAACGGCACCGGCGGCGCGCCGAGCCAGACCCCGTCGGGCGGGGTGCAGACCGGCGGCGGCAGCACGACCGGCGTCGAGCACTCCGAGCTGTTCGGCCTGGGTGGCCTCGCGCTGCTCGCGGCCGGCGGTGTCGCGGTCGCCGCGACCCGTCGTCGTACCGAGGACTGAGCACTGACGAGCGGACCGGACGGTGCCGACGCCCCGGCATCGGCACCGT
Source organism: Actinomycetospora soli (assembly GCF_021026295.1). Classification (GTDB taxonomy): domain Bacteria; phylum Actinomycetota; class Actinomycetes; order Mycobacteriales; family Pseudonocardiaceae; genus Actinomycetospora; species Actinomycetospora soli. The sequence continues at coordinate 81,280 of NZ_JAJNDA010000005.1, forward strand.
CGGTGTCCCGACGGCGGGTGGTGCTGCTCGTCCTGGCGGCGCTGCTGGCCGTCGTGGGCGTGGCGGCGGTGGTGCTCGGCGTCGTCTCGCAGCAGCGGGCGCCCGCCGAGCAGGACGCGGGCGCCCCGCCGACGAGCAGCGCCGCACCCACCACGCCCACCGCACCCGCCGGGCCCCCGCCCTCGCCGCCCGCGCGGATCGTCGTCGGGAAGATCGGCGTCGACTCGGCGGTGGGCTCGGTCGGGCTCAATCCCGACCGCACGATGGAGGTCCCGGCCAAGGGACCGCAGTACGACCTCGCGGCCTGGTACCGGTACTCGGTGACCCCGGGACAGCAGGGGCCGTCGGTGATCATCGGGCACATCGACTCGGTGGAGAACGGGCCGTCGGTGTTCTTCCGGCTCGGCGCGCTGGCCCCGGGCGACACCGTGGAGGTGACGCGGGCGGACGGCCGCGTGGTCACGTTCGCCGTCTACGCGACGCGCTCGTTCGCCAAGGACGCGTTCCCCACCGACGACGTCTACTCCGGCACCGTCGGCCCGGAGCTGCGCCTGATCACCTGCAGCGGGTCCTTCGACGAGGCCGCCCGCAGCTACCGCGACAACACCGTCGTCTTCGCCCGGGAGATCTCGCTACGGTGAATCGGTGGGGGAGTCGGAGTTCGGGGTCGGGCAGCTGATCGGCGCGTTCTTCGGGGCCCTGTTCGTCGTCCTGAACGGCGGGCTGCTCGGCAGCGTCGGGCACCTCGTGGCGGCCGTGCTCGCCGTCGCGGCGGTCGTCCTCGTGGTCCTGGCGTACCTGCGCGGCCGCCGCGCGACCGGCTCCGCGGGGACGTTCGAGATGACCCGGTCCTACCGGATCGTCGTCGGCGTCGAGATCGTCGCGCTCTTCGGCGGGCTCGCGGTCCTCGGGCGGGTCGCCCCGCAGCTGAACGTCCCCTGGATCGTGCTCGTCGTCGGGCTGCACTTCCTCGCGTTCGCGCGGTGGTGGCCGGACGGGGCGGGGATCTTCCGCGTCCTCGGCGCGGTGATGGTGGTCCTCGCCGTGGCCGGCGGCGTCGTCGGGGTGCTGGGCGGCCCGGAGTCCGCCCCGGTCGCGCACTTCGTGTCCGGCTTCCTCACCGGAGTGGTCATGCTGCTGTGGCTCGCCGTCCCCGCCGTGCGGCGGCTGCGGACGGCGTAGCCGCTCAGCGCAGCGTCAGCAGGGCGACGACGGCGATCAGCGCGAGAACGCCCAGCACGACGAGGGCCAGACCCGCCGTGCGGAGGCCCGAGCCGCGCGGCGGCGGGTCGAAGGACGGCGTGGTGTCGTCGTCGGGCCCGGCGGACCGGTCGGACGTCGCGGAGCGGTCGGGCCGGACGCCGGGCTCGGCGTCGACGACCTCGGTCGTGGCCTCCTGCGGCGGTGGGGCCGCGTAGCGCTCGGCGAGGTCGTGCAGCGCGCGGCCGAGCGACGCGGCGTCGGGCCGGTCGCGCGCGTCGAGCGACATCGCCCGGAGCACGACGTCCTCGAGCGCGACCGGGACCGTCGGGGTGACCTGGCGCAGCGGGGTCGGGGGCTGGCGCAGCCGCTGGGCGGCCACCTCGGCCGCGCCCACACCCCGGAACGGGGGCCGGCCGGTGAGCACCTCGTAGAGCGAGCAGCCCAGCGAGTACACGTCGGACTTCCCGTCGAGCCGCTCGCCGCGGACCTGCTCGGGCGACATGTACGCGACGGTGCCGACGACCTTCCCCGTCTCGGTCAGGCCCGGCACGTCCTCGGTCTTCGCGATGCCGAAGTCCATGAGCTTCGGCGTCCCGTCGGGCAGCAGCATGACGTTGTTCGGGTTGACGTCGCGGTGCACGATGCCGTGCTCGTGGGCGTGCGCCAGGGCGGACGCGACGGCCGCGCCGACCCGCGCGGTCTCGACGAGGCCCGGCCGGCCCCGTTCCCGGACCGTGTCGCCCCAGGTCCGACCGGTGATCATCTCCATGACCACGTACACGCCGTGCGGGGAGGACCCGACGTCGTGCACGGCGATCACGTGCGGGTGGCTCAGCACCGCCGCCGCCCGCGCCTCGTCGCGCAGTCGGCGCGCGTCGGTGTCGTCGCCGCGCCGGTCCTCGGGCAGCAGCTTGACCGCGACCACCCGGCCGAGGTCCCGGTCGTGCGCCCGGTGCACCTCGGCCATCCCGCCGCGGCCGAGCAGCTCGACGAGCTCGTAGCGGTCGCCGAGCACCACCGGGCCGGCGGGCCCGCGGGGATCGTCGGAGCCGTCGAACGCGGAGGTGTAGGGCCGGGTCACGGTCACAGTCTGCGCGTCCGCTGCGCGTCACCGCCGCCGAGCAGCGCGTCGAAGAGGTACCGGTGGTCGACCATGGCCTGGCGCCGGTCCTCGAGGGACTGGTCGGCCTGCTCGTCGGCCACCGCGACGGCGTGCGCGGACCGGAAGTGCTCCACCAGGTCGGGGTAGTCGACCGACACGAGCTTCTCGCGCTCCTCGAAGCGCTCCGAGGGGTAGCCGCGGTCGCGCATGACCTGCTGGACGAGCAGGTCGGCGTCGCGCAGTCCCGTCGGCGGGTTCTCGACGAAGGTGGCCTGGGCCGACTCCCACGCGCGGGCGTAGCGGTCGCGCTCGTCGGCGCCGAGGTCGCGCAGCTCGAGGTCCTGGCGGCGCTTGAGGCGGGAGCGCAGCTCCCGCTCGCCGTCGCGCTTGCCGTACTCGGCGACCACGCGGTCGTACTCCTCGCCGAACCGGCTGCGCAACGAGGCGGTGGTGGCCCTCGCGCGGTACCGGGCGACCAGGATCAGCACGATCCCGAGCACGATCACCACGGCCGCGACGATCACGATCGTGAGTACGGTCCCGTCCACCACAGACTCCCTCCGCCGGGCGCCGGCCGCCCCTGGGCTGGAGCAACGCCTCGAGTTCTCCGGCCGGGATCTCAGTGCCCGCGATCTCCTCGCGTGAACCCATGTGGGTGGTCCGACGCCGCAGGTTGCCGACGACCGGACGCCCCGACGCGGGCGATCGCCGCCGACGGTTCCGGCGGTCGGCCTAGTCCCGCGCCGCCTGCTCCGCCAGCCCGACGAGCGCCTCGCCGTCCACGCGATGCGTGGTCCACCCGTCCAGCGGCTCCGAGGCGAGCGTGGCGTAGAAGTCCAGCGCGGGGGTGTTCCAGTCGAGGACGGCCCACTCCAGCCGCGCCCACCCGCGGTCCAGGCAGGTGCGGGCGAGGTCGGCCAGCAGCGCGCGGGCCACCCCGTGGCGGCGGTGGGCCGGGTCCACGTAGAGGTCCTCCAGGTGGATGCCGTGCACCCCGGTCCAGGTGCTGTAGGTCCGGAACCAGATCGCGGCACCCGCCGGCGCGCCGTCGAGCTCCGCGACCGTGGCGAACACGGCCGGGGCGGGCGCGAACAGGGCGTCGTGCAGCAGGACGTCGGTGAGCAGGCACGACTCCGGTTCGCGCTCGTAGGCCGCGAGCTCGTGGACGAAGCGCACGAGGGTCGGGACGTCGGCGGGCTCGGCTGGTCGGATCGTCACGGGCACGCCACCATCCAAGCCCATGACGGCACTGGTCACCGGCGGCGGAACGGGCATCGGACGTGCGATCTCGGAGGCGCTCGCGCGGCTCGGGCACCCGGTCGCGGTGGTGTACAGCCGCTCGGCCGACGACGCGCAGGCCACCGTCGACGCCATCACGACGGCGGGTGGCGCGGCCCGGGCGTTCCGGGCCGACGTCACCGACGAGGCCGCCGTGACCGCCCTGGCCGCCGAGGTGCGCGCGGCGCTCGGACCGGTGACGGTCCTGGTCAACAACGCGGGCGGCACCGAGCACATCCCCATGGCGGACCTCGACGCCGTCACCGACGAGGTCTTCGAGCGCCTCTTCCGGCTCAACACGCTCTCGGCCTGGCACTGCGCGAAGGCGTGCGGCGCAGACCTGCGGGCCGCCGACGACGGGTGCGTGGTCAACGTCGGGAGCATCGCCGCGGCGGCCGGGCGCGGCTCGTCGGTGCCCTACGTCGTGTCGAAGGCGGCGCTCTCCGGCCTGACCCGCGCCCTGGCCAACGCGATGGCGCCGGTCCGCGTCAACGAGGTGGCACCGGGGCTGGTGCTCACGCGCTGGTGGGCGGGCCAGGAGGAGCGGGGTCGCGCGCTGGCGAGCGCGGCGATCACCGGGCGGGAGACGACGGTGGAGGACGTGGCCGCCGCGGTCGTCGGGCTGGTCACCTCGCGGGCGATCACCGGGCAGACGCTGACGGTCGACGGGGGCCAGACGTTGTGAGCACAGGTGAGCAGAAAGGGTCGCTATGGCGACCCTTTCTGCTCACATGCCGGGACGGCACACCAGGCAGCCCCGGTAGCCCGCGTCGCGCGCCGCCGCCGCCGAGCGGAACGGGACGCGGTGGGCGTCGGTGATCCGTCGCGCGTGGTGGCACGACGGGAGGCACGCGATGCCGGTGGTGTCGCTGCCGATCAGCACCACACCCGCCGTCGTGAAGGCGGCGAGACGGTCCAGGTCCGCGCCCTCCGCGGCGAGCAGCCGCGCCTTGGCCGGCTCGCCGAGCATGTAGCGGCCGAGCGAGCCGTCGGACCGGGTCACCCGGTGGCACGGGACGATCAGCGGGACGGGGTTGCGGGCGAGCACGGTGCCGACCGCGCGCACCGCCGCCGGCCGTCCCACCTCGCGGGCGACCCAGCCGTAGGGCCGCGTCTGGCCGGCGGGGATCGTGGCGGTCGCGTCGAGCACGTCGCGCTCGAACGGCGAGCAGGCCCGCAGGTCGACCCGGGTGCTGGCGTCGATCGCCGGCACCGACCGGTCGTCGGGGACCAGCGGGCGGCCGAGCCGGCGCCGGTACTCGGCACGGAAGCCGTCGACGTCGTCGACCGGGCGGACGTAGGTCACGCCCGCGGACGACCGCGCGACGAGGACCTCCCCGAGGGGGCCGGTCGTCGTCGCGAAGGTGTCGACGAGCTGCGGGGCGAGGTCGGTCCCGACGTCGGGTGGGGTCAGGCGGGCGAGCAGGGGGTCGCTCACGGGGTGCTCCGATCGGGCGAGGTGAGGAGGGTCCGCAGGCGGGCGAGGCCGCGGGAGACGTGCGAGCGGGCCGTGCCCTCGCCGACGCCGAGCGCGGCCGCGACCGCCGGCACGTCGAGGTCGGCGACGTGGCGCAGGACGACGGCCTCGCGCTGCACGGCCGGCAGGCGCGCGAGGGCCGCGGCGAGGTCGGGGTCGGCGCGGGTGGCGAGGTCGGCGGGCCCGGGGTCGGGCGTCGCCCGGTCCGGGACGGGGGCGCCGGAGAGCGCGGGGCGCCGCGTCGCGGTCCGCACCGTGTTGCGGTGCTCGTTGAGCAGGACCGTGACCAGCCAGCCTCGGAGCTCGAGCGCGCCGATGCGCTCGGCGTCGTAGTCGCGCAGCGCCCGGAACGCCCGGAGGAACGCCTCGGCGGCGAGGTCCTCCGCGGCCGGTCGGTCGCCGGTGAGCCGCATCGCCGTGCCCAGCAGGAGGCCCTGGTAGGTGCGCACGACCTCCGCGAACCCCGCGTCGAGGTCGACGACGAGGGCGGTCCGGAGTTCGTTCACGTGGGGGAGAACACCGGCTCAGGTCACGCCGTTGCGCCAGGCCCAGGCGACCAGAGCCGGGCGGCCGTCGACCGCGAGCTTGGAGATCAGGTGGTTGACGTGCGTCTTCACCGTCGCCTCGCTGACGAAGAGCTGCGAGGCGACCTGCTGGTTCGACAGGCCCTGCGCGACGAGGCGCAGCGTGTCCACCTCACGGGCGGTCAGCCCGTCGGGGATCGGGGGTGGCTCCGCGGGGGTCCCCGCCAGCGCGACCAGCCGCGCCTGGACCGTCGCGTCGAGCACCGACCCGCCGGCGGCCACGGTGCGGATCGCCGCGCAGAGCGCCTCGCCGGTCGTGTCCTTCGTCAGGTAGCCCGCGGCGCCGGCGCGCAGGGCGGGGAGGACGGCGTCGTCGTCGGCGAAGGTGGTCAGGATGAGGACGCGCACCTCGGGCGCCTGCCGGCCCACCTCGGCGGTCACCTCCGCGCCGTCGAGCCCGGGCATCCGCAGGTCGACCAGCGCCACGTCGGGACGCCGGTCGACGACCGCGGCGACGGCGTCCGTCCCGTCCTTCGCGGTGGCGACGACCTCGAGGTCGTCCGCCGCTCCGAGGAGCATCCCCAGCCCGTCCCGGACCACGGCCTGGTCGTCGGCGAGCACGATCCGGATCACGGGCGTCACCCTGCCACCCCGGTCGGCGCCCGCAGCGTGACCCGCCACCCGCCGTCGTCGTCGGGACCGGCCTCGAGCGACCCCCCGACGAGCGCCGCGCGTTCCCGCAGCCCGACCAGCCCGTTTCCGCCGCCGTCGGAGCTCGATCCCGACGCCGGGTGCGGGCGCGGGTTGGTCACGGCGAGGACGAGGTCGTCGCCGACCTCCAGGGTGACGGTCGCCGGGGTGCCGGGGGCGTGGCGAGCGGTGTTGGTGAGGGCCTCGCGGGTGGTGGCGTAGACCGCCTCGCGCAGCCGCGCCGGCACGGCGTCGAGGTCGCCGGTGAGCCCGAGGGCGGCGTCGTGGCCGTCGACGAGGGCCTGCAGGTCGGCGGTCGTCGGGGCAGGGGTCTCCCGCAGGGCGGCCACCGCCTGCTTGGCCTCGGCGAGCCCGGAGCGTGCGAGGTCGGCCGCGGTGTCGACCGAGGTGAGCACGGCGTCGCCGGGCCCGAGCCGCTTCGCGAGGACCGCGCGGATCGCCTGGAGGTGCAGGGAGAGGCCGGAGAGGCTGTGGGCGAGGACGTCGTGCAGGTCGCGCGCGATGCGGGCGCGCTCCTGCGCGGCGGCGCCGGCGAGTTCGGCCTCGCGCAGCGCGTCCCGCTCGGCGAGCAGTGCGACGACCCGGGCGTGCTCGCGCTGCAGCCGCGCCCGGTTCAGCGACTGGGAGGCGAGCACCGGGACGACGAGGCCGAGGAGCGCGCCGAGCATCGAGCCCACGGCGAGCGTGAAGACGACGGACAGCGCGACGCCGAACACCGCCGCGTAGCCCCACACCAGGCGATGGTCGAGCACGATCCGGCCGACGAGTCCGGCGGCGACGAACAGCCCCGCGTACGCCGCCCCGACCGGGACGAGCGCCGTGGCGACGAGCGCGGCGATCCCGCACAGCGAGAGCATCAGGGTCCGCCAGTGGTCGCCCTCGGCGGCCTCGGTGGCGATGCGCGGGTCCCGGGCGGCGGCGACGGCGCAGGTGGCCCCGGTCAGCACCAGCACGGCCCCCACGAGCGAGCCGGCGGTCAGCGGCCACACCGTGCCGGCGGCCAGGCCGAGCCACAGCAGGGGGCGCAGCCCCTCCGCGAACCGGGCGCGGGAGGTCCGGCCGGTCGGGCGCGGCACACCCGCCGTCGAGAAGGGCGTCCGGGGAGCGGGCTCCCGGCGCCCGCTGATCGTGGCCGTCACGTCCCCGAGTCTGGACCCGCTCCGCCCCGGTGACGACGGTTCTCCACCCCGTCTCCACCCGTGGGTCGAGGTGGCGACGGCGGGGGAGCCCGGACCGGGGGCGCCTCGCCCGCGGGCTACGGGCGCCGCGGCGTCGTCGCGCCCCGGTCCGCGTCCGCCCAGACCGTGCGGCGCAGCTCCCGCACCAGGTCGTCGAGCTCGTCGATCTGGTCGAGCACCCGGGCCCGCACCGGACCGTCCGCGGCGGCCGCGGCGCCCGCGAGACCGGAGCCCACCCGGAGGAGCCGTTGGAGCACCTGGGCGTTCAGGTCGGCCACGAGGGCCTCGCGGTCCTCCACCCGACGCAGCGCCTCGCGGTCGGCGCGGCTGCGTGCCAGGGCGAGGGTGGCGGAGGCCTGGGCGGCGAGGCCCTCGACCATCTCGGCGTCGGTCCCGTCGAAGGGGAGGCGGCCGTGGTCGCGCGTGAGGACGAGCACCGCGCGCGTGCCGTCGCCGGTGACGCCGTCGGCCAGCCGCGTCGCGAGGGCGCTGCCGACCTGCGGTGCCACCGCGCGGAGCAGGGTGCTCCGGGGGTCGGTGTCGGTGACCGTCAGGACGATCGGGCCGTCGGCGTCGAGGGCCGCCCGGGTGACGGTTCCGCCGTCGTCGAGGCTCCGCCGCTCCAGCGCGGCGAGGTCGCCCGCCGCGCAGGGAACGTCGACGCGGTCCGGCCCGGCCGTGGTCACGCTGGTGACGGCGGCGCCCTGCGCGTCGGCGAGGCCGAGGGCCTCCTCGAGCAGGTGCCGCAGGCCGTCGGCGGGGTCGAGCGACCCGCTCAGCAGCTCGCGGCCGAGCTCGGCCGACGCGGTCTGCCAGCGCGCGCGGCGGCGGGCCCCGTCCAGCAGCAGCGCGTTCTCGACGGCGACGCCCGCCGCCCCCGCGAGGGCGGTCACGAGCTCCTCGTCGTCCCGCCCGAACTCGTCGGTGCCCTCCTTGTCGGTCAGGTAGAGGAGGCCGTAGACGGTGCCGCCGACGCGCAGCGGTGCGCCGAGGAACGAGCGCAGCAGGCCGTGGTCCGGCGTCAGACCGATCGACGTGGGGTCCTCGGTGAGGTCCCGCAGGCGGAGGGGACGCGGGTCGGCGAGCAGGGTGGCCAGGATGCCGTCGCCCTGCAGGAGGTCCCCGACCGCGGCCCCCTCGGACGTGGGCTCGCCGCTGTGCACGAACGTCACCACCCGGCCGTCGCGGACGACGCCGAGCGCGGCGGAGCGCGCGCCCACCAGCGCGCGGGCACTGTCCACGAGCCGCTGCACCAGTGCGTCGAGCTCGAGTCGCTCGGCCACGTACTGCGTCGCGGCGAGCAGACTGCGGAGCCGTCCCTGGACCGACTTGAGTTCCCCGGCCCGGGCGATCACCTGGTCGAGGAGCTCGTCGAGCTCCAGGCGGACCGCGCCCGGGAACGCCAGGCCGGAGGACAGCCGGGGACCGTCGACGTACTCGCTGGACATGGACCCGAACCTCCCCCGGACCGCCCCCGCGGCAATCCTGGTGTCCACGCCGGGCGTGTCAACCGCTCCGTCCCCCGGGACGGATCCGGTCCCGGGGGACCAACGACCCTGGTCGGCGGGCGCCCGGGATCCGAGGATGGGCGTCCCGGGTGCGGCCGCTCCCGGGACCGCACCGCCCGGGGAGGACCGTCATCGCCGAGCGGACCGTGGACCGCCCGCCGTATCCGCACGGCGTCGCGCGGGGGGCCGACGACCTGTTCTCCTCGGTGGTCGCCGTGGCCGACGGGCTCGATCTCGAGGAGACCCTCGTCCGCGTCGTGCGGGAGGCGGTGGAGCTGGTCGACGCCCGCTACGGGGCACTGGGCCTGCTCGACGAGGCCGGGACCGGGCTGGCGCGCTTCGTGACCGTCGGGATCGACGAGGCGACCCGCGCCCGGCTCGGGCCACCGCCGCGAGGGGACGGCATCCTCGGCGAACTGATCCGGCACCCCCGCCCGCTGCGGCTCGACGACCTGCGTGACCACCCCGCGTCGGTCGGTGTCCCCGCCGGACACCCGTCGATGGGCTCGTTCCTCGGGGTGCCCGTGCGGGTGCGGGAGCGGGTGGTCGGCAACCTCTACCTGACCGACAAGCGGGGCGGTCCCTTCACCGTCGACGACGAGGAGGTCACCGGCGCGCTGGCCGCGGTGGCCGGGGTCGCGGTGGAGAACGCCCGGCTGCACGACCGGACCCGGCGGCTCGCCGCGGAGGCGTTGCGTCGCCAGCAGTGGGTCGAGGCCGCGGGCGAGATCACCACGCGGCTGCTCGCGGGGGCGGAGCCGGGCGAGGCGTTGGCGCTCGTGGCGCAGCGGGCCGCCGAGCTCACCGGTGCCGCCGGCGCGCTGATCACGACGCCGCCGCAGACGACCGGCACCGGCGACACCCCACCGCCGGTCCGGGTGACGGTCTGTGTGGGGCTCGAGGAACGGCACCCGCCCGGGAGCCGGGTCGCGGTGGAGTGCACCGTGCTCGACGCGGTCGCGCGGTCCCGGGGGCCGCACGTCGTCGCGGACCTCCGGCTCGCCCCCGACGGGGACGGGCTCGGTCCCGGCCTCGCGGTCCCGTTGCGCAGCGGGGAGGAGCTGACCGGGGTCCTCGTGGTCGCCGGGGTGGACGCCTGGTCCGGGACCGCCGACGACGACGGACCCGCCGTGGTCGCGTCCTTCGCCGACCAGGCCGCCCTCGTGCTGCGCCTCGCCGAGTCGCAGCGGGCCCGGCGTCAGCTCGACGTCGTCACCGACCGCGAGCGGATCGCCGCCGACCTGCACGACCACGTGCTGCAGCGGCTGTTCGCGCTCGGTCTGGGGCTGCAGGCCGCGCACGCCCGGCTGCCCGAGTCCGACGGGGCACGGCGGGTGGACGAGGCGGTGGACCAGATCGACGGCATCATCCGCGACATCCGGACGTCGATCTTCGACCTGCACACGGCCGGGGAGGGCGACCTCGGGGCGCGGGTCCGGGCCGTGGTCGCCGAGATGACCGCGCAGGCGGCGGTCGATCCGGTGGTGCGGGTGTCCGGCCGGGTCGGCGGGGTGCCCGAGGAGCTCGCAGTGGCCGTCGAGGCCGTGGTCCGCGAGGCGGTGAGCAACACGGTCCGCCACGCCGCCGCGTCCACGGTGACGGTGACCGTCGCCGCGGACGACCAGCTCACCGTGGACGTGAGCGACGACGGGGTCGGCATCCCGGACGCCGTGGCGCGCAGCGGCCTCGCCAACCTCGCCGCCCGGGCGCAGGCGGCGGGGGGCGACGCCCAGGTGGGCCGCCGCGCGGTCGGCCCCGGCACCCGCCTGACCTGGTGGGTGCCGCTCGACGTCGTTCCCGACGCCTGGGACGAGAGGACGATCCGATGACGACCGTGTTCCTGGTCGACGACCACGAGGTGGTGCGGCGCGGGGTGGCCGACCTGCTCGGTGCCCACGAGGACCTCACGGTGATCGGCGGCGCGGGCACCGTCGCCGAGGCGCTCGCCCGGATTCCGGCGCTCGCCCCCGAGGTCGCGGTGCTCGACGTCCGCCTGCCCGACGGCAGCGGGGTGGAGCTCTGCCGGGAGCTGCGCTCGCGCATGCCCGGGCTGCGGTGCCTGATGCTCACGTCGTACACCGACGAGCAGGCCATGTTCGACGCCGTGCTCGCCGGCGCGAGCGGCTTCGTCATCAAGGACGTCCGCGGCAACGACATCGTCAACGCCGTCCGCGAGGTCGGCGCGGGGCGGTCCCTGCTCGACGGCCGCGCGGCGACGGCGCTGATGGGCCGGCTGCGCGACCGGTCGGAGGCCGTCGATCCGCTGGCCGAGCTCACCGCCCGGGAACGGGACGTGCTCGGGTACATCGGGGAGGGCCTCACCAACCGCGAGATCGGGCAGCGCATGTTCCTCGCCGAGAAGACGGTGAAGAACTACGTCTCGGCGCTGCTGGCCAAGCTCGGCATGCAGCGACGGGTCCAGGCGGCCCTCCTCGCGAACCGCGTCCGGGGCTCGTCCCCGCCGCAGGGCTGACCGGCACGGGTCCGACGGGACCTCCGGCCCTGGCTGCACGCTCTGCACGGCGGGACGGTCGGAGCCCGAGCCGACGACCGGAGGACGCCACGACACTCGACGCTGCAGGAGCCACCCCGACGACGACGGGTGCCGCGGCCACCGTGGCCGCGGTCTACGAGGCGTTCGGACGCGGCGACGTCCCGGCGATCCTGGCGATGCTCGCGGACGAGGTGGCCTGGGACCGCTGGCCGGATCACCACGGGCAGCGCGCCGGCGTCGCCCACCTCGCCGAACGCCGCACCCCGGCGGAGGTCGCGGAGTTCTTCGAGGTCATCGCGTCCTGGACCCCACGGCACTTCGAGATCACGGCGCTCGTGGGCGACGGTCCGCACGTGGCCGCCCTGACCAGCATCGACTTCGACCTGCCCGGCGGCGGGCGGCTCGTCGACGAGGAGATCCACCTCTGGACCGTGGACGAGCGGGGGCGGATCACGGGCTTCCGGCACTACGGGGACTCCGCCAAGCACATCGCGGCCGCCCGCGGCGAGGACACCTCCCCGCCCGCGGCCGGGTAGACCACGGGGGCGGTGCAGGTCGGGACCTCCGGCCCTGGTGGGCCGGTCGCTTCCCGAGGAGCGTCGTCCCCCGTGCTGCAGGTCGTCGCCCTCCGGGGCCCCTCGGACCCCCACGCTCCCGACCGGGTCGGCCACGTCCGGTCGACGGGGATCCGGGCGTACGCGCCGGCCCACCTCCCCCGGGAGGCGGTGCTGCGCTGGGCCGCCCGGCACGCCCACCAGACCGGGGCCGATCTGCAGGTCCTCGTCGACGAGGCCGACCGGCCCGACCGGCCCGTGTCCGGCCCCGTGGGACGGCTCGTCGAGGTCGGCTCGACCCTCGGGACGCGCCTGCTGGAGCTCGTCGGCCGCCCGTCGCCGCGGAGCCTGGCGCCGCGCCTGGCCGGGGCCGCCGCCGGGACGCGCCTGCTGGTCCTGCCCGCGGCGCTGCCCGACCTGGAGCAGGTGGTCGCCGCCGCCCCGGAGCCGGTCGTCGTCGTCCCCGACCGTCCGCTCTCCCGCGGACCCGCACCCGTCGTCCTGGGCCTCGGCCCGGACACCGGGCACGCCGCGACGACGCTGGCGTTCGACGCGGCGGCCGGCGCCGACGTCCCGCTGCGCGTGGTGCGGGCCGGCGACGACGGCGCGCGGCAGGACTGCCGGGACGGGCTCGCGGCCTGGCGGCTGGTGCGGCCCGAGGTGGCGGTCGACGTCGACGTCGTGGACGCCGATGCGGCGACCGCCCTGCGGGACCGGGCGCGGACGGCGGCGTTGCTCGTCGTCGGGCAGACGTCGAGGAGTCCGTGGCGGGAGTGGATGCTGCCCTCACCCGCCCTCGCCCTGCTGCGGGACCCGCCGTGCCCCGTCGCGGTGGTCCCCGACCGCGCCCGGTGAGCCTGCGGAGCACCGTGCGGGTGCTGGTCCTCGTCCCCGTCGTGCTGCTCGTGGTGGTCGCGGTGGCCGGGGGGGCTGGCCCGCCTCGGCCTGCGCGACGCGATCGAGGAGATCACGTCCCGCGTCGAGCCCGCCCGGGCGGCGGCGGAGGAGCTCGGCACCGCGCTCGTCGACCAGGAGACGGGCGCGCGCGGCTTCGTCCTCACCGGCGACCCGCGCTTCCTCGCGCCCTACGACGAGGGCACGTGCGCGCCGGTGCGGCCGCGACCGTGCTGGGCGGGCTGCTCGTCGCCGACCCCGCGATCCACGACGACCTCGACCGGGTCGCCGTGGCGGCCGCGCGCTGGCGGACCGAGGTGGCGGCACCGCAGATCGCGGCGCGGCGGGCGGGGCCGCTCGACCCCGGCGTCGCGGCGGCGGGAGCCGTGACGGGCAAGGAGCTCTTCGACGACCTCCGCGCCCGGATGGCGGAGCTCCACGACCGTCTCGCCGCCCGTGAGACCGCGGCACTCGCGGCCCTGTCGTCGGCCCAGGGGCGCGCCGACGTCCTCGCCGTGGCGATCGTCCTCGCTGCGCTGGGCGTGGCCGTGATCGCTCCGGCGGTGGTGCGGGCGCGGTTGACCCGCCCGCTGGACCGGTTGGCCGGCCGGACGCGCGCCGTGGCCGACGGCGCGGAGCACCTGCCCATCACCGTCGCCGGGCCGCGGGAGATCGCGGCCGTCGCCGACGACGTCGACACCCTGCGGACCGCGATGCTCGGGCGCCGCGAGCGGGTGGTGTCGGCCGAGCTGGAGCTCGCGATGCGCGACGCCCGCGACCGGCTGGCCGCCGAGGTCCACGACCACACCGTGCAGCGGCTCTTCGCGCTCGGTCTCGCCCTCGACGCCGTCGCGGCGACCGATGCCCGGGTCCGGGAGCGCCTCGACCCGCTGGTGGACGAGCTCGACGAGACCGTGCGGGAGCTGCGGGCCCTGGTCGTCGGGCTGGTCCCGACCTCGGTGCCCGAGGACGGAGCGGCCGTCGCCGGCGTCGAGGACGGGCCCTCGGGGGTGGGTCGGGGGCCCGTCGCCCGTCAGGACACCGCTCCGCCCGCGATCCCGCCAGGGCCGCGGGTCCCGAGGTTCCCGGGCCCGGCGGCCCTCGGCCACGGGCGTCCCGGACCTGCCGGCGTGGCCGGGTCGCGGGGGAGGGTCGACCCATGACGAGCACCGCTCCCGAGGCCGGCACCACGCTGGTCCACGTCGTCCGCGTCCCCTCGCCCCACGCCGTCGTCGTGGGCCTCGACGGCTCGGCGGGGAGCCGGGCCGCGCTGGAGTACGCGCTCGACGAGGCGGCGCTGCGCGGCCTCCCGGTCGCGGGCGCGGTCGCCTGGACGCCGCCCGAGGCCTGGATGACGCCCTACCCGATGATCACCTCGGCCCGGGACCTGCAGGCGGCCGCGATCGACCTCGCGAGGAACCAGATCGGCGAGGTGCTCGCGGGCCGCTCCCGGCGCGGTGCCTCGGCGCCGCCGGTGGAGCTGGTGGCGGCCTCGGGCCCGGCCGCCGTCGTCCTCGAACGACTCTCCGCCGGGGCCGCACTGCTCGTCGTCGGCCACCGCGGACGCGGCGCGATCGCGAGCCGGCTCATCGGGTCGATCGGACTGAGCGCGGTGGTCCACGCCCGGTGCACGGTGGTCGTCGTGCGTCCCCCTGACGCGCCGGAGGCGTCCGACGAGGAGGGCGGCGCGTCCTGACCGACCCGGTGCGTGCGGACCCCGGCGGTGGTGTGCTCAGGCCCAGGGGTCGGTGATCTCGCGCAGGTCGCCGAGGATCTGCCGCAGCTGTGCCATCCGCCGGGCGCCGAGGTGCGCCGTCCACTCGGCCTCGATCCGGGCGACGACGACGGCGGCGGCCTCGACGGCGAGGGCGCCCCGCTCGCCGACGCGGACGAGCCGGGCACGCCCGTCGTCGGGATCGGGCACGCGGTGCACGTAGCCGAGCGCCTCCAGCTGGTCGACGAGGAACCCGGCGCTCTGCTTGGTGATCCCGGCCTGTCTCGCCAGGTCACCGAGCCGGTTGCCCCCGGGGGCGATGCGCTGGAACACGCGCGCCTGGGACGGGGTGATGTCGTCGAACCCGGCGGCGGCGAGCTCCTCGAACACGCGGGACTCCATCGACCGGTACGGGATGAGGAGCAGGAGGCCGGTGTTGATCTCGGAGGGCACGTTGACGACGCTAGCCTTTCGTCAGAGAATCTGACGAAATTTTGGTCAGTCTCTCTGACGGAATTGGTCGGCATGGACGACGAGGGGACGTGGCAGGTCGTCGCGGACCAGCGACGGGTGATGGCTGGGGTGATCGCAGGACGGTCCGCCGACGACCTCGATCACCCCTCGCTGTGCTCCCGGTGGCGGGTGCGGGACGTCGCGGCGCACGTCGCGCTCACACCACGCTCGCCGGGGGTCCTGCGGCTGGTCGGCGCGGCCGTCCGGGCCCGCGGCAGCTTCGACGAGGTGAACCGGGCCCTCGCGGTGGCCCACGCCGAGCGGCTCGGCGCGGGTGTGGCCGACGAGCTTCTCACGCTCGCCGACGATCGGCGGCGGCCGGTGATCACCACCCTGGACAACCTGCTGTTCGACACGCTCGTCCACGTGCAGGACGTCGCCGTCCCGCTCGGGGTGGAGGTCGTCATGCCGCTCGAGGGCGCCCGGGCCGGCGCCGACCGGGTGTGGCGGATGGGATGGCCGTTCCGGGCGCGGCGCCGCTTCCGCGGACTGCGGCTCTCCGCCACCGACGTCGCGTGGTCCCGCGGCGAGGGCGAGGAGGTGCGGGGCGGCATCGCCGACCTCCTCCTGCTGCTCACCGGGCGGACCGCGACCGTCGCGCCGCGGCTCCACGGACCCGGCGTCGGGACCGTCCTCGCGGGCTGACCGCCCGCCGCGATCTCGACCGGGCCCTCCACCCCCTCTCCACCCGTGCGCCGACGTCCGGCCGCCCCGCGCCGTCGACGCTGGGATCACCAGCGGCGAGAGGGGCAGAGATCATGAGCGGGACGTTCTCGGTGGTCATCGGGATCGCGGTGCTGGCCTGGGTGATCTGGAACCAGGTGCGGGTCCGGGAGTTCACGCCGCGGCGGGTGCGGATCGCCGGGATCCTCGGGCTCGTCGGCCTGGTCCAGCTCGTGCAGGCCGCCGCCGGGCAGTCGGTGTCGACGATCGGGTGGGCGCTGCTGATCACCGGTCTCGTGGTCGGCGCGGCGCTCGGCCTGCTCCGGGCCGCGACCGTGGACCTGTGGGTGGCCGACGGCACCGTGTACACGCAGGGCCACTGGGCGACCGCCGCGCTCTGGCTCGTCGGGATGGGGGCGCACGTGGGCCTGGACCTCCTGGCCCGGGTGGTCGCACCGTCGGCCGCCACGGTGAACGCGTCGAGCATCGTGCTGTTCATCGCCGTCGGCCTCGGCACGCAGGCCCTGGTGACGATGCAGCGGGCGCGCAGCCTGCCGGGCGTTCCGGCGACGACGCCGGAGCGGGTCCGCTGACGTCTCCCGCCGTCACCAAGCTATAGCGGCTGACGGGGCTTGCGGCAAGCCCCGGGCGGTACTCCACGATCTCCGCTCGACGTCGGGGGACGTCGCGGAGGGGGAGCGGATGAGCTACGTCCTGGACCTGCACGAGATCGACCGGAGCCGTGCCGGCGAGGTCGGCGGCAAGGCCGTGAACCTGGGGGAGCTGACGCGGATCCCCGGGGTCCGCGTGCCGCCGGGGTCCTGCGTGACGACGGCGGCCTTCCGGCGGGTGCTGGCGGGATCCCCGCACCTCGCGGAGCGCATCGCGCGCCTGGGGGACCTGGCGCCCGACGACCGCGGGGCCGTCGCGGCGGCGAGCGCCGCGATCCGGGAGGAGATCGTCCGCCTGCCCGTGCCCGACGACGTCGCCACGGCGATCGCCGCCCTCGCCACGAGGGACGGGCGGGTCGCCGTCCGCTCCAGCGCGACCGCCGAGGACCTCCCGACCGCCTCGTTCGCGGGCCAGCAGGACACCTACCTCGACGTCGCCGCCGCGGACGTCCCGGACCGGGTCCGCCGGTGCTGGGCGTCGCTGTTCACCGACCGCGCCACCACCTACCGGCTCCGGCAGGGCATCGACCACCGCGCGGTGGCGATGGCCGTGGTCGTGCAGGAGATGGTGCCGGCGGAGGCCTCGGGGGTGCTCTTCACGGCCGACCCGGTCACCTCCCACCGGCGGGTGGCCGCCGTCGAGGCCGTGGCCGGGCTCGGGGAGGCCTTGGTCTCGGGGACGGCCGAGCCGGACCGGTGGACCGTCCGCGACGGGGCCGTCCTCGAGACGGCCGGGACCGGCGGCGTCCTGAGCGAGGCACAGGTCGTGGCGCTGGTCGAGCTGGGCCGGCGGATCGAGGCGGCCCTCGGGTGCCCGCAGGACATCGAGTGGTGCCTGGCCGACGGCGGGTTCGCGGTGGTGCAGAGCCGCCCGATCACCACGCTCTTCCCGGTGCCGCCGGTCGACGACGACCGCCTGCACGTCTTCGTGTCGGTCGGACACCAGCAGATGATGACCGACGCCATGACGCCGCTCGGGCTCTCGGTGTGGCAGCTGACGACGCCCCGACCGATGGCGGAGGCCGGCAGCCGCCTGTTCGTCGACGTGACCGACGCGTTGGCGTCACCGCCGGCCCGCGCGGCGCTCCTGGCGGTCATGGGCCGCGGGGACCCGTTGGTCCGCGACGCGCTGGAGACCGTCCTCGCGCGCGGGGAGGTCGCCACCGCCCCCGACGACGGACGGGGTGCGCCGCCCGCGGCGCCGGAGATGCTCGACGCGGACCCCGCCCTGGTCGCCGACCTCGTCGCCGAGGCCCGGGCCTCCGTCGCGACCGCGGCCCGCGAGATCGCGACGCACCACGGCGCGGACCTGTTCGCGTTCGTCCTCGCCGACCTGCACGAGCTGCGCCGCCTGCTGTTCGACCCGCGCAGCCACCGCGTGTTCACGACGGCGATGGAGGCGGCGTACTGGCTCGACGAGCACGTGGGCGCGTGGCTGGGGGAGACCGCCGTCTCCGACACGCTCACGCTCGCCGTGCCCGACGACGTGACCGCGCAGATGGGGACGGCCCTGCTCGACGTCGCCGACGTCGTCCGGGCCCGGCCGGCGGTGGTGGCCTTCCTCCGGGGGCTCGCGGACGACGACGGGCTCGACGGGATGCTCCACGTCGACGGCGGCCCCGCGGCGCACGCCGCGCTGCAGGACTTCCTCGACGCCTACGGGGCCCGCTGCGTCGGCGAGATCGACGTCAGCCGTCCGCGGTGGGCCGACCGTCCCACGGCACTCGTCCCGATGCTCCTCGGCCACGTCGAGCACGCGGAGCCCGGCGCCGGCCCAGGTCGGGTGGAGGAGGGGCGCCGAGCGGCGCAGCGGACGCGCGACGCGGTGCTCGCGCGGCTGCGGGACCTGCCCGACGGCGAGCGGAAGGCCGCCGACACCGCGGCGATGATCGACCGGCTCCGCGCCTTCATGGGTTATCGCGAGTACCCCAAGTTCGCGATGATCCGGCGCTACGCCCTGTACCGCCGCGCGCTGTGGGACGAGGCGGCGCGGCTGGTCGGGGCGGGCGTGCTGGACCGGGCCGACGACGTCGCGCTCCTGCGCTTCGACGAGCTCCACGACGTGGTCCGCACGGGCCGGGTGGACCGGGCCCTGCTCGAGCGGCGGCGCCACGACCTCGCCGTCGCGCGGACCCTGTCCCCGCCGCGGGTGCTCACCTCGGACGGCGAGGCGCTGTCTGGAGCCTTCCGGCGCGACGACCTCCCGGCCGGCGCCCTCGCCGGGCTCCCGGTCTCACGGGGCGTCGTCGAGGGCCGTGCCCGGGTGGTGCTCGACCTCGCGGACGCCGTGTTCGCGCCGGGCGACATCCTGGTCACGGCATTCACCGACCCCAGCTGGTCCCCGGCGTTCGTCGCGGTCGCGGGCCTGGTCACCGAGGTCGGCGGCGCCATGACCCACGGCGCCGTCGTCGCCCGGGAGTACGGCCTGCCCGCGGTCGTCGGGGTCGGGATCGCCACGCGGCGGATCACCGACGGGCAGCGGATCCGGGTCGACGGGACGACCGGGACGGTGGAGCTGCTGGACGGTTGAGCCGGTGCGGGTCACCGCACCAGGCCCGCGCGGAACGCCAGCGCCACCGCCTGCACCCGGTCGCGGGAGCCGGTCTTCGCGAGGACGTGGCCGACGTGCGTCTTCACGGTCGCCTCGCTGACGACGTGGCGTGCGGCGATCTCGGCGTTCGTGAGGCCCTCGCCCATGAGCACGAGGACCTCCCGCTCGCGGGGCGTCAGGTGCTCGAGCCCGGGTGCCCCGCCGGCCTCCGGTGCCGCGCCCGGCGACGACCCCGCGAGCAGGGGAGCGGCGTGCGCGAGGAGCCGGCGGGTGGAGACCGGGTCGATCACGGAGTCGCCCCGGGCGACGGTGCGGACCGCCTCGATCAGGTCCGCCGGCGCGGCGTCCTTGAGCAGGAAGCCGCTCGCCCCGGCGGCGATCGCGGCGGTCACCGACTCGTCGAGGTCGAAGGTCGTCAGCACCACGACCCGGACGCCGGGGTGGGCTGCGACGACCTGTCGGGTCGCCTCGATCCCGTCGAGGACCGGCATGCGCACGTCCATGAGCACGACGTCCACCTCGGTGGTCGCCAGCAGGTCGAGCGCCTCCCGGCCGTCGCCGGCCTGCGCGACGACGGTGAGGTCGTCGACCGACTCCAGGACCATCGCGAACCCGGCCCGGACCAGGTGCTGGTCGTCGACGAGCAGGACGCGCAGCACCGGTCAGGCCGTCCCGACCGGCAGCGGCAGGCGCATCCGGACCGCGAACCCGCCCTCGGGACGGGGCCCGGCGTCGAGCGAGCCGCCCTGCAGGGCCGCGCGCTCGCGCATGCCGACGAGGCCGTGGCCGCCGTGGCCGCCGTGGCCGCCGTGGCCGCCGCGGGTGACGGCGGGGCGGGCGCCCCGCGGGCCGTCGTCGCGCACGGCGACCTCGAGCTCGGGTCCCCACGCGAGGGTGACGCGGGTCGGCGTCGCGACGCCGGCGTGCTCGACCACGTTGGTGAGTCCCTCCTGGACGACGCGGTACACGGTCAGTCCGGTCGCTGCCGGCAGCGCGCGGGGTGTGCCGGTGACCTCCAGCGTGACGGGCAGGCCGCCCGCGCGGACCTGCGCGACGAGCGCCGGGACGTCGTCGACGGTCGGCGGGGCGGCCTCCTCGAGGTCGTCGACGCGGTCGTCGCGCAGGGTGCCGAGCAGCCCGCGGATGTCGCCGAGGGCGCCGCGGCCCGCGTCGGCGATGCCCCCGAGGACCTCGACGGCCCTCTGCGGGTCCCGCTCGGCGGCGAACCGCCCGCCGTCGGCCTGGGCGATGATCCCGGAGAGCGCGTGCCCGACGATGTCGTGCACCTCGCGGGAGATGCGGGAGCGCTCGGCGAGCAGCTCCAGGCGGACCTCCCGACGACGGCCCTCCTCGAGCAGGCGGGCCCGCTCGCGCAGCTGCGCGACCGACCGGAGCTGGGCGCGCCGCAGCGCCCCGAGCAGCCAGACGATGATCCCGAACAGCGCGCCGACCAGCGCGAGGACGCCGGCGGCGGACCCGACGCCCGGTGCCCCGAGCCGCAGGACCAGCGGCAGCACCGCGCCCAGCACGAGCACCGCCGCCGTGACCGGTCCGGCCCAGCGGGGACCGTGGACGACCACCGAGTAGCCGATCACGAGCACGGGCAGCACGATCGTCGCGCTGACCCCGGGCGCGACGATGGTCGCGAGGGCGGCGGCGACCGCGACGCCCACGGCGACCGGGAGCGGGTACCGGCGCCGCACGATCACGGGCAGCGCGAACAGCACGGCGCAGACGATGCCGGCGACGCGGTCGGCCCGCGCCACGTGCCCGTCGGTCGCCCAGCCCAGCGAGACGGCGGCGACGAGCGCGGCCAGCGCACCGTCGGCCACGACCGGGTGGCGTCGGACGAGGCCGAGGGCCCGGTCGAGCGCCGTGGGTCGTTCGGGAACGGAGATCATGACCCGGGTCATCGTGCCTCACCCGGCCCGCACGGTGCGCACGACGACGGTCTGCGCGACGACGTCGCCCGTCCGCTGGCGCTGCGGGGTCCGCCACATGACGACGAGTCCGACGAGACCGAGCGCGATCAGGTCGACGGGCAGGAGCACGGCGCGCACGAGTTGCCGGAGGAAGCCGACGCGCCCGCGGTCGGCCGCGTCCCGGACCCGCATGCCGAGCACCGCCATGCCCGGCGTCCGTCCGGCGACCATCGGCACGACGGCGAGGACGAGGACGTGGAGCAGCGGGATCGCGACGTTCTGCACCCGCGGGTACGGCACCGGGAACAGCCCGGCGAGGTGCCCGCCGTGCTCGAGCCACCACACGCCGAGGCCGAGGACCGCGACCAGGGCGACGTCGAGCAGGAACCCCAGGAGCCGACGGGGGATCGACGCGAGCGGCGCGGGCGGGGCGGGTGCGAGCGGGGGGACGGACGTGATCGACACGAGGAACTCCTCGGACCGGGCACCGGGTGGTGCCGTGTGCCGTCCACGGTGATCGTCACGCGCTCCCGGCACCTCGGTCCACGGGACGATCTCGCGTCTCCACCCGTGGGGGGAGACGGCTCAGCCGCAGAGCGAGCGCAACGCGCGGTCGAGGCCGCGGCGGTGCAGGGAGTCCAGCATCCGCGTCGCGGCGACGCGGACGGCCGCGGAGGTCAGGGCCCCGCGGCAGACCGGGTCGGCGCGGGCGGGCTGCGCGGCCGCCAGCGTGTCGACCAGCCGCGGGGTGACGGCGTCGAGCGTGGTCCGCACGCCCGTCAGGTCCGGCGGGCCCGACGGCGCGGTCGCGGGCCGGTCGGTCCAGTCCTCGAGCAGGCCGTACTGGACCACCTTGCTCGCCGCGATCTGGTCCCCCATCACGGCGGCGACCTGCGCGGGGTCCAGCCGGCGGGACGCGGCGGCCGCCGCGGCGGCGTCGAGCACCACGCGCTCCCGGGCCGGGTCCTCCACGGCGCTCTTCGAGGCGTACTTGGACGCGGCGACGGCGTCCGCGGTGGCGAGCCGGTCGGCGACCACCTCGACGACGGGGTCCCACGCGCCGGGCTGCTCGGGGGACGGCGACGAACCGCACGCCACGCAGCAGACC
Organism: Actinomycetospora soli; assembly: GCF_021026295.1. Classification (GTDB taxonomy): domain Bacteria; phylum Actinomycetota; class Actinomycetes; order Mycobacteriales; family Pseudonocardiaceae; genus Actinomycetospora; species Actinomycetospora soli. The sequence goes on from NZ_JAJNDA010000005.1 coordinate 103,345, forward strand.
GCGACGGTGACGAGCACCAGGAGCCGGATCACGAGGGAGCACCGTAGGCAGGTGGGCGGATCCGTCCAAGCCGGACCGACCCGGCGTCGGGAAGGCTCTCGGGGCATGACGAGCCCCGTGCGCAGGATCATCGCCGACGTCGCGATGGCCGACCCCGCCGCCGACCGCGCCTTCTGGACCGAGCTGCTCGGTCTCGACACCCCCATGGACCAGGGCTGGGTGGTGAACCACAGCGCCGTCGGGATCAGCCAGCTCCCGCAGGTCCAGCTGCTCACCCACGACCGCACGGCGCCGGAGGACCCGGTGCTCTCGGTCGCGGTCGAGCCGTCCGAGCACGAGCCGCTCTACCGCCGGATGATCGACGCCGGGCTGGAGATCGTGCACCCGATGACCACCGAGCCGTGGGGGGTGCAGCGGTTCTTCGTGCGGACGCCGGGGGGTGTCGTGGTGAACATCCTGGAGCACCACGACGCGTGATTGCATGGACGGCGTGCGGACACTGATCACGGGCGCGTCGAGCGGACTGGGCGAGGGCATGGCGCGGGAGTTCGCCGCCCGGGGCCACGAGCTCGCGCTCGTCGCGCGGCGCGCGGAGCGGCTCGAGGCGCTGGCGGCGGAGCTCGCCACCCGGCCGGGTGCGGCGCAGGTCGTCACCGCGGAACTCGACGTCACCGACGACGCGGCCGTGGCCCGGGTGATCCCCGAGGTGGCGGGAAAGCTCGGCGGGCTCGACCGCGTGATCGTCAACGCGGGGATCGGGGAGGGACGGAAGGTCGGCTCCGGGAAGCCGGAGGCCAACCTGCGGACCGCCCGCACGAACTTCGTCGCCGCGATCGCCCAGGCCGAGGCGGCGATGGAGCTGTTCCGCGCGCAGGGCTCCGGGCACCTCGTGCTCGTCACCTCGGTGGCGGCCGACCGCGGGCTGCGCGGCGCGCAGACGGTGTACGCCGCGGCGAAGGCGGGCCTGTCGACGTTCGCCGAGGGCCTGCGCTCCGACGTGCACGGCACCGGCATCGTCGTCACCGAGCTCGCGCCCGGCTACATCCGCACCGACCTGAACGAGGGCATGTCGATGCCGTTCGGGGTGGACGCCCCGACCGGTGTGCGGGCGATGGTCGAGGCCATCGAGCGCCGACCCGGTCACGCCTACGCGCCGCGCTGGCCGTGGGCGCTCCTCGGCCCGGCGCTGCGGCTGATGCCGATGCCGCTGGTGCGGGCCCTCACCTAGTTACTCGACCAGCGCCTGCGTCCCCAGCACGACGGCGAGCTCGAGGCGCTCGGCGTCGGCCGTCCCCGGGTCGGCGGTGTAGACCATGATCCGCACGTCGTCGGTGGCGACGACGAGCGTGTCGCAGTCCAGCGTGACCGGTCCGACCGCCGGGTGCTCGATCGTCTTGCGCTTCGAGCTCTCCGCCATCGGGTCGGGGAGGTCGGCGTCCCACAGCTGCGCGAACCGCGGGCTGCGGGCCGTGAGCTGGTCGACGAGCTGGCGCAGCGAGCGGTCCGCGGGGTAGCGGCTCGCGGTCAGGCGCAGCGTCGCGACGACCGTCTCCTCGAACGCCTCCTCACCCTCGGAGGTGTAGGCGACCCGCCCGCCCGGGCCCACGAAGTGCCGCCACAGGACGTTGCGCTCCGGGCCCTGCCACGTGGTCGTGTCGCCCATCAGCGCGTCGTAGGGCGCGTTGGCCACCAACAGGGTCAACGCCGCGTCGAACACGGCGACCGGGGTGTGCTCGAGCCGGTCGAGCAGCCGCTGCACGCTGCGCGTGATGCGCGCGGGCACCACGTCCCGCCCGGGGGTGGCGTGACCCGCCAGCCCGAACAGCAGGTCGCGCTCGGCGTCCGAGACCCGCAGCGCCCGGGCGAGCGCCTCGACCACCTGCGCCGACGGCGAGGTCGCGCGGCCCTGTTCGAGGCGGGTCAGGTAGTCGGCCGAGATGCCGGCGATCGCGGCGAGCTCCTCGCGGCGCAGGCCCGCGGCCCGGCGGCGCTGCCCGGAGGGCAGACCCACCGTCGCCGGCTCCACCCGGTCGCGCCAGCGGCGCAGCGTCCGCCCGAACTCGGAGGTCATGCGCCCAGCATGCGCCCGCGGCGGGTGGGTGTCCTGGTCCTGCCGGTCCCACCACCGATTCCGGGTGGACGTCGGCGCCTAAGCTGGGGACGTGCTCAAGGAGAGGCTCCGCAGCGACCTGACCACCGCCATGAAGGCCCGCGACGAGGTCCGGGTCTCGACCCTGCGCATGGCGCTGACCGCCGTCACCAACGCCGAGACCGCGGGCACCGAGCACCACGACCTCTCCGACGACGAGGTCCTCGGCGTGCTCACCAAGGAGACCAAGAAGCGCCGCGAGTCCGCGGAGGCCTTCGACGGCGCCGGCCGGACCGAGCTCGCCGAGCGGGAGCGCGCCGAGGAGAAGGTGCTCGCCGAGTACCTGCCCCGGCCGCTGACCGACGAGGAGCTCGGCTCGATCGTGGCCGCCGCCATCGCCGAGACCGGCGCCGAGGGACCGAAGCAGATGGGGCAGGTCATGAAGGTCGTGCAGCCCCGGGTCGGCTCGCGCGCCGACGGCAAGCGCGTGTCGACCGAGGTGAAGCGTCAGCTCTCCGGTTCCTGACGACGGGCCGGGGTCGACCCCCCGAGGTGCCAGACCGGCCCGGTGAGGAACCAGACGGCCGTGACGACCCCGAGGCGGGGGAACCAGTCGGTCAGGGCCGTCACCCGGGCGCCCGGTCCGGCCAGCACGACGACGAGCCCGATCGCGCCGGCGGCCAGCGCCGCCGCCAGGAGCCACCGCGCGAAGAGCCGCCACTCGTGCGCGGCGCGCTCCCGGCCGTGGCGCGGGACCCGACGCGGCCGGTCAGCCCCGGCCCAGCGGTGGGCGGCGTGGCCGTCGGCCCAGGCGATGATCGAGCGGCCGAACGCCACCGACGTCCCGACGTAGAGCGCCGCCAGCCCGTGCACGAACGTCGCGGCGCCGCCCGCGCGGACGTCGACCACGGCCGTCGTCAGGACGGCGACGTCCACCAGCAGCGTCCCGGCGAGCAGGACGAGCCCGAGCCGGGGCGCACGCAGCACGTAGCGGGCGGCGAGCCCGGCCACCAGGAACAGCCAGAACGCGATCTCGCCGACCACGATCGCGAGCGTGGCGGGGGACCGCAGCAGGTCGGTCGTCATGACCACAGCGTTCGCCGCGAGGGCCCCGCCGTGCGTCGCCCCGAGGTCGCGCCGGAGGTGGTCCCTTCGACCGATGCGACGGCGGCGCGGCCCGTGGTCGGATGGCGGCATGATCCGGACCGTCCGGGACGTCCTGCCCCGGCCGTGGTGGTGGGACGCCGGTGTCGCGCTGGCGACGGTCGCGCTCGGCGTGCTGTCGGTGACGGTGCTCCCGCTGCGCCTCGCGGTCGACGTCCCGCCCGCCGCGCCCGGCGTGCGGCTCACGCTGGTGGTGGCGGTGGCGCTCCCGCAGCTGCTGCGCACCCGCCGTCCGGGGCTCGCCCTGGTGCTCGGGCTCCCGCTCGTCGCCGCCGACGTGGCCGCCGGGTTCTCCCCGGCCGCCGCGGTGGTGCTCTGCGACCTGTTCTACTGCGCGGTCCTGCACGGGTCGGGGGCGGTCAGCCGCCGCGCACGGCTCGCGGGCCCCGTGCTGTGGGTGCTCGGCCTCGCGGTGCTCGCGTTCGCCGGCGTCCCGACGGCGGCCCTGGTCGCCCTCGCCCTCAGCGGCGCCGCCCTGCTGCTCCTGCCGGTGTGGTGGGCCGCCGAGGTCCGGCGCCCGACGCAGGAGGCGCTGGCCCGGCGGCAGGCGGCCGAGCAGGCCGCCCGGATCGCCGCGCTGGACCGCCGGGCGGCCGTCGCCGACGAGCGGGCCCGGATCGCCCGGGAACTGCACGACTCCGTCGCCGGGCACCTCGCCGCGATCGCCCTGCAGTCCCAGGCCGCGCTGCGGACGGAGGAACCGGCGGCGCGCGAGCGGGTGCTCGGGTCGGTGCGGGAGAACAGCGTGCGCGCCCTCGAGGAGATGCGGGCGCTGATCGGGGTGCTGCGCTCCGGCGAGAGCGGCGACGACGGCCCGGCGCCCACCGCACCGCGCCTCGCCGACCTGCCCGCGCTGGTGGAGTCGGCCCGGGCCGGCGGGCTCGCCGTCGAGGTCACGGGCCTCCCGGCCGGCCCCGGCGTCCCCGGTCCGGTCGACCTCACGGCCTACCGGATCGTGCAGGAGGCGCTGACGAACGTGTCGGTCCACGCGCCGGGGTCGTCGGTCCGGGTGGCCGTCGGTCGGGAGGGCGGGGACGTGCTGCTGCTCGAGGTGATCAACTCCTTGGCGTCGGGCGCCGGCGGATCGCACGTCGGCACCGGGAGCGGGGTGGAGGGCATGCGCGTGCGGGCGGCCGCCGTCGGCGGTGAGCTCGAGGCCGGTCCCGACGACGACCGGTGGCGGGTGGTCGCGCGCCTCCCGCTCGGCGGGATCGCGCCGTGACCCGGGTGCTCGTCGCCGACGACCACGACGCCGTGCGCACGGGGCTCGTCATGATCCTCGGCGCCGCCGACGGCATCGAGGTGGTCGGGGAGGCGGGGGACGGTGCGACGGCGGTGCGCCGGGCCCGGGACCTGCGCCCCGACGTCGTGCTCATGGACGTCCGGATGCCGGGGACCGACGGGATCACCGCGACCGCCGAGCTCGTGCGTGACCGGGTCTGCCGCGTCCTGGTGCTCACCACCTTCGACCTCGACGAGTACGTGTTCGCGGCGCTGCGGGCGGGCGCGGCGGGCTTCCTGCTCAAGTCGGTCGACGCCGACGCCCTCGTCGACGCGGTACGCGGCGTCGCGGCGGGGGAGGGCGCGCTCGCGCCCGGGGTGACCCGGCGCGTGATCGAGGCCGTGGCCGCGGGCGCGCCCGCCCCCGAGCTGCCGGGGCTCGACGACCTGACCGAGCGCGAGCGCGAGGTGTTCGGCCTCCTCGGCGAGGGCCTGTCCAACGCCGAGATCGGGACGCGGCTGTTCCTGGCGGAGGCGACCGTCAAGACCCACGTCTCCCGGGTCCTGACGAAGCTCGACCTGCGGTCCCGCACGCAGGCGGCGGTCCGGGCCGCGCGGCTGCGGTGATCAGACCGGCACCAGCCGACGACGGGTCCGCTCCGGCTCGGCGCGGTACCAGGCCAGCGTGGCGGCGACGCCCTCGTCCCACGGGGTGGCGGTCGTCGGGAAGACCGCCCGGAAGGCGGCGTCGTCGACCAGGAACGGCTGCTCGAACTGGTAGAGCAGCTGCGCGCCCTCGCGGGCGACGGGGGAGACGAGCCGCAGCGCGGCGACCATCGCGGGCGTGATGCGACCGAGCCGGACCGGGCGGCCCGTCGCGGCGGCCAGGCGGGCGACGAACTCCCGTCCCGTGCTCGGCGGCGGGACGGGGGTGTGCCAGACCCGGCCGGAGGCCGCGGCCGGAGCGAGCGCCAGGTCGACCAGGGCGGCCCCGACGTCGGGGGCGTACCCCGCGGTCATCGGCAGGTCCGGGTCGCCCGGCCAGCGCGCCGTGCCGCCGCGGAGGGCGGCGGGGAAGAGCCCGGTGCCCAGCAGCGACTCGACCCCCGGCCCCCACAGCTCCGGCGCGCGCCCGATCACGGCGTCCACCTCGCCGCGGGCGTGGGCCGCGAGCACCAGCTCGGCGAGCCACGCCCGGAGCACGCCCTTCTCCGAGACCGGGCGCACCGAGGTGTCCTCCCGCATCGGCGCGTCGACCCGGCCGTACATCCACGTGTCGTCGGCGAACACGAGCCGCGCACCGGCGGCGCCCGCCGCGGCGAGCAGCGCCCGGGTGGCGTCCGGGAACGCCGTGCGCCAGGACGCGAACGGCGGGTTGACGCAGTGGTAGACGGCGGTCGCGCCGGCACACGCACGCACCATGGCGACGGCGTCGGTCGCGTCGGCCGCGACGTTCTCGGCCCCGGGCACCCGGGGATCCCGACGGGACACGGCGCGGACGGGCAGCCCGCGGCGGGCGAGCTCGGCGCAGACGGCGCGCCCGATCCCGCCGGACGCACCGACGACGACGTGCGGGCTCATCGCCGGGCCCCCGTGACCTGCTCGGTCGGCCCGTCGGTCCGCGCGACGCGCTCCGTGGCCAGCAGCCGGTCGAGGGCGGTCGGGGCCAGCGTGTCCGGCAGGGCGGCCAGCAGCGCGTCCCGCGCGGCGACGGCGAGCGGGGACCGCAGGGTCGCCACCGCGCCGGCCCGCCGTGACCGGCCGACGAGCGCCCGCGCCGACGGTGACCGCCGCCGTTCGTACCGGTCGAGGCCGGAGCCGTCGGCTCGCGCCTCGTCCGCGAGGACGACGGCGTCGAGGAACGCCTGGCTCGCCCCCTGTCCGAGGTACGGGGTCATCGCGTGGGCGGCGTCGCCGAGCAGCGCCACCCGGCCCCGGCTCCACGCGCGCGGGGGGCGGAGGTCCGCGAGCTCGTGCACGGTGACCGGGCCCGCGGCGTCGAGGACCGCGGGGATCGGGTCGTGCCAGCCGGCGAACCGCCGCCGCAGCCAGGGGAGGGGGTCGGCGAGCGCGCCCGCCGGGACGTCCGCGGTCCGGACGACCGCGTAGAGATAGGTCCGCCCGCCGGGCAGGGGCGCGAGGCCGACGAGGTCGCCGCGACCCCAGCTCTCCCCGCCGGCGTCCACCGCACGCCCGGCGAGCAGTCGGAACGCGGTGCGGTCCGTCGGTCGGGGTGCGGCGGCCGGGTCGACGGCGGCGCGGACCGTGCTGCCCAGCCCGTCCGCGCCGATGACGAGGTCGGCGACGTGGGCGCGCCCGCGGACGTCGTGCACGACGGCCGGTGTCGTCGCGTCGCCGGGGTCGACGGCTCGGACCGCGGCGTCGGCGTCGACCGGCGGGGCGGCGGCCCGGAGCAGCTCGTGGAGGCGGGGCCGCTCGAGGACGACGATCCCGTCGCCCTGCCGCCGGCGCAGCGTCGCCGCGTCGGTGCGGGTGAGCCACCGCCCACGGCGGTCCCGGATCCCGCCGTCGCCCTCCACGGCGCCGGCCGCGCGGACGGCGGCACCGAGCCCCACCGCGTCGAGCGCCCGCAGCCCGTTCGGCCAGAGCGCGATCCCGGCCCCCACCTCGCCGGGCCGGTCCCGGCGTTCCAGCACCGTCACCTCCCACCCGCGCCGGGCGAGCGCGATCGCGCCCGCCAGCCCGCCGAGACCCGCTCCCACCACGACCGCCCGTGCCATGACCCGCTCCTCTACGTCTGTAGTAGCGCGGTACTCTACGGCTGTAGAGGCGATCGGGGGAAGAGGCGACGATGGACCGACGTGACCTGCTCGCGGACGCGGCGATCGAGGTGCTCGCGACAGCAGGGACGCGCGGGTTGACCCACCGCGCCGTCGACGCCGCGGCCGGACTGGCCGAGGGCACGAGCTCGTACTACTTCCGCACCCGGGCCGCCCTGCTCGAGGCGTGCGTGAACCGGTTGGCCACCGACGTCGTCGACCGCGTGGCGACCGCGGGTTCGGCGAGCGGCGGTTCGGTCGAGGCGTTGACGGAGCGGGCGTGCGCCCACCTCGAGCGCGTCATCGGCCCCGACCGGCACCGGTTCCTGGCGCGCCTGGAGCTCTCGCTCGAGTCGACCCGCCGTCCGGAACTCGAGGCCGCGCTGGTGGTCGCCGGGGGGCAGGTGCGGGCCGCGGTCGCGGGGCTGCTGCGCGGGTTCGGCGTGGACGATCCCGAGGGGCGGGCGTTCGACCTCGTCGCCTGCCTCGACGGGCTGGCGTTCGACCAGGTGGCGGGGGCCGGGCGGACCGTCCGCGACGCCGCCGGCCGTCGTCGGGCGGTCACGGCCGTCGTCGCGGCCTTCGCCCGGGGCTAGCCGACAGCCTGCACGAACAGCACGACCGCGAGTACCAGCCCGGCCACCGCGATCCCGATCCGCAGCACCGTCGGTGGCAGGCGGCGCGCGATCGCGGGGCCGGCGTAGTTCCCGGCGAACAGGCCGATCATCAGGGGCAGCGCCGCGGACCAGACGACGGTGCCGAAGACGATGAAGCCGATGGCCGCCACCGCGTTCGAGGCGCCGAGCAGGACGTTCTTGACGGCGTTGACCCGCACCAGCGTGTCGGCGAGCAGGTGGGAGAGCAGGGCGAGCATGAGCACCCCGGCGGCCGCGCCGAAGTAGCCGGAGTAGACGCCGATGAGGATCGCGCCGACCACGGTGGGGGCGTTCGGTCGACCGTCCCGCCGGCCCTCGCCGGGGGCCGCCGGCCGCGGCGGGCGCAGCAGGACCAGCGAGGCGAAGGCCACCAGGAACGGCACGATCAGCGCGAAGGTCTCGGACGGCGTGACCAGCACCAGCGCGCCGCCCACCACCCCGCCCAGCACCGTCAGCGGGACGAGGCGCAGCACCCGGTCGCGCTGTCCCCGCAGCTCCCGGCGCGACGAGGCGATCGAGGCCGTGCTCGAGATCGCCAGCGCGATCGTGTTCGTCTGGTTCGCGACGACGGGCGGCAGACCGGCGGCGAGCAGGGCGGGGTAGGAGAACAATGAGGCGAGCCCGGCCATCGACCCCGACAGCCCCGCCGCCACCCCCGCGAGCAGGAGCAGCAGCGTCGTCGTCACGGCTGTGATCAGATCACGGGGTGTCAGGCACAGGGGGCATCCGTCCGGTCGAGGTGACCGGCACCATCCGGCTCGGGCAGTTCCTCAAGCTCGCGGGGCTCGTGGAGCACGGGGCCGACGCGAAGGACGTCGTGGCGTCGGGCGAGGTGACCGTCAACGGCCGGGCCGAGACGCGGCGGGGACGGCAGCTCACGGGCGGTGACGTCGTGGCGTTCGGCGGAGACCGGGCCCGGGTGATCGCGCCGGAGTGACACGGTCTTTTGCGTATGCAACGAAACCCGGAGGTGCCGTCCCGGCGAACCGGGTGGAACGACGACGACCCCCGGGTTCCGCCGAGATGAGCCCTGCCGAGAGGTCGAAGGCAGGGCCGTCATCAGCTTAGAGCCCCGCCGACCGGACGGGTGATCAGGTCCTCGCGGGTCACCGGAACGGCCGAACCCCGACCGTGTCGAGCTGGCCCGACGCCCCGCCGCGGGTGGTCTGCGGGCGGCTCGCGAGTCAGGATTCCGAGCACGGTGCGGGACCAACGCGTTGCTCCGTCCGCGCCAGGTCGTGTCACATGATCGTCACACGACCGACCGAGCGTCACGTTCCCGTGCCCGCCGACGTGCCGTAGCGTGAACGCCCTGTCCGATACGGGGCTTTCGGTCCCGCGGCGCGGGAGAGGCGGGTGCGGAGCGTGACCGAGGAGCGTGCCGGAGACGGCCGGCCTGGTCGGCTCCGCCGTCGTCAGCAGCTCGGCCGCACCGGCGCCCGCTTCCCGCGCCTCGTCGAGGCCGCTCCGGACGAGCCGCTCGACGCGGCCCCCGGCGAGGCCGCGGAGGAACCGTCGGCCGGGGGCGCGACCGGCGCCGACCCGGCGTCGGGCGATCCGATGGTCGGCCGGACGGGCGCCCGCTTCGGGTCCCGCGGTCGCCGCGACCGCCGGGCACGCGAGCAGCAGGCCGCGGAGGACGCCGTGGTGCCGGTGCAGGCGCCGCCGGTGCGCGAGCCGCGCCGGGACCCGGCGGGGCCCCACCTCGACGAGGCCCCGACCGCCCCGCTGCACCTCGCCGAGCTGCGCGACCGCGCCGAGGGGTTCGAGTCGCGGGTGTCGGTGCGCCCATACGTCCGGACCCGCGGCCGCACCCGGGCACGGGCGGACCTGCTCGTCGAGACCCTGATCTCGCTGCCCAGCCCGCGGCCGCCGCTGGAGGACCCGGAGCACGTCGTGATCGGCGGCCTGTGCGAGCACGCGCCGCGCTCGGTCGCGGAGGTGGCCGCCCTGATGCAGGTGCCGCTCGGGGTGGCCCGGGTGCTCATCGGCGACATGGCCGACGGCGGGACGGTGCGGATCCATCCGACGGCCGCCGCGGGCGCCCAGCGCGGCCCCGACCCGGAGGTCATGGCGCGCGTGCTGCGGGGCCTGCACGGACTGTAGGGGTGCGCACCCTCGCCGCCCGGGCGGACGCCACGACCGAGATCCGGCGCAGCCGGTTCCACTGCCGGGTGGAACGGGTCGCCTCGCTCGACGACGCCGAGGCCGTGATCGCCGCCGCCCGCCGCGAGCACCCGCAGGCCCGCCACCACGGCACGGCGCTGCGCCTCGGCGAGCACGCCGAGCGGCAGCGCTCCTCCGACGACGGCGAGCCGGCCGGCACCACGGGCGTCCCGATGCTCGAGGTGCTCACCGCGTGGGGGCTCACCGACGTGGTGGCCGTGGTCAGCCGCTCCTTCGGCGGTGTGCTGCTCGGCGCGGGCGGACTGGTGCGCGCCTACGGCGGCGCGGTGGCCGCGGCGCTGGAGACCGCGACGCTCGTGGAGCGGGTCGGGTTCGCGACGCTGCTCGTGGCCGCCGACCACGCCTCCGCCCCCCGCGTCGAGCACGCGCTGCGCGAGGGCGACCACCGCGTGGCGGACGTGGGGTACGGCGGCGCGGGGGTCACGCTGACGGTCCACGTCCGGCCCGCGGACGTCGACGACGTCACCGCGCTGGTGGCCGCCCTGACGAGCGGTCGGGGCGAGGTGGTGGCCGGAGATCCGGTGGTGCTGGACGTCCCGGTCTGACGCAGGATGGGGACATGACGGCGGTGGCGGACAAGCGGTTGACCGGATACGCCCACGGCGGCGGCTGCGCCTGCAAGATCCCGCCGGGCGAGCTGGAGTCGTTCGTGCGCACGCTCGCCCCGGCACCGACGGCCGAGCGGGTCGGCGAGCTCGTCGTCGGGCTGGAGGACGGCGACGACGCGGCCGCGGTGACGATCCGCGACGGCCTCGCGCTGATCGCCACCACCGACTTCTTCACCCCCGTCGTCGACGACCCGTACGACTGGGGCCGCATCGCCGCCGCCAACGCGCTCTCCGACGTCTACGCCATGGGCGGGCGGCCGGTCGTCGCGCTCAACCTGCTCTGCTGGCCGCGCGACGTGCTGCCCTACGAGATGGCCGCCGAGGTGCTCCGCGGCGGGCTCGCGGTGGCCGACGAGGCGGGCTGCCACGTCGCGGGCGGGCACTCCGTGGACGACCCGGAGCCCAAGTACGGCATGGCGGTCACGGGCACCGCCGACCCCGCGAAGCTGATCCGCAACGACGCCGGGCGGGCCGGGCTGCCGCTCACGCTCACCAAGCCGCTCGGGCTCGGCGTCCTGAACAACCGCCACAAGGTCACCGGCGAGGTGAGCGCGGCGGCGGTCGGCACCATGACGACGCTCAACGCCGCGGCCTCCCGCGCCGCGGTCGAGGCGGGCATCGTCGCCGGAACCGACGTGACCGGGTTCGGTCTGCTCGGCCACGCCTTCAAGCTCGCCCGCGCCTCCGGGGTGACCGCGGTGATCGACACCGCCGCCGTGCCCTACCTGGAGGGCGCCCGGGAGGCGCTGCGCGAGGGCTACGTGCCGGGCGGGTCGCGGCGCAACCTGGACTGGGTCGCGCCGGAGTCCGATCTGGACGGCGCGTCCGAGGAGGACCGCATCCTGCTCGCCGACGCCCAGACCTCCGGCGGCCTCCTGCTCGTCGGGGAGATCCCCGGCCACCCGGTGATCGGGGAACTCGTCCCCGACGACGGGGTGCGGCTCCGCCTCAGGTGAGCACCGTCGGTCGCGAGAGCGGTGCTCACCTGGGCTGTGCCCACAGGTCCTGCGCGGCCTCGACGACGTCCTCCACCGGCACGTCGTGCGTCGCGGACGCCTGGTGGCCGCACCACCCGTCGAGCACCCGGCGCCCGCACACCGCGCAGCCGCCGTGCCACGACACGAGCACGCGGTGCCAGACCCGGGTGAGCGGTGCGACGTCGGCGAGGTTGGCGTAGGTGAACACCGCGACCGTCGGCGTGCCGACGGCCCCGGCGACGTGGCGCGGCCCGGAGTCGTTGCCGATCATCAGGCGGGCGCGGGCGAGCAGGCCCACCAGTCCGGGCAGGGTGAGCCCGCCGACGACGGTCTCGGGCTCCCGCCCGGTCACGGCCGCGAACCCGCGCGCCACCGCGGCCACCCGTTCGTCCTCGGCGTCCCCGCCGACGACGACCACGCGTGCCCCCTCGAGCGACGCCGCGACCGCGCCGAGCCGTTCCTCCGGGTAGCAGCGGCGCGCGTCGGTGGCCCCGGGGTGCACGACGACGAGCGGTTCGTCGGACTCGGCGACCACCTCCCGCGAGGCCGCGAGGTCGGCGTCGGTCACCGCCAGGCGCGGCTCGATCCGCGGCGTGGCCGCCCCGACGGCCGCCGCGAGCTCGTTCCAGCGCAGCGTGTCGTGCTGGTACGGCGTGTACGGGACCCAGCGGTCGAGCCGCGGCGCCCCCGGCGCGGCCGTCCCCGCCGTCACGCGCGCCCCGAGCCGGGCCACCAGCGGGTTGGAGTTCCCGCCCCCGCCGTGCATCTGGATCGCGAGGTCGTAGCCGTACGCCCGCTGCTCCGCGGCCCACGCCTCGACGACGTCGGCCGGTGCGTCCGGCCCCGGCCCGACCCGCACCCCGGGCACGGGCGGCACGGCCACCACGCGGTCGACGGGGGAGGGGCGCCCGGCGAGCAGCGCCTCGTGGTGCGGCTGGCCGAGCAGGGTGATCTCGGCGTCCGGGTACGCCGCGCGGACCGCGGACAGCGCGGGCTCCGAGACGACCAGGTCCCCGAGGCCGTTCGCCCGCAGGATGGCCAGCCGCCGCACGTCCGGCACGAGCGGGGCGGGGTCGGCGGGCACGCCGAGGGCCGGAGCCTTCCCGACGGCAGGTGTGGTCACCAGGGCAGTCACGGGCCCGTGGTGCCCACCCGGCCCCCGGCGTCATGGGTCGGGACGGCCGATGGCGCCCCGGGAGCGCCGAACGGCCCCCGGTGCTGTGTGCCGACCACATCGCCGGCCGCGGGCAGGGTGTGGGACTCACCTACCGCCGGTGGCGCGCGCCACCTACCGTCGCGTCCGTGAGCACCCCCTCCGAAGACCGCGCCGCCATCGTCACCGGGTCGACCAGCGGCATCGGCCGCGCCGTCGTCGAGCGTCTCGTCTCCGACGGCTGGCAGGTCCTCGGTGTCGACCTCGAGGCGGCCGACGACCTGAAGGGCGCGGAGACCCTCGGCGCCGACCTCACCACCCGCGCGGGCAACCGGGCCGCCGTCGACACCGCCCTCGAGGCCTTCGGGCGGATCGACCTCGTCGTGCCCAACGCCGGGTTCCAGCACGTCTCGCCGGTCGCCGACTTCCCCGAGGACCGCTGGGACGCGCTTCTGCAGATCCTGCTGACCAGCCCGTTCCTCCTGGCCAAGTACGCGTGGCCGTCCCTGGTCGAGGCCCCGCGCGGCGGCCGCTTCGTCCCGATCGCCTCCGCGCACGCGCTCGCCGCCAGCCCGTTCAAGGCGGGCTACGTCTCGGCCAAGCACGGCGTGCTCGGCCTGGTGAAGACGCTCGCCCTCGAGGGCGCGGCGCAGGGGCTCACCGCGGCCGCGGTCTGCCCGGGCTACGTGCGCACCCCGCTCGTGGAGAAGCAGATCGCCGACCAGGCCACGGCCCACGGCATCAGCGAGGACCGGGTGATCGAGGAGGTCATCCTCACCCCGCACGCCCTGAAGCGGCTGATCGAGCCGAGCGAGGTCGCCGACGTCGTCGCGTTCCTGACGACGCCCGCCGGGTCCACGTTCACCGGGGTGCCGGTCACCATGGACATGGGGTGGACCGCGCGCTGATCCGCGTCCGGCCTGCCAGACTCCGCCCGTGACGATCCGGGGCATCGCGTCCGAGCGGTGGCTGACGGTCCCGAACCTGCTGTCGGTGATCCGGCTCGCCGGCGTGCCGGTGTTCCTCTGGCTGCTGCTCGGGCCGCGGGCCGACGGCTGGGCGCTGATCGTGCTCGTGATCTCCGGGGTCACCGACTGGCTCGACGGCAAGCTCGCCCGCTGGCTGGACCAGTACTCCAAGCTGGGGGAGGCCCTCGACCCGCTGGCCGACCGGCTCTACACGCTCGCGGCGCTGGTCGCGTTCGTCGTGCGCGACATCGTGCCGTGGTGGGTCGTGGTGCTGATCGTCGGCCGCGACGTCGTGGTGTCCGCCGCCCTGCCGCTGCTGCGCCGCAAGGGCTACCTGGCCTTCCCGGTGCTCTACCTCGGCAAGGCCGCGACGCTCTGCCTGCTCTACGCGTTCCCGTTGCTGCTGCTCGCGCAGATGGACTGGCCGGGTGCCGACCTCGCCCGCCCGGTGGCCTACGCGTTCACGGCGTGGGGCATCGCGCTGCACCTCTGGTCGGGCGCGCTCTACGTCGTCCAGCTGATCCGGACACCCGCACGCTAGGGTCCCCCGGACCGTTCACCCGATCATCGTAGGAGGAGTCGTCGTGGTCCCCGAGGGTCTGCAGTACACCGCGGAGCACGAGTGGATCGCGTCGGCGGGCGACGACGGCGTGGTGCGGGTCGGGATCACCGACTTCGCCCAGGAGCAGCTCGGGGACGTGGTGTTCGTCCAGCTGCCGACCGTCGGCGACACCGTCTCGGCGGGCGACTCGATCGCCGAGGTCGAGTCCACGAAGTCGGTGTCGGAGATCTACGCGCCGCTCGCGGGCGAGATCACCGCCGTCAACGGGGATCTCGGCGACACCCCGGAGCAGGTCAACTCCGACCCCTACGGCTCCGGATGGATGTTCGAGCTGCGCCTCTCGGACGCCGGCGAGCGCTCCGAGCTCCTGGACGCGGAGGCCTACCAGGCCGTCGTCGACGGGGCGTGATTCACCCCCGACGATGCGTGACCGATCCGGTCACGCCGCGTTGACATCAGTGGGTGCGGACGAAGCGGGACCGACCCACGGCGTGACGGTGACGCACGGTACCGTGACCACGGCCTCGTCCCCACGCTCCCGACCGGGCGCCGTGGGGGTGGCCCGGCCGGGTGACGCACCCGGGTGAGGGTCCCTGCGGGGAGCCGCACGAGCCCAGCACCACCAGCGGCACGCGAGCATCCACGGCACCACGGAATTCGACGGAGGAGCACGGTGAGCACAGGCGGTCCGGTCCCCCCCGAGCGTCAGGGCGAGACGACGTCGGTCTTCCGGGCCGATTTCCTCGCCGAGACCGGCGAGGAGCCCCGGGGCGGCGTCTCCGGGGTCGACTCCCTGCCCGCCGGCTCGGCCCTGCTGGTCGTCAAGCGCGGTCCCAACGCCGGGTCGCGCTTCCTGCTCGACCGCGACACGACGAGCGCCGGTCGGCACCCCGACAGCGACATCTTCCTCGACGACGTCACCGTCTCCCGGCGGCACGCGGAGTTCCGCCGCGACGGCGCGGAGTTCGTGGTCGTCGACGTGGGCAGCCTCAACGGCACCTACGTCAACCGGGAGCCGGTGGACACCGCCGTGCTCGCCAACGGCGACGAGGTGCAGATCGGCAAGTTCCGGCTGGTCTTCCTCACCGGGCCGCGCGACGCCGGCTCGGGCGGACCGGGCGCCGAGTACTCGTGAGCCCCGCGGGCGGGGCGAAGGGGCCGGCGTGACGGCGGCGGGTCTGCCCCAGGGCGACTCGCGGGGGGCCCTGTCGATCGGGGCGGTCCTCGACGCCCTGCGCAGCGACTTCCCGGAGATCACGATCTCCAAGATCCGGTTCCTCGAGTCCGAGGGCCTGATCTCGCCGGCCCGCACGCCGAGCGGCTACCGCCAGTTCTCCCACGCGGACATCCGGCGGCTCCGCTTCGTGCTCTCGGCGCAGCGGGACCACTACCTCCCGCTCAAGGTCATCCGGGCGAAGCTCGAGGAGTTCGACGCCTCGCCGACGCCCGACGGCCCGCTGCTCACGGCCCCGCCCGACGTCGTGTCGACCGCGGACACCGCGGCGCCGCGGACCGGGGGCCCCGGCGGCGGAGGTCCCGGTGGCGGGTTCGACGGCGGCGGGCTCGGCACCGTGCCCCGGCCGCGGTCGCTGAGCGCCGTGGGCCCGACGACCACGGTGCTGCCCTCGGACGACGACCCGGACCGGGCCCTCGGCGCCGACGCGCCGGCCGACGGCGTGGACCGCGACACCGTGCTCGCCGAGGACGGGGTCGACGAGGCGCTGCTGACCTCGCTGGAGCACCACGGGATCCTGCGCCCGGACGTGTCCGGCCGCTACGAGCCCGAGGCCCCGGTCATCGCCCGCACCGCCGCGTCGCTCGCCGCGCTCGGCGTCGAGCCGCGCCTGCTGCGCGGGCTGCGGGCCGGCGCCGACCGCGAGGTCGGGCTGCTCACCCAGCTCGTCACCCCCGTGGCGCGCAGCCGGGCCCCCGAGGCCACCCGCCGCGCCCACGACCTCTCCGGCGAGCTCGCCGCGCTGTCCGGCCGGCTGCACGCCCTGCTGGTGGGCTCCGGCCTGCGCCACGGCCTGCGTCGCTGACCTCTCCTCGACGGGCCGTCGGTCACCCTGGTGACCGGCGGCCCGTTCGTGTGTGCGCGCCCTGCCGCGCTCTCCCTCCGGCCATCGGCCACCCTGTCGTGCTCTCCCGCCGGCCACCGGCCACCTTGTCGTCGGGACTCACGACGACAAGGTGCCGGCGCCCGGGCTGCAGCCCGCGACAAGGTGCCGGGGCGGCCGGTGGACGGGCGGCCGGTGGACGGGCCGGCCGGTGGACGGGCGGCCGGCGGACGGTCGGCCGGTGGACGGGCGGCCGGTGGACAGTCGGTGGGCCGCCGGGACGCGGCCGCCTCATTCCGGTCCTCCCCGCGTCTTGTCGCGGGCTCCTGCGAGCCGATCGGCACCTTGTCGTTCTGATTCACAACGACAAGGTGGCCGTGGCGGGGATGCAGGCCGCGACAAGCTGCCGGCGGCCGGACCGACAGCTCGCGACGAGGTAGCTCGAGGGCCGGGTCGAGGACGACCGCCCGACCGGTGCCCGCCGACCCCGCGACCCGCCGTCGGGAAGCCTCACGGTGAGTCGCCGGGCGGGTTCTCGCCACCGCCCCGAGACGCCCCGGAGCGTGTAGCGTTCCCTCGTCGACTCCGGTCGCACGGGCTGATCGCGTGGCCAGGGTCGAGACTCCAGATCACGGCGTGTCCCGCACGCCAGGGCCGAACAGGAGGCGAGACGCATGAGTGAGATGCGTGTCGTGGGCGTACGGGTCGAACTGCCTGCGAACCAGCCGATCCTCCTCCTGCGGGAGTCCGACGGTGACCGCTACCTGCCGATCTGGATCGGCTCGGTCGAGGCCACCGCGATCGCCCTCGAGCAGCAGGGCGTGAAGCCCGCGCGGCCGCTGACGCACGACCTCCTCAAGGACGTCCTGGGCGCTCTGGACCGGCGCCTGGAGCAGGTGCGGATCACCGACCTGCAGGAGGGCACGTTCTACGCCGAACTCGTCTTCGACGGCGACGTCCGGGTGTCCGCCCGGCCCAGCGACTCGGTCGCGCTCGCCCTGCGGGTGGGGGTGCCGATCCACGCCGAGGAGGGGGTGCTCTCCGAGGCCGGGCTCGTCATCCCCGACGAGCAGGAGGACGAGGTCGAGAAGTTCCGGGAGTTCCTGGACACCGTCTCGCCCGAGGACTTCGCCGGCACGTGATCGGAGACGGGGTCGGCGCGTCGTCCACGACGCGCCGCTCGTCTCACCGTGAAGTTCAGGTGGAGACTTGGCCGCGCGTCGCGTTGACCCCCGTGGACACCCCTCGTACGGTCGTCTGACCAGGTCGGGGCAGTAGGAGGAGGCAAGCGTGGCGGGAGCCGGAGAGCGGCCCGAGCAGGGTGCCTCGTTGCAGCCGCTGGGCCCCGCGGGGGAGCAGGGTTCGCTGTTCCCCGACGAACTCTTCGGTGAGGGACCGAACGACGACGTCCTCGGGTACCGGGGACCGGCCGCCTGCCAGATCGTCGGGATCACCTACCGGCAGCTGGACTACTGGGCGCGCACCAAGCTCGTCGTGCCGAGCATCCGCACCGCCACCGGGTCCGGCTCGCAGCGCCTGTACTCCTTCAAGGACCTCGCGGTGCTCAAGGTGGTCAAGAACCTCCTCGACACCGGGGTCTCGCTGAACAACATCCGCACCGCGGTGGAGCAGCTGCGCCGCCACGGGGTGCGCGACCTCGCCCGCATCACGCTGTTCTCCGACGGCGTCACCGTCTACGAGTGCACCTCCCCGGAGGAGGTCGTCGACCTCCTGCAGGGCGGCCAGGGCGTCTTCGGGATCGCCGTGGGCGGGGCGATGCGCGAGCTCTCCGGCTCGATCGCGCACTTCCCGGCCGAGCGCGCCGGCGCCGGTGCGGCCGTCGTCGAGCACGCCCCGGAGGACGAGCTGGCCTCCCGCCGCAACCGCGGCGCCCGCTCGGCGGGGTAGACCTCACGCCGTCGACGGGCTGACACGGCGTGGCCGTGACGGTAACGTCACCGCCGTTGGTCGCTCACCCCACGCGGGAGAGTCCTGCAGTCAGAAGCCTCTGGACGCAGGCGCCGAAGGAGCAACTCCTCCCCGGAATCTCTCAGGCATCCCGTACCGCGTGGGTCAGACCACCTCTGGAAAGCGGTGGCCTCCGTCAGCGATGACGGGGATCCGCCCGCCGATGGTGCAAGCCGGCCCGACGCCCGACGTCGGGGCTGAGGTCCGGTGAAGCTCTCAGGCGCCCGCGCTGGACCCGAAGCGGGCAGTGGCAGAGGGGGAGGGATCCCGGTGTGCCCGTCGTGGCGCGCGCCGGGGTGACCCTGACCGCCGGATGCCGGGAGGCCCCCCGTGAGCCCCAGCAGTGACCGTCTGTCCCTCGCCGCCCTCGAGCACGGTCGGCCGTTCTCCGAGCGCCACATCGGCCCGGACGCCGCCGAGCTGGCCCGCATGCTCGAGACGATCGGCGTCGGTTCGCTCGAGGAGCTGGCCGACGCCGCGATGCCGACCTCGATCCGCACCGACCCGGCCGACTGGGAGTCCGCCGGCACGCGGGACCAGGTGCCGCCGCCGGCCGCCACCGAGGCGCAGGTCCTCGACGAGCTGCGGGCCCTCGCCGGGTCGGACACCACGCTCGTGCCGATGCTCGGGCTCGGGTACCACGGCACGCTCACCCCGCCGGTGATCCGCCGCAACGTGCTCGAGGACCCGGCCTGGTACACCGCCTACACGCCCTACCAGCCGGAGATCAGCCAGGGCCGGCTCGAGGCGCTGCTGAACTTCCAGACCGTCGTCTGCGACCTCACCGCCCTCGACGTCGCCGGCGCCTCCATGCTCGACGAGTCGACCGCGGCCGTCGAGGCGATGATGCTGCTGCGCCGCGTCGTGAAGAACCGGGGCGACCGCTTCCTCGTCGACGCCGACACCCTGCCCCAGACGATCGCCGTCCTGCGCACCCGCGCGGACTCGCTCGGCATCGCGATCGAGCTGGTCGACGCGACCGCCGACCTCCCGACGGGCGACTTCTTCGGGCTCCTGCTCGCCGCGCCCGGCGCGAGCGGCGCCCTGCGCGACCACACCGGCGTCATCGCCGCCGCCCACGAGCGCGGCGCCCAGGTCGTCGTGGCCTGCGACCTGCTCGCGGCCACCCTGGTCACCCCGCCCGGCGACCAGGGCGCGGACGTCGCCGTGGGCTCCACGCAGCGCTTCGGCGTGCCGCTGGGCTTCGGCGGTCCGCACGCCGGGTTCCTCGCCGTGCGTCAGCAGCTCGCCCGCCAGCTCCCGGGCCGCCTCGTCGGCACCTCGATCGACGCCGACGGGAACCCCGCGCACCGGCTCGCGCTGCAGACCCGCGAGCAGCACATCCGCCGCGACAAGGCCACCAGCAACATCTGCACCGCGCAGGTGCTGCTCGCCGTCATCGCGTCGATGTACGCCGTCTACCACGGCCCGGCGGGCCTGACCGACATCGCGCGCCGCACCCACCGCATGGCCGCCGTGCTCGCCGCCGGCCTGGTCAAGGGCGGCGTGGAGGTCGTGCACCGCGAGTTCTTCGACACCGTGCTCGTGCGCGTGCCGGGGCAGGCCGCGGAGGTGACCGGGGCCTGCCGTCGGGAGGGCATCCTGGTGCGCGAGGTCGACACCGACCACGTCGGCGTCGCCTGCTCCGAGGTCACCACCCGCGAGCACCTCGCCGCGATCTGGCGGGCCTTCGGCGTCGGCGAGCTCGAGATCGCCGACCTCGACGCCGCCACCGAGGACGCCGTCCCGGCCCCGCTGGTCCGCTCCTCGGCCTACCTGACCAACCCGGTGTTCCACCGGCACCGCAGCGAGACCTCGCTGCTGCGCTACCTGCGCGCGCTCTCGGACAAGGACGTGGCGCTGGACCGCAGCATGATCCCGCTCGGCTCGTGCACGATGAAGCTCAACGCCACCGCCGAGATGGAGCCGATCACCTACCCCGGCTTCGCCGACCTGCACCCGTTCGCGCCCGAGTCGGACGCACCCGGGATGCTGCAGGTGATCCACGACCTCGAGGCCTGGATGGTGCACCTCACCGGTTACCACGCGGTGTCGCTGCAGCCGAACGCCGGCTCGCAGGGGGAGCTCGCCGGGCTGCTGGCCATCCGGGCCTACCACCACTCGCGGGGCGACACCCACCGCGACGTCTGCGTCATCCCGTCCTCCGCGCACGGCACCAACGCGGCGTCGGCGATCTCGGCGGGCATGCGGGTCAAGGTCGTGAAGACCACCGAGCGCGGCGACGTCGACCTCGAGGACCTGCAGGAGGTCATCGGCCAGGTCGGCGACGCGCTGTCCGCCATCATGATCACCTACCCGTCGACGCACGGCGTGTACGAGCCGCACGTGCGCAAGGTGCTCGCGGCGGTGCACGACGCGGGCGGCCAGGTCTACGTCGACGGTGCCAACCTCAACGCGCTGGTCGGGCTCGCCCGGCCGGGCCGCTTCGGCGCCGACGTCTCGCACCTGAACCTGCACAAGACCTTCTGCATCCCGCACGGCGGCGGCGGACCCGGCGTCGGGCCGATCGGCGTGGCCGAGCACCTCGCGCCGTTCCTGCCGAACCACCCGGCCCAGCCGTCGGCGGGCCCGGAGACCGGCATCGGCCCGGTGGCCGGCGCGCCGTGGGGTTCGGCGTCGATCCTGCCGATCTCGTGGGCCTACATCCGGCTCATGGGCGTCGACGGGCTGCGCCGCGCGACGCTGACCGCGGTCGCGGCCGCGAACTACGTGGCGGCCCGGCTCCGCGACGCGTTCCCCGTGCTCTACACCGGTCCGGGCGGCTACGTCGCCCACGAGTGCATCCTCGACCTGCGACCCCTGACGAAGGCCTCGGGCATCACCGTCGACGACGTCGCCAAGCGGCTCGCCGACTACGGGTTCCACGCCCCGACGATGTCGTTCCCGGTCGCGGGCACGCTCATGGTCGAGCCGACCGAGTCGGAGAACCTGGCCGAGATCGACCGGTTCTGCGACGCCATGATCGCGATCCGCGCCGAGATCGCCCGCGTCGAGGCGGGGGAGTGGCCCGCCGACGACAACCCGCTGGTCCACGCCCCGTTCACGGCCCGCTCGGTGCTCGTCGACGAGTGGACCCACGCGTTCACCCGCGAGGAGGCGGCCTTCCCGACGGCGGGTCGTCCCGACAAGATCTGGGTCCCGGTCCGGCGCATCGACTCCGCGCACGGCGACCGGCACCTGGTGTGCTCCTGCCCGCCCCTGGAGGAGCTGGCGGAGGCGTAGCAGCCCCCCGTTGAACGAAGGGCCCCTCCGGTCGAGTAGACCGACCGGAGGGGCCCTTCGCTCGTGCGGCGCCGGACTGGCGGTGGGCGCCCACGGCCCGTCTATCCGACCGAAGGTGCCCTTCGTTCAGTCGGGGGCGGGGGCCGCGACGCCGGCGGAGTCCGCGGGCGCCGACTCGCGCTCCCGCGCGATCCGGGTGCCCACCGCGATCGCCACGGCGGACGCGGCGACCATGCACACGCCCACCACCCACAGGCCGGCGCGCTGGGAACCGCTCAGGTCGGCGAGGGCGCCGGTGATGTAGGGCGCGGTGAACCCTGACAGGTTGCCCAGCGAGTTGATCAGCGCGATGCCGCCCGCCGCGGCGGCGCCGGTCAGGAACTGCGACGGCAGCGCCCAGAACGGGGCGAGCGCGCCGCACACGCCGAGTGCGCACAGCGTCACCGCGCCCATCGCCAACCACGGGTTCGCGAGGTAGAGGGCGACCGGGATCGCGAGCCCGCCCAGCAGGGCCGGGGCCGCCACGAACCAGGCCCGGCCGCGCATCGAGCGCGCCGCGTCGGCCCGCCGTCCCCAGAACACCATGGCGACGGCGGCGACCACGTACGGGATCGCGGTGACGAAGCCGCGCTCGAGCACGTCGAGCTTCGTGCCGAACTGCTGCTCGAAGCCGGCGACGATCGTCGGGAGGAAGAAGCTCAGCGCGTACAGCCCGTAGGTGATGCCGAAGTAGACGAAGGCGAGCGCGAGGATCCGGGGGTGGGTCAGGGCGCGGCGCAGCGGCCAGTGGGCGGTGCGCTCGGTGGCCCGGGCCTCGGCCTCCAGCTTCTCGGTGAGCCAGGCCCGCTCGTCGTCGCGCAGCCAGCGCGCGTCACCCGGGCGGTCGGTGAGCGCGAAGAACGTGAGCACCCCGAGCAGGATCGCGGGGATGCCCTCGGCGGCGAACATGACCCGCCAGCCGGACGCCCCGAAGAGCCCGTCTCCCGCGCGGATCAGCAGGCTGGAGACCACCGAGCCGACGGCGACCGACACCGGGACCGCCGTCATGAACAGCGCGACCGCGCGCGCCCGCTGCTCGGCCGGGAACCAGTAGGTCAGGTACAGGATGATCCCGGGGAAGAACCCGGCCTCCGCCACGCCGAGCAGGAAGCGCAGCACGATCAGCACCGTGGCGTTGGGGACGAACGCCATCGCGGTGGCGATGATCCCCCAGGACACCAGGATGCGGGTGATCCAGATGCGGGCGCCGAAGCGGTGCAGCGCCAGGTTGGAGGGCACCTCGAGCACGAGGTAGCCGATGAAGAAGATGCCCGAGGCCAGCCCGAACATCGTCGCGGTGAGCCCGAGCTCGGCGTTCATGCCGTTGGGCCCGGCGAACCCGATGTTGACCCGGTCCAGGTAGTTCACGAAGTACAGCAGCACGAGCAGCGGCAGGAGGCGCCGGGCGACCCGGCGCAGTGTCCGCTTCCCGACCTCGGTGTCCGGAGTCGTCGTCGACATGACGGACACCTGATACGTCGGGTGTGCCCCGCGTCAAGACCGCACGATCACCGCGGGGACGGGGGCCGCCGCGAGGATCGCCCCGACCCGGTCGCCGAGGAAGAACCGGGTCGCGGCGTTCGGGGACCCGCCCACGACGAGGAGGTCGGACTCGGACCAGCCCGCGGCGTGCACGGCGGCGTCCCAGCTCGGGCCGACGTGCACCCCGGTGTCGGTGCCCTCCAGGCCGAGGGCGTCGAGGGCCTCCTGCTGGGCCGCGGTGACCTGCTGCGTCCACCCGGCGATGACCGGCTCCTCGGCGTCCAGCCCCACCTCGGGCGGGATCGCCGCGCTCCGCCGGACGGCGAACGAGGCCACCCGCAGGGAGGCCGCCGAGCGGCGGGCGAGGTCCGCCGCGGCCGCCAGCACGGCCGGGGCCGCCGTCGTCCCGTCGAAGGCGCAGGTCACGCGGTCGACGGGCATGCCCGGCACGGAGGCGCCGCCGCCGCGGGCGAGGACCACCGGCACCGGGGAGCTGCGCGCCACGCGGGTGGCGATGCGCCCGGACCGGTCGGCGTCGGTGCCGAGCACGAGCGCGGACACGTCGCCCTCGCCCGCGGCCGTCACCAGCGCCTCGGCCACCGACCGGCCGTGGACGGTCTCCTGCCGCACCGCGAGGCCGGTCGCGGCGAGCACCCCCTCGACGGCGGTCCACGCCGGGGCCGCGTCGGTGTCGGAGTCGCCCGGCGTGACGACGAGCGCCACCGCCAGGTCCTCCTCCCACGCCCGCGCGAGCCGGGCCGCGAGGCCGACGGCCCCGCCGGCGTCGTCGCGGGCCCGCGGCGACAGGCCGACCAGCACCGTCATCGACCGTCCTCCTCCGCCGCGATCAGCGCCGAGCGCCGCGAGCCGTACACCGCCCAGAACAGCAGGGCGACGACCAGCCAGACGGCGAACACGACGATCGTCACCCACGACAGCCCGGAGATCAGGTAGAGGCAGGCGAGGATGGAGAGCACCGGGGTGACGGGGTAGCCGGGCACGCGGAAGCCGCGCGGCAGGTCGGGGGCGGTACGGCGGAGGACGATGACGCCCACCGACACCACGGTGAACGCCACGAGCGTGCCGATCGAGACGAGGTCGGCGAGCACGTCGAGCGGCACAAGGCCCGCCAGCAGGCCGACCACCACGGCGACGACGACGGTGTTGCGGACCGGGGTGAGCGTCCGCCGGTCGACCTTCGACAGCACCGCCGGGAGCATCCCGTCGCGGCTCATCGTGAACAGGATGCGGGTCTGGCCGTACATCGTCACGAGCGTGATCGAGAAGATCGAGACGACCGCGCCCGCCGCGAGGACGATCGAGGGCCACGTCGAGCCGGTGACGTCGGCGAGGATCGCGGCGAGCCCCGCCTCCTGGCCCTCGAAGCGCGGCCAGTCCTGGGCGCCGATCGCGGTGACGGCGACGAGCAGGTAGATCACCGTGACGATCACCAGGGCGAGCACGAGCGCCCGTGGCAGCGTGCGGCGGGGGTCGACGGCCTCCTCACCCGCCGTCGAGACCGCGTCCAGGCCGATGAACGAGAAGAACACGGTGCCCGCGGCCGCGCCGACGCCCGCGGCCCCGAACGGCGCGAAGTCGGCGAACCGGTCGGCGGAGAACGCGGTCGCGGCGATCACGCCGAACATGAGCAGCACCGCGAGCTTGACCACGACCATGACCGCGTTCGCCGTCGCGGACTCACTGACGCCGCGCACCAGCAGCACCGCGCAGAGCACGACGAGCACCATGGCCGGCAGGTTCACCACCCCGCCCGCGCCGGGCGCCCCGGACAGCGCGTCGGGGATCCGGACGCCGAGGGTGTCGCCGAGCAGCGCGTTCAGGTACTCCGACCAGCCCACGGCGACCGCCGCGGAGGACACCATGTACTCCAGCAGCAGGCAGGCGGCCACGGCCATCGCGGGCGCCTCGCCGAGCGTCGCGTAGGCGTAGGAGTAGCTCGAGCCGCTCACCGGCACCGCGGACGCGAGCTCGGCGTAGCACAGCGCGGTCAGCCCGGCGGTGACCGCGGCGATCACGAAGCTCACGACGACGGCGGGTCCGGCCTCCGGGGTCGCCTCGGAGAGCACGAAGAAGATGCCGGTGCCGACGGTCGCCCCGACGCCGAACGCCGTGAGCTGCACGAGCGTGATGCTGCGGCGCAGCTCGCCGCCGCCGGCCTCGTCGGCCCCGGTCTCGGCGGCCATCGAGGTGACCGGTTTGCGGCGCAGCCAGGCGTGGGCGGGCGGTGCCAGGGGCATCCGCGCACCCTAATCGGGCGACCGGGTCAGGTGCAGGAACGCAGCGCGGAGACGTCCGGGTCGGCCCCGCGCTCGAACGAGATGTGCACGTGGTCCTCGTGGTTGGCGGTCGCGCCGCCCCGGTCCTCCATGCCCTTCCAACCCGAGCCGGTGTTGATCCGCTGGTCCCAGATGGCGTAGGAGACGCCGAGCGCGTCGGCGTTGGACATGACGCAGTCGGCGATCGCGTCGCCGTCGGTGGTCATGAAGTCCAGCGCGTAGCCGTCGGGGTGGTCGGAGGCGTTCCCGCGGCTGCCGACGCCGAGCACGTCGTGTCCGGGGAACACGCACTCCAGCGCGTTGCCGACGGTCTGCACCGAGTCCGCGACCCCGCCGTAGCTCGAGTCGGCGCCGCAGCTCGTCACCCGCGCGGCCCGGTCGGCCTCGGCGCGGGCCCGCTCGGCCTCGGCGGCGCGCGTGCGCTCCGCGGCGGCCGCCTGCTCGGCCTGCTCGGCCTGACGCCGGGCCCGGTCGCCCGCCTTGAACAGGTCCGCGGTCGCCGGGTCGGCGGACGAGGCGTTCACGACGACGGGTGCGACGGCCGGGGCGGCCGCCGCCGGCGCCGGCGCGAGGCTGGTGCCCTGGGCAGACAGCTCCAGCGTGGTGTCGTCGGTCGGCAGCTGCAGCGCGGCGGGCGTGACGGCGGCCAGCGCCACCGTGGCGACGCCTGCGGCGACCAGGCCGTGACGGCGGGCGTCGCGGGCGGCGTGCGCCCGCTGCCGGCGCACGGGACGGCTCGGGCGGCCGTGCCGGTCGGGCGTGAACCCGGCGCGGGTCTGCTCGGCCACGAGGGCGGCGAGGTCGAGCACGGTCGTGGGGGCGTCGGCGGTCGTCACCGCGCCACGCTGCTCGGGGGAGCGGAGCGAGGTGCGACGCGCCGGCGCCGGGGAGCGATGCCGGGACACGCGGGGACCTTCCGGGTCGGGGAGCTGTCTCGTACGGGGTCCTGCGACGGAGGCGTCCGCCGGACCGGCCGTCGGGGTCGGCCGGTCCGGCGTGGAAGGACCGCTCACGGCGTGGTGGGGAGCCGGTGCCGTGACCTTTCCGTGACTTCTCCTTGACCCAAGGTAGGCCCTCACCCGTCGTCGGGAAGGCGGCGACGACGGCCGGGCCCGCCCACGCGGCGAGCGGAGTGCTTTCTCAGCGAGGCTCTCAGCGACGTGAGGCGAACGGTCTCAGCACGTGACGCGGGTCGCGAGCGCGCGGCCGAGCAGCGTCCCGGAACGCCACGCCGTCTCGACCTTCGGCGACCCCCAGCCGTCGCCGACGACCGCGACGAGGTCGTCGTCGAGGTGGAAGGGCGCGTCGGCCGGGGTGTCGTGGGGCTGCGCGGGGCTCGCGAACGTCCACCGGTGCGCGTGGGTCCACCGGGGCGCGGCCTCGAGGCCGAGGAGGTCGCCGACCGCCGCGGCCACCTCGTCGACCACGGCGGCCGGGTCGTCGAGGTGGCGGCGGGCGAGGTCGCCGGTGGTGTGCGCGACGAGGACCGGCGCGTCGTCGCCGCGCCGCGACCCGTCGTCGGCGACCAGCGAGAGGACGGGGTGGTCGTTGACGAACGCGGCGGGCAGCTCGGGCCACGCGCGCTCCGCGTACCCGAGGGCGACGGCGATGACCGGCTCCCAGGTCCGGTCCGCGACGGCCGTGGCGGCACGCAGCGGGGCGGACACGAGGCGGGCGGCCTGCGGGTCGGGCATCGCGAGCACCACCGCGCAGGCGGGCTCGCCGTCGACGGCGGGGCCGGGGGTGACGGCGGAGACCTCGCGGTGGGTCTCGACGGTGAGCCCCTCGGCGAGGTCGGCGACGAGTGAGCGCAGCCCGCCCGGGGCCGCCCAGCGCTGCGGGCCCGGCTTCGGCTCCGCGGAGCCGTCCCCGGCGTACGCCTGCATGGTGTCGGTCCACGGGCGCGCGAGACCGCGGCGCTCCCAGTCGGCGACCTGGTCGGCGAACTCGTCGTCGGAGACGGTGAAGTACGCGGCGCCGAGGTCGACGGGGCGCCCGTCGGCGTCGCCCCGCGGCAACGGCGGGCTGGACAGCCGCCCGCCGACCCGCCCGCTGCGCTCCAGCACCCGCACCGGCACCCCGGCCGCCGTGAGTGCCAGGGCGCACGCGATCCCGCTGATCCCCCCGCCGATGACGAGGACGTCGGTGCGGGGCTGTGCGCTGTCGGCCATGGTCGACAGGTCCCCGGCGTACGCGTCGGTCATGCCTGTGCGGGCCGTTGAGTGAGGCGCGGAGGGACTGCTCAGCCGCGCGAGCCCGACCGGGCGGCGTGCGTCGAGTCCCGGACGGTCCCGACGTACTCCTCGATCAGGTCCTCCAGCGCGATGACGCCGACCGTGGTGCCGTCGTCGGCGACCGCGCGGGCGAGGTGGGAGCCCTCGCGGCGCATCGAGGCCAGCGCCTCGTCGACCGGCGCGGTGGCCGTGACCCGGGGGAGCGCCCGCACCCGCTCGACCGGGACCACCTGCTCGGGTCCGCCCCCGAGGTCCAGGACGTCCTTGATGTGCAGGTAGCCGTCGAGCTCCACGCTCGGCGCCACGCCGGTCTGCTCGGGCAGCAGCGGGGTGGTGCCGGGCTGCAGCGCGTTGGCGTCGAGCCGCGGGTGGGCGTCCGGGGCCTCCGGGGCCTGCACCGGGTAGCGCGAGAACCCGGTGCGGGCCACGGCCTCCTCCACCGCGCCCACCGTGGGGTGGGCGGGGAGCACGGTGAGCCGTTCGCGGGGGATCAGCACGTCGGCGACGGTCCGCTCCGCGGTGTGCAGCGCCTGGGTCAGCCGGCGGGTCTGCGAGGCGTCGAGCAGCCCCTCCCGCCGGGACTCCGAGAGCATCTCGGCGATCTCCGACGGCGTGTAGGCCGACTCCCGCTCGTCCTTCGGCTCCACCCCGAGCAGCTTCAGCACGTGGTTGGCGATCCAGTTGAGCAGACCGATCACCGGCCGGGCGACCTTGAGGAACGCGACCAGCGGCGGCACCAGCCACACCGAGGTCCGCTCCGGGCCGGCGATCGCGATGTTCTTCGGGACCATCTCGCCGATCACGATGTGCAGCACGGTGACGATCAACAGCGAGATCACGAACGCGATCGGGTGCAGCAGCGCGGCGGGCACGCCGATCGGCTCGAACACGGCCTCGAGCAGGTGCGCGAGGGCGGGCTCGCCCAGCGACCCGAGGGCGAGCGAGCAGATGGTGATCCCGAGCTGGGCCGCGGCCATCATCATCGACAGGTGCTCGGTGGCGCGCAGCACCGTCGCGGCGCCGGACGTCCCGGCGTCGACCATCGTCTCGAGCCGGTCGCGGCGCGCGGAGATCAGCGCGAACTCGGCGCCGACGAAGAACGCGTTGCCCAGCAGCAGCGCGACCATGGCGAGCAGGGCCACGTAGTCGTTCATCGATCCGTCCTCGCTGCGTCCGCCCCGGTCACGGCGTCATCCCCGCCGTCTCGCGCTCCGGCGCCCGGTCCTCGGCGTCCGGAGGTCGCGTGACCCGCACGTCGGCGATCCGGCGCCGGTCCATGCGGGTGATCGCCATGCGCCAGCCGTCGTGGGTGACGGCGTCGCCGACCACCGGGATGCGCCCCAGCTCGGCGAGCAGGAAGCCCGCGAGGGTCTCGTAGACCTCGGAGTCGGGGAACGACCAGCCGACCACGTCGGCCAGCTCGTCGGGGCGCAGCGTGCCGGAGACGATCCAGGTGTCGTCGCCGGTCTCCCGGAACCGCGCGGTCTCCCCGCGGTCGTGCTCGTCGCGGACGTCGCCGACGATCTCCTCGACCAGGTCCTCGAGCGTGACGATGCCGGCGGTGCCGCCGTACTCGTCGACCACGACCGCCATCTGGAAGCCGGTGCCCCGCAGGCGGTCGAGCAGCTCGTCGCCGTCGAGGGAGTCGGGCACCGTGGTCGCGGTGCGCATCAGGTTGCGTAGGAACTGCTGCCCGCGGCGGGCCCGGGGCTCGGCGAAGGCCTGCTTGACGTGGACCACCCCCCGGACGTCGTCGAGGTCGCCGTCGATGACGGGGAACCGGGAGAACCCGGTGCGGATCGCGGCGGCGAGCAGGTCGTCGACCGTGTCGTCGGTGGACAGCGACTCCACCCGCACGCGGGGCGTCATCAGCTCGTCCGCGGTGCGCTCGCCGACGCGCAGCGTGCGCGTGAGCACGGCCGCGGTGCCCTCGTCGATGGTGCCCTGCTCGGCGCTGGTGGCCACCAGGGAGCCCAGCTCCTGCGGCGAGCGCGCGGACCGCAGCTCCTCGGCCGGTTCGACGCCGAGGCGGCGCACGATCCAGTTCGCCGCCCCGTTCAGGCCCGAGATGAACCAGGACAGGGCCTTCGAGAAGCCGGCCTGGACCCCGGCCACCGTGCGGGCCGTCCGCAGCGGCGCGGCGATCGCGAGGTTCTTCGGCACCAGCTCCCCGAACACCATCGACAGCGCCGTCGCCAGCACCAGCGCGATCACCGCCGCGGTGCCGCCGGCCGCCCCGGCGGGCAGACCGACGTCCTCGAGCAGCGGGGAGATCAGCGTCGCGATCGCGGGCTGGGCCAGGTAGCCGGTGACCAGCGTGGTGATCGTGATGCCGAGCTGGGCGCCCGACAGCTCGAACGACAGGTTGCGGTGGGCCTTCGCGACCGCCTTCGCCCGCCGGTCGCCCACCTCGCTCGCGTGGTGGTCGACCTGGCTGCGTTCGAGGGTGGTCAGCGAGAACTCGGCCGCGACGAACACCGCGGTACCGAGGGTGACCGCGACGACCCCGACGAGGCCGAGCACGGAGAGCAGGACATCCACGAGGAGAGAGCTACCCCTTGTTCAGCCGGGCCGGGAAGCCCCCGGTGGCGATCGGACCCCAGTGCTCGACCGTGAGGCGGATGACGCACTTGCCCTGCGTCGCCATGGCCTCCTTGTACTCGTCCCAGTCCGGGTGCTCCCCGGAGATGGAGCGGAAGTACTCACAGAGCGGGTCGAGCGCGTCGGGCAGGTCGAGCACCTCGGCGGTGCCCTCGACGTGCACCCAGGGCCCGTCGAAGTCGTCGGAGAGCACGCACATCGCGACGCGCGGCTCCTTCCGGATGTTGTGCACCTTCGCGCGCTCGGGGTAGGTCGAGACCAGCAGGCGCCCGTCGGCGTCGATCCCGAGCGTCACCGGCGAGGTCTGGTCCCCGCCGTCGCCGCGTCGGGTCACCACGATGGCCTTGTGCCGGGTGCGCAGGAACTCGACGAGCTCCTCGCGTCCCACCCGGTCGTTCGTCGCCGTCTTCGCCACGGCCGTCAGCCTACGGGCGTGGTCCCGTGCACGGCGCGTCGTGCCCGGCGGTGATCACTAGGCTGGCCGGGTGGAGAGCATCGACGGCCGGCGGGTCCTCGTGGTCGGCGCCTCGTCCGGGATCGGCGCGGCGATCGCGCGGACCGCGGGTGCCGCCGGCGCGCGCCCGGGCCTCGTGGCCCGGCGTCGGGACCGGCTGACGGCGCTCGCGGCGGAGCTGCCCGGCGCGGCGGTCGCGACCGGCGACGTGACCGACCCGGCCTCGATCGCCGCCGCGGTCGACACGGTCGCCCGCGAGCTCGGCGGCATCGACGACGTGGTCCTCGCCGCGGGCGTGATGGCGCTCGGCGCGGTCGGCGACACCGACCCCGAGGTGTGGCGGGGCGTGCTCGACGCGAACGTCACCGGCCTGCTCACCACGGCGCGCGCCGTGCTGGGCCACCTCGGGCCGGGGAGCACGGTCGTCGTGATCTCCTCGATGTCCGGACGGCGGGTGGCCTCGGCGGCGGGCGGGGTCTACGCCGCCACGAAGCACGCCGCGCACGCCGTGGCGGAGACGCTGCGCCTCGAGGTGGGGCCGCGCGGGGTGCGGGTCACCACCGTCTCGCCCGGCTTCGTCGCGACCGACCTGGTCGCCGGCCAGGAGAACGCGGACGCGTTCGGGGCGCGCATGCACGACGAGGGCCTCGACCCGTCCGACGTCGCCGCCGGCGTGGTCCACGTCCTGGGCCTGCCGCCGGCCGTCGTGGTCGTCGAGTACGCCGTGCAGTCCGTCCGGCAGCTGGGGTACCGGAATTGATGCAGGCCGTGACCTGGCGGACAGCCGGTGGCGGGCGGCCGGGTGACCGTGACGAGAATGGGGCCTCATGAGCGGGTCCCCGTTCGTCGACTTCGACCGCGCCTCCTGGGCGGCCCTGCGGGACGAGTCCGGCGACCTCCCCCTGACCGCCGACGAGCTGGAGGAGCTGCGCTCCCTCGGCGACCCGGTCGACCTCGACGAGGTCCGGGACGTCTACCTGCCGCTCTCCCGGCTCCTGGACCTGCACGTCCGGGCGAGCGCCGGGCTGCTGGAGGCCTACCGCACGTTCCTGCGCCAGGACGAGGAGCGCACGCCGTTCGTCGTCGGGATCGCGGGCTCGGTGTCGGTGGGCAAGTCGACGACCGCGCGGCTGCTGCGGCTGCTGCTCGCCCGCTGGTCGGACCACCCGAACGTGGCGCTGGTGACCACCGACGGGTTCCTCTACCCGAACGCCGAGCTCGAGCGGCGCGGGATCATGCACCGCAAGGGCTTCCCGGAGTCCTACGACCGGCGGGCGCTGCTGCGGTTCGTCTCCGACATCAAGGCGGGCAAGCCCGAGGTCCCGGCGCCGGTCTACTCGCACCTGGTCTACGACGTGCTCGACGAGCAGCGGCCGGTGGCGCGGCCGGACATCCTCGTGCTGGAGGGCCTGAACGTGCTCCAGCCCGCGCCGCAGACCGGGGAGCGGGCCAGCGCGCTGGCCGTCAGCGACCTCATCGACTTCTCGATCTACGTCGACGCGCACCCCACCGACGTCCGCCGCTGGTACATCGAGCGCTTCCTCGCGCTGCGCGAGACGGCGTTCCGCGAC
Source organism: Actinomycetospora soli (assembly GCF_021026295.1). GTDB lineage: Bacteria > Actinomycetota > Actinomycetes > Mycobacteriales > Pseudonocardiaceae > Actinomycetospora > Actinomycetospora soli. The sequence continues at coordinate 135,656 of NZ_JAJNDA010000005.1, forward strand.
CCGGCGTCGTACTTCCGCCGCTACGCCGAGATGGACGGGCCGGCGGCCCGCGAGCGGGCCTCGCAGATCTGGGACGAGATCAACGGGCCGAACCTGCGGGAGAACATCGCGCCCACCCGGTCGCGGGCCGGGCTCGTGCTCACCAAGGGACCTGATCACGCCGTGCGACGGATTCGGTTGCGCAAACTCTGATCCACGCCGCCGTTCGGGCTATCGACGCTCCGTCGAAACGGACGAAAGCGGCAGGAAACACGCGCCCGGTGGTGACCTCCGGGCGTCGGGGATGGGATGATGAGGTATGGCAACGACCTCGTCCGACCTCGCGGCCTCCCCGATGGGTGTGGGGGAGCGCACCGATCCGCACGACCCGATGCTCCCGGCGCGGCTCCGGCTCGCCGTCGGTCGGCTCAACCGGCGCATCCGCGTCGACTCCGGGGCGGTCCTGCCCCCGCTGCAGACGTCCGTGCTGGTGACCCTCGAGGAGCACGAACCGCTGCGGCTCTCCGAACTCGCCCGCCGCGAGGCCGTCACCCCGCCCACGATGAGCCGGGTGCTCGCCGCTCTCGACGACGCCGGTCTGCTCGTGCGCACGCCCGACCCGCAGGACGCGCGGTCGGCGCTGGTCGAGCTCTCCGCCGACGGCCGGGCGATGATCGAGCGGCTGCGCACCGAGCGGACCGCGATGCTCGCCGAGCGGCTCGAGCGGCTGCCGGAGGACCAGCGCGAGGCGCTCGCCGCGGCACTGCCGGCGCTCGAGGCCCTCGTCGCGCTGCCCTCCACCTGACCGCGTGCGCGTGTCACCCGGTGGTCGTCTTGTCGGACGCGACCGGTCCGGGCATGCTCGGTCGCCGCGATCACGTCCCGGCGCCCGCCGCCCGGGGCGCCCGACGGCGGGACCACGGTGAGCATCGACGATCCCCAGCAGGACTCCGACGACGAGGCCGTCTTCCGGACGCCGGTGCGTCGGCTCCAGCCCCCGCAGGTCGCCGACGAACGCGAGGCGCTCGAGGGCTGGCTGGACTACTTCCGGGCGCAGGTCGTGCTCGCCCTCGACGGGTTGCCGCACCGCGCGCTGCGGCGCCGGGTCCCCGAGTCCGGCCCCTCGCTCGTGGGCATCGTGCGGCTGGTGACCGATCTCGAGCGCACCTGGCTCGTGGAGCGCTGGGGTGAGCGCGGGGGACGCGCGGCGTACTCGTTCAGCTACGTCGACGACGCCGATGCCGCCTTCCGGTTCTCCGAGCTCGACGAGCCGGCGGCCCTGGTCGGGGCCTACCAGGAGGTCTGTGAGAAGGGGCGCGACGCGCTCGCGGGCGCGGAGTCGCTCGACGACGCCGTCCGGGACGACCGCCGCGGCCACATCGAGCTGCGCTGGATCCTGCTCCACCTGATCACCGAGACCGCCCGCCGCGCGGGGCAGGCCGAGGCGTTGCGGGAGTTCCTGCTGTCGACCGAGGACCAGCGCCGGGACTAGGGCTCGTCGACGGTGACGGTGAACTCGTCGGAGAAGCAGACCCGGCCCGCGATGCCGCGGGACTCGTCGATCGGCGCCTGGTAGGACCACGCCCCGTCGACGACGGTGGTCGTGGGGGTGCGGACCGTCCAGTACGTCGAAGTGCCCTTGTAGGGGCAGACGGTGGTCGTGTCGGTGCGCTCCAGCTCGGCGTGCACGTCGTCGGGCGAGAGGTAGAAACGGACGCCGAGCCCGGTCTCGTCGAGCAGCACGGACGACGTCGTCGACGCCACGACGTGGCCGTCGGGCGCGGTGACGGTGACGCGGCGGCTCGTCGGGCGCAGGTCCACGCGGTGGTAGGGGTCGGGCAGGTGGCCCAGCACCTCGGCGTCCTCGTCGAGCCACCGGTCGGCCGCGGACATCGGCAGCGCCACGAGCCCGGCGAGCCAGGACGCGTCCGGCTTGGGGTCCGGGTAGGCCCAGACGGCGTCGGGGATCGTCCGGTCCCCGACGGTCAGGTGCCGGTAGGTGGCGTCCCCCTTGAACGGGCAGTGCGTGCTGGTGTCGCTGGGGGAGAGCAGGTCGGCGCGCACGTCGGCCTCGGGCACGTAGAGCTGGGGGCCGAGCCCGGTCTCGAACAGCAGCGAGCCGCCCACCGAGTCCAGGACGACCACGTCGTCGACGAGCGCGCGCACCCGCCGGTGGAAGGGCTGCAGCAGCAGGGAGTGCGCCGGGCCCTCCACGGTGAACGTGCGGGTGTCGGGGAGGTTCCGCGAGAGCGGGCCGCCGGAGCGCGTCAACGACATGGGTCCTTCGTACACCTCGTCACAGGCGCGCGGCACGCACCGCGAAGACCGGGTCGCCGGCCGACGGGCGCTGCTCCGCCGCGGGCTCGGCGAACGCCCCCGAGGTGGCGAAGTAGTCGCGCACGATCTGCACGTGCCCGGCGTCGTCGGCGGCGAGCCAGCCGTGCACGGCCTTCGTCGGGAAGCAGCGGTTGGAGAAGGTGACCGCGAACTGCCCGCCGGGGCGCAGCACGCGGGCGACCTCGCGGAACACCTCGACCGGGCGGGTCAGGTAGTCCACCGAGACGGTGTTGACCACGGTGTCGAACGAGGCGTCGGCGAACGGGAGGGCGGGATCGGCGTTGAGGTCGTGTACCACCCGCTCGTGCGCCCAGGTGTTCGCGCGCAGCTCGGCGTTGTTCATGCCGAGCACGGTGAGGTGCCGGGGCGGGGTGGAGAGGTGCGAGACCCACGACGACATGAGGTCCAGGACGTCGCCGTCCACGCCCACCTCGTCGTAGTAGGCGCTCACCGCCGCGACCGCGGCGTCGTCGATGTGCTGCACCAGCCGCGGCGGCCCGTAGAAGACGGCGTCGTCGCGGGCGTCGGAGCGGTCGAAGAATCCCTGGGGGAACGTCAGGTCGGTATCGGCCACACCCTGATGTGCCCGAACGTCGGGGCGGGCACTCCCGACCCGTGACCCCGGAACCCGTCGAACCCGTCGCTGCCACGGCTCCGCCCTTCCACGGCCCCACGATGATGACGCAGTCGTGGCGGGACGCCGCCTTCCTGCACTGGGCCGTCGAGCCCGCCGAGGTGGCGCCGTTCCTGCCGCCGGGCGTGCACCCCGACGTCCCCGACGGCGGGTCGCACACCTACGTGGGCCTGATCCCGTTCCGCATGGTGGGTGCCGGGGTGTCCCGCGGGCCGTCGATCCCGTTCCTCGGCACGTTCCTCGAGACCAACGTGCGCCTCTACACCGTCGACGAGCGGGGCCGGCGGGGGATCGTCTTCCGGTCCCTCGACGCCGACCGGCTCGCGGTGGTGCTCGGCGCGCAGGCGGCGTTCGGGCTGCCCTACCGGTGGGCGCGGATGGCGTTCCGGCACGCGGAGGGGGAGCTGACCTACCGGGCCACCACGAGGGTCGGCGGGCACCGCAGCCTCGTGCGCGTGCGGCCGGGTGAGCCGGTGTCCGACGACCTCACGACGTTCCTCACCGCCCGCTGGGGCCTGCACGAACGCCACCTCGGGCTGGGTCTCTACGTCCCGAACGTCCACGAGCCGTGGCCGCTGCGCACGGCCGAGCTCACCGCGTTCGACGACGAGCTGGTCGCCGCGGCCGGCTTCCCGCAGCTCGCGGGGCGTGCGCCGGACCTCGTGCACTACTCGCCGGGGGTGTCGGTGCGCTTCGGTCTGCCCGGGGCACGCCCGGAGCCCGCCCTCCCCGCGCGAGGGGAACCCTCGCGCCACTAGAGCGCTCGGATCCTCCCCTCACGCCTTCCCGACGACGGGTCAGGCCGCTCAGGCCGCCGCCAGCCAGGCCGCCCACTGGGCCTGCAGCCGCTGCGCCACCGTCTCGTCGCCGAACAGCAGCGCGCGCACCTCGTGCACCGGGGGCGTGCCGCTGGTGGCGAACACGGCGACGCCGGGCAGCGGGTCGTCGAGCAGCAGGACCGCCGCGCTGTGGTGGTGCCCGCCCCGGCGCTCCAGGCACGTCCCCGACATGGCGGGCAGCCCGCGGAACGTCTGGAACGTCTGCCGCGGGGCGACCACGCCGACCTGCGAGAGGAACCGGGCGTGCGCCTGCTCCTGCGTCGACTCCCGGGTCCGGCCACGCGACGGGCCCCAGGCGTGGAGCTCGGTGCCGGGCGGGTCGGGGAAGTGCTCGAGATGGGCGGCCAGCGCCACGAGCACGGTCGTCATCCGCTCGGCGAACGCCGCCGGGTCCGGCGCGCCGGTGGACCGGCAGGTGACGACCGCGGTCCGGTCGGACCGTCCCTCGACCGTCCACGCCGTGAACACGGTGGCCGGGCCCTCGTCGATCTCGGTGGCGAGCCCGTCGTCGTGCTCCGTGACCCGCACCGGCTCGTCCGCGGTGACCACCACGAGCTCGCCGTCCGCCCGGGCCTCGAGCCCGGCGGGACGCAGCCACACCGCCAGCGCACCGGACAGGGCGGCGCGCACCCGGGCCGGGTCGGCGGCGATCTCGACGGCCATGTCCACGGAGGTCACGGGCGCCACCCTGCCCTGCGCCCGGCCGGGGCTCAGCGGTGGGTGTGCTGGAGCTCCGCGAACACCGCGACGGCCGCCGCCTGCGCGAGCACGACCACCACGCCGAGGACCGTCAGGTGCTCCCGGGCCCCGATCGTCAGGGCGAGGCTCGCGAGCACCCAGGTCGCGTTGCCGAGCACCACCACCGTCGTCGCGCCGCGCGGGATCGTCGTGCGCCGGGCCAGGCCGACGAGGCCCGCCGCGTAGACGACGAGGAAGACCCCGACGCCGACGAGCAGCCCGGAGGACAGGCCGAGCAGCTCGTCGAGGACGCCGGCGCCGGCGGCCGCGGCGACGCCCAGGGCGCCGGACGCGACCGCGTCGAGGAGGAGGACCCGCCGCAGCGGAGCGTGGGTGCGGGGGGCGGTCATCGTGTTCGTCATGGGGAGAACCGTGGCGCGCGGGAGGTCGCGGGGCCGATGACCTCCCGGGTCATGACCCGTCGTCGGGAACGACCGGCACGAGCAGGTGCGAGGCGTGCGCGCCGCCGACGTGGACCACCGCGCCGACCGCCGGGCGCGCCAGGTCGGGATGGTCGTGGGCCATCGTGCCGAGCTCGGAGTCCTCCACGACGAGCTCGAGACGCAGCCGTTCCCCCGGCGCGAGCGCGATGCTCGTCGGCCAGATCTCGACCTCGAGCAGCGTGGGCTCGCCCGGCACCAGCGGGACCTCGCGGTCGTGGGGGTGCCACGGCCGGTAGGGCTCGGAGCGCTCGGGGTCGGTCTCCCGGTGCGAGGCCTTCAGCCACCCCATCGCCATCGGCACGTCCTGACCCTGCGGGCCGACGGCGGGGATCGGCGCGCCGTCGGCGTCGAGGTGGTGCACGCGGGCGAACACGTCGAGGTCGTCCTGCGCCGCGGTGAGCCACAGCCGCAGGGCCACGGGACCGGTGATCTCGAGCGGCGCGGTGAGCGGAGCCGTGTCGAACGTGGCCGGGTACGGCACCGTCGTCGCGGTCGCCGGGAGGTCGAACCCGAGCGTGCCCTCGCCGAGGTGGAGCTCCCGCCAGTCGGTGCCCGGCAGCGGCAGGTCGGTGGTGTCGCGCCACCTGACCTCGCGCCCGTGCCGGATCGCGAGCCGCACCGGCGCCACGTCGTCCGTGCGGTGGTCCTCGCCCTTGAGGAAGCGGTCGAGGAAGCGCAGCTGGAGGTCGAGCGCCCAGTCCTCGTAGTAGGGGTCGATGTGGGTGCCCGTGAAGGCGACGAGGAACTTGTGCTCGGACGCCGCCCGGCGCCACCCCTCGACGTTGCCGCGCAGGTGCAGCTGGACCCCGCCCCAGTTCGCGCCCGAGAGCAGCGGGACCGTGATGTCCTCCAGGGCGGTCGCCCGGGCCCGGTGGTAGTCGTCGAGCAGCCGGTGGCGGGGGAGGACCGCGCGCCAGTCGTCGCCCTCGGGGCCGGTGCGCTGCGGCTCGATCTGACGGGCCCACCAGAAGTCGAGGAACCCGCGGTCGTACAGCCCGCCCTGGTAGGCGGCCTCGCGGTAGAAGTCGGTGGAGCCCTCCCACGCGACGAGCGCGGCGAGGTGCGGCGGCCGGAGGGCCGCAGCCCGCCAGCCCATCATCGCCAGCCATGAGATGCCGCTCGAGGCGACCTTCCCGGTGGACCACGGCCGCGTGCCCGCCCACTCGATCACGTCGTGGAAGTCCTCGGCGTCCTGCGGGCCGTAGAGGTCGAGCCGGCCGGGGGAGGCGCCCGTCCCGCGGGTGTCGGCGCGCAGGACGGCGTAGCCGCGGTCGGTCCACCACACCGGGTCCGGGGTCTCCCAGACCATGTGCTCGTGGTGGGGGACGTGCTCGTACTGCGGGTAGCGCTCCGGCCAGTGGACGTCCTTGCCGTACGGGCTGATGCAGGCGATCACCGGCACCGGCCCGTCGTCGTCCGGGCGGAAGACGTCGACGTGGACGGGCGTCCCGTCGCGGGTGGGGACGGGGACGTCACGGTCGATCTGCACGGCTGCTCCCTCGGCTCGGGTGGTGCCGGCAGTGTGCGAAGCACGCACCACCTAAGACAAGCAGACTTGCGTTAAGGTCGTCGTCGTGACCGAACGCGAGGTCCGGCGGCGACCGGGCGGCCGGTCGGCCCGGGTCCGGCAGGCCGTCCTCGACGCGACGGTGGAGGTGCTGCTCGCCCGGGGGCTGGCCGACTTCCGGATCGCGGCGGTCGCCGCGCTCGCCGGGGTGCACGAGACGTCGATCTACCGCCGGTGGGGGAGCCGTGAGGGCCTGCTCGGCGACGCCCTCCTGCGCTCCGCCGACCACGAGCTGCAGGTGCCCGACACGGGCCGGCTCCGCGACGACCTCGTCACCTACGCGGTCCGGCTCGCGACCTACCTGGCGACCCCGGTCGGTCGGGCGCTCGACCAGGTGCTCGTCCTCGGTGACGACCGGCCCGCGATGGTCGAGGCCCGCGCGCGCTTCTGGGCCGAGCGGGCCGCGGGGTCGACGGCGATGGTCACCCGCGCCGTCGCGCGCGGGGAGCTGCCCGACACGGTCGACCCGCGGCTCGCGGTGGAGATGCTCGTCGGGCCGGTCCACTTCCGGCTGCTGCTGACCCGCGACCCGGTCGACGCCGCCCTGGCCACCCGGCTGGTCGACGCGCTCCTGCACGGGATCGTGCCGCCATGACCTCGGAGGTCATGGATCCGGCGACCGCCCCCTCCTACCGTCCCGGGACATGACGACCGCCGGGGCGATGCTCAGGGGATGGCGCACCCGCCGGCGCCGCAGCCAGATGGACCTCGCGCTCGAGGCCAACGTCTCCACCCGGCACCTGAGCTTCGTCGAGACCGGGAAGGCGCAGGCCAGCCGGGCGCTGCTGCTGGACCTGGCGGCGCGGCTCGACGTGCCGCTGCGGGAGCGCAACGCGCTGCTGCTCGCCGCGGGCTACGCCCCCAGCTACGCCGAGTCCGCGCTCGGCGACCTGGCGCCGGTGCGGGAGGCGCTGGACCACCTGCTCGCCGGGCACGAGCCGTATCCCGCCCTCGTCGTCGACCGGCACGGGGACGTCGTGCTCACCAACCGCAGCGTCGGGCTGCTGCTGGCGGGCGTGGACGAGCGGTGGCTCGCGCCGCCGCTGAACATCTACCGCCTCGCCCTGCACCCCGCGGTGCTCGACGTCCGCAACCGCGCCCAGTGGTCGGCCCACCTGCTGCACCGGCTGGACCGCCTGGTCGACCTCACCGGCGACCCGCGGCTGGTGGCGTTGCGCGCGGAGGTCCGCCCGCTCGTTCCCGACGCCGGGTCGGTGCGGGTCCTCGACCGCGCCGCGCAGCTCATGCTGCCGCTGCACCTCGGCCACCCCGAGCACGGGGAACTGCGCTTCTACTCGACCATCACGCACTTCGGTGCGGCGTTCGACGTCACGCTCGACGAACTGTCGATCGAATCGTTCGTGCCGGCCGACGAGCACACCCGCCGGGTGCTGACTCAGCCCACCGCGGTGCCCAGCGCCATGCCGATCCCGTAGGTCACCGCGAGACCGATCCCACCCCCGATGACGACGCGCAGCATCGCCTTGAGCGGGGCGGCGCCGCCGAGGCGGGCGCCGACCCAGCCCGCGATCCCGAGCGCGACCAGCACCGCGACCACGCACACCGGCACCCGCCAGGACGCGGGCGGCAGCAGGATCGCGACCAGCGGCAGCAGCCCGCCGAGGGTGAACGCGATCGCCGAGGTGACCGCGGCCTGGGTCGGGCTGGTGAGGTCGTCCGGGTCGATCCTGAGCTCGGCCTCGACGTGCGCGGCGAACGCGTCGTGCGCGGTGAGCTCGCGGGCCACCTGCATCGCGGTCTGCTCGCTCAGGCCCTTCGCCGCGTAGATCGCGGCCAGCTCCTCGAGCTCGTCCTGCGGGTCCTCGCGGAGCTCCCGCTCCTCCTTGGCGAGCATCGACTTCTCGGCGTCGCGCTGGCTGGACACCGACACGTACTCGCCCAGCGCCATCGACACCGCACCGGCGACGAGACCGGCCACACCCGCCGTCAGGATCGGGGCGCTCTCGATCGTCGCGCCGGCGACGCCGACGACGATGCCCGCGACCGACACGATCCCGTCGTTCGCGCCGAGCACCCCGGCGCGCAGCCGGTTGAGCCGGTTCTCGTTCTGCTCGACGTGCGGTTCGTCGTGGTGGGTCGGCAGGACCTCCGCGCTCTCCTCGCTCACGCGTCGAGTCAAGCAACGTCGCGCGCGGTGTGCCAGGCAAGGGAGGCTTGCCTGGTTCGCCCGTGCGCTGAGCCCAGCCTCGCCTCGGAGGCTGCCCCGACGGCGCGGTCGGACGTCCGTTCCTCCGTGTTCGTCGCCTTTCCCCGGGGACGCCCGGCAACGCTCCGACCCGGCGGGGCACGGCGCGGGCAGGCGAGGCTGACCTCCGTCGGCGATGCGAGTTCCCGAGATCACGCGACCACCGCCCGGCCCCTCGGGCAGTGCCCGGTCGGCACGAGGGGTGTCCTGCACGCCGGGGCACGTGCCTCCGTCGGCCGGCCGTCCTCGAGTGACAGCACTGCGTCACTGCTGTCACTGGACGCCAGGAACGCCACATCGTCGACGGCGGGTGCCGGCCCAGGCCGTCGCGAGGTGTACGTCAGGCGGGATCCGAGCCCCCGGATCCTGCCTGCTGTCCACCTCGCGGAATCCGGCTCCATGAGTTGTGCGGAACCGCCCGCACCGGCGGCGGGAGCCGGTCACGCTCGTCGTCATGACCGATCTGATGCCCCCGGCGCCCGACCTCCCGCCCCTGCTCACCGACGACGACGTCCGCGACCGCGTCGAGTCCCTCGTGGGAGCGGCCCGCGCGGACCGCACCCTCTGGCTCGTCCCGATCGACGGCGACCTCCGCCAGCCGCCGATGCTCATCCCGATCGAGGACGTCCCCTACCTGCCGGGCGACCTCGTGACCGGGCTGGGCACGGTGATCGCCGGCTTCCTCCCGGCCCTCACCACCGACGCCGGACCGGGCTCGGTCGTCTTCGTGCTCGAGCGGTTCGGCCCGGCCACCGTGCACCCGGCGGACCGGGACTGGGCGGAGGCTCTCGTCGCGATGTGCGCGGCGCGCGGCGTGATCCAGCGCGGCGTGTTCACCGCGACCTCCGCGGGGGTGGTGCGCCTGGTGTGACCCGTCCCGCCTGTGACGCGCACCGACGCCGGCGGGCCCGACCGCCCGCGGGCGGCCACGATGGTCCGCATGCCCGAATCCCACCCGGCGGCGCTGACCCACCCGGCGGCCTACCCCTCGCTGCGGGACGTCTCGCCGCGGTACTCCGACCTCGGGCCCGACGGCACGATCTCGGCGACGGGCCTGACGCGCTGGTTCGAGGACGTCCGGGTCGGCACCGAGCTGCCCGCGTTCCGGCGGCTCGTGGAGGACGGCGAGTTCGGCGCCTTCCGGGTGCTGCTCGCGGCCCAGACCGTGCAGCGCCTCGACCGGATGCCCTTCGACGGCAAGTACCGCATCGGGCTGGGCATCCGGCGGATCGGCGGCTCGTCGTTCACGTACGGCTACGCCGTGTTCTGCGACGACCGGTGCGTCGCGCTCGGCAGCACCGTGACCGTGTTCGCCACCGAGGCGGGGCCGGCGCACCTGCCCGACGCGCTGCGCGCCGACCTCGGCGGCATGGTGCTCGACGAGCCCGACGCCGCGGCGCCGTACCAGCCCGGGCCGGAGCGCCGGGACCGCTCGGCGTACCCGTTCGCGGTGGCGCTGCGGGCCCGCGTCGGGGACATCGACACCAACCGCCACGTCAACAACGTCACCCTGGTCAGCTGGTACGCCGACGGCGTCGCCTCCCTGCACGACGAGCTCCTGACGCCGGGCTGGGGCGGCCCGCCGCCGGAGCTCGCCCCGTCGACCTACCGCGTGCAGTACGTGGCCGAGGTCGGCTACCCGGCGCAGTACGAGATCGGCGTGGCCGTCCTGGCGGTGGACGGGGAGACCGTCACCTACGGGCTGGGCGTCTTCCTCGGCGACCGCTGCGTCGGGCTCGCCGACGCCGTCGGGCCGCGCGGGGATCTCGACGCGGCCGCGCTGGACGCGTGGCGCATGATCACCGCATGACCGACCGCATCGAGGTCTCCCGGACGATCCCCGCGGACCCGTCGACGATCTTCGCCGTGCTCACCGACCCGATCGGCCACGTCGCGATCGACAGCTCCGGCATGCTCATGGACGCGACGGGGGAGCGCGTCACGGCGGCCGGCGACACCTTCGTGGTCCACATGGACCGCGAGGCCCTCGGCGACGTGCCGCTCGGCCACTACGACGTGACCGTCACGATCACCGCGTTCGAGCCCGACCGCGAGATCGCCTGGACCATCGAGGGCACGATCCGACCGTCGATCGGCCACGTCTACGGGTACCGGCTCGAGCCGCAGGACGGGTCCACCCTCGTCACCTCGTACTACGACTGGTCCGACATCCGACAGGAGTGGCGCGAGAAGGGGGTCTTCCCGGTGATCTCGGGGCAGGCGCTGCGCGGGACGCTCGGGATCCTGGAGCGCGTGGTCCGCCGCGGCTACCGGTGACGAACCCGTGAGGTGGATAACCAGCCGGGAGTCGTATCCCAGTTAGGGTCCGGTGCGTTCACGAACCGTGACCCGACGGACGGCGTTCGCGACCCTGGTGGCGGTGGCGACCCTCACCCTGTCCGCATGCGGTGGCGCCGGCGAGAACGCGCCACCACAGACCGTGCGCGTGGAGCGGGCGTCCGTGAGCTCCGGGGTCGACTCCGGCGGGTCGGTCTCCGCCCTCGGCGCCACCAACCTCGGCTTCGCGACGGCGGGTCAGCTCACCTCCGTGCGCGTGAAGGTGGGCGACCGGGTCGAGCCCGGTGACGTGCTCGCGACGATCGACGACTTCCAGGCCCGGCAGGCGCTCAAGCAGGCGCAGGCCGGACTCGCGGGCCAGGAGGCGCAGTACGAGCAGACGAAGGACGGCACCCAGGTCGGCGGAGCGCAGAACTCGCTGAACGCCGCCGCCTCGGTGGTGTCGGCGACGAAGCGCCAGGTGGACGCGACGCTGCGGGCCGACGACGCCGCGATCAGCGCCGCGAAGGCGGCGCTCCCGCAGGCGCAGGCCGGGTACGCGCAGGCGGTGGCCCAGCTGCAGGCCTACCAGACCGCGTGTGCGTCCGGCGGCGCCTACCCGACGGCACCCGCCGCGCCCTGCCAGTCGATCCCGGCCGCCCAGTACGCCGTCCAGTCCGCGCAGCAGGGCGTCCAGCAGGCCCAGCAGGCCCTGCAGCAGGCCCAGCAGAAGCGCAGCGTCGACGCCGCGGCCGGTGACCTGCAGATCGCGAGCGCCCGGCAGGGCCAGGTCAGCGCCCAGAACGGCCTCGACTCGGCGAGCGCCGCCCGGCCGAACAGCCTCGACGCGGCGCAGGCCGCCGTCGACAACGCCCGCGCGCAGGTCGAGATCGCCCGGCGCAACCTCGCCGACACCACCCTGCGGGCCCCTGCGGCGGGCACCGTGTCGGCGCTCAACGGCGCGGTGGGGGAGTACCTCCAGCCGAGCTCCGGGACCTCGGCCCTCGCGCCCGGGTCGGACGCCACGATCCCCGGTGCTGCCCAGGCGGCCGGGGCCGCGGCCGGTGCCGGCGCCGCGGCCGCCGCCTCGCCGAGCCGGCCCGGCGGCACCCAGTTCCTGGTCCTGCAGAACGTGGCGCAGTTCGAGGTGGTGGCGCCGTTCCAGGAGGTCGACGCGGCGAAGATCGCGCCCGCGCAGCGCACCGTGATCTCCCTCGACGCGATCCCGGAGCGGTCCTTCGCGGGCACGGTGCTCGCGATCGCGCCCTCCGGCACGGCGATCGGGGGCAGCATCCAGTACTACGTCACCATGGCCCTGACCGACAGCGACCCGCGCGTCCGCGACGGGCAGTCGGCGCGTGCCACCGTCGTCACCGCCCAGTCCGACCGGCTCTCGGTGCCGAACTCGGCGCTGCGCCGGGAGGGCCCGCGGACGGTCGCGACCGTGCAGGAGGCCGACGGCCGCCAGGTCCCGACGCCGGTCACCACGGGCCTCGTGGGCGCGGACCGCACGGAGATCCTCAGCGGGCTCACCGAGGGACAGCAGGTCGTCATCGGCGGAGGGGCGTCGTGAGCACACCGCAGGACACCACCGACCCGACCGACTCCACCGACGACACCGCCACCCCGGCGAACGGCACCGCGGAGGCGCCGAAGCGTCGGCCGTTCAAGCGGTCGACGAAGATCGCCCTGGCAGTGATCGTCGTCCTCGCGGTGCTCGCCGCCATCGCCTTCACCGTGTCGTACTTCCTCAACGCCAGCCGATTCGTCTCCACGGACAACGCGCAGGTGGACGGGACGCAGATCCCGATCGTGGCCCCCGCCAGCGGGACGCTGGTCGGCTGGAACGTCACGGTGGGCACGGTCCTGCGCAAGGACCAGGTGGTGGGACGGGTCGAGCTGCAGGGCGCCTACGTGCAGCCGCAGCTCCCGATCCGCGCCCCCGCGGACGCCACCGTCGCCACGACGAGCACCGCCGAGGGCGCCTACCTCACGGCCGGCAGCCAGCTCGCGATCGCCTACGACCCGGCCGACGTCTACGTCACGGCCCGGGTCGACGAGACCGACATCGACCAGGTCCAGGTCGGTCGCCCCGTGGACTTCACCGTCGACGCCTACCCCGGCCGCACCTTCCGCGGCTACGTCGACCAGATCCAGGGCGGCGCGGCCGCGGTGTTCTCGCCGTTCCCGCAGTCGAACTCGGGCGGCAACTTCCAGAAGGTCACCCAGGTCATCCCCGTCCGCGTCGGCATCACCGACATGCAGGGCGCCGACCTGATCCCGGGCATGAACGTCACCGTCGACATCCACAAGCCGGGGGAGTAGGCCCGTCCCGGCCGCGACACGACGACGTCCGGCCCACCACGCCGTGGGCCGGGCATCGACGTCCCCGCGGGCACGGACCCGTCAGGCGTCCGGACCGGTGCGGTGCAGGTCGCGGTGCAGGTCGCGGTGCAGGTCGCGGTGCAGGTCGCGGAGCTGGGCGGAGAGCTGGGCCACGACGGGGTCCGAGGCCGCCCAGCGGGCGACGTCGTCGGCGGCGCCGGAGTCGCCGTGGGACGTCAGGACGTGCAGCGTCACGAGGTCGTCGAACCAGTCGGGCCGCACCGCGCCGACCTGACCGTCGACGTCCGTCGGCATGTCCCAGGCGCTCCCGATCGTGGTCATCCGGTTCCTCCCCGTCGCTGGTGGCTGTGCCACGAGTCTGACCGACTACCCGTGAGTACCGTGATCTTGTCGCGCACAACACAACCGACAGTGATGGACCGGCTCAGGTAGTTGAACGCTCAGTCGCATCGGGCAGACAGCGCAGCACCCGCTCGCGGACGTCCGCGGGCAGCGCGTCGAGGGCGGGCAGCAGGTCCGGGAGGAGGTCCGGCTCGGTCATGACGGCCCGGAAGGCGAGGCCGATCGTCACGTCGTGCGCGGGGCGGTCGACGACGACGCGGTCACCGGCCCGGACCGGGCCCGGCTCGACGACGCGCAGGTAGACGCCGGGCACACCCGCCGTCGTGAACTCCCGGACCCACCCGCGCCGGTCGAGCCACGCCGCGAAGGTGCGGCAGGGGATGCGGGGGCCCGTCACCTGCAGGACGAGCCGGTCGCCGACGAGCCAGCGCTCGCCGATCCGCGCGCCCGTGACGTCCACCCCGCGGGTGGTCAGGTTCTCGCCGAACACGCCGTCGCGCAGCGGCCCCAGGAGCGGCTCCCACGCGTCGAGGTCCTCCCGGGCGTAGGCGTGGACCGCCTGGTCCGGGCCGCCGTGGTGCTCGGTGTCGCTGACGGGGTCGCCCGCGAGGCCGCTGTCCCCGGGGGCCGGCACGCCGACCTCGACGGCGTGGGCGACGGGCCGCTTGTCGATGCCCGAACGCCCGGTCCTCGCGAGGATCGCCCGCTCCACGCCGACGTTCACCGACCCGATCACGCCCACCCGGCGACGGTAGCCCGTGGGGGATCATCCCGGGGTGGACGCGGGCCGGATACGGATCGGGACCTCGGGCTGGACGTACGACTCCTGGCAGGGGCCCTTCTACCCCGACGGTCTCGCGAAGCGCCGCCGGCTGGAGTACCTGGCGACGCGCCTGGACGCCGCCGAGGTCAACGGCACCTTCTACTCGCTGCAGCGGGCCTCGACGTTCCGTGGCTGGGCGGCGGCGACGGGGGAGGACTTCCGGTTCGCGGTCAAGGGGAGCCGCTACATCACGCACATGAAGCGGCTGCGGGACGTCGAGCAGGCGCTCGGCCGCTTCCTCGCGTCGGGCCCGCTGGCGCTGGGGGAGAAGCTCGGCCCGGTGCTCTGGCAGCTGCCGCCCGCGATGCGGTGGGACGCCGGGCTCGTCGTGCCGTTCCTGGAGCGGCTGCCGCGTGCCACGGCCGCCGCCGCCGAGCTCGCCCGGCCCTACGCGGAACTCGTCCGCGACCCCTGCGTCGAGGTCGACGCCGACCGGCCGCTCCGGCACGCGCTCGAGGCCCGTCACCCCAGCTGGCGCGATCCCGCCGTCGTGGCGGCGCTGCGCGAGCAGGACGTCTCCCTCGTGGTGTCCGACGGCGCGGGGGAGTTCCCGCGGTTCGACGACGTGACGGCCGACCCGGTCTACGTCCGGCTCCACGGCGACACCGAGCTCTACCGCAGCGGCTACTCCGCGACGGCCCTCGACACGTGGGCCGACCGGGTCCGGGCCTGGGCGTCGGGGGAGGCGCGGGCGACCGCGGACACCATCGCGCCGGGGGACCGGGCTCCGGCGGTGCCCCGCGACGTCTGGGTGTTCTTCGACAACGACGGCGACGCGCACGCCCCGCGCGACGCCCTCGCGCTCGCCGAGCGGTGCCTCGGCGCGGCGGGATCATGACGCGCGCCACCCGGGGCGGGCCTGTCGCCCCTCCGGGTGAGGGCTCGGGATAGGGTTCCCGGACCCCTGGTTCAGTCGTGAGGCAGGCACGTCGTCGTGTCGTCCCCGCTGAGGAAACCAGGTGAATTCGAGCGACCCCATCGCCTCGTCCGCGCGACTCTCGCACGAGCTGCTCGCGATCGTCCACGACGAACCGACGTCGGTCGATCGCATCGCGTCCGGGTTGGTCGACGTGGCCGCCGCGACGTTGCCGGACCACGACGCCGTCGTGACGGTCGTGGTGGACCGGGCCCGGACCGCGCGCGCCGCGACCGCCCGGCCCGCGCGCGAACTCGCCCAGCTCGAGGCCCGGCTGGGCGCCGGACCCACGGCGTGCGCGTTGGTGGAGGTGCGGGTCGTCGACGGGCAGGACCCGACGGCGCGCTGGCCGCGGGCGTGGTCGGAGGCCCTGGAGGACGCCGGGTACGAGCACGTGCTCGCGGTGCCGGTGGTGATCGGGGCGGTCGCGGCCGGCGCCGTCACGCTCTACGGCCGCAGCGAGATCACCGGACCGGACCGGGCCACCGCCCAGCTGTTCGCCCACCAGGCGGCACTCGTCATCGAGGGCGGCCGCCGGCTCGTGCAGCTGCGCAACGCCGTCGCGAGCCGCGACGTCATCGGGCAGGCGAAGGGCATCCTCATGCACCGCTTCGGCATCGACGCGGCCACCGCCTTCAGCCGCCTCGTCGAGGCGTCGCAGGACATGAACGTCAAGCTGGTCGACATCGCCCGTTGGTACGTGACCGACCAGGACGGGAGCGAGCCATCACCCCGATCGTCGTGATCGTGCCGGTCGTGAGGTCGGTCCTGGCGGCAGCAAGGTCTGCACCATCCAGGACCTGCACCCGCCGGCCGCCCGGGCAACCAGACCGATGCGGCGGAGGTCTACCCGACGCGATCCCGCCGCTAACGCCCGCCGAGGGGTGAGCGAGCCGGGGTGCACGCGACCCCGCCGTCCGGGTAGGTATGACCCATGGCGACGGAGCGGGAGTGGCAGGCGGCCAGGCGTCGGTTCGTCGACGGCGCGGGCGGTGCCGGGGGGCGTGGGGGACAGGCGACCGTCGGGGACCTCGGTCCGCTGGGCGACCAGTTCTACGCGCTCGCGCGCGACCTGTTCGCGGCGCCGCCCGAGCGCGGCGTGCTCGGCGTGCTCGAGCAGGTCGTCGAGCGCGCCCGGGCCCTCGCGCCGGCCGCGGCGATGGTGTCGGTGACCGTGCGCGAGCCCGACGGCAGTTACCACACACCGGTCGAGACCGACCCGCTCGCGACCGAGGCCGACCAGATCCAGTACGACACGGGGGAGGGCCCCTGCGTCGAGGTCGCCGCCGCCTCGAGTTCCGGCTCCACCTACTGCCGCGACCTCGCCCACGACCCGCGCTACCCCCGCTTCGGCCCACGCGTCGCCCGGCTGGGGCTGACCGCCGTCGTCGCGACCGGGATGTTCCCCGAGGGCGACCCGCCCCGCCTGGGCGCGCTGAACTACTACTTCCGCTCCGCCGAGGACCTCGACGACATCGACGAGGACCTGATGCTGCTGCTGGCCGCGCACGCCGCCGTGGCGCTGCAGTCCGCGCAGATGGTCGAGGCCGAACGGCTGCGCTCGGCGCAGCTCACCGACGCGCTGCAGTCCCGCGACGTCATCGGTCAGGCCAAGGGCATCCTCATGCAGCGTCGTGGCGTCGACGCCGACGAGGCGTTCGACATCCTCCGCCGCGCCTCGCAGGACCTGAACGTCAAGATCCGCGACATCGCCACGACGATCGCCTCCCGCCGCGCGGAACTCTGAGGTCCCGGGGGGAGCCCGCGACCCGCGGCTTCTCCGTCCGACCTGACATAATGTCGATTATCGGATCGTGCCTGGGGTGCGGGAGCGGTGCTCGGCCGCGAGGTGCTGCTGACGCTGTCCGTTGTTCCTCGTGTGGGACGGCCGCTGGTGCGCCGTCGCGAGGTGTACGTCAGGCAGGTCCACGGGCGGCTAGAGCTGCCTGGTGTGCCTCTCGCGGTCGGTGCCTTCCCGACGGCGGGTCGGTGCCGGCCGGGCGCCCGGCCGGCGGTCGTCGACGATCCCGCTGCAGTCGCGAGTCGGCCGCCCGCGTGCCGTCGCGAGGTGTCCGTGAGGCAGGTCCGCGGGCTGCCGGCACTGCCTGGTGTCGCTCTCGCGCGGGTCGGCTGCCCGCGTGCCGGCGCGAGGTGTCCGTGAGGCAGGGCCACGGGCCGCCGAGGCTGCCTGGTGTGCACCTCGAGCAGGTGCCGGTCCCCCTGATGTTGGCGCCACCAACGTACACTGCTGGTGTTGGTCGCGCCAACACCATTGAGGGGAACCCGTGCCCACCTCCTGGTCCGAGCTCGAGACGACCGTCCTCACCCGGGCGGCCGCACACGCCCAGTCCCTGCTCACCCGCCGGCTCACCGACGCCGGGTCGAGCCCGTTCCAGTACCGCGTCCTGGCCGTGCTCGCGGGGGTCGAGCACCGCACGCAGGCCGACCTCGGCCGCGCCGCCGACCTCGACCGCAGCGACGTGACGGCGACGGTGCGGACGCTGGAGGCCGCGGGCCTCGTGACCCGCCGTCCGGACCCGGACCACGCCCGCCGCGTCCTGGTGGCCCTCTCCCCCGCCGGCGCCGCGGCGTTCGCCGAGCTCGCGATCGTCGTGCACGAGGCGCAGGGCGAGGCGTTCGGTGCCCTGTCCCGGGACGACCGGGTCCGGCTCGCCGACCTCCTCCGCCGCGTCGGACCGTGACTTGCGTTCGAGTGCGCTCGAACTCCTAGCGTGGTCGTCATGAGCCTTCCGATGACCACCCTCGGCGACGGACTCCGGGTCAGCGCGCTCGGTTTCGGCGGCATGGCGCTCTCCGACGTCTACGGGGCCACCGACCCCGACGAGGGCGTCCGCACGCTGCACGCCGCGCTCGACGCCGGGGTCACCTTCCTCGACACCGCCGACGTCTACGGCACCGCCCGCGAGGGCACCACCGGCCCCTCCGGGACGAACGAGGAGCTGATCGCGCGCGTGCTGGCCGACCGCCGCGACGAGGTGCAGCTCGCCACGAAGTTCGGCATCACCGGGCAGGTCGGCAACGGCGCGACGCCCACCCGCGGCGACCGCGCGTACGTCCGACAGGCCTGCGAGAACTCGCTGCGCCGCCTCGGGGTCGACACGATCGACCTGTACTACATGCACCGCCGCCAGCTCGACCTGCCGATCACCGAGACCGTGGCGGCGATGGCCGAGCTGGTCGCCGAGGGCAAGGTCCGCCACCTGGGCCTGTCCGAGGTCACCGCGACCGAGCTGGCCGAGGCCGCGGCCGTCCACCCCGTCGCCGCCGTCCAGAGCGAGTGGAGCATCTGGTCGCGCGACGTCGAGGCCAACGTCGTGCCGAAGGCCGTCGAGCTGGGCGTCGGCTTCGTGCCGTACAGCCCGCTCGGGCGCGGCTTCCTCACCGGCACGATGACCGCCGACCGGGTCGCGAGCACGCTGCTGAGCAAGTCGCCGCGGTTCTCCGAGCACCTCGACGCGAACCAGAAGGTCGTCGACGTGGTCCGGGAGGTCGCGGGCGAGCTGGACGCGACCGCGGCGCAGGTGGCCCTCGCGTGGGTCTACGCCCAGGGCGCGGCGTTCGGCGTCCCGACGGTGCCGATCCCGGGCACCCGGTCGGCCACGCGCGTCGTCGAGAACGCCGGCGCGGTGTCGCTGACGCTCTCCGCGGAGCAGAAGGCCCGGCTCGACGCGGCGGCGGACCTCGTCGAGGGCAGCCGCAACTTCTCGTTCGCCACCGACGACTGGATCTCCTCCGGGCGGGAGTGACTACAGCACCTCGCGCACGGCGTCCGCGAACGCCGCCGGCACCTCCTGCGGCGGGTCGTGCCCGGCGTCGACGAGGTGGTGTCCGACGATCGTCGCGAAGTGCCGGCGGTGCTCCTCGATCCCCGCGGGCGGGCCGAGCCCGTCCGCGATCGGGTCGACGATCACCGTCGGGACCTCGATCACCGGCTGCTCGGCGATCCGGGCCTCGAGGGCGTCGTAGGCGGGGTCGCCGGCGACGAGGCCGAAGCGGTGCCGGTAGGAGTGCACGACGACGTCGACGAAGTCCGGGTTGTCGAACGACGGCGCGGTCGCGTCGAACGCCTCCCCGGCGGACGACCAGGTCGGCGACCACTGCGACCACAGCAACCGCGCGAACTCCCGCCGGTGGGCCGCGAGCCCGGCCCGGCCCCGCTCGGTGTGCAGGTAGAACTGGTACCAGAGGCGGTGCTCGACGTCGGGCGCGAGCGGCTCGGCCGAGCGTGCGATGTCCTGGACGTTGTAGCCGTCCACGGTCACCAGGCCGCGGACCCGCTCCGGCCACAGCGCGGCCACGAGGCACGCCGCGCGTCCGCCCCAGTCGAAGCCCGCGACGACGGGCCGGTCCAGGCCGAGGGCGTCGATCAGGGCGCGCAGGTCGTCGGCGAGCGCGGCCTGCTGGCCCGACCGCACCGTCGCCCCCGAGACGAAGCGCGTCGGCCCGTAGCCGCGCAGGTACGGCACCACGACGTGCGCGCCCGCCGCCACGAGGCGCGGCGCCACCGCGTCGTAGCAGCGCGGGTCGTACGGGAAGCCGTGCAGCAGCACCACCGGCGGGCCGGCCGGGTCGCCGTGCCGGTCGACGGCCACGTCGAGAACTCCTGCGCGCACCACGTCCACCGCGTCATGATCCCCCCCGTGGAGACACGGCGAATCCGGCTCGGCGAGCTCGAGGTGGCCTACCTGACCTGCGGGCCCGAGGAGGGGCCGCTCGCGGTGCTGCTGCACGGCTACCCGGACACCGCGTGGTCCTGGCGCCACCTCGCGCCGGTCCTGGCCGACCGCGGGTACCGCGTCGTCGCCCCGTTCCTGCGCGGCTACGCACCGACCGGTCTCGCCCCCGACGGCTGCTACCAGAGCGGTGCACTCGTGGCGGACGCCGTCGCGCTGCGGCGTGCGCTCGGCGACCACCGGCCGGCGCTGCTGGTCGGCCACGACTGGGGCGCGGTCACCGCCTACGGCGCCGCCGTGTTCGCACCCGACCTGTGGGACCGCGTCGTCACGCTGGCCGTGCCGCCCCTGCCGACGCTGGCCTCGGTCCGCGACCCCGGCCTCGTCGGGAAGCAGCTCCGCGCGAGCTGGTACATGGGCTTCCAGCAGCTGCCGTGGGCCTCCGAGGCCGTGCTCGACCGGCTCGTGGCGCGGCTGTGGGCGGACTGGTCGCCCGGCTACGAGGCCGACGACGACGTGGCCCTGGTTCGCGCGGCCCTCGACTCGCCTGGCCGGCGCACCGCGGCCCTGAGCTACTACCGCGCCTGGCTGCAGCCGTGGCACCGGTCCGCGCGCTACCGGCGCGAGGACCGGGCCGTGTTCGGGCTGCCGCGCCACCCGCTGCTCTACCTGTACGGCGCCGACGACGGGTGCGTCCGGCCCGAGCTGAGCCGGCTCGCCGCGTCGTTCTGCCCGAGCGTCGAGATCCCGGAGGCGGGTCACTTCCTGCCGGTCGAGCGGCCGGAGGCGGTGGCGGCCGCCGTCACGCGGTTCCTCGACGCCTGAATCAGGAGGCGTCGAAGCCGGCGACGAGCCAGCGGTCGTCGGCGCCGGGTTCGAGCACCACCCGGGCGCTGCGTGCGACGGTCTCCCCCGCCGCCCCGTTGCGCTCCGTCGTCTGCGCGTAGAGGACGAGGGTCTCGACGCGCTCCGGCGCGGCACTCACCACCGCGACGCGCTGCACCGTCGCCGAGGAACTCGCCCGGGTGCCGACGGCGGCCGGCACCACGAGGCTCGCCACGATCGCCCGGTTCTGCTCGGCGAACGGGCCCGTCGTCGCCGTCTCGATGCGGGCCACGTCGGCGTCGAGGGTGCGCCAGTCGTAGCCGAGCAGCACGGGCGTCAGGGCGGCCGCGGCCCGCGCCGCCTCCCCCGCGGCGGCCTCGGTGCGCGTGGCCGTGACCACGCCGCGGGCCAGCAGCCCGACGACGACGGCGAGCACCAGCACCACCGCCCCGACGGTCACGACGGCGAGCCGGGCGCGGGTCACGGGAGCTCCGCGACGTCCGCGACGAGCCACCGGCCGTCGACGCGGGCCAGGGCCAGCGTCGCCCGGAACGGCCGGGGTCCGCCGTCGCCGCCGAGGAGCCCGACGGCGAGCGCCCGTGCGGTGTCGCCCGTGAGGTCCTCCATCCCGACGGTGCGCACGACGGTGGAGGTCGATCCGGTCGCCGGAGCGGCCGCGAGCCGGTCCCGCCAGGCACCGGTGGCGCCGTCGACGGCCCGCGACCGGGCCGCCGGGTCCGCCGAGGCCGCGCCGAGGTCCACCAGATGGCCGCGGGCGGCGGCGAGCGCGGCCGTCCGGTCCTCCGCGCGACCGGCCGCGGGCGCGTCCAGCACACCGAGCACCACCGCGGCGACCGCGAGCAGCGCGCCGACGACGAGCAGGACGGTCGGCACCGGCCGTCGTCCTACGTCCCTGCCCACCGCCCGCTCCCCCGCCGTCGCCCAGGATCCGCCCGGGCGATCATGCCCGTACGGCGCGACGCCTCGCAGGACGACCGCCGCGACGCCGACGATCCGGCACGCAGACCACCGACACGCCGGAGCGGCACCCGATCGAGTCAGCGATCAATGATTCGTGCGGCCCAAGCAGTACGACCGTTCGGACGCCGATCGTCCGAGCTGGACGGCCAAGTGGTGCCGTTCGTCGTGGCGGAACGACCGGTGACGGCGCCGTGGGGCGTCCGGCGCGTCGCGACGGATGCCACTGAGGCGACGCGACCGTCCGTCGGTCGACGCGTGCTTCCACGTGCCGGTGCCGATCGGTCACGGTGACATCACACGACGGCGTGGGGTCGAGGCCGGTCCGGAGCCACTGATCGGGTCTCGTCCCGCGACGTGGGGTGATCACCGCGACGGGGGGTCGCGAGGCCCGGTTCCGCCGGGCCGATCACAGAGGGGGATTCGGGGCACGGGTGGGCGGACGAGTGGAACGACAGGGCGGGCGAGCGCCGCAGGCCGTGCGACGGAGGGCGTCGTGACGCCCGGTCCCGTCGCGCGGGGCCGCGACGCCGTCGAGCTCGCCCCGTTCCTCGTCCGGCACGACGCGCTGCTCCAGCCCCGGGCCGCGATCCTCGGCCACGCGTACGGCGCCGGCGCCCACGACGTCTTCCTGCTGACCCGCGCGGCCCTGTTCGACCGGTGGCCGCAGTTCGGCGCCGCCCCGGAGGACGTGCGGTCCCTGGAGCTGACGCTGCTGCTCGTGCGCACCGCCCGCAGCGTCGGCGGGCACGCGACACCCGGGTCCCACCGGCCGCGGCCGGCCCTCCCTCCCCCGCCGCGGGCCGTGCTCGCGGCGCGGTCGCTCGAGCCGACGTGGCGCCACCCCGACCCGTGGCGGCTCCTGGCCGTCCGCGCGGCCCGCCCGCTGCGCGCGCTCGCCCACCTCGACCCGCTCGCGCGCGACCTCGCGGTGCTGCGCTGGCTGGACGTCCCGGTCGGCGAGGCCGCGCCGGAGCTGGGCCTGTCGGCGCCGGACCTCGACCGGCGGCTCGGCGCGGCGATGGCGCAGTGGGAGGCCGTCACGGCCGCGGCCGGGGAGGCGGCGCCGTGACCGACCCGCTGAGCGACCCGCGCGAGCTCGACCGGCTCGTGGCGTCCGCCCTGACCGGCGAGCGCAGCGCGATGAACACGTTGCTGCGCATCCTGCGGCCCCTCGTGGTCCGGTACTGCCGCAGCCGGCTCGGCGGCTACGACCGCGTCAACGCCTCCCCCGACGACGTCGCCCAGGAGGTCTGCCTCGCGGTGCTGCGGGCCCTGCCGACCTACCAGGACCAGGGCCGGCCCTTCCTGGCGTTCGTCTACGGCATCGCCCAGCACAAGGTCGTCGACGCGCACCGCTCGGCCGGACGCGACCGCTCCGACCCGGTGGACGAGCTGCCCGAGGAGCAGGACGTCCGCGACGGCCCGGAGCAGCACGCGCTGAACCTCTCGGACTCCGTCGAGATGGCGGCCCTGCTCGCCGAACTGCCGGAGAAGCAGCGCGAGGTGCTGCGGCTGCGCGTGGTCGTCGGGCTCTCCGCGGAGGAGACCGCCGAGGCGGTCGGCTCGACGGCGGGCGCGGTGCGCGTGGCGCAGCACCGCGCGCTGACCCGGCTGCGCCAGCTGATCGTCGAGCGGGGGGACGCGCCGCCCCGTCCCGACGACGGGCCCGAGGCCCCGCCCCGGCGGCGCGGGGGTGCCCGTGGGCCCCGGCGGCGCGGCGGGACCGCGACCGAGCGGGCCGACGCGACGGCGGTGGCGCCGGTCGTGGCGCCGGCCGCCGCGCTGGACTGGCACGCGGCGCCGCGGACCGGCCACGAACTGCTCGACCGGCTCCTCGACGCCGCCGACGCGCACGTGCTGCGCGCGAGCACCGACGGGCTCGGCGCCGACGCCGGCGGCCCGACGGGCGTCGCCGACCGCCGGGGCCACCAGGACCTGCTCGCCGCCGAGGACGCCCGGATGGCCGCGGCCGCCGCGCGGTGGGCTCCGCCCAGGTGAGCACTATCGGTCGCTATGGCGACCGATAGTGCTCACGAGGCGGGACGCCACCCCCGCAGCGGGAAGCCGGACCGGCCCTGGTCGTCGAGCTTGACGCCCAGCACCTGGTGGAGCTGGATGTTGTTGAGGTCGAAGCCCACCGCGCACGCCGGCATGTAGAGCTTCCACACCCGGGCGCTGCCCTCCCCCGCCTCGGCGACGCACTCGTCCCAGTTCGCCTCGAGGTTGGCGGTCCAGGCCTTGAGCGTCCTCGAGTAGTGCTCGCGCAGGTTCTCCTCGTGGCGGATCTCGAAGCCCGCCCCGTTCATCCGCGAGATCAGGTAGCCGATCGGCAGGAGCTCGCCGTCCGGGAAGACGTAGCGGTCGATGAACGGGTCGGCGTGTGCGCGGTGGTGGGCGTCGGGGCGGGTGATGCAGTGGTTGAGCAGTCGGCCGCCCGCCCGGAGCTTCGAGTACAGGAACGCGAAGTACGGCTTGAGCTGCGCACGCCCGATGTGCTCGGTGAGCCCGATCGAGGCGACGGCGTCGAACTCGGTCTCGGTGACGTCGCGGTAGTCGCCGTGGCGGATCTCCACGAGGTCGGACAGGCCGCGGCGCGCGACCTCCTTCTGCGCCCACAGCGCCTGGTCGCGCGAGAGCGTCACGCCCAGCGCCCGCACCCCGTGGTGCTCCGCGGCGTGCATCGACATCTGGCCCCAGCCGCACCCGACGTCGAGCAGGCGCATCCCGGGCCGGAGCGCGAGCTTGTCCGCGACCAGCGCGTGCTTCGCGAACTGCGCCTCCTCGAGGGTGGCCGTCTCGCTCGGGTAGGCCGCGCAGGTGTAGGCCATCGACGGCCCGAGCACCATCTCGTAGAAGCGGTTCGAGACGTCGTAGTGGTGCGCGATGGCCTCGGCGTCCCGGGACTTCGAGTGCATCCAGCCGTGCTGGCGGTGCTCCTGCGGCGGCGGGGCGAGATGGCGGTGGCGCAGCCGGATCGGGGCGAGGCGCAGCGCCATCTCGGCGAGGGTGCGCGCCGGGACGTCGGAGATCGTCAGCTCGCTCATCGCGGTCAGGGCGGTGTAGAGGTCGCCGTCCACGTCGAGGTGGCCGGAGACGAACGCCCGGGCCAGCCCCAGGCTGTTCGGCGAGCCGGCCAGGTAGGCCAGCGCGGTCTCGCTCCGCACGTCGACCTCGGCGACCGGGTCGCCGCCGGCGGGGCGCGAGACGCTGCCGTCGTAGGCCCGCACGGTGATCGGGGCGTCGGCCCCGAGCACCGGGCGGAACAGGTCGGCCACGGCTGGTGCGCTCATCGTTCCTCCTACGAATTCGTCACGCACTTGGTGTAGAGGTCCGGCAGGCGTCCGGCGGGGTCGTAGCGGGCCTTGAGCGCCCGGTAGGCCGCGCCGCCGTAGAGCGCGTCGAACTCCTCGCGGGTGTAGCTCGCCGTCGAGTACAGCGACTTGTGCCCGTCGAGCTCCATCAACTTCCGCTCGATCAGCCGGTTGTGGTGATCGCGCGCCATCCCCGGCCGCAGCAGGGCGTCGGACCAGAATCCGACGTTGACGTAGGTCCGGTGCGGCTCGAGGGGGTAGAGGGGCCAGGTGCGGTCGCCGCGCAGCTGCAGCGGGCAGACCCACACCGGGCTGATGCCGATCTCGCGGTGGAAGAAGTCCAGGAACTCCGCCAGGTGCTCCACCGGCACCTCGACGTCCTGGATGATCGGCTCGACGCCGCTCGCTCCCGTCGCGCGCATCTGGATGCGCTCGGAGATCCCGTAGCGGCGGTCGAGGGCGACCAGCCGGCGGTAGACGTCGCTGCGCCGGTAGCGGGCGGGCCACACGCGGCGTACCGCGGGGTGCTGCACGCCGAGGGCGCGGGAGCACCAGAACCAGTCGGTGTCCCAGCGCCAGAGGTAGTCGGCGATCGACAGGAAGTCGGTCGTCCGCTGCTGGATCGAGCGGTAGTAGATGCCCTGCCCGGTGTAGTCGGAGAGGTACGGGGCGTCGTCGACCATCCGGCCGAGCGTCAGGTACTGCTCTCCCGCGGAGAAGACGGTGCCGTCGAGGAAGTCGACGTGCTCGCCGTCGTGCGTGCGCTCGGCCGTGATCCGGGCCGTGGCCTCCGCCAGCGAGGCGGCGTCGGCGAACCGCAGGTGGCGCAGGGCGACGATCGGGCGCACCGGGGCGAGCTCGATGGTCAGGGCGACGGCGTAGCCGAGCGTGCCGTAGGAGTTGGCCAGGGCGGCGTGCAGGTCGGCGGCGTCGTTGTCCGGGGTCGCCCGGACGATCTCGCCTGCCCCGGTGAGCACGTCCGCGGCCAGCACCGACTCGTGCGGGAGCCCGTCGCGGAACGACGTCGACTCGATGCCGAGCCCGACGACCGCCCCGCCCAGGGTGATCGTCTTGAGCTGCGGGACGACGAGCGGCATCAGGCCGTGCGGCAGCGTCGCCGCGACCAGGTCCTCGTAGGTGGTCATCCCGCCGACGTCGGCGGTGCGCGCCACGGGATCGACGTGGAGCACGCGGTCGAGGCCGTCGACCTCGAGGCCGCCGGCACCGTCGCGGAAGCGGAAGAGGTTCGACGTCCGCTTGTGCAGCCGCACCGGCGCGTCGGCCGGGAGCGCGGCGAGCCGCGACCGGGCGGCGGCGACCGCCTGCTCGTGCGCCGTCGAGAACCCTGTCGTCGCATCCGCCCGGCTCACGGCCCGGAGACTATGCCTGGTATGCACCAGCGGCACCCGGCTCACCAGTGGGATCCTTCACGGTGAGCCGACACGAGGAGGGGCAGCGATGGGTGAGCTCCGGACCTACCGGGACAAACGGGACCCGGCGCGGACGCCCGAGCCGTTCGGTGACGTCGGCGCCGCGGACACCGACGCGGGCGGCCGGTTCGTCATCCAGGAGCACCACGCGCGGCGCCTGCACTACGACGTCCGCCTCGAGCGCGGCGGCGTGCTCGTGTGCTGGGCGGTGCCCAAGGGCCTGCCGGACGCGCCGGGGACGCCCCGCCTGGCCGTGCACACCGAGGACCACCCCCTCGAGTACCTCGACTTCCACGGCGAGATCCCGGCCGGCGAGTACGGCGGCGGGTCGATGACGATCCACGACGCGGGCACGTACGAGACCGAGAAGTGGACCGACGACGAGGTCGCGGTGACGCTGCGCGGGGAGCGCACCGACGGGCGGTTCGTGTTCTTCCGGCCGAAGCGGGACTCCGAGGAGAAGGACTGGCTCGTCACGCGCAAGGCCGAGGCGCGGGCCCGGCCCCCGCGGAACGTCCAGTCGCCCCGGGTGTCGGTCGGCGGCCGGGCGCTCAAGCTGTCGAACCTCGACAAGGAGCTCTACCCGGGCACCCCGAAGAACGTGGTGATCGACTACTACGCCCGCGTCGCCGACACCCTGCTCCCCCACCTCGCCGGACGGCCCCTGACGCTGCGCCGGTTCCCGGACGGCATCGACGGCGAGTCCTTCTACGAGAAGAACGCCGGCCGCAACGCGCCGGACTGGCTGCGCACGGTGGTCGTCCCGACGCCGGGTTCCTCGCGCGGGTCGGACTCCGCCCGCTTCGTCGTGGTGGAGGAGCTCGCGACGCTGGTCTACCTCGCGAACCTCGCGGTGCTCGAACTGCACGTCCCGCAGTGGCGCGTGGATGCCGGGGACGTCCCGCGGCCGCCCGACGAGCTCGTGTTCGACCTCGACCCCGGGCCGGGCACCGGGCTGCTCGAGTGCGCCCGCGTCGCGTGCCGCGTCCGCGACCGCCTGCACGACGACGGGCTCGTCCCCGTCGTGAAGACCAGCGGCTCCAAGGGCATGCAGATGACCGCGCCCGTGGTCGTGACCGATCCCGGCCGCACCTCGGAGTACGCGCGGGCGATCGCGCAGGAGCTCGCCCGCGAGACCCCCGACGCCGTGACGGCCGTGATGGCCAAGGACCGTCGGGGCGGGCGCGTGTTCATCGACTGGTCGCAGAACAACACGGCGAAGACCACGGTCGCCCCGTACTCGCTGCGGGCCCGCGCGGCCCACGGGGCGCCGACCGTGTCGACGCCGCTGACGTGGGACGAGGTGGAGACCGCCGACGACGCCGAGGCGCTCGTCTTCTCCCCCGCCGCGGTCCTGGACCGCATCGCCGCGCACGGCGACCTCTACTCGGGCGCGCTCGGGGACGGGGCGCCGCTGCCGGACTAGAGGCCGAGCGCTCCGGTGACGCCGCCGAGGGTGTTGCCGACGCCCTTGACCAGGCCGGTGACCGGGCCGTCCTGCTCCTGCCCGCTCCCGGACGAGCTCTTCCCCGACGAGCCGTTCCCGGAGGAGTTCCCCGAGGAGCCCGAGCCGCCCGATCCGGAGGAGCCCGACGAGGAGCTCGTCGGCTTCTTCGTCGGGGTCGCGCTGCGGCCCTCGTCGTCGTCGCTCGTGGTGGTCGTCGGCTTCGTGGTGGTGGGGGTGGCGGAGCGCGGCGTGACCGTGGTCGGCGCGGTCGTCGTCGGGCGCACCACGGCGGCGGGCTGCGGCACCGGCACGACGGCGGGTGCGGGCGCGGCCGCGGGGGCGCCGGGGGCGAACCCGGGCCCGCCGAGGATGCCCCCGGTCGTCGGGTCCGTCACGTCGGTGGCGCCGCGCCGCGTGGTCGTGCCGCCCTGCCCGCCGTCCAGCGCCTGCGGCGCGCCGGCGGTGAAGGTGTCGACCTTCGGCAGCGGGTCGTCCGAGCGGTCGTTGGCCACGGCGCTGATCGCCAGCGGCACCGCGGTGACGGCGGCGGCGACCGAGAGGGCGGCGACGCCCCAGCCGCGCAGCGGGGTGTCCGTCCCGGCGCGTCCCGCCCCGCGGCGGTGACGCGTGGTGACCGGCGGCGCGGGGGCGTCCGTGCCGGCCTCGTCGAGATGGCGCTGCGCCCACGACGGCAGGGCGGTGGTGGGTTCCCCCGAACCCCGTCCCACCGAGCGGCGGTGCCGCGAGCGCGTCATTCGTCCCCCGAGTCCGAACTCTCCGTCATCCGTGATGACGTCGGTGACACTACTCCATGTGTACGTATCCCCCCAAGGTGGCCAGGGAGTGACCACTGATCATCGTGCCGGGGTCGTGATCACGCCGTGTCACGACCGTGACGGACGACCGGCTGATCGACGGGCGCCCGCCCGACACGGACGGGCCCTCCCGACGCCACCCGCCGGTCGCCCCGGTCGGGCAGACTGCGGCGCGTGTTGCCGGCCGTGCGTTCCCACCCGTACCTCGCCGCCCCCCGACCCCGGGCGTTCGCCCACCGGGGCTGGCACGTCGGGGACCTCGCGGGCCTGGAGAACACGCTCGCCGCGTTCAGGCGGGCCCGCGAGGAGGGCTACGCCTACGTCGAGACCGACGTCCACGCGACCCGCGACGGCGTGCTCGTCGTCCACCACGACGCGACGCTGCGCCGCGTCGCCGGGCACCCCGGTGTGCTGCGCGCCCTCGACTGGGCCGACCTCGCCGACGTCCGGGTCCGCGGCCGGGAACGCCTCCCCCGCCTCGAGGAGGTGCTCGAGGCCGAGCCGGGGCTGCGGTTCAACGTCGACATCAAGTCGCCGGGCTCGCTGCGGCCGATGCTCGCGCTGCTCGAGCGCGACGACGTGGCGGAGCGGGTGGCCGTCGCGAGCACCGACGAGGGCCGGCTGCGCGCGGTGCGGCTGCGGTTCGGCGACCGGGTCGTGACGGGCGTGTCGGCCCGGGGGGCGCTGTCGTTGCGCACGCGGTCGGTCCTCCCGGGACCGCTCGCGCGGCGCGTCCCGGTCGGGGGTGACCTCGCGCAGCTGCCGACGCACGTCGGGGGGATCCCGGTGATCGACCCGACCAACGTCGCGGCGGCGCACGCCCTGGGCATCGAGGTCCACGTGTGGACGATCGACCGGGCCTCGGAGATGCAGCGGCTGCTCGACCTCGGCGTCGACGGCCTGATGACCGATCGTCCCGACGTGCTGCGCGACGTGCTGGCGGTCCGCGGGGAGTGGCACCCGGCCTGACTCCGGACGGGTGGGCCGCGACCCGATGGCGCCCACCGCGGTGTGACCTGCCCGGCACAGGGGTAACACGGACGTGAACACATCGATGTGTGCCAGGGGTCGCGAACCGTCGCCACGGGCCGGGCGTGAGACGGGTCACGACGACGTGTCCGACCGGTGTCGCGGGAACGAACACGCGGCGCCGGGCGTTGGGACCGGGGTCGCCCCCACGAGGGGCGACACGCACGCAGTCGAGGAAAGGACAGCACTCATGGCCGACCGCGTCCTCCGTGGAAGCCGCCTCGGAGCCGTCAGCTACGAGACCGACCGCGACCACGACCTCGCCCCCCGCCGTGCCTTCGCCTACCGCTGCCCCAAGGGCCACGACTTCGAGGTCCCGTTCTCCGACGACGCCGAGGCCCCCGTGACCTGGGAGTGCCGCCTCCACGGCGAGGAGGGCAAGCGGATCGACGGCACCGAGCCCGAGCAGAAGAAGGTCAAGCCGCCGCGCACCCACTGGGACATGCTGCTCGAGCGCCGCTCCGAGCCCGAGCTCCAGGAGCTCCTCGAGGAGCGCCTCGACCTGCTCAAGGAGCGCCGCGGCGCCTGATCGCGTCCCGCACGACCGACGACCCCGTCACCCTCCGGTGGCGGGGTCTCGTCGTCTCCGGGCGCGCGGGGTCAGGGCGGTCAGGGCGGTCAGACGGTCCCGCACCGCCCACGCCGTGATGCGCCACAGCGCCTCCCGGACCACCGCGCCGCTCATCTTCGAGGCGCCCGCGCTGCGTTCGGTGAACACGATCGGCACCTCGCGCACGGTGTAGCCGGCCCGCTGGACCCGGAACGCGAGGTCGACCTGGAAGCAGTAGCCCTGCGAGGACACGGGGCTGGCCGTGACCGCCGCGAGCACCTCGCGCCGGAAGAGCCGGAAGCCGCCGGTGACGTCCCGGACCGGGAGCCGCAGGGCCCGCCGCGAGTACACGTTGGCCGACCGGGACAGCGCGTTGCGGTACCAGGGCCAGTTCACGACCCGCCCGCCCGGCACGTAGCGCGACCCCAGGACGAGGTCGGCGCCCCCGGTGCGGGCGGCGGCGAGCAGGGACGGCAGGTCCTCGGGCGCGTGTGAGCCGTCGGCGTCCATCTGCACGATCCAGCCGACGTCGTCCGCCGCGTGGGTCGCCATGACGTGCGCGAACGCGTCGACGTAGGCGGCGCCCAGGCCCCGCTTGGGTCGGTGGTGCAGCACCGCGATCCGGTCGTCGCGCGCCGCGAGCCCGTCGGCCAGCTCGCCCGTGCCGTCGGGGCTGCCGTCGTCGACGACCAGGAGCCGCGCCCCCGGCACGGTGCCGAGCACCCGCTCGACGATGCCGGGGAGGTTCGCCCGCTCGTCGTAGGTCGGGACCACGACGAGGACGCCGCGACCGTCGGCGGCGGGCCCGACCCCTGCCGGCACCGGGATCTCCTGCGACCGCGACGCACTCATGCCGCCCCCTCCCGACGCCGTGCCACCACGCCCCCCACGACGACCGCCGCCACCCCGAGCCCGGCGAGCACCCACTCGGGGCCCGCACCGAGCCGGGTGGCCAGGGTAGTCGTGGTGCGCAGCGGGACGGTGTCGACCAGCACGCCCGGCGTGAAGAGTTCACCGGTCCGGTCCAGCACGGTGCCGTCCGGCGCGATGATCGCGCTCTGCCCGCTGGTCGCGGCGATCACGACGGCCCGGTCGTGCTCCACCGCGCGCAGCCGGCTCATCCCCTGCTGCTGGTAGGTCATGGTCGTGTAGCCGAACGTCGCGTTGTTCGTCGGCACCGTCAGCAGGTCCGCGCCCGCCGTCACCGCGTCGCGCACGTCGGCGTCGAACACCACCTCGTAGCAGGTGGCGACGCCGAGCCGGGCCGGACCGGCGTCGAGGACGGGCGGGCCGGTGCCGGGTTCGAAGTCGACGACGCGGGCGACGTCGCCGGAGAACAGCGAGGCGATGCCGCGGATGGGGATGTACTCCCCGAACGGCAGGAGGTGGCGCTTGACGTACTGGTCGGTGGGGCCGACCCGCGGGGTCCAGACGACCGCGGCGTTGCGCGGACCCTGCAGCACGGCCGTCCCCTCGGGGTTCGTGGTGCCGCGCAGCACCGCGCCGACGACGACGGGCACCCCGACCTCGTCGGTCACCGCCTGGATCTCGGCCCGGGCGTCCGGGTTGCGGAACGGGTCGATGTCCGAGGAGTTCTCGGGCCAGATCACCAGGTCCGGCCGCGCCACCTGGCCGGCGGCGACCCGTGCGGCCAGCAGCCGGGTCTCGCGGACGTGGTTGTCGAGCACGGCGCGGCGCTGGCTCGCGAAGTCCAGCCCGGCGCGGGGCACGTTGCCCTGCACCGCGGCCACGGTGATCGCCCGGTCCCCCGGCGCGCTCGCGGGGTGCGCCGGGACCGCGATCCCGACGACGGGCCCCACGAGGACCGCGACGAGCGCCCCGACCAGGGGCACGACCCGTCGTCGGGAACGGAGGGCCGCGACGAGGGCCCACAGCCCGGCGCCGGACAGCACCACCGCGAAGCTGACCAGCGGGGCCCCGCCGAGCGACGCCAGTTTCTCGTCGGCACCGCCCGCCTGGCCGAACGCGAGCTTCGACCACGGGAACCCGCCGAACGGCACCCGCTCGATGAGCGCCTCCCCCGCCACCCAGAGGCACGCGATCCACAGCGGGGCGCCGGGCAGGCGGGCGGCCAGCGGCACGAACGCGAGCGGGACGGCGGCGGCCAGCACCACCACGAGCAGGGCGAACAGCCAGACCGCGCCCACGTAGGTCCCGGTCCACGAGAGCAGCGGGTACTGGTAGGCGACGGCGCCGAGCGCGCCCCAGCCGAACGCGGCCCTCCAGGAGCGGTCGGCGACCGTGCCGACCAGCAGCGCGATGCCCAGCGGCGCGGCCCACCACCAGCCCAGCGGCGGGAACGACACGTAGAGGGCGAGGCCGGCGACGACCGCCGCGACGGCGCGCAGGAGCGTCCCCGCCCACCTCGAGCGCGGGGGGAACCCTCGTGCCGCCAGAGCGCTCGGATCCTCCCCTCGCGACCGGCGCGTCAGCACGACAGGAGCTCGTGGGGGCGGGTGTTGACCGCCTCGCACCCGTCCTCGGTGACCACGACGATGTCCTCGATCCGGGCGCCCCAGCGGCCCTCGAAGTAGATGCCCGGCTCGATGGAGAACGCCATGCCCGGCTCGAGGGTCAGCGCGTTGCCCGCGACGATGTAGGGCTCCTCGTGCACCTCGAGCCCGATGCCGTGCCCCGTGCGGTGCACGAAGTTCTCCCCGAACCCGGCGTCGCGGATGATCGCGCGGGCCGCCTCGTCGACGCTCTCCGCGGTGACGCCCGGCCGCGCCGCCGCGACCGCCGCCGCCTGGGCGCGCTGCAGCACCGCGTAGGCCTGCACGATCTCGTCGTCCGCCCCGCCCACGACGTAGGTGCGGGTGCAGTCGGAGTTGTAGCCCTCCGGGAGTGGCCCGCCGATGTCGACCACGACGACGTCGCCGTCCTCGATGACCCGGTCGGACACCTCGTGGTGCGGGCTCGCGCCGTTGGGGCCGGAGCCGACGATGACGAACGCCGCCTCGGCGTGCCCGGCCTCGACGATCGCGGCGGTGATGTCCGCGCCGACCTCGGCCTCGGTGCGCCCGGCCCGCAGCAGCCCCGGCACCTGCTCGTGGACGGCGTCGATCGCGGCGCCCGCCCGGCGCAGGTACTCGACCTCGGCGGGGTCCTTGCGCATCCGCAGCTCCCGCAGCACCGGCGTCGCGAGCTCCTGGGTGGCGAGCGGCAGCGCGTCGCGCAGGCCCAGGACGTGCAGTGCCGGCATGTCGGAGGCGACCGCGACCCGCTTGACCCCGTCCAGGCACGCCGCGACCAGGCCGTGCGGGTCCTCGCCGTCGACCCAGTCCAGGACGCGGATCCCGGCCCGGTCCACCCCGGTCCCGTCGAGCCCCGGCCGTTCGAGCCGCGGCACGACGAAGGCGGCCTCGTCCCGGGTGGGCAGCACCAGCGCGGACAGCCGCTCGTGGGAGTGCTTCACGACGCCCGCGAGGTACTGCAGGTCGGGCCCCGGCGTCACGACCAGGGCGTCGACGCCGACGTCCGCGGCGAGCCGACGCGCACGGTCGAGGCGGGCGGTGACCTGGTCAGCGGAACCCATGGACGCCACCTTAGGTAGTTCTCCCCTCCCCGGACACACGCCCCGGCGGCCAGGGTGTCTGCCATGACGACCCCCGGTGACCCCGCGGCCCTGCTCGAGCGCCTCGACGGGGAGCTCGCCGAGCTCGGCGCCCGCCTCTCCCGCGTCCGCTCCGACCTGGGGGTGCTCCGCGCGGCTCCCCCGACGACGGCCGGCCCCGCCCCGGTCCCCGGGTCCGGTCGCGGTCCCGTCCCCGCGTCGACCGCCGCCCCGCCCGCGGGCCTGGCGCCGTGGGCGCCCCCGGGCCCGGTGCCGCCCGCGCCGACGGCCCCGCCGGCACCCGCCCCGACGCCGACGCCGACGCCGGCCGGCGTGTGGGCGCCGCCGCCCGCCGCGGCCCCCTCCCCGCGGCTCCCCCGGCTCCCCCGGCTGCCCCGGCTGTCCGGTGCCCGCCTGCTCGCCGCCACCGGCGCCGGGGTGACCCTGCTCGGCGTCGTCCTGCTGCTCGTGCTCGCCGCCTCGCGCGGGTGGTTCGGCCCGGAGGCCCGTGTGGGGCTCGGCGCCCTGGTGGGCCTCGGGCTCCTCGGCGCCGGCCTCGTGCTGCAGCGGCGCCGGGCCGCCGAGGACGGCCCGAGTCCGACGGCCGACCCCGGGCCGGTCTCCCTCGCCGCCACCGGCATCACCGCGCTCTACCTCACCGTGGCCGCCGCGACCTCGTTGTACGACCTCGTCCCCGCCGTCGTCGGCGTGGTGCTCGCCCTGTTCGTGGCCGGCGGCGGTCTGGTGCTCGCCGACCGCTGGCAGCGGCGCGACCTCGCCCTCGGCGTCGTGATCGGCGTCGACCTGCTGCTCCCCGCGGTGGTCGACGCGGCCGGGGCGCTGCTCGTCGTGCTCCTCGTCGTGGTCGCCGCCGCCACGGTCCCCGTCGCCGCCCGCCGCACCTGGCCCGTGCTGGTCGCCGTGTCCACCGCCGTCGCGGCCCTCGTCGCCCTCATCAGCGCCGGCGCCGTCGGCGTCGCCGGCGCGTCCACGGTCGGGGTCGCACTCGCCGTCGCCGCGCTGCTCGTCGTCGGGGTCGCCGCCGCGCTCGTGCTGGTGTCCGTGCCGGGTGCCGCCGCGGCGAGCACCGCCGTCGCCGGGCTCGCGCTCGCCGTGCCGGTCCTCCCGCTGCTCGCCGTCGCGCCGTCCCTCGACCGTCCGTGGGGCGCGGTCCTCGACGTCGCCGCGATCCTGATGCTCCTCGGTGCCGCCGTGCCGACCGACCGCGGGTCCCGCCGCGTGCCCGCCACCCCCGCGGTCGCCGTCACCGCGATCGCCGCCGCCGCGGTCGTCGCGCTGCAGGCCGTGCCGCTCGCGCTCACCGGCGCCGCCCAGGGCGGGGTCCTGCTCGCCGCCGCCGCGGTGCTGGCGGTGCTCGCGGCCCGGACCGGCCGGAGGGTCGTGCTCGTCGTCGCGGCCGCGTTCGGCGTCGTGGGCGGTGTGCTCGCGCTGGTCCGGGACCTCCCGCTCGACGTCGTCGTGGACGGCGACGTCCGGTCGACCGGCACCCTCCTCTCGATGACCGCGGTCGGGGTCCTGCTGGCCGCCGCCTGCGGCGCGCTCCTGTACGCCGTCGCCCGGGCGGACCTGCTCGGCGGGCGCGACCGGACGGCCGTCGTCGTCGGCCTGCTCGGCGTCGTCGGGCTCTACGGGGCGGCGGGCGTGGTCGTCACGGTCGCGCTGGCCGTGGCGCCGAACCGCACCGGGTTCCTCACCGGGCACGTGCTCGTGACGATCTCCTGGACCGCGCTCGCGCTGGTGCTGCTCGTGCGCGGGGTGGGCGCGGTGCTCCCCCGGGTGCTGGGCGGCGTCCTCGTCGTCGCCGCGGTGGCGAAGCTGATCCTCTTCGACCTGACGGCCCTCGACGGCCTCGCCCGGGTGATCGTCTTCCTCGGGGCGGGGCTCGTGCTGCTGGTGGCCGGCACCCGCTACGCCCGGCTGGTGACGTCCGCGGAGGCCGACCCTGGCACGCTTGCGCACCATGACGGAGACGCGGCCCGGCGGAGCTCGACCCGGCAGGGCTGAGGGGCCCGTGCTGCTGCTGGACTCGGCCAGCCTGTGGTTCCGCGCCTTCTACGGGGTGCCGTCGTCGATCACCGCCGACGACGGCACGCCCGTGAACGCGATCCGCGGCTTCTGCGACATGGTCGCCCGCCTCGTCCGCGCCCGGCAGCCCTCGGCCGTCGTGGCCTGCCTCGACCGCGACTGGCGTCCGGCGTTCCGCGTGCGCGCCCTGCCGTCGTACAAGGCCCACCGGGTCGACACCTCGTCCGGCATCGACCCGTCCGACCCGACCGTCGGCGGCGGTCCCGACGCCGAGGCCGCCCCGCCGGAGCTCGGCGTCCAGGTCCCGGTGATCCTCGACGTCCTCGCCGCCGCCGGCATCCCGACGGCGGGGGCGGAGGGCTTCGAGGCCGACGACGTCATCGGCACCCTCGCGTCCGGCGAGGCGACCCGGTCGGTCGAGGTGGTGACCGGCGATCGCGACCTGCTGCAGCTCGTCCGGGACGAGCCCACCCCGGTCCGGATCGTCTACATCGCGCGTGGGGTGTCGAAGTACGAGGTCTACGGCCCGGAGGAGGTCGCGGCGAAGTACGCCGTGCCGCTCG
Organism: Actinomycetospora soli; assembly: GCF_021026295.1. GTDB lineage: Bacteria > Actinomycetota > Actinomycetes > Mycobacteriales > Pseudonocardiaceae > Actinomycetospora > Actinomycetospora soli. The sequence continues at coordinate 172,368 of NZ_JAJNDA010000005.1, forward strand.
GCCGGGCCGGCGACGGCTACGCCGAGATGGCGATGCTGCGCGGCGACCCCTCCGACGGGCTGCCCGGCGTCCCGGGGGTGGGCGAGAAGACGGCGTCGCAGGTGGTGTCGAAGTTCGACTCGTGGGCCGAACTGATCACCGCGGTGGTGGACGGCGGTGACGCGCGGCTCTCCTCCGCCGTGCGCCAGAAGCTCGTCAAGGCCGCGCCGTACCTCACGGTCGCCCCGGAGGTGGTGCTCGTGGCCAAGGACGCGCCCATCGACTGGACCGGGTCCGAGCGCTCCCTGCCCCACGAGCCGGCCGACCCCGACGCGTTGGCCGCCCTCGCCGAGCGCTGGAGCCTCACGGGCTCGGTCGACCGGCTGACGTCCGCCCTGGCCGGCCGGGACGCGTAGGCGCGCTCAGCCCGTGTCACGCGGGTGCCGGCGCCGCACCATCGGCGGCGCGGCGGCGTACCAGGCCTCGCCGACCAGTTCCGCGAGCTCGTCCGCGGCGATGCGCCCGAGGTGGACCAGGACGCTCGCGTGGCCGTCGAAGTGCGGCGTCGTGAAGTACACGCCGTCCTCGGCGACGAGGGCCTCCTTCGCGCCGAGGTCGGGCACGCGGGCGCCGAGCACCGGGCCCGGCTGTTCGGCCCACCCGAGGTCGGCCAGGTCGCGCCGGCGCAGCGGCCGTTCCCAGACGAACGCCTTCCCCTTCACCGTCCACGACGTGGTGGCGCCGTACGAGGACCGCTCCCCGGTCTCCGGCAGGGCCAGGGCGAGTCGCCGCACGTCCTCCCACGTCGCCATGCGTGCCGACCCTAGCGCTCCCCGGTGGCGGCGGAGCGTCGTTGCCGGCGCCCGACGACAGCAACGACGCTGTCCTGTCGTCCGGGACGAGAGCCCTAGCGCGGCTGGCCGACCTCGTAGGTGCCGGCGTCGTCGACCACGTCCACGGGGATCCGCATCGGGCGCCCGTCGACCGTGCCCGTGCAGGTGAAGGTCGTGCCGGGCCGCACGCGCTCGTCGTCGGGACAGGAGACCCCGCCGACCTGGCGCTTCCAGTCGCGGGTGACCACGTCGGTGACGCCGCGCTCGAGCGCCGCCCGGTCGAGGACGTCGTACCGCGCGAACCGCGGCCCGACCAGGAACGCGAGGAGTGCGACCACCACCAGCGCGAGCACGACGACGGCCAGGACGACGCCGAGCACGATCCGGCGGGTCCGGCGGCGGCGCGCCGGGTCGGGCGGCGGGGCCGACGGGGGCGGCGCCCAGCCGGGTGCCGTCTGCTGCCACGGACCGCCCCGGAACCCCGGCGGCCACGCGGCGGCGGGCGTCGGCTCGGGGACCGGGCCCGTCGTCCGCGCCGGGACGGCCTCCCCCGGCCCGGGCACGGTCGTGCCCGACGGCGGGGTCGCGTCGGCGTCCGCGGCGGGGTGGGCGTCGTCGGCCCACCGCACGCCGGAGGAGCGCGCCGGAACGGCCTGCTCGTCCGACACGGAGGACGCCGACGGGGTGGATGACGACTCCGACGACGGTGCGGGGTGCTCCGCCTCCGGCGGGGCCGGGGCGTCCCCGGATCCCCGGGCCGACGACTCCCCCGCCGTGTTGGTCACGCCGCTCACACTCTCACGGCGTGGAGAGGATCAGGCCTCCCCCACCGCCACCACACCCCGACGGATGGCGCGCCCGGCCTCCGCGGCCGCCCGCCCCACCGGGTCCTCGCTGCCGCACACCGCGCGGATCTGGTCGAGCAGGTCGAGCACCTGCCGGCACCAGCGCACGAAGTCGCCCGCCGAGAGCTCCAGCCCGTGCGCGCGGGCGGAGGACAGCACCACCGACAGCGCGTCGCCGCGTGCCCACCGGTGCACCGGCCACGCGAAGCCCAGGTCGGGCTCCCGGGTGCGGTCGAGGTGGTGCCGGCGCTCGTCGGCGACGAGGTCGGTCCACAGCTGCGCCGTGGCCGTGACCGCGGCCTCGACGGAGTCGGGCACCCGCGGGATGCCGCCGTCGTCGCGCCGCGAGTCGTAGACCAGCGACGACGCCACGGCGGCGAGCTCGGCGGGCTTCAGCCCGACCCACACCCCGTGGCGCAGGCACTCGGCCACCAGCAGGTCCGACTCGCCCCACAGCCGGGACAGGCGGTGCCCCGCGGGCGTCAGGTCCTGCTCCCCCGCGGACCCCTCCAGGTAGCCCCGCTCGCCGAGCAGACCCCGGATGCGGTCGAACGTGCGGGCCAGCGAGTGGGTCGTCGACCGGACCCGCTGCTCGAGCTGCTCGGTCTCCCGGGTCAGCCGCGCGTGCCGCTCGGCCCAGCGCGCGCGGTCCTCGCGGTCCGCCCGCCCGTGGCACGGGTGGGAGCGCACCGCGCGGCGCAGCGACGCGAGCTCCGGGTCCTCGGACCCGGCACCGGCACCGCCCCGTCGTCGGGACCGCCCCGGGTTCTCGATCCCGGTCTCCCGCAGCGCGTTGGCGAGGTCGCGGCGGACCCGCGGTTCCTTGTGGTCCACCCGCTTCGGCAGCTTCATCGAGCCCAGGGGGCTCACCGGGTCGGGGAAGTCGGCGACCGAGAGCCGCCCGGCCCACCGGTCCTCGGTGAGCACCAGCGGTCGGGGCTGCATCCCGCGGCCGGAGCGGTCCACGCCCGGGTCGAGCACGACGGCGAGCCCGGCGCGCTTGCCCGACGGCACCGCGATGACGTCGCCGCGCCCCAGCGCCTCCAGCGAGGCCGTCGCCTCCGCCTTCTGCTCCGACCGGCCCTGCCGCGCGAGCTGCTTCTCCCGCTCGGAGAGCCGTCGCCGCAGGTCCATGTACTCGGCGAACGCCTCGGCGGACGCCCCCGCGGCGTCGTCGGAGCCCTCGGAGGCGCCCGCGCCGCCGCCCATCGCCTCGGCGTAGCCCTCGAGGGCCTCCCGGTTGCGCTCGACGCGCTTGGCCAGGTGGACCACCGAGCGGTCGGCCTGGAACTGGGCGAACGACTGCTCGAGCAGCTCCCGGGCCTCGACGACGCCGACCCGGTCGACGAGGTTGACGGCCATGTTGTAGCCCGGCCGGAAGGACGAGCGCAGCGGATAGGTGCGGGTGGACGCGAGTCCGGCGACCTGCGCCGGGTCCATCCCCGGGGCCCACAGCACCACCGCGTGGCCCTCGACGTCGATCCCGCGCCGGCCCGCACGCCCGGTGAGCTGCGTGTACTCGCCCGGGGTCAGCTCGACGTGGGACTCGCCGTTGTACTTGACGAGCTTCTCCAGCACGACGGTGCGCGCCGGCATGTTGATGCCCAGCGCCAGGGTCTCCGTGGCGAACACCGCGCGCACCAGGCCCTGGACGAACAGCTCCTCGACGGTCTCCTTGAACGCCGGGAGCATGCCCGCGTGGTGGGCCGCGACCCCGCGCTCGAGCCCCTCGCGCCACTCCCAGTAGCCGAGCACGTCGAGGTCGGCGTCGGGCAGGGCGGCGCAGCGGCGGTCGACGATCGCGCGGATGCGGTCGACCTCGTCGCGGTCGGTCAGCCGCAGCCCCGACCGCACGCACTGGGTCACGGCGGCGTCGCAGCCGGCGCGGCTGAAGATGAACGTGATGGCCGGGAGCAGCCCCGCCGCGTCGAGCCGTTCGATGACGTCGACGCGCGACGGCGGCCGGTAGCCCGGTCCGCCCGCGCGACCGTTGCGGCCCGGACCGGACCCGCGGTCGTCCCGACGACGCCCGTCGCGTCCGCCGCGCGGTGGCGGCCCGGACCGGCCGCGACGGTGCCCGGGGCCGTCCCGGTCGACCTCGGCGACGGCCTTGGCCAGCGTCGGGTCGACCTTGACGCGGTGGTCGCCGTTGCCGCGGGACTCCTCGGCGAACAGGTCGAACATCCGCGACCCGACCACCATGTGCTGCCACAGCGGCACCGGGCGGGTCTCGTCGACGACGACGGTGGTGTCGCCGCGGACCTCGACCAGCCAGTCGCCGAACTCCTCGGCGTTGGACACCGTCGCGGACAGCGACGCGAGCTGCACGTGGTCGGGCAGGTGGAGGATGACCTCCTCCCACACGGCGCCGCGGAAGCGGTCGGCGAGGTAGTGCACCTCGTCCATCACCACGTAGGCGAGACCGTCGAGGGCCGGGGAGTCGGCGTAGAGCATGTTGCGCAGCACCTCGGTCGTCATCACGACGACGGGGGCGGACCCGTTGACGGCGGTGTCGCCGGTCAGCAGACCGACGGCGTCCGCGCCGTGCCGGGCGGCGAGGTCGGCGTACTTCTGGTTCGACAACGCCTTGATCGGCGTCGTGTAGAAGCACTTCTGACCTCGCGCGAGCGCGAGATGGACGGCGAACTCACCGACGACGGTCTTCCCGGCGCCGGTGGGTGCGCAGACGAGCACACCGTGTCCCTCCTCCAGCGCGAGGCAGGCGCGCCGCTGGAAGTCGTCGAGCTCGAAGCTCAGGGACGTGACGAAGGTGCCGAGCTCGGGGTGCGCCGCGCGGGTGCGCGCTGCGGCGTAGGCCTCGGCGGGAGAGCGGGCCACCCCCCCACCGTGTCACACATCGGTGGGGGCGCGCTGCGGAAGCCGACTCAGTCGGCCCGGCGGGCCTCGTCGGGAACCGTCTCACGCGGCTTCTCGACGGCGGGTGCGTCGACGCGGGAGGCCTCGACCGGCTTCGGGGCGGGGGTCTCGGAGGCGCCGGAGCCCTTGGCGCGCTCGTCGTCCTCCTTCATGCCCCGGGTCTCGGCCTTGAAGATGCGCATCGACTGCCCGAGGCCGCGGGCCATGTCGGGGAGCTTCTTGGCGCTGAAGAGCAGCACGACGCCGACGATGGCGACGATGATCCATTCGCTCACGGGAGAGCTCCTTCCGTCCTCCCGTCCGACTGTACCGGGGACGAATCCGGCGCTCGCCGCTGCTCCATCCGGACGCGCACCGCGGCCGTCCGGGCGCGCAGCAGACCGAGGCGGTCGGCGACCAGCGCACCGAACGCGGACGAGACGGTCGTGGTGCGCCGCAGCGTGCGCAGCAGGCCCCCGACCAGCAGGGCGAGGACCACGAGGGCCACGACGACGGCGACGATGCTCCACACGATGGGACCGACCACGGCCGGACCCTAGCCTGACCGCGCCCTCCCCGTCGCTGCGCTCGCCCTAGCCGACGCCGTACGCCGCCAGCGCCTCGCGCGCCCGGTCCGCGCGCTCGGCGGCGAGCTCGGGCGGCCAGAGCACCTCGACGGTCTCGCCGAGGCCCAGCAGGAGCCGCACCATCCACGCGCGGTCGCCGTAGCGCATGCGGACCCGGGCGGAGCCGTCCTCGTCGGCGACGACGTCCTCCATCGGGTAGTACTCCGCCACCCAGCGGGCCTCCGGAGCGAGGCGCAGCGCGGCGAGCTGGCGGCCTGCGTCGGGGGCCAGCAACCCGGTGGCGTCGGCCGGGACCTCGCGCGGCTCGGCGTCCGCGGGCGGCCGGGCGGGCTCGTCGAGGATCTCGGCGTCGTCCACCCGGTCGAGCCGGAACATGCGCACGCCCTCGGCCCGCCGGCACCACGCCTCGAGGTAGGTCGACCCGTCGACCATCATCAGCCGCATCGGGTCGACGTCGCGGCGCCCGACCGCGTCGCGCGAGGCCGAGTAGTAGGTCAGGCGCAGCGCGCGGTGCCGGGCGACGGCGTCGCGCACGGTCGCCTCGGCGCGGGCGTTGCCCGGCGTGCGCCCCATCCCGACGGCGACGGTCCCGGCCGAGGGGTCGTCGCTCCGGCCCGAGGCCTGCTCGATCTTCGCGAGGGCCCGCTGCACGGCGTCCGTGTCGACGACCCCGGGCGCGTCGGCGAGCGCGCGCAGCGCGACCGCGAGGGTGGCCGCCTCGGGCCCGGAGAGCCGCAGCGGGCGGGAGAGCCCGGCGTCGTAGACCACCGTCACGGTGTCGCCCTCGAAGGACAGGTCGACCAGGTCCCCCGGTCCGTAGCCGGGCAGCCCGCACATCCAGAGCAGCTCGAGGTCGCGGCGCAGCTGGGCCTCGGTGATGCCGAACTCGGCGGCCGCCTCCGCGACCGGTACCCCGGGCCGGGCGAGCAGCCACGGCACCAGCGTGAGCAGGCGCGGCAGGCGCTCGGCGACGCCCTCGGCGCTCACGAGGGCACCTCGGTGAGGGCGTCCGCGCTCGCCCGCAGCGTCGCGACGACGGCGTCGCGCAGCTCCGGCGGCTCCAGCACCACCGCGTCCGGGCCGTGTCCCGCGATCCAGCGGGCCAGCGACTCGAGGCGCGCGAGGTCCAGCTCGACGACGTCGGGGTCGCCCTGCGGGTCGGGTCGCCCGGCGCGCCGCAGGCCGGCCGCGCGCCCGGGGGCGAGCCGCACCCGCGCCGTGCCCGACGGCGGGGGTGGTCCGGCCGAGCGGGCGACCAGGTCGACCAGGTCGATGCCCTCGGGCCGGGTCACCGCGCCACGCGGACCGACCGGGGTCACCTCGCCCTCGATGCGCGAGATGCGGAAGCAGCGGACGTCGTCGCGGTCCCGGTCGTGCCCGACGAGGTACCAGCGGCCGCGGTAGGACACGACGCCCCACGGCTCGACCGTGCGGTCCCGGGCCGGGGCGGCGGGGTGGCCACGGTGGGCGAACCGCACCGCGCGCCCGGCCCGGGCGGCGGCGAGCAGCGGGGCGAACGCGGGCTCCGTGGTCCGCACCCGTGGCTGCACCTCGGAGGCCGCCGTCGGGTCGACCTCGACGCCCGCGGCGCGCAGCTTCGTCACCGCGGTGCGGGCCGCCCCGGCGAGCTGGGGCGAGTCCCAGAGCCGGGCCGCGAGGGCCACGGCGGTCGCCTCGTCGGGCGCGAGGTCGATGGCGGCGAGCTCGTAGTCGCCGCGGGCGATCCGGTAGCCGTCGACCGTGTCGAAGATCGACTGCTTGCCGGTCTCCAGCGGGATGCCGAGCTCGCGCAGTTCGGCCTTGTCCCGCTCGAGCATGCGGTAGAACGCCTCGTCGGTCGCGGCCTCCTCGTAGCCCGCGACCGTGGTGCGGATGCGCTCGGCGGTGAGGAACTGCCGGGTCGAGAGCAGGGCCAGCACCAGGTTCACGAGACGCTCGGCGCGAGCGGTCGGGGCGGCGGGCACGCCTGAGAGGGTACGTCCGCCGCTCGATCTTGTGTTCGACATCCCGGATCCCGGCGCGTCCGGGTCGCCGGGACGGGCGGGGATCAGGCCGAGTCGGCGGCGCCCCGGGAGGCCGACCGGATCTCGAGGGCGCCCTGGTCGTTGCGGTCGACCTGGAAGCTGTAGGTCTCGCGCGTGGTGCGGCCGCTCGACGTCACGAACTCGAGCACCGCGCGCGCGGACGTGCCGTCGACCTGCACGTCGTCCGCGCTGACCGAGGTGATCCCGCCCCAGAAGCGCTCGTAGCCGCCGTAGCCCCCGGAGGCCTGCCGGGCGTCGCCGGAGAGCAGCGCCCACGCGCCGGGGATGTTCCCGGGCAGGCTCGCGTAGTAGGCGGTGACCGTGCGGCGGGTGTCGTCCTCGGTGACGGGGGCGTCCCGGTCCCCGCCCGCGGGCACCGTGTCGGCGCTCGGGCTGCCGGGAGACAGCGGGGCACCGGCCACCGGCGGCACGGTCTCGGTGCTCGGCGCCACCGGGGCGTCCTCGGTGGTGGGCACGGGGGCCGGCGCGGCGACGGTGGCCTGCGGCCCCGGCGTGCGGGGATGGTCCGCGGCGGCCAGGGCCGCGCCCACCCCCGCGGCGAGCACGACCGCGGAGGCCGCGGCCACCGCGAGCACCCGACGCCGGCGCCGCGGGCGGGGGCGGGTCGGCGCGGTCGGCGTATGTGCCCCGGTGGGCGGGGCCAGCGGGAACCAGTCGCGCCCGGACGCGTCCGCGGTCCCGTCGTCGGGCGTGCCGGGCGCACCGGCTCCGGAGCCGTCGGGCGAGGTCGGCGGGCCGCCCGCGCCGGGACGCCGCCCTGCCACGTCGGCGGTGGAGGGGTCCCCGGGCTCGGCCGGGGTCGGGCCCGGTGCGGGCACGGCCGCGGGCGCCGGGAGGGCCGCCTCGGCCTCGCCCAGGGCCGCGCGGGCCTCGAGGGCGGAGCGCAGCAGGGCCGTGTCGGGCCGGTGCCGGGCGTCGAGCCGGAGCATCGCCGACAGCGGGCGCCCGAGCACCCCGGCCCGCGCCGCCGGCCGCAGCCGTCCCTCGGCCATGGCGTGCAGCACCGCGAGCGTGTTGTCGAGCCGGCCGCAGACCAGCTCGTTCTCGACCGCGGCGTAGAGGGTGGCGCCCAGGGAGAACACGTCGGAGGCGGGCGTCGGGTCGCCGCCGCGCGCGACCTCGGGCGCGAAGTAGCCCGGGGTGCCCGCGACGAGCCCGCCGCCGGTCGCCGTGGTGTCCCAGGACGCCCGGGAGACGCCGAAGTCGGTGAGCTTGGCGACGCCGTCGTCGGTGATGAGCACGTTGCCGGGCTTCACGTCGCCGTGGACGATCCCGGCCTCGTGCACCGCCGAGAGCGCGTCGGCGATCTGCGCGCCGATGCGCGCGACCTCGGCGGGCGGCAGCGGGCCGCGCTCGGCGAGCACCGCCGCGAGCGACCGCGACGGCAGGTACTCCATGACGATCCACGGCATCGAGCCGTGCATCACCACGTCGAACACCGCGATCGCGCGGGAGTGCACCACGCGGGCCGCGATCCGGCCCTCGCGCATGGCCCGGGCGCGGGCGGCCCGGATCTCGGTCTCGTCGCCGTCGCGCGGCGGCGTGAGCTGCTTGACCGCCACCGTCCGGCGCAGCCGCCGGTCCCACGCCGACCAGACCACGCCCATGGCCCCGGCGCCGAGGCACTCCTCCACCCGGTAGCGCCCGGCCAGCACGGTGCCCTCGACGTCGGGATCCGGGGTCACCGGGGCGGCGTCGTGCATCGTGCTCGGCTGGTCCGCGGGCGTCACCCGGGACGTCCGGTCCTGGTGCTCCATCGGCTGTGTGCCGTCCTCGTCCTCGCTCGATCGGTCACGGTGCGGTCGTGGGGGTTGCCACGGACCGGCCGACGCGAGGCGTGAGCGCTGTTACACGGTCACAGCGTCGCGATCAGCCGGTCCACCCGTTCGTCCACCGCGCGGAACGGGTCCTTGCACAGGACGGTTCGCTGGGCCTGGTCGTTCAGTTTGAGATGCACCCAGTCCACGGTGAAATCACGGCCGGCGTTCTGCGCGGCGGCGATGAAGTCCCCGCGGAGCTTGGCCCGGGTGGTCTGCGGCGGGGTGTCCTTCGCGGCCTCGATCTCGCCGTCGTCGGTGACCCGGTCGACGAGGTCCTTGCGCTGCAGCAGGTCGAACACCCCGCGCCCGCGCCGGATGTCGTGGTAGGCGAGGTCGAGCTGCGCGATGCGGGGGCTGGACAGCCCGAGGTCGCTGCGCTTGCGGTAGCGCTCCACCAGCTTGTGCTTGATGGCCCAGTCGATCTCGCGGTCGATCAGCGAGAGGTCCTGGCGCTCGACGGCGTCGAGGGTGCGGCCCCACAGCTCGAGGACCCGGTCGGTGACGGGGTCGCTCCCCCGCCGCGCGACGTGCTCGACGGCGCGCTGGTGGTACTCGCGCTGGATGTCCAGGGCACCCGCCTCGCGCCCGCCCGCGAGGCGGACGGGGCGACGACCGGTGAGGTCGTGGCTGATCTCGCGGATCGCGCGGATCGGGTTGTCGAGCGTGAAGTCCCGGAACTGGACGCCCTGCTCGATCATCTCGAGCACCAGGTGGGTGGTGCCCACCTTGAGCAGGGTGGTGACCTCGCTCATGTTCGAGTCGCCGACGATGACGTGCAGGCGGCGGTAGCGCTCGGCGTCGGCGTGCGGCTCGTCGCGGGTGTTGATGATCGGCCGGCTGCGGGTGGTGGCCGACGACACGCCCTCCCAGATGTGCTCGGCGCGCTGGGAGAGGCAGAAGACCGCGCCGCGGGGGGTCTGCAGCACCTTGCCCGCGCCCGCGATGAGCTGGCGGGTCACGAGGAACGGCAGCAGGACGTCGGCGATGCGGGAGAACTCGCCGGAGCGGCCCACGAGGTAGTTCTCGTGGCAGCCGTAGGAGTTGCCCGCCGAGTCGGTGTTGTTCTTGAACAGGAAGATGTCGCCGCCGATGCCCTCGTCGGCGAGGCGGCGCTCGGCGTCGAGCAGCAGGTCCTCGAGGATCCGCTCCCCCGCCTTGTCGTGGGCGACGAGCTGCTCGAGCGAGTCGCACTCCGCCGTGGCGTACTCCGGGTGCGACCCGACGTCGAGGTAGAGCCGCGAGCCGTTGCGCAGGAAGACGTTCGACGAACGCCCCCACGACACCACCCGCCGGAACAGGTAACGAGCGACCTCGTCGGGGGACAGCCGACGCTGACCGTGGAAGGTGCAGGTCACCCCGAACTCGGTCTCGATGCCGTAGATCCGCCGCTGCATGGACTCCAGCCTAAGCCCCCGAGGGCGCTCGCGGCGCCCTTCGACACCTGCCCGTAGGGTCGGGCCCCATGCTTCCCCGGCGGCGCGCACGCCGCGCGAAGGCAGTGGTCCGAACGGGTCTGCGGCAGAGCCGCCGATCGCTGCGGCCGGTCGGCGCGCTGGACCGGCGGGTGACGGAGTCGATCGGCGACCTGCCGCCGTCGCGGCTGGACGCCGCCCTGCTCACGCTCACGCAGTCGGCCAACCACTCCGGGCTCTGGTTCGCCGCCGCCTCGCTGCTCGCCGGCCTCGGGACGCGGCGGACCCGGCGCGGCGCCCTGCGCGGGGTGTTCGGGATCGGCCTCGCGAGCTTCGCCTCGAACGCCGTGCTGAAGCCGCTGGTGCCCCGCCGGCGCCCGGCCGCGGACCTGCTGCCGCCCTACCGGGCCCTGCCCGACCGCCCGACCTCGTCGTCGTTCCCCTCCGGGCACTCGGCGTCGGCGTTCGCGTTCGCCCTCGGGGTCGGGCTGGAGAGCCCGCGCGCGGCCGCCGTCCTGGCGCCGCTGGCGGCCACCGTCGCCTACTCGCGGGTCCACGTCGGGGTGCACTGGACCAGCGACGTCGCCGTGGGCTCGGCGGTCGGGGCCGGCGCGGCCCTGCTCACCCAGCGCTGGCTGCCGCGCCGCCCGACCGACGAGGCCATCGCCCGGCCCTGGCTCGACGCACCCGCCCTCGAGGAGGGCGAGGGCCTGTCGATGGTGGTGAACATGGGCTCCGGGCGCCCGGGGGTCGACCCCGCCGAGGAGATCGCGGCCGCGCTGCCGAAGGCGACGATCGTGCGGCTCGAGCGCGGCGACGACCTGCTGGGTCGGCTGCAGGAGGCCGCGGCGACCTCCGGCACGGTGGCGCTGGGGATCGCGGGCGGCGACGGGTCGGTCGCGGCGGCCGCGCGGATCGCCGAGGACCTCGACCTGCCGCTCGCGGTGATGCCCGCGGGCACGCTCAACCACTTCGGCCGCGACGTCGGGGTGTACGACCTGCAGGAGGTCGTCGACGCCACGGGCGCCGGCGAGGCGGTCGCGGTCGACGTCGGCGAGCTGCGCGTCTACGCGTCGTCCACGGGCCCCGAGGGCGGCGAGCGGATCGTCTTCGTCAACACCGCGTCGTTCGGCGGCTACCCGGACATGGTGCGGCTGCGGGAGAAGTGGGAGAGGCGCTGGGGCAAGTGGCCGGCCGCGTCGGCCGCCCTCGTCGCGGTGCTCTGGACCGCCCGCCCCGTCCGCTGCCGCATCGACGGCCGCGAGACCTCGGTGTGGATGCTGTTCGTCGGCAACGGGCCGTACGCCCCGGCCGGGATGACCCCGGCCTACCGTCCGCGCCTGGACACCGGCCTGCTCGAGGTCCGCTACCTGCGCGCCGACCGCCGCTTCTCCCGCGCCCGCGCGATCGTGGGGCTGCTGCTCGGCACCCTCGGCCACATCCGGACATACGTCGAGCACACCGCCCGCGAGCTGGACGTGGAGTTGCTCGACGGCCCGCTCGAGGTGGCCACCGACGGCGAGGTGATGGTCGCGGGCGAGCGGCTGGTCTTCTCGGTCGCCGACCACCCGGTGCCGGTCTACCGCCGCGACGAGACCCGCTGGCCGGAGCGCGCCACCGTGTGGTGAGGCCCCACCCCCGGACGCGCGAACGGGCCGTCCGTCACGATCGAGGTGTGACGGACGGCCCGTTCGTCCGGGACGGGAGGAGCGCTCAGGCGTCCGCGCCGCCGGCGCCCGACACCTCGTCGCCCGCACCGGTGTCGCCGGCGGCGTCGTCCGACGCGGCCGCCTCGGCGGCGGGCAGGAGCGCGGACAGGGCGGCGCCGGTGATGCGGCGGAACGAGCGGCGGGGGCGGCGCGCGCGGTCGAGCAGGGCGACCTCGAGCGAGTCGACCCCGAGCGTGCGCTCGTCCGACGAGGACGACGACGAGGAGGACGACCCGTTCTGCGCCAGGAGGGCCTCGACGGCCGTGCGCAGGGCGCCCTGCGTGTCGAGCGTGCCGTCGTAGGACGACTTCAGCGCCGTCGAGATGGGCTCGGTGGTGCCGCCCATGACGACGAACTGCGGCTCGTCGGAGATCGAGCCGTCGTAGGTGATGCGGAAGAGCTGGTCGGACTCGGCGGTCTCCCCCAGCGCCGCGACGCACAGCTCGACCTCGAACGGCTTCTGCTGCTCGATGAAGCTCGCACCGAGGATGTTGGAGTACGCGTTGGCCAGGGCGCGGCCGGAGACGTCGCGCCGGTCGTAGGAGTAGCCCTGCACGTCGGCCCAGCGGACGCCGGCGCGGCGGAGGTTCTCGAACTCGTTGTAGCGGCCGACCGCGGCGAACCCGAGCTGGTCGTAGATCTCGGAGATCTTGCGCAGCGACTTCGACCGGTTCTCCGCGACGAACAGGACCCCGTCCGCGCAGCTCAGCACCACCACGCTGCGACCGCGGGAGATGCCCTTGCGGGCGAGCTCCGAGCGGTCGCGCATCAGCTGGTCGACCGACGCGTAGAACGGCATCGTCATGGCGGGGAGGCTCCCTCTTCGGTGCTCGGGCGGTCCGGGTGGGGGTCGGGCGGGGCGGTGCGGGCGGTGCGCCGGGGTGTCAGCCGGTCGCGCGCTCGCGGCGGCCGGCGATGACGGCCTCCGCGGTCGCCTGGACCTCGTCGGCGGGCAGCTGGACCGCGCCCGACGCGTCGATCGCCACGACGATCGGGAAGATGTTGCGGACGGTGTCGGGGCCACCGGTCGCCGAGTCGTCGTCGGCCGCGTCGTAGAGCGCCTCGACGGTGTTGCGGACCGTGGTGTCGCGGTCGGCGGTGACGTCGTGGAGCTTCTTCAGCGACGACCGCGCGAACAGCGAGCCCGAGCCGACGGCCGCGTAGCCGCCGTGCTCCTCGTAGCGCCCGCCGACCACGTCGTAGGACACGATCCGCCCGGCGCGGGCCGGGTCGACGGCGTCGAGGTCGTAGCCCGCGAAGAGCGGGACGTAGGACAGCCCCTGCATGGCGGCGCCGAGGTTGCCGCGGATCATCGAGGCGAGCCGGTTCGACTTGCCGTCGAAGGTCAGGCCGACGCCCTCGAGCTTCTCGTAGTGCTCGAGGTCCACCGCGAACAGGCGGATGGCCTCCACCGCCAGCCCGGCGGTGCCCGCGATGCCGGCGGCCGAGTAGTCGTCGGTGATGTAGACCTTCTGCATGTCGCGCTGGGAGATGAGGTTGCCCATCGTCGCCCGGCGGTCGCCCGCGATGACGACGCCGCCGTCGTAGACCGCGGCGACGATCGTGGTGCCGTGCGGCACCCCGCCCGCGACCTCCGGCGTCACCCCGCGCGCCGTGGGCAGCAGGTCCGGCCGGACGGTCGAGAGGAAGTCGATGAACGAGGACGTGCCGGAGTCGAAGTACGCGGGCGCGAGCCCCTGCCCTCGTCCCGTCGCTGCACTCGCCCCGAAGCTCATCCTGGGGTCCATCGGCGGTCGTCGCTCCTCTGCTGGTGGTGTCGCTTCTACAGACGCACGCGGCGGGCCGGAACGCTAGTCCCGGCCCGCCGCTCCCGCACGGTGGTCCGCCGGGGTTCGCGCGTGGCGAACCCGACGGACCGGATGACTACTCGCCGCCCTTCTGCACGTACGCGCGCACGAAGTCCTCGGCGTTCTCCTCGAGGACGTCGTCGATCTCGTCGAGGATGCTGTCGGTCTCCTCGCCGAGCTTCTCGCGGCGCTCCTGGCCGGCGGCGGTGGTGTCCTCGCCGCCGTCGCCGTCGTCGCCACCGCCCTGCCGCTGGGTCTGTTCCTGCGCCATGGCTGCCTCCCGGTGCCGAAGGGTGTTGCGTCCCCGAACCCTACCTGGCCGAGCCCGCTCCCGACGTCATCAACATCATCCCCGCGTCAGGGCCTCGACGAGCGCCGTGGCGTTCTCGGCGTTGTCGATGAGCTCCCCGACGTGGCCGCGGGTGCCCCGCAGCGGCTCCAGCGTGGGGATCCGCACCAGGGACTCCCGGCCCAGGTCGAAGATCACCGAGTCCCACGACGCGGCCGCGACCTCGCTCGGGTAGCGCTCCAGGCACCGGCCGCGGAAGTACGCGCGGGTGTCCTCCGGGGGCCGGGTGACGGCGGCGCGCACCTCCTCCTCGGTGACGAGGCGCTTGATCGACCCGCGGGTGACCAGACGGTTGTAGAGGCCCTTGGCCTGCCGCACGTCGGAGTACTGCAGGTCGATCAGGTGCAGCTTCGGGGAGTCCCAGGGCAGGTTGTCGCGCTCCTGGTAGCTCTGCAGCAGCTTGAGCTTGGCCACCCAGTCCAGCCGGTCCGCGCAGCGCATCGGGTCGGCCTCGAGGTCGTCGAGGACCTGGCCCCAGATCTCGAGGGTCTCGCGGGTGACCTCGTCGATCTCTCCGCCGTCCCTGCCCTGGGTCTCCTGCTCGTGCTTGCAGGCGCGCTCGTAGTACTCGCGCTGGATCTGCAGGGCGGTCATCCGCCGCCCGTTGGCCAGGTCGACCTCGACCTGCAGCGTCGGGTCGTGGCTGATCCGGTGCACCGAGCGGACCGGCTCGAGCAGGCGCAGGTCGTCGAAGCGGACGCCGTCCTCGATCATCGACAGCACCAGGGCCGTCGTCCCGACCTTGAGGAACGTCGAGTACTCGGAGAGGTTCGCGTCGCCGATGATCACGTGCAGCCGCCGGTACTTGTCGGCGTCGGCGTGCGGCTCGTCGCGGGTGTTGATGATGCCGCGCTTGAGCGTCGTCTCCAGCCCGACCTCGACCTCGATGTAGTCCGCGCGCTGCGAGAGCTGGTAGCCCACCTCGTCGCCCGAGGCCCCGAGCCCGACGCGGCCCGCCCCCGTCATCACCTGGCGGGTGACGAAGAACGGGGTGAGCCCGGAGATGATGCTGGGGAACGGCGTCTGCCGGTTGCACAGGTAGTTCTCGTGCGACCCGTACGAGGCGCCCTTGCCGTCGATGTTGTTCTTGTAGAGCTGGATGCGACCGGTGCCGGGGACGACGGCGGCCCGCTCGGCGGCGTCCTCCATCACCCGCTCCCCCGCCTTGTCCCAGATCACCGCGCCGCGCGGGGTGGTGACCTCGGGGGCGGAGAACTCGGGGTGGGCGTGGTCGACGTAGAGCCGCGCGCCGTTGGTGAGGATGACGTTCGCGGCGCCGAGGTCGTCGAGGTCGCCGGTGTCCGGCGGCGGGCCGGCGCTCGGGCCGAGGTCGAACCCGCGGGCGTCGCGCAGCGGGGACTCCACCTCGTAGTCCCAGCGGGCGCGGCGCGCGCGGGGCACCTCGGCGGCCGCCGCGTAGGCGAGCACGACCTGGGTGGAGGTGATGACGGGGTTCGCCGTCGGGTCGCCCGGCACGGAGATGCCGTACTCGATCTCGGTGCCCATGATGCGGCGCGCGGTCATGCCCCCGACCCTAGTTGGCGCCCGCGCCCGCCGCCCTGCGCCACAGCACGGTGAAGGCCACGAGCGCGATCAGGGTCGCGCCCGTCATCGTCAGGCCCATCGGCAGCGCGGTGGTCCCGCCGCCGATCCCGACCAGCGGCGCCGAGAACCCGCCCACGAGGAACTGGGCGGTCCCCAGCAGGGCCGAGGCGCTGCCGGCGTGCTCCGGGTGGTCGGCGAGGCTCAGCGTGGTGGCGGCGGGCAGGGCGGTGCCGACCCCGCAGACGGTCACGAACAGCCCGACGACGACGCCCCACACCCCCAGGCCGAGCGCGCCCGCCAGGACGGTCGCCGAGCCGAGGAACGCGATCGCCAGGCCCAGCGGCACCATGCGTCGGGCCTCGACCCGCTCGGCGCCGATCAGCCGCCCGGAGAGCTGCACGGCGCTGACGATGCCGACGGAGTTGACCGCGAACACGCCGCTGAACTCCTGGGGCGAGAGCCCGTAGAGGCCCTGCAGCACGAAGGTCGACCCGGAGATGTAGGCGAACATCGCGGCGAACCCGAAGCCCGCCGCGGACACGCAGGCGAGCACGCGTCCGTCGGCGAGCAGGACGCCGAACGCGTGCCTCGTGGTCCGCCACCCGCCCGAGCGGCGCCGGTCGGGCGGCAGCGTCTCGGGCACCGCCAGCAGGACACCGATCAGCACGACCAGCCCGAGCACGGCCAGCACCACGAACACCCCGCGCCACGACGTGACCCGCAGCAGCTGCCCGCCCAGCACGGGCGCGACGATCGGCGCGACCCCCGAGACCAGCATCAGCGCGGCGAAGGCCCGTGCGGCCCGCGGCCCCTCGTACAGGTCCCGGACGACGGCCCGGGCCAGCACGATCCCGACGGCGCCGGCGAGGCCCTGCGCCAGCCGCAGCGCCACGAGGGTCCCGACGTCGGGTGCGGCGGCACAGGCCGCCGAGAGGACCACGAAGCCGACCGCCCCGACGATCATCGGGCGCCGACGGCCGAGGACGTCGGAGAGCGGCCCGGCGACGAGCTGGCCCACGGCGAGCCCGACGACGCAGGCGGTGAGGGTCAGCGCGACGAGCGAGGCCGAGGCGTCGAGCTCCACCGCGATCGCCGGCAGGGCGGGGAGGTAGGTGTCGATCGAGAGCGGCGCCGCGGCGGTGAGCGCACCGAGGACGACGGTGCGGGCGGCGTTCCCTCCCCGGGGACGGACGGCCCCGCTCACCGCCGGTCGTCGACGGCGGCCGGGGAGGACCCGGCGTCGGGAACGCTCAGCCACCGGAGCAGGTGCTCGTGGATCCGCGGGTCGTTGAGCAGGTGGAAGTGGTGCGACGACGGGAGCGTCTCGACGTCGGCGATCGCACCGCGGGCGGAGTCCACCGGGACGAGCAGGTCGCCGAGGATGTTCGCGAGCGGGTGGTGGGCGCTCGACGTGAGGCACGCGGCGACGCCGTGGTGGGTCGAGGAGGCCAGCAGCGGCACGTCGGTGTCGGAGACGCCGGCGACGAGGTCGCGGATGCCGGCCGAGCGCCGGTCGAGGAACTCGCCCCACGTGCGCGAGCGGGCCCGACGCGAGAGCTGGGTGGCGAGCTGGTCGACCCGGTGGGCCAGCGGGGCGCCCTCGTGCGGCGAGCCGAGGTAGACCATGCGGCGCACCGCGTGGACCCACGGTTCGCCGGCGAGGACGGCGGCGTGGCAGGCGTGGCGCAGCACGAGGCCGCCCATCGAGTGGCCGACGAGGTCGAGGCGGCGGATCGGCTCGGGCCAGGCGTCGAACACCTCGCCGAGCAGCACGGAGAGCGCCGCGCCGTTGTGGGCGATGCGCATGCCGGTGTTGTAGCGCAGCAGCAGCGGGACGGCGCCCACGCTCGAGGCGATCCGCTCGGCGTAGCCCTCCCCCGCGGAGTCCTCGTCGGCGAGGCGCCAGGCGTGCTCGGTCTCGCCGAGGCCGTGGACGAAGAGCACCACGTGGGAGAGGTCGCGCTCGGGGTGGTCGGCGACCGCGGCGGCGATGTCGTCGAGGCGCAGCTGGGCGTGCGGGTCCTCCGCGTCACCGATGGTGGAGGTGAACAGGGCCATCGGGACCGCGAGGTCGTTGTCGAGGGCCACCATGTGGTCGCCGACGAGGCCGTTGATCGCCCCGGTGAGGACCGCGCCCGCCGGTCGGGAGGTGATCGGCGTCCACTCGGCCCGCCCGGAGGCCTCGCGGTAGAACTCGGCGGCGAGGCCGACGCCCCGACCCGCCGCGTGCCCGATCCCGCGCACGGCGGAGTAGACGCCGGCGGAGATGCCGTCGTGGAGCAGCTGCACCGGCTTCGAGGCGGGGCCGAGGCCGACCTTGCGGAGCGCGGCGAACACCGTGTCCGACACCGCGCGATGGGTGCCCTCCACGGGGCGCGAGATGATGTCGACGGCCTCGGACGCGACACCGCCCGCGCCCCCGGACCTCGTTGCGAGGAGCGGGAAGCGGCCGGTGCTGCTCGTCCGTCATGGGTGCGACGGTACCCGGTACTACAGGTACTGACCCGTGTTGGAGGCGGTGTCGATCTCCTTGCCCTGCGTCGAGCCCTTGCCGGTGACGAGCGTGCGGATGTAGACGATCCGCTCGCCCTTCTTGCCGGAGATGCGGGCCCAGTCGTCCGGGTTGGTCGTGTTCGGCAGGTCCTCGGACTCGGCGAACTCGTCCACCACGGCGTCGAGCAGGTGTTGCACCCGCAGACCGGACTGCTTGGTCTCCAGGTGCGACTTGATCGCGGACTTCTTGGCGCGCCCGACGATGTTCTCGATCACCGCGCCGGAGTTGAAGTCCTTGAAGTACAGGACCTCCTTGTCCCCGTTGGCGTAGGTGACCTCGAGGAACCGGTTGTCGTCGGTCTCGGCGTACATCCGCTCGACGACCCGCTCGATCATGCCGTCGAGGCAGGCCTGCCGGTTGCCGCCGAACTCCGCGACGTCGTCCTCGTGGACCGGCAGCCCCTCGATGAGGTACTTGCCGAAGATGTCGATCGCGGCCTCCGCGTCGGGACGCTCGATCTTGATCTTCACGTCGAGCCGGCCCGGGCGCAGGATCGCGGGGTCGATCATGTCCTCGCGGTTCGACGCACCGATCACGATGACGTTCTCGAGGCCCTCGACGCCGTCGATCTCGCTGAGCAGCTGCGGGACGATCGTCGTCTCCACGTCGGAGCTGACACCCGACCCGCGGGTGCGGAAGATCGAGTCCATCTCGTCGAAGAACACGATCACCGGGGTGCCCTCGGACGCCTTCTCGCGCGCCCGCTGGAAGATCATCCGGATGTGCCGCTCGGTCTCGCCGACGAACTTGTTGAGCAGCTCGGGGCCCTTGATGTTGAGGAAGTGCGCCTTGATGTCGCGGCTGTCCTCACCGCGCTGCTCGGCGACCTTCTTCGCCAGCGAGTTCGCCACCGCCTTCGCGATGAGCGTCTTGCCGCAGCCGGGCGGGCCGTAGAGCAGGACGCCCTTCGGCGGGCGGAGCTGGTACTCGCGGAACAGGTCCGCGTGCAGGAACGGCAGCTCCACCGCGTCGCGGATGGAGTCGATCTGCCGCGAGAGCCCGCCGATGTCGGTGTAGGCGACGTCGGGGACCTCCTCGAGCACGAGCTCCTCGACCTCGGCCTTCGGCACCTTCTCGTAGGCGTAGCCCACCTTGGTGTCGACCATCAGCGAGTCGCCCGGCTTGAGCTCCGGGGCGTCCGGGCCGAACAGCGAGTCGGCGAGGTGGATCACCCGCTCCTCGTCGGCGTGCCCGATGATCAGGGCGCGCGTGCGCGACCCGTCCTCGTCGGTGAGCACCTCGCGCAGCGAGCAGACCTCGCCGATCCGCTCGTAGTCGCCGCCCTCGACGACGGTGAGGGCCTCGTTGAGCCGGACCGACTGGCCGCGCGTGAGCTCGGCGGCCTCGACGGCGGGGGACACGGCGACGCGCATCCTCCGACCCGACGTGAAGACGTCGACCGTCTGATCCTCGTGGAGGGTCAGGAACACGCCGTAGCTCGACGGCGGTTGCGCGAGACGGTCCACCTCCTCGCGGAGCGCGACGAGCTGGGCCCGCGCCTCCTTGAGGGTGTCGGTGAGCTTGTCGTTGCGCTCGGTCAGTTGGGACACCCGCGCCGCCGAGTCCGCGAGCCGCTGCTCGAGGATCCGGGTGTGGCGTGGGGACTCGGTCAACTTCCGACGCAGCAGGGCGACCTCTTCTTCGAGGAATCGCACCTGTGCCGCCATGTCCGCCGCGCCTCGGTCGCGGCCCTGGTCGGATCGGCCCCTGGGGTCGTCGTTCATGCTCACGGCGCCCTCCTCCCGCTACTCCGTGGCGTCACCGTACCCGTGAAACCTGGTGTCCGTGGAGTAGCGAGCCGGTGACGGACTTCTCGCGTCGTCGTCGTGCTTTTGTCACCGAGAGTGCGGCTTGCGGGTTCAGAAGTGTGCTATCGACTCCGGGTCGGGCGGCGCTGCACCCGCGGCGGGGTGACCCCGTCGGCGAGCCTCCTGGCGGTCACCAGGAACGCGGTGTGGGCGATCATCCGGTGCTCCGGGCGCACCGCGAGGCCGACGCTGTGCCACGGCCTGACCAGCGATTCCCACGCCTGGGGCTCGGTCCAGCCGGCCTGGTCGCGCAGGGCCTCGGTGAGGGTCGAGAGCTGGGTGGTGGTGGCCACGTACCCCACCAGGACCCCGCCGGGGACCAGGACGTCCCGGACGGTGTCGAGCACCTCCCACGGTGACAGCATGTCGAGCACGATGCGGTCGAACGTGCCGGTGGCCGTCGCCATGTCACCGAGGTGGAGGTGCCAGTTCGGCGGGTGTTCGCCGAAGAACCGCACCACGTTGGCCTCGGCGTGCTCGAGGTGGTCGTCGCGGATCTCGTAGCTGGTGACGCTGCCCTCCGGCCCGACCGCGCGCAGGAGACTGCAGGTCAGGGCCCCGCTGCCCGCGCCGGCCTCGAGGACGTTCGCGCCCGGGAACACGTCGCCCCACATGACGATCTGCGCGGCGTCCTTCGGGTAGATCACCTGGGCGCCGCGGGGCATCGCGAGCACGTAGTCGGGCAGCAGCGGCCGCAGCGCGAGGTAGGGCGTGTTCGCGGCGGAGTGCACGACGCTGCCCTCGGGGGCGCCGATGAGCTTGTCGTGGGCGATCGCGCCGCGGTGGGTGTGGTAGCTCTGCCCGGGCTCCAGGACGAGGCTGAAGTGCCGGCCCTTGGGATCGGTCAGCTGCACCCGGTCGCCGGGGAGGAAGGGTCCCGACCGTGCCGGCCCGCGCCGGTCGTCCTCGTGCGCCGCTCCCTGGGTGCCCGCCTCGTCGTGCGCCTCCGGCACCGGCGCCTCGTCGGGCGTGGTCGCCTCGTCGGCGGGCTCGGTGGTGTGCTGCACGACGGACCACCCTAGGCGGGCGCCCGTGGTGGGCCGCCGCTTGCCCCCTCGCCGGACCATGATCGCGACTTCGGTGGCGACACGCGCAAGATCTGATGCGACTCGCTCACGACGTCGGTACGACCGAACCGGGTCGGGCGACCAGGGCTTCGCGGACGTTCCGCACGAAGACCTCCGGGTCGTCCCGCAATTCGAACCAGTTCGTCCGGATCACGATCCAGCCGTCCAGCATGGGGCGTTCTGTCGCCGCGCGTCCCGGAGGAACGCCCTCAGGTCCCGATGGAACGCCCAGCCGTCGACCTCGACGAGTACCCGTCGGTCGGCGAACGCGATGTCGAGGACCGCCCTCCCGTAGCCCCGGAGCACGATCTCGTGGTCCGCCGCCCAGCCGCCGACGCCCGCACCCCGGAGCAGTCGGTGCGCCGTCCGCTCCGCCTCCGAGCGCACCACCACCGGCCAGCACGAGCAGCTGGTAGGCGAGGGCTGCTCCGTACGGACCGGTGCCGAGCCGGTGCGTCCGCCACATCGCCTCCAGGTCGACCCGGTCTGCAGCGCCCGGTCCATGAGCCGGGCGCCCAGCACGAGGCCCAGCCCGACGGCGGCGGCGAGCACCGTGGCCGGCTTCTTGGTCACCGGCACCCGGTCGACGACGACGCGGTCGTCGTCGGGGACGGCCCGGTGGACGAACCGGACGCCGGAGCGCGGCTTCAGGCGGGTGCCGTGTGGCACGGCCACCTCCATCACGGCGGGACAGACGTCGGTGAGGCGCCACCAGAATGCGGCCGCGCACCCGACGACGGTGCCGACCTCGCCGACCGAGAGTGCCACCGCCCGCACCCGGGACCGGGGCGTGGCGGCGTGGTCCGCGGCGCGGAGGACACCGTGCAGGTCCTTCACCCACTCCCCCTTCTTCACCCGCGCCGCGATCTGGGCGCGCGTGTACCCGGCCTCCTTGGCCTGCGCGGTGCTCAGCAGCCCGTCCTGGTCGCGGAACCGGGCCCGGACGGCGCGATCTCTCGTCTCGACGCTCACATCCGCTCCGACGCAGCGACGGCCCCGACGGATCCACGGGATCTGCGACCGCCGGACGTCGTGAGCGTGTCGCAGCAGGGCTTGCGCGTGTCGCTCACGAAATCGTGATCATGTGGCGGAGGACGGGGTCTCCCGGCCCGAAGGCAGACCTCGAGGCGGACCGAGGTTGTCAGGGGTCCGTCGTAGCGTCCGCGGCATGATCGAGACGAGCACCACCACGGTCCCCGCGCCCCGTACGTCGCCGGAGGACCGCCCGCGGCGGCGGCCGGCGCTGTCGCCGTCCCGGGCCGGGGACTTCAAGCAGTGCCCGCTGCTCTACCGGTTCCGGGCGGTCGACCGGCTGCCCGAGCGGCGAAGCCCCGCCCAGCTGCGCGGGATCGTGGTGCACGCGGTGCTGGAGCGGCTCTTCGCGCTGGACCCGCCGTTGCGGCGCCCGGAGCGGGCGCACGGGCTGCTCGCGGAGGTCGTGGCGGAGCTGGACGCGACCGACCGGGAGCTGCTCGGCGACCCGGCCGCGGCGGGCGCGCTCGTCGACGCCTATTTCGCGATGGAGGACCCGCGCCGGCTGCGGCCCGAGGCGTGCGAGGTGTTCCTGGAGACCGAGCTGGCCTCGGGGGTCGGGCTACGTGGCTACGTGGACCGGCTCGACGTGTCGCCGGACGGCGACGTGCGGATCGTCGACTACAAGACCGGTGCGGCGCCCCGCGAGGTCGTCGAGGCGCGGGCGCTCTTCCAGCTGAAGTTCTACGCGCTGGTGCTGCTGCGGGCCCGCGGCGTGCTGCCGCGCCAGCTGCGGCTGATGTACCTCGCCGACGGACAGAGCCTGACCCACTCCCCCACGGTCGCCGAGCTCGAGCGCTTCGAGCGCACGGTCGTCGCGCTGTGGGCCGCGATCCTGCGGGCGGCCCCCACCGGGGACTTCCGGCCCAACCCGGGTCGGATGTGCGGCTGGTGCGCGCACCAGGCAGTCTGCCCGGCGTTCGGCGGGACGCCGCCGGACTATCCCGGCTGGCCCGACGGGAGCCCCGACACGGGCTCCGACGACACCACGGAGACCGCTCCCCCATGACCGCCCCCGTGCCCGAGCCCTACTTCCGCCTGCTCGACGACGACCGGCCCGAGGGCACGAGGGTCGAGGCGTCCGGGTCCACCGCCGGCCCGTGGTTCGCCGACGCGCAGCACATGGGCCCGCCCAGCGCGCTGCTGATCCGCGCCCTGGAGCGGCGCTCCGGCCGCGAGGACGTGCGGCTCGCGCGGGTGACCGTCGAGGTGCTGGGCAAGGTGCCGGTCGACGAGCTCGTGGTGCGCGCGGAGGTCACGCGGCCGGGACGCACCATCGAGCTGGTCACCGCCGAGCTCGCGGCGACGGACCCGGCCTCGGGCACCGTCCGTCCGGTCGCCCGGGCGCACGGCTGGTTCCACGGCGTCGGCGACACCGCGGACGTCGTCACCGTGCCCGGGACCGCGATGCCGGCACTGCCCGGACCCGAGGACGGGGCGCAGCGCGACATCCCCGACGGCTGGCTGCCGGGCTACCTCACCTCGGTGGACTGGCGCTGGATCACGGGCGGCCTCGACGTCACCGGGCCGGGCCGCGCGTGGGGGCGGCTGCGCGGCCAGGTGGTCGAGGGTGAGGAGCCGACGCCCACGCAGCGGCTCGCGGCCGTCGCCGACTCGACCAACGGCGCCGCGAGTCGGCTCGACCTGCGGCGATGGCTGTTCGTCAACACCGACCTGACGCTGCACCTGCACCGGGTGCCCAGCGGCGAGTGGACGGGGCTGGACGCGGACAGCGTGATCGGGCCCGAGGGCACCGGGACGGCCTACTCGGTGCTGCACGACGAGCACGGGCCGGTCGGCCGCGCCGCGCAGGCGCTGACCGTCCGGCCCCGCTGAACCCGTTCAGGGCGGCTCAGCGCCCGGCCACGCCCATCCGCGCGACGGCGGGGTCGGCCGAGGAGGGCGACTCCGCGGGCGGCGGCGTGGCGCCCGGCATCGAACTCACGCCGCCCACCCCGGGCAGCACCGCGCGGCACGACTGGAGCGAGGAGGTGACGATGCCGGTGCAGCCGAGGTCGGCGAGCTCGTCCATCACGTCGTTGACGCGGCTGCGGCGCACCATCGACCGGACGGCGACCCAGCCGTCGAGGGAGAGCGGCGCGACGGTCGGCGACTGCACCCCCGGGGTGATCTGGACGGCGTCGTCCTGGACCGACTGCGGGCAGTCGTAGTCGAGCATCACGTACTGCCGGGCGAACACGACGCCGCGCAGCCGCTCGATGAAGCGGTACTTGGCCTTCGTGATGTCCGGCGAGTCCGGCTGCTGGTCGAACTTCGCGTTGCGGTCGACGATCACGGCCTCGGACTCGAGGATCGGGTCGCCGATCGGCTCGAGACCGTGCTGGGCGAGGGTGCGGCCGGTCGAGACGACGTCGGCGATGGCGTCGGCCACCTCCAGCTCGATCGAGACCTCGACCGCCCCGTCGAGCCGGATGACGTCCTTCGCCGAGATGCGCTGCTGGGCCAGGTTGGCGCGCACCAGCCGCGGGAAGGAGGTCGCGATCCGCTTGCCCGCGAGGTCCTGCACCGTCCAGCCCTTGGCGATCGGCGCCGCGTAGCGGAACGCCGAGTTGCCGAACCCGAGCTTGAGCACCTCGTTGACCGAGGCGGACGACTCCTCGGTCAGGTCGTGCCCGGTGATCCCCAGGTGGAGCTGGCCCTCGGAGACGTAGGTCGCGATGTCCTTGGGGCGCAGGTAGAAGAACTGCACGCCGTTGTGGCGGTCGTGCAGGGACAGGTCACGGTTGTCCGACCGCTGCCGGTACCCGGCGTCGCGCAGCATGCGGGACGCCTCCTCGGCGAGGGACCCCTTGTTCGGGACGGCGACGCGGAGCATGGCTCTCTCCTGGCGGCACCACGTGTGCACGTGGAGCCCGAGTCGAATGGGTTCAGAGGTACTTGTACACGTCGTCGAGCGTCAGACCACGACCGAGCATGATCACCTGCGTGCGGTAGAGCAGCTGGGAGATCTCCTCGGCGAGCTTGTCGTCGGTCTCGTGCTCGGCGGCGAGCCACACCTCGCCGGCCTCCTCCAGGACCTTCTTGCCCTGGGCGTGCACCCCGGCGTCGAGGGCGGCGACGGTGCCCGACCCCTCGGGACGGTCGCGCGCCTTGGTGCTGAGCTCCTCGAAGAGCCCGTCGAACGTCTTCACGTTCACCGATGCTTGCATCCTTCGGGTCCGCCGTGTGCATGGACGGGTGGTACTGCTCCGAACGGCCGAATCCGATCGGCGGACGCGCAGGCCGCCGACCTCGCTCGGAGGGCCCGGACCGGCTACCCCACGCTCGCCGAACGGAGCAGCCGCAGGTCGCTCAGCGTGAGCCCCTCCAACGAGTCCCGGAACGCCCGGCGCTCCCCCGCCGGCACCGGCGGACCCGCCGGGACGACGAGCACCGTCGCGCCGGCGGCGGCCGCCGAGGCGGTCCCCGTCGGCGAGTCCTCCACCGCGACGCACGCCGCGGGATCGACCCCGAGCAGCTCGCAGGCGCGGCGGTAGGGCGCGGGGTCGGGCTTGGTGGCCGACACCTCGTCGCCGCACACGGTCACGTCGAACCACTCGCGGCCGATCTGGTCCAGCGCGACCTCGGTGAGCTCGCGGTAGGTGCTCGTCACCAGCGCGGTGGCGAGCCCCGCCGACCGCACCGTCTCCAGGGCCGCCTGCGCGCCGGGCCGCCACGGCAGACCCTGCGCGAAGACCTCGTGCGTGCGGTCGAGGAGCCACCGACCGGCCTTCTCGACCGAGGCCTCGTCGTCGGGAAGACCGACCTCACGCAGCACCGTCGCCGAGGTGCGGCGCAGGCTCGAGCCGGTCAGCTCCTCGCGGGTCGCGACGGACAGCTCGCCGCCCAGGTGGGCGGCGAGCTCCGTCATCGTGATCGACCACAGACCCTCGGAGTCGACCAGCGTGCCGTCCATGTCCCACAGGACGGCAGCCAGATCAGGCATTGAAGTACTTGGCCTCCGGGTGGTGGACCACCAGCGCGTCCGTGGACTGCTCCGGGTGGAGCTGGTCCTCCTCGGAGAGCTCGACGCCGATGCGGCTCGGGTCGAGCAGCTCGACGATCTTCGCCCGGTCCTCGACGTTGGGGCAGGCGCCGTAGCCGAGGGAGTACCGGGCCCCGCGGTAGCCGAGCTTGAAGAACTCGTTGACGTCCGCCGGGTCCTGGTCGGCCATCGTCGAGCCGTCGGCGAACGTGAGCTCCTCGCGGACGCGGCGGTGCCAGTACTCCGCCAGCGCCTCGGTGAGCTGCACACCGAGGCCGTGGACCTCGAGGTAGTCGCGGTAGGAGTTGTCCGCGAACAGCGTGTTCGCGAAGTCCGCGATCGGCTGTCCCATCGTCACGAGGTTCATCGGCATGACGTCGACGCTGCCGAGCTCGGTCGCCTCCTCCCGCGTGCGGAAGAAGTCGGCGAGGCACAGGCGGCGGTCGCGCTTCTGGCGCGGGAACGAGAAGCGGTGCAGCTCGTTCGCCTCCGGCTTGGCCTCGTCGAGCACGACGACGTCCTGGCCCTCGGAGATCACCGGGAAGTAGCCGGCGACGACCGCGGCGTGGGCGAGGATGCCCTCGGACTGGAGCCGGTCGAGCCAGTAGCGCATACGCGGCCGGCCCTCGGTCTCGACGAGCTCCTCGTAGGAGGGCCCGTCGCCGCCCTTGGAGCCGCGCAGGCCCCACTGCCCGAAGAACGTCGCGCGCTCGTCGAGCAGGGCGGAGTAGTCGGCGAGCCGGATGCCGCGGACCACGCGGGTGCCCCAGAACGGCGGCTGCGGGACCTCGATGCGGCGGGCCACGTCGGAGATCGCGTCCGGGTCGAACGCCGGCCTGTCGTCCCCGGCCTCGGCCTCGCGCTTGGCCTTGATGCGCTCCGAGCGCTCGCGGCGCTCCTTGCGCTCGGCCGCCTTGGCCTTCTCCTCCTCGGAGGGCCCCTCCCCCGTCATGACGGAGTCCATGAGACGCAGGCCCTCGAAGGCGTCCTTGGCGTAGCGGACGTCGCCCTCGTAGAGCTCGCCGAGGTCGTTCTCGACGTAGGAGCGGGTCAGCGCGGCGCCGCCGAGCAGCACCGGGTACTTCTCCGCGACCCCGCGGTCGTTCATCTCCTTGAGGTTGTCCTTCATGACCACGGTCGACTTGACCAGCAGCCCGGACATCCCGATGGCGTCGACCTTGTTCTCGTCGGCGGCCTCGAGGATCGCGTTGATCGGCTGCTTGATGCCGATGTTCACGACGTCGTAGCCGTTGTTCGACAGGATGATGTCGACGAGGTTCTTGCCGATGTCGTGGACGTCGCCCTTGACCGTCGCCAGCAGGATCTTGCCCTTGCCGGAGTTTTCGGTCGCCTCCATGTGCGGCTCGAGGTGCGCGACGGCCGCCTTCATCACCTCGGCCGAGGCGAGCACGAACGGCAGCTGCATCTTGCCGGCGCCGAACAGCTCACCGACGACCTTCATGCCGCCGAGCAGGTCGGTGTTGATGATCTCGAGCGGGTCCTTCTCCTGCATGCCGGCGTCGAGGTCCTCCTCGAGCCCGTTGCGGTTCCCGTCGACGATCCGCTGGGCGAGGCGCTCGAACAGCGGCATGGCCGCGAGCTCCTCGGCGCGCTGGTCCTTGGCCGACTGCGCCGACACGCCCTCGAAGAGGTTCATGAAGTGCTGCAGCGGGTCGTGGCCCTCGCTGCGACGGTCGTAGACCAGGTCCAGCGCGGCCTCGCGCTGGTCGTCCTGGATCTGGGACATCGGCAGGATCTTCGCCGAGTTCACGATGGCGGTGTCGAGTCCCGCGTCCACGCACTCGGAGAGGAACACCGAGTTCAGCACCTGGCGCGCGGCGGGGTTGAGGCCGAACGAGATGTTCGACAGCCCGAGCGTGGTCTGGACCTCGGGGTAGCGCTCCTTGAGCTGCTTGATCGCGTTGATCGTCTCGATGCCGTCCTTGCGGACCTCCTCCTGACCGGTGGAGATCGGGAAGGTGAGGCAGTCGATGATGATGTCCTCGGTGCGGATGCCCCAGTTGGTGTTGAGGTCCTCGATGAGGCGGAAGGCGATGCGCGTCTTCCACTCCGCGGTGCGGGCCTGGCCCTCCTCGTCGATGCACAGCCCGACGATCGCGGCGCCGTGCTCCTTGGCGACCCGCATGATCTTCTGGAACCGCGAGTCGGGCCCGTCGCCGTCCTCGTAGTTCACCGAGTTGATCGCGGAGCGGCCGCCGAGCTGCTCGAGGCCGGCCTGCAGCACCTCGGGCTCGGTGGAGTCGAGCACCACCGGCAGGGTCGAGGCGGTGGACACGTCGTGGGCCAGGCGGTCCATGTCCGCGGTGCCGTCACGGCCGACGTAGTCGATGCAGAGGTCCATCCAGTGCGCGCCCTCGCGGGTCTGCGCCTTGGCGATGTCGACGCACTTCTCGTAGTCCTCGGCGACCATGGCCTCGCGGAAGGCCTTCGAGCCGTTGGCGTTCGAGCGCTCGCCGATCATGAGCAGGCCGGTGTCCTGGCGGAACGGCACCGAGTGGTACATCGACGAGATGCCCGGCTCGGGCTTCGGGTCGCGGGCGGCCGGGGTGAGGTCGCGGCAGGTCTCGGCGAGCGCGCGCACGTGCTCGTTGGTGGTACCGCAGCAGCCGCCGACGAGCTGCAGGCCGTAGTCGGTGATGAACGAGGCGCAGTAGTCCGCGAGCTCCTGGGGCTGCAGCGGGTACTCCGGCCCGTTCGGGCCGAGCTCGGGCAGACCGGCGTTCGGCATCACCGTGACCGGGATGCGCGACTGGCGGGACAGGGCCCGCAGGTGCTCGCTCATCTCGGCCGGGCCGGTCGCGCAGTTGAGGCCGATGCCGTCGATGCCGAGCGGCTCGAGCGCCGTCAGGGCCGCCGTGATCTCGGAGCCGACCAGCATGGTGCCGGTGAGCTCGACGGTGACGTGGCAGATGACGGGGATGCGGCGGCCGTACTGCTCCATCGCGCGGTACGCGCCGAGGATGGCGGCCTTCGACTGCAGGAGGTCCTGGCAGGTCTCGACGAGGATCGCGTCGGCGCCGCCCTCGAGCTGGCCGAGGACCGACTCGACGTAGGCGTCGCGCAGCTTCGCGTACGGGGCGTGGCCGAGCGTCGGCAGCTTCGTGCCCGGCCCGTTGGACCCGAAGACGAAGCGCGGCCGGTCGGTGGTGGAGTACTCGTCGGCCGCCTCGCGGGCGATCTTCGTCCCGGCGAGCGACAGCTCGTAGATCCGCTCGGGGATGTCGTACTCGTTGAGGTTCGGCCAGTTGGTGCCGAAGGTGTTGCTCTCGATGACGTCGGCGCCCGCGTCCAGGTGGCCGAGGTGGACCTGCTTGACGGCGTCGGGTCGGGAGACGTTGAGAATCTCGTTGCAACCCTCGAGATCCTGGAAGTCCTCGAGGGTCAGATCCTGGTCCTGCAGGGCCGTTCCCATCGCGCCGTCGCCGATGAGTACGCGGGAGTGCAGGGCTGTCAGGAAAGGTGACTCACTCGGGGTAGTCATCACACGATCGTAACGTGACGTAGGGGTCAACCGTCTGCCCTGCGAGCCTCGTCACGACCCGTAAACTGGCCCGGTGCCCGCCTCCGACGACGCCGGAATCCCTGCTCGAGAGCTGAACGACCCGGTCATGCTGTGTGCGTTCGAGGGCTGGAACGACGCGGGAGACGCCGCCAGCACGGCCGTGGAGCACCTCGCGCTGAACTGGGATGCCACGGAACTGGGTGCGATCGACCCCGAGGACTACTACGATTTCCAGGTCTCGCGGCCGACCGTGCGTCTGGTCGACGGGATCAGCAGGGCGATCGACTGGCCGACCACCCGCTTCACGCTCTGCCGCCCGCCGGGATCCGACCGGGACCTCGTGCTGGTGCGCGGCATCGAGCCGAACATGCGCTGGCGGTCGTTCGTGGGCGAGATCGTGGCCAAGGCCGAGGAGCTCGGCGTCACCACGGTGATCACGCTCGGCGCGCTCCTGGCCGACACGCCCCACACCCGCCCGGTGCCGGTGACCGGCTCGTCGTTCGACAAGGAGTCGGCGGCGCGGTACGGCCTGTCGAGCTCGCGCTACCAGGGCCCGACCGGCATCACGGGCGTGCTCAACGACGCCTGCGTCCAGGCCGGCATCCCCGCCATCTCCTTCTGGGCCGCCGTCCCGCACTACGTGTCGCAGCCGCCCGCGCCCAAGGCCACGATCGCGCTGCTGCAGCGTGTCGAGGAGGTCCTCGACGTCGAGGTCCCGCTCGGCGCCCTGCCCGAGCAGGCCGAGAAGTGGGAGCGCACGGTCTCCGAGATGGCCGACGAGGACGACGAGGTCCGCGAGTACGTCAAGGCCCTCGAGGAGGCCGGCGACGCCGAGTCCGACCTCCAGGAGGCGTCGGGCGACGAGATCGCGGCCGACTTCGAGCGCTACCTGCGCCGACGCGACCCGGGTGGCCCGGGCGACGTCGCCGGCGGGTCGAACTTCGGCGGTCCCTGGGAGCGGTAGCCCCCTTTCCCGGTGGCCGGTGCACGTCCCGGTGCACGGTCGGGGCCGGCGGCGCGACGATGGGGCGTCACTGGCGTCCGGTGCAAGCAGCGACGCATTGCTGTCACGGGAGCGGGAGAGGGCGGGCCCTCAGCGGAAGGTGCGCGCCGCCTCGAGCGACAGCACCGGCCCGCGCGGGAGCAGCCCGACCACGCTGCGCGGCGCGGGTCGTGGGTCACCCAGCCCGAGGGCGGCGGCCGCGCCCCGGCCGGCGACCGGGAAGACGCGGCCGACCTGGTCGACGACCACACCGCGGTCGGGGTCGGCGGGCTCCCCCGGCGCCACGGGGACGACGTAGGCCCCGGCACCGGCCACGCGTACCGCGCCGACCGGACCTGGCGTCGCGGGGTCGCCGACCGGCGTCGGCGGGACCGGTGAGGGCAGGGTGCCGGCGACGGAGACCGTGGTCGCGCCGCTCGCGGTCGGCGCCGCGCAGGCGACCGGCGCGTCCTCCACCGACAGCACGCCGGGGAAGGCGCGCGGGTAGGCGGTGAGGTCCACGCCGACGGCGCGCGGCAGGCCGTCCACCACGGCCGCGGGCACCTCGGCCACCCGGGGGTCGGCGCCCGGCGAGGCGAAGCGCACCAGTTCGGCGACGACGTCGGGCACCTCCTGCACACCCCGGTCGAGGACCACGACGAACCGGGGCGGGGTGCCGGCCACCCGGGCCACGGCGCCGACCGGCAGCCCCAGCGTGCGCGTCGCGACATCCGTCGGCGCGACTCCCGCGCCCGCGATGCGCGGCGGGACGAGCGGTGCGGCCTCGGGCAGCGCGCCGAGCAGGGCGCTGCCCGCGGGGCGGGCCGGGACCCCGGCGACGTCGAGGGCGCGGACCACGGCCCCTTCCGCCGGGTCGATCGCAGCCCGCCGTCCGTCGGTGACCAGCCAGGTCCGGCCGTCGTCCCCTCGCAGGAGCAGGGACTCCCCCGTCGCCAGCGGGCGTCCGAGCGCCGCCTCGCCGGCCAGCACGATCGCCCGCACACCCGGCCCGGCGGGCACGTCGCAGACCGCCCAGACGTCGGGCGTCGGCGCGGCGGCCGTGTCGGGCAGCACGGACGGCGCGCCCGCGAGCCCCACCGGCACCGTGCGCTCCACCCCGACGAGGGCGTCGTCGCGGACGGGTGTCGGGTCCGCGGGTGCCAGGCCGGCCGCCGGGTCGGCGCGGCGGCGATCCACGCCCGCGGCCAGCAGCCGGGCCGAGGAGAGGTCGGTGGTGGGCACGAGCCAGGGCGGGCGCGGCGACGGGGAGGACGACGGCGACGTCGGCTCGCGGGCCACGACGTACAGCGCGCCACTGGGGACGCCCCGCACGATCGTCGCCGCCCGCCAGTCGGCGTCGCCCCGCACCAGCCCGACGACGGCGGCCGCGGCCAGTCCCAGGACCGCCAGTACGACCCCGGCCACCACCGCCCGACGACGGCTCTGCTCCGGATCGCGCTCGGCGTGCGGGTCCCGCTCGACGAGGGCCTGGTCCAGCCGCCGCACCGCGCCCCGCCGGGCACGGGCCTGGGCTCCGGTCGCCGGCGGAGCGGGGCGGGACATCGGCCGGGAGGTGCTACTCGGCGACCGCGTGGGCGCGCAGGTCGTCGAGGTCGATCCACTCCAGGCTGCGGGCATGCGTGGCCTCGAGGACCACCGGCGGGGCGACCCCGCCGTCGAGGGCCTCCTTCCACCGGCTCGCGCACAGGCACCACCGGTCGCCCGGGGACAACCCCGGGAACCCGGCGTCGGCACGCGTCAGGTCGTTGCCGCGCGCCGCCGAGAACTCGAGGAACTCCGCGGTCACCCGGGCGCACACGGTGTGCACGCCGGCGTCGTCGGGACCGGTCTCGCAGCAACCGTCCCGGTAGAAGCCGGTGACGGGGTCGTGGCTGCAGTCGGCAAGCTCGCCGCCGAGCACGTTGCGGGCCATGGTGTCCTCCTCGCTGGACGGGTTCAGCGCAGGGTGATGCCCAGCAGCGCGTCGATCGCACCCGCCGCGCGCGACCCGCCGTCGGGAACGGTCCCGGACCCGGACCGCCGGAGCGCCTCGTCGACCCAGGCGTCGACCGCGACGAGCGCGCCCGGGCTGTCGAGGTCGTCGGCGAGGTGACCGCGGACCCGCTCGATCACGTCGGTGGGGTCGGGTGCCGCGTCGAGCGAGACGGCCTCGCGCCAGCGGTGCAGCCGGGCCTGGCCCCCCGTCAGCAGCTCGGCGGTCCAGGAGCGGTCGGTGCGCCAGTGGCCGGAGAGCAGCGCGAGGCGCACGGCCATCGGGTCGACGCGGTCGGCGCGCAGGCGGGAGACGAAGACGAGGTTGCCCTTCGACTTCGACATCTTCTCGCCGTCGAGCCCGATCATCCCGGCGTGGCAGTAGTGCCGGGCCATCGGGTGGATGCCGGTGAGGGCCTCGCCGTGGGCGGAGCCGAACTCGTGGTGCGGGAAGGCGAGGTCGGAGCCGCCGCCCTGCACGTCGAAGGCGTCGCCGAGCCGGTTCATGGCGATGGCGGTGCACTCGACGTGCCAGCCGGGGCGGCCGTCGCCGAGGTCGGAGGACCAGGACGGCTCGCCCTCGCGCGCGGTGCGCCACAGCAGGGCGTCGAGCGGGTGCCGCTTGCCGCGCCGGTCCGGGTCGCCGCCGCGCTCGGGGAAGATGCGCTCCATCTCCGCGGTGGAGTAGCGCGAGACGTAGCCGAAGTCGGCCGTCGCGGTGTGGTCGAAGTAGACGTCGGGGTGCTCGGGGTCGTCCGCACGGTATGCGGCGCCCGAGGCGAGCAGCTTCCCGACGAGCTCGGTGATCTCGTCCATCGCCTCGACCGCGCCGATGTAGTCGCGCGGCGGCAGCACGCGCAGCGACTCCATGTCCTCGCGGAAGAGCGCGGTCTCGCGCATGCCGAGCACGACCCAGTCGTCGGAGTCCCGCTCCGCCCGCTCGAGCAGCGGGTCGTCGATGTCGGTGACGTTCTGGACGTAGTGCACGTCGTGCCCGGCGTCGCGCCAGCAGCGGTTGACCAGGTCGAAGGCCAGGTAGGTGGCGGCGTGGCCGAGGTGCGTCGCGTCGTAGGGGGTGATGCCGCAGACGTACATCCGGGCGCCGGACGCGCCGGGCGCCGTCGGGCGGATCTCGCCGGTCGAGGTGTCGAACAGCCGCAGCGGGGGCGGGGTGCCGGGCACCTGGGGGACGTCGACTCCAGACCACGAACGCATGCCGCCGACCTTATGCCCACCCGTGCGCCCACCGGTGGCGAACATGACCACTCGCATGACCACCGGGGGGTCCCGGCCGGGTCCCGTGCGGGTCCGTCGCGGGCGAGCACGACGGGCCCCTCCTGACGGAACCGGGACCCGGCCGGGGATGGCGGGAGTCGCGGGGGGGTTCGACTCCTGCCATCTCCCAGAGTAACCGACGGGCTAGACCCGTTCGGGTACAAGGATCACGTCAAACGGTTACCTCAGGCACATCCGTGACGTTGAGCCACCGGATGATCCTTTGTCTCCGCCCGTCAGCGGCGGCGACTATGGAGGTAGTCACTGACGACCGCGGCCCCGAGCCCGTCGAGATCCGGCGCCACCACCCGGCCGCCGCTGCGGCGGGCCACCAGGTCGACGAACGCCTCCAGGCGCGGGTCCTCCCCGAGCATGAAGACCGTGAGCGCCGCCTTGAGCCGGGCGATCGCGTCCACCTCGTTCAGCGTCGCCCGCAACGTCTCCGGGGTCGGCGGGTAGTCGAAGACGGCGTGCCCGTCCGGCTCGAGGTGCGCGGTCGGCTCACCGTCGGTGACCACCAGCACCACGGGGGCGGCGTCGGAGTGCCGCCGCAGGTGCCGACCCGCGAGCAGCAGCGCGTGGTGCAGGTTGGTGCCCTGCTCCCACACCCCCTCCAGCCCCGTGAGCTGTGCGAGGTCGACGGCCTGGGCGTGCCGACCGAAGGTGATGATCTGGAGGGCGTCCCCGCGGAAGCGCGTCGAGACCAGGTGGTGCAGCGCGAGGGCGGTGCGCTTCATCGGCACCCACCGGCCGTCGGCCACCATCGACCACGACGTGTCCACGCACAGCGCGACCGCCGCCCGCGTGCGCTGCTCGGTCTCGACGATCTCCACGTCGGTCACGTCCAGCGCCCGGTCGTCGCCACCCGCCTTGCGCAGCTCCGCGTTGAGCAGCGTGCGCGAGGTGTCCCAGCGCTCGGTGTCGCCGAAGGCCCACGGGCGGGTCGCCCCGCTCGCCTCCCCCGCCGCCCCGGAGCGCTGCGTCTCCCGCTCCCCCCGGCGGGTCGAGAGCGACCCGACGACGTCGCGCAGCGCGGACTGCCCGAGCTGCCGCAGCGCCTTCGGCGACAGGGTCAGGGACCCGTCGGGACCCCGCTCGAAGACGCCCTGGCGCTCCAGCTCGCGTTCGAGTTCGGCGAGACGCTGGGCGTCGACCCGGGCCTGCCGGCCGAGCGACGCCTCGAGGGCCTCGAGGTCGATGTCCTCCATGCGCGCGCCCGGGTAGCTCTGCGAGAGCTGCTCGGACAGCGAGTCGAGCTGTGCGAGCTGCTCCATCGCCCGCGTCGCCTCGCCCATGCCCATCGGGTTGTCGCCCCGGAACCGGCCCTGGCCGTCCCAGTCCTCGCCCGGCCGCATCGCCTGCAGCTGCGAGTCCAGCCGGGAGAGCTGCTCGGCGAGCCGCGGGTCGCCGAAGGCGGACTGCATGAGCCCCTCGAGCTCGGCCCGTTGCTCGGCCGACAGGGAGTTCATCATCCGCTGGGCGGCCGCCGAGCGCTGCGCCAGGATGTCGATCAGTTCCTCGACGTTCCTCGGGTTCTCCGGGAAGTACTGCCCGTGCTTGCCCATGAACTCGGAGAACTGCTCGGCGGTGTCCTCGCCCCGACCGTGCGACTCCAGCAGGTCGTTGAGGTCGGAGAGCATCTCGCGCACCCCCTCGACGTCCTCGGGGGTCGCGTTCTGCATCGCCTCCTTCATGCCCTGGAAGCGCTGGTCGAGGGCCTCGCGGCCCATGAGGTCCTGGATCTGCTGGTAGGCCTGGCGCGCCTCGGCGTTGCGCCAGTCGTAGTTCTGCAGCTCGTTGACCGCGCCCGCGGTGGAGTCCGGGAGCGCGTCGAGCGACATCTCCCGGAACCGGGCGTCGTCGGAGTCCTCGGCCTGCAGCGAGTTCCGCTCGGCCTCCAGCGCCCGGTCGAGCAGCTCGCGGATCTCCTGCAACGTGCCGTCGATCCGGTTCTCGCGCTGCAGGCGGCGGCGCTGCTCGTGGAGCCGGCGCTGCAGGTCGTCGAGACCCTGCTGGTCGCGCAGGCCGCGCCGCATGAGCTCGCGCATCGCCTGGCGCGGGCTCGTGCCCTCCATGACGTCGCGCCCCAGCTGGTCCATCGCCTCGCGGATGTCGAACGGCGGCGCGAGGGGGTCGGGGCCGTCGTAGAAGCGGCCGTAGGAGTAGCGGCCGGGTCGCGGCCGGGGGCCGGACCCGCCGTCGTCGGGAAGCTCAGCCGCCATAAGTGACCGTGTCCTCGTCGGAGTCGCTGTCCTTCGCGAGCTTGCGCGTGAGGTAGAGGTGCTCGAGGGCCAGCTCGACGGCGGACGCGAGCGGCCCGGGTGCCTCGGTGTCGCCCGCGCCGAGCCGGTCGGCGACGGTGCGGACGACGGGGATCGACGGCAGGGCCGCGACGACCTCGCGGGCCGGGACCCGCTCCCCCGTCACCACCCGGCGTCCCTCGGCGACGGCGTCGGCCAACGGGCCGAGGTCGACGCCGGAGAGCCGCTTGCGGGCGGTCTCGGCGATGGCGCGGCGCAGCAGGTGCGTCAGGAGCTCCTCCTCGCGGCCCTCCTCGCCGGACTCGAACTCGAGCTTGCCGCGCAGCACC
This sequence comes from Actinomycetospora soli, assembly GCF_021026295.1. Classification (GTDB taxonomy): domain Bacteria; phylum Actinomycetota; class Actinomycetes; order Mycobacteriales; family Pseudonocardiaceae; genus Actinomycetospora; species Actinomycetospora soli. The sequence continues at coordinate 208,964 of NZ_JAJNDA010000005.1, forward strand.
GGCGGCACCGCCTCGAGGTCGACGGGACGGGCGACCGGGGCGTCCTCCCCGGTCACCGCGGCGCGACGCAGCGCGGCCGCGGCCACCGTCTCGGCGGCGGCCACGGAGAACCGGGCCGACACGCCGGAGCGCTGGTCGATGGCGCTGGCCCCGCGCAGGTTGCGGGTGAAGCGGGCGATGACCTCGAGCAGGTGGTCGGGCACCTCGGCGACGACCTCGGCCTCCTGCTGGATGAGCGCGACCTCGCCGGCCACCTCCAGCGGGTAGTGCGTGCGCACCTCGGCGCCGAAGCGGTCCTTCAGCGGGGTGATGATCCGCCCACGGTTGGTGTAGTCCTCCGGGTTCGCGCTCGCGACGAGGAGGATGTCGAGCGGCAGGCGCAGCGTGTAGCCGCGGACCTGGATGTCGCGCTCCTCCATGACGTTGAGCAGCGCGACCTGGATGCGCTCGGCGAGGTCGGGCAGCTCGTTGACGGTGACGATCCCGCGGTGCGCGCGCGGCACGAGGCCGTAGTGGATCGTCTCCGGGTCGCCGAGGCTGCGCCCCTCCGCGACCTTGACCGGGTCGACGTCGCCGATGAGGTCGGCCACGGAGGTGTCGGGGGTGGCGAGCTTCTCGGCGTAGCGCTCGGAGCGGTGGCGCCAGCCGATGGCCAGCGCGTCCCCCTCGAGCGTCGCGCGCCGGATGCTGGCCGGGATGATGGGCTGCTCCGGGTGCTCGCCGATCTCGGAGCCGGCGATGACGGGGGTCCACTCGTCGAGCAGCGCGACGAGGCTGCGCAGCAGGCGGGTCTTGCCCTGCCCGCGCTCGCCGAGCAGCACGACGTCGTGCCCGGCGAGGATCGCGCGCTCGAACTGCGGCAGCACGGTGCGCTCGAACCCGACGATGCCGGGCCAGGGGTTCCCGCCGGCCCGCAACGTGGTCAGCAGGTTGTCGCGCAGCTCGTCACGGACGCTGCGCGGGGTCTTCGCGGGGTGGTCGCTCGCGCGGAGCTCACCCAGGGTCGTGGGGAGGCCCTCGGGGGCCGTCGGGGTGGTACCGGGAGCGGTGGCCTGGTTCGGGCGCGGGGTGCTCACCTCCGCCACGCTACGACGGCATCCGTTCCTCTGCCTGGCTCAGCGGGTCCCACCCTCGTCGGCCTTCCCGACGACGGGTCCGCGCGCCTCGCGCCCGCAGGCCGGCGCGGGGCCGGTCCGCTTCTCGGGCTTGCCGGGCGTCGCTCACACATCGAGCGAGCGGGGACCGGCGGACCATGATCACGTCGGGGGGACGGTGGTGGCGGTCGTGGAGATCGACATCAGCCACGACGGTCCCCTCGATGTGATCTTGTGGCTGTCAGGCGCCCGCTCCGGCCGGCTTCGCCCGATCGGGTCCGGCGCGCCGAGGGCGGATCTTCCCGACTCTCGACACCCACACGAGTTGACTCCCGCTCCTCCGACGGATCAACCGGTTCGTCGGGTTCGACCGGGTCGGGGGGCTCGCGGGTGAAGACGACGCTGATGGTGGCGGGGGTGGCGCTGCTCGCCCTGGTGCTGGTGTCCGGGACCGGTGGCGACGGGCTCGGGATGACCCTCGGCGGTGCCGCCGTCCTGGCGCTGTTCGCCGGGATCGCGGTGTGGATCCGTCGCACGATGTCCCACCACTGATGCGGGTCCCGGTCGACGACCTGGCGGGCTCGTCGGGGTCCGTCGGGCCCGCTCGCACGCCTGAGCCCGGTCCATGATCACGTCGGGTGGACGCTCGTGGCCGTCCTGGAGATCGACATCGGCCACCACGGTCCACTCGACGTGATCATGGGCGTGACGCCGCCCGACGAGCGTGGCGCGCTGCTGACGCTGGACGTCAGCCGTGTGCCACCGCTGATATCAGGTGGCCCGAGCCGACGCCCCCACCGGCACGCGCGAGGAGTCGTCGCGCAGGGTCCGGCGTCGCGAGAGCACCATGCCGACCAGCCCGAGCAGCAGCACCGGGACGTGCACGGCCATGGCGACCCGGAAGACGTCGGGGCTCCACGCGGCGGGCGAGCCGGCGCCCTGCAGGTCGAGCAGCACACCCACCAGCGCGACGACGAGCAGCGACGACACGAAGCCGCCCACGTTCGTCATCCCCGACGCCCGGCCGATCGAGCCCGGCGGGACGGCGGAGCGGGCGACGTCGAAGGCGACGAGCGAGGCCGATCCACCGCTCGCCACGACGACCACGAGCACGACCAGCAGGGCGACCGGCGCCGGACCGGGCCAGGCGAGCACCACCGACCACGCCAGGGCCTGGGCCAGCACGGACCCGGCGATCAGCGCCACCCGGTGGTGCGGGAACCGGCCGGAGAGCAGCCCGAACAGCGGGCCGAACAGGATCGTCACGAGCACGACCCCGCTGGTCAGGACCCGCGCGGGACCGACCGGGACGCCCTCACCCGCCGTCAGGAAGGGGAAGCCCCAGAGCAGGCCGAAGACGTTCGCGGAGAACGGCGAGGCGAAGTGGCACCAGAAGCCGAGGCGGGCGCCGGGGGTGGCGGCCACCTCCCGCATCCGACCCTCGTCGGCCGGGCCCGCGACGCCGAGCGGACCGGGTCGGACGATCAGCGCGGCGGCGACCGCGACGAGGCCGGTCGCGCCGCCTGCGACCAGGTAGGCGGCCGTCCACCCGGAGCTGACGACGAGCCCCGCGAGCGGGATCGCCGAGACCGCCTGACCGAACTGGCCGAGGATGCCGGAGAGCTGGTTGACGACCGGCACGCGGCGCGGGGCGAACCAGGTCGGGACGAGGCGCAGGACGCTGACAAACATCACCGCGTCACCGGCGCCCGCGAGGACCCGCCCGATCACGGCGACCGGGAACGACGGCGCCACCGCGAGCAGCACCTGCCCCACCGCGACGAGCACCGCCCCGCCCGCGACGAGCCGGCGCGGCCCGAACCGGTCGACGAGCATCCCGGCCGGGATCTGCAGGGCGGCGTACACCGCGAGCGAGAGCACGGCGAGCAGGGAGAGCACCCCGGCGGAGACGTCGAAGCGTTCGGCGGCGACCGGCCCCGTCGCGGCCAGCGCGGAGCGGCCCACGACCGAGCAGACGTACGCGAGGATCGCCGTGCCCCAGACGAGCAGCCTCACAGCGTGCGGGACCCGCCGATCGGGAGGTCCCAGAGGTCGTCCCGACGACGGCCGGCGCGGGCCCACGCACGGCGGGTCGCCTCGATCGGCTCGAGGACGGGCTCGCCGGAGAGCACGAAGGTGCCCCAGTGGATCGGGACGACCCGACGGACGCCCAGGGTCTCCGCGGCGCGCACCGCCTCGGCGGGGTCCATGTGCACCGTGCGCAGCAGCTCCCGCGGGGCGTACGCCCCGACCGGCAGCGCGGCGATCTCGATGCGGCGGTGCCGGGCGGCGATGCGCGCGACGTGCGGGCCGGCGGCGGTGTCCCCGGCGTGGTGGACCGCCCGACCGTCGGGGGCGGTGACCACCCAGCCGCCCCAGAGGCGGTGGCAGTAGTCGGTGACCGTCCGCCGCGACCAGTGCCGGGCCGGGACGAACTCGACCCGCACCTCGCCCGAGAGCCCGGGGAACCCGACCGAGGACCACCAGTCCAGCTCGGTGACGTCGGTGAACCCGCGGGCGCGGAAGAAGGCGGCGGAGTTCAGGCCGGCGAGGATGCGGGTGCTGCGGGGCAGGGCGCCGAGGGTGCGCACGTCGAGGTGGTCGTAGTGGTCGTGGCTGATCAGCACGGCGTCGATGCGCGGCAGCGTCTCGACGGTCCGCCCGGGCGGGGTCAGCCGCTTCGCCGCCCCCGGGATGCCGGGCGAGAGCACCGGGTCGACGAGCACGGTCACGCCGTCCACCCACAGCAGCGCGGAGGCGTGTCCCAGCCAGGTCACCCCGAGCATGCCCGACGACGGGTCGGGCAGCGGGGCCTCGGGCATCACCGGCACGCGCGCGGCGTCGCGGCGCGCGTCGGCGTCGTCGGGGTAGGACCACCACAACCGCAGGGCCCCCGCCGGTCCGAGCGGCTCGGAGGTCAGGCGGTGGCGGAAGTCCGGTGCAGCCACGTCAGGACGCAGCCACGTCAGGACGCCGCCACGTCAGAACGCCGGCCACGGGATCGGCGGCCAGCCGCCCGAGGGCGACGGGAGCTCGTCGTCGTGCAGGAGGCGGTCGGTGCGCGAGCGCAGCGCCTTCACCTCGCGCAGGGTGATGTGGTCGTTGAGCTCCTCGCCGAGGTCCGCGGCGTTGCCGGGCGAGAGGGCCGCGCGCAGCCGCTTCAGGCCGTCGGTGACGTCGTCGTCGAGCGGCTCGCCGACCCAGCCCCACAGCACGGTGCGCAGCTTGGTCTCCTGGTGCAGGCAGATGCCGTGGTCGACGCCGTAGGTGCGGCCGTCGGCGCCGGCGAGCACGTGGCCGCCCTTGCGGTCGGCGTTGTTGACGACGACGTCGAGCGCGGCCATCCGGCGCAGCCCCGGGTCGTCGGCGTGCACGAGCAGCGCGGGCTCGCCGTCGGCGCCGCGGGCGCGCAGCACGGTGCGCCACCCCGGCTGCACGTGCTTCGGCTCGACGACGTCGACCAGCTCGCGCTCGTCGTCGGTCTCGATCCACCGCTGGACCATGCCGGGGCCGAACGGGCCGTCGCGCAGCACCGTCGGCGGCACCACGTGGAAGCCGGCCGCCTTGCTGACCAGGTACGTGGCGACCTCGCGCCCGGCGAGGGTGCCGTCGGGGAAGTCCCACAGCGGGCGCTCGCCGCGCACCGGCTTGTAGACGCAGTGCTCCTCGACGCCGTCGAGCGTGACCGCGCAGAACAGCGTGGTGTTCGACGCGTCGGTCAACCGCCCCTCGACGTCGAGGGTCCCCCGCCGCAGCAGGTCCTCCATGCGGTCGACGTCGACCGGGTCCGGTGTGCTCTGGGTGTCGGTCAAGCTCAGGACTCGGCCGCGACGCGTCGGAAACCGTTCTGGCGCGGGCACACGTGGCCGGCGGCGTCGAGCGGCTGGGTGCACAGCGGGCAGAGCCGGCGCCCGGCGGAGACGACCCGCTCGGCGCGCGTCGCGAACGCGCGGGCCCGCTCCGGGCTGAGGAAGACGCGCAGCGCGTCGGGGCCCTCGTCGGTGTCGTCGAGCACCACCGACTCGTCGACCTCCTCCTCGGTGACCGCGAGCAGTTCGACGACGACGCTGCGGGACTCGGCGTCCCAGCCCAGCCCCATCGTGCCGACGCGGAACTCCTCCTCCACCGGGACGTCGAGCGGCGAGGTGTCGACCTCGTTCTCCGGCGTGGTCGGCGGGACCTCGGCGCCGAACCGGCGCGAGACCTCCTCGAGCAAAGTGCCGATCCGCTCCGAGAGCACCGACACCTGCTGCTTCTCCAGCAGCACCGAGACACGGCGGGCCGACTCGGTGGCCTGCAGGTAGAACGAGCGGTCGCCCGGCTCGCCGACCGTGCCGGCGACGAACCGGTCGGGCTGGCGGAAGACGTGGATCACCCTGGGCATGGCCCCTCGATTGGTCGTGCTGATCGGGCCGGGAGTGGATTCCCGGCGGACGTGGTCGGCATGCGCGGGCTCAGTTTACGCCGGTCGAGCCACCGACCACCGCGTCGGCGGACCCCTCGGAGGTGCCCTCGGCCCCCTCGTCGCCGGGTTCCGTATCCGGCTTCGGCACGAGGGAGGCGAGGTCGCCGCCGGTGTCGTTGACGCGGACCACGAACGGCCGGGTCGGTGTGTAGCTGATCACACTGAGCGAGCTCGGGTCGACCGTGATGCGCTGGAACGAGTCGAGGTGCAGCCCGAGGGCGTCGGCGACCACCGACTTGATCACGTCGCCATGGCTGCAGGCGACCCAGACGGCCTTCGGCCCGTGCTCCTCGGCGATCCGCGCCGCGTGGCGCCGGATCGCCGCGACCGACCGGTGCTGCACCGCCGCGAGCCCCTCCCCGCCCGGGAAGACCGCCGCCGAGGGGTGCGCCTGGACGACCTTCCAGAGGTCCTCCTTGCCCAGCTCGCCGAGCGTCTTGCCGGTCCAGTCGCCGTAGTCGACCTCGGCGAGGTCGTCCTCGACGACCGCCGAGAGCCCGCGGGCGGCGAGCAGCGGAGCGAGCGTCTCCTCGCAGCGCTGCAGCGGGGAGCGGACGGCGGCGGCGATGGGGAGCTGCGCGAGCCGGTCGACGAGCTTCTCGGCCTGGGCGCGGCCCGTGTCGTCGAGCCCGACGCCGGGCGAGCGGCCGGCCAGGACCCCCGAGACGTTCGCCGTCGAGCGTCCGTGTCGCAGGAGGATCACCGTGGTCACGTTCGCCCACCCTATCCCTGGTCGATGGTCGAGCTCCGCTGCGCGTCGTCTCCTGCCTCGCGCCCGGTCAGGTCGCGGGCACGACGCCGCCGAGCACCGCCAGCAGCACGACCAGGCCGAGCAGCACGCGATACCAGACGAACACGTAGATGGTGTGGTTCTCGACGTAGCGCAGCAGCCAGGCGATCGAGGCGTAGCCGACGCCGAAGGCGATGAGCGTGGCGAGCGCGATCTGGCCCCAGCTCGACGTCACCTGGCCCGGCAGGGCGGGCTCGCCGATGTCCTTGAGCTTGTAGATGCCCGAGGCGAACACGGCGGGCAGGGCGAGCAGGAACGAGAAGCGGACGGCGACGGCGCGCTCCAGCCCGAGGAACAGGCCCGCGCTCGTCGTCGCACCCGAGCGGGAGACGCCGGGGATGAGCGCCAGCATCTGCCCCAGACCCATGAGGACGCCGTCGCGCAGGGTCAGCTGGTCGGCGCCGCGGCGCTGGCGGCCGTACTTCTCGGCCGCGGCGAGGACGAGGCCGAACCCGATCAGCACCGAGGCGTTGAGCGCGAGGTTGCGGGCCGGGCCGTCGATGAGGTCCTGGAAGAGCAGGCCCGCGATGCCGATCGGCAGCGACCCCAGCCCGACGTACCAGGCGAGCTTGTAGTCGTAGCCGCGCTCGCGCTTGTCGCGCAGGCCCCGCAGCCACGCCAGGACCAGCCGCTTGATGTCCGGCCAGAAGTAGATGAGCACGGCCAGCTCGGTGCCGAGCTGGGAGACCGCGGTGAACGCGGCCCCGGCGTCGTGACCGAAGAAGAACGCCGACGTGAAGCGCAGGTGCGCCGAGGACGAGACGGGCAGGAACTCGGTCAACCCCTGGACGAGTCCGAGGACGACGGATTCCAGCCAGCTCATCTGCACGGGTCCGGGACGCTATCGGACGGGGTCGTCCGTGTGTCCCCGGTGGGGGGCCCGCCCGCGACCCCTATCCTGCGCACCCGTGGAACAGCGACGACTCGGCGGCAGCGGGCTGCGGGTCTCGCGCCTCGCCCTCGGCACGATGACCTGGGGCCGGGACACCGACGCGGACGAGGCCGGTGCCGCGCTCCTGGCGTTCCTCGACGCCGGCGGCACGCTCGTCGACACCGCCGACGTCTACGCCGACGGCGAGGCCGAGGCGATCCTGGGCGGGCTGTTCGCGGACGTGATCCCGCGCACGGAGGTGGTGGTCGCCACCAAGGCCGGCGCCCGCCGCGAGGACGGCCCGTTCGGCGGCGGGGCCTCCCGCTCCTCGCTGCTCGCCTCCCTCGACGCCTCGCTCGCCCGGATGGGCACCGACTACGTCGACCTCTGGCAGCTGCACGCCTGGGACCCCGAGGTGCCGCTCGACGAGACGCTCTCGGCGGTCGACCTCGCGGTGTCCTCGGGCCGGGTGCGCTACGCCGGGGTCGCCAACTACGCGGGCTGGCAGGTCGCGGCGGCGGCCCGCTCGGCGGGGCTGCCGCTCGTCAGCGTGCAGTCGGAGTACTCGCTGCTGGAGCGCTCGGTGGAGACCGAGGTGCTCCCCGCGGCGGAGTACCACGGGCTGGGTCTGCTCCCGTGGGGTCCGCTCGGCCGGGGCGTGCTGACCGGCAAGTACCGCGACGGCACGCCGGCCGACTCGCGTGGCGCCTCCCCGCACCTCGGCTCCTACGTGGGAGAACGTCGCACCGACCGGGCCGCGCGGATCGTGCAGGCGGTGGTCACCGCGGCGCACGGGCTCGGCACCTCGCCCCTGGCCGTCGCGCTCGCCTGGGTGCGGGACCGGCCCGGCGTCGTCGCACCGGTCGTCGGCGCCCGGGACGGCGCGCAGCTGCTCGGCTCGCTCGCCGCCGAGGAGCTGACCCTGCCCCCGGCGATCCGCGGCGCGCTCGACGACGTCTCCTCCTCGCCGCTCGTGCCGGTCGGCGGCGGCGAGTCGATCGAGGACGCCCCCGCGCCCTGGACGTGACGTACGGTGGTCGGCGGTCGACCAGGAGGTTGCACGTGAGTGACCCGCAGCGGTCCGTCCCCGCCGGCATGACCCTCGAGGCCGGGATCGTCGACGGCGACTGGGAGTACCAGCCGATCCGCCTGCCGCGCGACGTGTCGCGGCTGAACGCCACCGCCGAGCTCGGTCTCCGGGCCCAGTTCGGCGGGTGGGAACTGGCGCGCACGCTGCTCTACGCCGACGGCACGCGGAAGGTGTGGCTCCGCCGGAAGCTCTCGCGTATGCGCGAGGCCGTGACGGTCTGAGCACCGTTTTGGTGCAAGCAATGCGTCACTGCTTGCACTGGACGCCAGGAAATCCACATTCCCGACGACGGGTGTGGCTCGCCGCGAGTGGTCACCGAGGCAGGTTCCCCGGCCGCCGGACCTGCGTGGTGTGCCACTCGCGGACAGGTGACCGGGTCGGCGTTCTCGAGAGGTACCTGAGGCACGTTCCGAGCGCGCCTGGCCTGCCTCGTGGGCACCTCGACGCGGAGCGGCCACCGGCGAAGGGCGCCCACGGCCCGCCTACCCGACCGAAGGGGCCCTTCGCTCGGAACCGGGGCTACGGCACGACGACGACCCGCCCCGTCGTCGTCCGGGCGGCGATCGCGTCCAGTGCCTCCGGCAGTTGCTCCAGCGTGTACTCGGCGCCCACGAGCGGGTCGATCGCCCGTCGGGCCCACAGCGCCTCGAGCTCGCGCTGCCACGCGTCGATCAGCTCGGGCGAGCGCTTCTGGTACGCCGCCCAGTGCACGCCCACCACGTCGTAGTTCTTCACCAGCGCGTGGTTGGTCGGTGCGTCCGCGATCCGCCCGCCGGCGAAGCCGATGACGAGGATGCGCCCCTCCCACGCCACCACGCGGCGGGAGGCGTCGAAGGTGTCGCCGCCGACCGGGTCGTAGACGACGTCGACCCCGCGTCCGTCGGTCAGCTCCTTCACCGCCGGGATCAGCGCGGCCGCGTCGGCGTCGAGCACCAGCACCTCGTCGGCGCCCAGCCCCCGCGCGATCCCGGCTTTCTCCGCCGACCCCACCGTCGCGATCACCCGGGCGCCCGCGGCCTTGCCGAGCTGCACCGCCGCCGCGCCCACGCCGCCGGCCGCGGCGTGCACGAGCAGGGTCTCGCCGGCCGACAGCGTCGTCCGGTGGTGCAGCGCGCACCACCCCGTCTGGTAGGCCACCCAGAACCCCGAGGCCTGCCCCGCCGACATGCCCTCTGGCCACGGGTAGGCCCACGACAGGGCCGCGTACTCGGCGTATCCGCCGTGCGGCATCGCGGCCGGACCGAACACCCGCTCGCCGGTCTCGACGTCGACGCCCGCCACCTCGAGGCCCGGCGTGAACGGCAGCGGCGGCCGCTCCTGGTAGGTGCCGCGGCAGTAGAGGATGTCGGCGAAGTTGACCGAGGACGCCTCGACCCGCACCACCCGCCGTCCGGAAGGCATCGGCAGGTCCGGCCGCAGCGACAGCACGGACCGCGGCTCCCCGAACGCCTCCACCGTCCAGCCGCGCACCCTCAGCCCTCCCAGGACAACGACGGCGGGGCGTCGCCCGTCCGCGGTCCCGGCACGCCCCGGAACCCGTACGGCCCCGGCTCGCGCCCGGGCTGGACGTACCAGCACTCCCCCGGCTCGCCGCGGTCGAGCATCGCCTCGACGGCGTCGGCGACGTCGCCCGGCGTCAGGAGCGGGAAGTCGCCGAACTGCTCCTTGATGTGCGCGATGAGCGCCGTGTCGGCGAACCCGGGACAGAGCGCCATCGCGCGGATGCCCTCGGGCGCGAGCGTGGCGGCCGCGGACCGGACGTACCCGACGACGGCGTGCTTGGTCAGCGTGTAGATCGCGTCGCCGGGCAGCGGGACCAGCCCGGCCAGGGACGCCGTCGCGATGATCGTCCCGCCGCCGGCGCGCCGCAGCGCAGGCACGGCCGCGTTCAGCCCGAAGACGACGTGGTCGACGTTGACCCCGAGCACGCGGCGGTAGGCCTCGACGTCGAGATCGGTGATGCCCGACTGCCCACCGACCGAGCCGGCGTTGAGGTGCACGACGTCGAGCCGGCCGCCCCACGACTCCACCTCGGCGAACGCGCTCGACAGTGCCGACTCCGAGCTGACGTCGCAGGCCAGGGCCAGCCCGTCGATCTCGGCGGCCACCCGGGACGCCGCGACCGCGTCCCGGTCGACCACGCCGACCTTCGCACCCGCCGCGGCCAGCCGCCGCGACACCGCCTCGCCGATCCCCGAGGCGCCACCGGTCACCAGTGCGGTCAGCACGTCCTCAGGATCCTCTCCAGCACGCGGACGCCGAAGTGCAGCGCGTCGACCGGCACCCGCTCGTCGATGCCGTGGAAGAGCGCGGTGAAGTCGAGGTCCGGGGGCAGCCGCAGCGGCGCGAAGCCGAAGCAGCGCATCCCGAGCTGCTCGAACGCCTTCGCGTCGGTGCCGCCGGACATCATGTAGGGCAGCGTCCGGGCGTCGCCGTCCTCGGCCTGGACGGCCGCGGTGATGCAGTCGACGAGCTCGCCGGAGAACTCGGTCTCGACGGCGGGCAGGTTGCGGATCCACTCGCGCTCGACGTCGGGCCCGAGGATCTCGTCGAGCTCCCGCTCGAACGCCTCCTGACGGCCCGGGAGCACCCGGCAGTCGACGGTGGCCTCGGCGGTCGACGGGATGACGTTGGCCTTGTACCCGGCCTGCAGCATCGTCGGGTTGGCGGTGTCGCGGGTCGTCGCGCCGACCACGCGGGCCACGCCACCCAGCTTCGCGACGGCGCCGTCGAGGGCGGCCGCGGAGTCGGTCGGGAACTCGATGCCGGTCAGCTTCGTGACCTCGTCGAAGAAGCCCTGCACCGACTCGGTCAGCGTCAGCGGGAAGCGGTGGCGGCCCAGGCGCGCGACCGCCTCGGACAGGATCGTCACGGCGTTCTCGTCGTGGATCATCGAGCCGTGGCCGGGGCGCGAACGCACCCGCAGCTTCATCCACGCGATCGACTTCTCCGCCGTCATGACGGGGTAGACGCGGACGTCCTCCCCGAGCGTCACCGAGAAGCCGCCGACCTCGCCGAGCGCCTCGGAGCAGCCCTCGAACAGGTCGGGGCGGTGCTCGGCGAGCCAGTGCGACCCGTAGGCGCCGCCGGCCTCCTCGTCGGCGAGGAACGCGAAGACGATGTCGCGCGGGGGCACGATCCCCTCGGCTTTGAACTGACGCGCGAGCGCCAGGATCATCGCGTCCATGTCCTTCATGTCGACCGCGCCGCGGCCCCAGACGTAGCCCTCCTGGACCGCCCCCGAGAGCGGGTGGACCGACCACTCCTCGGCGTTGAACGGCACCACGTCGAGGTGGCCGTGCACGAGCAGCGCGGGTCGCGACCGGTCCGCGCCCTCGAGGCGGCAGAAGACGTTGTCGCGACCCGGCGCCCCGGACTCGACGATCTCGGTCTCGTAGCCGACCTCGCGCAGCTTCGCGTCGACGTACCGGGCGGCCTCGGCCTCCCCCGTCGTCGTCTCCAGTTCGCCGGTGTTGCTGCTGTCGATCTGGATCAGCTCGCTCGTGAGCTGCACGACCTCGTCCTCGGCGGCACCCATGCGGCGCATCCTGCCAGCCACGGCGGCACCCCGTGTGATCGCCGGGAGAGCCGTCCCGTAAGCTCTCGTCCTGCAGGTCCGAGTGGCGGAATGGCAGACGCGCTAGCTTGAGGTGCTAGTCCCCGAGTAGGGGGTGGGGGTTCAAGTCCCCCCTCGGACACACACGAAGGGCCGTCGATCCGACGGCCCTTTTGTCGTTCCCGACGACGGGTCGCACGTGCTCGTCCACCCGCCGAACCGGAGCCTCCGAGATGCCGCAGGGAACTGTCCGTTGGTTCGACGTGGAGCGGGGTTTCGGCTTCCTCGCTCCCGACGACGGCTCGCCGGACGTGTTCGTGCACGCCTCCGAGGTCGTCGGGGACGGGACGGTGCTGCGCGAGGGCCAGGCCGTCGAGTTCGAGAGCGGCGAGAACGAGCGCGGGCCCCAGGCGCTCCGGGTCCGCGTCACCGGCGACGTGGCCGCCGGCAGCGCCGTGGGGCAGCTCGGCACCGTCAAGTGGTACGAGCCGGCCAAGGGGTACGGCTTCGCGTCGCCGGACGGCGGGGGTCCCGACGTCTTCGTGCACAGCTCCGCGATCGTGACCGGCGGGGTGGTCGCCGAGGGCCAGCGGGTGGCCTTCGTGGTGGTCGACGGCGAGCGCGGCCCGCAGGCCGGGCACGTGATCCCGCTGGGAGCCGACGCCGGCCCATCCGTCGCGACCGGCACCGCGGACGGGGCCGACGGCACGGTGGCCTGGTACGACGAGGACAAGGGCTTCGGCTTCATCACCCCCGACTCCGGCGGCGCGGACGTCTTCGTGCACGTCCGGAGCCTGGACGAGGGGTTGACGTGGCTCGCGGAGGGCGACCGGGTCGCGTTCGAGGTGGTCGACGGGGACCGGGGTCCGCAGGCCCGCGCCGTGGGCCTGGTCCGGGGCGCCGAACCCCAGGCCGCGCCGAAGAAGCCGGCACCGGCCGCGAAGTCGGCGTCGCGGGTGCCCGCACGCGGTGGCGAGGGCGTCGTCGCGCGCTACGACGCCGAGCGCGGGTTCGGGTTCATCACCCCGGACGCGGGCGGCGACGACCTCTTCCTCCACGTGTCCGTGGTCGTGGGGTCGGAGTCGCTGGAGAAGGGCGACCGGGTCCGCTACAAGGTGCGGCAGAGCGACCGGGGCCCGCAGGCCGACCGCGTCGAGCGCCTCTGAGGTCCCGGGAGGTCGTGGTCCCCCGGTCGAGGGCGCGGGACCGGGCCGTCGCTACTTCGCGGCCCGCTCGGCCCTGAGCCGGGCCTCCTCGCGCTGGGTCTCCGCGCGCAGGTTGCGCTCGTTGCGCAGCCACTCCGGCTGCTCCTCCTTGATGGCCGCGATCTGCGCCGTCGTCAGCGGCTCGGTGATCTCGGCGCGCGCGAGCCCGGAGATCGAGACGCCGAGCCGGTCGGCGACGACGGGGCGCGGGTGCGGGCCGTCGCGGCGCAGGTCGCGCAGCCACGGCGGCGGGTCGGCCTGCAGGGCGTCGAGCTCGTCGCGGGAGACGACGCCCTCGCGGAACTCCGCGGGCGTGGCGTCGAGGAGCACGCCGAGCTTCTTCGCCGCCGTCGCGGGCTTCATCGTCTGGACCTGACGGCTCATGGGCCCACGATATCGGGCTCGCTACCCTCCCCCGGTGACCGAGCAGAGCCCCGCGTTCCGGCTCGGCCACGTCCCGGGGTCCACGCCCGACAAGTGGGCGCGGAAGTGGGGCGAGCGCCGGCCGCACGTCCCGCTGGAGCTGTCCGTGGCGGAGACCGACGAGATCGTGGCCGCCGTCCGCGCGGGCGAGCTCGACGCCGGCCTCGTGCGGCTCCCGATCGACCGGTCCGGTCTGCACGCCATCCCGCTCTACACCGAGACGAGCGTCGTCGTCGTGCCGAAGGACCACGTGATCACGGCGGCCGAGGAGGTCGCGCCCGACGACCTCGCCGACGAGATCGTCCTCCGCCCGCAGGACGACGTCCTCGACTGGACGGACGGACACCCGGGCCGCGCCGCCGTGTCCGACCCCGCGACGACCGCCGACGCGGTCGAGCTCGTCGCCGCCGGGATCGGGGTGCTGGTCCTCCCGCTCTCGCTGGCCCGCCTGCACCACCGGCGCGACCTCACCCACCGGCCGGTGGTCGACGTCCCGCAGTCGGCGGTCGTCCTGACCTGGCCGGACGCCGAGAACTCCGACGACATGGAGGAGTTCATCGGCGTCGTCCGCGGGCGCACCGTGAACAGCTCGCGGACCCCGCGCCGGGAGGAGCCGGCGGCGCCGAGGCCCGACCGTCGCCGTCCCGCCAAGCGTTCGCCCCGCCGGCGATGAGCGTCGGGGCCCTCGCTCTGGGCGCGATCCTCGCCGTGGTCTCCACGTTCCCGGCGATGACCCTCGGGGGCCCGCCCGCGGTGGTCGCGGTCTACGCGGTCCTCGGGCTGCTCGCGGTCGCCGCGGTGCGGACCCCGGTACGACGCCGGGTCCTGCCGGGCCTGGTGGCGCTCGTCGTCGTCGGGCTCGTGCTCGCGTTCGTGCTCGGGCCGCCGGCGTGGGTGCCGGGCGTCGGCAGCGACCGGGCCGACGCGCTCGACGTCGCGCTCACCCGGCTGGCCGGCGGTATCTATCCGTACACCGGCACGACCTACCTCGGGAACCCGATCACCCCGCTCCCCGGCTCGCTGGTGCTCGCCGCCCCGTTCTGGGCGGTGACCGGGCACGCGGCGTGGCAGAACCTCGCGTGGACCCTCGTGCTGCTGCCGGTGCTGCACGGCAGCTGGCGGCTCCGGACGGCCCCCACCCTGGTGTGGGTGCTCGTCGTGATCACCCCCGAGGCGCTGCGCGAGTTCCTGGTGGGCGACGACCTCGTCACCAGCGTCGTGCCCGCCGTCGCGGCCGCCGCCTGGGTCCTGCGGGCGCGGTCGGTGCCCTTCCTGACGGCGGGCGCGGTCGCCCTCGGGATCGCGACGTGCACCCGGCCGCACCTGGCGCTCGTCGTCGTGATCGTGGCCGTGGCGGTGGGGCTCCGGCCCGATGACAGGAAAGCGTCGTTGCCGGCGCCCGGTGACAGCAACGACGCTGTCCTGCCATGGAGGAGGGGGCTGCTCGTCGGCGGCGTCGCCGCGCTCACCTGGGCCGTGCTGATCGTGCCGTTCCTGCTCGGCGGGGCCGACCGGTTCTCCCCGCTGCACGTGGGCGCCAAGGTGACCGGCGAGCGCGGCCTGCACCCGGCCATCGTCGGGATCGCCCTCGCGGCCCTGGCGCTGCTGGTGCTCGCGCTCGTCCGGCTGCGGCCGACGAGCGAGGCGGCGGTCGGGTGGTGCTGTGCGGCCGTCCTGGTCGCGCCGACCGTGCTCTCGGCGGGCTTCTGGGTGCTGCTGACCGGCAGCGTGTGGCAGGCCGACCTCACGCTCGGGGCGGGCGCGGTCCCCTTCGCCGCGTGGGCACTGAGCCGTTCGCGAGGGGAGGATCCGAGCGCTCTTGCAGCACGAGGGTTCCCCTCACGACGGAAGAAGGCAGCCGCATGAGCACCTTCGTCCCGTGGGGGACCTCGCACGTCGTCGTCGTGATCATCACCGTGGTCGGCGCGATCGCCCTGGTGCCGTTCGCGCGGCGAGCGCCCGCACCCGTCGTCGGGACGACCGGGCGGACGCTCGCGGTGCTGCTCGTCGTCACGACCCTCGCGTACCAGATCTACGCCTTCGAGCCCGGCCGGGCGGGCCAGACGCTGCCGCTGTGGCTCTCCGACCTCGTGCCCTACGTCGCGGCGTACGCCCTGTGGTCCGGCCGGCAGTGGGCCTACGGGATGACGTACTACTGGGCGCTGACGCTCACGGTGCAGGCCATCGCGACGCCCGCGCTCGGCGGCCCCGACTTCCCGGCCCCGAGCTTCCTCGCCTTCTTCACCGCGCACGTGCTGCCGATCTGGGCGGCGGTGCTGCTCACCTGGGGCACCGGCCGGCGCCCGACCTGGGCCGACTACGGCCGCACCGTCGCCGCGACGCTGGTCTGGGCCGCCGTGGCGCAGCCGGTCAACCTGCTCACCGGCGCCAACTACGGCTACCTCGACCGGAAGCCGGACGCCGCGTCGATCCTCGACCTGTTCGGCCCGTACCCGGTCTACCTGCTGGTCGAGGCGCTCGTGGTCCTCACCGTGTGGGCGCTGATCACGTGGCCGTGGACGCGCGGCGGTCGCGGCCGAAGCCCAGGGCCTCGTCGTGCGGATCGAGCAGGTTCGGCTGCGGGCACACCGGACCCTGCGGCCACCCCGGACGGCGAGTCCTCCCGGTCCTCGCGCCGACCGTCCGGAGTGAGGTCGAGCAGCAGCGAGGTGACGGATGCGTCCGCTCGACCGGACGGAGCGAACCACGGTCGACGGGAGCCCGGCGGCGGGTGAGGTCCGGGTGAAGCGGGTACCGCGTGCTTCGTTCGCCTCAGGAAGGAAGCTCCCCCATGACCGCGAGGAACGACGTGCCCTCGGCACTCGTGCCGCCCCCGGAGGACCCGACCGACGAGGGCCGTGACGCCGAGGACTCCTCCTCCGGGCAGAGCACCCTCTCCGTGGTCCTCGCCTTCGCCGCGAACGCGGCGGTGGGCGTGCTCAAGCTCGTGGCGGGCCTGCTCACCGGCTCGTCGGCGATGCTCGCCGAGGCGGCCCACTCGGCGGCCGACTGCGTCACCGAGGTCCTGCTGTTCACCGCGCTGCGCCGCTCGGGCAAGCGGGCCGACCGCGCGCACCCGTTCGGCTACGGCAAGGAACGCTTCTTCTGGGCGATGATCGCCTCGGTCTCGGTGTTCGTCGTCGGGGCGACGTACTCGGTCTACGAGGGCATCGCCACGATCATCGAGAACGCGCCGGACCCGGCCGAGGAGCAGTACGCCTGGGTCGCCTACTCGGTGCTCGGTCTGTCGGCGATCATCGAGGGCGTCTCGTGGCAGCAGGCGCTGCGGCAGTGCCTGCGCGAGCGCCGGGAGCTCAACCTCTCGCTCGGCCGCTACCTGCGCCTCTCCGACGACCCGACGGTCAAGAGCGTCCTGTTCGAGGACACCGCGGCGCTGATCGGTCTGCTCTTCGCGGCGGTCGGGGTGGTGCTGCACCAGCAGACCGGGTCGTCGATCCCCGACGGCATCGCCTCGATCATGATCGGCCTCCTGCTCGCCGTCGTGGCCTTCATCCTCGGCCGCACGAACAAGAACCTGCTCATCGGCCGGGCCGCGGAGCCGCGTGTCACCCGCGCGATCTACGACCACCTCGACGCCGCGCCGGAGGTCACCGCGGTCGTCGACCTGCAGACCATGCTCACCGGCACCGACAGCGTGCTGCTCTGCGCCCGGGTCGACTTCCGGGACGAGCTGAGCGCCGGCGACCTCGAGCGGGCCTGCGTCCGGCTCGACGACGAGCTGCGGGAGCGCTTCACCGACCTCGACCAGGTGTTCCTGGAGCCGGTCCCCCGCGAGGACGAGGATCTCCGGCAGGCCGTCCTGGAGAGGTTCGGCACGTCGCTCGCCGAGTGGCGGGCCGAGCAGGACAGACTCGGGCGATGAGCGACGCCCCCCTCCACGTGCACGACGACGGGCCGGTGCGGGTCTTCACCCTCGACGTCCCCGAGCGGCGGAACGCCCTGACCGTCCCGTTGCGCCGCGAACTGCGCGCCGCCCTCGAGGCCGCGCACGCCGACGACGGGTGCCGAGCGCTGGTGCTGACCGGCGCCGGGAAGCACTTCAGCTCCGGTGGCGACATCTCCTCGATGCCGCAGGGCGACCGCGCCGACGCCCGGGACCGCCTGCACCTGGTCGCCGACGTGATCTCGTTGCTCGTGGAGGGCCCGCTGCCGGTGGTGGCGGCCGTGGAGGGCGCGGCCGTCGGCGCCGGGACGTCCGTGGTGGCGGCGTGCGACTACGTGGTGGCCGGCCGGGCCGCCCGCTTCGGCGCGATCTTCGGACGGATCGGGCTGGTCGCCGACTCCGGGCTCTTCTGGACCCTCCCCCGCAAGGTCGGCGCCGGCCCCGCCCGCCGGCTCCTGCTGCGCGGGAACCTGATCGACGCCCCGGAGGCCGAGCGGCTCGGCCTCGTCGACGAACTGGTCGACGACGGGTCCGCGCTGGCCGTCGCGGTGGAGCGCGCCCGCGAGATGGCCGCGGCCGCCCCGCTGGCCCTCGCGGCGACGAAGCGCATCCTCGCGCACCCGCCCGCGAGCCTCGCCGAGACGCTGCACCTCGAGGAGGTCACGCAGGTCGGGATGTTCGAGACCGAGGACTTCGCCGAGGGACGGGCCGCGTTCCTGGAGAAGCGCACCCCGGAGTTCCGGGGGCGGTGATGGACGCCGTCGACCTCGCCCGCGACCTCGTCCGCCTCGACACCCGCGCCGGCGGGGAACGGGTGGCCGCCGATCTCCTGGCCGACCGACTCGCCGACGCCGGGCTGCGCGTCGAGCTCGACGAGCCGGCGCCGGGCCGCGCGAACCTCGTCGCGCGGTCGGCCGACGTCGCGGGCACCGACCGGCCCGTCCCGGTCACGCTCAGCGGGCACCTCGACACCGTCCCCGCGGTCGACGACGCGTGGTCGTTCGACCCGCTCGCGGGCGACGTGGTCGACGGCCGGCTGCGGGGCCGGGGGTCGAGCGACATGAAGGGCGGCGTGGCGGCGATGGTCGCGGCGGCGACCGCCCACGGGCGCGCGGGCGGCGGCGGGCTCCAGGTCGTGTTCACCTTCGGCGAGGAGACCGGGTGCGACGGGGCGCGGGCGCTCGACCCGGGCCTCGTCGCGCCGTCGCCGCTGCTCGTGATCGGCGAGATGACCGGAAACCGGCCCGTCCTCGGTCACAAGGGCGCGCTGTGGCTGCGCCTCGTGGCCCGCGGGGTGTCCGCCCACGGGTCACGGCCCGAGCTCGGCCACAACGCGCTCGTGGACCTCGCCCGCGCCGCGCTCGCGGTCCACGAGCACGACGGCTGGCCCACCAGCGACACCCACGGCCCGATGACGGCGAACGTCGGCACCTTCCGGGCCGGCGTCCAGCCGAACCTGGTGCCCGACCACGCCGAGCTCACCGTCGACCTGCGCCTGGTCCCCGGCGTCACCGCGGACGGCGTCGAGGCGACCGTCGCCGGCCTGGTCGGCGACGCCGTGACGATCGAGCGGCTCGTCGACCTGCCGGTCGTCGACACCGACCCGGCCGCGGTCGGCCGGGTGTGCCGGCTCCTCACGGGCGATGCGGGCGACGTCGACCCCGGCTACGCGACGTACTTCACCGACGCCGCCGTGCTCGCCGGCGCCCTCGGCGGGGCCGCCACGATCATCTGCGGGCCCGGCGACCCCGAGATGGCGCACGTCGTCGACGAGACGTGCTCGGTCGACCGGATCGACGAGGCCGCCGCGGCCTACGGGCGGCTGCTCGCGGGCGGCTGACGACCGGGCACCTGCGGTGGTCGGCGCTGCCCGGCGGGCACCGCCGGAGCTCGGTGATCACGACGAGCAGGTCCGTACCACTTCCGCGACGACGGGTCGTGCGGCAAGGTCGTTGCCATGGGCATCGATCAGACGACGGAGCGTGCACCGCGGCTCGGTCTGCGCCGGGACGGCCTGGACCCCGACCCGCAGGTCACGGCCCTGCGCGAGACGGACGGGACGTGCCCCGTGAGCACGCTCGTCGGGCACGCCGCGACGCTCGTGGCGGGCCACGCCGACGCGCGGGCCGTGCACGGCGACCCGGCGTTCGGCTTCGAGTGGCTGCCGCTGCCGCCCGGCGAGGTCGACGTGGAGGACATGCGGCGACGGCGGGCCGGGATGCTGCTGGCCCTCGACCCGCCGCACCACACCCGGCTGCGGAGGATGCTCACCGGACGGTTCACGGTGCGGGCGATGAAGGCGCTCGAGCCGCGCGTCGTCGCGATCGTCGACGACGCGCTCGACGCGATGGAGAAGGCCGGGTCGCAGGGCGACCTCGTCGCCGACTTCGCCCTGCCCGTGCCGTCGCTGGTGATCTGCGAGCTGCTCGGCGTGCCCTACGCCGACCGCGACGGGTTCCAGGAGCGCGCCGAGCTGACCCTGCGCTCCGACCTCCCCGTCGAGGAGCGGATCCGGGTCGTCCGCGAGTCGCGGGAGTACATGGCGACCCTCGTCGAGCGCGCCCGGCGCGACCCGGGGGACGACCTGATCGGCATGCTGGTCCGCGAGCACGGCGACCGCTCCGCCGCCGAGGGCGGGATCGACGACGACGAGCTCGCCGGGCTCGCGAACCTGCTGCTGGTGGCGGGGCACGAGACGACCTCGAACGTCATCGCGCTCGGCACGTACGAGCTGCTGCGCGACCCGGCGCAGATGGCGGCCGTCCGCGCCGCGCTCGACGACGACGCCGCCCTGTCACGGGTCGTCGAGGAGCTGCTCCGCCACGTCTCCCCGGTCTCGGCGGGGTTCCCCCGCGTCGCGGAGCGGGACGTCGAGGTCGGGACGCACACGTTCCCCGCCGGGGCGGTCGTCACGGCCTCGCTGTGCGCGGCGAACCGTGACCCGGCGCTCGGGGAGGGGCTCGACCACCTCGACGTCACCCGCGCCCCCGTGCCGCACGTCGCCTTCGGTTACGGCATCCACCACTGCCTGGGCGCCCCGCTGGCCCGCATCGAACTGAGGATCGCGTTCCGCGCGCTGCTGCGCCGGTTCCCCGACCTGGCCCTCGGCGAGGGGCCGATCGAGTTCCGGCACGAGAACCTGATCCACGGGGTGGAGGCGTTGCCCGTCACGTGGTGAGGCGGCGTTCCCGACGGCGGGTCGGGGCACCCCGCCGGTATGCCTCTCGTCCGGATCGATCTCGTCCGCGGCCGTTCGCCCGAGGAGGTCCGCCGCCTCGCCGACACCGTGCAGGAGGTCGTGCTCGACGTGTTCGCCGCGCCGCCCGGCGACCGCTACCAGGTGATCCACCAGCACGACGCCGACGAGATCATCGCCGAGGACACCGGGCTGGGGATCGAGCGCACCGACGGCGTGACGATCGTCCAGGTCACCCAGCAGGGCCGGGGACGCGAGCAGAAGGAGGCCCTCTACGCCGCGCTCGCGCGGCGGCTCGACGAGGAGGGCCTGGTGCGCCCGACCGACCTGATCGTCTCGCTCGTGCGCAACGAGCCCGAGGACTGGTCGTTCGGGCACGGCCGGGCCCAGTTCCTCACCGGGGAGCTGTAGCCGCGTTCAGCTCGGCGTAGCGCTCCGGCAGCGTCAGCGCCGACCCGTCCGGTTCCAGGCCCGGCATGATCGGCTCCGGGATCGGACGGTCGGACGCCGCGAGGATCTGCGCGACGGTGCCGTACTGCGCGAGCTCGAGGAACGTGCAGTACTGCGGCGGCAGCATCATCACGCTCTCCCCCGCCGCGGCGAGCGCCTCGTCGACGCCCAGCCAGGCGGCGGCGTCGGACTCGGTGGAGACGCCCGCGGCCTCCTGCCCCTCGGGGCTCGCCGTCACGAAGAAGAACGTGCGGTAGCGGCGCGGCTCGAACTCCGGGGTGATCCAGCAGGTCCAGGCCCGCAGCAGGTCGGTGCGCAGCACGAGCCCGCGGTCGCGCAACAGCGCCGAGAACGCGATCTCCCGGGCCTCGAGCGCCCGCCGGGCCTCCGCCCACTCCTCGCCCGACGTGGACGGGACCACCGACCCGTCGTCGGGACCGGCGAGCAGCACCCCGGACTCCTCGAAGGTCTCCCGCACCGCGGCACACACCACCGCGCGGGCCTCGTCGACGCCGAGCCCGAGCCGCTCCGCCCAGACCTCCGGGGCGGGCCCGGCCCACCCGATGTCCTCGGCCGCGTCGCGCGGGTCGACCCCGCCGCCGGGGAAGACGACCATCCCGCCCGCGAAGGCCATCTGCGTGCGCCGGCGCAGCAGGAACGCCTCGGGGCCCGTGGCCCCGGTGCGCAGCAGGATCGTCGAGGCCGCGACCTTCGGCGTGGCGGGGTCGGCGGCACGGGCGCGGAAGTCGGCGAGCTGGTCGGCGAAGCCGGGCGGCAGCCGCGTGGGGTCCATGGGCCCATCTGATCACACCGGTCGGGTCCCGCGACCACAACGAACACAACGTCCGCTACGCCCGGATGCTGTCGCGGGAGGTGAGCGGCGCCGCACCCTGTCGAGCGATCCAGCTCACAGCCGCGCTCCAGGAGCCCCCGTGACGTCCACGACCACCGACCCCCCGCCGACCGTCCCCCGCCCCGAACCGCCGCGCACCCGGCGGTCGCGGACCGTCCTCGTGCTCGTCGCCGTCGTGGCGGCACTGCTGCTGGTGCCGCCCGCGGTCGGGTCGCTGTCCGGCGGTGGGGACGGCACGCAGCTCAAGGGCCTGCAGGTGATGGTGCCCAACAGCCCCGGTGGCGGCTACGACGTGACCGCCCGGGCCGCGGCCCGCGCCGCCGAGGAGGCCGGCGTGACCGGCGCGGTCGAGGTGTTCAACCTCCCCGGCGCCGGCGGCACGGTCGGTCTGCGCCGCCTGGTCAACGACGCAGGTGACACGCGCGAGCTCATGTCGATGGGGCTCGGCGTCGTCGGCAGCGTCTACTCCAACGACTCACCGGTGACGCTGCGCCAGACGACGCCGATCGCGCGACTCACCGAGGAGACCGAGATCCTCGTCGTGCCGGCCGACTCGCCCTTCCGCGACCTCGGCCAGCTCCTCGCCGCGTGGCGCGCGAACCCCGGGGCGCTGCCGGTCGGCGGCGGCTCCTCGCCGGGCGGCCCGGACCACCTCGCGCCGATGCTCACGGCGAAGGCGGCGGGCATCGACCCGCGGACCGTCAACTACGTGCCCTACGACGGCGGGGGTGACCTGCTCGCCGCGGTCCTCGGCGGCAAGGTCGGGCTCGGGGTGAGCGGGCTCGGCGAGTTCGCCGACCAGGTCGCGTCCGGCGACCTGCGGGTCCTCGCGGTCACCGCCGGCGAGCGGGTGCCCGGCGTGGAGGCGCCGACCCTGCGCGAGTCCGGGGTGGACGTCGAGTTCACCAACTGGCGCGGACTCGTCGCGCCGCCGGGCCTGACGGCCGAGCAGCGCGACGAGCTGGTGGCGGCGGTCGGCGCCCTGCACGGGAGCGCGGAGTGGCGCGAGGCGCTGGAGCGCAACGACTGGCAGGACGCCTACCTGCCCGGGGACGCGTTCGGCGCGTTCCTCGCAGCCGAGGACGAGCGGGTCGCAGGGGTCCTGCGGGAACTGGGGTTGGCATGACGACGGGGACCGAGGAGACCACCCGGAGCTGGTGGTCCGAGCACGCCGAACTCGGCGTCGCCGCACTGCTCGGCGCCGTCGGGGTGCTGGTGGCGGTCGACACCGTGGCGGAGGGCACGCTGACCGCGGGGTCGGACTCCGACCCGATCGGACCGGGCGTCGTGCCGCTCGTGCTCAGCGCGGCGCTGCTCGTGCTGGCCGCGCTGCTGACCCTCGACGTCCTGCGCGGCGGCCACGGCGAGGCCGAGGCCGGCGAGGACGTCGACCTCGACACCCCGATGGACCTGCGCACCGTCGGGATGCTCGCCGGCGTCCTCATCGCCACCGCGGCGCTGATCCCGGTGCTCGGCTGGCCGATCGCCGGCACCGTCCTGTTCGCCGGGGCGGCCTACGCCCTGGGATCCCGGCGGCTCGAGATCGACCTGGCGGTCGCGGCGACCGTCTCGCTCGTCACCTGGGTGGTGTTCGACGGCCTGCTGGGCGTCGACCTGCCGGGTGGCCCGCTGATGGGGATGCTCGGATGAACGACTCCGGCCTGCTCGACGGGTTCGCCAACGCGCTGACCCCGCCCCACCTGCTCTTCGCCGCGATCGGCGTGCTGCTCGGCACGGCGATCGGGGTCCTGCCCGGCATCGGGCCCGCCATGGCGGTGGCCCTGCTCCTGCCCGTCACGTACGCCTTCGAGCCCACCGGCGCCTTCATCATGTTCGCCGGCATCTACTTCGGGGCGATGTTCGGCGGCTCGACCACGTCGATCCTGCTCAACACCCCCGGCGAGAGCGCGTCGGTGATGGCGGCGGTCGAGGGCAACCCGATGGCCAAGCAGGGCCGCGGCGCGCAGGCGCTCGCCACGGCCGCCATCGGGCACTTCGTCGGCGGGATGGTCGGCGTGACGGGGCTCGTGCTCGTCGCGCCGCTGATCGCCTCGGTGGCCGTCGACATCGGCGCCCCCGACTACTTCGCGATCATGGTCCTCGCGTTCGTCGCCGTGACCGGCGTCCTCGGCGCCTCCCGCGTCCGCGGCTTCGCGGCGCTGGTGCTCGGTCTGACGATCGGCCTGGTCGGCCTCGACCCGATCTCCGGCCAGCCCCGCATGACCTTCGGGGTGCCGCAGCTCGCCGACGGCATCGACGTCGTCATCGTGGCCGTCGGGCTCTTCGCGGTCGGCGAGGCGCTCTGGGTGGCCGCGCACCTGCGGCGCAAGCCGCAGGAGGTCATCCCCGTCGGTCGCCCGTGGCTCTCCCGCGACGACGTCCGCCGCGCCTGGAAGCCCTGGCTGCGCGGCCCGTTCATCGGGTTCACGTTCGGCTCGATCCCGGCCGGCGGCGCCGAGATGTCGACCTTCATGGCCTACGTGACCGAGCGCCGGCTGTCGAAGAACCGGAAGAACTTCGGCAAGGGCGCCATCGAGGGCCTGGCCGCGCCCGAGTCCGCCGCCTCGGCGTCCTCGGCGGGCACGCTCGCGACGATGCTGACCCTCGGGCTCCCGACGACCGCGATCGCGGCGATCATGCTCGCGGCGTTCCAGCAGTTCGGCATCCAGCCCGGTCCGCTGCTCTTCGAGCGGGAGCCGTCGCTGGTCTGGACGCTCATCGCGAGCCTGTTCATCGGCCTCGTCCTGCTGCTGGCGCTGAACCTGCCGCTCGCGCCGATGTGGGCGAAGCTGCTGCGCGTCCCGCGGCCCTACCTCTACGCCGGCATCCTGTTCTTCGCCTGCGTCGGGGCCTACGCGGTGTCCGGGTCGCCGGTCGACCTCGTCGTCCTGCTCGTGATCGGCGCCATCGGGTTCCTGATGCGCCGCTTCGGGCTCCCGGTGCTGCCGGCGATCATCGGCGTGATCCTCGGTCCGGACGCCGAGCTCCAGCTCCGCCGGGCGCTGCAGATCGCCGACGGTGACGTGACCACGCTGGTCTCGACGCCGCTGTCGATCACGGTCTACGTGGTGATCGCGCTGCTGTTCGTGATCCCGCTGGTGCTGCGGCGGCGTCGGGCCGCGCCGGAGCCGGAGCGGGAGGACGAGCTGGTCTGAGCCCTACTGAGCGAAGGGCCCCTCCGGTCGAGTAGATCGACCGGAGGGGCCCTTCGCTCGTGGTGGGCCGGTCGGTCTCCGGCCGCGAGTGGCACGTGAGGCA
Organism: Actinomycetospora soli; assembly: GCF_021026295.1. GTDB lineage: Bacteria > Actinomycetota > Actinomycetes > Mycobacteriales > Pseudonocardiaceae > Actinomycetospora > Actinomycetospora soli. The sequence goes on from NZ_JAJNDA010000005.1 coordinate 234,119, forward strand.
GGTTACGGGGCGGCCGGACCTGCGTGGTGTGCCATTCGCGGATGCCGACCCGCCGGCTCCGTCCGCGAGTGGTACCTCAGGCAGGTTCTGGGGCCGCCGGACCTGCGTGGTGTGCCACTCGCGAAGTGGCGCCGGCTCACACGTCGGCGAGCTTCGGCGCGGCCTCCCCCAGCAGCTCGATGGAGTGCAGCAGGTCCGCGTGGCGCAGCCGCGGGTTGGTCATCTGCAGGTTGATGCGGTCGACCCCGCCGAGCTGGTCGGCCACCCGGGTCGCCTTCTCGACGATCGTGTCGGGGTCGCCGATGAAGTAGGCGCCGTCGGGCCCGCGGGTGGCGTCGAACTGGCGCCGCGACGGCGGCATGCCTCCGCGCTCGCGGGCGATCGTCGTGAACATCGCCTCCCAGCCCGGGTAGAACGCGTTCGTGGCCTGGGCGACGTCGTCGCCGAGGAACCCGAACACGTGCAGCCCGACCTTCAGCTGCTCGGGCGCGTGCCCGGCCTCCGCGCCGGCCCGCCGGTAGAGGTCGATCAGCGGCGCGAACTGCGCGGGCGCCCCGCCGATGATCGCCACCATGAGCGGCAGCCCGAGCGCGCCGGCCCGGTAGAACGACTCCGGGGAGCCGCCCACGCCGACCCAGATCGGGAACGGGTCCTGAGCGGGGCGGGGGAACACCGGCTGGTCGTTCAGGGCGGGCCGGTGCGGACCGGACCAGGTGACCCGCTCGTTGTCGCGGATCTTCAGGAGCAGGTCGAGCTTCGAGGTGAAGAGCTCGTCGTAGTCGGAGAAGGCGAGCCCGAACAGCGGGAACGCCTCGGTGAACGAGCCCCGCCCGACGACGAGCTCCACGCGGCCGCCCGAGATCAGGTCGACCGTCGCGTACTCCTGCCATACCCGCACCGGGTCGGCGGCCGAGAGCACCGTGACCGCCGAGCGCATCCGGATCTGCTCGGTGCGCGCCGCGGCCGCCGCGAGGATCACCGCCGGCGCGGCGTCGTAGTACTCGCTGCGGTGGTGCTCGCCGATGCCGTAGGAGTACAGGCCCGCCCGGTCGGCGGTCTCGATCTCCTCCAGCAGGTGCCCGAACCGCTCGACCGGCCCGACCACGTGTCCGGTGTCCGGATCGGTGACCTTCGCGACGAAGCTGTCGACGCCGATGTGCACGGCTACCTCCCAGGTCGTTGCATGTTCAACGACCAACCCACGGGTCCGGGACCCTATTCCGTCTCCAGCGTGGCGGCGAGCCGCTGCGCGAGCTTCCCGACGAACGCCGACGGCTCCTTGAGCTCCCCGCCCTCGGCGAGCAGCGCCATGTCGTAGAGCAGCGACGCGGTGTCGGCGACACCGGCGTCCTCGGGCCGGGCCTCGTGCGCGGCCTTCAGGTTCTCCACCAGCGGGTGCTTCGGGTTGAGCTCCAGTGCCCGCTTCTGCACCGGGATCTCCTGGCCCATCGAGCGCATCATCTGCTCGAGCTGCGGCGGGAGGCCGCCCACCTCGCCGACCAGGCAGGCCGGGCTCGTGGTCAGGCGGGTGGAGAGCCGGACCTCGGAGACCTCGTCGGCCAGCGTCGTCGTCATCCAGCCGAGCAGGTCGTCGAAGCCCTCGGGCTTCTCGGCGTCGTCGGAGAGGTCGACGTCGCCCTGCGCGATCGAGGCGAAGGGCTTCGAGTCGTCGCCCGTGCCGTACGACGGCACCATCCCGACCCAGACCTCGTCGACCTGGTCGGTCAGCAGCAGGACCTCGTAGCCCTTGGCGCGGAACGCCTCGATGTGCGGCGAGTTCTCCACCGACGCCCGGGACTCGCCCGTGACGTAGTAGATCGACTCCTGGCCCTCGGGCATCCGCGCGACGTAGTCGGCGAGCGTGGTGAGCTGCTCCGGGTCGTGCGTCGAGGCGAAGCTGGACGCCTCGAGGATCGCCTGCGTGTTGTCCTGGTCGGAGAGCAGGCCCTCCTTGAGGGCGCGCCCGCACTCGCGCCAGAAGGTGTCGTACTTCTCGGCGTTCTCGCCGCGCAGTCCCGTGATCGTCTGCAGCACGCGCTTCACGAGGCGCTTGCGGATCAGCTGGATCTGGCGGTCCTGCTGGAGGATCTCGCGCGAGACGTTGAGCGAGAGGTCCTGCGCGTCGACGACACCCTTGACGAACCGCAGGTACTCGGGGACGAGCGCCTCGCAGTCCTCCATGACGAAGACGCGCTTGACGTAGAGCTGTACCCCGCGCTTCGCGTCGCGGTAGTAGAGGTCCATCGGCGCGTGGCTCGGCAGGAACAGCAGCGCCTGGTACTCGAACGTGCCCTCGCCGGTGAACCGCATCGTCTCGAGCGGCTCCTGCCAGTCGTGCGAGACGTGGCGGTAGAACTCGGCGTACTCCTCGTCGCTGACCTCCGAGCGCGGCCGCGCCCACAGGGCCTTGCGGGAGTTGATCGGCTCGTTCGAGGTGTCGGGCGCGGACTCCTCGTCGTCCTCCTCGGCGCCCTCGACGACCGTGTCGGTGACGCCGCTCGGGTTCAGCAGGATCGGCCAGGTGATGAAGTCCGAGTAGCGCTTCACGATCCGCCGCACGACCGACGGGTCCGCGTAGTCGTGCAGGTTGTCCTCGGCGTCCTCGGCCTTGAGGTGCACGGTGATGCTCGTGCCCTGCGGGGCGTCGGCGACCTCGGAGAGCTCGTAGGTGCCCTCCCCCGCGGACTCCCAGTGCACGCCGCCGTCGGTGCCGGCGCGGCGGGTGGTCATCTCCACCCGGTCGGCCACCATGAAGCTGGAGTAGAAGCCGATCCCGAACTGCCCGATGAGCTCGGCGGTGGCCTCCTCGCTGCCCGACGCCTGCGCCTCGCGCAGCTTCGACAGCGTCTCCGCCGTGCCCGAGCGCGCGATCGTGCCGATCAGGTTCACGACGTCGTCGCGGCTCATGCCGATGCCGTTGTCGGTGATCGTCAGCGTCCGGGCGTCGGCGTCGGTGCGCAGCTCGACGTGCAGGTCCGAGGTGTCCACCCCGAGGTCCTTGTCCCGGTAGGACTCCATCCGCAGCTTGTCCAGCGCGTCGGAGGCGTTGGAGATCAACTCGCGGAGGAACACGTCCTTGTCGGAGTAGATCGAGTGGATCATCAGCTGCAGCAGCTGACGGGCCTCGGCCTGGAACTCGATCGTCTCGGTCATCGCTGTCCTGCGTCCTCTCGTGGGTCTCCGACCTGATCGCCGCCCACGATAATCGGACCCCCCGACAGCTATCCCGACGACGGGTCGCGCGTCGGGTCCGGGCTCACCGACGCCTCCCCGTCCTCCTCGCGCCCGGGCGTGCGGAGGTCGAACCGCCGGATCACCACGCGGAACACGACGTAGTAGACGACCGCGTAGCCGAGCCCGATCGGGATCAGCCACAGGGGACGCGTGGCCTGCCCGAAGTTGATGACGTAGTCGATCGCGCCGGCGGAGAAGGTGAACCCGTCGTGGATGCCGAGGGCGTTGCACAGGGCGAGCGAGGTGCCCGTGAGGACCGCGTGCACCACGTAGAGCGGCCAGGCGACGTAGACGAACGCGTACTCCAGCGGCTCGGTGATGCCGGTGAGGAACGAGGTCAGCGCGACCGAGGCCATGATCCCGCCGACGACCTTGCGCTGCTCCGGACGCGCCTCGTGCCAGATCGCCAGGGCGGCGGCCGGGAGCGCGAACATCATGATCGGGAAGAACCCGGTCATGAACGTGCCGGCCGTCGGGTCACCGGCGAAGAAGCGCGCGATGTCGCCGTGGGCGCCGTTGTAGTCGCCCAGCACGAACCAGACGACCGAGTTGAGGATGTGGTGCAGCCCGAGCGGGATGAGCAGGCGGTTGGCCGCGCCGAAGATGCCGCCGCCGACCACCGCGTTCGCCGCGACCGCGTTCCCCAGCGCGGTCAGCCCGGCGTTGAACAGCGGGAAGAGCAGGGCCAGGACGACGGCCAGCAGCATCGACGCGAGCGCCGTGATGATCGGGACGAAGCGCCGGCCACCGAAGAACGCGAGGTAGGTCGGCAGCTTGATGCGGTGGTAGCGCTGCCAGAGCACGGCGGCGACGAGCCCGACGAGGATACCGCCGAGCACGCCGTAGTCGATCGTGGCCTGCTCGCCCTCCGAGTCGAGCTGCCCGGGAAGCAGGACCGGGCTGAGGGCGGTGAAGACGCCTGCGAGCACGAGGTAGCCGACGACCGCGGCCAGGGCCGTGGAGCCGTCGGAGCGCCGGGCCCAGCCGATCGCGATGCCGACGGCGAAGATCAGCGGCAGGTTGTCGAACAGCGCGCCGCCCGCGCCGGTCAGCACGGTCGCCACGGTCTTCAACGCGGCGACCCCGCCGAGCAGGTCGTCCTGCCCGAGCCGCTGCAGCAGTCCCGCCGCGGGCAGCGCGGCGATCGGCAGCATCAGGCTGCGGCCGAGTCGCTGCAGGCCGGCCAGCCCGCGGGCTCCCCGGGACGTCGTCTCCGTGCTCGCGGTCATCGGGCCCCACCTCCAGTACCGTGCGGCGGACGTTGCAGGCAGCAACGAACCGGTGTCGAGGAAGGGTGCGGGCATGGACGCAGCGGCGATCGTGGCCGGTCTGGGCGGTGCGGCGAACATCGACGACCTCGAGGCCTGCATCACCCGCCTGCGCACCGAGGTCCGGGACCCCGCGCTCGTCGACCAGGCCGCGCTGAAGGCCCTCGGCGCCTCGGGCGTCGTGGTGCAGGGCAGCGTGGTGCAGGTGGTCGTCGGGCCGCAGGCGGACGTGATCGCGGACGACGTGCACGATCTGCTCGAGGCGAGCGAAGCGACGGGGACGTGAGCCGAGCGGTGGTCGTCACCGCGCCGCTGGCCGGAGAGGTCGTCGGCCTCGAGGCGGTCCCCGACGTCGTGTTCGCCGCCGGGATGGTGGGCCCGGGCGCCGCGATCGAGCCGGCGACGGATGCCCTCGTGGTGTCCGCCCCGGCCACCGGGACGCTGGTCAAGGTCCACCCGCACGCGTTCGCCCTGGTCACCCACGAGGGGGTCGGCGTGCTGGTCCACCTCGGCATCGACACGGTCGGCCTGCGCGGCGAGGGCTTCGAGGTGCTGCGCGCCGAGGGCGACGTGGTGTCGGCCGGCGACCCGGTCGTGCGTTGGTCCCCCGCCGAGGTCCGTGCCCGGGGGCTCTCGGCCGTCTGCCCCGTGGTCGTCCTCGACGTCGACCCGTCCCGCGTCTCCGTCCTCTCGTCGGGTGCGGCCGGCCCGGGCGACCCGCTGCTCGAGGTCGCGCCGGCCTGACGGTGAGGATGGGTGCAGCGGGGAGGACCGGAGCGCCTCGGCGTCCTGCTCCCCCGTCAGCGGCACCTCCGCCACCCGCGCCGTCGTCGTGGAAGCCCCAGGACCCGTCGTCGGGAACGGCGGACCTACGATGAGCCGTTCGGATCAGCAGCACGGAGGAGCAGGGCGATGACGGGCGGGACCGCGTTCGAGAAGCAGGTACTCGAGGCCGCGGAGCGTCTCACCGGTATTGCCGAGCTGACACCGCTGCAGTACAACCCGCGCCTGTCCGCCGACTCCGGCACGAACGTCTGGTTCAAGCGGGAGGACCTGCAGGTCGGGCGGTCCTACAAGCTGCGCGGCGCGTACAACCTGATCTCCCAGCTCGACGACGAGGCCCGCGCGGTCGGGGTGGTCTGCGCGTCCGCCGGCAACCACGCCCAGGGCTTCGCGTTCGCGTGCCGGACCCACGGTGTGCGCGGGCGGGTGGTCATCCCGTCGACCACGCCGCGGCAGAAGCGCGAGCGGATCGCCGCCCTCGGCGGGGACATGGTCGACCTGGTCGTCCGGGGCGACACCTACGACGAGGCCTCGGCGTCGGCGTCGGCGTACGCGGAGGAGACCGGCGCGACGCTGGTCCCCGCGTTCGACGACTCCCGCACCGTCGCCGGCCAGGCCACCGTGATCGCGGAGGTCGTGGAGCAGCTCGGGCACGCGCCGGACGTCGTCGTCGTGCCGGTCGGGGGCGGTGGCCTGCTCGCCGGCACCGCGACCTGGCTCGCCGCGACCTACCCGCGGACCCGCGTGATCGGCGTCGAGCCGGCCGGGGCGCGCAACGTCGCGGCCGCCCTGCACGCGGGCAGCCCGGTCGTGCTCGACGAGGACGGGTTCGACCGCTTCGTCGACGGCGCCGCCGTCCGGAAGGCCGGCGCGGTCACCTTCCCGCTCATCCGGCGCTCGGGCGCACAGCTGCTCGCCGTCGACGAGGGCCTCGTCTGCACCGAGATGCTCGCGCTCTATCAGACCGAGGGAATCATCGCCGAGCCCGCGGGCGCGCTCGCCGGGGCGGCCGTGCGCTCCGACGGCCCCGAGCTCGACCTCGTGCCGGGCGAGACCGTCGTCGTCATCCTCTCCGGCGGCAACAACGACGTCTCCCGCTACGCCGAGGTCATCGAGCGCTCGCTGCGCTTCCAGGGGCTCAAGCACTACTTCCTCGTCGAGTTCCCGCAGGAGCCCGGCGCGCTGCGGCGCTTCCTCGACGAGGTCCTCGGTCCCGACGACGACGTGACGCGGTTCGAGTACGTCAAGCGCGACAACCGGGAGTCGGGACCCGCCCTCGTCGGCGTCGAGATCGGGCGGCGCGAGGACTACGAGCCGCTGCTGGAGCGGATGGCGCGCTCGCCGCTGCAGATCGAGGCGCTCGAGCCGGGGTCGCCGGCCTTCCGCTTCCTGGTGTGAGCACGTGTGTGCAGTTCCGACGGTCATGACCGTCGGAACTACTCACGGGCCGACGGCACCTCGGCCCGCACCGGCGTCACGGCGATCGCCGCCAGCGGCGCCAGGGCGGCCGCGGTGAAGCCGACCCCGTAGCTGGTCGCGCCGATGATCGCGCCCAGGATCGGCGGGGCGAGCGAGGCGACGATGTTCTGGGTGGTGTTCTGCACCCCGAGCGCCCGGCCGGACCACGCCTGGCCGGCCATCTCGGCGGTCGAGACGAAGGCGAGTCCGTTGTCGGCGACGGTCACGATCGCCCCGACCGCGAGCCCGGCCACCGCGATCACCGGCACCCACACCGAGCCCGCCGCGAACCCCAGCATCACGAGCATCGACCCGACGGCGAGCTGACGCATCGGCCGCAGCCGGGACCCGACGCGGTCGGACCACCAGCCGGTCGCGATCCGCCCCGCCGCCCCCGCGATCTGGGAGACGGCGACGAACACGCCCGCCACGCCCGGCGACCAGCCCTGCTCGCGGACCAGGTACTCCAGCGCGAACGCCGAGATCGCGAACTGCGGCAGCACCAGCAGCGCCGACGCCGCGTGCAGCCGGTACAGGGTCGGGGTCCGGTACGGGTTGCCGACGGGCTCGTGCGGCTGCGGGGCCCGGCGCGGGGCGTCCTGCGCGATCCCGAGGACGAGGCCTGCCGCGACCAGGCAGGTCAGTCCCATCCAGCCCAGGGCGACGAACGGGCCCTGGGTCGTGGCCAGGACCGGCAGGACCAGGGCGGCGAGCGCGACCCCGAGCGGCTGCGCGGTCTGACGGATGCCCATCGCGACGCCGCGCTCCTCGGCGGCGAACCAGCCCATGATCAGGCGTCCGCTCGCCGCGTTCACCGACGCGGCCCCGAGCCCGCCCACCCCGAGGAGCAGCACGATCGTCACCAACGACGACGGCGTCTCCAGGGCGAGGCCCCCGACCACCACACCCGCCACCGCGAGGCCGATCGCCATCGGGAACCGCTCCCCCACGCGGTCCACCACGTAGCCCCAGGCGACGAGGGCGAGCAGCAGGCCCGTCGTCGGGGCCGCCACGACGAGCCCGACCTCGGCCAGCGACAGCCCGCGCTCGTCGCGCAGGGTCGGCACCAGGAACGGGATGCCGTAGACGAACGACGAGGCCGCGGTCTGGGCGAGCACGCCGACCACGAGGATCGCCCAGCGGCGTCGTGGTCGGGCGGGGGCGCTCGTCTCCGTGGTCACGGTCGTCAGCATGCCTCACGATCGCCCAACAGGCGAGACGCCGTCTCACAGGTTGAGATCAAGCTGGCCCGGTATCGGGACGGACGACTCGTCCGTGCAGCGAGGGGCCACGAACGACTCGTTCGTCGGCCGGGAGCCGGCGGGTGCCGCGGTCAGCGACGCGCGGCGAGCAGGTCCCGGGCGGCCCGGTCCTCGGCCGCGCCCGCCCGCTGCCACTGCACGAGCAGGATCACCAGCACGCCCACCAGCGGCAGGTCGCCCATCCCCCACGACAGCAGGGCGGCGAGGTGCTGGTCGGCGAGCAGGTCGGGTGCCCAGGGCAGCCGGAGGCGGGAGTAGAAGTCGGTGACGAACACCTGGCCGCCCCCGCCGTCGGCCGCGAGGGTCGACGGGGTCTGCGCGACCGGCCGGTCGGCGGCCAGCAGGATCACGCCGAACAGGGCGTGGAAGGGCATCGAGGCGATGAGCACGGCCAGCCGCGCGACGTGGGGCAGCGTCTGCCCGGGCGCCGGGTCGACCCCGATGATCACCCAGAAGAACAGGTAGCCCGCCGCCAGGAACCACGCCGAGATCGCCGGCATGAGCCAGCCCAGCGGCTGGAGCAGCGAGAACAGCGGGGTGAGGTAGAACGCGAACGGCGATCCGACCATGACGACCGCGGCGACGGCCGGATGGGTCAGGAACCGCAGCACCGGTGCGTCGAGCACCGCTTCGAGGCGGTCCCGGGCGTCGCCCTCCTCGGGCAGCGCCCGCCGCGCCAGCGACACCGGGCCGCCCAGCACGAGCAGCACCGGGACGACGACGCTGATCACCATGTGCTCGGCGACGTGCACGCTGAACAGCGCGTCGGCGTACCGCCCGACCCCGGACGACGTCGCCACCACGAGCAGCGCGCACCCGGCGAACCACGAGACCGCCCGGCCCCGCGGCCACCCGTCGACCCGGCGCAGCCACCGGCCGTAGACCAGCGCGAGCACCACGGCCAGCGCCGCGAACCACACGTCGGGACGCCAGTCCACGAGCAGCCGGCCGACCGACGGCGGGTCGGGGATGCCGAAGCCGAGCATCGCCTCCGTCGGCGTCGTGTGGAACGGCGCCTGCACCGGCGGCACCGCGCGCGTCATCGCCACGGACAGGCCCGTCACGACGGCCAGGAGCGCCAGCTCCACGACCACGAGGGCGCGACCGGCCACCCGGCGTCGGACCAGCAGCCCCAGCACGACGACCGTCACGGCCGCGGCGAGCAGGACCAGCACCCCGTAGGCGGTGGCGAGCTCACCCCACGACGGCACGAGCACGGCCGAGGCGAGCACACCGCTCACCACCGTCAGCACCGCGCACACCGTCGACACCGACCCGCTGCGGGCCGGCGACACCGGGGCGACGACCAGCGCCCCGAGGGTCCCGAGCCACACCGTCGCCGCGATCACGTGCAGCGCGACGGCGGGTGTGCCCAGGTCCTTGCCGACCCCGTCGATCGCGTGTCCGGTCATCACCGGGCCGAGCAGCGCGACGCAGGCGAGCACCCCGGCGCCCAGCGTCGAGGACCACGTCCGGGCCTCGCGCACCCACACCGCGACGACCGCGGCGCCGATCGCGCACGCCAGCCATCCCACCGGGGCCGCGCGCACGACCATGCCGACGACCAGGTCCGGCCCCGGCGCGACGAACCCGCCCGAGACGTCGGCGACCGTGAACACCGCCGTCCCGGCCGCGAGCGCCGCCCAGGTCCACGCGGCGCCCGACGCGACCGCCCGCACCTCCTCCCCGAGCCCCGCCGCGCCCGGGCGTGGCGCGCTGCTGACGTCAGGCGTCCGCCGTGGGCCACCGCTGACACCGCTCACACCGCCCGGCACGACCACGAGCCCGTGCACGAGCGCCCCGAGCGCGACGGCCGCCGCGCCCGCCGTCAGGACCCGGAGCAGCGGCAGCCCGAGATGGACGAGCTCGCCGGGGTCGGCGAGCCCGAGCACGGGGTAGGCCGACCGGCCGAGCAGCAGCGCGGCGACGAGGACCGTCACCAGTCCCGCGGCGGCGGCCGGGACGAGGCGCCTCACGGGTCGAGGCGGCCGGGGAACCGCGCCCGGTACTCGTCGAGGTGCTGGGACTTGCAGACGTGCTGTTCCTTCTCGTTGATCGCCTGGCGCATGCACTCGTCGAGCGTCCGGGCCTGCGAGGCGTGCAGGTAGGTCACGGCGGACTCGAGGGTCGGCCACTCGATCGTCGTGCCGATCACCACCGCGATCAGCGCCACACCGAGCGCGGCCAGGGGCTTACCGCGACCTGACGCGCGACCCGACCGCACCCGCATCAGCGCGACCACCGCGGCGACCAGGGCGACCAGCCCCAGCACCATCCCGCCCCACCCGGTCCAGGCGCTGACCAGCGCCATCCCGGCCACGACCAGCGCGAACGTCGCCGCACCGGTGGCGCCGGCGCCGGTGTCGGCGGACCCGTCGGTGACACCCTCCGGCGTGCTCTCGTCGGTGCTGGTCACGCCGACGATGGTGACACCCGGTGTGCGCGCACCCGCGCGGGGGGCGCACCATCGGAGCATGACCGTCGCCGCGCCCCGGGCGGACCAGAGCGAGGACTTCCTGCTCACCGGCATGACCTGTGCCGCCTGCGCCTCGCGGATCGAGCGGCGGCTCAACAAGGTCGACGGCGTCGTCGCGCAGGTGAACTACGCGACGGAGCGGGCCACCGTGACGCTGCGTCCGGACGTCGAGCGCTCCACCGTTGTGGACGTCGTCGCGAAGCTCGGTTACGGCGCCACGCCGCTGTCGGTGCCCGACGACGAGCGCGGGGACGTCGAGGCCGTCCGCGACGACCGCGTGGCCGACCTGTGGCGCCGGCTCGTCGTGGCCGCGGTGCTGTTCATCCCGATGGTCGACCTGCCGCTGGTCCTGTCCGTGCTGCCGGAGGCGCGGTTCCCGGGGTGGGAGTGGGTCGTGGTCGCGCTGGCGGCACCCGTCGTCGGGTGGTCGGCGTGGCCCCTGCACCGGGCGGCGTTCGTGAACGCCCGGCACGGCGCCTCGTCGATGGACACCCTGATCTCGCTGGGCATCATCGCCGCGACCGTGTGGTCGCTGGGCTCGATCCTCACCGGCCACCTGCCCGACCCCTCGGCCGGCGCCCTGAGCGTCTTCCTCGACCCCGTCGGACCGCTCTACCTCGAGGTCGCGGCCGCGGTGACGACGTTCGTGCTGGCGGGGCGCTACGTCGAGGCCCGCGCCAAGCGGTCCGCCGGGGACGCGCTCGCGTCGCTGGCCGCGCTGGCCGCGCGCGACGTGGCCGTGCTGCTCCCCGACGGGACCGAGGCGCGCATCCCGGCCGCCGCGCTCGCCGTCGGGACCCGCTTCGTCGTCCGGCCCGGCGAGAAGATCGCGACCGACGGCACCGTCGAGTCCGGCGCGTCCGCCGTCGACCGGTCCATGCTCACCGGCGAGACCGTGCCCGTGGAGGTGGCCGCGGGCGACGCCGTCACCGGCGGGACCGTGGCCGTGTCCGGTCGGCTCGTCGTCACCGCCACGGCCGTCGGCGGCGCCACGCAGCTCGCCGGGATGATCCGGCTCGTCGAGTCCGCGCAGGCGTCGAAGGCGTCGGTCCAGCGGCTCGTCGACCGCATCTCCTCGGTGTTCGTCCCGATCGTCATCACGCTGTCGGTGCTCACCGCGCTCGGCTGGTGGGCCGTGGGCGGCAGCGCCGGCGACGTCTTCTCCGCCGCGCTCGCCGTGCTGGTCATCGCCTGTCCGTGCGCGCTCGGCCTCGCGACCCCCACGGCGATGCTCGTCGCCTCCGGCCGCGGCGCCCGAGAGGGCATCTTTCTCAAGAGCCACCAGGCGCTGGAGACCTCGCGCGTGGTCGACACGGTGGTCTTCGACAAGACCGGCACGGTGACGACGGGCGCGATGACGGTGCGGTCGGTGCACCTGGCCGATGCGGATTCCCGACGGCGGGTGCTGGCGGCGGCGGGCGCGGTCGAGGACGCCTCCGAGCACGCCGTGGCCCGCGCCGTCGTCGCGTGCGCGCGCGCCGAGGTGGACGCGTTCCCGGCCGTCGAGGGCTTCGAGGCACTGCCCGGACTCGGGGCGCACGGGATGGTGGACGGCGTCGAGGTGCGGCTGGAGAAGCCCGTCGCCGGTCTGCCCGACTGGGCGCCCGCCCCGGAGCAGGACTCGACGCTCGTCGTGATGCGCCTGGACGGCGCCGAGGTGGCCGTGTTCGAGCTCGCCGACGAGGTGAAGCCCTCGGCGGCGCCCGCGATCGCGCGGCTGCGCGCCGCGGGGCTCCGGACGGTGCTGCTCTCGGGCGACCGGTCCGAGGCGGCGTCGGCGGTCGGGACGGCGGTCGGGGTGGACGAGGTCGTCGCCGACGTGCTGCCCGAGGGCAAGGTCGACGCGCTGCGCTCGCTGCAGTCCGGGGGCCGGCGGGTCGCGATGGTCGGCGACGGCGTCAACGACGGCCCGGCGCTCGCCGCCGCGGACCTCGGCCTCGCGGTCGGGGCGGGCACCGACGTCGCGCTCGACGCGGCCGACGTCATCCTCGTGCGCGATGACCTGCAGGCCGTCCCGGACGCCCTCGACCTCGCGAAGCGCACGGCCACGACGATCCGCCGCAACCTCGTCTGGGCGTTCGGCTACAACGTCGCCGCGATCCCCCTGGCCGCGCTCGGCCTGCTCAGCCCGCTGATCGCGGGGCTGGCGATGGCGCTGTCGTCGGTGCTCGTCGTCTCGTCGAGCGTGCGGCTGCGGAACTGACTCCCTACGACGCCCGACGACGGCGCTCGGCCAGGACCGCCGTCAGGAAGGCCTCCGCACCCGTTCCCGACGGCGGGTCGGGTGCGGTCCGGGCCGCGACGTCCGTCGCGAGCCGCTCGCCGAGCGTGCGACGGATCTGGGGATCGAGGTCGCCCGCGCGGGCGAGGAACTGGCGGGCCGCGAGCGCGAGGTCGTCGGGCAGCGCGGCGAGCTGCAGGGTCGACGCCCAGCCGGCGAGCGCGGGATCGGGCGCGGGCAGCGTCGGGTGTCGGGTGGAGCGCGGTACGCGGTCGCGCAGGACGATCGTGCCGGCGAGGAGGTCGCCGACCCGTTGATCGCGGCGGGTGCAGGCCGAGACCACGATCGCGACGATCCCGCTCAGGAGCCCGAAGTCGACGAACAGGCCGGCCAGGGCGCGGACGAGGGCCTGCCGGAAGCGGATCGGGCCGCCGTCGTCGGAGACCACCCGCAGCCCGAACGCGGCCTTGCCCGGCGTTCGGCCGCGGGTCAGCGTCTCCCAGGCGGTCGGCCACACGACGAAGGCGAGCACGGCGAGGACCACCCCGAGCGTCGCCGCGAGCGCCCCGTCGACCTGGACGCCGGACACGACCACACCGATCGTCGCCGCCACCAGGATCGCGCCGACGATCACGAGATCCAGGGCGAACGCGAGCGCGCGGCTCGGTAGCTTGGCGGGAGCGAGATCGAGTTCGACCGCCTCGCCGATCACGACGCCGGGATCCGGTGGGGTCATGATCGGACATGGTGCCAGTGAAAGGACCGTCGCGAGTGGACGTCGACGCCTACACCGACGCCCACCGCGCGGAGTGGGACCGCCTCGAGGAGCTGCTGCGCGGCCGGCGGCGCTGGAGCGCGGAGGAGGCCGACGAGGCGCTCGACCTGTACCGCCACACCGCGACGCACCTGTCGGTCGTGCGCTCCTCCTCCCCCGACCCGGCCCTGGTCTCGCGCCTGTCCTCGCTCGTCGCCCGCGCCCGCTCGGCGGTCCTCGGGACGACGCCGTGGAGCTGGCGGTCGGTGCGCCGCTTCGTGGTCGAGGAGTTCCCGGCCGCGCTGGCCGCGAGCGCCCGGTGGTGGGTGCCGACGGCGCTGCTGTCGGTGGCGGTCATGGTGCTGGTGGGCGCGTGGGTGGCGCGGAACCCCGAGGTGGCCGGTGCGATCGCCTCGCCCGAGGAGACGCGGCGTCTGGTCGACGAGGAGTTCGCGGCGTACTACTCGTCGAACCCCGCGGCGTCGTTCGCCGCCCGCGTGTGGACCAACAACGCGCTGGTCGCGGCGACGTGCCTGATCACGGGCGTCCTCGTGCTGCCGGTGCTGTGGGTGCTGTTCCAGAACGTCGTGAACGTCGGCATCTCGGGCGGCATCCTCGCCGCGAACGGCCGCCTCGACCTCTTCCTCGGGCTCATCACCCCGCACGGCCTGCTGGAACTCACCGCCGTCTTCGTCGCGGCCGGGGCGGGGCTGAAGCTGGGCTGGTCGTGGATCGACCCGGGCCCGCTCACCCGCGCGCGCTCGCTCGCCCGGCAGGCACGGATCACCGTGGGCATCGCGCTCGGCCTCGTCGGGGTGCTGCTGGTGTCGGGGATCGTCGAGGCGTTCGTGACCCCGTCGGGGTTGCCCACGTGGGCGCGCATCGGCATCGGGGTCGCCGTGTGGCTGCTGTTCGTGGCCTACGTGCTGCACGGGCGGCGGGTGCTGCGGACGCGGGCCGGGGTCCTGGACGACGCGTCGTCACCGACGTCAGCGGTGGCACACGGCGGACGCTGAACGTCAGCAGCTCGACACGCTCGACCGTCCCGCCGACGATGTGGCCTTTCCTGGCGTCCAGTGCCAGCAGTGACGCATTGCTTGCACCCGGAGCGGGGCTACAGCCGCCCCCGCGCCTTCAACGCCAGGTACCGGTCGGCCACGGCGGGCGCGAGTTCGTCGGGCGGCGCGTCCACCACCTCGACCCCCCGCCGCTGCAGCCGCCCCACGACGGCCCGGCGTTCCTCGGCCGCCACGGTCGCCGCCACGGCCCCGTAGACCGCCTCCCCCGAGCCGCGGCCGAGAGCCAGCGACGCCACGGCGGGATCGGCCACCCCGGCCACCAGCAGCGTGTGCCGGTGCAGCAGCGGGCCCAGCACGGGCTCCAGGCCCTCGGCCACGGCCGCGTCGTCGAGACCGGTGAACAGCACCACCAGCGACCGCCGCGACGCCCGGGTCAGCACCGTCGCCGCGAGCAGCCGCATGTCGGTCTCCACCAGCGTGGGCTCCACCCCGGAGAGGGCCGCCGTCATCGCGGGCAGCGGGTCGCGGGCCCCGATCACGGAGGCGCGCACGGCCCGGTCGACGGCGAGCAGGTCCACCCGGTCCCCGCCCCGGGCGGCCAGCGCCGCGAGGAGCAGGGCCGCGTCGAGCGACGCGTCCAGCCGCGGGGCCCCGCTGGTGCCCTCGCCCACCAGCCCCGCCGCGGTGCGGCCGGTGTCGAGCACGACCAGCACGTGCCGGTCCCGCTCCGGACGCCAGGTGCGGACGACCAGGTCCGTCGACCGCGCCGACGCGCGCCAGTCGATCGAGCGCACGTCGTCGCCGCGCACGTACTCCCGCAGCGAGTCGAACTCGGTCCCCGCTTCCCGGACCTGCACCGCGCGCCGCCCGTCGAGCTCCCGCAGCCGCGCGAGCCGGGAGGGCAGGTGCCGCCGCGACGCGAACTCGGGCAGCACGCGCACGCGCCCGGGCACGGCGCGGGACCGCTGCCGGGCCGCGAGCCCGAGCGGGCCCCACGCCCGCACCGTCACCGTCGCCGCGGCGTGCTCGCCCCGCCGCGTCGGCCGCAGCGTCGTCGTCACCCGCCGTCGCTCCCCCGCCGGGACGTCGAGCCGGTGCACGTCGCCCGCCGCGCCGCACGACGGCGGCCAGGCGTCGCGCACGAGCCCCACCACCCGTCGTCGGGACGGGTTGACGACGACGACCGTGGTCGCGGCCTCCTCGGACAGTCGCACCTGGACGAGCTCCTCGGCCCGCTCCAGGTGCAGCGCGGCCGGGGACCCGGCGCGCACGAGGTCGATCACCACCGCGACCAGCAGCGCCGCGACGATCCCGAGCACGCCCGCGACCGAGGGCACGAGCAGGCCCACGACGAGCGCGCCGACGACCGCCGCCAGCGCCGCACGGCCCGAGAGTGCCATCAGCGCGGGACCGGCACCGAGTCCAGCACGCCCCGCACCACGCCGTCCGTGGTCACGCCCTCCAGCTCCGCCTCGGGGCGCAGCGCGAGGCGGTGGCGCAGGACGGGGAGGGCCCAGGCCTTGACGTCGTCGGGGGTCACGTAGTCGCGCCCCGAGAGCCACGCCCAGGCGCGGGCGGCGACGAGCAGCGCGGTCGCCCCGCGCGGGGAGGCACCGAGCGCGACCGACGGCGAGCTGCGCGTCGCGCGGCACACGTCCACGACGTAGGCCAGCACCTCGGGCCGCGCCGCGACCGCCCCGACCGCCGCCCGCGCCGTCGTCAGGTGCTCGGCCCCGGCGACCGGGCGGACCGCCGAGAGGTCGCGCGGGTCGAACCCGCCGGCGTGCCGCTCGAGCACGGCGATCTCGTCGTCGCGGGCGGGCAGGTCGAGCACGAGCTTGACGAGGAACCGGTCGAGCTGGGCCTCGGGCAGCGGGTAGGTGCCCTCGTACTCGACGGGGTTCTGGGTGGCGGCCACGACGAACGGGTCGGGCAGCGGCCGCGGGGTGCCGTCGACCGAGACCTGGAACTCCTCCATGGCCTCCAGCAGCGACGCCTGGGTCTTCGGCGGCGTGCGGTTGATCTCGTCGGCGAGCAGGAGGTTCGTGAACACCGGCCCGGGGCGGAAGTCGAACGCGGAGGTCCCGGCGTCGTAGACCAGCGAGCCGGTGACGTCGCCGGGCATGAGGTCGGGCGTGAACTGCACCCGGCGGTTCTCCAGCGAGCACGCCGCCGCGACCGCCCGGACCAGCAGCGTCTTCGCCACGCCCGGGACGCCCTCGAGCAGCACGTGCCGCCGGGAGAGCAGGGCGATCACCAGGCCGGTGACGGCGGCGTCGTGCCCCACGACCACCTTCGCCACCTCGCCCCGCAGCGCGGTCAGGGCCTCGCGGGCCTCGTCGGGGGTCACGGGGTGCTCCTCACCAGTCGGTCCAGCTCGTCGGCCAGCCGCACGAGCGCGGCGTCGTCGGTCGGGTCGGGGCCCTCCAGGAGATCCTTCGCGGCAGCTCGAAGGGTCTCAGGCGCTGCTGCGAGGGCCTCGGTGGGCGCATCCGGCGGGAGGCCACGCCGGGCGGCGAGGCGTCGCCGCGCGTCGGCGCGCAGGATCGCGGCGGCCCGGCCGCGCGCGCCGAGTCGCCGGTAGAGCGCGGCCCGGCCGCGCGTCGTCTCCGCCGCGGCCACGCGCACCGGGAGCCGTTCGGCGACCACCGGCCCGAGGCGCCGGCCCCGCCACAGAGCGGTGACGCCCCCGGCGAGCAGCAGCATCACGGTGCCCCAGAGCCAGCCGCGCGGGACGAGGTCGACCAGGGACGTCTCGCCGCCGGCGCCGGGCTCGGGGAGGTACCAGAGCACGCGGGGGTGCGCGCCGAGCAGGGTCATGGTGAGCGCGGCGTTGCCGGCCCGGTCGAGCGCCTCGTTGGTGAACGGCGTCGCCGACCCGAGCACCACGGTGCGGCCGCTGACCGCGAGCGGCGCGACCCCCTCCGCGGCGTAGCACCCGACCGCGGGCGGGGCGACCTCGTACACCGCGCCGTCGAGGGCGAGCGGCCCGGCGGCGAGCGCGGCGGGCAGCGGGCAGCCCGGGGCGGGGACGACCCCGGTGGTGAGCAGGTCCGGCGGCGCCTGGGCGGCCCGCACCCCCGGCACGAGGTCCTCGAGGGCGGCGCCGTCGGGCGCGACCAGGACCACGTCGGCGCCTGCGTGCGCGAGGGCGAGTCGCCCGGTGGGCCCGAGGCGGGCGGGGAACGCGACGAGCACGGTCGTGTCGGGGCCGGCGCCGACGACGTCCTCGGGCCGGGTCGCGACGTCCACCCGGACGCCCTGCTCGCGCAGCACGGCCACGAGCGCGCCGCTGCCGGCGGGGTCGACCCCGCCGGGCTCCAGCAGCCCCTGTCCCGCCCGGGCGCCCGCGAGCGCGAGGACGAGGCCCGCGACGACGACGAGCGCGCCGACGAGGAGCGGTCCCCGGGCGCGCCGGAGCCGACGGCGCAGGGTCACCCCGCCGTCACCGGGACCCCGCGCACGGCGTCGTCGGCGGCCCGCATCCGGTCCACCGACCCGGCGTCGGCGGGCCGCCCGCCGTACACGGTCTCGTCGAAGCAGCGGGCCGCGTCCGCGAGCGCCCCGCCCGCCGCGGGCAGCACCGCCGCGGCCTCCCGCGCCGCCTCGCCCGCGGTCCGCCCCGGGCGCGCGGTGAGCACGTCGCGCTCCTCCAGCCCGCGCACGAGGGCGCGCATCCACTCGCGCACCGCCTCGTCGTGCCGCCCCGCGGCGCCGTGCTCCCCGGCGCGGGCGCGGTGGTCGGCCGCGGTGAGCCCGGTGTCGTCGAGCGAGGCGGAGGCGAGGCGCGCGGTCCGCGCGGAACGGCCGAGCCGCAGGCGCACCACGACCACCACCACCGCGACCAGCACGAGGACGAGCACGACCCCGCCCGCTCCCCCGAGCCGCTGCGCGGTGAGCAGGGTGATCAGCTCGTCGAGCCGGTCGAGCAGCCACTGCCCGACCCGTTCGAGCACGCCCGGCTCCCGGGCCCGGTAGGCGGCCCCCGCGAGCTCGCGCGCCGCCAGCTCCCGCGCCTGGTCGGCGGTCGGGGTGAACGGCGGCGGGGGCGGGGTCACGCGCTCACGCCAGGCCGTGAGCGGCCCGCTGCAGCTCGATGTCGAAGCCCTCGCGCCGCATGCGCTGGTCGATGTAGAGCAACCCCGTCACCCCGGCCTGGAACGGCGACGTGAGCGCCGCACCGATCACGGTGCCGATCGAGGAGACGAGCAGCGGCAGCAGGGAGTACGGGCTGGTGCCGGTCGCCGAGGCGACGCCGGTGGCCACCAGGCCGAACGGCACGCCGACGAGCCCGGCGACGATCGAGACGATGATCGTCGCCAGCAGCAGGATGCCGAGGACGGGCCAGAACCGGCCGGTCACGAGCGCGCGGGAGCGGGACAGGGCGGCGGTGACGCCGATGCCCTCCAGCACGTAGGCGGGCGCGGCGAGGGAGAGCAGCACGCTGACCACCACGGCCGCGACGCCGCCGACGAGCAGGCCGAGCGCCGCGAGCCCGACGGCGAGGCCGGTCGCCCCCACGAGCGCCGCGATCCCCGCCGGCGCGAGGCACACCGCGAGCGCCAGCAGCGTCACCAGGGCCACGAGCACCACGACGCCGAGCAGCCCGGGCAGGCGGGGCCGCGCCGCGTTCCAGCACTCGCGCGCGTCGACGGGCGCGCCGAGCACCGAACGCGAGAGCACCACGACGAGCAGGCCGGTCAGCACGGTGTTCGCGAGCAGCCCGACCACCGCGCTCACCCCGAGCAGCGCGGACGCGCCGCCGAGGATCCCGGCAAGCGCGCCGAGGTCGGGCTGGGCGCCGCCGGAGGGCACGAGGAACGGCTCGAGCGACTGCCCGTAGGTGGCCTGGAACGGAGCCTGGATCAACGTGGTGATCACGGCGACCACGGCGGACACCCCGAGGACCACCCGCGGGTGCGCCCGGATGTACTGGAAGGCGCCGTCGAGCACCTCGCCGAGGGCCAGCGGCCGCAGCGGCACGATCCCCGGCCGCGGGGTGGTGACCGGGCCGCCGAACCCCCACGGGTCGCCCGCGGGAGGCGGGGTGCGCGGCGTGCCGGCCGTCGGGGGCCCCGGCGTCGTGGGCGACGGTCCCGGGCTCTGCCAGCCACCCGTCGCCGGGCGGTCGGCGGGGTCCCAGGGCGGCACTCCCCCGGCCGATCCCGATCCCGACCCGGGACCCGAGCCGGAGCCGGACCGGTCGTCGGGACCCCTCTGGTCCTGCGGCTCGCTCACCGGGTCCTCCCGACCTGATCGACTTCGTCCCCTCCCGATCGTGCCACGATGTCGCGATGCCCCTCGGGACCGCACTCTGGCGTCGCCTCGACGAGCCGCACGGACTGGTGCACGGCACGGTCTCGGAGATGGAGCCGACGCCCGACCGGCCGGACGCGGCGTTCCTGCTCGACGGGGCCGCGATCGGGGCGGACTCGCCCGACGACACCGGACCCATCGGTGAGCAGGCCGCCCCGAAGCCGTGGTCGGCGCGGTTCTCGGTGGTCGTCGACGCCCGCTGGCAGACCCGGGCGTGCTTCCTCGAGGCGCTCGGCGGGGACGGGCTGGACCGGGTCACGCTCACCGCGGACGCGCTCGGCCACTGGACCCTCGACGGTCGCGACTGGCCGGAGCTCGAGGGCTGCCACGACGTCGACGTCTCGGTGACGCCCCTGACCAACACGCTCGTGGTCCGGCGCCTCGACCTCGCGGTCGGCGAGGAGCGCACGGTGGACGTGGCGTGGGTCGACGTGCCGTCGCTGGCCGTGCAGCGGGTCGCCCAGACCTACCGCCGCGAGGCCGAGGACCGGTGGACCTACGCCGATCCGCAGTACGGATCCTTCGCGTTCACCGTCGATCCACTCGGGCTCGTCCGGGAGTACCAGGGCCTGTTCGCCCGCGTCGGCTGAGTAGTCTGGAGCCCCGTCGGGAGCCGGCGAGCGAGAGGGACGGCGTGCGCAACCGGACGCGGGGCCTGCTGGCGCTCGGCCTGCT
Organism: Actinomycetospora soli; assembly: GCF_021026295.1. Classification (GTDB taxonomy): domain Bacteria; phylum Actinomycetota; class Actinomycetes; order Mycobacteriales; family Pseudonocardiaceae; genus Actinomycetospora; species Actinomycetospora soli. Next base: position 254,585 of record NZ_JAJNDA010000005.1, read on the forward strand.
GGCCGTCGCCGTGGTCGTGGCGGTCGTGGTGCCCCTGCCCTCGCCCGCCGAACTGCGCGAGTGGGTCCTCGCCGTCGGGCCCGCGGCGCCGCTGATCTTCTTCCTCGTGCACGCGGTCATCACGACGACGCCGATCCCCCGCACGGCCTTCACCCTCGCCGCGGGACTGATGTTCGGCCCGGTGTGGGGCATCGCGATCGCGGTCGCGGCGTCGATGGTGTCCGCGCTGATCGGGTTCTGGATCGCCCGACGGCTGGGCGGCCGGGCGATCCACCGGCTCGGCCCCAAGCGGGTGCAGGCCCTCGAGGAACGGCTCTGCGAGCGCGAACTGCTGACCGTGACCTCGTCGCGGCTGGTCGGCATCCCGTTCGCGCCGCTCAACTACACGCTCGGGGTGACCAGTGTGCGCTGGCACGCCTACCTGATCGGCACGCTCGTCGGGCTGGTCCCCGGGACGGCCGCCGTGGTGTTCCTCGGCGACGCGGTGACCGGCGGGATCTCGCCGCAGTCGTTCATCGCGTTCGGCATCTCCGGCACGCTGGGCCTGATCGGGATCCTGATCTCGGCGCGCGGCCGCCGGCGTCGCCGTGCCCTTCCCGACGACGGGTCCGCGGCGTAGCACGCGCGGCGCGCGGGCAGTGCCGGTCACAGCACTGCCGGTGACAGCACTGCCGGTGACAGCAATGCGTCACTGCGTGCGTCCAGTGCCAGGAGAGCCACACCGTCGGGGACGGCTCCCACGGTGTGGCTTCGCCGGCGTTCAGTGCCGGCAGTGACGCATTGCTCGCAGCGGGGCGGTGCTAGCTCCCCGGAGCCGGGGCCGGCGCGCTCGTCGGGCGCGGCTCGACCTCGGAGGTCTGCGGCGACGGGGTCGGCTGCGGGCCCTGCGGGCCGGTGGCCGGGCGCGGCGCGTTCGCCGGGGCCGGCGGGGCGACCGGGCCGGGCGTGATCTGACCGGGCACGGGCGGCGGGCCGGGGGGCGGGAAGCCCTCGGTCGAGAACACGTTCGGGTTCGAGGGCGAACCCGGCGCGGGCTCGGCGTCGTACACGCACCCCGACAGCACGGCCGCCGAGGCCGCCGCGATGACCAGCAAGGACGCCACCCGTCGGGTCTGCACGCTGTCCCTCTCCTCGAACGTTGATCGCCTGACGCGCCGCACCCTATCGCCTCCGGCCCGCGAGGACGCCGCGCGGCGTGATCGACCGGATCGGCTCGGGCGCCACGCCCTCCTCGCGCAGGACGTCGTTCGCGGCGAGCACCCCGGTCACGGCCGCCCGCTCCATGAGCGCCGACGGCACGTCGGAGGCCACCCAGTCCCCCGCCAGGCGCAGCCCGCGGGCGTCGGTCACGACGCCGGGCCGCCGCGGGTGGTACCCGGGGTCGAAGCCCGGGGCGTTGGTGTAGAGGTGCGCGTCGACGTCGAGCACCTCCAGCTCGGCGAACTCCGGCCACAGGCCCTCGAGTTCGCGACGCATCTGCGCGACCAGATCGTCGCGCGTCGCCTCGTGCGGGCAGGCGTAGGAGTGCAGCTCGATCACGGAGCCGCCCGTCCGGCGTGCCCAGGCCGCGGACTCCGCCTCGATGCGGTGGAACAGGGTCACCGAGTCGAGGATGCGCTCGCGGGTGACGCCGGTGAAGTCGGCGTGCCGGGCGTCGACGTCGCCGCGGCACCACAGGCGCGCGACGACGTAGGGCTCGCCGCCGGGCAGCTCGGCCACCTGCGCGGCGAGTCGCGGCGCGGTCGTCGCGAAGCCGGGCGACCGGGCGAACAGGTCGCGGGTGCCGGGGACGTCGGTGGCGACGACGAGGTGGCGCGCGGTCCGCGTCGGCCCGCCCTCGACGCCCACCGACCAGCCGCCGGGGCCGTTCACGACGACGGTCGCCCGCGCCCCCGTCGTCACCGTGGCGCCGTGCTTGTCCAGCAGCGCGGCGAACGGCTCCCACAGCGTGGCCGCGTACTGGTCGACCGGGACGTCCATCCCGAGGCCCTCGGGGTTGCCGGTGAAGTAGAAGTGGCACATCGCGAGGAACTCGGCCGCCGAGTAGCGCTGCTCGGTGTTGAAGAACGAGTGCGCGAAGACCTCGAAGAGCATGGCGCGGCCGCGCTCGGAGAAGCCGAAGGCGTCGAGCAGCTCGGCCGTGGTGCGGTGGTCGTGCTCGGCGAAGGTGCGCACCGGGTCGTAGCGCAGCATCGCGAGCGCCTCGCGTCCGTCGACCTTGCGCAGGTCGCGCAGGCGGAAGCTCGGCGACTTCCACACCAGCGCGGCGAGGTTCGCCAGCGGCGTCGTCGGGAGGTCGGTGAAGTCCTCGGACTCCCACTCGCGGCTCTCGACGGGGTAGCCGCCGACGTCGCGCAGGAAGGCGAGGTCCGGGTCGATGCGCCGCAGCACGTCGCGCAGCGTGTAGTACTGCCGGAAGAACCCGTGGTAGCCGTGCTCGACGGTGACCTCGGTGCCGTCGGGCAGCGTCCGCGGCCACGTGCCGAGCCGGCCGCCGAGGCGGGGCGCGGCCTCCAGCAGCTCGACGGACATCCCCCGCTCGGCGAGGACCGTTGCGGCTGTCACTCCCGCGAGACCGCCGCCGACCACCACGACCGGGCCGCCCTCGCCGTCGGGAACGCGCTGGGGCAGGTCCGGGCGGGGAGCGACCACGACGTGCGGAGAGAACACGCCCGTGAGCGTAGGGACCCGCCCGGTGACGCGCCCCCGCTGGCGGTTGTGGCGCTGCTCGCCGGGGCACTGCTGATCTGCAGACGAGTGCAGGAGGCGCCGTGCAGGACAACGAGAAGGCCATCGTCGGGGCGGTCGGGACCGGGCTGCGGATCGGCGGCAGGGCCCAGGACACCGGCCGGACCTTCCCGGTGGAGGACCCCTCGACCGGCGAGACGATCGCCGAGGTCGCCGACGCCGGGCCCGAGGAGGGCCGCGCGGCGCTCGACGCGGCCGTGGCCGCCGCCGAGGAGTGGGCGGCCACCCCGCCCCGGCAGCGCTCGGAGATCCTCCGCCGGGCCTACGAGATGCTCATCGAGCGCCGCGACGACCTCGCGGTGCTCATGACCCTCGAGATGGGCAAGTCGGTCACCGAGTCGACGGCCGAGGTCACCTACGCCGCCGAGTTCTTTCGCTGGTTCTCCGAGGAGGCCGTGCGGATCTCCGGGGACTTCGCGACGGACCCGGCCGGCAACCGCATGCTCGTCATGCGCCGACCCGTCGGGCCGTGCCTGCTCGTCACGCCCTGGAACATGCCGCTGTCGATGGGCACCCGCAAGATCGGCCCGGCGATCGCGGCCGGCTGCACGATGGTGGTCAAGCCCGCCGACCTGACGCCGCTGACCATGCTCTACCTCGCCGACCTCCTCGCCGAGGCGGGCCTGCCGGCGGGCGTGCTCAACGTCGTCACGACGACGGATCCCGGCGGCGTCGTCGAGCCCCTGCTGCACGACCCGCGGCTGCGCAAGCTCTCCTTCACCGGCTCGACGGCCGTGGGCCGGAAGCTGCTCGCGCAGGCCGCCGACACGGTGCTGCGGACGTCGATGGAGCTCGGCGGGAACGCGCCGTTCATCGTCTGCGCGGACGCCGACGTCGACAAGGCCGTCGACGGCGCGATGGTGGCCAAGATGCGGATCATCGGCGAGGCCTGCGTGGCCGCCAACCGCTTCTACGTGCACGCCGACGTCGCGGAGGAGTTCACCGCGAAGATGACCGAGCGGATGGGCGCGCAGAAGGTCGGGCGCGGCACCGAGGAGGGCGTCCAGGTCGGGCCGCTCATCTCGGACGTGCAGCGCGACAAGGTCGACGGGCTGGTGTCCGAGGCCGTGGCGGACGGGGCGACGGTCCGGCTCGGGGGCGAGGTGCCCGACGGGCCCGGCTGGTACTACCCGCCGACGGTGCTCGCCGACGTCCCGCCGTCGACCCGGCTGGCCCACGAGGAGATCTTCGGCCCCGTGGCGCCGATCTTCACGTTCGCCGACGACGACGAGGCGATCCGCCTGGCCAACGACACCGAGTACGGGCTGGTCGCCTTCCTCTACACGCAGGACCTGCGCAGGGCCTTCGAGCTCTCCGAGCGGCTCGACGCCGGGATGGTCGGGCTCAACCAGGGCATGGTGTCCAACCCCGCGGCGCCGTTCGGCGGCGTGAAGCAGTCCGGCCTCGGGCGCGAGGGCGGCCGCGTCGGGATCGACGAGTACCTGGAGACGAAGTACGTCGCCGTGACGCTGTGAGTAGGTGACCCGCCGTCCGGGCATCTACGGCGGGTCACGCCCATTGCGAAGGAGCTGAGCACCCAGATGAGCGACGCCGACCGCGAGCGACGGGTCATCGACGAAGTCCCGAAGAAGCTGCTGATCGGCGGCCGGGAGCGGGACGCCGCGGAGGGGAAGACCTTCCCCGTCGAGGACCCGTCCACCGGTGAGATCCTGTGCGAGGTCGCCGACGCCTCCCCCGAGGACGGTATGGCCGCCCTCGACGCCGCGGCGAAGAAGCAGGCCGAGTGGGCGGCCACGGCCCCCCGCGAGCGGGGCGAGATCCTGCGCCGCGCCTTCGAGATGATCACCGAGCAGGCCGACGACATCGCCATGCTCATGACCCTCGAGATGGGCAAGCCGCTCGCCGAGTCGAAGGCCGAGATCACCTACGCGGCCGAGTTCTTCCGCTGGTTCTCCGAGGAGACCGTGCGGATCAACGGCGAGTGGAAGGTCAACGCCACGGGCGCCGGGCGGGTGCTGGTGATGCGTCAGCCGATCGGCCCGTGCCTGCTGATCACGCCGTGGAACTTCCCGCTCGCCATGGGCACCCGCAAGATCGGCCCCGCGATCGCCGCCGGTTGCACAATGGTGATCAAGCCGGCGTCGCTCACCCCGCTGACGATCCTCAAGCTCGCCGACATCCTCGCGCAGGCGGGGCTGCCCGAGGGCGTGCTCAACGTCGTCACCACCAAGTCCACGGGCAAGGTGATGGGCCCGCTCATCGAGGACGGGCGCATCCGCAAGCTCTCGTTCACCGGGTCCACCGAGGTCGGGCAGAAGCTCATCGAGCAGTCCGCCAAGCAGGTGCTCAAGACCTCCATGGAGCTCGGCGGCAACGCGCCGTTCGTGGTGTGCGCGGACGCCGACGTCGACGCGGCGGTCGAGGGCGCGATGCTCGCCAAGATGCGCAACATCGGCGAGGCGTGCACCGCGGCCAACCGGTTCTACGTCCACGCCGACGTCGCCGAGGAGTTCACCAAGAAGCTGGTCGACCGCATGGGCGCCATGACGATCGGCCGCGGCACCGAGGAGGGCGTCGAGGTCGGGCCGCTCGTCGAGGCCGACCAGCGCGACAAGGTCGCCGAGCTCGTCGACGACGCCGTGCAGAAGGGCGCGAAGATCCGCACCGGCGGCGAGATCCCGAACGGCGCGGGCTACTTCTACCCGCCGACCGTCCTCGCCGACGTGCCGACCTCGGCGCGCCTGGTCAAGGAGGAGATCTTCGGCCCGGTGGCGCCGATCTTCACCTTCACCGACGACGACGAGGCCATCCGCGCGGCCAACGACACCGAGTTCGGCCTGGTCAGCTACCTCTACACCCGCGACCTGCAGCGGGCGATCCGGCTCTCCGAGCGCCTCGAGGCCGGCATGGTCGGCCTGAACCAGGGGATGGTCTCCAACGCCGGCGCCCCCTTCGGCGGGGTGAAGCAGTCCGGGCTCGGCCGCGAGGGCGGCGACGTCGGGATCGACGAGTACCTGGAGATCAAGTACGTCGCGATGAACGTGTAGGTGGCTCCGCCGTGTGAGCACGTACCGTGGCGGGAGCCCCCGAACGTGCTCACACGGCCGCAGGCCACACGAACACCGCCGTCCGGCCGTCCGCGGACTCGACCCGGACCACCCGGTCGTCCTCGGCGAACACCTGCCCGACCGCGAGCCGCTGCACGCCGTCGTCGTCGACCTCCACCCAGCCGGGCCCGACCGCCCGCACCACGAAGTCGACGTCGTCGCGGTCCCGGCTCGGCGTGCGGGTCGTCGGGCGGGTCGTGGGTCGCGAGGAGCTGCTCTTCGACGTCGTCGGCTTCGGCCGGCTGGTCGACGTGCCCATGACCAGGGCCATCGACCCCGCGCCCGACGGCTCCGAGACCTCGACCGGCGTCCCGCTCACCACGGCCCGGCACTGACCGGCGGAGCACCGCACGTCCGCGCTGCCGCCGCCCGAGCCGCACGCGCCGAGCACCAGCAGACCCGCGACCCCCAGCGCGGCGGCCCACCGCCGACCCGGCGGCGCACCGCGGCGCGGAGCGTGGGGTTGGCCACCCGGGCGGTGACGCTCCGCCGTCCCCTTCCCGACAGCGGGTGTGGTCGGCTGGGCCCAATGAGCGGTCATGACGCGCCTCTTCTCACTCTGGGTGCAACTTCTGGCCGTATCGTGCCCTGTTGCGCCGGTCGTGCGCCAGATCCAGTCACGCAACGTGTCGACCACGGAGTGCAAGGATGCGCCCATGAGCCCCGTCGTCGTGGCCCTCCTCGTGGGGGTACCGGTGATGGCGGGCGCCACCCTGCAGCGCACCACCGGGCTCGGGCTCGCCCTCGTCGGCGCGCCGTTCCTGGTCGCCGTGCTCGGGCCGCGCGACGGGGTGTCCTTCGGCAACGCGCTGCAGAGCGTGCTGTGCACGCTGGTGCTGGTGCAGACCTGGCGGGACGCGCGCTGGTCCGCGGTCGGGTTGTTGCTGCTCGGCGCGGCGGTCGGGGTGCCGACGGGCGCGCTCGTCGCGACGACGCTCCCGGAGGCGCCGCTGCTCGTGGTCGTCGGGCTGCTCGCCCTGCTCGGGGTCGCGCTGTCGGTGGTCCCGGCCGCCGGGGCCGCTCTCCGCGGGCGGGCCGGGGCGGTGGGGTCCGGGGTGGCGGCGGGATTCGTCAACGCGACCGCCGGGGTCGGGGGGCCGCTGATCTCGGCCTACGGCGCCTCGCAACGCATCGAGCCGCGGGTGTTCGTGCCGACCGCGCAGGCGGTGCTGCTCGCGGTGAACCTCACCGCTCTGGTCGTGAAGGGCGTCCCGGCCCTCACGACCACGACCTGGATCGCCGGCCTCGTCGCCATCACCGCGGGTGTGCTGCTCGGCGGCCCGGTGCAGCGGCGTCTGGACCCGGTCCTCGGTCGGCGGCTGATGCTCGCCGTCGCCGCGGTCGGGGCGGCGGCCACGGTGGTGCGGGGCCTGCTGGAGCTGTAGCGCGGGCGTGACCGTCGGGGGTTCGTACCAGTGTTCGAAGCATCCCTCGACCACGACCACCCGGCCGTCCCCGACCGAACCGCCACGGCCACGTGACCGATGCCGCCGCCGACACCGCCTGGCGCCTGCACGTCCGACCCGACAGCACCACCTGTGCCGGCGACGACCCGCCCTTCTGACCGGAGACGGGCCTCAGCTGCGGCCCACGTCCAGCCCGTGCAGCACGTCCCCGGCCACGGTGTGCTCCCCGAGCCGGTCGGCGGCCGGGCTGTCGTGCAGCACCAGCAGCGATCCCGGCCCCAGGACACCGATCGCCTCCGGGTGGTCCTCCCCGTCCCCGGTCTCCAGCTCGCACACCGTCTCGACTCCCTCGGCCGCCACGGCCTCCGGCAGTCCGTGCGCTCCCCCGCGGATCCGCAGCACGCGCGCGGGGCGGGAGAGCACCATCGTCGGACCCGCGAGGACGAGCAGGTCGTCGCCGTCGCGCACGAGGTCGCGCACCCCGAGGCCGCGCAGATCCAGGAAGTGCTTCCGCACGCCGAGCAGGGCCAGCCCGCCGTCCCCCTCGCCGAGCGTCAGCTCCAGGACCACCGCCCAGCCCCGCAGCACGGGGCCGCGCAGGCCGAGGAGCACCCGGTCGGCCCCGATCGCCGCGAGCCCCTCGACGTCGAAGCCGTTGTCCTTGCCCGGGATGCCGAGGAACGGACCCAGGTGGTCGTCGTCCTCGAGCGCCGCGAACAGGCCCCGACCGTCCGTGGGCAGCCGGACCCCACCCGCCGTCGGGAACCCGTCCGCCCCGCGCGGCAGCCGGGCGAGCAGGCGTCGTGGTTCCTCCGCCGAGATCTTGCGCAGGCGCTTCCCGACCTTCTCCGGCGGCGTCCCGGCCTTGACCTTCTTCCGCTTGGCCGAGTGCGACCCGGTGACCCACACGTACTCGTCGGTGACGTCGATGCCCTCGACGTCCACCTCGTCGTCGGCGGAGCCGGGCAGGTCGACGAGGTCGGCGAGGGCCAGCTCCACGGGGTCGCCCCAGTCCTCCTCGGAATGCCGCGTGAGGCCGAGCAGGGCCGCGCCCTCGTCGGGGGCGAGCAACATCCGGTCCCCGCGCACGCACAGTCCCGAGAGCGAGAGGCCGTAGGTGTGGGTGTGCTCGGCGAGGTGCAGGACGGCCCGCGTGGTCATGCGGTCATCCTGGCCTCGCGCAGGTACGGCGTGAACTCCTCGCCCAGGGTCTCCGCGGCGAGCGCCACGGCCTGCTCGACGCCGAGGTCGTACACGCCGTACGCCCCGTCGCCCGCCGCGGTGGTGAACCACAGCGTGACGAGCCCCGCCCGCCGCTGGAAGGGCGTGCGGGTCAGCGTCCAGGTGAGGATGCCGTCGCGCCGCAGCGCGACCGTGCGCCGCCCGGGCGCCCCGTGCCGCGTCACCACGTACCGCCCGACGAGCCCGTGCCCGAGGTTCCGGTACGCCATGCGGCCCAGCCACGTCCCGGCCGCGATCCCGACGACCGCCACCACCCCCGCCGGGATCCACAGCCCGGTCCGGCCGATCAGCGACAGCAGCGCGAGCACCACCGCCGGGATCAGGCAGACCGCCGTCGCCCAGCGCACGCGGCGGGTCCGGGCGGCGGGCGGGTGCGCGCGCAGCGCGACCTGCGTGGTCGGCGCGGCCGGCTCGCGGAGCACCTCGGCCACGACGCGGTCCGCCACGGCGTGCGGGGCGACCGGGAGCAGTCCCCGCGGGTCGGCGCGCTGTTCCTGCCCGCTGGAGAGGCCGGTCGCGACCGCGTCCACCCGGGCCGCCCCGACCAGCCGCACGGCGGCCGGCTCGATCACCGCGACCCCGCGCAGCCGGTCCTCCTCGAGGGTCGTCGACCGCCGGGTCAGCAGGCCCCGCCGCACGTGCAGCGCCCCGGTGCGCGGCTCCCGGGTCAACCGGTAGCCCCACCACGACTCGACGAACACCGCCAGCGAGGCCACCGTCCCGACGACCGCGACCACCACCAGCCCGACGACGAGCGACACCGCCGCGCCCAGCGCCAGCGCGACCCGGGCCGCGTCGTCGATGACCACCCGCTGCAGCCCGAACCAGTCCGAGCCCTGCAGCAGCGCCCCGAACGCCGCGACGCCGAGCGCGGGTGTCAGCGCCGACAGCGGCGCGAACCGGACCCAACCGGGGTCGAGGACGGCGAGGGTCTCGTCCCGCGGCGCCGTCCCCTCCGCCTCCGGGTCGGCCGGAACCGTCCCGACGACGGGTCGCTCCAGCAGGTCGCGCCGCAGCCCCTCCGCGTCCGGGCGGCGCAGCGCCCGCAGTTCGAGCGGGCGGTCGGTCGTCGACGCCTTCTGCCCGGTCCCGATCCGCACCGTCGCGAGCCCGAGCACCCGCAGCACCGGGTCGGCCGTCACCTCGACGCTGCGGACCCGCTCCCGGGCGAGGCCCCGGCGCGAGCGCACCAGGATGCCGCTGTGCACCTCGACGCGGTCCGGCCCGACGCGGAACCGGGTGCGGGCCAGGCGGACGTACTCGATGACGGTCGCCGCGACGACGAGCACGACCATCGCCGTCACCACGAACCCCAGCGTGAACGCGAAGGTGTCCCGCCCGCGCTGCCCCAGCAGCACCGGCACCCCGGCGGCCAGACAGGCGCCGAGCGCGAGCACCGCCGAGGCGAGCACGGTGCGCCCGTCGAGCCGCCGCCAGGTCTCCGGGGCACTCACGTCGCGTCGCCCGGGACGGCCTGCGTCGCCCGGGTGAGGCGCTCGGCGATGTCCGCCGCCCGCTCGTGGTCCAGGCCCGCGACCCGGACGGCGCCCTTGGCCGACGCCGTCGTCACGACGAGGGTGGCCAGCCCGAGCGCCTGCTGCAGCGGGCCGCGGGTGGTGTCCACCGTCTGGATCCGCGACAACGGCGCCGCCCGCCACTCCTGCCAGACGAACCCGGCGCGGGTGTAGACGGCGTCGTCGGTGAGCTCCCAGCGGTGGATCCGGTACCAGTACGCCGGGAACACCAGCGCCACCACCAGCCCGAGCACCACCGCCGCCCCCGCCACCGGCAGGAACCACCCGAGCGGACGGATCAGCCACCCGAGCACCGCGAGCACGACGGCGACCAGCACCGGCCAGGCGAGCCCGTGCACCCGCCACCACAGCCGCACCCGCGGGTCGAGCGACTCGCGCGGCGGGCGGAGCGGGACGTCGGAGCCGGACACGGTGGCCACCCTGGGGCAGATTCGGGGCTCAGGCCACCGCGCGGATGCGGCGCACCACCTCGTCGGCGCCGAGCACGCGGGTCACCTCGTAGAGGTCCGGGCTGCGCTGCGCGCCCGTGACGAGCACCCGCACGACGTTCGCGGCGTCGCGCAGCATGCCGGGGTAGGCGTCGGGGTCCTTCTTGTAGGTCTTCGGGTTCGGCGCGAAGCCGTGCCGCTCGGCGAGGTCGCGGATCTGCTGGAACCAGGTCGGCTGGTCGCCCTCGTGGACGTAGCGGGCCGCGAGGTCCTCGGCCAGCCGCGCCACGAGCCCCGCGTCGAGGCCGTTGAAGCGCTCGTCCGCGGGGTCGGTGACGTCGGTGAACAGCTGGGGGAAGAAGAACCCGTAGGCGTCCCGGAACCCCGACCAGCAGGAGAGGTCCTTGCGGGGGTTGTCGACCCCGACGCGCTCGACGTCGACCGCCGCGAGCGCCAGTTTCTCGTTCTCCTCGAGCACCTCGACGAGCGCCGAGTCGTACTCCTGCGCCCACCCGCGCACGCCCGCGAGGACGTCCCCGGCGGGCAGCGTCGCGATGTGGTCGGCGCAGATGTCGGCGAGCTTGACCATGTCCACGAGCGGCCCGGCGGCCTGGAACCGGTCGAGCTGCAGCGGCGTGGCCAGGGCCTCGGCGAGCGGCACCTCGGCCAGCGGCGAGTTCGCGAGGCCGCGCAGGTAGTACAGGACCGCGTCGGTCGGGTAGCCGGCCTGCAGGTAGAAGTCGACCGAGGCCTCGTCGTCCTTGCGCTTGGAGAGCTTGCGGCGCGAGCTGCCCTCCTGCTTCATCAGCGGCGCGAGGTGGGCGTACTCGACCTGCGGGAAGCCGAGCGCGGTGAACAGCTGCAGGTGCGTCGGCACCGAGGAGAGCCACTCGTCGCCGCGCACCACCAGCGAGGTCCGCATCAGGTGGTCGTCGACGACGTGCGCGAAGTGGTAGGTCGGCAGCCGCGGCTCGGTCGCCGAGGTCTTGAGGACGACGACGTCGTTGTGGTTGTCCTCGGCCTCGACCCGGCCGCGCAGCCGGTCGGTGAACGCGACCCGCTCCCCCACCTTGCCCTCGGACCGGAACCGCACGACGTACGGGTCGCCCGCCTCCAGCCGCCGGGTGACCTCGGCCTCGTCCGCGTCGCGCCACGGAGCCCAGCGGCCGTAGTAGCCGGTCGGCAGCTTCAGCTTCTTCTGCGCGTCGGAGATCTCGGCGAGCTCCTCCTTCGTCGCGAAGTCCGGGTACGCCAGCCCGCGGCGCATGAGCTCGCGGACGAAGCTCAGGTAGATCGCCGAGCGCTGCGACTGCCGGTACGGGCCGTAGGTGCCCTCGTCCTCGTGGCCGGACAGCGGGCCCTCGTCGGGACGGAGCCCGAAGGCGTCGAAGGCGCGCGCGAACTGGACGTCGGCGCCCGCGACCTCCCGGGCCTGGTCGGTGTCCTCGATGCGCAGGAAGTAGGTGCCGCCGGTCGAGTGCGCGAGGTCGCGCGACACCATCGCCGTGTAGATCCCGCCGATGTGGACGAAGCCCGTGGGGCTGGGCCCGAAGCGGGTGACGAAGGCGCCCTCGGGCACGTCGCGCGGCGGGTACCGCTGCTCCCACTCCTCGGTCTCGGGCAGGTCGGCCGGGAAGAGGGAGTCGACGGTCGCGCGATCGAGCATGGTCACCAGGCTAGTCGGCCGCTACATCCCGACGACGGGTCCGGCCCGCAGCGCGTCCGGCACGGCCACGAGCCCGCCGAGGGTGGCGACCAGGAGGAGCTCGTCGGTCGTCGTGCCGGGCGCGATCCGGCGCACCGGGGCGCCGTCCGGCCCGCGGAGCTCCCACGGACCCTCCGGCAGGGCGCACAGGACGACGGGGCGGCCCGCGACGAGCGTGGGCGAGGCGCTGCGGGGCGTCGGGCAGGGCGGCGCCGGGACGACGGTGCCCGTGGTGGGGTCGACCACCGCGACCCGCACCGACCCGCCGGGGGTGGACCGGACGACGACGATGCCGACGCCGTCCTCCCGCAGCACCTCCCCCGGTCCGGCCGCCGTCACCGGCCTGCCCTCGCGCACGTCGAGGAGCGTGGCGCCGGTGTCGGACGCGACGAACCGTCCGCCCGCCGTGACGGGCAGCGCCCGGAGTCCGTCCACCCCGTCGTCCGACTGCGGCGTCGACGGTCCGACCCACACCGGGCGCCCGGAGTCCGCCGCCAGCCCGACGAGGGCCCGGACCCGCCGTGGCCCGCCGAGCGGCCCGGGGCAGTCCTGGACGACCGGCAGGACCCCGACGGTCCCGGCCGCCCCGACCGGTGCGAAGGCGCAGCGCGGGGCGGGGCCGGCCCGCCACACGGGTTCCCCGGTCTCGAGGGCGCGCGCCTCGAGGTGGCCGTCGGGCGCCGTCACCGCGACGACCCCGTCGGCGACGCGGAGCGTCCTGCCGCGGACCAGGGCCGACCACGCCGGCCGGCCCGACACGGCGTCGAGCACCGTGAGCACCCGGTCGTCGTCGGGGCGGCCGCCGTCGCGCAACCGCGCCAGCAGCGCCACGGTGCGCCCGTCGGGTGCCGCGACCACCTGGTCCGCGGCGGCGTTCGTCCGGGCGTGCCCCCAGACGACGCGGCCGGTGGCGGTGTCCACGCCGACGAGCGCGGTGGCGGAGCGGCCGTCGGGCGCGGTCGCGAGCACGAGGCCCGGTCCGGCGACGACGGCCGCCCGCACCTCGCCGAGCGGCAGGCGCCACCGCGCGCCCGCCGGGTCGAGGGCCGCCGGCACCTCGGGCGCGGACAGCGGCAGGGTCCCGAGGACGGGTGCGGCCACCGCGGCCGCGCCTGCGGCGCCCAGCACGAGCACGGCGGCGACGACGGCGGCGACGCGGGCACGCATCCGGCGCAGGGCCGGCGCGACGAGCACGAGCAGGGTCCCGGCGACGAGCACCACCGGTCCCGGCCCCGGCCATCCCGAGGCCACCGCGGCGACACCGGTCCCCACCGCCGCGAGCACACCCGATGCGGCGACCACGGCCGCCGCCCGGCCGCGCCCCCCGGTCCACGCGAGGGCGACGGCGGCCGCGAGCACCGCCGCGGTGACGACGGCGAGCGACGACGGCAGGTCCGGCTCCTCCCGGGGCGCGACGACGGTCGCCGTCCCGACGAGCGCGGCCACCAGACCGACGACGAGCAGGGCCCGGGTCACGCGACGCCGACCACGGTCGCGGGGTCGGTCCGGGTCGTGGTGAGCACGAGCGCCCCGGGCGCCGGGACCAGGACGTACGGGGAGCGCCGGTAGAGCAGCCCCTCCCGCCGGGAGCCCTCGTCGTCGAGCGCGGGCGGGCCGAGGTCGACCGGCAGGACCGGCCCCGCGTCGACCCGCAGCCCGAACGCCGGCCCGATGCCGCAGAACCGCAGCGTCGCCGTGTCGGTGACGGCCAGCGCCCCGTCCCGGGTCGAGCACTCCCCCGGCGCCTCGGACGGCAGCGGCGCGATCACGCCGGTGCGGGGGTCGATCGTGCCGCTCGGCTCGCCGTCGGTCAGGGCGATCACCCGCACCGGGCCGGGCCGGACTGCGCCGAGGTCGAACTCGCCGAGCCCGGGCACGGGTCGGCTCGCGCCGGTCGCGGCGTCGACCACCCGGGCCGGCGCGCCCCCGATCAGCACCCCCGACCCATCCGGCAGCCCCGTGACCTGCGGCTCCGCGCCGACGACCTCGCCGTCGGGCGTGACGAGCGGACCGCCGGGGACGCTCCAGCGGGTGGTGCCGTCCCGGTCCCCGAGCCCGGTGAGCACGCGGTCGGGGCCGCAGTCGACGGGCGTCACCGCGATGTCCCGGGTCGCGAGCGTCCAGCGGCCGGGTGGCCCGAGCGTCGGGGACCACTGCTCCGGCAGCGTGCAGCCGGGCGGCGGGCTCCAGGTCCACGCCTGCGCACCGTCCTCGAGCCGGTGCGCGACCAGCCGGTACGTAGTCTCCGGGCGGGAGGACGTCGGGGAGGACGTCGGGGCGGGCAGCTCCTCGAGCACGGTGAGGACGCGGTCGGTGAGGTGCAGGACGGCGCGCCGGGTCGGGGTGACGACGGTGAACCGGGTCGCCCCCGAGGCCGCGTCCAGCGCCGTGACCAGCGCCCCGCCGTCGGGCAGCACGGTGGTGACGGCCAGGACCGCTCCGCCCGGCGCCGGGACCAGCGCGTCCACGCGCTGCCGCCCCTGCCCGAACGTCCACCGCGGCGTCCCGGTGGTGCCGTCGAGGGCGACGACCTCGTCGGCCGGGCCCGCACCGTCGTCGTCCGGCTCGTACGGCCGGTCGGTCCGCGGGCCCCCGGACCCGGTGAGCACGGCGACCCCGCCCCGGACGGGCACGACGTCGGCCACCGGCCCGCCCGCCGACCACGACCAGCGCACGGTGCCCGCCCGCGTGACCACTGCCGCGTCGGTGACGGGCACGTCGGTGGTGCTGCCCCGCGGCAGGTCGACCACGGACCCGGCGCCGACCGCGGCGGCCACGACGACCACGACGACGGCGGCACTGCCCAGAGGGCGCCGACGACGGGGCACCCGACCGGTCCGCGCCACCGCTCCCCCGACGACCGCCGCGACCCCGACCAGCAGGACCCCGGCCGCCGGGCCGGGCAGCCCGTCGACCACGGCCCGCACGAGCAGCACCGCGACGACGGTGCCGGAGACGACCGCGACGACCGCCCCGGTCCGCCGTGCCCACGGCTGCCCGGCGGTGGCGACCAGGCCGGCGGCGGCGAGCACGAGCAGGCCGACCACCGGCAGGGCCGCGTCGGTGATCTCCCGCGCCCAGCCCCACCAGCCCGTCCGGTCGAGCACCGTCCCCACGAGGAGCAGTCCGACCCCCACGACCACCGCAGCCGAGCGCACGCGCAGGAGTCTCCCGACCCGTCGTCGGGAAGGGGATGGGGAGGACTACCTAGTGGCACCCCCGTTCGACGCGGCGTCCCCGGTCGCGCCCTGGGTGGCGATGGCCTCGGCCTTCGCGACGGCGGCGGCGATCTCCGGGTCGGTGCGGGTGTCGAACCAGTCGGCGACGTCCTCGTCGTGGTCGCCCGCGCGCTTCGCGGCCGTCTCCTCGTCGACCGGCGAGGGCTGGAAGCGGAACACGCCGTCCTCGCCCGGGGCGCCGAGCATGCGGGTGAAGCCCTCGAGGGCCTTGCCGAAGTCGCTCGGCACCACCCACATCTTGTTCGCGTCGCCCTGCGCCATCTGCGGCAGCGTCTGCAGGTACTGGTAGGCCAGCAGCTCCGGCGTCGGCTTCCCGGCCTTGATCGCCGCGAAGACCTTCTCGATCGCCTTCGCCTGGCCCTGCGCCTGGTAGAACCGCGCGGCCCGCTCACCCTGGGCGCGCAGCATCCGCGACTGCCGGTCGGCCTCCGCCTCCAGGATCGCGGACTGCTTGGCGCCCTCGGCGTTGAGGATCGCGGCCTGCTTGTTGCCCTGCGCCTCGGTCACGGACGCCTCGCGGTGCCCCTCGGCGGTGAGGATCATCGCGCGCTTCTCCCGGTCGGCGCGCATCTGCTTCTCCATGGAGTCCTGGATCGACGGCGG
The DNA here is from genome assembly GCF_021026295.1 of Actinomycetospora soli. GTDB lineage: Bacteria > Actinomycetota > Actinomycetes > Mycobacteriales > Pseudonocardiaceae > Actinomycetospora > Actinomycetospora soli. The sequence goes on from NZ_JAJNDA010000005.1 coordinate 270,559, forward strand.
CGGGTCGATCGCCTTGAGCTCCACGCGGACCACCCGCAGCCCCCACGGGCCGGTGGCGTCGTCCAGGGCCCGGCGCAACCCGGTGTTGATCGTCTCCCGGGAGGTCAGGGCCTCCTCCAGGCTCATCCCGCCGACCACGTCGCGCAGGGTCGTCGTGGTCAGCTGCTGGACGCCGTTGATGTAGTCGCTGATCTCGTAGACCGCGTTGCGGGGCTCGGTGACCTGGTAGTAGACGACGGTGTCGATCGAGACCGTCAGGTTGTCGCGGGTGATCACCGGCTGCGGCGGGAACGAGACGACCTGCTCCCACAGGGCCACGCGCTCGCGGATGCGGTCGATGAACGGCACCAGGAACGTCAGGCCCGGTTCGGCGGTGCGCTGGTAGCGGCCGAGGCGCTCGATGACGGCGGCCTCGGCCTGGCGGACGACGGTCACGCTCTTGGCGACCGTGGTGATCACGAGGATCACCACGAGCACCAGGAACACGAGCAGGACGGTTCCCATCCCTAGCTCCTTCCGTGCGGGGCGACGACGGCCGTCGCCCCGGAGATCTCGACGACGACGACCGCGGTCCCGGCCGCGAGCTCGTCGTCGTGCAGGGCGCGGGCGGACCAGAGCGCACCGCGCAGGCGGACGGTCCCGGCGTCGGCGGTGATCGGCTCGACCACCTCGCCCTCGGCCCCGAGCAGCGCCCGGGTGCCGGTGTTCACCGGGTCGTGCACGCGGAGGCGGCGGTTGACCTGCGGGCGGACGAGCAGCACCAGCAGGCCCGCGAGCACCGCGAACACCGCGACGTCCGGGCCGAGGGGCACCCCGAGCGCCGAGGCGCCGGCCGCCCCCAGGGCGGCGGCGCCGAGCATGACCAGCACGAGCTCGCCGGACAGCACTTCGGCGACGACGAGCAACACTCCCGCGATCGCCCAGATGAGCGGGATCACAGCTCCAGTGTGCCCTGGATCTTCCTCACGTGGTGACGAAGTCGATCAGCTGTTCCATCGCGGTGATCAACGGGGTCTGCAGGTCGTTCCAGTCCGACACCGCGCCCAGCACCCGGCGGGCCCCGTCGCGCTCGTCGCCCCAGCCGAGGACGTCGCAGACGCCCTTCTTCCACTCGATGCCGCGCGGGATCGTCGGCCACTCCCGGATGCCGACGACGGAGGGCTTAACGGCCTCCCAGATGTCGATGTAGGGGTGGCCCAGCACCTGGACGTACTGCGCGGCGGGCCCGAGGTCGCGGCGCAGGCCCGCGGCGATCCGCGACTCCTTCGAGCCGGTCACGAGGTGGTCGACCAGGACGCCGAGCTTGCGCTCCGGGCCCGGCGCGAACTCCCGCGCGGCCTCGACGAGCACGTCGGCACCGTGCAGCGGCTCGACCACCACCCCCTCGACGCGCAGGTCGTGCCCCCAGACCCGCTCGACGATCGCGGCGTCGTGCAGACCCTCGACCCAGATGCGGTGCGGCAGGGCCACCTTCGCACGGCGGTCGTCGCCGCGGACCGATCCCGACGCCGAGCGCTGCTGCTCCGGCGACTGCCGGGGCCGCGGCGGCGTCAGCGTGGCCAGCCGGCCCTCGTAGAGGAACGACGCGGGCTTCATCGGGAAGAGCCGGCGCCGACCCTCGCGGTCCTCGAGGACGACCTCACGGACGTCGGCGCGGATCACGGCGCCGCAGAAGCTGCCGGTCGCGTCCTCGACGACGAGCCCGGGCTCGGCCTCGACGGTGAGGATCTCGACCTTCGGCCGGTGGCTCACCATCCCGGGCAGCCCACCGCTGCGCCCCGCTCCCGACGACGGGCCACCCGCCCGCGCCCCCATCGGGGCCCGACCGGCACCACCCGTCGTCCGGAAGCCCGCATCGCCGCCGGAGCCGTTCATGCCTCGCCCCTGGGTCCTCGCCACGGGCAGTGACGGTAGGTGCTCGGACGTCGTCACCCGGCGACCGACACGCGTGCTTACCCTGGTCGGCATGCCTGCTGCGAGCGCGTCCCTGGCGGTCTGGAGCGCGGCGTGGATCGCCGGCGCCGTGGCCGCCGACGACGTCCTCGACGCCCTGACCCCGTGGTCGGAGGCGCACGACGTGGTGGCGGCCGAAGTCGGCGTCGCCGTCGCGACCGACCTGCCGACGCCCGACCACGCCGGCGTCGGTCTCGGGGCGCTGCTCGTGCTGCTCCGGCAGCGGGTCGGGCCCCTCGGGCTCGACGCCCGGGTGGTGCTGCCCGCGCCGGGGGACGTGCGCGGTCTGCCGGGACCGGACGGTCTGCGGACCGCGGCGCTCGAGGTCGGCGAGTGCGCGGTGTTCGCCGGGGCGGGCGTGGCGGTCGTGCCGTCCGTCGTCGCCGACGGGGTGCTGCGCTGGACGGTGTTCGAGGTCGCCGAGGTACCGCCCCAGGCCCACCCGTCGCTGGCCGACGCCGAGGCCGACCTGCGCTCCGGGGTGCGGGACGCGGCGTCGACGCTGGCCGAGATGGACGTGGCCCGCCCCCGCGCCGGCGTCCGCGAGGAGATCGCGGCCCGGCTGCGCGGGCGGCCGCAGGCGTCGTGGCCGACCGGCACCCCGGGGCGGCCGCTGCGCGTGCTCCAGCACGCCGACGAGGTGGAGGCGATCCTCGTCGCGGCCACCGGGGACGACCCGGGCGGTGCCCTGACCTCCGGCGCCGCCGTGGCCCGCACCGACGCACTGCGGCCGCTTGCGGCGGCCGTGCGAGCGGCCCGGGTGGCGGCCGTGGCGGAGACGGTGCGGGTGCTCAGCGCGGCCTGAGCGCTCCTCCCGTCCGGACGAACGACCCGTGCGTCCGGATCAGGACGAGGTCGGCCGGCGTCGGGTGGGCGGCTCGCAGCAGCCCGGGGCGCACAGCGCGCCGTTGCACCCCACACCGGCGCGCGGGACGACGCCGAGCGCGCGCGGAGCCGTGTCGCCGACCTGCTCGGAGATGAGCTCGACGACCATCCGCACGAACCGCGGATCGGACCCGGCACTCGCGGCGCGCGCGAAGCCCATGCCGATCTCGTCGGCGTGCTCGGAGGCCTCGTTGTCGAGGTCCCACACCACCTCGAGGTGGTCGGAGACGAAGCCGACCGGGCTGACGATCACCGCGGGCACGCCCTTCTCGTGCAGCGTGTCGAGGTGGTCGACGATGTCGGGCTCGAGCCACGGGATCTGCGGCGGGCCGGAGCGGGACTGCCAGACGAGGTCGTGGTCGTCGGCCCCGACCGCGTCGGCGACGAGCTGCGCGGCCTCGGCCATCTGCCGGGAGTAGCGGTGGCCGCCCTCCCCGGGCGGACCCGCCGTCTCGTCGGCCGAGATCGGGATCGAGTGGGCGGTGAAGACGAGCCGCGCCTCGTGGCCGGCGTCGAGCGTCTCGCGCGCGGCCCGCACCCCGTCCGCGACGGACTCGACGAACAACGGGTGGTCGTAGAAGTGGCGCAGCTTCGTCAGGTCGGGCGCGCCGCCGGTCCGTTCGGTCGCAGCCTCGCGGGCCCGGGCGATGTCCTCGTGGTACTGCCGGCAGGCCGAGTAGCCGCCGTACGCGCTGGTCGCGAACACGAGGGCGTTCGTGATGCCGTCCCGGGCCATCTCGGTGACCGTGTCCTCGGCGAACGGGTGCCAGTTGCGGTTGCCGAAGTAGACCGGCAGGTCGAGCCCCGACGCCGCGAGCTCCCGGCGCAGGGCCGCCACCAGCTCGCGGTTGAGCGCATTGATCGGGCTGACGCCGCCGAAGTGCTGGTAGTGCTCCTCGACCGCGTCCAGGCGTTCGGGGGGGACTCCGCGCCCACGGGTGACGTTCTCCAGGAACGGCCGGACCTCGTCAGGGGCCTCGGGGCCACCGAAGGACAGGACGAGGACGGCGTCGTACGGGGTGGTGCTCACAGTCCCATCGTTCCCCGTCTCGCGGCTCCTGCCACCTGTGACCCACACCCGCCCGTTCGGCCTATCTCCACGAACGGGTGAGTCGATCTATCTTCTGACTACTCACGGCGAGGGGGATCGCCGGACGGGTCGCCGGGGGGCGTGGTGGACGAACTCATCGACGTGTCGATCGTGGGCGAACCGGTGGTCTACGGCGCCGGCTTCATCGCGCTGTTGCTGGTGGTGTTCGCACAGCAGTGGGCCGGTTCCTTCGTCACCATCGTCCACGAGGGTGGACACATGGTGATGGCAGTTCTGACCTTCCGCGGGTTCTCGTCGTGGAGCATGAAAGACGGCAACAACGCCGGAACGATCGTCGATGACGGCTCCTGGGGCGTTGGCGACCTCATCGTCAGCATCGCCGGATACCTAAGTCCGCCGCTCGTCGGCCTCGGACTGGCTGCCGTCGTCGCGAGTGGGAATGCCTGGGGCGGTCTGGCCATCACGCTTCTGCTGCTCGTCCTCTCGTTCCTGTACGCGCGGGGCGGTCTGGCCATTCTCATGACGTCGCTGTTCGCGGTCGGCGTGGCCCTCGTTCTCTGGCGCGGGTCGGAGATACTGCAGCTCACCGTCGCAGCAGGCGCAGTGTGGGTGCTTCTTATCGGCGGTGTCCGGTCCGCGTTCCGGATGGAACTCAAGGGCACATCGGACGCCTACTTCATGATGCGTGGAACGCTGATCCCCCGAACGGTTTGGAAACTGTTCTGGATCACAGTCGCGCTGGTCTGTCTCTACGCCGGCGGGCGGCTGCTGCTCGTCGGCGACGCGTGGCCGGACGGGGTGTGGCCGTTCGACGTGCCCGCCGAGGCGTGATCGCGTCGGTGGGACGGCCATGGCTGCTGTGTCTCACGTCCGGCAGCCACCACCGTCCCGCCGACGTGATCACGCGCCCCGGCAGTGGGAAGGCTCGCGGCTCGACCATGTCCGATGGACTCGGCGCATCTCTCGTGCTCGGCACGTGGGGCGCGGGACCGGGGACGCACAAGCGAGTCGGGACGACTCGGATGAACAGGCGGCTTCCGTCCTCCTCGCCCGGACCCGGCCGCCCAGTGGTACGCCACGCAGGCCGAAGGCCCTCGAGACCTGCGTCACGTACCACTCGCGACCGGTGGCGACGGACGAACCGGTCCCGGCCCGCCGTCGGGAAGGATCAGACCCCGACCGCGTGGAACCCGCCGTCGGCGTGGACCATCTCGCCGGTGGTGGTGGGCATCCAGTCCGAGAGCAGCGCGCAGGCGGTCTTCGCCACCGGCGTCGGGTCGGAGAGGTCCCAGCCCAGGGGTGCGCGGTCGGTCCAGGCCTGCTCGAACGAGGCGAAGCCGGGGATCGACTTGGCGGCCATCGTCTTGAGCGGACCGGCGGCGACGAGGTTGACGCGGATGCCGTCGGGGCCGAGGTCGCGCGCGAGGTAGCGGGTGGTCGACTCGAGGGCGGACTTCGCGACGCCCATCCAGTCGTAGGCCGGCCAGGCGACGCGGTTGTCGAAGTCCATCCCGACGATGCTCGACCCGGGCCCCATCAGCGGCTTGCAGGCCACGGCCAGCGACTTGAGCGAGTACGCCGAGACCTCGATGGCGGTCGCGACGTCCGACCACGGCGCGTTGAGGAACGCCCCCTCCCCCAGCGCCGAGGCCGGGGCGAAGCCGATCGAGTGGAGCACGCCGTCGAGGCCGTCGACGTGCTCGCGCACCGCGTCGGCCAGCCCGTCGAGGTGCTCCTGGTTCTGGACGTCGAGCTCGATCACCGGCGCGGGCTCGGGCAGGCGCTGCGCGATCCGCTTGACCAGCGACACCCGGCCGAAAGCGGTGACGATGACGGTCGCACCCGCCTCCTGCGCCGCCTTCGCGACGTGGAACGCGATCGACGCGTCGGTGATGATCCCGGTGATCAGGATGCGCTTGCCGTCGAGCAGTCCCACGAAATCTCCTTGTCCGGTGGGGTGGCCTGCAGCCATGCGAGCACGTTCCGTGGCCAGGGCGACGGACAGTGCTCCCATGCCGAAGGCATCTCTAGTGGCCCATGCCGACGCCACCGTCGACCGGGAGGACCGCGCCGGTGATGTACGCGGCGTCGTCGGAGGCGAGGAACGCGACGGCCTTGGCGATCTCGTCGGCCTGGGCGGTCCGCCCGAGCGGGATCGCCGCCATCATCTCCTCGCGCCGCTTGTCGGTGAGGTCGGCGGTCATGTCGGTGTCGACGTAGCCGGGCGCGACGACGTTGGCGGTGATCCCGCGCCCGCCGAGCTCCCGGGCGACCGAGCGCGCCATGCCGACCAGCCCGGCCTTGGACGCCGCGTAGTTGACCTGGCCCGGTGCGCCGGTCAGGCCGACGACGCTGGAGATGTAGATCAGCCGGCCGGAGCGTGCCTTCATCATCCCGCGCGTCGCCCGCTGCGTGACCCGCCAGGCGCCCGTCAGGTTGGCGTCGAGCACGCCCGTGAACGCGTCCTCCGGCATCCGCATCAACAGCCCGTCCTGCGTGATGCCGGCGTTCGCGACGACCACCTCGACCGGACCGTGCTCGGACTCGACCTGCGAGAACGCGGCGTCGACGGCCGCGGAGTCGGTGACGTCGCAGATCACGCCGTGCAGGCCCTCCGGCGGCTCCCCGCTGCGGTGGGTGACCACGACGGTGTCACCCCGCGCGGCGAGCTCCTTCGCGATCGCGAGGCCGATGCCCCGGTTGCCTCCGGTCACGAGCACGACCCGGCTCACGCATGTCCTCCCACGGTCATCGGCGACGGCCGCGGGAACGCTATCGGCTACCCCCCGGTAGGGGCGACCGCTGTGAGTCAGGGCAACCGGGCACCCAGCGCGAACGCCGTCCCGAGCCCGATCACGACGAGGATCGCGCCCGCGAGCAGCCAGTCCCCGCCGGTGTCGACCTCCTGGGGCTCGTAGCCGATCTGCTCGCGCAGGGTGTCGTAGGTGGCGCGCAGGTCCTGCTGCGTCGCCGCCTTGGAGAAGTCGCCGCCCGAGCGGCGGGCGATCTCCTGCATGTCGGAGTCGGCCACCGGCACGGGCACCGGGCGGCCCTCGATCTCGATCTCGCCGTAGTCGGTGCCGAACGAGATCGCCGAGATCGGCACGTTCTGCTGCTTGGCCTGGTCGGCGGCGGTGAAGGCGCCGCGCGGGGCCTCGAGGTCCGACGGGATCGTCTGCTTGCCGTCCGAGAGCAGGATGACCCGGCCCGGCGGCGGCTCCTCGGGGCCCTGGATCTGGGTCGCCACGGACCGGATCGAGGCCAACGACGCCTGGATCGCCTCGCCCGTCGCGGTGGACTCCGCGAGCTGCAGCGTCGCGATGCCGCGCTTCACGGTCTCGCGGTCGCGGGTCGGCGACACCAGCACCGTCGCGGTGCCCGCGAAGGACACCAGCCCGAGGTTGATGCCCGGCGGCAGCTGGTCGACGAACTCGGTCGCGGCCTGCTGGGCGGTCTGCAGCCGGCTCGGGGAGACGTCGGTGGCCCGCATCGACAGCGACACGTCGATCGCGAGCATCACGGTCGCCCGGTTGCGCGGGACCTGCTCGGTGGCCAGCGGCCCGGCGAGGGCGATCACGAGACAGGTCAGCGCCACGAGCACGAGCGCGACGGGCGCGTGCCGCAGCCGCCCGGGCCGCTTCGGCGCGATCTTCTCGAGCACGCCGAGGTTGGTGAACCGCATGGTGTTGCGGCGCCGCCGGCGCTCGTTCCAGACGTAGGCGGCGGTGAGGACGGCGACGATCAGCAGGGCCAGCAGCCACCACGGGTGCGAGAACATCAGCCTCTCCTCCCGCCCAGGGCCGTGCCCTGCCCCGACCAGCCCCGTTTCCGGGCGACCACGAAGCGGACGACGTCGGCGATCCAGTCCCGGTCCGTGCGCAGCCGGAGGTGTCCCGCCCCGGCAGCGCGGATCGCGGTCGCCACCCGGTCGCGGTGCGCGGCCGCCTCGGCGGCGAAGCGCCGTCGCAGGGTGGGCGTGGTGGTCACCTCGCGGGAGTGCCCGGACTCGGGGTCGGCCAGCACGACCGTCCCCACATCGGGCAGCTCCTCGTCGCGCAGGTCCCCCACCTCGACGGCGAGCACGTCGTGGCGCACCCCGAGGGCCCGCAGCGCGCGGCTCCAGTCGGCGTCGCCGAGGAAGTCGGACACCACCACGACGAGACCCCGCCGGCGGGGCGGGTTCCGCAGCGCTTCCAGAGCGCCGACGAGGTCACCGCGGGTGCCCTCCGGCGCCCGCGGCGTGCCGGCGATACGGCGCATCAACCCGTGGGCGTGCGCCGACCCGCCCCTCGCCGGGAGGCGCACGAGGCCGGTCCCGTTCGCGACGATCGCGCCGATCCGGTTGCCGCCGCCCTGGGTCAGGTGCACCACCGCGGCGCAGGCGGCGACCGCGAGGTCGCGCTTCTCGCATCCGCCGGTGCCGAAGTCGAGGCTGGGCGAGAGGTCGACGACGAGCCACGTCTCGAGCTCGCGGTCGGCGATCGTCTCGCGGATGTGGGCCTCGGAGGTGCGGGCCGTGACCGACCAGTCCATGCGCCGCACGTCGTCCCCGGGCTGGTAGACCCGCGCGTCGCCGGCCTCCGACCCGGGCCCCGGCACGAGCCCGAGGTGGTTGCCCTGCAGCAGCCCGTCCAGACGCCGCCGCACGGTCAGCTCGAGCGTGCGCAGGGCCGCCTGCAGGTGGGCGCCGTCCGGGGCCAGCGACGGCGGGTGCGGCTCGGCGCCCGCGCCCTCGCGCCGGGCCGACCCGCCCGAGGACGGTTCGGACGGGGCCGACGACGGCTCGGACGGGGCCGACGACGGTGCCGCTGACTCCTCCGGCGCCACCCCGAGCCGCCCGAGCAGACGCGGCCACCACGAGGGCCCCGCCGACGCCGGGTCCTGCGCCGGGGGCTGCTCCGGACTCACGAGCCGGCCGCCGCCTGGGGCGTCGCGCCGTGCTGCGGGGCCTGCGCGGCCGGACCGGTGACCGCGACCGGTCGGGCGCTGACCTGCGGGAGCGGCACCGTCTGCAGCAGCCGGGTGACCACGTGGTCGACCGGGACGCCGTCGGCCAGGGCGTCGTAGGACAGCACGAGGCGGTGGCGCAGCACGTCGGGCGCGATGTCCACGACGTCCTGCGGCAGCACGTAGTCCCGGCCGCGGACCAGGGCGAGCGCGCGCGAGGCGGAGATGATGCCGAGCGAGGCACGCGGTGAGGCGCCGTAGGCCACCCACCCGGCGACGTCGGACATCCCGTGCTCCGCGGGCGAGCGGGTGGCCACCACGAGGCGCACCACGTAGTCGACCAGGGCGTGGTGCACGAACACCTGCGAGGCGACGTCCTGCAGGCGGCGCAGCTCCGCCGGGTCGAGCACCGTGTGCGGCTGCGGCGCGCGCACGCCCATCCGGTAGACGATCTCGCGCTCCTCCTCGGCGGTGGGGTACTCGACGAGGATCTTGAACAGGAACCGGTCGCGCTGCGCCTCGGGCAGCGGGTAGACGCCCTCGTTCTCGATCGGGTTCTGCGTGGCGAGGACGAGGAACGGGTCGGGCATCGGGTGGCTGACGCCGCCGATCGAGACCTTGCGCTCGGCCATCACCTCGAGCATCGCCGACTGCACCTTGGCGGGCGCCCGGTTGATCTCGTCGGCGAGGACGAAGTTCGACACCACGGGCCCGAGCTCGACGTCGAAGGCCTCCCGGCCCTGGCGGTAGATGCGCGTGCCGAGGATGTCGGAGGGCACGAGGTCGGGCGTGAACTGGATGCGCGCGAACGTGCCGCCGACGACCGTCGCGAACGTCTCCACCGCGAGCGTCTTCGCGACGCCGGGCACGCCCTCGAGCAGCAGGTGGCCCCGCGCGAGCAGGCCGACCAGCATCCGCTCGACCAGGCGCTCCTGGCCGACGATGACCCGCTTGACCTCGACGACCGTGCGCTCGAGCTGCTCGGCGTCGTGCGCGGGCGTCGCGGGCCCTCCGGCAGACGACACTGGCTCTCCCTTGTCCGACATCGGGCGTGACGGTACCCACCCCCACCGACAACGTGCGGTGAGGTGGCGGGCCGCTACAGCAGACGGGTCACGGTCGGCAGGATCTCGTCGTCGAACCGGACGGCGGTCACCCGCACGACCTTCCCCGACTGCGGCGCCTCGACCATCCTGTCGTCGCCGAGGTAGAGCGCGACGTGGTGGATGCCGTCGCCGTCGGCCCAGAACAGCATGTCGCCGGGTCGGCGCTCCGCGAGCGGGACCTTCGGCCCGGCGTCGGCCTGGTAGCCGGAGTAGTGCGGCAGCTGCTTCCCCACCCCGGCGAACGCGTAGATCATCAGCCCCGAGCAGTCGAAGCCGACCTTGTCGAAGTCGCCGAAGGCGTCCGCGACCCCGCCGTCGCGGATCCCCCGGGTGGGTCCGTCGGCGTCCCCGCCGCCCCACGCGTACGTCGTCCCGAGCTCGGAGAGCGCCCGGTCGATGACGATCTCCACCGGGTCCGCGGGTGCGCCCGGTGCGGGGGTCGGGGTCCCGGTTCCCGACGGCGGGTCCGGGTCCGGCGTCGTCGCGGCCGGCTTCGGCGCCGCGGTCGCGAGGCGCTGCTGCGCGGCCGCACGGGCGGCGGCGTCGCTCGCGCTCTGCGCCCGGTCCCGGGCGGCCTGCGCGGCCTCGGCGCGTCGGCGCTGCGCGGCGAGGGCGGCGTCGGAGGCCTCGAGGGTGGCGAGCCGGGCCTGGGCGGCCGTCCGCTGGGCGGTGACCGTCGCGATCCGCTGCTGCTGGGCCGCGACCGCCGACCGGGCGGCGGCGAGCTGGTCGCGGGCGGCGTCGGCGGCGTCGCGGGCGGTGTCGGCGGCGGCCTGGGCGTCGGCCGCGGCCTTCCGGGCCCGGGAGTCGGCGTTGGCGGCGTCGACCCGCTTCTGCTCGTACCCGTCGAGCGCGGCCGTCTGCTCGGCGGACACGAGGCCCTGCAGCTGCAGCCGCTCGGCCACGTCGTTCGGGCCGTTCGTGCCCGCGAGGGCGGCCGCGATGCTGGAGGCGTCGGCCTGCTGGAACTGGGCGGCCACCCAGGCGTCGACCTGGGCCCGGGCGGCCTCGGCCTCCCCGGCGACGCGGTCGGCCTCCCCCCGCGCGGCGGTGGCCTCGGCCCGGGCCCGCGTCACCCGCGCCTGCGCGGCGGTCTCGTCGGCGACGGCCCGGTTCGCGAGCTCGCGGCGGTGCCCGGCGGTGTCGGCGAGGTCGTCGAGCCGGGTCTGCAGGGTGGACAGCTGTCCGACCAGCCGCCCCACCTCGGCCGCGGGGCCGCCCGGGTCCCCGGGCGGCGGCGGGGTCTGCGCGAGGGCCGGGGTGGCGAGCGCGAGCAGCAGGACGCCCGCGAGGACGGCCGCTCGCACCACGCTCCACCCCCTGGTCCACCCGCCGGCGGCGGTAGTGGATCAGTTCCGCGGGCCACGACGGCGGCACCACGCGCCCGTGGGCGTGTCGGGCCGCGGCCGCGTGAGCGGCGGCACCCCACCCGTCCGACGTGATCGTCGTAACCTGGATCCCAGCAGGTCCGGGGGTGCGGGTGCGCCGTCCGGGGGCGTGCGCGAGACTCCCCGCGCGAGGGGTATCGACGCGGCCCTCCCGAGCGGCCGCCGACCCCACCGGCGACCAGGACTGTGCAGCCGCGCCGCTGGGCACCACATCCGCGGACCGGCCGCCAGAGCAGCCAGCACCGACGGGCCCCCACCACGGGCCCTCGGGAACGAGGAGGACAAGGCGTGAGCGAAGAGGCCAGCGGAAGCGTCGACAGTTTCGGCGCCAGGGGGACGCTCGAGGTCGACGGCACCTCGTACGAGATCTTCCGGCTGAGTGCGGTCGAGGGCGCCGAGCGTCTGCCGTTCAGCCTCAAGGTCCTCCTCGAGAACCTGCTCCGCACCGAGGACGGACTGGTCACCACCCAGGACTCCATCAACGCCCTGGCGCACTGGGACCCGCAGGCCGAGCCGGACACCGAGATCCAGTACGTGCCGGGCCGCGTGGTGATGCAGGACTTCACCGGCGTCCCCTGCATCGTCGACCTCGCGACCATGCGTGAGGCCGTGACCGAGCTCGGCGGCGACGCGAACAGCGTCAACCCGCTGGCCCCGGCCGAGCTGGTCATCGACCACTCGGTGGTCGCGGACCTGTTCGGCACCCCGGACGCGTTCGAGAAGAACGTGGAGCTGGAGTACCAGCGCAACGAGGAGCGCTACAAGTTCCTGCGCTGGGGCCAGACCGCCTTCAACGAGTTCAAGGTCGTCCCGCCCGGCACCGGCATCGTCCACCAGGTCAACATCGAGCACCTGGCGCGCGTGGTCATGATCCGCAACGGCCAGGCCTACCCCGACACCCTCGTCGGCACCGACTCGCACACCACGATGGTCAACGGCCTGGGCGTGCTGGGCTGGGGCGTCGGCGGCATCGAGGCCGAGGCGGCCATGCTCGGCCAGCCCGTCTCGATGCTCATCCCCAAGGTCGTGGGCTTCCAGCTCTCCGGCGAGCTGCCCGCGGGCGCCACCGCCACCGACCTCGTCCTGACGATCACCGAGATGCTCCGCGAGCACGGCGTCGTCGGGAAGTTCGTCGAGTTCTACGGCGAGGGTGTCGGCGCCGTGCCGCTGGCCAACCGCGCCACGATCGGCAACATGAGCCCCGAGTTCGGCTCCACCTGCGCGATCTTCCCGATCGACGACGAGACGCTGAACTACCTGCGCTTCACCGGGCGCGACGAGGAGCAGGTCAAGCTCGTCGAGGCCTACACGAAGGAGCAGGGCCTCTGGCACGACCCGGAGCACGAGGCCGACTACTCCGAGACGCTCTCGCTCGACCTCTCGACGGTCGTCCCGAGCATCGCCGGCCCGAAGCGCCCGCAGGACCGCATCCAGCTCGACGCCGCGAAGGAGTCGTTCCGCGCGTCGCTGCCCGACTACGTCGAGGACGGCAACGGGGCCCCGAGCTCGCAGTCGGAGCAGTCCGACGCCGAGTCCTTCCCGGCCTCCGACCCGCCCAACGAGCTGAACGACGAGGACGACCGTCCGAACGTGCACCGGCAGCCGGCCGACCCGGACGGCCGGCCGACGAACCCGGTGCCGGTCACCCTCGAGGACGGCACGCAGCTCGAGCTCGACCACGGTGCCGTCACGATTGCCGCGATCACCTCGTGCACCAACACCTCGAACCCGTCGGTGATGATCGGCGCGGCCCTGCTCGCGCGGAACGCCGTCGACAAGGGCCTCGAGCGCCGGCCGTGGGTGAAGACCTCCCTCGCACCGGGGTCCAAGGTCGTCATGGACTACTACGAGCGCTCGGGCCTGCTCCCCTACCTGGAGAAGCTGGGCTTCAACCTCGTCGGCTACGGCTGCACCACCTGCATCGGCAACTCGGGCCCGCTGCCCGAGGAGATCAGCGCGGCGATCAACGACAACGACCTCGCGGTCACCGCGGTCCTCTCCGGCAACCGGAACTTCGAGGGCCGCATCAACCCCGACGTCAAGATGAACTACCTGGCCAGCCCGCCGCTGGTGGTCGCCTACGCGCTCGCCGGGACGATGGACCTCGACCTCGCCACCGAACCGCTGGGCCACGACGCCCAGGGCAGCCCAGTGACGCTGGCCGACATCTGGCCGTCGCCGCAGGAGATCCAGGAGGTCATCGAGTCCTCGCTGTCCGCCGAGCAGTTCACCTCGCGCTACGCCGAGGTGTTCGCCGGTGACGAGCGCTGGACCTCGCTGCCCACCCCCGAGGGCGAGACCTTCACCTGGGACGAGGACTCCACCTACGTCCGGAAGCCCCCGTACTTCGAGGGCATGGACCGGGAGCCGTCGGCCGTCTCGGACATCTCCGGTGCCCGCGTGCTGCTGAAGCTGGGCGACTCGGTCACCACCGACCACATCTCCCCCGCCGGCTCCATCAAGGCCGACTCCCCCGCCGGGCGCTACCTGCAGGAGCACGGCGTCGACCGCAAGGACTTCAACTCCTACGGCTCCCGGCGCGGGAACCACGAGGTGATGATCCGCGGCACGTTCGCCAACATCCGGCTGCGCAACCTCCTGCCCACCGGCGACGGCGGGTCGCTCGACCAGGGCGGCTACACCGCCGACTACACCGACGGCGGCAAGCAGGCCGCGGTGTACGACGCGGCGCAGCACTACGCCGAGCAGGGGACCCCGCTGGTGGTGCTCGCGGGCAAGGAGTACGGCTCCGGCTCGTCGCGCGACTGGGCGGCCAAGGGCACGACGCTGCTGGGCGTCAAGGCCGTCATCGCCGAGTCCTACGAGCGCATCCACCGCTCGAACCTCGTCGGGATGGGCGTCCTGCCGCTGCAGTTCCCGCAGGGCGAGAACGCCGACTCGCTGGGCCTCACCGGCACGGAGACCTTCGAGATCACCGGCGTCGAGAAGCTCAACGAGGGCGGCGTCCCCGAGACCGTGCACGTCACGGCGACGGGTGACTCGGACCCGATCGAGTTCGACGCGCGTCTGCGCATCGACACCCCCGGAGAGGCGCAGTACTACCTCAACGGCGGGATCCTGCCGTTCGTGCTCCGCAAGATGCTCGGCTGATCGTCCGACCCGACGGGCGGTGCTCCTCCACGAGGAGCGCCGCCCGTTCGTCGTTCTAGGAGGCCGTTCCCGACGACGGGTCGGTGCCGGCCCCGGCGCGAACCGCCAGCTTCTCCCGGGCTGCCTCCGGCAGCTCCTCGAGGCCGCACTCGGAGAGCATCCAGGCGATCTCGTCGTCGTCGAGCGGGCCGTCGTGCTCGGCGAGGGCCTCGTCGAGCCAGGCGGTGAACTCCGCCGCGGCGTCGTGCTCGGTGGCCTCGAGACCCGTCGTCAGGACCTCGCCGAGATCGGCGTGCCCCTCCACGGCCTGCAGCGGGAGCGCGATGACCGTCGCGCCGAGGACGACCTGCGGGTAGGCCTGCACGCTGTCCGCGTCGGCGTCCCAGCGGGCCCCCTCGCGGGCGTCGACGATGCGGCGCCCGAGGAGCAGCCCCAGGTCGAGGGCGAGCGAGGGCGTCGCCGCGTCCGGCTCGCGGGCGGCGAACCAGGCGCCGACCGCGTGCCAGGCCTCGGCGTCCGCGTCGTGTCCGATACCGAGCCGGTCGAGCAGGGCGGCCGCCTCGGCGACCCGCTCGGGCTCGGCGGCGAGGATGCGGGCGTAGACCCGACGCGACCGGGTGTCGTCGATCGTGGCACCCGGGAGTTCGTGGTCCCCGGCGTAGGGCTGGTAGCCGGGGAGGTCGGCGGGGGCCTCGACCGCGCGGTACGACGGCGTGCCGGGGATCCGGGCCCAGGGCAGGAAGGTCGACCAGAGCAGCTCGCGCACGGGGGTCACCTTGACACGCGGCTCACTCGGCCGGTTCCTCGCCCCGCTCCGCGGCGGCCATCGCCTCCGCCGCGGCCTGTTCCTCGCTCTTCCCGCGCCGCCAGTAGCCGCAGAACTGGATGTCGCGGCGGTCCACACCCCGCTCGCGGGTGAGGTGGCGGCGCAGCTCCCGCACGGTGCCGGCCTCGCCGGCGAGCCAGACGTACGGCCGCTCGCCCGGGAGGTCGGTCTGCGCGACCACGTCGAGCAGCGTCGGACCGCCGTGGACCCAGCTCACCCCGACCCGACCCGCCGTCGGGAAGGCGGTGGCCTCGGCGCCGGAGGAGACCGCCGCGACGACCTCGGCGCGGGTGCCCGCGGGCAGGGACTCGACGATCGCGCCCATCGCCGGCACGGCGGTCTCGTCGCCGACGAGGAGCACGGCGTCGTGCTCGGGGCGCGGCGCGTACAGGCCGTACGGGCCGGTGAACGCGAGCCGGTCGCCGGGGGCCGCGTCGCGGGCCCAGGTCGAGCCGGGACCGTCGCCGTGCAGCACGAGGTCGACGTCGATCTCCACGCCGTCGGGGTGGTCGCGCCGTCGGCGCAGCGTGTACGTGCGCATCGGCGGCCGCTCGCCGTCGGGCATGGCGAGGTAGGTGCGGTACCAGCGCCCGATGTCGCCGTCGGCGGGGACCGCGGGCAGCGTCGGGACCTCGCCGCGCACGAGCGGGAAGAACAGCTTGAGGTAGCCGTCGGGCGCGGCCTGCGGCAGGTCGGCGAGGTCGGGACCGCCCAGCGTCACGCGCACGACCGCGGGGGTGAGTCGTCGGGCATCGCGCACCTCGGCGTGGCGGAGCGCGTACGGCGTGCTGGTCCGGGTGGCCTCGGTGGTCATACCCCTCCTCGATCGGCGAGGTGAGGCTACCCTAACTCGTGCCGCCCGTCGCCGGTCCGGCCAGGATCGGTGCGTGTTCCGGGTCCTCGTGACGACAGGTCTGCTGGGTCGGGCGTCCTGGCTGGTGGCCAACGGCATCGAGGCCGCCGTGGGGTCGGTCGAGCGGTGGGCCGACGACCCGCCGCCCGCGGTGCTCACGCCGGGGCGGCCGCCCTTCTTCTACGCGCTCGCGGGTCCGCCGACCGTCGTGGCGACCGTGGGGGCCACGGTGCTGGGACCGCGACGGCCCGCGCAGGTGGTGTCGGCGGTGTCGACGGCGGCGGCCCTCGGGGTGACCGCGACGCTCGTCCGGACGGTGGTGCTCCCGCTGCGTCGGGGCGCCGTGGATCGCGACGCGGCCGTCGCGCGCTGGTACCGGCGCAACCGCCTCCGGATGCTCCTCGAAGCCGTCGCCGTCGCGGCCGACGTCCGGGTGCTGGTCCGCCCGTGAGACCCGTTCTCCTGGTGCTCACGCTCCTCGTGCTGGGCGCGTGCGCCCCGGACGTGGAGCGGATCGAGGTGGCGCGGGTGGCCGCGCCGGACGGGGCGCTCGACGCGGTGGTGGTGCAGAGTTCGGCCGGCGCGGGGAGTCCCTTCGGCTACGTCCTCGACCTGCCCGTCGCGGGGTGCCCCGCCTCCGACCGGCCGGTGCTGCGCGTGGTGGGTGCCAGGCGCTCGGCGTCGGCCGCGGGCGTCACGGTGGCGTGGGCCGGCCCGCGGACGGTGCGGGTCACGTGGCTGGACGCGCGGTTCCGCGATCCGGACGTGGACGAGCTGGTCGTGGGGACCGCGAGCGGTCCGGTCACGGTCCTGTCCGGTTCCGGTGAGGCCGATCCGACGGCGCCCCCCGGTGGGATGCCGGCGATCGCGGGCGCGAGCCGGGACTGCTGACCGCTCGTCCGCCGAGACTGTCGGGGGGTCGCGCTACGGTCGCGACATGGACGAACTGGTGTTCGAATCGAGCGCCGCAGTGGTGATCGCGTCCACCCTGCGCGCCGTCGCGGCGGAGGGCCGTCCCACGGCCGAGGTCGAGCGCCTGCTGCTCCACGTCGCCCGGACCGGCTCGGCGCAGGACCTCGTGGACGTGGCGTACGACGTCGCGGCGGCGGTCCTCTCCCCCACGGGCTGGAGCCGCCTGACGGAGGAGCCGTGGCTCGCCGCCGAGCTGGACGCCGCAGCGGCGGTGGCCCCGCCGGTCGAGGTGCGGCTGGTCGCGCGGCTCGGGGGCCCGGCGACGCCCGAACAGGTGCGCGAGCTCGTCGACCGGCCGCGGGAGCTCCTCGGCGGAGCGCTCCGTCGGCTCGCGGCCGACGGGGACGATCCAGCGGCCCGGGCGGACCGACGCTCACCGGCGTCCCGACCTGCCGTCGGGTGTGGCCCGGTCGTCGTCGGGGCCCTCGACGAGTTCGGCGACGCAGCGGGCGGGGTCGGCGAGGAAGCTGCGGATGAGCGCCACCGGCATCGCCCCGTCGACGTCCACCGGCCGCCGGGTCCCGTCGTCGCCGACCTCGAGGATCCGCGCGCCGGGCACGGCCAGCAGGATCGGCGAGTGGGTGGCGACGACGAACTGGGAGCCCTGCCGCGCGAGGAGGTGGACGCGCGCGAGGGCGGCCATCGCACCCTGTGGCGAGAGCGCGGCCTCGGGTTCGTCGAGCACGGAGAGGCCGTCCGGGGCGAAGCGGTGCTTCCGTCGGCCGCGGCGCACCACCAGGTCGGCGGAGCCGGGTGGCAGCACGTCGTCGGCGCTGCGCACCCGGGTCCGGCCGGGGCCGCGGGGCGGACCTACCCCCGCAGACTCACATCCGCGGTCTCACACCCCGCGGCGGATGAAGTCGGCGCAGCGCTCGCCGATCATCATCGTGGTGATGCAGGGGTTCACGGTGATCAGGTCCGGCATCACCGAGCCGTCCGCCACCCGCAGGCCGTCGACCCCCTTGACCTGCAGGGTCGGGGTCACCGGCGCCATGCGGTCGTCCTCCGCGCCCATCTTCACCGTGCAGGAGGGGTGGTAGACGGTGTTGTGGGTCTTGCGGATGTACTCGAAGAGCTCCTCGTCGGTGGAGTCCTGCTCCCCCGGCGCCAGCTCCTTGCCCACCCACTCCTCCAGTGCCGGCGCGGCCGCGATCTCCCGGGCCACGCGGATGCCGCGGATCATCACCTCGCGGTCGTGCTCGTGGGTGAAGTAGCGCGGGTCGACCTTGGGCTTGTCGTGGAAGTCCCGCGACGACAGCCGCACCGTGCCCTTCGACTGCGCCCCCGTCACGTTCGGCGTGAGGCAGAAGGTGTTCTCCGCGGTCGGGTAGCCGTACCGGACGATGTTGAGGTCGAACGGCACCGAGCCGTAGTGGAACATCAGGTCCGGCGTGGCCCGCCCCTCGGAGCCGGCGAAGATGCCGATCTGCCACCACTGCGTCGACGCCGTGGGCATCGGCTGCAGGGCCTCCCACTGCACGAGGCCCTCGGGGTGGTCCTGGAGGTTCTCCCCCACGCCCGGCGCGTCGACGAGCACCTCGATGCCGACCTCGCGCAGGTGCTCGGCCGGGCCGATCCCGGAGAGCATCAGCAGCTTCGGGCCGTCGATGGCGCCGGCGGAGAGCACGGTCTCGCGGCGTGCGGTCACCTCGACCGCGCGGCGCTGGTCGGGCGTGCGCAGGCGCGCCCCGGTGATGCGCGGGCGGGGCCCGGACGTGTCGACGGTGAGCTTCTCCGCCCGGTACCCCGTCAGCACCGTGAGGTTGGGGCGACCGAGGTTCGGGTGGATGTAGGCGGTCGACGCCGAGGACCGCGTGCCGTCCGGGTTGGCGTTGACCTGGAACCAGTTGGCGCCGCGCACCACGGTGCGGCCGGTGTTGAACGGCGTGGTCGGCAGCCCGACCTGCTCGCACGCGGTCAGCAGTGCCTCGCCGCACGGGTCGAGGTCGCCCACGGTGCGGATGGTCACCGGGCCGTCGGTGCCGCGCCCGGGCGCCTCGGCCTCGTCGATCGTGTCCAGGGCGGTCTCGAGCTTGCGGTAGAAGGGGTAGCACTCGTCCGCCGACCAGCCGGTGGCGCCGGAGGCCGCCCAGTCGTCGAGGTTCTCCCGCGGTGCCCAGAACGCGATGGCCGAGTTGTGCGAGGAGCAGCCGCCCAGCACCTTGGCGCGCGCGTGGCGCATCCAGGAGTTGCCCGACTCCTGGGGCTCGATGGGGTAGTCCCAGTCGTAGCCGGACTCGAGGAGCTCCATCCAGCGCGAGAGGTCGAGGATGGCGTCGTCGCCGACGTCGGAGGGCCCCGCCTCGATCAGCGCCACGCTCACGTCGGCGTCCTCGGAGAGCCGCGCGGCCACGGCGCAGCCGGCGGTACCGCCGCCGACGATGACGTAGTCGAACTCAGTCTGCACTGGGATCAGGCCTCCCCGACGGCGGGCGTGGTGGTGTCGGACGTGGCGGGGTCCGCCTCGCGCGCGTGCGCGGCGACGACCCCGGTCTTGTGACGCTGGACGGTCCAGTAGTAGACGAAGCCGACGCCGAGGATCACCCCGGGCAGCAGCACCCCGCCCCACTGCAGGTACCAGTGGAAGGGCTCGGTGGCGTTGTAGACCTCGTTGCGCGGCCACGCGAGGTTCACCGTCATGAACCCGCCCCAGAGCACGGCGAGGACGTTGACCGGCACGCCCCAGCGCCCGAGGGAGAACGCGCCCTCGCGCGGCTCCCACTGCCCGCGCAGGCGCTTGACCAGCAGCGGCACCGTGACCAGCAGGTATGCGGTGTAGATCATGATGATCGCGATCGAGGTGACCACGGTGTAGATCTGCGGGCTGAAGGTCACGAACAGGAGCACGACCGCGATGACCCCGATCGCCACCGAGGCGACGACGGGGGTGCCGAAGCGCGGCGAGATCGTGCACAGCGTCGAGCCGGCGGGCAGGTTGTTGTCCCGGCTCATCGCGAAGGCCAGGCGGATCGCGGCGGCGTGCACGGCGAGGGCGCAGACCACCACGGCGATGACGACCGCGACGAGGATGACCGAGCCGCCGACCGGACCGAGCACGGCGAGGATCAGGGCCTGCAGTCCGCCCAGCGAGCTGAACGCCGGGTCGGCGAGGTCGGGCGCCGACATCAGCGCGAACAGCAGGATGAGCCCGCCGAGCAGGAACGAGAAGAACAGCGCCCGCAGGATCGCCTTCGGGGCGTTGCGGCGCGGGTCGTGGGACTCCTCGGCCAGCGAGGACGCGGTGTCGAACCCGTACATGACGTAGAGCGAGGCAAACATCGCGACGAGGAAGGCGCCGGCGTAGCCGAGCGGGCGGCCCGACGCGTCGATGCCGCCGGTGTCGAACACGATCTGCGGCCCGCGCACGATGTTGATCGCCAGCAGGACGATGAGCAGCACGGCGGCGATGAGCTCGATGAACACACCGGCGGCGTTGATCTGGGCCATGAGCTTCGTGCCGAACGCGTTGACCGCGGTCGTGAACACGATGAGCAGCGCGGCGAGGATGACGCCGTTGAGCGCCTGCGCCCCGGTGTCGTCGTCGCCCGACATGGGGATGAACTGGAATCCCGACCAGAGCTCGGGCAGCGTCGCCTGCAGCGCGAGCGCGACGGCGGCGATCGAGACGATCGAGGCCGTGAGCATGGTCCAGCCGGCGAGCCACGCGGTGTGCGGGCTGGAGAGACGCTTGGTCCAGTTGTAGATCGAGCCCGCCACCGGGAACCGCGCCGCCAGCTCGCAGAAGCACAGGGCGACCATCAGCTGGCCGACGAACACCAGCGGCCACGACCACCAGTACGCCGGCCCGCCGGAGCCCAGCCCGAAGTAGAAGAGCTGGAACGTCCCGGTGAGGATCGAGATGTAGCTGATCCCCGCCGCGAACGTGTGGAAGCTGCCGAGCGAGCGGACGAGGCTGGGTTTGTAGCCGAACTCGGTGATGTCCGAGCTGTCCTGGTCGTTGGTCGCGCTCACGAACCACTCCCGGGTGTGGAGGAGGGGAACCACCCGGTCGGCCCTGGCCGGGTGTTGGTCCAGATGTGCTTGGTCTCCTGGTACTCCGCGAAGCCGGCGCGGCCCAGCTCGCGCCCGACGCCGGAGTGGCCGAACCCGCCCCACTCCGCGGCCGGCACGTACGGGCCGAAGTCGTTGATCCACACCGTGCCGTGGCGCAGCCGCCCCGCGACCTCCTCGCAGACCCCGTGGTCGGCGGAGAACACCGCGCCCGCGAGGCCGTACTCGGTGTCGTTGGCGATGCGGACGGCGTCGTCGAGGTCGGTGAAGGTCTCGACGGTCAGGACCGGCCCGAACGACTCGTCGTGGACCACCGACATGTCCTGGGTGCAGCGGTCGAGGATCGTGGGCGGGTAGTAGAAGCCGTCCGCGAGGCGCTCGTCGGTGGGCCGTGCGCCGCCGCAGCGCAGCACCGCGCCCTCCTCCACGCCGCGGGCCACGTAGGCCTCGACCTTCTCGCGGTGCGCGGCCGAGATGAGGGGGCCGGTCTCGGTGCCGGGGTCGTCGGGTCCGCCGAGCACGATGCGCTGCGCGCGCTCGACGAGGTCGTCGACGATGCGGTCGTGGGCGGACTCCTCGACCACGAGCCGGGCGCCCGCGGAGCACACCTGCCCGGAGTGCAGGAAGATCCCCGTGAGGATGTTGTCGACGGCCGTCTCGTGGTCGGCGTCGGCGAAGCAGACGAACGGGTTCTTGCCGCCCAGCTCGAGCGCCACCTTCTTCACGGTGGCGGCGGCGTTGGCCATGATCGTGCGGCCGGTGGCGAGGCCGCCGGTGAAGCTGACCATGTCGATGCGGGGGTCGGTCGAGAGCGGGCCGCCCGCGGTCGCGCCCGCGCCGAGCACGAGGTTGGCCACGCCGTCGGGCAGGCCGGCCTCGGCGAGCAGCTCCATGAGGATGATCGAGGTGTGCGGGGTGAGTTCGCTCGGCTTGAGCACGAACGTGCATCCCGCGCCCACGGCCGGTGCGACCTTCCAGGCGGTCTGCAGCAGCGGGTAGTTCCACGGCGTGATCAGCCCGCACACCCCGACGGGCTCGTGGACGACCTTGCTGCGCGCGGTCGGCACGCCGGTCTCCACCAGCCGCCCGTCGTCGCTGGCGGCGAGGTGCCCGAACCACCGGAAGCAGTTCGTGATGTCGTCCATGTCGATCTCGGACTCGACGATCCGCTTGCCGGTGTCGAGCGTCTCGGCCCGGGCGAGCCGGTCCTTGTCGCGCTGGAGCAGGTCGGCGACGCGCAGCAGGAGCGCACCGCGCTCGGCGGGCGGGACGGTGGACCAGCGGCCGTCGTCGAAGGCCGCCCGGGCGACGCCGACGGCACGCTCGGTGTCCTGCGCGGTCGCCTCGCTCACCTCGCCGACGAGGCGTCCGTCCGCCGGGCAACGGATCTCCCGGGTGCCGCCCTCCGCGGCGTCGGTCCACGTCCCGTCGATGAAGAGCTGGCCCACGGTCCTCCTGTCGCGATCGATGTGCGGTCGACGTGTGGTCGGGCCCGAACGTAGCGCCGTCGTGTACGTCTGTACAGACAGGTGACCGCCGGTAGGATCTCCGGGACGGCACGGCGACGGAGAGCGATCGACGGATGGCGGAAGCACCCAGGGGCACCCGGGCCCGCCCGCGCGCCGACCCCCGCCGTCGGGAACGCATCGCCCGGGCTGCCATCTCCGTGGTGGCCGAGCGCGGCGTCGACGGCCTGACCCACCGGGCCGTGGCCGCCGCCGCGGACGTGCCCCTCGGCTCGACCACCTACCACTTCCAGACCCTCGACGACCTGCTGCAGGAGGCCCTGCGCCACGCCGCCGACGACAACATCGGGGCGATCCGGGCGTGGGAGGAGCAGCTCGCGCCGGACGTCGGGTTCGCCGACGCGATGACCGACCTCGTCATGGGCTACGTCGGGGCGCGGACGAGCACCGTCGTCGAGTACGACCTCTACGTCGCGGCCCTGCACCGCCCCGCGCTGCGCCCGGTGGGCGCGGCCTGGGACGCCGCGCTCGTCGAGGTGTTCGGCCGCCGGACCGACCCCGTCACCGGGCGGGTCCTGGCGGGCCTGTTCTGCGGCCTGCTGATGCAGGTCGCGATGGCCGAACCGCCTCCCGGGCGCGACGAGATCCGCGGGGTGTTCGGCCGCGCGATCGACGGGCCGACCGCCGCCTGAGATTCGGACCCCGCGCGGGCGGGGACGTCCCCCGGGTGCGCAGCGCGGTGGTGGTCGGCGGCGGGATCGGTGGGCTGGCGGCCGCGCGGGGCCTGCTCCTCGCCGGTTGGGACGTCGAGGTGCGGGAACGGCTGGCCGACGACGCGCCGGGCGACGGGAGCGCGAGCCGGCTCGGCGGCGGGATCTCGATCTGGCCGAACGCCCTGCGGGCCCTCGACGTGCTCGGACTCGGCGACGCGGTGCGCGACGAGGGTCTCGTGCAGGCCGCGGGCGGCATCCGCGACCGGCGCGGACGCTGGATCGTGCGCACCGACCAGCGCCGGATGATCGAGCGCCACGGGGACGGGATCACCGTGCTCCCCCGCGCCCGGCTGCTCGCGATCCTCCGCGACGCGCTCCCGCCCGACGTCGTGCGAACCGGCGCGCCGGTCGTGCGGCCCGGCGTGATCGACGCCGACCTCGTCGTCGGCGCCGACGGCATCGGATCCGTGGTGCGGCGGCTGGTCGCGCCGCACTCTCGCCCGCGCTCGACGGGCACCGTGGCCTGGCGCCTCGCCGCGCACGTCCCGGACCCGCCGGCCGAGGGCGGTGAGACCTGGGCCGACGGCTGCTACGCCGGGGTGGCCCCGCTGCGCGACGGTCGCGTCAACCTCTGGGCGGTCGTGCGCGAGGACGAGCCGGCCGCCCGCGACCTCGACGCGCTGCGCCGTCGCCTCGCCGACCTCCACGAGCCGATCCCCGGCCTGCTCGCCGCGGCGGACCCGGGGTCGGCGCACGTCGCGGGTCTGTCGTGGCTGCCGCCGCTGCCCCGCTTCGTGCGCGGTCGGCACCTGCTCCTCGGGGACGCGGCGCACGCGATGACCCCCAATCTCGGTCAGGGCGGGTGCCTCGCGCTCGAGGACGCCGCGGTGCTGTCGCGCTGCGCGGACGACCCGGCGCGCTACGACCGCCTCCGCCGGCCGCGCACGGCGCGCCTCACCCGTCGCGCCCGGCTGGCCGGTCTCGTCGCGGGTCTGTCCGGGGCGTTCCCGACGGCGGGCCGGGACGCCGTGGGCCGGCTGGTCCCGGGCGCGGTGGCGGTGCGGGCCCTCGACGGGGTGCTCGGCTGGATGCCGCCGGGCGTGTCCGCCACTCGGTCGCCGGGCGCGGGGTAGCACGGATTAGGCTGCCGCCCTCACCCGGGGAGGATCATGTTGGGCACGAGGTGGAGCCGGGCGGCGGGAGCGCTGCTCGGGGCATCGGTCGTCCTGGTCGGTGCGGTCGCGTGCTCGTCCGCGCCGCCGCCACCACCGGCGCGGCAGTACACCGTTCAGTTCTCGGTGACCGGGACCGGCGGCGGGCAGGCCTTCGGCCGCTACGTGATGGTCGGTGAGCTGGGCTCCAACCAGCAGGTCAACTTCAGCGGCCTGCCGTACGAGCTGACGCTGACGGTGCCCTACGACCCGTCGCCGAAGCTGCAGGCGGGCGTGGTCGGCGTTCCGCCGGGGTCGCGGCTGTCGTGCCGCATCCAGGTGGACGGGCAGACGGTCGCCGCGCAGACGATCACGGTGCCCGGCCAGGACGTCATCTGCCGGGCGCCCTGACCCCGACCGCCGCCACCACCGGTCGCCGCGACCGTTCGCGCAGCCCGAGCGCGGTCACCGACACCGCGACGACGACGAGCCCGACCACCTGCGTCGCCGTGAGCGTGCCGCCGAGCAGCGTCACGCCGAGGACGGTGGCGGTGACCGGGAAGGCGAGCTCGGCGAGGGTGGCCCGCGCCGCCGGCGTGCGGCGCAGCCCCGGGTAGTAGAGGGCCAGTCCGAGCAGGCCCGGTACGAGGGCCAGCGCCACCAGCGGCGGGAGCTGTCCGGCCGTCACCGCGATCGGGCCGCCGTCGACGAGCAGCACCACGAGCGCCGCCGGCAGTCCGATCGCGAAGCGCAGCACCGTGATCTCCCACGGCGAGGCGGCCGAGGCGGCGCCCACGTACCGGCCGAGCACGGTGCCCGCCGCCCACAGCACGGCCGCGGCCGCGGCGAGCAGGGCGGCGGTCAGGGCGCGGACCCCGACGTCGAGCGGGTCGGCGAACGCGAGCAGCCACGCCCCGATCAGGGCCGGCACCGCGTACGCCCAGTACCCGCGGCGCAGGCGCTCGCCGAGCAGCCAGGCGGCGCCGAGCGCGGCGACGAGGGGCTGGATCTTCTGCAGCACCAGCGGGGTGATCGGGTCGCCCAGCATCAGGGCCAGCGTGAACAGCACGGTCGCCAGGGCGGAGGAGCCGGCCCCGATCACCACCATCGCGGCCCGGGCGCGCGGGTGCATCGCGCGGAACGCCCGCCACGCGCGGGGCAGCCAGGGCAGGAGCACCACGACGATGATCAGGTGTTCCCAGAACACGATGCTCGACGCGGGCAGCGCGCCGGCCAGCGGGGTGCGCAGGAGCGCGTCGGTGCCCCAGAGCGCCGCGCCGAGCGCGACCAGCCAGGTCAGGTCACCGGAGCCGCGCCACCAGGTGGGCCTCACCGTCACCCTCCTCGTCGACGAGCACGTCGAGGTGTCCGAACGCCGCCCGCAGCTCGCCGGGGGCGGCCCGGAATCGTCCGCCGGTGTCGCCGACCGTCGACAGCACCGTCACCACCAACACCCCACCGGGCCGCAGCACTCCCGCGAGCGCCGGGTGGAGCGCCGGGTCACGGAAGCGCTGGCAGACGACGACGTCGTACGGGCCGCCGACCGGGAGCCCCGCGTCGAGGTCGGCCTCGATCCAGCGCACCGACACCCCCTCGGCGTCGGCGAGCTCGCGGCCGAGCGCGAGCCCGGCCGGGGCGGCGTCGACCGCGTCGACGGTGAGGCCGCGCGCGGCGAGCCACACCGCCACCGTCCCGCGCCCACAGGCGACGTCGAGCGCCGCACCCGTCGTCGGGAGGAGGTCCTCCCGACCGACGAGCACCGACGGCGGCCCGGGGCGCCCGACCCCGGACGCCGCGAAACGGTCGTTCCAGTCCACTACCGGCGGCGCGCCAGGGTCAGCCCGAAGCGCTCCCCGGGGTCGGGCAGCCACGCGACCGCGTCGAACCCGGCCGCGTCGAGCTCGGCGGCGATGCCCGCCCGCGTGAACTTGGTGGAGATCTCGGTGCGCATCTCCTCGCCGGCGGCGAACTCGACGGTCAGGTCCAGCGCCGGGACCCGGACCGTCATGTCACGGCGGGCGCGGACCCGCATCTCGATGCGGCTCGACTGCGGCACCCACGCGGCGACGTAGTCGAAGCCGTCGAGGTCGAAGTCGGCGCCCAGCACGCGGTTGAGCACCGTGAGCGCGTTGAGCTCGAAGGCGGCGGTGACGCCGGCGCGGTCGTCGTAGGCGGCGACCAGCGTGTCCTCGTCCTTGACCAGGTCGGTCCCGACGAGGAAGTGCTCACCACTGGTGAGCGTCTCGGAGAGCGCGGTGAGGAAGGCGCGGCGGTCGTCGGGCTCGAAGTTGCCGATGGTGCCGCCGAGCAGCACCACGAGCCGACGGCCGACCGCGGGGATGCTGCGCAGGTCGGCGATGAAGTCGCCGACGACCCCGTGCACGTCGAGTTCGGGGTAGCCCGCGACCAGCGCCGGCACGGCGTCCTCGAGCGCGGCGGCCGAGACGTCCACCGGGACGTAGTGGCGCAGGAGCCCGGTCCGCGACATCGCGTCGAGGAGCAGGGTGCTCTTCGTCGACGAGCCCGACCCGAGCTCGACGAACGTGTCGGCCCCGGCCGTGCGGGCGATCTCGTCGGCGTGCGCCGCGAGGGCCTCGCGCTCGGCGACGAAGGGGTAGTACTCGGGCTGCGCGGTGATCTGCTCGAACAGCTCCGACCCACGGGCGTCGTAGAGCCACTGCGGACGCAGGACCTTCGGCGTCGAGGTCAGCCCGCGGTGCGCGTCGGCGCGCAGCGCGGCGTCGGCGTCCGCCTCGGTGAGGTGGACGTCGACGGTCGGGAGAGTGCCATGCGTGCTCACGGCGGGGGTTCACGTCCGATCGGTCACGGCCCACCGCGGTGGAGGGCCTGGTTCACGGCATCGGGAATCAGGGCGGGACGGGCGGGTCGCTACAGGGCGGAGACCTCGACCGTCGCGGTGTCGCGGACAACGAGCAGGCGCTGGTCCTCGACCGGGGTCCAGTCCCCCGCGTCGAGCGGTTCGGAGGCGACGGTGACGCCGTCGGCATCGGACCGCCACGACAGGGCGTGGTCCACCGCGGTGGCGACCAGCACCGGTTCCCCGGCCGGACCCGTCGTCAGGAGCAGCAGGTTGAGCCGGGAGCCCGGCGCCGCGGCGAGCGCGCGGGTCACGACGTCGGCGACCGCGTCGGCCGGGTCCTTGCCGGCGTGGAGGCGGCGGCGGACCAGTGCCCAGAGCACCGCCGAGTCGGTCGGGGCCTCCAGCGTCATGAGCGTCTCGGGGTCGAGCTCGGCGGCGAGGTCGCGCAGCGAGCCGGGCCAGCCGCGGACGACGCCGTTGTGGCTGAACACGCGGGTGCCGTCGCGGAACGGGGCGCAGGCGCCGGTGGACACGGGCATCCCGACCGTCGCCGAGCGCACGGCGGCCACGAACGCCGTCGAGGACACGGCGGTCGCGAGGTCGAGGAACGAGGCGTCGGTCCACATCGGCACCGGCTGCCGGTAGGAGTGCGCGGTGTTCGCGTCCGCGCCGTACCAGCCGACCCCGAAGCCGTCGGCGTTCACCGTCCCGCCCCCGCGCATGTCGGCGGGGGCGTAGGACTGGACGAGCAGCGAGTGCGGCGGCTCGGTCACCCGTGAGGCGAGGGTGACCGGGCGCGGGCCCACGTGGCCCAGATGTCGGCACATCGCGGGTCAGGCCTCGGCCGACCGCGCCAGGCGGAACCCCGAGAAGATCTGGCGCCGGATCGGCAGGTCCCAGTTCCGGAAGGTCGTGCGCGCGTTGATCGAGCCCACGCCGAACGACGAGCCGCGCAACATCCTGAAGTCCCCGCCGAAGAACACCTCGGAGTACTCCTTGTACGGGAACGGGGCGAAGCCGGGGTACCCCTCGAAGCCCGAGTCCAGCCACTCCCACACGTCGCCGACGAGCTGGTGCACCCCGAGCGGCGAGGCGCCCTTCGGGTACGCACCGACGGGGGCCGGCTGCAGGTGGCGCTGGTCGAGGTTCGCGTGCTCGGGCGTCGGGTCGTCGTCGCCCCACGGGAAGCGCCGGGTCTCCCCCGTCGCCGGGTCGAACCGGGCGGCGTACTCCCACTCGACCTCGGTGGGCAGGCGTCGCCCGGCCCAGCGCGCGTAGGCGTCGGCCT
The DNA here is from genome assembly GCF_021026295.1 of Actinomycetospora soli. Classification (GTDB taxonomy): domain Bacteria; phylum Actinomycetota; class Actinomycetes; order Mycobacteriales; family Pseudonocardiaceae; genus Actinomycetospora; species Actinomycetospora soli. The sequence goes on from NZ_JAJNDA010000005.1 coordinate 299,101, forward strand.
CGTGGAAGCAGACGTGCACCACCGGCTGGTCGGCCACGTCGGCGATCGCCTGCCGCTCGCCGAAGCTCGTCCGCTGCCAGGCGCCGTCGACCCGTTCCCAGGTCATCGGGGCGGACCAGCCCTCGGCGGTGATGTGCTCCCAGCCCGCGTCCGACCACAGCTCGCGCCGGGTGTAGCCGCCGTCGTCGACGAAGCGGGCGTACTCGCCGTTGGTGACCGGCGCCGCGCCGAGGTGGAAGGGCTCGACGTCGACCGGGTGCGCCGGCCGCTCGTTGTCCAGGGCGTAGACGTCGGGTCCGGTCGCGTCGACGCCCATGGTGAACCGGCCGCCCGGGTGGAACACCTCGGTGCCGACCAGCTCCCGGGCCAGCTCCGAGGCGGGCGGCGGCGGGGCGTGCAGCGCCTGCGGCCCGACCCGCAGCTGGTGCGTGGCGAGCATCGTCTCCACGTGCTGCTGCTCGTGCTGGGCGATCATCCCGTAGACGAAGCCGTCCTCGAGCAGGGCGCGTCCGTCGGGGCCGGCCTCGTCGAGGATCTCCAACGTCCGCTCGCGCACCGTCGCCCCGTAGGCCCGGGCCTCGACGGGGTCGAGCAGCGGCAGCTGCGGACGGCCTGCGCGGGGGTTGGTGAAGGCGTCGTAGAGGTGGTCGATGTCCTCGCGGACCCCGGGGCCCACGGCGTCCCCGGGCGTGGCCCGCCGGACCAGCCAGAAGTCCTCCATGTTCGCGATGTGCGCGACGTCCCAGTGCAGGGGCGACATCAGCGGCGAGTGCTGGCGGGTCAGCTCGACGTCGTCCACGGCGTCGGTCAGCGCCTGGGTGCGGCGCCGGGCCGTGGCGAGCTCCTGGGCCAGTCGGATACGGAGCTCGTCGGGAAAGCGGGTCATGCGGGATCGCCTCCGGGCAGGACCGGTTCGTCCGGGTCGCGCGGGTACGGGTACGGGTTCTCGACGGCGGGTCCGAGCTCGCCCTCGCCGGGCTCGACGGTGGCGTCGTCGGCGGGGCAGCGACCGCGCAGCGTGCGGCGCTCGGCCACGTCGCCGACCAGGGCCGCGAGCTCGGGGTCGGTGTCGCGCAGGCCGCCGACGGCGAGCTCGGCCACGCGCGCGGCGGAGCGCCGGAGCTCGGCGTCGTCGAGCCCGTGGCGGGCCGCGGCGACCCAGCGGTGGGCGACCGGCGCGACGGCGTCGCGCGCCCGGTCGAGCGTGGTCGGGTCGGCGAGGAGCCCGGTGATGACCGCGAGCGGGACCGCCCACTCGCCGCCGGGCTGCTGGTCGACGTAGCGGACCTCGACGTGCCCGTGCGGGCGGACCGGCGGGAACAGCGTCGTCAGGTGGTAATCCAGGTCGTCCCAGGTGGGCGCGACGTCGAGGCCACCACGGCCGTCGATCCAGTCACCGAAGGTGACGGCCGGCGGCGCGTTCCAGTGACCGTGGCGCCGCACGCACAGCAGCTGCGTGCCGAGGGCGCGGTCGGCCCACTCGACGGCGGGGTCGTCGCCCAGGCCGACCGGGGGACGCGTGCGCTCGGGGTCCAGCGAGAGCCACGCGGCCATGCGGGCGGACTTCCAGCCCGTGCGCCGGCCGTGCGCGGCGGGCGAGTTGGCGAACATCCCGACCAGCGTCGGGCCGATCTCGTGCAGCGCCTGCCAGCGCGCGGCGACCTGCGCGCCCTCCCCCGCGTCGAGGCAGAGCTGGACCGCCGAGGTGGAGCACATCATGGTGCGGCCGTGCGGGCCGACGCGGTCGAAGGCCGCCTCCATGGCGGCGTAGCGCGGGACGCGCAGGATGCGGCGCGGCGGGCGGAGCGGGTCGGCCGCGCGGTCGACGAGGGTGAGGCCCTCGGTGGCGAGGCGCTCGCGGATCACGGCGGCGTCGGTCTGCACCGCTGCAACCAGCGTGGACAGGTTCTCCAGGGGCGGTGAGGCGATCTCGACCTGGCCGCCGGGCTCGACGGTGACGGTGCTCCCGGCGGGGAGCGGTTCCGGAGCGGAGGGGGCCAGGGAGGACGGCGGGGCGCCGGTGACGGTGGGGACGGAGGTGCGCAGCGTGTTCGGGGCATGGGGCCCGAGCACCCGCAGCAGCTGGGCGGGGTCGACCTCGTCGGCGGGGCGCCAGGCGGAGCGCACGAGCCACTCCAGTTCGGCGCCGAGCAGTCGGGGCGGGCCGTGCTTGAAGCAGACGGACGCGACGTACGCCGCGGCGGCGGCCCGGTCGGGCACCGGTGCGGCCGGATCGAGGTCGATCGCGGGAGCAGCCATGTCGTCTCACTCCCCTCGGTGCTCGAAGGTGATCCACCTGTGCCCCACGGGTCCCGTGAGGCACGGCGAACGACGCTACACGCGGGTTCCGGCCGCTGCAGGGGTACGAACGCCGGTGTTCGGCGTATCACGTACCCCCGACGACATCACCCTCGGTGATCACGCCGCCCCGGCGAACTGGGTGTGGTGCAGGTCCGCGTAGCGCCCGGCGCGGGCGAGGAGCACGTCGTGCGAACCCTGCTCGACGACCCGACCGTCCTCCACCACGGCGATGGTGTCGGCGCTGCGGATCGTGGAGAGCCGGTGCGCGATCACGATCGCGGTGCGTCCGACCAGCGCCTCCGTGAGCGCCTCCTGGACCGCCACCTCGGACTCGGAGTCCAGGTGGGCCGTGGCCTCGTCGAGGATGACCACCCGCGGCGCCGCCAGCAGCAGGCGCGCGATCGTCAGCCGCTGGCGCTCGCCACCGGAGAGCCGGTAGCCGCGCTCGCCGACCACGGTCTGCAACCCGTCGGGCAGGTCGGCCAGCAGGGAGCCGAGCCGGGCCCGCCGCAGGGCGGTGACCAGTTCCGCATCGGTGGCCTCGGGCTTCGCGTAGCGGAGGTTCCCGGCGATGGTGTCGTGGAAGAGGTGGCCGTCCTGGGTGACCACGCCGATCGCGCCGCGCAGGTCGGCGAAGCTCGCGTCCCGGATGTCCGTCCACGCCCCGGGGCGGCCCACCTCCACCGCGCCGGAGTCCACGTCGTAGAGCCGCGGCACCAGCGACGCGATCGTCGACTTCCCGGCACCCGATGGTCCGACGAGGGCGAGCATGTGCCCCGGCGCCACCTCGAGGTCGACGCCGTGGAGCACCTCGTGGTTCTCGGTGTGCTCCAGGGTGGCGACCTCCTCCAGGCTCGCCAGCGAGATCGTCGACGCGTCGGGGTAGGTGAAGCGCACGTCGCGCAGGCGCACCCCGAGCGGGGTCGCCGGCAGCGGGGTGGGGTCGGGTCGCTCGGTCAGCGAGGGCTTCAGGTCCAGCACCTCGAACACCCGCTCGAAGCTCACGAGCGCGCTCATGACGTCCACCCGCGCGTTCGCGAGCTGGGTCAGCGGGCCGTAGAGGCGGGTCAGCAGCAGGGCGAGGCTCACCACGGTGCCGGCCTCGATGCGCCCGGTGAACGCGAGCCAGCCGCCGACGCCGTAGACCATCGCCTGCGCGAGGGCGCTGACCAGCGTCAGGCTCGTCATGAAGACGCGGTTGGCCATCGCGGTGCGGACGCCGATCGCGCGGACCCGGTCGGCGCGGTCGCCGAACTCCTCGGCCTCGGCCTGCGGGCGTCCGAAGAGCTTGACCAGGGTGGCACCGCCCGCGGAGAACCGCTCGGTCATCTGGCCGGTCATCGCGGCGTTGAGGTTCGCCGACTCCCGCTGCAGCGCGGCGATGGTGCGGCCCATGCGCCGCGCCGGGAGGATGAAGATCGGCAGGAGCACGAGGGCGAGCAGCGTGATCTGCCACGCGAGCGTGATCATCACGGCGACGGTCAGCACCAGTTGGATCACGTTGGTCACCAGACCCGAGAGGGTCGAGGTGAAGGCCCGCTGCGCGCCGATGACGTCGTTGTTCAGACGGCTGACGAGCGAGCCGGTGCGGGTACGGGTGAAGAAGGCGACCGGCATCGACTGCACGTGGCCGAACACGGCGCGGCGCAGGTCGTAGATCAGGCCCTCGCCGATGCGCGAGCTCATCCAGCGCTCGGCGAGCCCGAGGAGGGCGTCGGCGACCGCGAGACCGGCGATGGCGACCGCGATCCAGACGACCGTGGCGAGGCCGGTGCGGTTGACGATCGCGTCGACCACGCGCCCCGCCAGCACCGGGACGCCGACCGCGATCACGGCGGAGACCGTGGTGAGCGCCAGGAAGGCGAAGAGCATCCGGTGGTGCCGCGAAGCGAACCGCCAGATCCGCGGCAGGGTCCCCTTCGGCACCGACCGCGGCAGCTTGTCGCCCTGCGACATCGACATCATCAACATCCAGGCGTTCTCCACGCCGCTCTCCCCACCTCGCTCGGACCTGGCCCCGAGCGTGCGACCTCGACCATGGTCGAGGTCAAGCGGACGTCCCGGCGGCCGCGGCGGGTGGTGGTCCGCCGGTCCGGCCCCCGATTATCCGCGGGAGGGCGTACCGATGCGCGGACACCGGACCGGTGTTCGCGCAGAGCGTCGTGCGTGGCGTCGCGGACCCGAACCGCCCGCTGCTGGACGGACCCGGGAGACGCCGCGACGAGGAGTCGTCAGGAGGTCTTCTTGGTGCGGGTGGCGCCGCCGCGCCCCCGCAGGGTGACCCCGGACTCGGAGAGCACCCGGTGCACGAAGCCGTACGAACGGCCCGTGGACTCCGCGAGCGAGCGGATGCTCGCCCCCTTCTCGTACTTCTTCTTGAGGTCCGTCGCGAGCTTGTCCCGCTGGTCGCCCGTGATGCGGGCGCCCTTCTTCAGGTCGGCCATGGTTCATCCACCCCTCTCCCGGACGGTGCCCGGTCGACCCATGATGATCGCCGGAGGCGGTGTGCGCCACGGCACAATCCACATGATCGGTGAGCGGTTGGGCCGATCGGAGCGGGATCGCCTCCGCAGGGACCAATGACCATCGTTCCTGCTCAGCAAGGCTGTTCGACGCTCAACCGCGTCGGGCGCCCCGGATCAGGCGAGTTCGACGAGCTCCAGGTGCTCGACGTTGAAGTGGTCCTCGGTGCCGTCCGGGAGCAGGATGACCCGTTCCGGCTCGAGCGCCTCGACCGCGCCGGGATCGTGCGTCACGAGCACGACGGCGCCCTCGTAGTGGCGTAGCGCGTCGAGCACCTTCTCCCGCGAGGCAGGGTCGAGGTTGTTCGTCGGCTCGTCGAGGAGCAGCACGTTCGCGGCGCTGGAGACCAGGCCGGCCAGGGCCAGCCGGGTGCGCTCGCCGCCGGAGAGGGTGCCCGCGGGCTGGTCGAGCTGCTCGCCGGTGAACTGGAACGCGCCGAGCAGCGTCCGCAGCTGCTGCTCGGGGGTGTCCGGCGCGGCGGACCGGGCGTTCTGCCACACCGTGCGGTCCATGTCGAGCGTGTCGTGCTCCTGGGCGAAGTAGCCCGTGCGCAGCCCGTGCCCGGGCGTCACACCCCCGGTGTCGGGGCTCTCCACGCCCGCCATGATCCGCAGCAGCGTCGTCTTCCCCGCGCCGTTCAGCCCGAGGATGACCACCCGGGAGCCGCGGTCCACGGCCAGGTCGACGCCGGTGAAGACCTCGAGCGAGCCGTAGCTCTTCGACAGCCCGGAGGCGGTGAGCGGCGTCCGTCCGCAGGGCTGGGGCGTGGGGAACCGGATCGCGGCGACCCGGTCGGCCACGCGCTCCTCGTCGAGGTTGGCCAGCAGCGCGTCCGCGCGGCGCTGCATCTGCTTGGCGGCGACCGCCTTCGTGGCCTTCGCGCCCATCTTCGCGGCCTGGGCCGAGAGGGCGGAGGCCTTCTTCTCGGCGTTCGCGCGCTCCCGCTTGCGCCGGGCCTCGTCGTCAGCCCGGGCCTGCAGGTAGTTCTTCCAGTTCATGTTGTAGACGTCGAGCTCGCCGCGGGTCGCGTCGAGGAACCAGACCTTGTTGACCACGTCCGCGAGCAGGTCGGTGTCGTGGCTGATCACGACGACGCCACCGTCGTAGGCCTTGAGGAAGGTCCGCAGCCAGGAGATGGAGTCGGCGTCGAGGTGGTTGGTCGGCTCGTCCAGCAGCAGGGTGGTACCGGAGTTGCCGCCGTCGCCGGAGGCCGCGAAGAGGATGCGGGCGAGCTCGACCCGGCGCCGCTGGCCGCCGGAGAGGGTCTCCAGCGGCTGGGCGAGCACGCGGTCGGGCAGTCCGAGGTTCGAGCAGATGCGGCCGGCCTCGCTCTCCGCGGAGTAGCCGCCCAGGTCGCTGAAGCGCTCCTCCAGGCGGCCGAAGCGCGCGATGGCCCGGTCCCGCTCGGCGTCGTCGGCCAGCTCGGCCATCGCCGTCTGGACCTTCTCCATGTCACGCAGGATCTGGTCGAGGCCGCGGGCGGAGAGCACGCGGTCGCGGGCGAGCACCGAGAGGTCGCCCTCGCGGGGGTCCTGCGGCAGGTAGCCGACGGGCCCGGTGGAGCGGATCGTGCCGCCGTACGGCTCCGACTCCCCGGCGATGGCCCGCAGCGAGGTGGTCTTCCCGGCGCCGTTGCGGCCGACGAACGCGATGCGGTCCCCCGGCTGCACGCGCAGGGTCACCCCGGCGAGCAGGACGCGGGAGCCGGCACGCAGCTCGAGGTCGGACGCGGTGATCACAGGGGTCCAGTGTAGGCGAGGCGTTGCGCCCGATCCCCCGGCCGGTGAGGATCCGCCGCCGCGAGTGACGACCACGACAGCGCCCCGGTCGTAGGGCTGCTTCACACCGGCCCCGGATAATGGTGCGTATGGGCCTGTTCAACTGGTTTCGCCGCTCGGGGTCGTCCGGCCTCGGAGCCGACGGCCGACGCCAGGTCCTCGACCGCGAGGGCGGCCCGGCCGACCTGGAGCACCTGCGTGCCTTCGCGGCGAGCCGCACCGGCGTGGAGTTCTTCGTCGAGCCGGAGACCACGGCGACCGACACCACCGTCGTGGCCGTGGCCAAGGACGGCGAGTGGACCCGTCGTCGGGTGGGCACGCCGCGGGCGGCCGAGCGGCTCGCGCGCCGGTGCAAGGTGCCGGTCTACGACGTGCAGGTGACCGGTTACCCCCAGGCCATGCGGGACTGGAACGCGCGGGCGAAGGCCGATCGCGAAAGACTCGCCGCGTGGGAGCGGGAGATCAACGACTGACCGGACGCGGGGCCGACGTCCTCGTCGCCGGAGGCGGTCCGGCGGGGTGGTCGGCCGCCCGGGCGTGCGCCCGGCGGGGGCTCGCGGTGACGCTGGTCGACCCGCACCCGGACCGGCGCTGGCGGCACACCTACGGCGCGTGGGCCGACGAGGTCCCGACGACGGGTCCCGACGCGCTGCCCGGTGCCGTCGTTGCCACCTCGGGGCCCGGCTTCGCCATCGCCCGGCGCACCCACCCCCTCGCCGGCTGCTACGCCGTGCTGGACACCGGCGCCCTGCAGGACGCGCTGCGCGAGCCGGACGTGACGGTGCACCGCGGGCGGGTCCTCGGCCTCGAGGACGGGGCGGCCGTCCTGGACGGCGGCGCCCGCCTCCCCGCGGGCCTGGTCCTCGACGCCAGCGGTGCCGCCCAGGTGCTCTCCCGGTCCCGACGACGGGTGCCGCGGCCGGCCGAGCAGACGGCGGTCGGCGTGGTGGTGCCCTCCGCGGTCGCCGCACGGGTGACCGGGGGCCGGTTGGTCTTCATGGACTGGCGCCCGCTGCACGGCTGCCCGGGCTGGCCGACCTTCCTCTACGCCATCCCGCTCGGCGGCGACGACTGGCTGCTCGAGGAGACCTCGCTGGCCCGGCGGCCCGGCCTCCCGCTGCCCGAGCTCGCCACCCGGCTGCGTCGTCGCCTGGTCGCCTGTGGGCTGGGCGCGGACGAGATCCCGCTCGACGACCGCACCCGTGTCGAGCACGTCCGCTTCGCGGTGGACACGCCGACCCACCGCTCCCCCGCCGGGGTGGTCCCGCTCGGGGCCGCGGCGTCCCTGGTGCACCCGGCCACCGGCTACTCGCTGACACGCTCGCTCGAGGTCGCCACTCGACTGGCGGAGGTGCTCGTCGCTCGACCCGACCATGCAGGGTGGGTCGACGCGGCCGGTCGAGCGGTGCGCCCGACCGCGGGCCGGGTCGTCCACGCCATGCGGCGGCGCGGCCTCGACGTGCTGCTCCGGATGCCGCCGGCCGAGGTCCCGGAGTTCTTCGAGCGCTTCTTCAGCCTTCCCGCGACGGCCCAGCGCGGGTACCTCGGGGCGCACGACGACGTCGGCGGCTCGGTCCGCGCGATGCTCTCGGTGTTCGCGCACCTCTCGCCGCGCCTGCGTCGTCACCTGATCGCCGGATCACTTCTGGGTGCCGGACGCGATCGAACCGGTGAGGACGGGTACTAGTCCGTCCGAACGGAGTACCGCGTGACCATTCGCGGCTCTCGCTCGTTTCGTGGACGGGCGGGATGAGACCGCCAGAAATCGGAGCAGACCACCATGGGCGCCTATCAGCTCGTCGCCGTCGGCACGGACGGATCCGACTCCTCCTACCGCGCGGTGGACCGCGCGGCCACCGTCGCCGCGGACTCCGGGGCCACCCTGCTGATCATCAGCGCGTACCACCCCGCCAAGAACACCGGGGAGGCCGAGCGGGCCCTTGGTGAGGACGCCGCGTACCACGTCGTCGGGTCCACCCCGGCCGAGGAGGCGCTGCGCACCGCGAAGGAGCGCGCGTCCGCCAAGGGCGTCGGCGAGGTCGAGACGGTGGCCAAGGAGGGCGACCCGATCGAGGTCGTCACGTCCGTCGTCACCGACCGCAAGGCCGACCTGCTCGTCATCGGCAACCGTGGTCTGAACAGCCTCTCCGGCCGCCTGCTCGGCTCGGTGCCCCAGGGCATCTCGCGCAAGGCGCCGACCGACGTGCTCATCGTCCACACCACGTGAGCGATCCCTCCTGGGCCGACGCGCGCCGGGAGGTCGAGGACTTCCTGATCGGCGGTGACCGCACGCTGCGGCGTGCGGACGTCGCCGACCGGGCGGGCGTCCCGCTCGAGCAGACCGGCCGCCTGTGGAGCGCGCTGGGCTTCCCGCGGGTGCCCGACGACGTCGAGGCCTTCGCCGAGTCTGACCTCGACGCCCTGGGATACGTCGAGGACCTGCTCGCGCAGGACGCGTTCGACGAGGCCGAGGCGCTGGCGATCGCCCGGACCCTCGGCCAGAGCATGGCTCGCCTCGCGGAGTGGCAGGCGAACCTGCTGCGCCGGGTGATCGCCGAACGCCGGTCGGCCGACGACCCGGCGGCGGTCGTCGAGTCGGTGCGCTCGCTCGTGCCGCTGATCGAGAAGCTGCAGGCCTACACCTGGCGTCGGCACCTGCTCGTGACCGCCGGCCGGATGATGTCCGCCCTCGCCTCCGAGGAGGGTGAGGACGACGGGCGGCGCGCCACCGCCGCGGTCGGGTTCGCCGACATCGTCGGCTTCACCTCGCTCTCCCGCCGCATCGACAGCGACGAACTGCGGGCGCTGCTCGAGCGCTTCGAGGGCGTGTCCAACGACGTCGTCTCCCGCTTCGGCGGGCGCATCGTGAAGACCCTCGGCGACGAGGTCCTGTTCGTCTGCAGCGACGTGTCGTCCGCGTGCATGATCGCGTTCGCGCTGCACGAGGAGGTCCCCGATCCCGACGACCGCCTCGCCCTGCGCGTCGGTCTCGCGTACGGCGACGTCCTCCCCCGCTACGGCGACGTGTACGGCCCGACGGTGAACATCGCGAGCCGGCTGACCTCGCACGCCCGCCCGGGCACGACCCTGCTCGACGACGAGATGACCGACGCCGTCCGCGCGGCCGACCTCGACGTCGAGCTCCGTTCGGTTCCGCCGTTGCACGTGCGCGGCTACAAGCACCTCAAGCCGCACGTGGTCCGCCGTTCGTCCTGAGCGCCCCTCGGGTGCAAGCAATGCGTCATTGCTTGCACCCAGTGCCAGGAACGCCACATCGTCAGCGGCAGGCTCAGCCTGCCGCGACCCGTCGTCGGGACGACTCGCCGGCGAGGTGCGCCGGCGCGCGTCGTCCGGTGGACGCGACCCACGCCAGGGCCGCCAGCGCCGCGGCCGCGAGGGCGAGGAGCACGTTGCCGGCGATCCCGTCCGGGCCGCCCGTCCGGTCGGGGGTGCCGGGCAAGGGGCCCGCGAGCACCGCGGTCAGGGCGAGGACGAACACCGTCGCGGCCCAGGCCGGGTCGAGGCACCGCGCTGCGAGGATGACGAAGACCGCCGCGAGCGCCACGGCGACCGCGGTGGTCGGCCACAGCGTGCCGTCACCCCACACGAGCATCGCGCCGCTCACCGCGGACAGCGGGCCCGCGGCGTACAACGCGACGACCGTGGCCGCCGAGACGGCCGCCCGACGTCGGGCCGCGGGTGCGGGGGCCTCGCGTCCGACCAGGGCGAGGGCGCCGAGCGCGAGCACGGGCAACAGCGCGGCCCGGACGTCGCTGCGGGCCAGGGCCACCTCGAGGAATGCCGAGTCCCGCGACAGGAGCGGGCCGAGCCCTGCGCTGAGGTCGAGCGCGGCGGTGACCAGACCGAGCACGAGGGCTGCCCGGCGAGAGCCGCAGAGGAGCAGGAGCAGCACGACGATCCACGCGACCCGGTAGAGGCCGACGGAGGCGAGCAGTTCGTAGGCGTCCCACCCGGACCCGGTCTCGCGGAGCCGGCCGGACGGGTCCATCTGCCACCCCCGGCCCGCGTCGTCGAGACGGACCTGCAGGGCCGAGACCGTGGAGAGCGCCGCACCGGCCGCCAGCGCGGTGACGGCGGCGAGTGCGACGAACCAGAGGGTCGTCGTCGAGGGCCGCCCCGCCCGACCGAGCCGGGTCGACACGGCGAGGCGCAGGGTCGCCGCGACCTCGCCGGGGCCGACCCGGGCCCCGGTCGCGCGGTGCACCTCGACCATCTCGTCGGCGTAGCGCTCCTGGTACCAGGTCGGCAGGACCCGGAGCAGACGTCGGTAGCTCATGCGCTCGCCTCCCCCGCCCGCGCCACGACGCCGGTGCGGCGCAGGGCCGCGTCGGCCTGCCGGGAACGACGCTTCGCCTCGGCCACCAGTCGGGCCATGCCGCTGTCGGTGATCCGGTAGTAGCGCCGCGCGCGGCCCTGGTGGGTCTCCTCGCGGTCGGGCTCGACGAGCCCGTCGGCGCAGAGCCGGTCCAGCGCGCCGTAGAGCGTGCCGACCTTGAGCGTCACCTCGCCGTCGGAGAGGGCGAGCGTCGACTGCACGATGCCGTAGCCGTGCAGCGGCTCGGCCGCGAGCGCCGTGAGGATCAGGAACGTCTGTTCCGAGAGGGATCTCCGTGCCATGGGGCGATATATATCGCATGACGAGCTATGAGCGCCAGTCCACCGGACGCACGAAGGCCCCGCCGGTGGGACCGGCGGGGCCTTCGGGATCGTCCGGGTCAGACGGTGAAGCCGAGCGCCCTCAGCTGCTCGCGACCGTCGTCGGTGATCTTGTCCGGACCCCACGGCGGCATCCAGACCCAGTTGATGCGCACGTCGTCGACGAGGCCCCCGCCCGGACCCTTGGTGAGGGCGGCGCGGGACTGGTCCTCGATGACGTCGGTCAGCGGGCACGCGGCCGACGTGAGCGTCAGGTCGAGCGTGGCCACCGTGCCGGCGTCCTCGTGGTGCACGTCGATGCCGTACAGCAGGCCGAGGTCCACGACGTTGATCCCGAGCTCGGGGTCGACCACGTCGCGCATGGCCTCCTCGAGGTCGTCGATCGACGGGGTCTCGGCCTTCGCGGCCGTCGCGGGCATGCCCTCGGCACCGCGGGTGGGTTCGGTCGTCTCCGTCATCGCTGTCCCTCCAGCTCGGGGGCGTTCTCGTCAGCCTGGGCCACCGCGTCCTTGAACGCCAACCAGCCGAGCAGCGCGCACTTCACGCGCGCCGGGTAGGCGGCCACGCCCGCGAAGGCGACGGCGTCGTCCAGCACGTCCTCGTCGGCCTCGACCTTGCCGCGGCCCTGCACCATCTCCTGGTAGGCCGCGAGCACCTCGAACGCCTCGCCGACGGTCCGCCCGACGACGAGGTCGTAGGCCACCGAGGTGGCCGCCTGGCTGATGGAGCAGCCGAGCGAGTCGTAGGACAGGTCCACGACCTTCGCGTCGGCGCCCGAGCCCTCCAGGTGCACCCGCACGGTGACCTCGTCACCGCAGGTCGGGTTCACGTGGTGGACCTCGGCCTCGTAGGGCTCGCGCAGCCCGCGACCGTGCGGGTTCTTGTAGTGGTCCAGGATGATCTCCTGGTACATGGACTCCAGCTTCACGGCGGGAACCTCCTCCTAGAGGGAAACGCCGTCGCGGGCGAAAAAGTCCTGGGCCCGGCGCACGCCGTCGACCAACGCCTGCACCTCGTCGAGGGTGTTGTAGACGTAGAAGCTCGCGCGGATCGAGCTCTGCACGCCGAACGCCCGGTGCAGCGGCCACGCGCAGTGGTGGCCGACGCGGACCGCGATCCCGGAGTCGTCGAGCACCTGCGAGGCGTCGTGCGGGTGCACGCCGTCGATCTCGAACGACACCGCTCCCCCGCGCGACTCCAGGTTGCGCGGACCGATGATCGTCACGCCGTCGACGGCCTGCAGGCCCTCGAGCGCCGCGGCGGTCAGCGTGTTCTCGTGGGCGTGCACGTTCTCCATGCCCAGCGCGTTCAGGTAGTCCACGGCCGCACCGAGGCCGACGGCCTGCGAGGTCATCGGCACGCCGGCCTCGAACCGGGCCGGCGGGGCGGCGTAGGTCGAGCGCTCCGTGCGGACGAGCTCGATCATCGAGCCACCGGTCAGGAACGGCGGGAGCGCCTCGAGCAGCTCGCGGCGGCCGTAGAGCACGCCGATCCCCGACGGTCCGAGCATCTTGTGTCCGGAGAACGCGGCGAAGTCGACGCCGAGCGCGTGCACGTCGACCGGGGCGTGCGGCACCGACTGGCAGGCGTCGAGGACGGTGTACGCCCCGACCGCCTTGGCCATCGCGACGATCTGCTCCACCGGCGTGACCGTGCCGAGCACGTTCGACTGGTGGGTGAACGCAACGATCTTCGTGCGCTCGGTGATCACCGACGGGTCGAGGTCGAGCCGGCCGTCGGCGGTGACGCCGAACCAGCGCAGCGTCGCCCCGGTGCGGCGACAGAACTCCTGCCACGGCACGAGGTTCGCGTGGTGCTCCATCTCGGTGACGACGACCTCGTCCCCGGGGCCCACGCGGAAGCGCTCCGCCTTCGGGTCGTCGGACGTCAGCGCGTTCGACATCCCGTAGGCCACGAGGTTGAGCGCCTCGGTCGCGTTCTTGGTGAACACGACCTCGCCGTCGTCCGCCCCGATGAACGCCGCGATGCGCTCGCGGGCGGACTCGTAGGCGTCGGTGGCCTCCTCGGAGAGCGCGTGCGCGCCACGGTGGACCGCGGCGTTCGACGTCTCCAGGAAGTGCCGCTCGGCGTCGAGGACCTGGCGCGGGCGCTGCGAGGTGGCGCCCGAGTCCAGGTAGATCAGCGGCTTCCCGTCCCGGACGGTGCGGCTCAGGATGGGGAAGTCCGCGCGGATCTTCTCGACATCCAGGGTCGCACCCGTCGTGGTGGGGACGGATGCGAGCGAGGTCATGCCGGCTGCCCCTCCTTCTCCGCGGCGGCGCTGGTGAAGCGCTCGTAGCCGTTCGCCTCGAGCTCCTCGGCGAGCTCGGGCCCGCCGGACTCGGCGACGCGCCCGTTCACGAAGACGTGGACGCGGTCCGGCGCGATGTAGCGCAGGATCCGGGTGTAGTGCGTGATGAGCAGGACGCCCACGTCGGACTGCGCCTTGTAGTCGTTCACGCCCTTGGAGACGACGCGCAGGGCGTCGACGTCGAGGCCGGAGTCGGTCTCGTCGAGAACCGCGAACTTGGGCTTGAGCAGCGAGAGCTGCAGCACCTCGTGGCGCTTCTTCTCACCGCCGGAGAAGCCCTCGTTGACGCTGCGCTCGGCGAACGCCGGGTCGATCTCGAGGTCGGTCATCGCCGACTTCACTTCCTTGACCCAGTGGCGCACCTTCGGCGCCTCGCCACGGACGGCCGTGGCCGCGGAGCGCAGGAAGTTCGACATCGAGACGCCGGGCACCTCGACCGGGTACTGCATGGCGAGGAACAGGCCCGCACGGGCGCGCTCGTCGACCTCCATCTCCAGGACGTTCTCGCCGTCGAGGAGCACCTCGCCGCGGGTCACCGTGTACTTCGGGTGGCCGGCGATGGAGTAGGCCAGGGTCGACTTGCCGGAGCCGTTCGGACCCATGATCGCGTGGGTCTCGTTCGAGTTCACCGTCAGGTCGACGCCGCGCAGGATCTCCTTGGGACCCGACTCGGTCTCGACCTCGACGTGCAGGTCGCGGATCTCGAGGGTGGACATCAATCCTCTTTCAGTACGTAACCGTGGTGGTGGTCAGACGCCGACGGCCTCGAGCTCGGCCTCGATGGCCGCCTCGAGCCGGTCGCGCAGGGCGGGCACGCGGACCTTGGCGATGACCTCGCCGAAGAAGCCGCGGACGACGAGCCGACGGGCCTGGGCCTCGGGGATCCCGCGGGCCATCAGGTAGAACAGCTGCTCGTCGTCGAACCGGCCGGTGGCCGACGCGTGACCGGCGCCGGCGATCTCGCCGGTCTCGATCTCGAGGTTCGGCACCGAGTCGGCCCGCGCGTTGTCGGTGAGGAGCAGGTTCCGGTTCAGCTCGTAGCTGTCGGTGCCCTCGGCCTCCTTGCGGATGAGGACGTCGCCGACCCACACCGTGTGCGCGGCCTTGTCGCCCTCGGCGCCCTGCAGCGCGCCCTTGTACATCACGCGCGAGCGGCAGTGGGTGGCCGTGTGGTCCACCAGCAGGCGCTGCTCGAGGTGCTGCCCGCCGTCGGCGAAGTACAGGCCGTCGAGCTCGGCGTCGCCGCCGGGCGCGCGGTAGTTCACCGTCGGCGAGAGCCGCACGAGGTCGCCGCCGAGAGTGACCGAGGTGTGCCGGATCGTCGCGTCGCGGCCCACCGACAGGTGCTGCGCGCCGACGAAGACGGCGTCGTCCGCCCAGTCGTGGACCTCGACGACCAGCAGCTTGGCGCCGTCGCCGACCACGAGCTCGAGGTTGGCGGCCACCGTGCCGGAGCCGCGGTGGTCGACGACGACCACGGCCTCGGCCTGGTGCTCCAGGCGCAACTGCAGGTGCGCGTACGCGGTCTTCCCGAAGCCGGGTCCCTCGACCTGCACGGTCAGCGGCTCGTCGTCCGAGCGCGGCTGGTCGACGGTGACCACGGTCGCCGTCGGGAAGGCGGACCAGGCCTGCGCGGCGACGCGGTCGGCGGGGATGCCGCCCTCGCCGATCCGCGCGTCGTCGCGCCCGACGTGCTCGACCCGGACGCCCCCGAGGTCGTCGGAGGCCGAGTCGCCGAAGCCGGAGCGGACCGTGACGGCGACCTCGCCGTCGGCGGCCGCCCCGTCGTGCAGGCCGTTGAGGCGCCGCAGCGGCGTGAACCGCCACTGCTCCTCACGGCCGCGCGGGACCTCGAAGGCCTCGACGTCGTAGGAGGTGAACCGCTCCTCCCACGGCGCGATCTTCGGCGACGAGGCGGTCTTGATGCCCGGGTCCACGTCGAGGACCGGGGCCCCGGGGGCGGTCGTCGAACCGCCCCCGGTCGAAGCGACAGGTGTGTCGGTCATCCGACAGCGCCCTCCATCTGCAGCTCGATCAGGCGGTTGAGCTCGAGCGCGTACTCCATGGGCAGCTCGCGCGCGATGGGCTCGACGAACCCGCGCACGATCATCGCCATGGCCTCGTCCTCGGTGAGGCCGCGGGACATCAGGTAGAAGAGCTGGTCCTCGCTGACCTTCGAGACGGTCGCCTCGTGGCCCATCGTCACGTCGTCCTCGCGGACGTCGACGTAGGGATAGGTGTCCGAGCGGCTGATCGTGTCGACCAGCAGCGCGTCGCACTTCACCGTCGACCGCGAGTGGTGCGCCCCCTTGTTCACGCGGACCAGGCCGCGGTAGGAGGTCCGACCGCCGCCGCGCGCCACCGACTTCGAGATGATCGTCGACGACGTGTGCGGGGCCAGGTGCACCATCTTGGCGCCGGCGTCCTGGTGCTGACCCTCGCCGGAGAACGCCACCGAGAGCACCTCGCCCTTGGCGTGCGGGCCGGTCAGCCAGACGGCCGGGTACTTCATCGTCACCTTGGAGCCGATGTTGCCGTCGACCCACTCCATGGTCGCGCCCTCTTCGGCCTTGGCGCGCTTGGTGACCAGGTTGTAGACGTTGTTCGACCAGTTCTGGATGGTCGTGTAGCGGCAGCGGCCGCCCTTCTTCACGACGATCTCGACGACCGCGGAGTGCAGCGAGTCGCTCGAGTAGATCGGCGCCGTGCAGCCCTCGACGTAGTGGACGTAGGCGTCCTCGTCGACGATGATCAGCGTCCGCTCGAACTGGCCCATGTTCTCGGTGTTGATCCGGAAGTAGGCCTGCAGCGGGATGTCGACGTGGACACCCTTCGGCACGTAGATGAACGAGCCGCCGGACCAGACCGCCGAGTTCAGCGCGGAGAACTTGTTGTCGCCGGCCGGGATCACCGAGCCGAAGTACTCCTCGAACAGCTCCGGGTGCTCACGCAGCCCGGTGTCGGTGTCCATGAAGATGACACCCTGCTGCTCCAGGTCCTCGCGGATCTGGTGGTAGACGACCTCGGACTCGTACTGCGCCGCGACACCGGCCACCAGACGGGCCTTCTCGGCCTCCGGGATGCCGAGCTTGTCGTAGGTCGACTTGATGTCGTCGGGCAGGTCCTCCCAGCTCTGGGCCTGCTTCTCCGTGGAGCGCACGAAGTACTTGATGTTGTCGAAGTCGATGCCCGACAGGTCGGAACCCCACTGCGGCATCGGCTTCTTGTCGAACATGCCGAGCGCCTTCAGGCGCAGCTGGAGCATCCAGTCCGGCTCGCTCTTCTTGGCCGAGATGTCGCGGACGACCGCCTCGTTGAGACCACGCTGGGCGCTGGCGCCCGCGTCGTCGCTGTCGTGCCAGCCGAACTGGTAGCTGCCCAGGGAGGCGAGGGTCTCCTCCTGGGTCAGCGTCTCCTTCTCCGGCGCGGTGGTCATACGACCTGCCTTCCCTGGTTCTCGGGTGCTCCGCCGGTGGTGGTGGCGGCGGAGGAGGACTCCGTGGAGTCACCGGTGCCCGTGCGCTGGTCGCGCTGGGCCGGCACGTGGGTGGTGCACGCGGCGTCGCCGCGCGCGATCGTGGCCAGCCGTTGCACGTGGGTGCCCAGCAGCTCGGCGAAGACCTCGGCCTCCGCCTCGCAGAGCTGGGGGAACTCGGCCGCGACGTCCGCGACCGGGCAGTGGTGCTGGCACAGCTGCTCGCCCGCACCGCTCGTGGTGGCGCCGCGGCTGGTGGCCGCGTACCCCTCGGCGGTCAGGGCCCCGGCCAGCCGCCGGGCCCTGTCGGCCCGGTCGGCACCGGACTCGATGTGCTCGCGGTGCGCGCCGACCATGGCCAGCGCGCGGTCGCGGGCGAACGCGCGGACCGCGTCCTCCCCGGCCGCGTCGCCGAGGCGGCGCAGCGCGGCGACCGCGAGGTCGGCCGGACCGTGCTCGCCGCGACCGGCGCGGGCACGTCCCGACGTGGTGAGCAGGAACTGACGGGCCGGGCGTCCCCGCTTGCCGGAGGCGGGGGCGTCCCGGGTGGAGACGGTGCCCTCGGCGCACAGGGCGTCGAGGTGGCGCCGGACCCCCGGGCCCGAGAGCTGCAACTGGTCGGCGAGCGTCGCGGCGGTCGTCGGTCCGCGCTCGAGGAGGAGGCGGACCACCGCGTCCCGCGTACGCCCGTCGGCGGCGGAGCGAGCGTGTGCCGGGTGCACGTCGTGCGCGCCCTGGCTCATCTCCCACCTCCGATCGATCGACTCCGGCAGATCATGACACATCGGCCCTCGCTTTTGACAACACCAGTCTTGCCTATATGTCCCGACCCGGCAAAGCCGGGCGGACCGGCGTGGTACGGGTCACGCCCACCGGCCCCGACCCGGCGTCGGGAAGGCCCTCGGTATCGTCCCCGGGGTGACCGCGACGGCCCCGACGGCTCCCCCCGGGTCCGAGCCGCCGACCCGGTCGCGGTCCGCGGCGGAGGCGCCCGCGACGCCCGACGAACGACGCCGGCTGCGGTTCTGCCGGCGGTTCGGCTTCACCGGGGCGCTCCTCATGGCCGTCGGGGCGCTCGGGTGCGGGGCGACGCCGGCGTCGGCGTACAACCCCCTGCTGGGGATGCGGGTCCTGGGCCTGCCCGGCCGACTGCCGACGGTGTCCCTCGCGATGGCCTACGTCGGCATGGGCATGGTCGTGCTCGCCTGGCTCTGGCTCGGGCGGCTCGCCTGGCCCGGCCGCGTCCGGCTGACCGTGCGACAGCTCTCCCGCATCCTCGTCATGTGGTGCGCGCCGCTGGCCGTGGCGCCGCCGCTGTTCTCCACCGACGTCTACGGCTACCTCTCGCAGGCCGAGGTCGTCTCCCGCGGCTTCGACCCGTACGTCTTCGGCGCCGCGCAGGCCCTCGGGCTCGACGACCCGCTGGTCGCCTCGATCCCCACCATCTGGCGGACGACGCCCTCGCCCTACGGCCCGGGCTTCCTCACCTTCGGGCGGCTGGTCACCGCGATCGCCGGCGAGAACATCGTGCTCGGCGTGTACCTGCACCGGATCCTGGCGCTGATCGGGCTCGGCCTCGTGATCTGGGCGGCGCCGCACCTCGCCCGCCGCGCCGGCGTCGAGCCGATCGCGGCGCTGTGGCTCGCGGTGAGCCCGCTGGTGCTCTTCCACCTCGTCTCGGGCATCCACAACGACGCGATCATGATGGGCGTCGTCCTGTTCGGCCTCGAGATCGGCTTCCGCTACTCCTGGTTCGTCGGCGCGCTGCTGATCGGCCTCGGCGCCTCCGGGAAGATCCCGGCGATCCTCGCGCTCGCATTCCTGGGTGCGCACGTCGCGCGGAAACGCTGCCTGGCCGCGGGCAAGGACCCGACCGGGCGCGACGGCGTGATCGCGCTGGTCCGGTACGGCGCGGGCGTGGCGGCGACGGGGCTCGCCGTCGTGGTCGCCGTGTCCGTCGGCTCCGGGCTGGGCTTCGGGTGGATCACCGCCCTGTCGGTGCCGAACCTGCTGCGCTCGTGGCTGTCGGTGACCACCGACCTCGGGGTGCTCGGCGGCCAGATCGGCATCTGGCTCGGCCTCGGCGACCACACCGACGCGGTGCTCTCGCTCACCCGCTCGGCCGGGCTCGGCGTCGCCGCCCTCGTGTGCGTGCTGCTCGTGTTCATGGTGCTGCGCGGGCGGCTGCACCCGGTGGCGGGCGTCGCGTACGGCTTCGGCGCGGTGTTCCTGGCGGGGCCGGTGCTGCACCCCTGGTACCTGCTGTGGCTCATGGTGCCGCTGGCCTGCTCGGTGACCGCGCCGCGCGTGCGCGGGTGCGCGGTCGCCGTGATCGCCGCCGTCTCGCTGCTCGTGCCGCCCACGGGCAACGACTTCACCTTCCGCGCCTACCAGCTGCCGATGGCGATCACGGCGGCGCTGCTGGTCGCGATCGTGCCGCTGCTCGCCGCGCGCGGGAACACCCCGCGGGTCCCGCCGCGGACGGAGACCTAGGCTGGGCCTCGTGAGTGCGGAACCGGCCGTCGAGGTGCACGACCTCGTCGTGCGCTACAGCACGACGACGGCGGTCGACGGACTCGACCTCGAGCTCCGGCACGGGCGGGTCCTCGCGCTGCTGGGGCCGAACGGCGCCGGCAAGACGACGACCGTCGAGGTCTGCGAGGGCTTCCGGTCCCGGACGGCAGGTGCGGTGCGGGTGCTCGGGCAGGACCCGGCGGGTGCGCCGGAGTCGCTGCGCGCCCGCATCGGGGTGATGCCCCAGGGCGGTGGTGCGTACCCGATGGTGCGGGTGCGCGAGATGCTCGACCTCGTCGCCGCCTGCTCGGCGCACCCGCTCGACACCGGCTGGCTGATCGAGACCCTCGGGCTGGAGTCCTGCGCGAAGCTGCCCTACAAGCGGCTCTCCGGCGGCCAGCAGCAGCGGCTCAGCCTCGCCTGCGCGATCGTCGGGCGGCCGGAGCTGGTGTTCCTCGACGAACCCACCTCGAGCCTCGACCCGCAGGGTCGGCACCTGGTCTGGGACCTCGTGCGGGCCCTGCGCACCGACGGGGTCGCCGTCCTGCTGACCACGCACTTCATGCAGGAGGCCGAGGCGCTGGCCGACGACGTCGTGATCGTCGACCACGGCCGCGTCGTCGCCGCGGGCTCCCCCGAGGAGCTCACCACCTCCGGTGCCGAGGACACGATGCGCTTCCGCGCGCCGCCCGGCATGGACCTCACGCTGCTCGAGGGCGTGCTGCCCGAGGGCTACCTCTCGAAGGAGGGGCCGCCCGGCCACTACACCGTGTCGGGCCGGATCGACCCGCAGGTCCTCGCCGCCGTCACCGCCTGGTGCGCGCGCCAGGGCGTGCTCGCCGACGACGTGCGGGTGGGCCGCCGCAGCCTCGAGGACGTCTTCCTCGACCTCACCGGGCGGGAGCTGCGCTCGTGAGCACCGGCTTCGACACCGGCACCTTCTCCCCCGACCCCGGGGCGGGCTCGCGCGGACGCATGCTCGCCGTGCACACGCGCACCGAGACGCTGCTCGCGCTGCGGCACTCCGAGCAGCTGCTGCTCACGCTCGTCATCCCGCTCGCCCTGCTGATCGGGCTCACGCTGCTGCAGGGGCTCGTCGAGCTGCCCGAGCCGCGGGTGAACGCCGCGCTCGGCACCGTGCTCGCGCTCGCCATGATGTCCACCGGCTTCACCTCGCAGGCCATCGCGCTGGGCTTCGACCGGCGCTACGGCCTCATGCGGCGGCTCGCCGCGACGGCGATCCCCCGCTGGCTCGTCGTCACCGGACGCCTGGGCGGCATGGCGGCGGTGGTCGTCATCCAGGTCGTCGTCCTCGGCGGGGTCGCGCTGGCCCTGGGCTGGCGTCCCGACGCCGGGTCGCTCGGCTGGGCGCTGCTGCTGGTCGTCCTCGGGGCCGGCGCCTTCGGTGCGTGCGGGCTGCTGCTCGGCGGGTCGGTGCGCGCGGACCTCGTGCTCGTCATCGCCAACGTCGTGTGGTTCGTCCTGCTGTTCGTCGGCGGCATCGTGGTGCCGGCCGACCAGCTCCCCGGTGCCCTGGGGAGTCTCGTCATGCTGCTGCCCAGCGGCGCGCTCGCGGAGGGCCTGCGCGACGTTCTGCTCGGCGGGACGCCGGGGCTCGGGCACGTCGTCGTCCTGCTCGTGTGGGGCGTCGTGGCGGGTCTCGTGGCGGGCCGCACGCTGAAGTGGGACTGATGGGTGCTCAACTACCCGTTGTCGTAGGCTCGGGGTCGTGAGGACTCCCCCGGCGCTGATGCGAGGGCTCGCGGTCGCGGCCGTGGTCGGCCAGGGCGGGATCGCGGTGACCGGCGCCGCCGTGCGCGTCACCGGCTCCGGCCTGGGCTGCCCGACCTGGCCGCAGTGCTTCCCCGGCAGCATGGTCCCGGTCGCGCACGCCGAGATCTCGGCGCTGCACCAGTGGATCGAGTTCGGCAACCGGCTGCTGGGCATCGCGCTCGTGCTCGTGACGGGCGCCTGCGTGATCGCGGCCCTGTTCGTGCGGCCGCGGCGCCGTCGGCTGCTCCTGCTGGCCTGCACCATGCCGCTCGGGGTGGTCGCCCAGGCCGTGATCGGCGGGATCACCGTGCTGACCGGGCTCGCCTGGTACACGGTGGCGCCGCACTTCATCGTCTCGGTGCCGCTCGTCTGGCTCGCGGTGCTGCTGGCGCGGGACGCGTGGGCCCTCGAGTCCCCGACCGAGGCGCGCGAGACCGTCGTCCCGCGGGCGGTGCGCGGGCTCGTCGGGGTGAGCGCGGCCGTGCTCGTCGCGCTGGTGGTGGTGGGCACGCTGGTCACGGCGGCCGGCCCGCACGCGGGCGACCCGGCCACGCCGCGCCTGACGGCGTTCTCGGTCGCCGACCTCGCCATGGCTCACGCGCACCTGCTGTTCGCGTTCCTCGGCCTGCTCGTGGGCCTGGGCTTCCTGCTGCACGCCGTGGCGGCGCCGCGGTCGGTGCTGGTCCGGTTCCGCGTGCTCGTCGCCGTGACGCTCGCGCAGGGCGTGCTCGGTGGCGTCCAGTACGCGATCGGCGTGCCCGAGGTGCTCGTGGCGCTGCACGTGCTGGGCTCGATGCTCGTCGTCGCGGCCACGGCGTGGCTGTGGGCCGGGACCACCCGACCCGCGCTCGCGGACCCGTCGTCGGGAACGTCCTCGCGCGCGATGGCGGTGGCGCAGTCCTAGATTGATCTCCATGCGTGCCGTTCGCGTGGAGGCCCACGGCGGGCCCGAGGTCCTGGTCCCGGCCGAGGTGCCCGAGCCCGAGGTGGGCGCGGAGGACGTGCTGGTCGATGTCGCCGCGGCCGGGGTGAACTACATCGACACCTACCTGCGCAGCGGGCTCTACCCCGCGACGCTGCCCGCCGTGCCGGGGCTGGAGGGTGCCGGGACGGTGCGGGCGGTCGGGTCGGCGGTGACCGACCTGGCGGTGGGCGACGTCGTGGCGTTCTGCGACGGCCCGGGCACCTACGCGGAGGCGGCGGCGATCCCGGCGGCGCGGTGCGTTCCGGTGCCCTCCGGCGTGTCGGTGGACCTCGCGGCGGCCGTGCTCCTGCAGGGGCTGACCGCGCACTACCTGCTGCACGACACGTACGCGGTGCAGCCCGGGGACACCGTGCTCGTGCACGCCGGGGCGGGCGGCATGGGGCTGCTGCTGTGCCAGATGGCCTCGGCGCTGGGTGCGACGGTGCTCGCGACGACGTCGACGCCGGAGAAGGCGTCGCTCGCCCGGGCGGCGGGGGCGTCGTCGGTGCTCGGCTACGAGGACTTCGCCGAGGAGGCCCGGTCGCTGACGTCGGGTGCCGGCGTTGCGGCGGTGTACGACGGGGTGGGCGCGACGACGTTCGACGGGTCGCTGGCCGCGCTGCGGGTGCGGGGTGTGCTGGCGCTCTACGGCGCGGCCTCCGGGCCCGTGCCGCCGGTGGACCCGCAGCGGCTCAACGCGGCCGGCTCGGTGTACCTGACCCGCCCGTCACTGGGGTGGCACGTGCGGACGACCGCGTCGTTGCGCGCCCGCGCGGCGGAGGTGTTCGCGGCGGTGGCGGACGGGTCGCTGTCGGTGCGGGTCGGGGCGCGGTACCCCCTCGAGGCGGCCGTGGACGCCCACCGGGACCTCGAGGGGCGGGCCTCCACGGGGAAGCTGCTGCTGGTGCCGTAGGGGGCGCGGGATGCGCCCATCACCTCCGTGCGCGAGTGGTCACTCAGGCAGGTTCTGGGGCTGTCCGACATGCATGGTGTGCCAGTCGTGGGGCGTCGGTGGGCCTAGGTGCGCGCCCGGCCCGTCACAGCCGTGCGCGAGTGGTCACTCAGGCAGGTTCCGGGGCTGTCCGACATGCGTGGTGTGCCAGTCGCGAGAAAGGTGGAACCGGTCGCCGGCCGGCGCAGTCCGAGCTGATGTGGAGAACATCAGCGGACCCTTCCGAGC
The DNA here is from genome assembly GCF_021026295.1 of Actinomycetospora soli. GTDB lineage: Bacteria > Actinomycetota > Actinomycetes > Mycobacteriales > Pseudonocardiaceae > Actinomycetospora > Actinomycetospora soli. The sequence goes on from NZ_JAJNDA010000005.1 coordinate 322,597, forward strand.
CAGTGAGGCCGTGGCGGCCGGGCGGATCACCCGAGGACGCCTCGCCGGTCTGGGCACGACACGGCTGTATCCGAACGTCCACCAGCTCACCGACAGCGTGGCCGGGCCCGACGACCTCATCGGCCGGACACGGGAGGCCGTGCTCTACGTCCGCGGCGAGCCACCCGTGGTGGGCGGCTACGCGGCCACCGAGCTCCACGGGGCCGACATCGCCCCGCGCGGTACACCCGTGGAGCTGGTCGTCGGTCTGCGCCGGGTCCGACCACGACCGGGCCTGACGATCCGGCGCGACGTCCTGGCTCCGGCCGACATCGCCGAGGTGGACGGCCTTCTCGTGACGACGCCGGAGCGGACGGCCTGGGACCTCGTCCGGCGGCGCGGATTCGTCGACGGGGTGGTCGCTCTCGACGCGCTCGCCCGGGTCGGTCGTTTCAGGCCCGAACGTCTGTTGGACCGCCCTGCCGGCGCCCGGGGTGCTCGACGGGTGGCCCCCGCCGTGGAGGCGTCGGATCCGCGGGCGGGCTCTCGACCGGAGACGGTGATGCGGCTGGCGATGGCGCAGCTCGGCGTCCCGACCCCGACCCTGCAGTTCGAGGTGCGCGACGCGCAGGACTTCTTCGTCGCCTTCGTCGACTTCGGGTGGGAAGAGTTCAAAGTCGCGGCCGAGTACCAGGGTGACGTGCACCGGCGGGACCAGGAGCAGTGGCGGCGCGATCAGTCGCGGTTCGCTGAACTCGCGTCCTGCGGCTGGATCGTGGTGCCCTGCACGGCGGACGACCTGCGGTTCCCGCTCCAGTTCGTCCGCCGACTGTGCAAGACCCTCGCCCTGCGTGGGTGCGTCCTCTGAGAGGCCCGCGAGTGGTCGCTGAGGCAGGTTCGGGCGGTGCCGGGCCTGCGTGGTGTGCCAGTCGTGGGGGTGGAGGTCGGTGGGCGCCGGAGCCGACCCGGGCCGCTGCGCGAGTGGTCGCTGAGGCAGGTTCGGGCGGTGCCGGGCCTGCGTGGTGTGCCAGTCGTGGGGGTGGAGGTCGGTGGGCGCCGGAGCCGACCCGGGCCGGTCCCGCGAGTGGTCGCTGAGGCAGGTTCGGGCGGTGCCGGGCCTGCGTGGTGTGCCAGTCGTGGGGGTGGGGGTCGGCGGGTGCGCGAGCCAACCCGGGCCGGTCCCGCGAGTGGTTGCTCAGGCAGGTTCGGGCGGTGCTGGACCTGCGTGGTGTGCCAGTCGTGGGGGTGGAGGTCGGCGGGTGCGCGAGCCAACCCGGGCCGGTCCCGCGAGTGGTCACTCAGGCAGGTTCGGGCGGTGCCGGACCTGCGTGGTGTGCCGGTCGCGGAGAAACCGACGGCGGACGAGCTAGAAGGGCCAGCCGAAGACGGGCCACCCGAACGCCGAGTCCACGGCCACCGCGACGAACAGACCCGTGAGGTACGTGTTGGACAGGTGGAACAGGCGCATCGAGTTCACGACCTCGTCGCGGTGCACGGCCCGGTCGAGCCGGTGCGCGGCGACGAGGAACCACGCGCCCCCGACGACGGCGGTCACGAGGTAGATCCACGAGGTCGCGGGCACCAGCAACACCGACCACGCCACCATCGCCCACGAATAGAGGACGATCTGGCGCGAGACCCGCTGCGGCGCGGCGACGACCGGGAGCATCGGGACGCCCGCGGCGGCGTACTCGTCGCGGTAGCGCATCGCGAGGGCCCAGAAGTGCGGGGGCGTCCAGAAGAAGATGATCCCGAACAGCACCAGCGCGGGCCACTCCACGGTGCCCGTGACGGCCGCCCAGCCGATCACCACGGGCATGCAGCCGGCGGCGCCGCCCCAGACGATGTTCTGCGAGGTCCGGCGCTTGAGCACCAGCGTGTAGACCACGATGTAGAAGGCGATCGCGGCGACGGACAGGGCCGCGGCGACCCAGTTGGCCGTCAGGCCCAGCCACACCGCGGAGAGCGCACCGAGCACGAGGCCGAACACGAGCGCGTGCGAGCGTGGGACGGCGTCCCGCGCCAGGGGGCGCTTGCGGGTGCGCGCCATCTTGGCGTCGATGTCGGCGTCGATCACGCAGTTCAGCGCGTGGGCGCTGGCCGCCGCGGCGGCCCCGCCGAGCAGCACCGCCAGGACCAACCACAGCGACGGCACCGCGCGCTGGGCGAGCATCATCGCCGGCACGGTGACCACGAGCAGCTGCTCGATGATCCGGGCCTTCGTCAGCGCGAGGTACGCGCGGACGGTGGCCGCGGAGCGGGCCCAGTACCCGCCGAGCCTGGTCCTCGCCCCCGTCGGCGTCGGACCGACCGCCGTGCTCACCCGATCACCCGGTCCTCTCAGGCGTTCGGCGGCCCAGCGGGCCGCCTCCTACACGCTGTCGTGGATTGCAGTCTGCACCCCGGGCGTCCCTCGCGCTCGCCCGCCCCCCGGCAGGGGGTGGTGGTGCGGGACACGTCACCCGCGCGGACGCGCGTGACGGGAGCAGGACGTGATCGTAGAGGGCGCTGCGTCGTGCCCGGTCGGCGCCCGTCGCGGCGTGTCCGCGCAGCGCCGAGCGGGTATCTGCGCGTGAGGGACTCCGACGGTCCACCGCAGCGCCACCCCGACGTGACAGCATGGGCTCGACGGACATTCCGGATCGATCCAGATCGCACCGGCGCGACCCGGCCCACCGGGGCGCCCGCCCTGCGGACGAGTCGACCCGGACCACCGGGACGCGACCACCCGAACGCGGCCCACCGACGTGAGACACAGGGAGAGCAGGTTCGTGACCACGACCGAGAGCACCCACCCGGCGAGCGAGTCGCCCGAGGAGATCGAAGCCCTCACCACCCCGCACCGTCCCGACGACTGGTCCGACCTCGACCAGCGCGCCGTCGACACGGTCCGCGTGCTCGCCGCCGACGCGGTGCAGAAGGTCGGCAACGGTCACCCCGGCACGGCCATGTCGCTGGCGCCGCTCGCCTACACGCTGTTCCAGCACACGATGACGCACGACCCGGCCGACGCGGACTGGCCGGGCCGCGACCGCTTCGTGCTCTCCGCGGGCCACTCCAGCCTCACGCTCTACATCCAGCTCTTCCTCTCGGGCTACGGCCTCGAGATGACCGACCTCGAGCAGCTGCGGACCTGGGGCTCGAAGACGCCGGGCCACCCCGAGCACGGCTACACGACCGGGGTCGAGATCACGACGGGGCCGCTCGGCCAGGGCCTCGCCTCCAGCGTCGGCATGGCGATGGCCGCCCGCCGCGAGCGCGGGCTGTGGGACCCCGAGGCGGCGCCCGGCGAGAGCCCCTTCGACCACTTCGTCTACGTGATCGCCTCCGACGGGGACATCGAGGAGGGCGTCACCGCCGAGGCGAGCTCGATCGCGGGCCGCCAGCAGCTCGGCAACCTGATCGTCTTCTACGACGACAACCACATCTCGATCGAGGACGACACGTCCGTCGCGCTGTCCGAGGACGTCGTCGGGCGCTACGAGGCCTACGGCTGGCACACCCAGGTGGTGCGCGGCGGCGAGAACGTCGTCGGCATCCGCGAGGCCATCGAGAACGCCAAGGCCGAGACCGGCCGGCCCAGCTTCATCGCGCTGCGCACGGTCATCGGCTACCCCGCGCCGGAGAAGATGAACACCGGTGCCGCGCACGGCGCCGCCCTCGGCGACGACGAGGTGGCCGAGGTCAAGAAGATCCTCGGCTTCGACCCGGAGAAGTCCTTCCAGATCGAGGACGAGGTCCTGGCGCACGCCCGCGAGGTCAAGGAGCGCGGTCGTCAGGCGCACGAGGCCTGGACGAAGAAGTTCGACGACTGGGCGCAGGCCAACCCGGAGCGGCGCGAGCTGTTCGACCGGATGGCGAAGCGCGAGCTGCCGTCCGGCTGGGCGGACGCGCTGCCCACCTGGACCACCGACGACAAACCGCTCGCGACCCGCAAGGCGCTGCAGCAGATCCTCGGTGCCGTGGGCCCGCAGCTGCCGGAGCTGTGGGGCGGCTCGGCCGACCTCGCCGAGAGCAACAACACGACGATCCCCGACTCGCCGTCGTTCGGGCCCGCGAGCGTCGAGACGAACAACTGGGGGCAGATGAGCCCCTACGGCCGCGTCCTGCACTTCGGTGTCCGCGAGCACGCGATGGGCTCGATCCTCAACGGGATCGCCCTGCACGGCGGCACGCGGGTGTTCGGCGGCACCTTCCTCATCTTCTCCGACTACATGCGGCCCCCGGTCCGCCTGGCGGCGCTGATGAACCTGAACACCACCTACATCTGGACCCACGACTCGATCGGTCTCGGCGAGGACGGCCCGACCCACCAGCCGATCGAGCAGCTCGCGAGCCTGCGGGCCATCCCGCGCATGTCGGTCGTGCGGCCCGCCGACCCGAACGAGACCGCGTACGCGTTCAAGGCGGTCCTGGACAACCCGACCGGCCCGGCCGGCCTGGCGCTCACCCGCCAGAACCTCCCGGTGCTGGAGCACACCTCGGCCGAGGGCGTCGCACGCGGCGGCTACGTGCTCGAGGACGCCTCCGGCGACCCGCAGGTCGTCATCGTGGCCACCGGCTCGGAGGTGCAGCTCGCGGTCGAGGCCCGGAAGACCCTCGAGGCCGACGGCGTTCCCACCCGTTTGGTGTCCATGCCCTGCCTCGACTGGTTCGAGAACCAGGACGCGGACTACCAGGAGAGCGTCATCCCGTCGTCGGTGACCGCCCGCGTCTCCGTCGAGGCCGGCGTGGCGCAGCCCTGGTACCGCCTGCTGGGCACCACGGGCGAGCCCGTCTCCATCGAGCACTTCGGTGCCAGCGCGGACTACAAGACCCTGTTCGAGAAGTTCGGTTTCACCGCCGAGGCCGTCGTCGACGCCGCCCGCCGCTCGCTGGCGCGCGCGTCGAAGTGACCTCCGGAGCGACGCGAAGTGAGGACATCATGAGCTCCACCCCCCTGGCGGACCTGTCGGCCGCCGGCGTCTCCATCTGGCTCGACGACCTGTCCCGCCAGCGCATCATGAGCGGCAACCTGGCCGAGCTCATCGAGCGCAAGCACGTCGTCGGGGTCACCTCGAACCCGTCGATCTTCCAGGCGGCGCTCGCCGACGCGGACCACTACGCCGAGCAGCTCGACGACCTCGCACGCCGCGGCGCCTCGGTCGAGGACGCCGTCCGCGAGATCACCACCGACGACGTGCGGCACGCCTGCGACATCTTCCGCAACGTCTACAGCGAGACCGCGGGCAAGGACGGCCGCGTCTCGCTCGAGGTCGACCCGCGCAGCGCGCACGACACCGAGAAGACCGTCGCCGAGGCCGTCGACCTCTGGAAGACCGTCGACCGCCCCAACCTGATGATCAAGATCCCGGCCACCCCCGAGGGGCTCCCGGCGATCACCCGCGTGCTCGCCGAGGGCATCAGCGTCAACGTCACGCTGATCTTCTCGGTCGACCGCCACCGCGCCGTCATGGACGCCTTCCTCGCCGGCATGGAGCAGGCCCGCAGCAACGGGCACGACCTGTCGGCCATGGGCTCCGTGGCGTCGTTCTTCGTCTCCCGCGTGGACACCGAGGTGGACAAGCGGCTCGAGGCGATCGGCACCGACGCCGCCCTGGCCCTGCGCGGCACGGCAGCCGTGGCCAACGCCCGGCTCGCCTACCAGGCCTACCTCGACACGTTCTCCACCGAGCGCTGGGCGACCCTCAAGGGCGCCGGCGCGACCGTGCAGCGTCCGCTCTGGGCGTCGACGGGCGTGAAGAACAAGGCCTACCCGGACACGCTCTACGTGACCGAGCTGGTGGCCCCGGACACCGTGAACACGATGCCCGAGGCGACCCTCGACGCGTTCGCCGACCACGGCGAGCTGCACGGCGACGCCGTCTCCGGCACCGCCGACGCCGCGGGCGAGGTGTTCGCCGCGCTCGCCGACGTCGGGATCGACGTCGACGACGTCTACCAGGTGCTCGAGGACGAGGGCGTCGACAAGTTCGAGAAGGCCTGGACGGAGCTCCTGGAGACCATCTCCGAGCAGCTCACGCGGCGCAGCCCGGAGCAGTCGTGAGCGCCCCCGTCGAGGCCCCGCTGACGGTCTCCGTGGTCGACGCGCAGCTCGCGGAGGCCGCGTCGGCCCTCGTCGAGAAGCTGGTGACCGACGAGGTCGCGTCGAAGCTGGCCCGGCAGGACGACACCCTGTGGGGGCCCGACGCGCGCGACGAGGCGTCGAAGCGGCTGTCGTGGGTGACGCTGTACGAGTCGTCGAAGCCGCTGGTGGAGCGCCTGACCGCGCTGCGGGGCGACCTGCACGCCGAGGGTGTCGACCGCGTCGTCCTCGCCGGCATGGGCGGCTCGTCGCTGGCGCCCGAGGTCATCTGCCACACCCGGTCGGGCTCGGCCGTCGGCGGCCGGCACCCGATCACGGTGCTCGACACGACCGACCCCGGCCAGGTCACCGACGCCCTCGCCGGCGACCTCGCGCGCACCGTCCTGGTGGTCAGCTCGAAGTCCGGCGGGACGGTCGAGACCGACAGCCAGCGTCGCGTGTTCGCCGAGCAGTTCGCGGCGAACGGGATCGACGCCGCGAGCCGCATGGTCGTGGTGACCGACCCGGGCACCAAGCTCGGCGACCTCGCGGCCGAGCAGGGCTACCGCACGACCGTGGAGGCGGACCCCAACGTCGGAGGGCGCTACTCGGCGCTCACCGCGTTCGGCCTCGTGCCGAGCGCGCTCGCGGGCGTCGACGTCGGCGGCCTGCTCGACGAGGCCGCCGCGGCGGCCCCGGAGCTGCAGCGCGACTCCGCCGACAACCCGGCGATCCAGCTGGGCGCCGCCCTGGCGGCCGCGCACAACGCGGGCGCGGAGAAGGTCGTGCTGGCCGACTCGGGCTCCGGCCTGATCGGGTTCGGGGACTGGGCCGAGCAGCTCATCGCCGAGTCCACCGGCAAGCAGGGCCTCGGGCTGCTCCCCGTCGTCGTCGAGTCGCCGGACGCCCCGGGCTTCGCCGACCACGGGCGCGACGCGACCACCGTGACGATCGGACCCGCCGTCGGGAACGCGAAGATCGCGACCGAGGGGTCGCTCGGGGCGCAGTTCCTGCTGTGGGAGACCGCGGTGGCCCTGGCGGGCCGCCTGATCGGGATCAACCCGTTCGACCAGCCCGACGTCGAGTCGGCCAAGCAGGCCACGCGCGACCTCCTCGGCGGGGACGGCGCCACCGGCTCCGACGAGGCGCCCGTGCTCGTGGAGGGCGCGGTGGAGGTCCGCGGCGAGTGGCTGCGCTCCCCCGCCACCCTCACCGAGGCGCTCCAGCAGCTGATCGACCAGGCCCCCGACGGCGGGTACGTCGCGGTCCAGGCCTATCTCGACCGGCTCGACGACGCCTCGGCCGAGGTGCTGCGTCCGGAGATCGCGAAGAACACGGGGCTGCAGACCACCTTCGGGTGGGGCCCCCGGTTCCTGCACTCCACCGGCCAGTACCACAAGGGCGGGCACCAGAACGGCGTGTTCCTGCAGATCACGGGGTCGGTTGCCGACGACCTGGCGATCCCGGACCAGCCGTTCACCTTCGGCGAGCTGCAGCACGCGCAGGCCGCCGGGGACGCCCAGGTGATCTCGCAGCACGGCCGCCCCGTCCTGCGCCTGCACCTGGCCGACCGGGCCGCCGGGCTCGTCGCCCTGACGAACGCGGTCGCCGAGGTCGGTCGGTGACTGCCCCCGCCTCGTGGCGCAACCCGCTGCGGGACGAGCGGGACAAGCGCCTGCCGCGGATCGCCGGCCCGAGCGGCCTCGTGCTGTTCGGGATCACCGGTGACCTCGCGCGCAAGAAGCTCATGCCCGCGATCTACGACCTCGCGAACCGGGGGCTGCTGCCGCCCGGCTTCGCGCTGGTCGGCTTCGCCCGCCGCGCCTGGTCGCACGAGGACTTCGCCGAGATCGTCTACGACGCGGTGCGCCAGCACTCGCGCACGCCGTTCCGCTCCGAGGTGTGGGACCGCCTCGCCGAGGGGCTGCGGTTCGTGCAGGGCACCTTCGACGACGACGCCGCGTTCGACCGCCTCGCCGACACCGTCGCCGAGCTGGACACCGAGCGCGGCACGAACGGCAACCACGCGTTCTACCTGTCGATCCCGCCCGACGCGTTCCCGACGGTGTGCAAGCAGCTCTCCCGGGCCGGTCTGGCGGACTCGACCGAGGACGCGTGGCGGCGGGTCGTCATCGAGAAGCCCTTCGGGCACGACCTGGCGTCGGCCCGGGAGCTGAACGCGATCGTCAACGACGTCTTCCCCGAGCAGTCGGTGTTCCGCATCGACCACTACCTCGGCAAGGAGACGGTGCAGAACCTGCTCGCGCTGCGCTTCGCCAACGAGCTGTTCGAGCCGATCTGGAACGCCCACCACGTCGACCACGTGCAGATCACGATGGCCGAGGACATCGGCGTGGGCGGCCGGGCCGGTTACTACGACGGCATCGGCGCGGCCCGGGACGTCATCCAGAACCACCTCCTGCAGCTCCTCGCGCTCACCGCGATGGAGGAGCCGCTGTCGTTCTCCCCCGACGACCTGCGCGAGGAGAAGATCAAGGTCCTCTCCGCCACGTCGCTCGTGGAGCCGTTGGAGGAGACGACCGCCCGGGGCCAGTACGCGGGCGGGTGGCAGGGCTCCACCGAGGTGAAGGGCCTGCAGCAGGAGGAGGGCTTCCCGCCCGACTCGGTCACCGAGACCTACGCGGCGATCACCTGCGCCGTGAACACCCGGCGGTGGGCGGGCGTGCCGTTCTACCTGCGCACCGGCAAGCGGCTCGGCCGCCGCGTCACCGAGATCGCCGTGGTGTTCAAGCGGGCGCCGCACCTGCCCTTCGACCAGACGATGACCGAGGAGCTGGGGCAGAACGCCCTGGTGGTGCGCGTGCAGCCGGACGAGGGCGTCACGCTGCGGTTCGGCTCGAAGGTCCCGGGCTCGGGCATGGAGGTCCGCGACGTCACCATGGACTTCGGGTACGGCACCGCGTTCACCGAGGCCTCCCCCGAGGCCTACGAGCGGCTGCTGCTCGACGTCCTGCTCGGCGAGCCGTCGCTGTTCCCGACCAACACCGAGGTCGAGCTGTCCTGGCGCATCCTCGACCCGGTGATCACCAAGTGGCACCGCGAGGGCTCCCCGGACCACTACGCGGCGGGCACCTGGGGCCCGCCGTCGGCCGACGAGCTGCTCTCGCGGACCGGGCGTGTCTGGAGGCGACCGTGATCGTCGACCTGCCCTCGACGGACACGTCGGCGGTCAACCGCAAGATGGTGCAGCTGCGCGAGTCGGCGGGCGCGGTGGCCCTCGGGCGCGTGCTCACCCTCGTCATCTCCACCGTCGACGGCCCGGAGGCCGAGCAGGCCATCCAGGCCGCGAACGACGCCTCCCGCGAGCACCCCTGCCGGGTCCTCGTGCTGGCCCGCGGGCAGCGTCAGGCCGCGACCCGGCTGGACGCGCAGATCCGCATCGGCGGGGACGCCGGCGCCAGCGAGGTCATCGTGCTGCGGATGTACGGGCCGCTGGCCGACCACGGCGGGTCGATCATCGTCCCGCTGCTGCTGCCCGACGCGCCGATCGTCACCTGGTGGCCCGGCGAGCCACCGACCTGCCCGTCCGCGGACCCGGTGGGTGCGGTCGCGGGGCGGCGGATCACCGACGTCTCCACGACGGAGTCGCCCGCGCGGACGCTGCTCGAGCTCGGCGCGAACTACCACGCCGGGGACACCGACCTGGCGTGGAGCCGGATCACCGGGTGGCGGGCGCTGATCACGTCCGCGCTCGACGAGCCGCCGTACGAGGCGGTGACGCGGGCCGAGGTCGACGGGCTCGCGGAGTCCGCGTCGGCGGACCTGCTCGCGGGCTGGCTGTCCTCGCGGCTCGACGTGCCCGTGACCCGTCGCGTGGTCGACGTCCCGGGCGGTCACCTCGGAGGGGTCCGGCTCGAGCGTCCGTCGGGCACGGTGGAGCTCACGCGGCAGGACTCGAAGACCGCGAAGCTCACCCAGCCCGGCCAGCCGGTCCGTCGCGTCGCGCTCCCCCGCCGGACCGCGCGCGACTGTCTGGCCGAGGAGCTCCGTCGGCTCGACCCGGACGAGATCTTCCACGAGGCGCTCGAGGCCATCTCGCGCGTCGAGACGCCGGCATCGTCGGCCGAGGAGGTGCCATCGTGAGCGGGCGGCAGGTCATCACCCTTCCCGACGACGGGTCGGTGGCGGCGGACGGCGCGGCACGGCTGCTCGCGGCGCTCGCCGCCGCCCAGTCCGCCCGTGGCGTCGCCTCGGTGGTCCTCACCGGCGGCGGCATCGGGATCGCGATGCTCGAGGCGGTGGCGGCCTCGCCCGACGTCGACACCGTCGACTGGTCGCAGGTCGAGGTGTTCTGGGGCGACGAGCGCTTCGTCCCCGCCGGGTCCGAGGACCGCAACGACGCCCAGGCCCGCGCGGCCCTGCTCGACCGGCTGGCGCTCGACCCGGCCCGGGTGCACCCGATGGCGTCGTCGACGCCCGGGCCGTCGGCGCTGGAGTCCGAGGACTCCGCCGACCCCGACGCGGGGGCGCAGGCCTACGCCCAGGTGCTCACCGAGGCGGCCGCCCGGCTCGGTGAGGGCGTCCCCGGCATCCCGGCGTTCGACGTGCTGCTCGCCGGCTGCGGGCCGGAGGGACACACCCTGTCGGTGTTCCCCGACTCCCCCGCCGTGCACGCGACGGCGGCCGGGGTGGTGGCGGTGCGCGACTGTCCGAAGCCGCCGCCGACCCGCATCTCGCTCACGCTGGCCGCCGCACGGTCCGCGCGGGAGGTGTGGCTGGTGGCCACCGGCGAGGGCAAGGCCGAGGCGCTGGCGAAGGCCGCCCACGGGGCGAGCGAGGTGGAGATCCCGCTCGCCGGGCTCGCCGGCACGGAGCGGACGCTGTGGCTGCTCGACGAGGCGGCCGCGGCGACGATCTAGCCGGACCAGGGACGGACGAACGGCACTCTCGCGCACCGGACGCCGCGGGAGTGCCGTTCGTGTCTTCCCGGCGGGCGTGCTCAGCCGACCGGGCGCACGGAGCTGCGCTGGGTCTCCCACGGCCGCAGCGACCGGTCGTACGCGGCCCACGCCTGGCGCTGGGCGGCCACCCGGCGGGCGAAGGCGGCGACCAGGCGGAGGTCGGAGACCGGGGTGTGCCTGTACTGCGGGCCCCGGGGCAGGGCGGGGTCGCGGTGGTCCGCGGTGTCGTTCAAGCGGCTGTCGGCGCCGTACCGGCTGACGAGAGCGGCCACGGCCGCGAGGGCGACCAGGACGATGACCAGTTCGAACATGATGACTTCCTTCGTCGTCAGGAGGTGGTACATCTAGAGTGGCTGGGAATTGACAGGTCTGCCACGGCCACTGACAGGCCAGTGGCAGGCCGAGTGGCAGAAGTGGCAGGTGACCGGTGGAACAGCACCTCGGGGGGCTCGCGCTCGTCCGCCAGCTCGGCGAGTTCGCCGACGGGCCGGTGGGCTACGCCGCGCTCGCGGGCCGGATCCGCACGCTCCTGGGCGACGGCCGGCTCGCCGTCGGGACCCGGGTGCCGAGCGAGCGGGAGCTGGCCCTCGCCCTCGGGATCGGGCGGGGCACGGTCGCCGCGGCCTACGAGCAGCTCCGGGAGAGCGGGCACCTGCTGCGCCGCCGTGGCTCCGGCACCTGGACGGCGCTCCCGGCCGGGACGCCGACCGCCTCGCCCGCCCCGTTCGCGCCCAGCGGCGCCTTCGCCGTGCCGCCGGACCTGCCCAGCGGAGTGATCGACCTGGCGCACGCCGCGCCCGCGGCCCCGATCGAGGCGATGACCGCGGCCGGCGCCGAGGCCCTGGCCGCGCTGCCCACCCACCTCGTCGGGCCGGGCTACGACCTGCTCGGCACCCCGCTGCTGCGCGCCGCGATCGCGGAGCGCCTCACCGCGCAGGGGCTGCCGACGGCGCCCGACGAGGTCATGGTCACGGCGGGCGCGCAGCACGCGCACGCCCTCGCCGTCCGGGCCCTCGTGCGCCCCGGCGACCGGGTGCTCATCGAGCAGCCCACCTACCCGGGCGCGGTCGACCTCGTGCGCCACACCTCGGCCCGACCGGTCCCGATGGCCCTCGACCGCGACGCCCACGGGCGCACCCGCTGGGACGTCGCCGCCTTCGCGGCCGGTCTGCGCGAGTCGTCCCCGGCCCTCGCCTACCTCGTGCCCGACCACCACAACCCGACCGGCGCCGTGATGGACGCGGAGACCCGCGGGGCGGTCGTCGCGGCGGCCCGCCGCCACGGGGTGCCCCTCGTGGTCGACGACTGCCTGCGCGAGATGTGGCTCGACGAGCCGGTCCCGCCCCCGCTCGGGGCCTGGGCGACGACCGGCGGCGAGGCCCCCGTGCTCACCATCGGCTCGATGAGCAAGACCGTCTGGGGCGGCCTGCGGATGGGCTGGATGCGCGGCCCGCGCGCCGTCCTGCGGCGCATCGCCACCAGCCGGGCCTCCGACGACATCGCCTCGCCCGTCCTCGAGCAACTGGTGGCGACCGCGCTGCTCGCGCGCCTCGACGACCTGCTGCCCGAGCGCCGGGCGGCGGCGGCCGCGCAGCGCGACCACCTGGTCGCGGCCCTGCGGCGCGCCGTCCCCGAGTGGACGGTGCCCAGCCCGACGGGCGGGCTCTCCACCTGGATCGACCTGGGCGCGGCCCGGTCCAGTGCGCTCGTCGACGCCGCGGCGCGCCAGGGGCTGCACCTCGCCGCGGGGCCCCGGTTCGGCATCGGCGGTGCCTTCGAGGGCTTCCTCCGCGTGCCGTACACCCACCGGGTCGACGTGCTCGACGACGCCGTGGAGCGGCTCGCCGCCGCGTGGGCCTCGCTGGGCTCCGCCCCGGCCGCCGCGCTCACCACCGTCGTCTGACATGCCTCCATCCTGCGAGGTCACGGGGCTGGACGACATGGGTGATCCACGGACATAGTGGCCAGGTGACTTCAACCCTGGAACCGCGGGCCCGCGTTCACCTGGAGAACGACAGGGGCCTCCTCGACGACGTCAACCGGGCCATCCTGCGGGCCCTCGCGGAGGACCCGCGGCTGTCCATGAGCGCCCTCGCACGGGTCGTCGGGATGTCCGCGCCCGCCGTCACCGAGCGGGTGCAGCGCCTCGAGCGCGCCGGCGTGATCCGCGGGTACCGGCTCGACGTCGACCCCGCCGCGGTCGGCTACCCGATCGGTGCCTGGGTGCGGGTCCGGCCCGCGCTGGGGCAGGGCAAGGCCCTCGAGCAGATCGTGGCCCGCACGCCCGAGGTGGTCGAGGCGCACCGGATCACCGGCGAGGACTGCCTGCTGGTGCGCATCCAGGTCCGCGACGTGGCCGACCTCGACCGGGTCCTCGAACTCTGGATCGAGCGGGGGTCGACGGTCACGGCGGTGATCAAGACCTCGCTGGTCGAGCCGCGCCCCGTCGGGATCGACGCTTCCCCGGCAAACGGCAATCATGTTCGATAGGGCGCGTGACTGACGCGGCACGGGCGGTCTGGGACCGCGGCGACTACGGCCCGCTCGGCGACCTGCTCGCCCCGGCGGGGCCGGTCCTCCTCCACGCGGCGGGCCTGCGGGCCGGCGATCGGGTCGTGGACCTGGCGGCCGGCCACGGCAGCATCGCCGTCGAGGTGGCACGGCGTGGGATCGCCGTGGCGGCGCTCGACGTGTCCCCGGTGATGGTGGCGGCCGGCCGGACACGCACCGCCGGGCTCCCCGTCACGTGGCTCGAGGGCGACCTCGCGGCGGTACCGCTCGACGACGGCTCCGCCGACGTCGTGCTCTCCAACTTCGGCCTGATCTTCGCGGTCGACGCCGCGCCCGCCCTCGCCGAGGTCCGCCGCCTCCTGCGCCCCGGCGGCACCCTGGCCTACACCGCCTGGGACCCCGACGGCGTCGTCGGTCGGATGGGGGCGGTGATGGCCGAGTTCATGCCGGCACCGCCCGACGGGGCCCCGAGGCGCTTCCACGGCTCGGTGTGGACGACGGGCGAGGCGGTCCGGGCGGCGGGGTTCACCGAGGTCGCGACCGAGACCCGGACGCTGCCGTGGCGCTTCGGCTCCCCCGCCGAGCTCACGACGTTCTTCCGCCACCACTCCCCCGCCCACATCGCCTCGGCCGCGGCGGCCGGCGAGCGGGCGGACGACATGTTCACCGCCATCGAGCGGGTGTTCGCCCCCGACGGCGGGCCGGTCGACGTGCAGGCGCCCTACGCGGTGGTGACCGCGCGCGCCTGACCCGACCGACCCGACGTCGGGAAGGATCAGGCCTGCTCGGGCTCCTCGCCGAGGTCACCGGCGAGGTAGTCCTCGTACGCCTTGAGGTCGAGCAGGCCGTGGCCGCAGTAGTTGAAGAGGATGACCCGCTCCTCGTTCTTCTCGGCCGCGTCCTTCGCCTCGGCGATCGCCGACGCGATCCCGTGCCCGGCCTCCGGCGCGGGCAGCTTGCCCTCGACGCGGGCGAACAGCACGTTGGCCTCGAACACCGCGCGCTGGCGGTGCGCCACCGCCTCCATCCGCCCCTCGTGGACGAGCTTGGAGATGATCGGGGAGTCGCCGTGGTAGCGCAGCCCGCCGGCGTGGATGCCGGGCGGCATGAAGTCGTGGCCGAGCGTGTACATGTTCATCATCGGCGTCAGGCCCTGCGTGTCGCCGAAGTCGTACTCGTAGGTGCCCTGGGTCAGGGTGGGGCACGACGCGGGCTCGGCCGCGAGCAGCCGGACCGACGGGTCGGGCAGGAACGGCAGGGCGAGCCCGCCGAGGTTCGAGCCGCCCCCGCAGGGCGCGATCACGACGTCGGGTCGGGTCTCGCCGGCGAGCGCGAGCTGCTGCTGGGCCTCGAGGCCGATCACGGTCTGGTGCAGCAGCACGTGGTTGAGCACCGAGCCGAGCGCGTAGTGGGTGTCGTCGCGGCCGACCGCGTCGCGCACGGCGTCGGAGATCGCCGAGCCCAGGGAGCCGGCGTTCGAGGGGTCGTCGATCGGCGACGGGACCACGGTGCCGCCCCAGGTCTCCATGATGACCTTGCGGTACGGCTTCTGCTCGAAGCTCTTGCGCACCATGTAGACCGCGCACTCGAGGTCGTACTGCGCGCAGGCGAAGGAGAGCGCGGTGCCCCACTGGCCGGCGCCGGTCTCGGTGGACAGGCGCTTGATGCCCTCGCGGGCGTTGTAGAACGCCTGCGGCACGGCCGAGTTGGGCTTGTGCGAGCCGGCGGGCGAGACCGACTCGTCCTTGAAGTAGATGCGGGCGGGGGTCTTCAGCGCCGCCTCGAGCCGCCGGGCCCGGATCAGGGGTGTGGGCCGCCACAGCCGCAGCACGTCGAGCACCTCGCCCGGGATGTCGATCCACGGGTCGGCCGACATCTCCTGGCCGATGAGCTCCCCGGCGAACAGCGGGGCGAGGTCGTCCGGGCCGACCGGCTCGCGCGTCGCGGGGTGCAACGGCGGGTCCAGCGGGCTGGAGAGGTGCGGGGCGACGTTGAACCAGGCCGAGGGGATCTCGGCCTGGCTCAACGAGAAACGGGTGTCGGTGATCTCGGCGGCGGTCACACCGGACACCTTGTCAGAACGTCAGTTCTCCCCGCGACGGGCGCGGAGCTTCGCGAGCGCCTCCTCGAGGAGCGCCTCGCCGTCGGCGTCGCTGCGGCGCTCCTTCACGTACGCGAGGTGCGTCTTGTACGGCTCGGTGCGCCGCGCGGGCGGCGGGTTCTTCATGTCGGTGTTGGCGGGCAGGCCGCAGCGCGGGCAGTCCCACGTGACGGGCAGCTCCGCGTCGTGGGCGAACGACGGCCGGGTCTCGTGGCCGTTGGAGCACCAGAACGAGACGACGACGCGCTGCGCGCTCTCGCCCCGCTCGGACTCGCCCATCGGACCGGACCCGACCCGGGTCCCCCGGATCGCGTTGCCAGTGGCCATGTCGGCGCTACCTCCGCATCGTCACGAGCCCGGGGTGTGGGTCCGGGTCGGTCAACCTTCGATCTTGATGAGCAGGCCCGTCCCGACGATCGCGATCAACCAGATCGCACCGACGAACAGGGTGAGCCGGTCGAGGTTCTTCTCGACCACGCTGGAGCCGGCGAGGCTCGACTGCACCCCACCGCCGAAGAGCGACGAGAGACCACCGCCCCGTCCGCGGTGCAGCAGCACGAGCAGCACCAGCAGCACGCTGGACACGATGAGCAGGATCTCCAGGAACAGTCGCATCGCGGGCTCCGTGACCTCCAGGTCTCTCCTCGCCCCGGATGCGGGGCGGGCGTTCGTGCGTCACACTACCCGGCCCCTCCGACCGGAGGGTCCGGGGTCACTCTTCCCAACGATCACCGGGCCGCCCGGAAACGACGTGGCCCGACCGGAGCGGGTCCGAGCATGAACAGGTGGGCCGTGCGGTCCACGGGCGGCACGGCCCGGAACGACCGAAGGGCCCCTTCGGTCGACTAGATCGACGGAAGGGGCCCTTCGCTCAGGACGGGCGGCGGCGGGGCCCTACAGGGGGCCGCCCGCCGCGAGGGCGCACAGCTCGGCGAAGCCCTCCGGGTCCAGGGACGCGCCGCCGACGAGCGCGCCGTCGACGTCGGCCTGCGCCACGAGCTCCTTGACGTTGCCGGACTTGACCGACCCGCCGTAGAGGATGCGCACGGCGTCGGCCACCGCCGGGCCGTGGACCTCCCGCAGCCGCTCGCGCAGCGCCCGGCAGACCTCCTGGGCGTCCTGCGTGGTGGCGGTCTTCCCGGTGCCGATCGCCCACACCGGCTCGTACGCGATCACCACGCGGCCGACCTGCTCCGACGACAGGCCCGTCAACGAGCCGTCGAGCTGGGCGGTGCAGTGCGAGACGTGGTTCCCGGCCTCGCGGACGTCCTCCCCCTCGCCGAGGCAGAGGATCGGGATCAGGTCGTGCTCGAGGGCCTTGGCCACCTTGCGGGCGACCAGGGCGTCGTCCTCGCCGTGGATCGTGCGGCGCTCGGAGTGCCCGAGCACCACCCACGTGCAGCCCAGCTTCTTCAGCATGGCCGCGGAGACGTCCCCGGTGAACGCGCCGGACTCCTCGGGCGAGCAGTCCTGCCCGCCGTAGGTGATCGGCATCGAGTCCGCGTCGATCACCGTCTGCACGCTGCGCAGGTCGGTGAACGGCGGGCACACGGCCACGTCGACGTGGTCGTAGTACTTCGTCGGCAGCCCGAAGTAGAGCTTCTGGACCACCCCGATCGCCTCGAGGTGGTTGAGGTTCATCTTCCAGTTGCCGGCGATCAGCGGCGTGCGTGCCATCTCAGGAGCCCTCCTCGAGCACGGCGATGCCGGGCAGGTCCTTGCCCTCGAGGAACTCGAGCGAGGCGCCGCCGCCGGTGGAGATGTGCCCGAAGCGCTCCTCGTCGAGCCCGGCGGCGCGGATCGCCGACGCCGAGTCGCCGCCGCCGATCACGGAGAACGCGGGCGAGTCGGCCACGGCCTCCGCCACCCCGGTGGTCCCGGCGGCGAACGGCTCCATCTCGAACACGCCCATCGGCCCGTTCCAGAACACGGTCGCGGCGTCGGTGAGCTTCTCGCCGAACAGGCGGACCGTCTCCGGCCCGACGTCGAGCCCCATCCAGCCCTCGGGGATCTCGTTCACCGGCACGGTGCGGGTGTCCGCGTCGGCCGCGAAGGCGTCGGCGACGACCACGTCGGCCGGGAGCACCAGCGTGTCGGGGTACCGCGACAGCAGGTCCCGGCAGGTCTCGATCTGGTCGGACTCGAGCTTCGACCCGCCCACGTCGTGGCCCTCGGCCGCGAGGAACGTGAAGCACATCGCGCCGCCGACCAGCAGCGTGTCGACCGTCGGCAGCAGGTTGGTCAGCACCGCGAGCTTGTCGGAGACCTTCGAGCCGCCGAGGATCACCACGTACGGCCGCGCCGGGTCACCGGTCAGGCGGCGCAGCACCTCGGTCTCGCGGGCGACCAGGTCGCCGCCGTAGGCCGGGAGCTTGTGGGCGATCTCGTAGACCGAGGCCTGCTCGCGGTGCACCACGCCGAACCCGTCGGACACGAACGCCCCGCCCGGCACCAGCTCGGCGAGCTCGGCGGCCAGCGCGTCGCGCTCGGACGCCGAGCCGGTCTCGCGCGGCTCGCACCGCACGTTGGCGAGCATCGCGACGCCGCCCGCGGTCAGCGCGCCGGCGACGTCGCGGGCCGACTGCCCGACGACGTCCTCGGCCAGCGACACCCGCTGGTCCAGCAGCTGCCCGAGCCGCCCGGCCACCGGCGCGAGGCTGGACCGCTTGTCGCGGCCCAGCGGCTCCGGGTCCTTGATCCGGCCCAGGTGGGCCGTCACCAGCAGCTTGGCGCCCGCCCCGAGCAGCTTCGTGATCGTCGGCAGGGCCGCACGGATGCGGCCGTCGTCGGTGATCGAGTAGCCGTCGAGCGGGACGTTGAAGTCCGCACGCAGGAGGACGTAGCGGTCCTGCACGCCCTCCGCGACGAGGTCGTCGACGGTCTTCATCAGAGCTTCGAGCCCACGAGCGTGGTCAGGTCCACGACGCGGTTCGAGTAGCCCCACTCGTTGTCGTACCAGCCGATGATCTTGACGGTGTTGCCGCCGAGGACCTTCGTCATCCCGGAGTCGAAGGTGCACGACGCCGGGGTGCCGACGATGTCGGTCGAGACGATCGGGTCCTCGGTGTAGACCAGCACGCCCTTGAGCTCGCCCTCGGCCGCCTTCTTGAAGGCCTCGTTGACCTCCTCGGCGGTGACCTCGCGGTCGAGCGTCGCGGTGAGGTCGGTGACCGAACCGTCCGGCACCGGCACGCGCATCGCGACACCGTTGAGCTTGCCCTCGAGCTCGGGCAGCGCGAGGGCGGTCGCCTGGGCGGCACCCGTCGTCGTCGGGATGATGTTGACCGCGGCGGCGCGGGCGCGACGCAGGTCCTTGTGCGGGGCGTCGTGGACGCGCTGGTCGCCGGTGTAGGCGTGCACGGTCGTCATGAAGCCGGTCTGCAGGCCGAACGCGTCGTGCAGGACCTTCGCCATCGGCGCCACGCAGTTCGTGGTGCAGGAGGCGTTGGAGAGGATGTTCTGCGAGCCGTCGTAGGCCTTGTCGTTGATGCCCATGACGACCGTCAGGTCCTCGCCCTTGGCCGGGGCGGAGATGACGACCTTCTTGGCGCCGGCCTTGAGGTGCTTCCCGGCCGAGTCGGCGTCGGTGAAGATGCCGGAGGACTCGATGACGATGTCGACGCCCAGGTCGCCCCAGGGCAGGTCGGCCGGGTCGCGCTCGGCGAAGGCCTTGACCTCGGTGCCGTTGACGATCAGCGCGGAGTCGTCGTACTCGACCGTGCCGTCGAAGCGACCGTGCACCGAGTCGTACTTGAGCAGGTGCGCGAGCGTCTTGTTGTCGGTGATGTCGTTGACCGCCAGCACCTCGATGTCGGCAGTACCGGCGGCGCGCTGGACCTCGAGCGCGCGGAAGACGTTGCGTCCGATCCGGCCGAAGCCGTTGATGCCGATCTTGATGGTCACGCGCAGTCCTGTCTCTTCGGGTGTTCGTGCTGGCAGGCCCGACCCTAACGAAGGCGACGCGGGGCACGCATCGTCGCGAGCGCCTCACCCCGGCCGCTGACCAGCAGGTCCGGGTGCGGACGGATCAGTGCTCGCGGCCTGCGGGGACCTCGACCATGTCGTCCTCCTCCATGTCCGCGGTGACCGCGGCGGAGGTGTCGGGCACGCGCAGGTCCTTGGCCTTCTTGTCGGCCATCGCGAGCAGCCGGCGGATGCGCCCGGCGACCGCGTCCTTCGTCATCGGCGGGTCGGCGAGCTGGCCGAGCTCCTCCAGCGAGGCCTGCTCGTGCTGCACGCGCAGGCGGCCGGCCGTGATCAGGTGGTCGGGCACCTCGTCGCCGAGCAGCTCGAGGGCGCGGTTCACCCGGGCGGAGGCGGTCACGGCCGCCTTGACCGAGCGGCGCAGGTTCGCGTCGTCGAAGTTCGCCAGGCGGTTCGCCGTCGCGCGCACCTCGCGGCGCATCCGGCGCTCCTCCCACTGCAGCACCGAGGAGTGGGCGCCGATGCGGGTGAGCAGCGCGCCGATGGCGTCGCCGTCGCGGACCACGACACGGTCCGCGCCGCGCACCTCGCGCGCCTTCGCGGCCACGCCGAGCCGGCGGGCCGCGCCCACGAGCGCCATCGCGGCCTCCATGCCCGGGCAGGTGATCTCGAGCGCCGACGAGCGGCCCGGCTCGGTCAGCGAGCCGTGGGCGAGGAACGCGCCGCGCCACGCCGCCTCGGCGTCGCACACCCCGCCGGAGACGACCTGCGGCGGCAGCCCGCGCACCGGGCGACCGCGCGGGTCGAGCAGGCCGGTCTGGCGGGCGAGCGAGTCGCCGTCGGCCGCGACGCGGACCACGTACCGGGTGCCCTTGCGCAGGTTGCCCTGCGAGAGCACGTGCACCTCGGGCTGGTGGCCGTAGAGCTCGTGGATCTCGCGGCGCAGGCGGCGTGCGGCGTTGCCCGTGTCGAGCTCGGCCTCCACGACGACGCGGCCGTTGACGATGTGCAGGCCACCCCCGAACCGCAGCAGGGCCGACACCTCGGCCCGCCGGCAGCAGGTCTTCGTGACGGCGAGCCGGCTCAGTTCGTCCTTCACCGCAGCGGTCATGGCCACCGTAGGTCCTCCTCGTCGTGGCGGTAGGTGCCGTCGGTGGGCGTGAAGAACACGTCCGCTCCGAACCGGCGCCGTGCCGCTCTCCCCCAGGTCTCGACTCGCGCGTCCCACTCGTCGTCGGGCACGCGCTCGCGCGAGGCGGCACTGCCCGCCGCCTCCCGCAGGGCCCCGGCCAGTGCGACGGCGTCGTGGCGCGGGGCGCCGTCGGGTTCGCCGACGGCGGTGAACAGGGTGGTCGCGCCGAACGCCTCGGCGCCGCGGCGGAGCCGGTCGGGCTCCGGCGTCGCGTCGGGGTCGGCGATCACGACGTCGAGCCGCAGCCGCGGGGCGTGCTCGGCCAGCGCGTCGAGGTGCTGCTCGGGCGAGAAGCCCGCGGTCTCCCCCGGCTGCGGGGCGAGGTTGAGCACCAGGACGCGGCGGGCGTCGGTCTCGGTGAGCGCGGCGAACAGCTCGGGCACCAGCAGGTGCGGCATGACGCTGGTGAACCACGACCCGGGGCCGAGGGTCACGACGTCGGCCGAGCGGATCGCGGCGACGGCCTCCGCGCACGCCTTCGGCCGCCGCGGCACGAGCCGGACCTGCCGGACGTGGCCGGGCGTCGTCGCGACCGCGACCTGGCCGCGGATCCGGTGGGCGACGTCGTCGTCGCGCGCGGCCGAGGAGGAGATGCCGAGCCCGGTCACGTCGGCCTCGATGTCCACCGGCACGGTGCTCATCGGTAGCACCCGCCCACGCACCCCGAGCAGCCGGCACGCCTCGTCGAGCGCCGCGACCGGGTCGCCGAGCACGTCGAGCAGCCCGGCGAGCACGAGGTTGCCGACCGCGTGGCCGGCCAGGGCCCCCGAGCCGCCGAAGCGGTGCTCGAAGAGCCGGCGCCAGGCGGACATGTCGGTCGGGCCGGCGTGGTCGCGCTCGGCGAGCGCGTCCAGGGCCATCCGCAGGTCGCCCAGCGGGAGGATGTCGAGCTCGCGGCGGATGCGCCCGGAGGACCCGCCGTCGTCGCCGACCGTCACGACGGCGGTCACGTCGTCGGTGAGCCGGCGCAGCGCCCGGAGCGTGGCGTGCAGGCCGTGGCCGCCGCCGAGCGCGGTCGCGCGGAACGGGGAGCCGGGTCCCTCGCCGTTGGTCCGGCCGTTGGTGCCGCTCACTCGCGGCCCACGTCCCGGTGCGAGACGGTCACCCGCACCCCGTCCTCGCCCGCCATGCGCCGGGCGATCTCCTCGGCGATGGCCACGCTGCGGTGCTTGCCGCCCGTGCAGCCGATCGCCACCGTCAGGTAGCGCTTGCCCTCCCGCCGGTAGCCGACCCCGACGATGCGCAGCAGCTCCAGGTACCGGTCGACGAACTCGGCGGCGCCCTCCTGGGTGAGCACGTAGTCGCTGACCACGGCCTCGCGCCCGTCGTGCTCGCGCAGCTCGGGGATCCAGTGCGGGTTGGGCAGGAAGCGCACGTCGACGACGAGGTCGGCGTCCTGCGGCAGCCCGTGCTTGTAGCCGAACGAGAGCACGGTGACGCTGGAGGTCACCTCGGCGGCGCTCTCGTGGAACGCCTCCTCGATCGCCTTGCGCAGCTCGTGCACCGACCGGTTCGAGGTGTCGACGACGAGGTCGGCGAGGTCGCGCAGCGGCGCGAGCAGCTCGCGCTCGGCGTCGATCCCGTCGACGAGCCGGCCGTCGCCCTGCAGCGGGTGCGAGCGGCGGTTGGACTCGAAGCGCCGGATCAGCACGCTGTCGTCGGCGTCGAGGAACACCACCCGCGGGCGGGCGCCCCGGGTGTCGAGCTCCTTGATCGCGGCGCCGAGGTCGGCGGTGAAGGCCCGGCTGCGCACGTCCATCACGACGGCGATCCGGGTCACCTGCCCCTGCGACCGCGCGCCGAGGTCGACCACGGTCTCGAGCAGCTCGGGCGGGAGGTTGTCGACGACGAACCACCCCAGGTCCTCGAGGACCTTCGCCGCCGTGCTGCGCCCCGCCCCCGAGACGCCCGTGATGATCGCGACCTCCACCCCGCCGTCGGGTGCGTTCCCCCCGTCGGTCACGACGCCTCCCCCTGGTGGTGATTGAGGGCGTCGAGCACCGCTTCCGCGGTCCGCTTCCCGACGCCGGGTACCTCGGTGATCTGCTCGACCGTCGCCGCCCGCAGCTTCTTCACGGACCCGAAGTGCTTGATCAGAGCGGTCTTGCGGGCCGACCCGAGCCCCGGCACCCCGTCGAGCTCGGAGGCCGTCATGCGGGTCGAGCGCTTCTGGCGGTGGTAGGTGATCGCGAAGCGGTGCGCCTCGTCGCGCACGCGCTGCAGCAGGTAGAGCGCCTCGGACGTGCGCGGCAGGATCGCCGGCATGTCCTCGCCCGGCAGCCACACCTCCTCGAGGCGCTTCGCGAGGCCGCACACCGCGACGTCGGTGATGCCGAGCTCGGAGAGCACCTCCTGAGCGGCCGCGACCTGCGGGGCGCCGCCGTCGACGACGAGCAGGTTGGGCGCGTAGGCGAACTTCCGCGGGCGGCCCGTCGTCGGGTCGATGCCCGGCAGCGGCCCGTCGATGGCCACCGGGTCGATCTCGCCGCTCGCCGGGGAGCCGTCGGGGGTCTCGCCCGAGCACGACGTCGTCGTCGGGTCGTGCTCGTTCTCCTCCGCGGTCTCCCGCAGGTAGCGCTGGAACCGGCGGCGGACGACCTCGGCGATCGCCGCGACGTCGCCGCCCTCCGCGCCGCCGCGGATCGCGAACCGGCGGTAGTCCGACTTCTTCGGCAGCCCGTCCTCGAACACGACGAGGCTCGCCACGACGTCGGAGCCCTGCACGTGGCTGACGTCGGTGCACTCGATGCGCAGCGGCGCCGAGTCGAGCTCCAGGTACTCCTGGATCTCCTCCAGGGCCGCACTACGCGCCGTGAGGTCGCCCGCCCGCTTCAGCTTGTGCTGGGTGAGCGCCTCCTTCGCGTTGCGCTCCACGGTCTCGGCCAGCGTGCGCTTGTCGCCGCGCTGCGCGATCCGCAGGCTGACGCGGCTGCCGCGCAGCCCGGTCAGCCACTGGGCGAGCGCGGCGTGGTCGTCCGGCAGGGCGGGGACGAGCACCTCGCGCGGCACGGGCTGCACGGCGTCGTCGGCCGAGCCGGCGAGCGCGGCCTGCTCGCCGTAGAACTGCGAGAGGAACTGGCCGGTGAGGACCTCCAGGGAGTCCTCCTCGCCGCGTTCGACCACCCAGCCGCGCTGCCCGCGCACCCGGCCGCCGCGCACGTGGAAGATCTGGACGGCGGCCTCGAGCGGGTCGAGCGCGAAGGCCACGACGTCGGCGTCGGTGCCGTCGCCGAGCACCACGGCCTGCTTCTCGACGACCCGCTTGAGGGCCCCGGCGTCGTCGCGCAGCCGGGCGGCCCGCTCGAAGTCCATCTCGGCCGACGCGGCCTGCATGTCCTTCTCGATGCGGTTGATCAGCTGGTCGGTGTGGCCCGCGAGGAAGTCGCAGAAGTCCAGCACGATCTGGCGGTGCTCCTCGGCGGACACCCGCCCCACGCACGGGGCGGCGCACTTGCCGATGTAGCCGAACATGCAGGGCCGGCCGATCTGGCCGTGCCGCTTGAAGACGCCCGGCGAGCACACCCGCGCGGGGAACACGCGGGTGAGCAGCTTCAGCGTCTCGCGGATGGCCCAGGCGTGCGCGTAGGGGCCGAAGTAGCGCACGCCCTTGCGACGGGGGCCGCGGTACACCTTGAGCTGCGGGTACTCCTCGTTCAGCGTCACCGCGAGGACCGGGTAGGTCTTGTCGTCGCGGTAGCGGACGTTGAACTGCGGGTCGTACTCCTTGATCCAGTTGTACTCGAGCTGGAGGGCCTCGACCTCGGTGGAGACGACCGTCCACTGCACCGCGGCCGCGGTGGTCACCATCCGGCGCGTCCGCGGGTGCAGCCCGGAGAGGTCGGCGAAGTAGGAGTTCAGGCGGCTGCGGAGGCTCTTGGCCTTGCCGACGTAGATCACGCGGCCGCCCGCGTCGGAGAACCGGTAGACGCCAGGCGCCTCCGGGATGGTTCCCGGGGCGGGGCGGTAGGTGCTCGGATCGGCCATGGCGAGCACCAGCGTAGGCGTGTCTCCTCAGCGTGTCGGCGTGCACCCAAGCGGGTGGTGTCGGCGTGTCGTTCGGCGTGTCCCGTCCCGAGACACTTGCGTTCCGGTGTGTCGGCTTGCGGTGTCAGCGCCCTCCGTCCGCCCGTTCCCGGTGCTCCAGCCACCGGCGGTGGCGGGTCTGCCGGCACCGCTCGACGGCCTGCTCCTGCACCGACCGCATCACCACCCCGGTGACCTGGACCAGCGCGTGGAGCGTCGCCACCCGACCGGCCGGGGTCAGCCCGGCGGCGAGGTCGGCGAGGTCGTGCCGGAGGGTCGCCCGGGCGTGGCGCAGCGCGGCCACCGTGTGGTCGGGGAGGTCGACCAGCCAGCCCCGGGCGTCGTCGGGGTCCACGTAGCGACCCACGCGGTCGGCGGCCACCAGGCGGTCGACGGCCCGGGCGGTGGCGGCGTGGCTCAACGCGCAGCGCCCCGCGAGCGCGGCGATCGACAGCGGCGCGACGCCCCGGAGCACCTCGAGGATCGTCAGCTCCGTCGGATCGAGCCCGAGCCGTGCGGCGTCGGCCCGGTGCAGCTGCACGACCGTCGGGACCAGTTGGTCGAGGACCGACAGCGCGAACTCGAGATTCTCCGCCTCCAGCTCGGCGCCCCACGGCGGTCTCGGCGGTGGGTGTTCCTCGGACACGGACAGGACGCCAGGTCGTTCCGCGTCCTGGTGGGGGCGGTTCGGGAGATCGCGACGCTGCTGCGCGTCGTGCACATGGTGGGGCGCCCGGGGCGAGGAGGTCCTTCGAGTTCTGCGCGCCGCGCACACAACTCGGGGAGCGTGACGACGACGTCGGCTGCCCGACGCGCATGATCGCAACGTCGTGAGCGTGTCGCATCAGGGCTTGCGCGCGTCGCTCTCGAACTCGTGATCATGGTCGAGCCGAGTTCGGCGTCGGGCCGGGTGGGTTGTGTGCGGGGCGCGCGGGTGTCCCGGGGGCTCGGTGCCGGGCCGGGTGGGTTGTGTGCGGGGCGCGCGGGTGTCGGGTGGACTCGGTGCCGGACCGGGCCGGTTGTGCGCGGGGCGCGCAGCGCGGACCCGTGCCGACCCGGCGTCGGGAACGGGCTACTTGGTGTCGAGGACGAGGAAGCCCTCGGCGTAGCGACGCTCCTCGGGCGGCGTGCCGTCGGTGCACCAGCCCGCGGCCTTGGCCTGGGAGTAGCCCCACATCTGCATGCGCTCGGCGAGGTCGGTCATGTGGGCGGTCTGCGACTCGTGGGCGCGGAGGGCCTCGATCTTGCGCTCGAGGGTGTCGGTGATGTCGACGTAGAGGTCGGCGCCGTCGCCGGGGTTGGCGATCCACGTCTCCGGCACCGTCCACGCCTCGAGGCCCTCGTCGGCGAGGAGCTCGGGGTGGGCGAAGGGGTTGCGGGCGTCGGGGTAGATCGCGCACATGGCGGCCTCACCGGCGGCGATGTGGTCGGGGTGGCTGCCGTAGGTGCTGCGCAGGTTGCGGGTCGGCGAGGGCACGACGCACCGGTCGGGGCGGCGCTGCCGGATCACGCGCGAGAGGTCGCGGCGCAGGTCGTGGGTGACGTAGAGCCGACCGTCGGGGTAGCCGAGCCAGTCGATCTCGCCCACGCCGTACACGTCGGCCGCGGCGCGCTGCTCCTTGCGGCGCAGCTCGGCCATCTCCACGCGGCCGACGGCCTCGTCGAACCCGCCCGCGTCGCCGTCGGTGACGATGCAGTAGTCGACGGTGTCGCCCTCGGCGATCCACCGGGCGACGGAGCCGCCGCTGCCGAAGTCGATGTCGTCGGGGTGCGCGACGATCATGAGGATACGAGCCACGCGCACCGTTCTACCGGCTCAGGCGCCGAGACGCCGGTAGAGGGGGCGCAGCGCCTCCCGGGCATCGACGCCGTCGACGGTCACGCCGAGCGGCGGCATCTGGTCGAGCAGCTCCTCGGAGTTGCCCGACGCGGGCCCGCCGACGTCGGGCAACGGGCCGCCGGCGGTCCAGAACCGGTCGACGACCTCGGCGAGCGGGGTGACGGCGGGACCGGTGTCGTCGCGGCGGTCGCGGATTCCCGCGAGCAGCGTCGCCCTGTCCCGGCCGCGCCAGCGCAGGATGAGGAACGGGTCCTCGTCGAACCGCTCCGCCACCAGGTACGCCACCGCCGCGAGGTGCTTGCACGGCACCGACCAGTCGGGGCAGGAGCAGTCCATCGGCATCTCGCGGGCCCCCGTCGGGAAGAGCGAGAGACCGACGCGGCCGAAGACCTCCTCGAGGTCGTCGGGCACGGTGCCGCCGAGCAGCGAGGCGGCGTACCAGGAGTCGGCGGCGAACGCGTTCTCGACGGCGTCCCAGGCCTCGTCGGCGAAGGTGGTGATGCCGATCCGCGCGCGGTACGGCTCGGCCCGCGACCCCTGCACCGTCGCGACGACCTCCCCCGGCTCGATCGCCAGGTCGATCACTTGCCCGGCGCGCGCGTAGGTCTTCCCGCGGTCGAGCCGGCCGCCGACGCCGAGCTTCTCCAGGACGGCGAGGAACCGGCCCGACCACCAGGACGCCCCGATCGCCCCGCGACGGCTCTTCGCGGCGATGCCGTCCTCGACGGCGATCCGCTTGCCGTACTCGGCGAAGGTCGCGGGACCCGGCTCGGGGAACTTCTCGCGGAACGGCTCCTTCGGGCGGCGCCTAGGCGGCATCGTCGTCGTCCAGTTCGTCGTCGTCGTCGTCGCCGCCGTCGTCGCCGCCGTCGTCGGTGGCCCCCGGGTCGAGGGCGACCACGCGGCGCAGCTCGTCGGTGGACAGGCCCGTGAGCCAGTCCGGGTCGTCCCCGCCCTCGCCGATCACCTGGCCGGCGAGGGTGCGCTTGCCCTCGATGAGGTCGTCGATCCGCTCCTCGACGGTGCCGCCGCAGACCAGCTTGCGGACCTGGACGGTGCGCTTCTGCCCGATCCGGAACGCGCGGTCGGTCGCCTGGTCCTCGACGGCGGGGTTCCACCAACGGTCGAGGTGGATCACGTGCTGTGCGGCGGTGAGGGTGAGCCCGGTGCCGCCGGCCTTCAGCGAGAGCAGGAACAGCGGCGGGCCGCCGTCGGACTGGAACGCCTCGACCATGCGGTCGCGGGCCCTGCGCGAGGTCCCGCCGTGCAGCCACAGCACCTCGACGCCGAAGCGACGGGCCAGGTAGGGCGCGAGCGCGTCGCCGAACTCGGTGAACTGCGTGAAGAGCAGGGCCTTCTCCCCCGCGGCCAGGATCTCGGCGACGATCTCCTCGACCCGCGCGAGCTTGCCCGAGCGCCGGGCGAGCGGGGACCCGTCGTGGAGCAGCAGCGCGGGGTGGTCGCAGACCTGCTTGAGCTTCGTCAGCGCCGCGAGCACCTTGCCGCGCCGCTCGATGCCCTCGCGGCCCGCCGTCTCCAGCCCGGAGAGCGTCTCGGTCATCTCGTCGACGACCACCTGGTACAGCGAGGCCTGCTCCGCGGTGAGGCTGCAGCGCTCGACGGTCTCGATCTTGTCGGGGAGGTCGTCGACGACGGTGCGGTCGGTCTTGACCCGGCGCAGCAGGAACGGGCGGACGGCGGTCTGCAGACGGCGTGCGACGTCCTCGCGGCCGTGCCGCTCGATCGGTACGGCGTAGCGGTCGCGGAACGCGGTGACGGTGCCGAGCAGGCCGGGGTTGACCGCGTCCATGATCGACCACAGCTCGGCGAGGCGGTTCTCCACGGGCGTGCCGGTGAGGGCGAGGCGGTGCCCGGCGTCGATGGTGCGGACCGCCCGGGCCGCCCGGGAGCGGTTGTTCTTCACCAGCTGCGCCTCGTCGAGGACGAGCCGGTGGTAGCGGTGGCGGGACAGCTCGGCCACGTCGCGGGTCAGCGTGCCGTAGGAGGTCACGACGAGGTCGGCGGCCGCGAGCGTCGCCGTGAGGTCGCCCGTCGCCCGGCCCGCGCCGTGGTGCACGACGACGCGGAGCCCGGGCGTGAACCGCGCGGCCTCCCTCTGCCAGTTCCCGACGACGGACGTGGGCGCGACGAGCAGCGTGGGAGACGTGGCGGGACGGAGCTCGGCCCCGGAGGTGGGCCGCTCCGGCCCGTCGTCGGGGCCGCCCCGCTCGTGGGCCTCGAGGGCGAGGACCTGGAGCGTCTTGCCCAGCCCCATGTCGTCGGCGAGCAGCCCGCCGACGCGCAGCCCGGCGAGGAACGCCAACCAGGAGACCCCGCGCCGCTGGTAGGGCCGCAGGGTCGCCTCGAGCGCCGGCGGGTCGTCGAGCAGTTCGAGGTGGGCGTCCGCCGCGCCGGAGAGCAGCGCGCCCAACGAGCCGGCCGCCGTGACGTCCTCGACGGGCAGCGGCGCGGCCCACTCGGGCGGCAGGTCGTCGTGGTAGGCCGAGTGCAGCGCGAGGACGTCGCCGACCGTGCCCTCGCCCGGAGCGCGGTCGAGGAACTCCAGACCGGCCCGCAGCCGCTCGGCGTCCACGGCCACCCAGCGGCCGCGCAGGAACACCAGCGGCGCCTTCGCGTGGACCAACGCGCGCATCTCGTCGTCGGAGAGCGGGTCGCCGTCGACGGCGAGCTTCCAGGAGAACTCGACCAGCTCCTCCTTGCGCAGCCGCCCGCGCAGCGCCACGACGCCCTCGGGCCCGGCGCCGCCCGTGGCGTTCGCCGTGACGCCGAGCCGCGCGGGCTGCGACCACCAGCTGGGCAGCAGCACGCCGAAGCCGGCCCGGTCGAGCGGCGCGGCGACCCGGAGCAGGAAGTGGTGGGCGCCCTCCCGGTCGAGCTCCATCCCCGTCGGGCGCGGCACCCGCAGCGCCTCGGTCAGCTCCGGGTAGATCGCGGCGGCGCGGCCGAGCTCGGCCAGCAGCATCTCGCTGGGGTCGTCGAGCCAGCGGCGCAGCGACCCGGCGTCGCGCCAGATCGACTCCGCGGTCACTCGCAGGCTCGCGTCCTGCGCGGACTGCAGGGAGAACTCGAGCCAGAACCGGGGCTCGCCCTCGACCGCATGGCCCAGGTCGTCGACGACGATCTCGGTGAACCGGAAGGTCCCGCGGGCGGGGCCGGCGTGCGGGGCGCCGACGACCTCCCAGCGGGCGAGCCCGGGGTCCAGGTCGCCCTGTGCAGTGGCCGCGAGGAGGGCGGGCGCGGCGGGCTCGTCGCGGAGCCGGTGCCGGGCCTCGGCGTCGACCAGGGCGGTGAGCGCCTCGGTGACCAGTTCGGCGGGGTCGGGACCGATCCCGTCGGCGACGGGTCGCCCGTCGACCGCCTCGGCCCGCACGGCCGGCGGCAGGGCCGCGGCGAACGCGTCGGCGGCGACCAGGTCGCGTCCCTGCAGCACGGGACGCCAGCCGAGCGGATCGTCGTGGTCGGGGTGCGGGGCGGGCAGGACCCGGCCGCGTGCGACGAGGTCGGCCGCGAGCCGCCCGAGGGCCCGCAGCACGGCGAACTCCCCGCCCTCCCCCGGCAGCGGCTCGGACCGCAGGAGGACGTCCGCGTCGAGCTCGAGGACCGGCACCGTCCACGGGGCGAGGGCGGCTGGGGTGTCGGAGCCGTCGGACGGGACGGGTTCGCGCGTCGCCCCGGCAGGACCGGCCGTCGACGGCAGGTGCAGGACCGCCTGCCCCTCCCCGCCGGCGGTGCCGAGCGCCGCCGCGACGGCCCGCAGCTGCTCGTGGTCGGCCGCGAACGGGTGCGGGCGGGCGCCGCGTGCCCGGCTCCGCGTCGACCCGCCCGCGCGGCGCGCCGGGTCCTCGGCCCAGAGGCAGAGCCCCCGGCCGGGCGACCACGCGGCGTGCAGCGCGAGCATCTCGGGAGACTTACGCGAACTGCACCTGCCCGTTCACGACGGTCGTCGCGACGGGGGTGAGCCCACTCTCCGCCGGGCCCTTCTTGAGGGCGCCCGACGTGGCGTCGAACTGGCTGCCGTGGTTCGGGCAGGTGATGGTGCCGCCCTCGGGCGGGTCGACCGGGGTGCCCTGGTGCGGGCACGCGGCGTCGAAGGCCTTGATGACGCCGGCCTGGGGCTGGGTGAGCACGACCGGCCCGTTCGGCCCCTCCACGACGACGCCGCCGCCGACCGGGACCGCGGAGACCGGGGTGCCGCCCGCGGGCGGGGCGGTGGTGGCGCCGCCGGTCGCCCCGCTGCCGCCGCCGGCGGGTGCCGTGCTCTCGCCGCCCGACGAGCAGGCGGCGAGGGCGGCGGGTGCGGCGAGGGCGACGACGAGGCCGCACAGGGCGCGACGGCGGGTCAGGCCGCCCGGGGTCGCAGGCGTGTTCTCGAGGGTCACGGGCGGAGGCCTCCGTCGGGGTCGCGGTGGTGGTCGCGGCTGGTCGTCGAACCTACTCGGGGCGTCACTCGGGCAGGGCGAGCAGCCCGGCGACGACGTCGTCCAGGCTCTCCGCCACGACGTGCGGCCGGAGTACGGCGTCGGGGACCCGGCCCTCGAGCCGCTCGCAGTAGCCGCCGAGGAGCCCGGCCGCCTGGGCACCGTGGACGTCCCAGGAGTGCACCGCGACCAGGGCCGTCCGGCCCGGCTCACCGCCCACGCGCTGCACCGCGAAGTCGTACACCCGCCGCGGCGGCTTGAACGAGGCGATCTCCTCGCAGGAGAAGACGTCGTCGAGCAGGTCGCGCACGCCGGCGTTCTCCAGGGCCGCGCTCGCCGTGGCGGCCGAGCCGTGCGTGAAGCCGTAGGCGGCCACGCCGGCGTCGCGGAGCAGCGTGAACGCGGCGCGGACGTCGTCGTGGACGGGCAGTTCGCGGAAGCCGTCGAGGACCGAGGCGACCTGGTCGTCGTCGAGGTCGCGTCCGCTGGTGCGTCGGAGCATGTCGGTGGCGACCGTCCGGAACGGCGGCGCCTCGCCCGCGAGCGTCATCGCCATGCCCTGGTGCAGCAGCCGGGCGAAGAACAGCTCCAGCTCGTGACCCGGGCGGCCCAGGGCGACGAACCGCGGCCGCAGGCCCTCCAGCTGCAGGCAGGTCTCGAAGAGGTCGAACAGCACGACCTTCGGACGGCGGGCGGGCGCGGGCTGCGGGGCGGTCACGGGCGCCCATCGTGCCGGGTGTGCCGTAGCTCGGCGCGTTCAGTCGGGATCGGCTCGGGTCGCCGGGTGCTCGGTGCGGCCGGCTCGCGCGCGGCGCACACATTCGGTTGGGAGGGACGTTCGTGGTCCGGGATCTCTGCGCGTGGCGCACACAGTCGGCCGGGAGGGACGTTCGTGGTCGGGGACTTCTGCGCGTGGCGCACACAGTCGGCCGGGAGAGACGTCCGTCGTCCGGCACTTCTGCGCGTGGCGCACATATTCAGGCGGGTCGGGCGTCCGCGTGGAAGAACCTGCGCGTCGCGCACACGCTCCGCGTGGAGGGACGCTCGTCGTCGAGGGACCCCCGCGCCACACTCGGTCCGGCAGATAGCCCGTCGGGCCGCATCGAGGTCCCCCCCGGCGTTGTGTGCGGGACGCGCGGGGTTCAGTAGACGGGTGCCGTGGTCCCGCGGATGTGTGTGCGGGACGCGCGGAGGTCAGGTCGACAGCGGGCGTGCGAGCTCGGTGTTGACCCGCGCGGGCCAGGCGGGCCCGCCGTAGACGAACCCGGTGTAGGACTGCACCAGCGTGGCGCCGGCGTCGAGGCGACGGCGGGCCTCGGCGGCATCGGCGATGCCGCCGACGGAGACGATCGTCAACCGGCCGCCCACCCGCGCGACGAGGCGCGCGAGGATCGCGCGGGCGGGCTCGACGAGCGGGGCGCCGGACAGGCCGCCGGTGCCCGCGGCGTCCACGACGGCGGGGTCGGAGCGCAGCCCGGACCGCGCGACCGTCGTGTTGGTGGCGACGATCCCGTCCAGGCCCGCGGTCACCGCGAGGTCCGCGACCGCGTCGACCCCGTCGTCGTCGAGATCGGCCGTGATCTTGACGAGCAGCGGCGTCGCGCCGATCTCCTCGCGCACCGCCGCGAGCAGCGGCTCGAGGGCGTCGACGCCCTGGAGGTCGCGCAGGCCGGGGGTGTTCGGGGAGGACACGTTGACGACGACGTAGTCGGCGTACGGACCGAGGGCACGCGCGGAGTACCGGTAGTCGGCGACGGTCTGCTCGGGCCCCGTGGCGGCCTTCGACTTGCCGATGTTGACGCCGAGCACGGTGCCGAGCGGCCCGCCGTCGCGCAGCTGCGCCAGCCGCTCGGCGACGGCGTCCGCACCGGCGTTGTTGAAGCCCATGCGGTTGACCAGCGCGCGGTCGTCGGGCAGGCGGAACAGGCGGGGCCGGGGGTTGCCGGGCTGCGGCCGGGCGGTGACGGTGCCGATCTCGACGGCGCCGAACCCGAGTCGGGCGAGCCCGCGGATGCCCTCGGCGTCCTTGTCGTAGCCCGCGGCGACCCCGAGCGGCGACGGGAACGTCAGGCCCATCGCGGTGACCGCGAGCGACGGGTCCGGGGTGCGCTCCGGGATCACCGGCGTGGCCGCGGCGAGGGCGCGGATCCCGATGCGGTGGGTCCGCTCGGCCGGCACGCGCACCGCGACGTGCCGGAAGAGCGACTCGTACAGCGTCACCGGGCGTACGTCGCGTGCAGGTCCCGCAAACCCTTCACGGCCTCGACGGCGTGGAGCTTGTCCACGGCCTGGATCGCGGAGACGACCAGGTACTCGTCGTCGGGCAGGTCGATCCGGGCGAACTGGGCGCCGTCGGGGAAGCTGATGCCGACCACGTCGGCCCACGCGACGCGTCGCGTGAGGATCGTCGCGCGGACCTCCACCCCGCCGGCGCCCGCGCGCAGCCGGGGCCGGGTGAACAGCAGCGCGCAGCCCGCGAGGATCAGCCCGAGGACGACCATGGCGACCTGGTCGGCGGGCCGGAAGTTGAAGCCCGCCGACTCGACGTACACCAGCAGCGCGCCGCCGGCGAAGAACGCGAACAGCAGGATCGCGACGACCCAGGCGACCCACCGGATGCGCCGCGGCCGGATCTCCAGCTCGACCGGGCCGAGGTCCAGACCCTCGGGCGGGACGACGACCGGGGAGTCGGCGCTCATCGCGCGAACCCGACGGGCGCGCGGTGCGTCCCGTCGCGCAACTGCTTGAGGGTGATCGCGGCGTCGAGGGCGGCCACGACCGCCTCGAACCCCTTGTCCTCCGTCGACTGCGGGGTCCCGGCGCGCTCCCAGGCCTGGTCGAGGTTCTCCGTCGTGAGCACCCCGTTGCCGACCGGCGTGCGCTCGTCGAGCCCGACGCGCAGCAGCCCCGCCGTCACGGCGTCGCAGACGTAGTCGAAGTGCGGCGTCGCGCCGCGGATCACCACGCCGAGCCCGACGACCGCGTCGTGCCCGGCCGCGAGGCCCTGGCAGACGACGGGCAGCTCCATCGCGCCCGCCACCCGCACCACCGTCGGGTGCTCGACGTTGCCGCGCTCGGCCGCGAGCAGCGCCCGCTCGAGCATCGTCTCGACGATCTCGGCGTTCCACCGGGTCGCCGCGATCCCCAGGCGCAGGCCCGTGGCGTCCGGCACCGCGATGTCGGGGCGTCCCTGCGTGCTCATGCGCCGGACTCGCTGCTCGCCAGGCCGGCCTCGTAGACGTCGAGGCCCTGGAGGTCGTGCCCCATGCGGTCCCGCTTGGTGCGCAGGTAGTGCAGGTTCTCCGGGGTCGCGCGCAGCGGCAGGGCGACGCGGTCGAGGATCGTCAGGCCGTAGCCCTCGAGCCCCGCGCGCTTCTCCGGGTTGTTCGTCAGCAGGCGCATGCTCCTGATGCCGAGGTCGGCGAGGATCTGGGCACCGGTGCCGTAGTCCCGCGCGTCGGCGGGCATGCCGAGCGCGAGGTTCGCGTCGACGGTGTCGGCCCCGGCGTCCTGCAGCTGGTAGGCCTGCAGCTTGTGGATCAGGCCGATCCCCCGGCCCTCGTGGCCGCGCACGTAGAGCACCACCCCGCGGCCCTCGGCGGCGACGGCGGCCATCGCGGCGTCGAGCTGCGGGCCGCAGTCGCAGCGGCGGGAACCGAGGACGTCGCCGGTGAGGCACTCGGAGTGCACGCGGACCAGGACGTCCTCGCCGTCGCCGAGGTCGCCGTAGACCAGGGCGAGGTGCTCGATGCCGTCGAGCAGCGAGTCGTACCCGTAGGCCTCGAACTCGCCGTGGACGGTCGGGAGGTGCGCGTGGGCGACCTGTGCGACCTGCTTCTCCGACCGGCGCCGGTAGGCGATCAGGTCCTTGATGGTGATGAGCGCGAGGTCGTGCTCGTCGGCGAACACCGCGAGCTCCTCGTAGCGCGCCATCTCGCCGTCGTCCTTCTGCGAGACGATCTCGCAGATCGCGCCGGCGGGCTCCAGCCCGGCGAGGCGGGCGAGGTCGACGGCGGCCTCGGTGTGCCCGGGGCGGCGCAGGACGCCGCCGTCGCGGGCCCGCAGCGGGACGACGTGCCCGGGGCGGGAGAGGTCGGTGGCCGCCGACGCCGGGTTGGCGAGGACCTGGATGGTCCGGGCACGGTCGGCGCCGGAGATGCCGGTGCCGATGCCCTCGCGGGCGTCGACGGACACCGTGTAGGCGGTGCCGTGCCGGTCCTGGTTGATGGAGTGCGCGGGCGGCAGGTCGAGGCGGTCGCACGCCTCGCCGGTCAGCGGCACGCAGATGTAGCCCGAGGTGTAGCGCACCATGAAGGAGACGAGCTCCGGCGTCGCCTTCTCGGCGGCGAAGATCAGGTCGCCCTCGTTCTCGCGGTCCTCGTCGTCGACCACGACGACGGCCTTGCCCGCGGCGATGTCCTCGATGGCCCGCTCGATGTGCTCGAAGCCGTCCACGTGGTTCATGCTCCCGACTCCGTTCCCGCCGGCTGCTGCACGGACCCCGTGCCGAGCAGCCGTTCGACGTACTTGGCCACCACGTCGACCTCCAGGTTCACGGTCGCGCCGACCTCGCGCGACCCGAGGGTGGTCTCGGCGAGCGTGGTGGGGATCAGCCCGACGGCGAACCCGTCGTCGTCCACCTCGGTCACGGTGAGGCTCACGCCGTCCACGGCGATCGAGCCCTTCTCGACGATGTAGCGCGCGATCCCGACGCTCCCGTCTGCCGCGCGCGGGGTGCGGAAGCGCACCGCGGTCCAGTGCTCGGACGGTTCGACGGCCGCGACCGTGGCCGTGCCGTCGACGTGGCCCTGCACGATGTGCCCGCCGAGCCGGGCGCCCGCCGCCAGGGCACGCTCCAGGTTCACCGGGGTTCCGGCGGCCGCGCCCGCGAGGCTCGAGCGGCGCAGGGTCTCGCCCATGACGTCGACGGCGAACGACTCCGGCTCCGGGTCGACCACCGTCAGGCACACGCCGTTGACCGCGATCGAGTCGCCGGGCCGGGCGTCGGAGACCACCAGCGGGCCGCGGATGCGCAGCCGGGCGGCGTCCGCCTGCGGGGTGACGTCGACGATCTCGCCGACCTCCTCCACGATCCCCGTGAACACTCCTGGCTCCCCTGCCCCGTCGTCCGGTCGTCGCTCGCGTGAACGATCGACGCTGCCTGCATCATCCTCGCGCGGCCGTCGCTCACCGGGTCCCTTCCCGGTGACAACCGCCACTGCTCAGGTTACTCGCGAGTAGACCGTGAACGGTGCGGGGAGACCGCCGCGGCCTGCTCGCGCAGCGCCGCGACCGCCCGCGCCGGGTCGTCCGCGCCGTAGACCGCGCTGCCCGCGACGAAGCAGTCGACCCCGGCCTCGGCGGCCTGCTCCACGGTGTCCGCGCTGATCCCGCCGTCGATCTCGACGAGCACCCGCAGGTGCCCGGTGTCGACCAGCCGCCGCGCCGTGCGGACCTTGTCCAGCACCTCGGGCATGAAGCTCTGCCCGCCGAAGCCGGGCTCCACGCTCATGACGAGCAGCGTGTCGTAGTCGGCGAGGACCTCGATCCAGTCCTCGAGCGGCGTCCTCGGCTTGATGGAGAGCCCGGCGAGGGCGCCGGCGGCGCGGAGGTCCTTCGCGAGCTTGCGCGGGTCGTGCGCGGCCTCGGCGTGCACGGTGACGTTGTGGGCCCCGGCCTCCGCGTAGGGCGGCGCCCAGCGGTCCGGGTCCTCGATCATCAGGTGGCAGTCCAGCGGGATGTCGGTGGCCCGCAGCAGGCTCTCCACCACCGGCAGGCCGAGCGTCAGGTTGGGCACGAAGTGCGCGTCCATGACGTCGACGTGTAGCCAGTCGGAGCCGTGCACCGCCGCGGCCTCGTCGGCGAGCCGGGCGAAGTCCGCGGACAGGATGCTGGGTGCGATGAGCGGGGCGGGCACGGCCCCAGTCTCCCGCACCCCTGATCAGCCGCTGCGCCGCAGGGTCGCGCAGTACATGGCGTCGGTCCCGTGCCGGTGCGGCCACAGCTGCAGGCCTGGCCCCGTCCCGACGTCGGACCCGGTCAGCTCGGGCAGGGCGGCGGCGGTGTCGAGCACCTCGGCGCCGGTCGCCGCCGCGACGGCCCGGACGACGTCGACCGTCTCCTCCGGGTGCGGCGAGCAGGTCGCGTAGGTGACCACCCCGCCGGGCCGCACCCGCTCCAGGGCGTGGGTGAGCAGGTCGCGCTGCAGCGCCGTCAGGTCGACGACGTCCTCGGGCCGGCGGCGCCAGCGGGCCTCCGGACGGCGGCGCAACGCCCCCAGCCCGGTGCACGGTGCGTCGACGAGGACGCGGTCGTAGGCCGCCTCGGGCAGCGCGATCTCGCGGGCGTCGCCGGTGTGCACGCGCACGGGCAGGCCGGCGGTGGCCTTCTCGACGAGGGCCGCGCGGTGCGGGGCGCGGTCGACGGCGTCGAGGGTGGCGCCGGAGATCGCGGCGAGCGCACCGAGCAGGGCGGCCTTGCCGCCGGGGCCCGCGCACAGGTCGAGCCAGAGCTCGTCGCGGCCCTCGAGCGGGGCACGGGCGGCGGCGAGCGCGACCAGCTGGCTGCCCTCGTCCTGCACCGCGGCGAGGCCCTCGCGGACCGGCTCGAGGTCGCCGGGGTCGCCGCCCTCGGTGAGCAGCACCCCGTAGGGCGAGTACGGCGCCTCCTCGCCCCCGGTGATCGCAGCCAGTTCCTCGGCGCTGATCTCGCCCGGGCGCGCCGCGAGGTGGACCGCGGGCCGGGCGTCGTCGGCCGCGAGCGCCGCGTCGAGCTCGGACTCCGGCAGGACCGCCGCGAAGACCTCGGCGATCCAGCGCGGGTGGGCGTGCACGAACGCGAGGTGCCCGACCGGGTCGGTCCCCGCGTCCGGCGCGAGCTCGGCGACCCACCCGGCCTCGTCGCGCTCCGCCACCTTGCGCAGCACCGCGTTGACGAAGCCGGTCGGCTTCGAGCCCGCCCGCGAGCGCACGAGCTCCACCGTGGCGCCCACCGCGGCGTGTGCGGGGATGCGGGTGCGCAGCAGCTGCTGGGCTCCGAGGCGCAGGGCGTCGAGGACGACGCCGTCGAGCCGGTCGAGGGGTCGGTCGACGCACGCGGAGAGCACGGCGTCGAGCAGGCCCTGCGCCCGGCACGCGCCGTAGGCGAGGTCGGTGGCCAGGGCGGCGTCGCGGCCGGAGACGCGGCGCTCGCGCAGCAGTCGCGGCAGCGTCAGGTTGGCGTAGGCGTCGTCCTCGCGGACGGCCCGCAGGGTGTCGAGGGCGGCCTCGCGGGCGGCGTCGCCCTGCGGCGGACGGTTCGGCCCGGAGCGGCCGCGCGGCGGGCCCGACCGGTGCGGTCGGTCGGGCTTGCGGCGCGGTCCCTTGCCGGAGCGGTGGCCGCCGGGCGGGACGGAGCTGTCGGTCATCCGGTTCCCGTCGTCTCGAACCGCTCCCCCGCCGTCGGCTGGACGCCGCGGCTCCAGTCGACCGCGGGCATCATCGGCTTGCCGGCCGGCTGCACGCTGCCCAGCACGACGGGCGCCGCGGCCGTCCCGACGAGGACCCGCCTGCGCTCCACGACGATCTCCCCCGGGGCCAGGTCGTCGAAGCCCGTCGTCGTGACCGGGCCCAGCTTGAGCCGGGTACCGCGGAACTCGGTCCACGCCCCCGGGGCCGGCGTGACCGACCGGACGTGCCGGTCGATCGCGAGCGGCGGGTCGGTCCAGCGGACCCGGGCGTCGTCGACGGTGACCTTCGGGGCGACCGAGACGCCCTCGGCGGGCTGCGGCACGGGCTGCAGGGAGCCGTCGGCGATCCCGTCGAGGGTCGCCGCGAGCAGGCCCGCCCCGCTGTGGCTGAGCCGCTCGAGCAGCGCGCCTGCGGTGTCGTCGTCGGCGATCTTCTCGGTGACGGTCCCGAACACCGGGCCGGTGTCCATGCCCTCCTCGAGCCGGAACGTGCTGGCGCCGGTGATCTCGTCCCCGGCGCGGATCGCGGCCTGCACCGGCGCGGCCCCGCGCCACGCGGGCAGCAGGGAGAAGTGGAGGTTGACCCAGCCGTGGGCCGGGATCGCGAGGGCCGCCGGACGCAGCAGGTTCCCGTAGGCGACGACGGGACAGCAGTCCGGTGCGATCGCCGTGAGGCGCGCGAGGAACTCGGGGTCCGACGCCTTCGCCGGGGTCAGCACCTCGACCCCGGCCTCGTCGGCCAGCAGGCCCACCGGGGAGCGCTGCAGCCGGCGCTTCCGCCCGGCGGGCGCGTCGGGGCGGGTGACCACGGCGACGACCTCGTGCGCGGTGCCCTCCAGCAGGCGGCGCAGCGAGGGTACGGCGGGGTCCGGGGTGCCGGCGAAGACGAGCCGCATCTAGCGGACGCCCCCGAACAGCGGGTTGACCTTCTGCGACGGGTCGGCCACGTGCGGGTTCTGCTTGATGCGCGGCGGCGCCGTGGGGTCGAACCACTCGGCCTGGCGGATCGCCGCCATCGCCTCCTTGCGGGTCGCCGCGTCCAGCCGGTCGAGGAAGAGCACCCCGTCGAGGTGGTCGGTCTCGTGCTGGATGGCGCGGGCCAGCATGGCCGTGCCCTCGACCCGCAGCGGCTCGCCGTGCATGTCCCAGCCGGTCGCGACCACGTGGTCGTACCGCGTGCAGTCCCAGCGGAAGCCCGGGATGGACAGGCAGCCCTCGGGGCCGGTCTGCTCGGTGTCGTCGAGGACGTTCCAGGTCGGGTTGACCAGGTGGCCGTGCATGTCCTCGCCGGCGCGGTAGGTGAACACGCGCAGCCCCACGCCGATCTGCGGCGCCGCGAGACCGGCCCCGCCCTGCTCCCGCATCGTCTCGTCGAGGTCGGCGACGAGCTGGCGCAGCTCCTTGTCGAACGTGGTCACCTCGGCGGCGCGCTCCCGCAGGACGGGATCCCCGAAGTAGCGGACGGGCTGGACGGTCACGGTCGTCCAGTCTAGGCGCGTGCCCGATCCGGCCGAGTCGGCGCACACCCCTCGCCCGCGCCGCGCGGGGCGCACACACTCCGGCGGCTGTGGCGCAGGGCTTCACGAGAACCTACGCGAGGCGCACACACCGTGCCGGCGCGCGCACAGCGCCTCGGGGAACCTGCGCGTGGCGCACACACCGCGGCGACCGCACGGCGCCACGACGAGCCCCCGCACTCCGCACGTATCCGGGGATGTGTGCTTGGCGCGCTGGTTTCTCGGGACCCGGGTCGTGGGGCGTCGGATCTGTGTGCGTGGCGCGTCGGATCGTCGGGACCCACGTCGTGGGGTGTTCGCCCCGGTCCGTGAGGGGAGGATTCGAGCGCTCTTGTGGCACGAGGGTTCCCCTCGCGCGGGGGTGGACGGGGTCAGAGCGGGTCGTGCGGGTCGAGCAGCACCCGGACCGGCTCGCGTTCGCGCCGTGCGCCGCGCACCGCCTGCGCCTCCTGCAGGGCCCGCGCGAGCTCCCGGCCCACCGGCCGCGGCACGCGCACCAGGATCCGTTCGGCCCGCTCGGTGCGTTCGTCGGCGCCCGGCAGCCGCGTGCCCGGCGGCAGCTCGACGGGCCCGAGGACGTCGGCGTCCGCCGGGAGCCGGGTGGTGTCGACGAGGTCGCGCAGCGCCTCCGGGTCGCCGTCCAGGGCGGCCATCCGGACGGCGGGTGGCAGGCCCAGCTCGGTGCGGGCGTCCAGTTCCGCGCCGGCGTGCCCGGCCGGGTCCCACCGGATCAGGGCCTGCACGGCGGGCAGGTTCGACTCGGCCACCACGACCACGCGCCCGCCCTCCGGGCCCGGGCGCACGAGCTTCGCGGCGGCGAACCAGCGCCGGACCGTGTCCTCGGCCGCGCGCAGCTCCGGGCGCGCGAGCAGGGCGGCCCCGTCCAGCAGCAGCGCCGCGCCGTAGCCGCCGTCGGCGACCGGCTCGGCCCCGGGCGTGGCGACGACGATGGCGGGCGCCGCGTCGACCGTCTCCAGGATCGTCGCCCCTCCCCCGGAGCTGCGGACCACCGTCTGCGGGAAGGCCCGCCCGAGCTCCTCGGCGGTCCGGCCCGCGCCCACGACGGTGGCCCGCACGCGCGGGGAGGCGCACGCCGGGCAGCGGTAGTTGGTGGCGGGGCGGCCGCACCAGCGGCAGGTCGGCGGGGCGGGGACGTCCTCGGTCCCGGCGGGGATGCCGAGCGGCCCGTGGCAGTGCCGGCACCGGGCGGGCTCGCGGCACTGCGCGCAGGCGATGGCGGGGAGGTAGCCGCGGCGCGGGACCTGGACCAGCACCGGGCGGCCCGCCCCGAGTGCGGCCCGTGCGGCCTCGAACGCCACCGAGGGGATACGGGCCGCGCGCGCGGTGGGGTCGCGCAGCAGCTGCCGCTCGTCCTCCCCGATCGCGGTGACGCGCGGGGCGTGCTCGCGGACGGTCGAGCGCTCGGCCGCGATCGGGTGCGCCCACCCGCTGCGGACGAGCACCTCGGCCTCCGCGGTGCGGGTGGTGCCGGCGACGAGCAGGGCGGCGCCACTGCCGTGCGCACGGGCGATGAGGACGTCGCGGGTGTGCGGGTACGGCGCGCGCGGCTCGGTGTGCGAGTCGTCCCCGTCGTCCCACACCGCGAGCAGGCCCGGGTCGGACACCGGGGCGAACGCGGCCGCGCGGGTGCCGATCGCGAGCCGGGCGCGGCCGCGCGAGACCGCCAGCCACCGGCGGTAGCGCTCGGCGGGTCCGAGGTCGGCGGCCAGCGCGGCGACCTGCTCCTCCCCCACGACCTCGACGCACGCCGCGTGCAGGCGGTCCAGGTCGCGCCGGTCGGGCACGACGATCACGGCGCCCCGACCCGCGGCGAGCGTCGCCCGTGCGGCCTCCGCGAGCCGCCGCGCCCAGTCCTCCCCGGGCAGCGCCTGCCACACCCCGTGCGCGGGCCGGTGCGCGACCAGCGCCTCGAGGAACGCCGGGCCGCGCGGGTAGGCCGCCCAGCCCGACCCGTCGTCGGGAGCCGGCGGCGGGACCGGCCCCGACCCCCTGTCGGCGTGCTCGGTCGCTGTGTCGGGAGCGACGGTCTCCTTCTCCACCCGCGCGTGCCGCGGCGGCAGCGCGAGGCGCAGGACGTCGGCGAGCGTGCCGGCGTAGCGGTCGGCCACGGTGCGGCAGAGCGCGGCGAGCTCGGGCGAGAGCACCGGCTCGGGCGAGACGACCTTCTCCAGCCACTGCAGCCGGCCGTCGTGCTCGGTGGTGTCGGAGCGCGCGAGGACGTAGCCGTCGACCACGCGCCCGGCGAAGCGCACCCGCACGCGCGCCCCGACCACGGCGGCCTCGTCGAGCTGGACCGGCACGCGGTAGTCGAACGGCCGGTCGAGGTGCGGCAGCGGCACGTCGACCGCCACCGACGCGACCGAGTCCTGCTCCGCGGGCAGCCGCTCGTTGTGCTTCGGCGGCCGCTTCTGTTTTGCGACGGCGGGTGGTGCCGGCTCGGGCATCCCGGGCAGCGCCAGCAGCGCCTCGTCGCCCGGTGATCCGTTCACGGCCGCCGGTCTACCAGAGCGCCCCGACCGCCCGGGCGACGATGCGGATTTCCTGCTGCTGGACGACAGCAACGACGCTTTCCTGCCACCGAGGGCACGCACGACGACGGCCCGGCCACCCCTGCAGGGGCGGCCGGGCCGTGGGGTCGTGCAGGCGTCAGCCGGCGATCGACTTCAGCTGGTCGGCGCGGTCGGTGCGCTCCCAGGGCAGGTCGAGGTCGTCGCGGCCGAAGTGGCCGTACGCGGCGGTCGGCTGGTAGATCGGGCGGAGCAGCTCGAGGTCGCGCACGATCGCGCCGGGGCGCAGGTCGAACACCTCGGCGATGGCCTTCTCGATCTTGGCCGGGTCGACGTTCGCGGTGCCGAACGTCTCGAGGAACACACCGACGGGCTCGGCCTTGCCGATGGCGTAGGCGAGCTGGACCTCGGCGCGGCGGGCGAGGCCCGCGGACACGACGTTCTTGGCGACCCAGCGGCCCGCGTACGCGGCGGAGCGGTCGACCTTCGACGGGTCCTTGCCGGAGAAGGCGCCGCCGCCGTGGCGGGCGTAGCCGCCGTAGGTGTCGACGATGATCTTGCGGCCGGTCAGGCCGGCGTCACCCATGGGGCCACCGACGACGAAGCGGCCGGTCGGGTTCACCAGGACGCGCGTGTTCGACGAGTCGAGGTCGATGCCCTCGAGCACGGGCTGGATCACCTTCGAGCGGATGTCGGGCGCGAGCATCTCGTCGAGGTCGATGTCCGACGCGTGCTGCGTGGAGAGCACGACGGTCTCCACGCCGACCGGCTTGTCGCCGTCGTAGGCGATGGTGACCTGGGTCTTGCCGTCGGGACGCAGGTAGGGCAGGACGCCCTCGCGCCGGACGCTGGTCAGCTTGCGCGCGAGCCGGTGGGCGAGCCCGATCGGCAGCGGCATGAGCTCGGGGGTGTCGGCGTCGGCGTAGCCGAACATGAGGCCCTGGTCGCCGGCGCCCTGCCTGGCGATCTCGTCCTCGGAGCCCTCGACGCGGGACTCGTAGCCCTGGTCGACGCCCTGCGCGATGTCGGCGGACTGCGCGCCGATCGAGATCGAGACGCCGCAGGTCTCGCCGTCGAAGCCCTTCGCGGACGAGTCGTAGCCGATGTCCAGGATGGTCTTGCGGACGATGTCCACGTAGTTCACGTGGGCGTTGGTGGTGACCTCGCCGGCCACGTGGACCTGGCCCGTGGTCACCATCGACTCGACGGCCACACGGCTCTTGGGGTCCTGCGCCAGCAAGGCGTCCAGAATCCCGTCGGAGATGGCGTCGCAGATCTTGTCCGGGTGGCCCTCGGTGACGGACTCGGAGGTGAACAAACGCCTAGCGGGCACAATCTCTCCCTGCCTCGACAGTGGGACCGGGCAACACTAACGGCATCCGGCCCATCGGGCAGGCCACTGACCGGCGCTTCTGCGCACCGCGTCACAGTGCGGTTGTGCTCGGTCACCAGGTGTGGGAGTGGAATTCACGCCCGATTTCGTCACGGAGCGTGGCTGGGCGTTCACGCCAGGCGATCGGCCACCGTGTCCCAGACGCGCGCCGCGAGCGTCGCCTTCGAGCCCATCGGCAGCTGCACCGACGACCCGTCGGCCCCGAGCAGCCAGCCCTCGTTGTCGGTGCCCTCGAAGGCGTTGTGCCCGGTGACGCCGCCGACGGCGTT
The DNA here is from genome assembly GCF_021026295.1 of Actinomycetospora soli. Taxonomy (GTDB): domain Bacteria; phylum Actinomycetota; class Actinomycetes; order Mycobacteriales; family Pseudonocardiaceae; genus Actinomycetospora; species Actinomycetospora soli. Next base: position 366,746 of record NZ_JAJNDA010000005.1, read on the forward strand.
GACGACGAGGTAGTCGCACCCCTTGCGTTCGAGCTTCGCCCGGCCGAAGGACAGGACGTCGTGCTCGGCGTCGCCGGTCTCCGCCGCGAAGCCGATCACGAGCCGGCCGGGCACCTGCTCGGCCACGAGCTCGGCGAGGATGTCGGGGTTGCGTGTGAGACGGATCGCGTCCGGTTCCCCGGGACCCTTCTTGATCTTGAAACCGGCCACGTCCACCGGCCGGAAGTCGGCCACGGCGGCGGCCATGACGACCACCTCGGCGCCCTTCGCGGCGTCGAGGACCGCCGTGCGCATCTCCTCGGTGGTGCGGACGCCCACCACGTCGACCGCGGCGGGCGGCTCGAGGGCGGCGGTGGTGCCCGCGACGAGCGTGACCCGGGCGCCGCGCTGGGCGGCGACGCGGGCGAGCGCGTAGCCCTGCCGGCCGGAGGAGCGGTTGCCGAGGGTGCGCACCGGGTCGAGCGGCTCGGCGGTGCCACCGGCGGAGACGACCACGTGGCGGCCCTCGAGGTCCCGCGGCAGCGCGGCGGGGTTCTCCAGGAGCAGCCGGGCGAACTCGGCGATCTCGACGGGCTCGGGCAGGCGGCCGGGCCCGGAGTCGGCGCCGGTCAGCCGGCCGGAGGCGGGCTCGAGCACGACGGTGCCGCGGCGGCGGAGCGTGGCGACGTTGTCCACCGTCGCCGGGTGGTCCCACATCTCGGTGTGCATCGCCGGCGCGGCGAGCACCGGACATCGCGCCGTGAGCAGCGTCGAGGTCAGCAGGTCGTCCGCGCGGCCCGCCGCCATCCGCGCGAGCAGGTCGGCGGTGGCGGGGGCGCAGACGACGAGGTCGGCCCGGCGGCCGAGGGCGACGTGCGTGACGTCGGGGACGTGCTCGAACACCCCCGAGAGGACCTCGCGGCCGGAGAGGGCCTCGAAGGTCGCCTTCCCGATGAACTCGAGGGCGTTCGGGGTGGCCACCACCTGCACGTGGTGGCCGGCCTCGCGCAGCCGGCGGAGCAGTTCGCAGGCCTTGTAGGCGGCGATGCCGCCGGCGACGCCGAGGACGATCTCAGCCATGGCGGTCGGCTACCCGATCCGGATCGTCGGGACTACTCGCCCTCGGTGTGCTCGAGCAGGTGCGAGTGGATCTCGCGCATCGCGATCGACAGCGGCTTCTCGCGCGGGCCCGGCTCCACGAGCGGGCCGACGTACTCGAGCAGGCCCTCGCCGAGCTGGGCGTAGTAGTCGTTGATCTGCCGCGCCCGCTTGGCCGCGTAGATCACCAGCGCGTACTTCGAGCTGACCGTCTCCAGCAGCTCGTCGATCGGCGGGTTGGTGATGCCCTCGGGCACGTCGTGGAAGCCACCGGTGACGCGACTGGTGGTGATGCTCATTCACTGGCTCCTGCGGATCGGGGTCCGACCGCCCCGGCCCGGGCATCGCCGCAGGCAGGCTCGTCGGAGGGGTGTGCCAAGTCTACCAACCGGCGCGCGGTCTCCCGGACGTCGTGGTTCACCAGCCCGACGTCGAACTCGCGGCGGGCGTCGAGTTCGATGCGGGCGGTGGCGAGCCGCCGGTCGATCACGTCCTGGGGTTCGGTCCCGCGGCCGGTGAGCCGGTCCACCAGGACCTCCCACGACGGCGGCTCCAGGAACACCAGCAGCGCGTCCGGCCGGCGTTGCCGCACCGCCCGCGCGCCGGCGAGGTCGAGCTCCAGGAGGACCGGCTGCCCGGCGGCGAGGTGGTCCTCCACCGGCTGCGCCGGCGTGCCGGAGCGGTGCAGGCCGCGGTGGATGGAGGCCCACTCGAGCATCTCGCCCTCGGCGACCATCCGGTCGAAGTCCGCGTCGGAGACGAAGTGGTACTCCCGGCCGTCCTGCTCACCGGGCCGGGCCGCCCGGGTGGTGGCCGAGACGCTGAACCACAGCGGGGCCTCCATCCGGCGCAGCTCGGCCACGACGGTGCTCTTGCCGACGCCGGACGGGCCGGCGAGGACGAGCAGACGTCCCCGCCCGCCCGCGCCTCCGTCGTCCCGGGTCACTCCCCGTCGAACTCCGCGAGCAGCGCCTTGCGCTGGCGCTCTCCGAGGCCGCGCAGGCGGCGGCTGGGGGCGATCTCGAGGCGCTCCATGATCTGCTGGGCGCGGACCTTGCCGACGCCCGGGAGGGCCTCGAGCAGGGCCGAGACCTTCATCTTGCCGAGCACCTCGTCCGAGTCGGCCTGCTCGAGCACGTCACCGAGGGTGGTACCGCCGCGCTTGAGCCGCTCCTTGAGCTCGGCCCGGGCGCGGCGGGCAGCGGCGGCCTTCTCCAGCGCGGCCGCCCGCTGCTCCTCGGTCAGCTCGGGAAGTGCCACGGTCTCCTCCGATATCAGTGCTGGGATGGGTGCGGGCCCCCACGCTCGGCGGGGCGCGCTCGTCGTCAGCGAACGTACCGTCTGGGGTGCGAGTCCACAGTGCTCGGGTGTCCGGGGCGTGAACGGTGTCGCGGTCCGCGGGCAGCCGCTTCGGGGCGCGTCCCGTCCGGCCCGGCCGCAGGCGGTGGGCCGGTCGGCGGGTGCTACGCGCCGATCGGTCCGGCGGGCAGCGCCAGGGAGCGCAGCGCACCGTTCAACGCCCGACACGCGTCGCGCAGCGCCTCCGGGTCGGGGCCCGCGGACAGGATCTCCCGCGAGCTGGACGGGACGACGGGTCCGGTGCCGTCGGCGAACGTGCGGGCCAGGTCGTCCGGGGTGGCGCCCTGCGCGCCCAGCCCCGGGACGAGGACGGGTCCGTACAGCCGCGTGAGGTCGAGCCCGTGGGCCCGGCCGGTGGTGCCCCCGGTGGCACCGACGACGACGCCCGCGGGCCCGCTGCCGCCCGCGCCGGCCCGCGCCGCGTTCGCGGCGGCACAGGCGTCGACCACGCTCTGCGCGACCTCCCGCATCCCCGGCGACGACGGGTCCGACAGCGAGGTCCACGACTGGGCCGACTGCACCGCCGACGCCTCCGGGTTCGAGGTGCGGGCCAGCACGAACACCCCGCGGCCGGTCTCGGCGGCGAGGTCGAGGGCGGGGGTCAGCGAGCCGACGCCCAGGTAGGGCGACAGCGTCACCGCGTCGGCCGCCAGCGGTGAGGTGTCGGCCAGCCAGGCCCGCGCGTAGGCGGTCATGGTCGAGCCGATGTCCCCGCGCTTGGCGTCCGCGACGGTGAGCAGGCCGGCGTCACGGGCGTCGGCGAGGACCCGCTCGAGCGCCCGCACTCCCCCGCTGCCGTGCACCTCGAACAACGCCACCTGCGGCTTCACGACGGCGACGTGGCCCGCCAGGGCGGCGACCGCGTCCCGTCCGAAGCGCTCCACGCCCGCCGCGTCGTCCTCGTGGCCCCACCGCGCGAGCAGGCCCGGGTGGGGGTCGATCCCGACGCACAGCGGGCCGTGCGCGGCGACGGCGGCGGTGAGGCGGTCGGTGAAGGCCGACCGCCCGGTCGGCCCGGCCGTCACACGCCCTCCGTGGCCCGGGCCTTCGCCAGCCGCTCGTGCAGCACCTGCAGCGGGGTGACCGTGATCTCCCCCCGGATGACCGCCTCGATGCCCTGCACCGCGGCCGCCGCGCCCTGCACCGTCGTGATGCACGGGACGCCGACGTTGAGGGCCGCCGCGCGGATCTCGTAGCCGTCGATGCGGGGGCCGGTGTGCCCGACCGGGGTGTTGATGATCATGCCGACCTCGCCCGCGAGGATCGTGTCGACGATGTTGTCCGGCCCCTCGAAGTGCTTTCGCACCACCTGCGCGGGGATGCCGTTGCGCTCCAGCACGCTCGCCGTGCCCGCCGTCGCGAGGATCTCGAAGCCGAGGTCGGCGAGGCGCTTCACGGGAAAGATCAGCGCCCGCTTGTCGCGGTTCGCGACCGACACGAAGATCTTCCCGGACGTCGGGAGCGGACCGGACGCGGCCGCCTGGGCCTTCGCGAAGGCCGTCGAGAAGGCCACGTCGATGCCCATGACCTCGCCCGTCGACTTCATCTCGGGGCCGAGCAGCGAGTCCACCCCGCGGCCGTCGGGCCGGCGGAAGCGGTGGAAGGGCAGCACGGCCTCCTTGACCGCCACCGGGTGCTGCGGGGGCAGGTTCCCGCCGTCGCCGCTCGCGGGCAGGAGGCCCTCGTGGCGCAGGTCGGAGATCGTCGCACCGAGCATCACCCGGGCAGCCGCGCTGGCGAGCGGCACGCCGGTCGCCTTGGAGACGAACGGGGCCGTGCGGCTGGCACGCGGGTTGGCCTCGAGGACGTAGAGCGTCTCGTCCTTGAGGGCGTACTGCACGTTCATCAGGCCGAGGACGCCGAGCCGGCGGGCCAGCGCGACGGTCGAGGCGCGCACCATCTCGAGGTCGGAGAGACCGAGCGTGATCGGCGGCAGGGTGCACGACGAGTCGCCGGAGTGGACCCCCGCCTCCTCGATGTGCTCCATGATCCCGCCGAGGTAGACCTCGCCGGTGGCGTCGCACAGCGCGTCGACGTCGATCTCGATCGCGTCGTCGAGGAAGCGGTCGACGAGGACCGGGTGGTCGGGCGTGACCTCGGTGGCCCGTGCGATGTAGTCGGCGAGGGTCTCGTCGTCGTAGACGATCTCCATGCCGCGCCCGCCCAGCACGTACGACGGGCGGACCAGCACGGGGTAGCCGATCTCGGCGGCGATCTCGCGGGCCCCGTCGAAGCTGGTCGCGGTGCCGTAGGGCGGCGCGGGCAGGCCGGCGTCGTCGAGCACGTGCCCGAACGCGCCGCGCTCCTCGGCGAGGTCGATGGCGGCCGGCGGCGTGCCCACGATCGGCACGCCCGCGGCCTCGAGGGCGGCCGCGAGCTTCAGCGGGGTCTGCCCGCCGAGCTGGACGACCACGCCCGCCAGGCCGCCGGTGTACCCGCCGTCGGGACGGCGCTGCGCGTCGCCCCCGCCGGACGTGCGCTCGGAGTGGACCACCTCGAGCACGTCCTCCTCGGTGAGGGGCTCGAAGTACAGGCGGTCGGCGGTGTCGTAGTCGGTGGAGACGGTCTCCGGGTTGCAGTTGAGCATGACCGTCTCGAAGCCCGCGGCGCGCAGCGCGGTCGCGGCGTGGACGCACGAGTAGTCGAACTCGATGCCCTGCCCGATCCGGTTCGGGCCCGAGCCCAGGATGATGACCTTGGGCTTCTCGGTCTGCGCGACCACCTCGGACTCGGCCGCGGGGTCGGACTCGTAGGCCGAGTAGTGGTACGGCGTGCGTGCCTCGAACTCCGCCGCGCAGGTGTCGACGGTCTTGTAGACCGGGCGCACGCCGAGGCGGTGGCGCAGTGCCCGCACCCCCGCCTCGCCGGCGAGCTCGGGTCGCGTCGTCGCGATCTGCAGGTCGGACAGGCCCGCGCGCTTGGCGCGGCGCAGCAGCCCGGCGTCGAGCACCGGGGCGTCGGCGATCTCGCGGCGCAGCGCCACGATGCCCTCGATCTGCTCGACGAACCACGGGTCGATGCCGGAGGCCTCGGCCACCTCGGTCACCGTGGCGCCGAGCCGCAGCGCGCGCTCGACGGCGTAGAGCCGGCCGTCGCGGGGCAGCGCGGCCTGCTTGAGCGCGTCGTCCCGGGACAGGCCCAGCGGGTCGGGGCGGGTGCCGAAGCTCGCGTCCTTCGTCTCGCTCGAGCGCAGGGCCTTGTTCAGCGCCTCGGGGAAGCTGCGACCGAGCGCCATCGCCTCGCCGACCGACTTCATCGTCGTCGTGAGCGTGGGGTCGGCGCCGGGGAACTTCTCGAAGGCGAACCGCGGCACCTTGACCACCACGTAGTCGAGGGTGGGCTCGAAGCTCGCCGGGGTCTCGCCGGTGATGTCGTTGGTGATCTCGTCGAGGGTGTAGCCGACGGCGAGGCGCGCGGCGATCTTCGCGATCGGGAAGCCGGTGGCCTTCGAGGCCAGGGCCGAGGACCGCGAGACGCGCGGGTTCATCTCGATGACGACGAGGCGCCCGGTGGTCGGCTCCACCGCGAACTGGATGTTGCAGCCGCCGGTCTCGACGCCGACCTCGCGCAGCACCTCGATGCCGGTGTCGCGCATGACCTGGTACTCGCGGTCGGTCAGCGTCATCGCCGGGGCGACGGTCACCGAGTCGCCGGTGTGCACGCCCATCGGGTCGACGTTCTCGATGGAGCAGATGACGACGACGTTGTCCTTGCCGTCGCGCATCAGCTCGAGCTCGTACTCCTTCCAGCCGAGCACCGACTCCTCGATGAGGACCTCGTGCACGGGGCTGGCGGCCAGGCCGGTGCCGGCGAGGCGCTCGAGCTCCTCGTCGGTGTAGGCCAGGCCGGAGCCGAGGCCGCCCATGGTGAACGAGGGCCGGATGACGACCGGGAGGCCGACCTCGGCCACCGTCGCGCGGACCTCCTCCATGGAGTGGCAGACCTCGGAGCGCGGGACGTCGCCGCCGATCGAGCGGACGATCTCCTTGAACTTGAGGCGGTCCTCGCCGCGCTGGATCGCGTCGACGTCGGCACCGATGAGCTCGACGCCGTAGCGCTCGAGCACCCCGGCGTCGTGCAGGGCGATGGCGGTGTTCAGCGCGGTCTGGCCGCCGAGGGTGGCGAGCAGCGCGTCCGGGCGCTCGGCCTCGATGACCTTCGTGACGTGCTCGACGTCGATCGGCTCGACGTACGTGGCGTCCGCGTACTCCGGGTCGGTCATGATCGTCGCCGGGTTGGAGTTCACGAGGGAGACCCGCAGGCCCTCCTCGCGCAGCACCCGGCAGGCCTGCGTGCCCGAGTAGTCGAACTCGCAGGCCTGGCCGATCACGATCGGGCCGGAGCCGATGACCAGGACGTGGTGGATGTCCTCGCGGCGCGGCATGGGCTCAGCGCCCTCCCATCAGGGCAGCGAAACGGTCGAAGAGGTCCGCGGCGTCGTGCGGGCCGGCGGCCGCCTCGGGGTGGTACTGCACGGAGAACGCCGGGATCGAGGTGCAGGTCACGCCCTCGACCACGTCGTCATTCGGACAGCCGTGCGACAGGTGCACCCGGCCGAACGGCGAGTCGACGTGCTCACCGGGCGTGCCGGCGAGCGCGAACCCGTGGTTCTGGCTGGTGATGGCCACCGTGCCGGTGGTGTGGTCGATGACCGGCACGTTGATCCCGCGGTGGCCGTAGCGCAGCTTGAACGTCCCCATCCCCAGGGCGCGCCCGAGGATCTGGTTGCCGAAGCAGATGCCGAACAGCGGGACGCCGCGCTCGAGGACGCCGCGCGTGAGCTCGACGGCGTGGTCGGCCGTGGCGGGGTCGCCGGGGCCGTTGGAGAGGAACACCCCGTCGGGGGACCCGTCGAGGAGCTCGTCGAGGGAGGAGGTGCTCGGCAGCACCCGCGTCTCGATGCCGCGCTGCGCGAGCATGCGCGGGGTGTTGGCCTTGATGCCGAGGTCGAGCGCGGCGACCGAGAAGCGGCGGGTGCCCTCGGCCGCGACCACGTAGGGCTCGGCGGTGGTCACGGCGCCGGCGAGGTCGGCCCCGGCCATCTGCGGGCTGTCCCGGACGGCCTCGAGCATCTCGCGCTCGGTGGCCAGGCCGTCGCCGGAGAACACCCCGGCGCGCATCGAGCCGTGCTCGCGCAGCCGCCGCGTCACCGCGCGGGTGTCCACGCCCGCGAGCCCGACGACCCCCTGGCGCTCGAGCTCGTCGTCGAGCGACCGGCGGGAGCGCCAGCTCGACGGCGTCCGTGCCGGGTCCCGCACCACGTAGCCGGCGACGTGGATCCGGGTCGACTCGTCGTCCTCGTCGTTCCAGCCCGTGTTGCCGATGTGCGGCGCGGTCGCGACGACGATCTGGCGGTGGTAGCTCGGGTCGGTCAGGGTCTCCTGGTAGCCGGTCATCCCGGTGGTGAAGACGGCCTCGCCGAGGGTGCGGCCGGTCGCCCCGTAGGACTCGCCGCGGTGCACGGTGCCGTCCTCCAGGACCAGCAGCGCTTCACTCATGGGTCATGACCTTTCCGTCCTGCACGGTCCATCGTCCCCGCAGCATCGTGTGCACCACGGAGGCGGGTAGTTCCATCCCCTCGTAGGGGGTGTTGTCGGCGATGCTCGCCAGGTCCGCCCCGCGCACCGTCCAGCGGGCGTCGGGGTCGACCAGGACGAGGTTCGCCGGTTCGCCGGCCGTGAGCGGGCGGCCCTGGTCGGACAGCCCGGCGATCGCGGCCGGCACCTCGCTGCAGACCCGCGCCACGCCGCGCCAGTCGAGCAGACCCGTCGTCACCATGGTGGCCGTGACCACCGACAGCGCGGTCTGCAGTCCCAGCATGCCGGGTCGGGCCTGGGACCACTCGCAGTCCTTGGCCTCCACCGCGTGCGGGGCGTGGTCGGTGGCGACGCAGTCGATGACCCCGTCGGCCAGCGCCCGGCGCAGCGCGCGGGTGTCGGCCTCCGGGCGCAGCGGCGGGTTCACCTTGTGCACCGGGTCGTAGTCCTCGGCCGCGGTGTCGGTGAGCAGCAGGTGGTGCGGGGTGACCTCGGCGCTCACGGTCGCCGTCGTGCCGGGCAGGAGGGTCTCCCGTGCCCAGCGCAGCACCTCGACCGAGCCCGCCGTCGAGAGGTGGCAGACGTGCAGCCGCGCGCCGGCGGCCGCGGCGAGCATCGCGTCGCGGGCGACGATCGACTCCTCGGCGGTGGCGGGCCAGCCGGTGAGGCCGAGCCGGGCCGCGACCGGTCCCTCGTGCGCCTGGGCGCCGACGGTGAGCCGGTGGTCCTCGGCGTGCTGGGCCACCACCGCGTCGAGCGACCGGGCGTACTCCAGGGCGCGGCGCATGAGCAGCGGGTCGTTCACGCAGCGGCCGTCGTCGGAGAACATCCGCACGCCGGCGGCGGAGGCCGCCATCATGCCCATCTCGGCGAGGCGCTCCCCGCCGAGCCCGACGGTGACCGCCCCGACCGGGTGCACGTCGACCAGCCCGACCTCGCGGCCGCGGCGCCACACGTGCTCGACGACGACCGGCGAGTCCTGCGTCGGGTTCGTGTTCGGCATCGCGAACACCGCGGTGTAGCCGCCGAGCGCCGCCGCGGCGGAGCCGGTGGCGACCGTCTCGGCCTCCTCCCCGCCCGGCTCGCGCAGGTGGGTGTGCAGGTCGACCAGGCCCGGGAGCGCGATCAGCCCGTCGGCGTCGACGACCTGGTCGGGGTCGTCGACGTGGTCGACCAGCACACCGTCGCGGACGTACAGGTCGGTCGGGTCCTCGCCGTAGGGGCGGACGTTCCGGACATGGGTGGTGCTCACGCGACGTCCTCTCCGGCCAGCAGGTGGTAGAGCACGGCCATCCGCACGTGGACCCCGGCGGTGACCTGCTCGGCGATGGCGGCGCGGTCGGAGTCGGCGACGGAGCTGGCGATCTCCATGCCGCGCACCGCGGGACCCGGGTGCAGGACGACCGCGTGGTCGGGCAGCGTGTCGGCGCGGCGCTGGCTCAGGCCGAACCGCACCGCGTACTCCCGCGCGCTGGGGAAGAAGCCGCCGTGCATCCGCTCGGCCTGCACACGCAGCATCATCACCGCGTCCGGGCCGGTGGCGAGGTGGCCGTCGAGGTCGTGGGTGACCGTGACCGGCCACGCGTCGACCCCCGCGGGCAGCAGCGTCGGCGGCGCCACGAGCGTCACCTCGGCGCCGAGGGTCGCCAGCAGGTGGGCGTTCGAGCGCGCCACCCGGCTGTGCAGCACGTCGCCGACGATCGCGACCCGCCGGCCGACGAGGTCCGCGCCGAGCCGCCGCCGCAGCGTCGCGGCGTCGAGCAGCGCCTGCGTGGGGTGCTCGTGGGTCCCGTCGCCCGCGTTGATCACGGCGACGTGGCCGTCGGTGTGGGAGTGGCCGACCCGGTCGAGCCAGCCCGCGATGCGGTGCGGGGCGCCCGACGCCGGGTGGCGCACGACGATCGCGTCCGCGCCGGCGGCCGCGAGCGTGGCGGCGGTGTCGCGCAGCGACTCCCCCTTGCCCACGCTCGAGCCGCTCGCCGAGACGTTGATGGTGTCCGCGCTCATCCACTTCCCGGCGACCTCGAACGACACCCGGGTCCGCGTCGAGTTCTCGTAGAAGAGCGTGACCACGGTGCGCCCGCGCAGGGTCGGCAGCTTGCGCACGGCCCGGCCGGTGAGCGCCTGCTCCATGCTCGCCGCGGTGTCGAGCAGCGCCTCGGCCTGCTCGCGGCGCAGGCCCTCGGTGGAGAGCAGGTGACGCAGTCCGATCCCGGTCGCGTCCGTCATCGGATGCTCACCCCGTCCTCCCCGTCGGACTCCACGAGGGAGACCGCCACGTCCTCGGCACGGTTCGTCGGGACGTTCTTCCCGACGTAGTCCGCGCGGATCGGCAGCTCGCGGTGGCCGCGGTCGACGAGCACGGCGAGCTGCACCGCGCGGGGCCGGCCGTGGTCGCGCAGGGCGTCGAGGGCCGCGCGCACCGTGCGGCCGGACATCAGGACGTCGTCGACGAGCACGACGATCACGTCGTCGATGCCGCCGGCGGGGATGTCGGTCTCGGCGAGCGGGCGCGTCGGCTGGCGGCGGAGGTCGTCGCGGTAGAGCGTCGGATCGAGGGTCCCCGTGCGGACGCTGCCGACGGAGGGGTCGATCGCGGTGATGCGCTCGGCCAGCCGGTGGGCCAGATGGATGCCGCGGGTGGGGAGTCCGAGGAGCACGACGGGTGCTCCGGAGTCCGCGGTCTTCTCGAGGATCTCGTGGGCGATCCGTGCCACCGTCCGGGCGAGGTCGGCCGGGGAGAGCAGCTCGCGCTCACCCTCGGCGTTCGACGCACCGTTCGGTACGGGACCGCCCCGGCGCCGCGTGGGCACTCGGGGACCTCCTTCTCCGCCTCGCGGGACGGTTCTTAAAGGACGTCTGGGTTGGTCGATCACGACACTATCAGCCACGGTCTGCGACCGATCGCGTCGGTTGCGCCACGCTCGCACCCTCCCGACGGGCGCAGCGCGGCCGGTCGATCACAGGCGGCGTTCGGTGGCGTGCAAGCGAATCCACCCGACCGGACCGGCGTGCCGCGCGACACACCGCACGGACCCGCGGGGAACCCCGGCTTGACCTCGTGATCGCCGAGGGCGCATCATCACTCTCCGTATCGACTTCAGCATGGCTGCGTCGGAGCACCCAGGGCTCGGCGCGCGGGGAACGGGGTGCCGCCAGATGGGCGACTACGCGAAGGCGCTCGGCGCCAAGCTTCGGGGGATTCGCCAGCAGCAGGGGCTCTCGCTGCACGGCGTCGAGCAGAAGTCGGGCGGACGGTGGAAGGCGGTCGTCGTCGGCTCCTACGAGCGCGGCGACCGTGCGGTGACGGTGCAGAAGCTCGCCGAGCTGGCCGACTTCTACGGCGTACCGGTGGCCGAGCTGCTGCCCGAGGGCCGGATCCCGTCGGGCTCCGAGCCGGCCGCCAAGATCGTCATCAACCTCGAGCGGCTGCAGCAGCTGCCCGCGGACAAGGCCGGGCCGCTCGCCCGCTACGCCGCGGCCATCCAGAGCCAGCGCGGCGACTACAACGGCAAGGTGCTCTCGATCCGCAACGAGGACCTGCGTTCGCTCGCGATCATCTACGACATGACCCCGGGCGACCTGTCCGAGCAGCTCGTCGAGTGGGGCGTGCTGCCGCCCGAGGCGCGACTGTCGCGCGAGGACTGATCTCGCCGCCGCTCACCGCCTCCTCCGGGCGAAGGGCACTCTCGGTCGGACGGACGGGCCGTGGGCGCCCCTCGCCAGGACGTCCCGCCACCCGCCGGACCCGAACGAAGGGCCCCTCCGGTCGATCTCGTCGACCGGAGGGGCCCTTCGCTCATTCCGGGGTGGGGCCGTCGGCGTCCTCGTACGCGGCCGGCTCGCCCGCCGGCTCCGCGTCCGGCGGCAGCTCCACGCGCTCGCGGGCCGGCGCCGCCACGGGCACCCGCTCCCCCGAGGCGAGGGCGGCGAGCACGCCGTTGACGAAGCGCGGCGAGTCGTCGGTCGACAGCTCCCGCGCCAGGCCGATCGCCTCGTCGATGGCGACCGCGTCGTCCACGTCGTCGGTGAACAGGATCTCGAAGGCCCCGATGCGCAGGATCGCCCGGTCGACGGCGGCCATGCGCTCCACCGACCAGCCACGCGCGAGCTCGCCGAGCGAGACGTCGATGTGTTCGCGGTGCTCGACGACCCCCTCGACCAGCGTGACCGCGAAGTCCGACACCGGCGGCGCGTCCGAGCCCGCCACCCGGCGGCGCAGGACGTCGAGCGGGTCCTCGGCGCGCGCCTCGGACTCGAAGAGGATGTCCAACGCCCGTTTCCGGGCCTTGGACCGCGATCCCCGCCGCGTCGCGTGCTGCCCGGCGGGTCGAGCTCCGCTGCGCTTCGTCTCCCCCGGCACTAGTTCGACACGCGGCCGAGGTACCGGCCGTCACGGGTGTCGACCTTGACGACCGTCCCGGTCTCGAGGAACAGCGGCACCTGGATCTCGGCGCCGGTGGACACCGTGGCCGGCTTGGTGCCGCCGGTCGAGCGGTCGCCCTGCAGGCCCGGGTCGGTGTGGGTGATCTCCAGCTCGACCGAGGACGGCAGCTCGATGAACAGCGGCACGCCGTCGTTGAAGGAGACCTGCACCTCCTGGTTCTCCAGCAGGAAGCGCGCGTTGTCGCCCACGGTGGTCGAGGGGACCGGGATCTGCTCGTAGTCGGCCGCGTCCATGAAGACGAAGTCGTCGCCGTCCCGGTACAGGAAGGTCATGTCGCGACGGTCGACGTTCGCCGTCTCCACCTTCGTGCCCGCGTTGAACGTCTTGTCGACCACCTTGCCGGTCAGCACGTTCTTCAGCGTCGTCCGGACGAAGGCGCCGCCCTTGCCCGGCTTGACGTGCTGGAACTCGGTGACGGACCAGAGGTTGCCGTCGATCCGCAGCACCAGGCCGTTCTTCAGGTCGTTCGTCGTCGCCACTGCCGCGTCGTCTCCTGCGCTCGTGATCGTGTGGTCTTCCCGGGGCACCGTCAGCCCAGGACCACCAGATCCCGCGTCGACGCGGTCAGCGGTTCGGCGCCGGAATCGGTGACGACCAGGGTGTCCTCGATCCGCACACCGCCGCGGCCGGGGAGGTACACGCCCGGCTCGACGGTGACCGTCATGCCCGCCTCCAGGGTAGCGGTCGCGCTCGACGACATCGCCGGAGCCTCGTGGATGACCAGTCCGACCCCGTGTCCGACCGGGTGGACGAAGTGCTCCCCGTACCCCGCCTCGGTCACCACGGCCCGGGCTGCGGCGTCGATCGCGCTGGTCGCGACGCCGGGTCGCAGGGCCGCCCGCCCGGCCGCGGCGGCCGCGTCGACCAGCGAGTAGATCTCGCGCTGCCAGTCCTGCGCGGGCCCCAGCAGGACCGTGCGGGTCATGTCGGAGTGGTAGCCGTCGACGAGCGCCCCGAAGTCCATCGTCACCAGGTCGCCGGGGGCCAGCGGGGCGTCGGACGGGCGGTGGTGCGGGATCGCCGAGTTCGTGCCCGCCGCGACGATCGTCTCGAAGCTCGGTCCCGTGGCGCCCGCCGCGACCATGCGCTCCTCGAGCTCGTGGGCGACCTCCCGTTCGGTGCGGCCCGGCGCGAGCACGCCGTCGGCGATCGCCCCGGCCAGCGCCGCGTCGCCGGCCGCGCAGGCCAGGCGCAGCGCGTCGACCTCGGCGGCGTCCTTCACCGCGCGCAGCCGCTCCACGAGGCCCGGGGCGCGCACCAGCTCGCCCGCCGCGGCGGCGAGCAGCACGTCGTGGGCGTCGACGGTGACCTGGGCGCTGTCGAACCCGACCCGCTCCGCCGTCGTCACCTTCAGCAGCTCCGGCGCGCAGGCCCGCTCGACGAGCAGCCGGACGTCCGGGCTCTCGGCCGCGGCCTGGGTGGTGTACCGCCCGTCGGTGGCGAGCACCGTGCGGTCCTCGGCGTCCGCGGAGTCCGCGGCGTGGACCACCAGCGCGGCGTTCGAGCCGGTGAAGCCGGTCAGGTAGCGGACGTTGACGAGGTCGGTGACCAGCAGCGCGTCCACCCCGGCCGCGCGCAGGAGCTCCCGCAGCGTCTCCCGACGGCGGGTCCCCGCGGGATGGGGGCGGGGCCGGGCCGTGGTGTGTGGGGCACTCACCGACCCGAGGGTAGTGCCGGACCGTGACCTGTCGCACCGTACGGTGGCCTCCGTGCGTCCCTGGCTGCTGCGGGCCCTCGTCATGACCGTGCTCTACGGCGTCGGTCAGACCGCCTTCGTCGCGCTGTCCTCGCGCTACGTGTCCCTCTCGCTGGTGTGGACCCTCGTGCTGCTGGGGGTGCTCCTGCTCGTCGGGCTCGTGTGGGGCGGCGCGGAGGTCATCGCCGACCGCATGCCGCCGGAGTGGACGTGGCTCAAGGCCTCGCTCGCCACGGGCCCGGCCGCCGGTCTGCTGAGCTGGGTGCTGCTCGCCTCCTTCGTCGACGCCAGCGGGGTCGAGGACCTCGGGTCGGCCCTGGTCGGCCGCGCGTCGTTCACCGTCCTGCTCGTCCTCGCCTCGGTGTCCCTGGGGGCGCGCTTCGGCTGGCTCTCGCTGCGCCGCGCGGACGACCCGCGCGCCGGGGACGACCCGGGCGCCGACGTCGACCTCCCGGCCGAGGACGCGCCGGACGCCCCGTCGACGGTGGCGGGCGTCGCGTCGGAGCCGCCCGTGCTCCCGGCGTCGACGACGGAGAAGGTCGCGTCCCGACGGTCCCGCCGCGGCCTCGCGCCGCAGCCCTCGCAGCCCTCGACCGCGGAACAGGCCGAGCCGGCCGCGCCGGTGCGGACGCGACGCGTCCCGGACGACGAGCCCACGCGGCTGCCGTTCGGCACCGGCCCGTTCGCGGAGCGGCCGGGGTCCTACTCCCCCGTCGTCGCGGTCCTCCCACCGGTCACGCCGCTGCCGGACACGGCGCGCCCGGCCGACGACGAGCCCGCCGAGGAGCGCCCCGCGGCGCGCCGGCGCTTCGGGCTGCGGCGCCCCACCGACGACGACGCCTGACGGTCACCCCAGCGCCCGCAGCACCGCGGCGAGGGGCGGCCAGCTCTCCCGGCCCCGGCGCACGACCGGCCGGGCGCGCAGGCGGACCGGCGGGTCGGGCAGGTCCAGCACCCGCACCCCGGGCCGCGCCGGCCGCTCCAGCGGGAGCAGGCCCACCCCGAGGCCCGCGACCACGAGGTCGTCGACCAGGTCGAGGCTGTCCGCCTCGTGCGTGATCCGCAGCTCGAAGCCCGCCCGCGACGCGAGCAGCCGCAGCACCTCCTCGTCGGCCGTGTTCCGCGAGTTCCCGATCCAGGTGCGCCCGGCGTACGCGGCGAGGACCTCCGCCGAGGTCGTCGGCCCGTCCGGCACCGACCCCTCGTCGGGGACGCCGAGGCCCCAGCGCGTCTCCCAGAGCCGGCGGCCCGCGCGCAGCGTCGCGGGCAGCGGTGCCGCCGGGGCGAGGTCGTAGTCGTAGACGAGGGCGAGGTCGACGGCGTCGGCCTCGAGCAGGGCGAGTGCCTCGGCGGGCTCGTGCTCGAGGACGGTCAGGCGCAGGGCCGGGTGCCGGACGGCGGCGTCGGCCACGATCGGCATGAGCGAGCGCCGGACCGCCGACGCGAACCCGGCGACCCGCACCCGGCCGGCGGGCTCCGCCGCCGGGTCGAGATCCGCGCGGGCGGCGTCGACCGCGGTGAGGATGCCGCGACCGTGCTCGGCGAGACGCCGACCGGCCGGGGTGAGTCGGACCCGGCGCCCGTCCGGCTCGACCAGCGGGGCCCCGACCTCCCGGCCCAGCGCCGCGATCTGCTGCGACACGACCGAGGTCGAGGTGCCCAGCGCCTCCGCCACGGCCCGCATCGACCCGAGCCGGTCGAGCTCGACGAGGTGCGGCAGGCGACGGGTGTCCACCGTCTTCATTCTACGAACGGATCGTCCGTGATCCTCACGTGGACACGGACGGTTCCGGCCGCGTTGACTCGGCCCCCGTGACGACCCCGCGTGCCCGCTCCGGCGCCCTGCTCGCCCTCGGCTCGATGTCCTGCGTCCAGCTCGGCCTCGCCGCGTCGGTCGGCCTGTTCGCCGTGGTCCCGCCGGAGGGCGTCGCCGCCCTGCGCCTGGTCTGGGCGGGTCTGCTCCTCCTCGTGATCGCCCGGCCCCGCCGCTCCTCGTTCACCCGCGGCTCGTTCGGGGCGGCGGTGCTGCTCGGGGTGGTCACCGCGGGTCTGACGATGCTGTTCATGGCGGCGGTCGCGCGCATCCCGCTCGGGACGGCGAGCGCGATCGAGTTCCTGGGCCCGCTCGGGGTCGCGGTGCTGCGCGGCCGCGGCCGGGCGCTGCTCTGGCCGGTCCTCGCCGCGGCCGGCGTGCTCCTGCTGACCGAGCCGTGGCAGGGGGCCACCGACCTCCTCGGTGTCGCCTTCGCCCTCGGCGCGGCGTGCTGCTGGGCGGGCTACATCCTGCTGACCCAGCGGGTCGGCGACGCGGTGACCGGCCTGCAGGGCCTGGCGGTGTCCATGCCGGTCGCGGGCCTCGTGAGCGCCGTCGTCGCGTCGGCGCTGGTGCCCGACCTCGGCGCGTCCCTGACGTGGCCGGTGGTGCTCGTCGGGCTCGCGCTCGCCCTGCTGCTGCCCGTGGTCCCGTTCGCGCTGGAGCTGCTCGCCCTGCGCCGCCTCGCCGCAGGGGCCTTCGGCACGCTCATGGCGCTCGAGCCCGCGATCGCCCTGCTGGTGGGTGCCGTGGTGCTGGGCCAGGTGCCCTCGGTGCTCGCGGTGGCCGGGATCGTGCTGGTGGTCACGGCGGGCGTCGGGGCGGCGCGGGGCGGTGATCGTCGTCCCGACGACGGGCCGAGGGTCGCGCGGGAGCCGTCCCCGGCCGTCGGCTGACGGCCACCCGGTCAGCGCCCCGGGGACCGGCTCGCGTCCCCCGGGTCGTCGAACCGGGCGTCGAGGGAGCGGCCCGGGTGCGGTGCGCCGTCGACGGGGTCGCGCCGGTGGGCGACGACGCGCCCGGTCCCCCGGAACGGGACCACGAGCAGACCCCCGGGCCGGACCGCGGCCGTCCACGGCGCGGGGACCTCGGCGGTGACCGAGAGGAACGCGACCAGGCGGTCCACGGGCTCGTCGGGTCCGGGCTGCCGGAGCGCGTCGGCCGTGCTCAGCCGCGTGTTGGTGCGGCCGTCCGCGGCGAGGAGCCGGCGCGCGCGGGCCGTGACGGCGGGGTCGACGTCGACGGAGCGCACGAGGCCCTCCGGGCCGACCGCCCGGGACAGCACGGCCGTCGCGAACCCCGAGCCCGTCCCGATCTCGAGCACGGTCGCGCCGCGCGGCAGGTCGAGCAGGCGCAGCATCGCCAGCACGACGTCGGGTCGGGTGCTCGCCGGGTAGCGGCTCCCGTCGGCCGTGCGCTGGTAGTGCGCCGGATCGGTCCGGGCGAACGCGGTCGCGACGTCGGCGCGGGGCCGCATCCTGCTCCCGTCGCCCCGCCCGCCCCGGCCCTCCTCAGCCCTCCTCAGCCCGCCAGGGCCCCGTACGCGGCGGCGAGCTCGTCGGGCGACGGGCCCTCCAGCCGCCCGGGCCGGGCGAGGCCGTCGAGGACGACGAACCGCAGCGTCGCGCCGCGGCTCTTCTTGTCGACCTTCATGTGCTCGACGAGGTCGGGCAGCGCGTCGGCGTCGTAACGGGTCGGCAGGCCGACGGAGGCGAGGACGTCGCGGTGGCGGTCCGCGGTCGCGTCGTCGAGCCGCGCGGCGCGGCGCGCGAGCTCGGCGACGAACACCAGCCCGACGGCGACCGCCTCACCGTGCCGCCACCGGTACCGCTCCCGGCGCTCGACCGCGTGCCCGAGGGTGTGCCCGTAGTTGAGGATCTCGCGCAGGTGCGACTCCCGGAGGTCCGCCGCGACCACCTCGGCCTTGACCCGGACCGAGCGGGTCACGAGCTCGGCGATGACGTCGCCGTCGGGGTCCACCGCCGCCTTCGGGTCGGCCTCGACGAGCTCGAGGATGCGCGGGTCGGCGATGAACCCGGTCTTGATCACCTCGGCCATGCCGGCCGCGATCTCCTCGGCGCCCACCGTCCGCAGGCTGTCGAGGTCCGCGACCACGGCGGCGGGCTCGTGGAAGGCCCCGACCAGGTTCTTCCCGGCCGCGGTGTTGATGCCGGTCTTGCCGCCGACCGCGGCGTCGACCATCGCGAGCAGCGTGGTGGGGACGTGCACCACCCGCACGCCGCGCATCCAGCCGGCCGCGACGAACCCCGCGAGGTCGGTCGCCGCGCCGCCGCCGACCGCCACCACGGCGTCCGAGCGGGTCAGCCCGATCCGGCCGAGCTCCTCCCAGCACCGGCCCGCCGTCGCCAGGTCCTTGCCGTCCTCGGAGTCGGGCAGCCCGACGCGGTGCACCTCGACCCCGGCGGCCGCGAGCCCGTCGGCCACGTCGGTGGCGACCGCCGTGACGGCGGGCTGGTGCAGCACGGCGACCTTCGTGGCGCCCGCCAGCGGGCCGCCCTCGGCGACGGCCGCGGCCACCGTCCCGGTGACACCCCGGCCGATGGTCACGTCGTACGGGCTCCCGGAGGCGACGTGCACGGTCTCACCCACGGCCCGCCACCTCCGACCCGACGAGCGTGTGGATGTGCTCGGCGACCGCCTCGGGGTCCAGGGCGTCCGTGGCGAGCTCGTGGGTGGCCACCCCGCGGTACACGGGGAGCCGCTCCGCGAGCAGGGCCGCGAACGTGGCCCGCGGGTTCACCCCGGCGAGCAGCGGGCGGGCGGTCGACAGCCCGGTGCGCCGAACCCCGGCGGCGAGCCCGACCGAGAGCAGCACCACCGGGTGCCCGACCAGCGCCTGCCGGGTCTCCTCGGCCAGCACGGCTCCCCCGCCCAGGGCCAGCACCCCGTCGTGGGTGGTCAGCGCCTCGGCGACGGTCTCGCGCTCCAGGGCGCGGAACGCCGGCTCGCCGTCGGTGGTGAAGATGTCGGCGATCGTCCGGCCGGCCTTCTGCTCGACGAGGGTGTCGGTGTCGGCGAACGGCACGCCCCACCGTCCGGCGAGCAGCCGGCCCACCGTGGACTTCCCCGCCCCCGGCGGCCCGACGAGCACCACGACCGGGCTCATCGGTCCACGACCCGCAGCGGGTCGATCGTCGCCCGGTAGGCGGCGGCGTTGCGGGCGGTCTCGGCGAGCGAGTCCCCGCCGAACTTCTCCAGGGCCGCGTCGGCGAGCACCAGCGCCACCAGCGCCTCGGCGACGACCCCGGCCGCGGGCACTGCGCACACGTCGGAGCGCTGGTGGTGCGCGGTGGCGGCCTCGCCGGTGGCGAGGTCCACCGTGCGCAGCGCGCGCGGGACCGTCGAGATCGGCTTCATCGCGACCCGGGCGCGCAGCGGCTCCCCGTTGGTCATGCCGCCCTCGATGCCACCGGCCCGGTTCGAGGCACGGTCGATGCCGCCCGTGTCGCCGGCGTCGATCTCGTCGTGGGCGGCCGACCCGCGGCGGCGGGCGGTGGTGAACCCGTCGCCGATCTCGACGCCCTTCATGGCCTGGATGCCCATCAGCGCCCCGGCCAGCCGGGCGTCGAGCCGACGGTCGGCCTGCACGTAGGAACCGAGCCCGACCGGGAGCCCGTGCGCCACGACCTCGACCACGCCGCCGAGGGTGTCGCCCTCCTCCTTCGCGGCGTCGACCTCGGCCACCATCCGCGCGGTGGAGGCCTCGTCGACCGCCCGCGTCGGGGAGGCGTCGATCCGCTCGCCGTCGCCGGGCATCGGGATCGTGTCGGGCGTGGCGTCCGCGGTGCCGAGGGAGATGACGTGCGAGAGCACCTCGACGCCGAGCGCCTGCGCCAGGAACGCCTTGGCCACCGCGCCGAGCGCGACCTTGGCCGCGGTCTCCCGCGCCGACGCGCGCTCGAGCACCGGGCGCGACTCGTCGAACCCGTACTTGGTCATCCCCGCCAGGTCCGCGTGCCCGGGCCGGGGCCGGGTCAGCGGGGCGTTGCGGGCGCGGCCCTCGAGCAGCTCCGGGTCGACCGGGTCGGCGGCCATCACCGTCTCCCACTTCGGCCACTCGGTGTTGCCGATGCGCAGCGCCACCGGGCCGCCCTGGGTCAGCCCGTGCCGGACCCCGCCCAGGATCTCCAGCTCGTCGGCCTCGAAGCTCATCCGCGCGCCGCGCCCGTAGCCCAGTCGGCGACGCGCCAGCTCCGCCGAGATCTCCTTCGACGACACCGACACCCCCGCGACCATGCCCTCGAGCACCGCCATCAGGGCCGGACCGTGCGACTCACCTGCCGTCAACCACCGCAACACGCGCGCCATCGTTCCACGTCCTCCGTCCCCTCCTCAGCCCGCGGCCAGAAGGACGACCCAGCTCACCCCGAGCAGGGGTGGCCCGAGCGGCAGCGCCGCCCGGGCCCGCGGCACCGCGGCCGCGGCCAGGAGCACCGCGGCGGCCACCGGCACGAGGGCGACGGCCCACCACCCGACCGCCGCGAGCGGCGCCCCGAGGGCGGCCGCGAGCTTCACGTCGCCGCCGCCGACCGCACCCGGGGCGAGGACGGCGACCAGGGCGTGGAGGCCGCCGAGCACGAGGGTCCCGGCCACCCCGGCGAGCACGGCCGCCCCGCCGAGCGGCACGAGCGCGGCCCAGCCCACCGGGATCGCGGGCAGCGTGAGGACGTCGGGCAGCCGGCCCGCCGTCAGGTCGGTCGCGCAGCCCGCCACGGCCACGACCGACACCACGAGCAGCACCGGGAGCCTTGCGGGCGCGACCAGGCCGACCACCCCCGCCGTCGCGACCGCCGCCCACGCGGATCCGACCCCCACCTCGCACCAGCCCCGGGCCACCGCCACCCCGCGCCGCAGCGACGCGAGGCCGCGGCGGACGCCCGCCCCGACCACCGCCCCCGCTCCGAGGGGCACCAGCACCCCCAGCACCACGTCCGACCACATCGCCACGCGACCGAGCCTGCGCCGATGACCGTGCTGCCGTCATGCAGCGCGGCCCGGCCTGGGGACAGGCCGCCCCGGGCGTGCCGCTGGGGACGGCGCGCTACACCGGACGGACGTCGAAGCCGGTCGCCCGGACCAGTTCCCGGTGCATCTCCCGGCGGGGTGCGCTGCACCCCGTGAACTGCTCGACCTGACCGAACGCCTGGTGGAGCAGCATGTCCAGCCCCGTCGCGACGGCGAGCCCCCGGCGCCCGGCCGCCGCGGCCAGCGGCGTCGGCCACGGGTGGTAGACGGCGTCGAGGACGACCGCGTGACCCGGGAGACCGGCGACCAGCCGGTCGGCCGTGGCGGCGTCGACCGCGCCCGCGGGCGTCGTGTTCACGAGGGCCCGCGCGCGGGACAGGTCGACCTCGCCCAGGCGGTCGAAGGTGCCCACCAGCCCGCGCAGGCCGTAGGCGTCGACGACGGCGGCCGTCCCGACCGCGCGGGCGGGGTCACGGACCACGAGCTGGACGTCCTCGGTCCCGATCCCGGACAGCGCCCCGACCGCCGCCGAGGCCGTGGCGCCGGCCCCGAGCACCACCACGTCGTGCCCCCCGGCGGCCGGGGAGGCGGGCTCGACGATCCCGGCGGCCCGCAGCGCCCCGGCGATCCCGTCGACGTCGGTGCAGTCCGCCGACCAGCCCCCGTCGGTGCGGACGAGCGTGTTCGCCACGCCGAGCCGCCGGGCGCGGGTGGACGCGGTCGTCGCGAACGCCAGCGCGGCCTTCTTGCCCGGCATCGTCACCGACAGCCCGACCCACGCCGCGTCGAGCCCGCCGACCAGCCCGGGCAGCTCCTCGGCGGTGCACTCGCGGCGCTCGTAGGTCCACCCGTGCAGGCCGAGCGCCGCGTACGCCGCGCCGTGCAGCACCGGCGAGAGCGAGTGGGCCACCGGCGACCCGAGGACCGCGGCCCGCCGGGGTCCGGCCATCAGTAGACCCCGCGGGCCTGCGCGAGCCGGCGGTTGGCGTCGTGCTCCTCGGGGGTCACCGCGAAGCAGGACGCGCCGTCCTTCTCGCACTTCACGAAGTACACCCAGGCACCGACCTCGGGGTTCAGCGCCGCGGTCAGCGCCGGGGTGGACACCGCCCCGATCGGCGTGGGCGGCAGCCCGAAGTTGAGGTAGGTGTTGTACGGGCCGGGGGCCGCGCGGTCGACCGGCGTGGTCAGCAGCGTCTGCCGGTCCAGCGGGTAGTTGATGGTCGAGTCCATCTGCAGCCGCATCGGGATCGGCAGGCGGTTGTAGACGACGCGGGTGATGCGGCGGAAGTCCGACTCGATGCCCTCGCGCTCGGCGATCGAGCCGACGATCAGCGCCTGGTAGGGCGTCACGTCGTTGGCGGCCGCCTTCGTCACCAGCCCGGCCGACTCCAGCGTCTCCGCCGACGTCCGCACGACGGTGGTCAGCGCAGACACGGCGTCGGAGCCGGGCCGCACGTCGTAGGTCCCGGGCGCGACGAGGCCCTCGAGGCGCCGTTCGGGCGGGGCGCGGCGGGCCCCCTCCAGCGCCCAGTCCGGCACGCCGAGCTGCGCCGGGTCGGTGTCGGCCATGGTGCGTCGCAGGTCGTCCACCGACACGCACCGCCGCGTCCCGGCCTCGTCGACCGCGCAGGTCGCCTCGGAGATCAGGCTCAGCACGCCCGGGACGCGGGCGTTGCCGACGCCGGCCGTGTCGTCGAGCTGGGTACCGCCGCGCACCTCGAGCCGGCCCAGGCGCGACGCCGGGTCGAGCATCCGGGTCACGGCCCCGGCGGCCGACATCTGCCGCGCCATGTCGTAGAAGCCGGGCTGGATGCCGCGCCCGCGCGGGTCGTCCTCGGCGGCCTGGCCGAAGCCGCGCGCCGACGCGACCACCCCCGCCGTCACGAGCGATGCCCCGATGTTGCGGGTGGAGTCGCCGTCGGCCACCTGCACGACGACGTGACCGGAGCCCGGCCCGTCGAAGTCCGGCGGGAACACGACGCCCCACAGGTCGCGCGCGAAGAACGCCCCGCCCGCCAGGGCGAGGACGAGGACCGCGGCCACGGCCGGCCAGACGAGGCGGCGCCGGGCCGGGCGCTCCTGCGGCGCGCGCTCCGGCGTACCGGGGACGAGGCCCCCGAGCACGTCGAGGTCGCCGGTCGAACCCCGGCGGCCGTCGTCGGCGGCGGTGGGCGCGGTCGGCCCGGCCGGCCCGGCCGGGGCCCACGCCGCGCGGGCCGGCGACGCCGGAACGGGGTGCGTGCGCTGGTCGCGGTGGCCGTCGTGGCGGCGGGATCGCTCCGTCGCGTGCGGGAGCGCGACCCGCGAGGGCACCTCGGGGCCGTGCCCGCGGCGCAGGGTGTCGGTCACCGCGTCGCCGTCGTCGTCCTGCTCCGGTGCGGTGAGGGCCGTGGTCGGCGCCTCCCATTCCCGACGGCGGGTGGGGTGGCCGTCGGCGGGCGGCTCCCCGGGGCGGCGCAGCCCGCGGCTGCGCCGCGGCATCCGCACCTCGCCGTCGCCGCCGGTGGCCCCCTCACGGTGCTCGGCCCCGGCCGAGGACGACATCGGGACCAGCCGCGGACGTCCGGGCTCCCGACTCACGGGGCCGTCCCGCGCCGGGCGTCGAGCCAGGTCTGCAGGATCGCCACGGCCGCGGCCTGGTCGATCACCCGCCGCTGGGCCCGCCCCTTCACCCCGCGATCGGAGAGCATGCGCCCCGCCGTCACGGTGGAGAGCCGTTCGTCGGCCATGGTCACCGGTACCCCCGACACCCCGCGTTCGTCGAACACCTCGCGGAGGTCGTCGGCGTACCCCAGGGCCGCCTCGGCGGCCGGGCCCTCACGCCCGGCCAGGGTGCGCGGCAGGCCCACGACCACCTCCACCACCTCGTGCTCCGCGACGAGATCGGTGAGCTGGTCCAGGTCGGACCACGTCGTCTCGTCCCGATCGAGGGTAACGAGCGGCGTCGCGAGCACTCCGGCGGGATCGGAGAGGGCGACGCCGACGCGGACCGCGCCGACGTCGACCCCCAGCACACGACCGGCCACCGTCAGCGGCCCGTCCCTCGTCCCGTCGCTCCGCTCGCCCCGGTCGCCCCGGTCGCCGCCACCTGCGCCCGCAGCGCGTCGATCGCGGCCCCGATCCCCGCGTCCATCCCGGCCGGTCCGCCGGAGGGCGAGCCGCCGCCCTGCGCGAGATCGGCCTTCCCGCCGCCCCGGCCGCCGACGGCGGGCGCGAACGCCTTGACCAGGTCGCCCGCGGCGAGACCGCGGTCGCGGGCCGCGGCCGTCGTCGCCACGACGAAGGAGAGCTTGTCGCCGTCGGGCGCGAACAGCGCGACGACGCCGGGCCGGTCGCCGAGGCGCCCGCGGACGTCGGAGGCGAGGGTGCGCAGGTCGTTCCCGCCGACCCCGTCCGGCGTCCGGGCGGCCACGAGGGCCGTGCCCGCGACGTCGTCGGCACCGTCGGCGAGCGCCCCGGCCGAGGAGAGGACCTCCTTGGCGCGGATCGACTCCAGCTCCTTCTCCGCCGCGCGCAGCCGGTCGACGACGCCGGAGATGCGCTCCGGCAGCTCCTCGGGCTGGGCGCGGAACTGCTCGGCGAGCTGGTTGACCAGCACGTGCTCGCGGGCGAGGAACCGGAACGCGTCGATGCCGACCAGGGCCTCCACGCGGCGCACCCCGGAGCCGACCGAGCCCTCCCCCATCAGCTTCACCAGGCCGAGCTGGCCCGCGCGGCCGACGTGCGTGCCGCCGCAGAGCTCGCGGGAGTAGTCGCCGACCTCGACGATCCGCACGGCGTCGCCGTACTTCTCGCCGAACAGCGCGACGGCGCCGAGCTTGCGGGCCTCGTCCATGCTCGTGACGAAGGCCCGGACCTCGTCGTCGCCGAGCAGCACCGTGTTGACCTCGTCCTCGACGTCGGCCAGCACCGACGTCGGCACGGCGCCCTCGGGCGAGGTGAAGTCGAACCGCAGCCGGCCCGGGGCGTTCAGCGAACCCGCCTGGGCGGCGGAGTCGCCGAGGGCCTTGCGCATGCCCGCGTGGACCAGGTGGGTGGCGGTGTGCGACCGGGAGATCGCGGCCCGCCGCTCCATGTCGATCTGGGCGGACACGGCGGCGTCGCGGGTGATCTCGCCGTGGATGACGCGGCCGCGGTGCACGCTCAGGCCCGGCACCGGGGTCTGGACGTCGGTGACCTCGACGGTGAATCCCTCGCCGAACAGCCGACCGGTGTCGGCCTGCTGCCCACCGCCCTCGGCGTAGAACGGCGTGCGGTCGAGCATCACCTCGACCTGGTCGCCCTCGGCGGCGGCCGGCACGCCCACGCCGTCCACGACGAGGCCGACGACGGTGGCGTCGGCGCGCTGGTCGGTGTAGCCGAGGAAGTCGGTGAGCCCGGAGCGCTCCAGGACCTCCCGGTAGGCGCTGGCGTCGGCCCCGCCGTGCTTGCGGGCGGCGGCGTCGGCCTTAGCCCGGGCGCGTTGCTCGTCCATGAGCAGCCGGAACGCGCCCTCGTCGACGGCGAGGCCAGCCTCGGCGGCCATCTCGAGCGTCAGGTCGATCGGGAAGCCGTAGGTGTCGTGCAGCGCGAAGGCGGACTCACCGGGCAGCGTCGTGGCCCCGGCGGCACGGGTGTCGGCCACGGCCGACTCGAAGATGCGCGAGCCGGTGGCCAGCGTGGCGAGGAAGGCCTCCTCCTCCCGGCGCACGACGGCCGCGATCCGCTCGAAGCCGGTCTCCAGCTCCGGGTACGACGGCGCCATGGCGTCCCGCACGATCCCGACGAGGTCCACCAGCACCGGCTCGGTGATGCCGAGCAGGCGGGCGTTGCGGATCACCCGGCGCAGCAGGCGGCGCAGCACGTAGCCGCGGCCCTCGTTGCCGGGGACGACGCCGTCGCCGATGAGCATGGTGCCGGTGCGCACGTGGTCGGCGATCACGCGGAAGCGGACGCCGTCCTCGTCGGACCCGTCGTCGTAGGATCGCCCCGAGAGCTCCTGCACCCGGTCGATCACGGGCCGGACGAGGTCGGTCTCGTAGACGTTGTCGACGCCCTGCAGCAGGAACGCGACGCGCTCGACGCCGAGGCCGGTGTCGATGTTCTTCTGGGGCAGCTCGCCGATCGGGGACGCCCCGTACTTGGGGCTCTGCTCGCCCCGGACGTCCTGCATGAAGACGAGGTTCCAGATCTCGAGGTAGCGGTCCTCGTCGGCGACGGGGCCGCCCTCGATCCCGAACTCGGGGCCGCGGTCGTAGTAGATCTCCGAGCACGGGCCACCGGGGCCGGGGATGCCCATGTCCCAGTAGTTGTCCCGGCCGTCGCGGCGCTGGATGCGCTCGGACGGCAGGCCGACGACCTCGTGCCAGATCCGCTCGGCCTCGTCGTCGTTCTCGTAGACGGTGACCCAGATGCGCTCCGGGTCGAAGCCGTACCCGCCGTCGTCCTGGGAGCCCGTGACGAGCGCCCAGGCGTGCCGGATCGCGCCTTCCTTGAAGTAGTCGCCGAAGGAGAAGTTGCCCGCCATCTGGAAGAACGTGTTGTGGCGGGTGGTCACCCCGACGTTCTCGATGTCGCCGGTGCGTACGCACTTCTGGATCGAGGTCGCCGTGCGGTAGGGCGGCGGGGCCTCGCCGAGGAAGTACGGCTTGAACTGCACCATCCCCGCGTTGACGAACAGCAGGGTGGGGTCGTCCAGGATCAGCGAGGCGCTGGGGACGGGGGTGTGGCCGGCGTTCTCGAAGTGCGCGAGGAAACGTCGGCGGATCTCGTGGGTCTGCACGTCAGTCCTGCTCGTCGGTGGGGCGGGCAGCACCCATCATTCCGCGTGCCCGACGGGCAGCGACGGGTGCCACCCGCGGTGGTGGGTGGCTCGGGTGCGGGGCCTGCTCGACGGCGGACGCGTCAGCGCCCGGCGGATCCCCGCCGGGGCGCTCGCGCGTGCCGGCCGCTCGGCGTCGGGTCGACGTACGGCTGCGGCGGGCGCACCGGGATCTCGGTGGTGTCCTCGACGAGCGAGTAGAGCTCCTGCTCGCGCTCGTTCATGCCGGCGCGCACCTCGGCGCCGAAGGCACCGAGACCCGCGCCGAGCTCGCGCAGCCCCTCGCCGAGACTCGCGCCGACCCCGGCCGGCGTGGCCTTCTGCGTGACCTGGTTGACCTTGCGGGTGGCGCTGACGCCGATCGCGACGCCGACCCCCACCCAGAACAGACGCTTCATGCGCGGGCGCTCCGCTTGCTCCTGGTGGACCGCTTCGAGGGCGGTGCGTTCTTCAGCTTCCGGGCCTGGCTCGCCTTGCGCAGGCCGTAGGACAGGGCGGCCGCCTTCACCAGCGGCCCGCCGAGGGTCGCGGTGAACAGCGAGCTCAGCGCCCGTGTGTTCGCGGCGACCGCCTGGGCGCTGGCCGTGACGCCGTCCACGCGCTCCAGCTGGGTGTTCACCGTGGTCAGCGTGACCTGGGCGTCGTCCAGCAGCGGGGCCGACCCCTCGTGCGCCTTGCGGATCGCGATGGTCGCCTCGTCGAGCGTGCGACCCAGCTTGATCAAGGGAACGGCCAGCAGCAGCACCAGGATCACGAACGCCACCGCGGCGATGATGGCCGCGATCTGCCCGACCGACACGGTCATTCCCCTATCGCTGGTGGTCGTGTGTCCGGTTCCGGCCCGCGGGCCGGACGGTGGCGGAAGGCTACCGGTAGCCCATGATCGGCGCGCTCCGTGGCTACGGCGTGTACCGACGGAAGCCGCCCTCCGCGTCGACGACCTGGCCGGTGATCGTCGCCGACCGTTCGTCGAGCAGGAGCGACACCACGTCGGCGGCCTCCGCCGCGGAGTTCCACCGCCCGCGGGGCAGGTGCTTCCCGACGGCGGCCGTGGTCGCCTCATCGGCCCACCCGGTGTCGGTGGGGCCGGGGTTCACGGTGTTCACCGTGACCGACCGCTCGGCGAGCGCGTCGGCGAGCGTGGCCGTGATCGCGGCGAGCGCACCCTTCGTGGTCGCATAGGGGATCTCGGTCGGCATCGGTCCGCGGTGCGCGCCGGAGGTGAAGAGGACGACCCGGGCGCCGTCGGGGCACCGCCGGGCGAAGGCCTGCACCAGGAGCAGCGTCGCGCGGACGTTGACGGCCCAGGTCGCGTCGAGGGTGTCGGCGTCCAGCCCGCCCAACGACCCGAGCTGCGAGCGGGCGTGGTTCACGACGAGCGCGTCGAGCGTCCCGAGGCGCGCCGTGGCCTCGTCGACGAGCCGGTCCGGGGCGGCGGGGTCGGCGAGGTCGGCCTCGAGCACCGGGACGTCGGGCAGGTCGGTGAGCGGCGGCTCGTCGTCGCCGCCCCACGGCTCGGCGGCGTCGTAGGGCGACCAGGCGTGGGCCGCGACCCGGCACCCGTCGTCGTGCAGGCGGCGGACGATCGCCTGACCGATGCCGCGGCGACGGCTCGCGCCGGTGACCAGGACGGTGCGTCTCATGGGCCCCGAGGGTGCCGGGGGCCCGTCGTCGGCCGCGACGGGTTTCCGCGCGGACGGAACGCCGTCCTGCCGTGCGCGTCCGGCAACGCCGGGCCCGGGCGGAGGCCGACGCCTACCGGCCGCGGATCACCTCGCGGAGCCGGGCCAGGCGCTCGCCGATCGCCCGCTCCTCGCCCCGTCCGGACGGCGCGTAGTAGTCTCGGCCCACGAGTTCGTCGGGCGGGTACTGCTGGGTGACGACGGCCGAGCGCTCGTCGTGCGGGTAGCGGTAGCCGACCGCGTTGCCGAGCTTCTGGGCGCCCGCGTAGTGCCCGTCGCGCAGGTGCGGCGGCACCGGTCCGGCGGCGCCGGAGCGCACGTCGGACATGGCGGCGTCGATCGCGGTGATCACGGCGTTGGACTTGGGAGCGGTCGCGAGGTGGATCGTCGCCTGCGCCAGCGCGATGCGGCACTCCGGAAGACCGATCAGCTGCACGGCCTGCGCGGCGGCGGTCGCGGCCTGCAGGGCGGTCGGGTCGGCGAGCCCGACGTCCTCGCTGGCGTGCACCACGAGCCGGCGCGCGATGAACCGCGGATCCTCGCCCGCGACGATCATGCGGGCGAGGTAGTGCAGGGCCGCGTCCGGGTCGGAGCCGCGGATGGACTTGATGAACGCCGAGATGACGTCGTAGTGCTGGTCGCCGGCCCGGTCGTAGCGCACCGCGACCTCGTCGACGACCTGCTCGACCACGGCCAGGTCGATCGTCCCGCCGTCGCCCACCGCGTCGGCCGCCGCCTCGAGGGCGGTGAGCGAGCGGCGGCCGTCGCCGGCGGCGAGCCGGACCAGGTGGGCCCGGGCCTCGTCGGTGAGGGTGACCGTGCCGGCCAGCCCGCGGTCGTCGGCGACGGCGCGGTCGAGCAGCGTCGCGACGGCGTCGTCCCCCAGCGCGTGCAGGCCCAGGACGAGGGACCGCGAGAGCAGCGGGGCGACCACGGAGAAGCTGGGGTTCTCCGTGGTGGCGCCGACGAGCAGCACGACCCGGTCCTCCACCGCCCCGAGCAGCGCGTCCTGCTGCGTGCGGCTGAACCGGTGGATCTCGTCGATGAACAGGACGGTGCGCCGGGGGTCGGAGGCGGCGAGCCGGCGCCGGGCCACCTCGATGACCCCGCGGACCTCCTTCACGCCCGCCGACAGCGCGGACAGCGCCTCGAACGCCCGGCCCGTGGCCTGGGAGATCAGCCGCGCGAGGGTCGTCTTGCCGGTGCCGGGCGGGCCGTGGAGCAGCACCGACGCCGGCGCGGCACCTTCGACCAGCCGCCGGAGCGGGGCGCCCGGGGCGAGCAGGTGGTCCTGGCCGACGACCTCGTCCAGCGACGCGGGCCGCATCCGCACCGCGAGCGGCGGGCGGACGTCGTTGCCGGCCGGCATGGGCCGGTCCTCGACCACTCCCCGCGTCACGGGCCGCAGGTCCTCGACGGCGGGCCGCTCGGGCTCCGGCGGCGCCACGTCGAACAGCCCCTCCTCGCTCACCCGGCCGACGCTACTGCCCACCCCCGACACCCCGGCCCACGGCAGTGTCCGGGATGCGGAGTCAGTGGCACGAGCGCCCCCACGGGACCGTCGTGCCACGGACATCGGCGGCTCGGCTCCGGGGAGCCCTGCACGACCCGACGAAGTGGCGTTCCTGGCGTCCGACGACAGCAACGACGCTTTCCTGCCACGAGAGGTGGGGTGCCTGCCACTCCCCCGGAACCGCCAGGCCCGCATGATCGGGTGGCCCCACTAGGGTCGGTGACCATGCGGGAGATCCTCACCGTGCTGGAGTCCGACGCGCACGCGAGCGCTGAGCGCATCGCGACGCTGACCGGGATCGACGAGGCGACGGTGCGCGAGCACATCGCCGCGTGGGAGGCGTCCGGCGTGATCCGGCGCTACAAGGCGGTGATCGACTGGGACCGCTACGGCGACCAGCGCGTCACGGCGTTCGTCGACGTCACGGTCGCGCCCGAGCGGGGCCGCGGGTTCGACGACGTCGCCGAGCGCATCGCCCGGTTCCGCGAGATCCGGGCGGTGCACCTGGTGAGCGGGGCGCAGGACCTGCGGGTCGAGGTCGAGGGCGCGTCGATGAAGGAGGTCGCCGACTTCGTGGCGCAGAAGCTCTCCGGGATCGACCGCGTCACGGCGACCAGCACCCACTTCCTGCTGCGCCGCTACAAGGACGACGGCCAGCTGCTCACCGATCCCGAGCCCGACCAGCGTCTGTCGGTGACGCCGTGAGCGCGCCCGGCAAGCCGTTCTCCCGCACGGTCTCGGCCATCCCGCCGTCGGGCATCCGCAAGTTCTTCGACCTCGCGCAGTCGATGCAGGGCGTCATCTCGCTCGGCGTCGGCGAGCCCGACTTCCCGACGCCGTGGAGCGCCCGCGAGGCCGCGATCCACGCCCTCGAGCACGGCGCGACGACGTACACCAGCAACAGCGGGCTGCTCGAGCTGCGCGAGGCCGTCGTCGACGACCTCGCCGACCGCTACGGGGTCCGCTACCGCGCCGCCGACGAGTGCCTGATCACCAGCGGCGTGTCCGAGGGGCTCGACCTCACGCTGCGCGCCCTGCTCAACCCCGGCGACGAGGTGATCGTCCCGGAGCCCTGCTACGTCGCGTACCAGCCGTGCGTGGCGTTCGCGGGCGGCGTCCCCGTGCCGGTCGCGCTCGACCCGGGCGACGCCTACCGGCTCGACCCCGCGATCATCGGCGCCGCGATCACGGAGAACACCAAGGCGATCCTGTTCGGCTCGCCGTCGAACCCGACCGGCAGCGCGCAGAGCGCGGCCGACCTCGAGGCGCTCGCGGCGCTGGCGCGCGAGCACGACCTCTGGCTGCTCTCCGACGAGATCTACGACCGGCTGACCTACCACGGCATCCACACGCCGGCGGCCGCGGCGGCCCCGGAGCGGACGGTCACGCTCGGCGGGTTCTCGAAGTCCTACGCGATGACCGGGTGGCGCGTCGGCTACGTCTGCGCCCCGGAGCCGCTCGCGCAGCTCATGCACCGCATCCACCAGTACACGATGCTGTGCGCCCCGCACATGTCGCAGATCGCGGCGCTCGAGGCGATGCGGACCGCCCAGGACGACGTCGACGAGATGGTGGCCGACTACGACCGCCGTCGCCGCCTGTTCTCCAAGGGGCTCGAGGAGCTCGGCCTGACCTGCCCGGTGCCCGGCGGCGCGTTCTACGTGTTCCCGTCGATCGCCTCGACCGGCATGTCGTCCGAGCAGTTCGCGGAGGGGCTGCTCACGCAGGAGAAGGTCGCGGTGGTGCCGGGCACCGTGTTCGGCCCCTCCGGCGAGGGGCACGTGCGCTGCTCCTACGCCACCGCCCTCCCCCAGCTCGAGCAGGCCCTCGAGCGGATCGCCCGCTTCATCGCCTGAGGCCGGGTCGGGGCGGGCGGAGGGCGCTCCTCAGCGTCCCGCGAACGCCGGGAACGACGGCAACGGACGACTCCCGCCGAACGGGGCGAGCGCGCCGACGACGGCCTCGGCCAGGTCGACCACGGCGGGCTCGTCCTGGCGGGCGGCGTCGGTGGCCAGGCGCTGCCAGTAGCCGGAGAGCACGGCGGCCGCGCGCTCCGGCGGCCGCCCGACGACGACCTGCTCGGGTGCCCGGTCGTCGCCCACGACCGTCGGCAGCAGCGACCGCGTGCACACCCAGACCCACAGGGTCGTCGCGGCGAGGTGGCGGGGTCCGGCGACGGCGGGGTCGGCCAGCTCGGGCCACACCCCGGCGACCTCGGACTGCCAGGACGCGGTCATCGCCTCCGCCATCCCGGTCGGCAGCGCGTAGGGCGCGGCCCAGCCGGGGAACGGCAGCCGCACCGACGAGGCGGTGAAGGCGACGTCGCGGAAGCAGCCCCACTCGAAGTCGAGGAACCGTGCCCCGGCGCCGGTGAGCAGGCAGTTCTCCGGGGACACCTCGGAGGGACTGAAGGCGCGGTAGCGGGTGCCGCCGAGCAGGCCCGCGGCCGCGCGGGCGTGCTGGACCGCCGCGGGTGCCGCCTCCACGCGCAGGCGGCCGGCGAGCAGGTCGGGGATCTCGGCGAGCGCGGACCGGGCGTCGTCGGCCAGCGGGTCGCGCCAGTGCTTCACCCCGGAGCGGCGCAGCAGCGCGCCGAAGTCGCCCTCGCGGGCGGCCGTGGCGGCCTGGAGCCGCCCGAGGGCCCGGGTGGCGCCGAGCAGGGCGCGCTCGGCGGACTTCGGGTCGTCGCCGTGCAGCTTGTCGGCCAGCGTCGACCCGCGCCCGAGGTCCTCGAGCACGAGCAGTCGCCGCTGCGGGTCGTTGGCGTAGAGGGTGGGGGTCGCGCGGTCGTCGGCCGGCATGGCCGTGAACAGCTGGCAGCTCGCGGCCTCGTACGGGAACGGGTCGACACGCTCCGTCGCCGAGGTCCGCGGCGACGCCGCGGCCTCGCCGAGGTAGTGCTTCACGACGAGGGAGCGCGGGAGCGAGAACGGGTTCTGCGCGACCCGCACCCGCACCACGCACGAGCGGGTGCTGCCGCCCAGATCCTGCGCATCCGCGAGCCGTACCCGCGCGCCGGCGCGGCGGGTGAGGAGCTCCTCGGCCAGCTCGACGGTGCGCTCGACCGAACGGTCAGGGCGCCCGGCGGTGGCGTCGAGGACGGAGGGGGTGTCTGAGTCATCGGCCGTCAGCGGGGTCATCAGACGATGGAGCCTACCGTCCGCGACGTCTACTACTCGCGAGTAACCCGAACTCGGACCCATCGGAATCGATGCACGACCGTGTACCGAGGACCACGATTCGGTTGCGCGGCGTCACCGATTGTGAGAGCGACGGCGCGCAACCGAACGGCTGGACGGGGCCCGACCCGCCGTCAGGAAGGCTGGTCCCCGGGGGTCTCCCCCGGGTCGTCCACCGGGCGCTCCTGCGGCTTCACCGGGTTCGCGGGAGCGGGCTTCGCGTCCACCCCCGCCTCCTTGCGCTGCAGCGCCGTGATGGGCGCCGGGGCGGCCGTGAGCGGGTCGTAGCCGCCGCCGGTCTTGGGGAACGCGATGACGTCGCGGATCGAGTCGACGCCGGCGAGCAGCGCGCAGATCCGGTCCCAGCCGAACGCGATCCCGCCGTGCGGGGGCGGTCCGAAGGAGAACGCGTCGAGCAGGAAGCCGAACTTCTCCCGCTGCTCCTCCGCCGAGAGGCCCATGAGCGCGAACACCCGCTCCTGGACGTCCTGCCGGTGGATACGGATGGACCCGCCGCCGATCTCGTTGCCGTTGCAGACGAGGTCGTAGGCGTAGGCCAGCGCGTGGGCCGGGTCCTCCTCGAACCGGTCGATCCACTCCGGGGTCGGCGAGGTGAAGGCGTGGTGCACCGCGGTCCACTGGCCCGAGCCGACGGCCACGTCGCCGGCCGCCGTCGCCTCGTCCGCGGCCTCGAACAGCGGGGCGTCGACGATCCACACGAACGACCACGAGCCCGGCTCGATCAGCTCCTGGCGCCGGGCGATCTCGCCGCGCGCGGCGCCGAGCAGCGCCCGCGACGACGAGCGCGGTCCAGCGGCGAAGAAGATGCAGTCGCCCGGGTTCGCGCCGACCGCCTTGGCCAGGCCCTCGCGCTCGGCGTCCGACAGGTTCTTCGCGACGGGCCCGCCCATGCCGACCTCGCCGTCGTCGCCGACGAGCACGTAGGCCAGACCGCGGGCGCCGCGCTGCTTGGCCCACTCCTGCCAGCCGTCGAACGTGCGGCGGGCCTGCGAGGCGCCGCCGGGCATGACGATCGCGCCGACGTAGGGCGCCCGGAACACCCGGAACGGCGTCTCGGCGAAGTACTCGGTGAGCTCGGTGAGCTCGATGCCGAAGCGCAGGTCCGGCTTGTCCGAGCCGTAGCGCGCCATCGCGTCGGCGTAGGTCATGCGCGGCACGGGCGACGGGAGCGCGTACCCGGCCAGCTCCGACCACAGGGCGCCGATGATGGCCTCGCCCAGCGCGATGACGTCGTCCTGGTCGACGAAGCTCGCCTCGATGTCGAGCTGGGTGAACTCCGGCTGCCGGTCGGCGCGGAAGTCCTCGTCGCGGTAGCAGCGGGCGATCTGGAAGTACCGCTCCAGGCCGCCGACCTGCAGCAGCTGCTTGAACAGCTGCGGCGACTGCGGCAGCGCGTACCAGCTGCCCGGGCGCAGGCGGGCCGGGACGAGGAAGTCGCGCGCGCCCTCGGGTGTCGACCGTGTGAGCGTGGGGGTCTCGACCTCGACGAAGTCGCGGTCGGAGAGGACGTCGCGGGCGATCTTGTTGGCGCGCGACCGCATCCGGATCGCGTGGGCCGGGCCCTCGCGGCGCAGGTCCAGGTAGCGGTAGCGCAGCCGCACGTCCTCGCCCGGCGTCTCGTCCATCTGGAACGGCAGCGGGGCCGACTCGGAGAGCACGGTCAGCTCGGTCGCGCTGATCTCGACCGCGCCGGTGGCCAGGTCGGCGTTCTCGCTGCCCGCCGGGCGCGCCTCCACGGCGCCGACGACCTGCACGCAGTACTCCGCGCGCAGCCGGTGGCTGGCCTCGGCGACCTCGCCGGAGCGGAACACGACCTGGACGACCCCCGAGGCGTCGCGCAGGTCGATGAACACCACGCCGCCGTGATCCCGGCGGCGGGCCACCCATCCGGCGAGGGTGACGGTGGCGCCGACGTGCTCGGCGCGCAGCGTGCCGGCGGGGTGCGTGCGCATCATCTGCGGTGAATCTCCTGGTCGCGTCGGGTGGGAGACACCCAGGCTATCTAGCCGCTCACGCTCGGCCCCGCCCGGTCGAGGTGGATCCGCACCGCCACCCGCCGCTCGGAGCGCATGGCCTCGTCGAACTCGTCCCAGTCGTCGTGCTCACCCCCGGTGACCTGCCGGTAGAGCGCCCGCAGCGGCTCGTGGGCCGCGGGCAGGTCGACGATCTCGACGTCGCCCTCGACCTGCGCCCACTCCCCGAAGAAGCCGTCCGGGAACACGCAGACCCACGCGCGCGGGGTCCGCCGCAGGTTCTTCGCCTTCATCGCCGTCTCGCGGGTGCTGATCACGGCGGCGCCCTCGGCGTCGATCCCGACGACGACGGGTGAGAGCTGCGGTGCGCCGTCGGAGCGGGTGGTGGCGAGCACGGCGTGGTGGTGCTCGCGCAGGTAGGTGCGCGCCTGGTCGAGGTCCATGCCGCCGGAGTACCCCGTCGGCTCACCCGTCGTCGAAGGCGCCGCGCCGGGTGGCGTCGGCGGCCGCGAGGGCCGACCCGGCCAGCAGGCCACCCGCCAGCCACAGCGCCCCCGCCGCGCCGGCCGCCCCGGCCACCAGGCCCGCCCCGGCCGGCACCGCCACCTGTCCGACGCGGTGGGCGAGCAGGCGCAGGGCGAGCGCGGTCGACCGGGCGGACGGCGGGGCGGAGCGCACGGTCAGCGTCATCGTCAGCGGCTGGCCGATGCCGAGGAAGAACCCGCACAGCGGCAGGGCGACCGCCATCACCGGCACGCCCGCGCCGGGCCAGGCGGCGACGACGAGCGACACCGCCGACCCGGCCGCGCTCGCGACGACCAGCGTGGAGCGCGCCCACCGCGCCGCGAGGCGGCCCAGGAGCAACCGGGACGCCAGGGAGGCGCCGGCCCGTGCCCCGAGCAGCACACCGACCACCGACGGCGCGATCCCCCGCTCCTCGGCGAGCAGGGGCAGGTAGGCGGTGACGAGGTCGACGGTCGCGAGCAGCGCGAGGCTGACCAGCAGGCCCGGCCGCATCCCCGGGCGGCGCAGGAGTGCGGGGATGCCCGCGCGCCCGCCGTCCGGCCCCGGAGCGCCGTCGGGAACGGGGATCGCGCGCCGGAGCCGACGCCAGGCCATGACGACCGCGACCGGCAGCGCCGGGAGCACGCAGGCCCCCGCCACGAGCAGCGCCGTGCGGCTCGCGGGGAGCAGGGCGGCCCCGCTCGCGTCGCCGAGCAGGGCGCCGGCGAGCAGCGGGCCGACGAGCTGGCCCGCGGAGGTGACGGCGGTGAACACGCCGAAGGCGCGGTCGAGGTCGCCGGACGGGCTGCGGGCCGCGACGAGGCCCTGCGCGGCGATCATGAAGGCGAGGTGGCCGAAGCCGAGCGCGGTCGAGGCGAGCCCCACCGACCACAGCGCGTCCGCGCCCGCGAGCAGCAGCGGTGCCGCCCCGAGCAGGAGCACGCCGAGCAGCAGCACCTCCGCCGAGCGTCCGAGCCGGTCGGTCGCCCGGCCCAGCGGGACCGCCACCACGATCGGCAGCAGCGCGTAGGCGGCGGTGACGATCCCGACCGCCGTGGCGTCGGCGCCGAGCCCGATCGCCCGGTAGGAGACCAGCGGACGCGCCAGGTTGAGCGCGGTCTGCGTGGCGAGCACACAGACCAGCAGGCCCAGGAACCACGGGGGGACGCGTCGCACGGGGTCGAGCCTCGTCGATCGCGGGCGTGACCAGAACGGTCGCGCCCGTGACCACTACGACCACTACGCGGTTCGCTTTCCCAACGTCGACCTCACGGTCGGTCGGACCGCACGGTGGTCGCCGTCACGCCGGAGCGATCGCCGTCGATCCCCAGGAGGAACCCCGTGCTCGTCATCCTCGGCTTCGCCATGATCGGGGTCTTCATGACCTTGATCATGACGAAGAAGCTCACCCCGGTCGTCGCCCTCGTGCTGGTGCCGACGATCTTCGGGCTCTTCGCGGGCGCCGGGCTCGGCCTCGGGGACATGGTCATCGACTCGGTGAAGGACCTCGCGCCGACGGCCGCCCTGCTCATGTTCGCGATCATCTACTTCGGGACCATGATCGACGTCGGGCTCTTCGACCCGATCGTGCGCGGCATCCTGCGGGTGGTGGGCGACGACCCGGCGAAGGTCGTCGTCGGCACCGCGGTGCTGGCCGCCGTCGTCTCGCTCGACGGGGACGGGTCCACCACGTTCATCATCACGGTGGCCGCGATGCTCCCGGTGTACCGGCGGCTCGGGCTCTCGCCCGTGGTGCTGACCGCGGTGGCCGGCGTCGCGAACGGAGTCATGAACATCGTGCCGTGGGGCGGCCCGACCGCCCGCGCGGCGAGTGCCCTGAAGCTCTCGCCGTCCGAGGTCTTCGTGCCGATGATCCCGTCGCTGCTGGGCGGCATCGCGACGGTCCTCGTGCTCGCGTACGTGCTGGGCCGCCGGGAGCGCACGCGTCTGGGCGCGGACGCCTTCGCCGAGGTGCGTGCGTCGGTCGGCGCGGAGCGGGTCGCCGGCGGGACCGGCACCTCGACGGCGGTCCTCACCCCGCCGTCGGGCGCGCCCGCGGTGGGCACCGGGGGGACCGACCCGACGGGCTCGACGGGCTCGACCGGCTCGACCGGGGGCGGCCTCGAGGGCGCCCTGGACCCGGACCGTCCCACCCTGCGGCCGCGGCTGTACTGGTTCAACGCCGGTCTGACCGTCGCCATGCTCGGGCTGCTGATCCTCGACGTGCTGCCGATCGCCGTGCTCTTCATGATCGGCTGCGGGATCGCGCTCGTCGTGAACTTCCGGACGGTCGACGAGCAGGCCGCCGAGCTGAAGGCGCACGCGAGCTCGGTCGTCGCGGTCGTCTCGATGGTCCTCGCGGCCGCGGTGCTCATCGGCGTCCTCGACGGCACCGGCATGGTCGACGCGATGGCGCGGTGGATGGTCTCGGTCATCCCCGCCTCGTTCGGGCCGTTCATGGGCGTGGTCACCGCGCTCGTCTCGATGCCGCTGACGTTCCTGATGTCCAACGACGCCTTCTACTTCGGCGTGCTGCCGGTCCTCGCCGAGACGGCCGCGAACTACGGCATCTCCCCCGCCGAGATGGCCCGCGCCTCCATCGTCGGGCAGCCGGTGCACATGCAGAGCCCGCTGGTG
Source organism: Actinomycetospora soli (assembly GCF_021026295.1). Classification (GTDB taxonomy): domain Bacteria; phylum Actinomycetota; class Actinomycetes; order Mycobacteriales; family Pseudonocardiaceae; genus Actinomycetospora; species Actinomycetospora soli. The sequence goes on from NZ_JAJNDA010000005.1 coordinate 404,970, forward strand.
CCGGCGATCCTGCTGCTGGTCGCGCTCGCGAAGGTCGACCTCGGCGACCACCACCGCAAGGCGCTGTGGATGGCGGGCCTCGCGTCGCTGGCGATGCTCGTGGTCGGCGTGCTGGTCGGGGCGATCCCGTTCCTGGCCTGATGCGGCTCAGAGCGCGCGGTACCGGCGCTCGGGTCGGCCGGCGGTGCCGTAGCGCAGCCGCACCTCGGCCCGCCCGGCGTCGGTGAAGTACTCCAGGTAGCGCCGGGCGCTCACCCGCGAGATCCCGACCCGCTCCGCGGTCTCCGCCGCCGACAGGTCGCCGTCGGCGCCGCGGAGCGCGGCCGCGACGAGGTCGGCGGTCTCCCCCGACAGGCCCTTGGGCAACGACGCCCGGGGGCCCGTCCGCGTCCCGGGGGTCGGCGCGGCAGGGGCGGACGGCGGGCCGCCGCCGAAGAGCCGGTCGACCGCCGACTGGTCGGCCTCCTGCTCGGCCGGCAGCGCCCGCCGCCCGGCGGCGTACTGCAGGAGCCGGTCGCGCAGGTCCTCGAAGCCGAACGGCTTGATCAGGTAGTGCACGACCCCGCCCCGGACCGCGGCCCGCACCGTCTCGGCGTCGCGGGCCGCCGTCACCATGAGGACGTCGACCTCCGGCAGCGCGGCCCGCAGGTCGGCGAGGACGTCGAGGCCGCCGCGGTCGGGCAGGTAGAGGTCGAGCAGCACGAGGTCGGGGCGCAGCTCGACCGCCCGGGTCAGGGCCTCCGCCCCCGTGTGCGCCACCCCGACCGGGCTGAACCCCGGGGTGCGCGCGACGAAGCCGCCGTGGACCTTCGCGACCATGAAGTCGTCGTCGACGACCAGGACGCGCAGGGCCTCGGTGCCGTCACCGCCCGACGCCGACCCGCCGGTCATCCGCTGTCCTCTCCCTCGGCAGTCGTGCCGTGAACACCGCACCCTCCCCCGGCCGCGACGCGACCGCGACCTCGCCCCCGCGGCGCACGCACACCGCCCGGACCAGCGCCAGCCCGATGCCGCGCCCGTCGCCCTTGGTCGACACGCCGCGGCCGAACACCGCGTCCGGCGGCTCGGTGCTGACCCCGGGCCCGGTGTCGCGGACCGCGACGTGGACGTCGCCGTCGGGATCGGCGAGGTCGACCGTGACCGTGCCGCCGCTCAGCACGTCGAGCGCGTTGTCGACGAGGTTGCCGACGACCGTGACGAGGTCGGCCGACAGGTCGTCCGACACCCGCCCGAGCGACCCGGTCACCTCGAGGACGACACCGCGCTCCCGGGCCAGGCGGGCCTTCGCGACGAGCAGGGCCGCGAGCGAGGGGTCCCCCACCCGACCGGTCACGGCCGCGTCGTCCTCCGCGGAGCCCTGCAGCGTCCCGACGTAGCGCACGACCTCGTCGTACTCCCCGATCTCGATCAGCCCGGAGATCGTGTGGAGCCGGTTGGAGAACTCGTGCGCCTGCGCGCGCAGCGTCTCGGTGGTGCCGCGGGTGGTGCCGAGCTCGCGCTGCAGGGCGGCGAGCTCGGTGCGGTCGCGCAGGGTGGTCACCCATCCCCGCACCGTCCCGTCGACGAGGAAGGGCCGCCGGTTCGCGACGACGACCGCGTCGGCGCGCGGGATCACGGCGTCCTCCGCCCGGTCGGGACCGGTCAGCACGGCCCGGACCTCCGGGTCGAGGCCGAGCTCCGCGAGGGTGCGCCCGACCGCGCGCTCCGGGAGGCCCAGGAGCCGCCGCGCGGTGTCGTTGACCAGCACCACCCGCCCGTCCGCGTCGACGCCGAGCACCCCCTCGCGGATCCCGAGCAGCATGGCCTCGCGCTGCTGCACCAGGGCGGTGATCTCGCGCGGTTCCAACCCGAGCGTCTGCCGCTTCACCCGCCGGGCCAGCAGCAACGACCCGACGACGCCGAGCGCGGTCGCCAGCCCGAGGTAGGTGAGCAGGTCCGGCGCCGACGCGGCCAGCCGGGTGAGGACGTCCGGCAGGTTGCTCGTCACCGCGACCGCCCCGAGGCGGCGGCCGTCGGCGGCGAGGACCGGCACCTGCGCGGCGACGGCGAGCGGTCCGTCCGGGGTCAGCCGGAGGTAGCCGGTCCAGCTGCGTCCCTCCGCGACCCGGCTCGGGTCCCCGCCGTCGGCGTCGGCGGTGGGCAGCGTGGTGCCCACGAGGGCCAGGTCGGTGGCGGTGACCACGACGAGGTCCGCGTCGGCGACGACCACCGCCGTGGTGCCCGACACGGCCCGCGCGCCGTCGGCCACGGCCGTGACCGGGTTGCGGGGCGAGACCGTCGGCGCCGCCAGCGCCTGGCGCACCACCCCGTCGACGGCGACGTCCTCGGCGACCGCGAGCACCCGCCGGCTCTCGGTGCGCGTGAACGCGGCGAGCGACTGCGTGACGCTCACGGCGGCCACCGCGACGAGCACGAGGGCGACCACCCCGAGCTGCAGGGCGAGCGCCTGCCCGGCGAGGGTGCGCCGGCCGATCCGCGACCACCGGCGGGTCGCGGGCGGATCGGTCACGCCCTGCAGTCTGGCGCCTCGGCCCGCGAGATTCACGCGCGGCGGATGGGACAGTGATCGTCGTGCGACGAGCGGGCCTGGTCCTCGCCGTGCTGGTGGCGCTCCTCGCGGGCTGCGGCACCGGCACCGGCGACCTGCGCCTGCTCGTCCCCACCGAGGTCGGCGGCGGCTACGACCTCACCGCCCGCACCGTCGCCGCCGCCCTCGCCGAGCAGGAGGGCGAGCCCGGTCCCGCGGTCGTCGTCGTGCCGGGTGACGGTGGCCGGGCGGCCCTCGCGCGCCTCGCGGCGGAGCGCGCACGCCCGGACCTGCTGATGGTCATGGGGCTCGGCCTGCTCGGGGCCGTTCCCGACGACGGGGGTGGGCCGGGTGGGCTGCGCGCGACGCCGGTCGCCCGGCTGATCACCGAGCCGGAGCTCGTCGCCGTCCCGGCCGGGTCCCCCTACCGGACGCTGTCCGACCTCGTGGCGGCCTGGCGGGCCGACCCGTCCCGCGTCGTCGTCGGTGGGATCTCCGCCCGTGGCGGGCCCGACTGGCTGGTGACCACCCAGCTCGCCGCCGCCGCCGGCATCCCGGCCGCGGCCGTCCGGTACGCGGCGCTGCCGGGCGACGCGCTGCTGCCGGCGGTCCTGCGCGGCGACGTGGCGGCCGCGGTGACCGGGCTCGGGGAGACGGCCCCGCAGGTCGACCTCGGCACCGTGCGCACCCTCGCCGTCTCGTCCGCGGCCCGCTCGCCGCGGGTGGACGCGCCGACGCTGCGCGAGGCCGGTGTCGACGTCGTCTTCGAGAACTGGCGCGGGCTGCTCGCCCCGCCCGACCTCGCCCCCGCCGACCTCGACCGGCTCGTCACGCTCGCCGAGGGGGTGCGCTCGACCGCGGCGTGGCGGGCCGCCGTCGCGCGCAACGGCTGGACCGACGCCCCGCTGTCCGGCCCGGCCTTCGGAGCGTTCCTGGACGCGGAGCGCGCCCGGGTGCGGGGGTTGCTGGCCGCGACGCCCTGAGGTGGGGCCGCCCTGCGCGCCGGCGCCGGCCCGCGAGTGGCACGTGACGCATCCAGCCGAGCCCGGAAACCAGCCCGACGGGGCACTCGCGGAGACGGTCGGCGCGGGACCGGTGCCGCTCGGCCGAGTGCGGCGGTGTGCGTCACCGGTGGTGCACATCGCCGCACTCGCCGGACGGGCAGGGCCGCTCGTGGAGGGGCTCAGCGCCCCGACGGCACCGTCTCGCGCTCCTCCTCCGCCGCGGTCGACCGCCCGCGGGTGCGCAGGAGGCTGGCGACGGTGGTGACGGCCAGGACGCCGATGATCACACCCAGCGAGAGCTCGATCCCGATCAGCGGCACCGGCACCGGACGGCCGGCGTTGACGAACGGCAGCGTGTTGGTGTGCAGGGCCTCGAGGACGAGTTTGACGCCGATGAAGGCGAGGATGACCCCGAGGCCGTACTGCAGGTAGACCAGTCGGGAGAGCAGTCCGCCGAGCAGGAAGTACAGCTGGC